>CAJNCY010000001.1 GCA_905221375.1 bacterium
ATCAAAAAACATTCAATTTATTAGAAACATATATAAATAAAACAAGAAATGAATCAAATGATTTCTTGTTTCCAGGGCAACATTCTCTTAAACCATTGTCAGAGCAAAGTGTACGTTTAATTTTAAAGAAAATCGTTGAACAAAATAGCTTATCTAAAACTATTACACCACATATGTTTAGACATAGCTTTGCAACAATGCTTCTAGATAATGATGTAGATATTCGATATATTCAACAAATTCTTGGACACAGTTCTATATCAGTCACACAAATCTATACTCACGTATCTCATTCAAAACAAAAAGAAATACTTAGTTCTTTTAATCCTATATCAGTGATTCATTCTGAAATCGAGTAAGAGACATTTCTGAAGGTTACAATTTACTTCATCTTAAATTAATGTTTGTAGTTAGACTTTAGTTAATAGATTTTATACGCAACAAAAGTAAAAAGCATACAAAACTCCACTTTGAATCAGTATTTATACTATATTCCGTATTAAGAACTCTATAATTGTTTTTCTAAAATACATCTTTCAAATATCCTTAAATATAATAAAAAGAGATGGGCAAAATTTCAATTCCTGAAGAAAATGGAGTAAATCTTCCCACAATAAAAGGCATAGTATCAAGTTATTTTCAACATCTGATACTATGCCTTTTTCTTATTTTTAAGACTCTTTGCCTATCATTTCACTTACTAGTAAGGTTCACAATAAGTTTAATCTTTGTCAGCAGATTGTTAGTAAAAGAGAATAACCCTGCTAAATTTCTGATCTACTTTATTCTATATTATTCACTGACTAAAAAAGAAAACCTACCTTCTCAGTCAATGTCATTAAGTTAGTGATCTAACTCTTTAAATAGGAGATAGGATTGAGATCATCAAAGTGATTCTCTATCGTATCTTCTATTTTTTTGCATGACAAATAAAGGTTTTTTCACCCTATTTTTTGAGATTTATGTTACTCTATAGATGAAATCAACTACCGATTGGGCTTTTATCTTTCTTGGATATTTTCGATTCGGTCGAATAATAGATAACTGTTTCTTGAGGTAGTTTTTCAACTGGAGAGAAGAAAGGGAACAGTTAAAAAACAAACAGCAGGCATAAGCCGCATCTGAGAAACACACTTTATATCTTTGTTTTTTACGACTACTGTCGATGGCAACTTGCGAGATTACCCAACGACAAAAGTTAAAATTTGTAAAGCGAGCAAAGATTTCTTGGAGAATCCCTTCCTTCTTTTTGGCATGAAAATTGACCAAGCCAACACTGTATTTCAGGTCACGAAAACTAGTCTCTATGCCCCATCTGCTGGCGTAGAGATTTTTTAATTCTTGGACTGAATAGTCTGTATTTGTCACTAAAGTTTCGTATTTTCCTTCTTCCACTTCTAAACGCACCATACGAAAAGGAAGCTCATAGAGTACTACAGGATCCTGTTTTTGACTTGTTTCTGGAAGAAAATCAAAAGTAGAATTGTGTGGAATAAAATGATAGTCATTAGGAAAATCACGATAAAGTTTTTTGAGCTGATTGGTTTGCTTTCGTGATAATGTTAGAGAAAATGTTTGATCAAAACACTCCGTATTTGGCAAGTTGAAGGAGGAACGCATGGATTGTTTTCCATCTCGAATGCGGATGATATAAAGCCATCCTTTTTCTTGAAAATGAGCCATAAGATTGTAACTTTTATAGCCTCTATCCATGATAACAAGAGCTTTATCGAAAGGGAGAAGACTCCATCATCTGAATCAGAGCTAAGCGCTCATGTTGCGTATGTTTGTCTTGAATAGAAACATCTCGATACACTCCAGTCGTCAAGTCGTATAGGGCATTTATGTGCATGAGATTATAGGATTTAACATCCGTTTGGGTTTGGATAGAGGTTTCTGTATCCATGGGATTTCGAGGAATACAGATATCACTCCCATCTGCAGCGAATATTGGAAAATCAGTATTAAGTGGAATAGGTGCTGTAAATTCTTTAAATAGGGCATAGAACGCTTCAGGTTTTATCTGATAGCGTCTTTGAACAAAGGCTGAATTTGAAACTGTCAATTTGGCAACTAGTAATTCTTTTGACAAGGATTTTCCTCCCATTCCCAGAATGGTACGAATCATAGTTTCTAGTGATAAACTTCTTTTACGAGTAAAGGCCTGTTCATCTTGTTTGACGAACTCAACTTTTTGACCAATGATACTCTGAATACTATTATTCAAGTGGGCTTTTATTTGTTTTATCATGGGAAATCCCTCCTTAACTATAAGTTTATCACATAAAAAAGAAACCCAAATACAGAATTGTATTTGAATTTCTTAACTTAATGACATTGACCTTCTCAGTAGATTTTCTCTGTTTAAAATTTATTTCCAAGCGCCACTGCTATCTACATAATAGCCATCTGGTGTGCGTGTATTGCGAAGCATATTACCAGATGATGCGAGATAGTGCCACTTACCATTATCTTTGACCCAACCGGTAGACATTGCACCTGATGAACGAAGGTAGTACCAACTGTTACCAACATAAGCCCAACCTGTCTTCATATCACCATTTTGAGCATCTAGATAATACCAAGTTGAACCATCTTGATACCAACCAATTGCCATTGCACCTGATGAACGGAGGTAGTACCACTTATTGCCAATTTGCTTCCAACCAGTTTGCATGATACCAGTTTCTGAATCTAGATAGTACCAAGCTGAACCATCATTTATCCAACCTACACGTCTTTCACCACCAAGATTCTTATTCCCAGAATTTCCTGTTTTTGCTAGGTAATACCAGTTAGATTGATCATAAAGCCAACCTGTCTTTAAATAATGATCTTGATCAAAGTAGTAGTATGCTAATTTAAGAACTTCGGGACCTTCCCAGCCTTCACCATGTTTTTTCCCAACGGTTAAGGAATATTTTAGCTCTAATTCTTGCCAACCAACAAACTCTTGTAGCACTCCATTTTCGTCAAAGTAGTACCATTCTGGCATTGGGGAACCTTCTAATCTGATACCATTAGGGTAAGGACCAATTGTATATCCTTTAACTGGCATTGGAATGTACTGCCAACCAACAACCATTTCGCCATTATAATCAAAATAATAGGTCTTCCCATCAATCACTCGCCAGTCCGTTTCTTTGAGGTCCCCCTTTTTGTAATAGGTTCTACCGTTTTCTTGGACAAACTGCCATCCTTCAGAATCATCTGCAAATACTACATTTGTAGCTAGCAGACCAAAGAAAAATGTTGTTAGTCCAACTTGCATCATTTTTTTCAAAATTTTCATCTATATACTCTCCAATATTAAATCCACTCACCAGATGAGGCGAAATTATAAACTTTACCATCGATAGTTTGGCTACCTGTAACCATTGCTCCAGAGGAATTGAGATAATACCAATTTCCTCCCACTTTTATCCAACCGGTTTTCATGTCTCCATTTTTATTATCTAAGTAATACCATCTGCCTCGTACATATTTCCAACCTGTTGCCATTGAACCAGAGGATTCAAGGTAATACCATTTTTCGTTTACTTTTTGCCAATCTGTAAGCATTTTACCTGAAACATCTAGATAATACCAAGTGTCATTTATCTTTTGCCAACCTGTTTGTTTCGTATTGTTCTTATAATAGTACCAAGTACCACCAATCAATTTCCAACCATCAATAGAATGCCCTCGAATAACAGAGTAGATGAAAGATAGAGCCTTCTCATTTAACTTGACAGCATAATTCATTTGTTCTGCCTCACTCCCATTGGTATGAACTCCGACAACCCTATTGGTAGAATCATATACTGCTGAACCGCTTGCACCACGCAAAGTATCTACTTGATAGAATAAAAAATCATTTGTATCTTGAAGTATCGTTTTTGTATCAGTATACATCTGCTTAATATCCTTATTAACAGCAGAATATCCCGTAACTGTTACATCTAGATTTTTAGTATTTTCTAAATTATTTGGAAGTCCTAACGTCCCCAATTGAGCACCAATCGGTTCTTCCAAAATTAAAACTGCTAAGTCATAGGTAGTAAGCTCATTTGGAGCAGTATTTCGAAATTCTTTTAAATAACGAACTTCTTTGACTTTTATTTCACCAAATGGATTACTATCTGGAGTAGCCGCAGGCATAATCTCTACTTCAGTCGCTTCTGTTTTGGATTCACGGTCATAAACGACATGAGCTGCTGTAATCAAAACATTGTCTTTGATAAAGGAAGCACTTCCTCTACCTGTACCTATTTCTACTGAATCGGCATTTTTAAATTTGAATGTTGCTTTTACATAAGCTGATGTAGAATAAGGATATTGTAAAGTATTTTTTACCTTAACTAAATCATTTTTACCAATAATGACTTCTGACTGATTTGTATAATATTGACCATAAGTCGGTGAAACATTGGGAAGTGAAAAATTATTATTTCCTGGACTCTCTTGTAATGTTTCACTTACCTCATATTCTACACCTGTACTAGAAATAACAGTCAAAGCAGATACTGTCGACAACTGGCTAGCCAATAAAGTACTCGCAATAATTGAAATACCCAATTTTTTATAAAAAAATTTTCTTCATTATTTTCCCCTCCTAATGTGATTATAGCATACTATTTTATACTTTTCAATAATAATTGAGAAAATTAAGAAAATTTAGCATCTTCTCACTAATCTTGTATACTATTGTATCTGTCAGGAAAATACACTTCAAACTTCTCCAATATATATAAAATAGACCATTCCAGAATCTACTTTAATCTATATTAATTTTGATCACAATTTTTCTTCTTATTTCGTCTTAAAGCAGTCATATTTTGTCAGTCTTCTTTTTCTGATTTATTGAAATCGATTAGAACTTTTGAGGCTGGGCAAAATCTCAATTCCTGAAGAAAATGGAGTAAATCTTCCTACAAGAAAACGCATAATTTCAAGTTTTTCGACACCTGATACTATGCGTTTTTTGGTTCTAAAAAATGTTCGCCCACCTTGAACAACTAACAAAATTTATAAGTAGACTATATTTTAAAATTTGTGTTCTAACAACCATTTCGATTAGTTAAATCTTTCAACCTTTCTTCTCCAGATTTAAGCATCTCTTTCTCCACTTGATTCCATTCTCCAAATAGTAAATCATGAAGAACAGTTGCTGCTGAAGTTGTATTTTCTTTTGATTCATATACACAACTTCTATCTCGCTGGTAAATTTGAATTCTTTCAAAGATAGCTAGTTCTTCCAATTTTCGTGTGTTATCAACTAGATGATTAACAATGAAATCATGATGTTCTTTTGGAGTTGCGCGTGCTTGATTTGGATTGATAGCGTATAGTTCTTCGTATCGGATAAGGGTGCTCAGATAGGACAGCTTAGGCTTTGTCGCAATTAAGTCTAATTGTACTTCATATCCCTTATTTTTCAATAGTTGTGCTGTTTTCTTTGGAACATCAATAGTACGTAAAGTTCCCTCAATCAAAAGATTGTATCCCAAATGACTCAATTCTCTTACTAAAGACTCCACCATTTTTCCCGCAAAATCCTTGGTGTATTCAACACTATCTTTGCCATATTCTTTCTGCAGTTCTAAATAGTGTGGATGCTGAGAACGAAAACTATCGCCATCTATGATAACAATATTTCCTTGAAATTCTTTCTGTTTAATACGATGAATTGTAGTCTTGCCAGCACCACTTTGCCCTCCAAGCAAAATCGCTATAGGTTGCTTACTGAACTTTTTTCCTCTTGTCAGAGAACGAAGATTCCGTGCCAAAGCATGTTTGAATTCACTATCGGTATAATCTTGGATTTCCATTAGGCTACCATCCGTTTTTCAGATATCTCTAACATACGTTCAATTCCATCCAAATAACCGATATATCTCTCTATTTCATCAAAAGTTTCTACTAAATAGATATTCGTATGAATCAAGTCAGATAGATCATCACTCATTAAAATCCAAGGATTAGATTCATCATCAACGCTAATTCGCTGACTATCTTGATAACGATAGAGTCGAGATAATAGATTAGCACCTCTTTCTTTCACAATTTCAATTTTTAAAGTCAATTCATAATCTTCAACAGGATTGAGCATTTTATCTTCTCCTACAATATCGACATAAGATACATTAAACTTCTGGCAGATGATATCTATTAGTTCCGTAGAGACTGAACTAGTGCCATTTTCATAACGACTCAAACTATTTCGAGAAATTCCTATAATTCGGGCAAATTCAGGTTGTGTTAAGTCATGTGTTTTACGTAAGGATTTTATGTTTTTTCCAATCATGGGAAACTCCTTTCATTTGATAACACAATTATAACATTTAGAAAAAAGAAATGCACCATTTTTGGTGCGTTTTTAACAAGAGCTACACAAATTTCTAACAAAGAGCAATATAAAAACCCCACCAAGATAATTCCTAGTGGGGTTTCGGTGGGGAACACAATTATTCTCCCAATTATTATCGCCTTTATATTGTCTTAAACCTCATTAAACAAGGGTTCCGCAATATAATTGCGGTACTCTATTATTTAAGAGTAACTGAAGCTCCAGCTTCTTCCAATTTAGCTTTGATTTCTTCAGCTTCTGCAGTTGCAACGCCTTCTTTAACAAGTGCTGGTGCACCGTCAACAAGTTCTTTAGCTTCTTTAAGACCAAGACCTGTGATTTCACGTACAACTTTGATAACGCCAACTTTTTTGTCACCTGCAGATGTCAATTCAACGTCGAATGAATCTTTAGCAGCACCAGCGTCAGCAGCACCAGCTGCAGCAACAGCTACAGGAGCAGCTGCAGTTACACCAAATTCTTCTTCGATAGCTTTTACAAGGTCGTTCAATTCAAGGATTGAAGCTTCTTTAATTTCAGCAATAATGTTTTCAATGTTCAATGCCATTGTTATTTCCTCCAAATATGTTTTAAATTTATAATATATTTTCGTAGCTAGGCTACGCTGCGTAGCTTAAGATTAAGCTGCGTCTTCTTTGTTGTCTGCAACCGCTTTGACTGCAAGAGCAACGTTGCGCACTGGCGCTTGAAGTACAGAAAGGAGCATAGAAAGAAGTCCTTCGCGGTTTGGAAGAGTTGCAAGAGCAAGAATCTCTTCTTTAGATGCGACAGCGCCTTCGATTGCACCACCTTTGATTTCAAGTGCTTCAGCGTTTTTAGAAAAGTCGTTCAAGATTTTCGCTGGTGCGATAACATCTTCGTTAGAAAATGCTACTGCAGATGGTCCAACAAATACAGATGCAAGATCTTCAAGACCAGCTTTTTCAGCTGCACGACGCAAGATTGAGTTTTTAATCACTTTATACTCAACTTCGCTTCCACGAAGCTCACGACGAAGAACTGTATCTTGCTCAACTGTCAAACCACGAGCGTCTACAACGACGATAGATGCAGCAGCTTTCATTTTTTCAGCTACTACGTCAACTAGTTCCGCTTTTTTAGCAATAATTGCTTCACTCATTAGTGTGTTCACCTCCGTTATTATTTTGCTTGGGGAATTTTTCCAAAAGAAAAACGCGCCCAAACCTAGACACGAAAGTACAATACGCTTCTTTTTACATGATACGTTTTGTCCTCGGTAGGATATTTATGAGTCGAGCTCCCCTACTGTCTTAGGCAGTTTTTTCAAACCGTATATAAGTATAGCATAGTCAAAAAAAGAATGCAAGATTTTTGCAAACTTTTTTTAAAATTTTTTCGTGATTTTTCTTTTAAAGTTCTACTGTCAGAACTTGACCTTGCTTAACTACTGGTTCTCCGGCAATATAGACATCATCTACATCACTGGACTTGACAGCATAGACTAGGTGAGAGAGCATATTTTCTTGGGGTTGAAGATGGATTTTCCCTTGTGGTTGAATAACGAGAAAATCTGCTTGCTTGCCGACTTCTAGACTTCCTATCTGATTTTCCATTCCAAGGACCTTAGCCCCTTCGATTGTCAGTGCCTTGAGAGCTGTTTCGATAGGAAATTGGCTGGCATCTCCGCTATTCATTTTCTGAAGGAGAGCTGCAGTCCGTCCTTCCTCAAACATATCTAGATTGTTATTGGAAGCAACCGAATCTGTCGCAATTCCTACTGCCACTCCTGCTTTTTGGAGTTGGATGATTGGAGCGATTCCTGAGGCCAGTTTAAGGTTACTGATAGGATTATGGGCGATAGCCACTTGAGAAGTTGCCAAACGTTCAATTTCTCGCTCGTTTAATTCTACCCCATGAGCAAAGACAGAAGGATGATCTAAGTAACCCAGTTCTTCTAGAAAAGCGAGGGGACGTTTGCCGTATCGTTTCAGGATAATTCCTGACTCCTCCTTGGTCTCCGCCACGTGGATATGGAGAGGAATATTCAACTCTTTTGCCATATCTAAGCTTTCTGCCAGCAAGTCTATACTACAACTGTAGGGAGAATGTGGAGCTACCATCACCTTGAAATTTGGATTTTTATATTCTAAGATTTTCTCTATGATGAATCGAGTTCTGCTTATAGTTTCATCAGTTGTCTCTGTCTCCGAAGAAAAGAGGGTAGGTGAGAAATAACAACGCATCTTGGAATCTTTCACTGCCTGATAAATCCGTTCAATATCCACACCATTGGGATTATACATATCATTAAAGGTTGTTGTTCCTGACTGGAGCATCTCTGTCAGAGCTTCTTTAACCGCCTTAGTAGTCATGTCGGGAGTAAACTCAGCTTCTGCTGGCCAGATATAGTCATTGAGCCATTCATGAAGATTACTATCATCTCGGACTCCTCTCAATCCTGTCATAGCAGAGTGTGTGTGGCAATTAACCAAACCAGGCATAATCCAGGCTCCCTGATAGTCTATAATCTGCTCAGCTTGCTCTAAAATCTCTGACTTCTCTTGACCAACATAGACGATTTGAGAATCCTTAACTGCTAAGATTCCAGCCAAATAAACATGGAAATCTTGGTCACAAGTCACGATATTTACATGCTGAAAGACTTTCATTCTAGGCTCCTTTTCTATAAGACAATTTACAGTGAATAATTTTTCTAGCTATTGTAACAAAAAAGTCACCCGAAGGCAACTTTTTTCGTTCATAAGATTTTAAAATAGAAAGGCTTATTCAGAGCTAAAAGCGGCAGCTTGCTGCATTTGGTAATACTTGCCTTTTCTAGCCATGAGGTCCTGATGATTGCCATGCTCCACAATATCGCCATCCACTAAGACTAGAATCATATCCGCATCCTGAATGGTTGACAAGCGGTGAGCAATGATAAAGCTTGTGCGCCCCTTCATGAGTTTAGCAAATGCATCCTGAACTAGCACTTCTGTCCGTGTATCGATGGAGGAAGTCGCCTCGTCTAAGATGAGAATCTTTGGAATAGCCAGAAAGACTCGGGCAATGGTCAAGAGCTGGGCTTGACCGACAGAGAGAGATTCTCCTGCATTTTCCAACTTGGTATCGTAACCCTGCGGCAACTGTTGGATGAAAAAGTCTGCATTGGCTGCTTTGGCAGCAGCAATCACTTGCTCCCGACTAGCATCAGGATTACAAAAGGCAATATTGTCATGGATGGTTCCTTGCTTGAGCCAGGTTTCTTGGAGCACCATACCAAACTGTTGTCTCAATGATGCCCGGGTATAGTCATAAATGGATTTCCCATCCAGCAAGATATCTCCCGAGTTAATGGGATAAAAACGCATGAGGAGATTGATAAGAGTTGATTTTCCGGCACCTGTCGGACCAACAATAGCTACCTTGCTACCAGCTGGAATATCAATAGATAAATCCTTAATCAAAATCTTTTCAGGATGGTAGCCAAAAGAGACATGTTTAAAGGAAATAGCTCCCTTAACTTGGTTACTAGTCAAGACTTCCTTGCCTGTTTCAGCCACCTCAGGACTCCCTAAGACAGCATAAACACGCTCTGCGCAAGCGAGAGCACTTTGCAACTCAGCTAGCACTGAAGAAATATCGTTAAAAGGCTTGGTGTACTGTTGAACATAGTTCAAAAAGGTCACTAAGCGCCCAATGGTCAAGGTGGACCCCATCATGATACGATAAGCTCCTACTCCAGCTAGAAGCGCATAAATGAGTGCATTGACAAAGCGAGTCGAAGGATTGACCGTTGATGAATAAAAGATGGCTGACTGAGAATAGCCTGCGTAGTTGGCATTAGCCTCACGCAGCCTTTGGATAAATTCTGCCTGAGCATTAAAGGACTGGATAATGGTCTGCTGGCTCAACGATTCTTCAATTAATTGTGTCTGAATCCCCCTTGTCTCTGTTTGCTTTTGGAAGAGATGATAGGAGCGTTTGGCAATAAAGCGTGAGATTACCATAGACAGTGGCGTCAACAGCAAGACCAAAAGAGTCATGAGGAGGTGAATTTGAAGCATGGCTAGAATACTAATCAAAATCATCAAGATACCAATAAAGAATTGGTTAAAAATCATGGTCAAACCAGCTGCTAACTGTTCAATGTCCGTGGTTACACGACTGATCATCTCCCCACTGCCTTGCCGATCCACAAAGGCAATCGGTAACCGATGGAGCTTATGGATGATTCGCTCTCGCAAGTCTCTGGTATAAGAAAAGATTAGGCGATTATAGATGAGAGGATTTACCCACTGCACAAGGGTATTTCCTATGACCACCAAGATCATTTGGAGAAAAATCTGCCAAAAAACTGGTGAAGAGTCAGTCACTAGGACTTGGTCGATGACCTGCCCAATCAAGATGGGAAGATAAATTGATAAGCCAACCTGGGCAATAGTTCCTAGAAAGGCTAGGAAAAGGAGGAAGGGATGGCTTGCTAAATCTTTTGCCAAACGTTTGAGCGTCTGGTTTGCAGTTTGTCGTCTCATACTAGTCCTCCTTCCCATGTTGGGATGCATTGATTTCGCGATAGACTTGACTGGATTTCATCAAGTCCTCGTGCTTGCCGATAGCTAGGAGCTCACCTTTTTCCAAGAGGAGAATCTGGTCTGCCATCTGGAGTGTCGAAGTCCGTTGAGAAATCAAGATTAAGTTCGTATTTGGTAGATTTTCTCGAATAGCTTTTAAGAGCTTGGACTCGGTGATGGTGTCGAGGGCCGAGGTCGCGTCATCTAGGATAAGGAACGGAGCTTGGCGCAAGACTGCACGTGCGATAGACAGCCTTTGTTTTTGTCCGCCTGAGAAATTTCGACCTCCTGCCTCAACAGTGGCATCCAAGAGTCCTTCCTTTTCACTGACAAAATCCTTAGCTTGCGCAATCTCCAAGGCCTGCCAGAGTTCTTGATCAGTCACTACTTGATTTAAACCCAAAGTCAAGTTGGAACGAATAGTTCCTTTAAAGAGTTCGACCTTTTGGGGCACATAGGAAATCCAAGACCGCCACTGCTCAAGATTAAGAGGACTACGTCCATTTCGATAAAGGTCAATGCTCCCCTTGTCTGCTGGGTAAAGTCCAAGTAAGACTTGCACCAAGCTTGATTTACCAGAACCTGTTCCCCCAATAATACCAAGGATTTGCCCTCGCTTCATATCAAAGGAAATGTCTCTCAGAGAAGGCTGGGCCGCATCAGGATAGGTAAAGGTCAATTCTTGAACTTGTAAAACCTGATTGCTGGTAGCTTGCTTTTGTTCTAACTCTGAGTAGATATCCTCTGGAGCTTCAGCAAAGACTTCCTCGATTCTCTTGGCTGAGATATAGGACTGGTTAAGAGAATTGATCAGCATGGCTAATTTGACCAATTCCACCAAAATCTGTAAGAGATAGTTGATAAGGGCAATCAGGGCACCTTGACTGAGTAAACCTCCTTGAATTGAAATATAGCCCTGCCAGATGATGATGAGAAGAGTTCCATTGACAATCAGATAGGTCAAAGGTGTTAATAAACTGGACCAGAAACCTGTCTTTTCTTGTAATCGGGCATAGACTTGGTTAAGGGTTTGAAAAATCTGTAACTCTCGTTTTTCTTGACCAAAAGCACGAATAACTCGCATGCCTTGTAATTGCTGGCGCGTTTCCTGAACCAGTTGGTCCGTTTTCTTTCTGAGACTACTGTAGAGAGGATTGACCAGTCGAGAGAGCCCTACAATAACAATTGTCAAAATAACAACCATGACTAAGAACCAGAAAGTCAGCTCAGCTGAGATGCGATAGGCCATAAAAATGGCTCCAAAAACGATAATGGGTGCTCGCAAAAAGAGGCGCAGAAATTGATTGATCCCAGTCTGAATCTGATAGGTGTCCGAAGTCAAGCGAGTCACCAAGCTAGAAGTGGTCAGACGGTCTCTGCTGTCCTTGGGCAAGGAAAGAATATGACGATAAAGGTCGTTTGTCAGTTCTTTGGCAAACCCAACCGCAGCCTTGGCTGAATAAAACTGAGCTACCAAGGCTACTAAAACGCCAATGACTGCAAAGATAAGGAGCAGACCAATCTGCATCCAGAGATGCCCTTGATCTCTCTGGGGCAAGGATTGGTCAACAATCCCTGCAATCACCATAGGAACCAAGAGTTCAAACACAGCTTCTAATAACTTGAACAAGGGTGCTAAAATTGCTTCCTTGATGTAGTGTTTAAAGTAAGATAGTAAGTGTTTCATAAATCCCTTCTATTTTCTAAAATGAAGAAAGTGGGAAGCACCCACCCTCTCAATTTTATTTGTTTAAGTAAGGCAATAGATAGCCATACCCTGCTTCGTCCATCTCATCCTTGGCCACAAAGCGCAAGGAAGCCGAATTGATACAGTAACGGAGGCCACCTAACTCACGAGGTCCATCTGTGAAAACATGACCCAAGTGAGCATTGCCTGACCGAGAACGAACTTCGATTCGCTCCATTCCATGGCTGAGATCCTTGTAATAATGAATCAACTCTTTGGAAATCGGACGGCTGAAACTTGGCCAACCACAACCTGAGGCAAACTTATCCTTGGCAAAAAAGAGTGGCTCACCCGTCGTAATATCTACATAAATCCCTTCTTCAAAGGTTTGGTCATAGGCATTGGTAAATGGAGCCTCTGTAGCAGCTTCTTGGGTGACACGATAGGACTCTTCAGTTAAGCTTTCCTTCAACACTTCTTGACTAGGCTTTTCATAGTTAGAGGCATCAATCAATGGCTTATCAGCATCGGTCACATCGATATGACAGTAACCTGAAGGATTCCTCTTAAGATAGTCTTGGTGGTAATCTTCAGCCAGAATGTAGTGGCGAAGTTTCTCCACCTCTACTGCAATCTTTCGCCCAAGCATGCGTTCCTGCTCCTGCACCACAGTGTAGATAGCTGGCAAGTCTGCATCATCTTGGTAATAAATCCCAGTTCGATATTGGCGACCACGGTCATTTCCCTGCTGGTTAATGGACAAGGGATCGATGACACGGAAATAATAGAGTAAAATCTCTCTGAGTGAGACTGCCTTCTCATCGTAAATCACTTGAACCGTTTCTGCATGGTCTGTTTCCTTGAGGAGCTGGTAATTTGTCGTTTCGACTTGTCCATTAGCGTAGCCAACACTGGTTGCTAGCACTCCAGAAATGCGTGAAAAATACTCCTCTAGGCCCCAAAAACAACCACCTGCTAGATAAATTTCTGCCATCTTTATTTCTCCTTTATCAAGTTTTTAACTCGAATTCTTTTCAAAAAAAGGATAGGAAGCCCTTTGGTCGAGAGTTTCCCCATCCTATCTTCTATTCTTTATTTTGCTTCTACACGGACACCTTGGGTATCAACCTTCAAGTCATGCAGTTTGCCTTTGAAAGGTTGCTTTTCCAATTCTGTCTTAATCGTTGGCATCTTGTCATGAGAAGCCAAAACCATAACTGTCGGCCCAGCACCAGAGAGATAGGTTGCATAGGCACCATTTTCTTTGGTTACTTGCTTAATCGTCGCAAATTCTCTCACCAAGTCCTGACGATAGCGTTCATGGAAGAGGTCTCCCTCGATTGCTTGCCCAGCTGTCACCATATCTCCTGCCAACAAGGCTGCAACCGCCACATTGGCAATAGAACTAGCTGCAACAGCTTCCTTGTAAGACAATTTTTTAGGCAAGACACCACGGCTGTCTCGAGTACGCAATTCATAGTTTGGAATGTAGGCTAGGAAATCACACTCTGGGAAGTCTGCTACGATAGCAGAGACTTGCCCATCAACGGAGCTTGCAATAACGAGATTACCATAAATGGCTGGAGCCACATTGTCAGGATGTCCTTCAATCTTAGTCGCTAACTGCAATTTTTCATGATCAGACAAGTTGAGCTTGCCCAATTGATTAGCTAGTTCAATCCCAGCAACAATAACAGAGCTAGAAGAACCCAAACCACGCGCCAAGGGAACATCACTGGTCATTTTCAAACGTCTTGGTTGTAAGTCTGGTACAATTTGCAAGGCAATTTTGAGCAAGAGATTACGCTCGTCATGTGGAATCCATTTGCCAATCTGGTGTTCAATCAGCCACTCATCTCGTTCTTCGCAGACCTCAATTTGAAGATACTTGGTTACAGCTACACCGACCGAATCAAAACCTGGCCCAATATTGGCACTGGTTGCAGGTACAATAATCTTCATCTTATTCTCCTAACACCTTGAAGGTATTTAAGAGGTCGAATTCTGAAACCTTCTTCAATTCAGCTGAAACATTTTCAAGTTGCGCTTTATTAATCTTATGTGTAATAATCACTACACGCGCCTTGTCATCTTCTTTGCCATCTTGGAGGATTTGCTTGAAGGAAATATCTTGAGCATTAAAGATTTCAGCTAGTTTCAAAACCTGACCTTTTGAATCTGGAGCCAAGATTGAGAAGTAGTAATTTGCTTTGACATCTTCTGGATTAGCTAAAACCAAGTCACGGCTGTATTCGTTGAAGTCTTTTCCAATTGTTCCATCATTCAAGCGACGAACGATACGGACAATATCTGCTACCACACTCGTTGCAGTTGGTTTTTGACCAGCCCCTGGTCCGTAATACATAGACTCACCAATACCGATAGATTCTACAAAGACAGCGTTCATTACGCCATTCACACTAGCAAGTGGGTGCGCTTTAGGTAGGAAGGTTGGAGTCACTTCTGCAGCAATTCCTGAAGGAGTTTCCTCGATAGAGCCAACCAATTTCACTACATAGCCAAGTTCTTGGGCTACGGCTACGTCTTCTGGTGTGATGTTGCGGATTCCCTTGTGGGCTACATCGTCAAATGCAACCTTCATACCAAAAGCAAATTGGCTCAAAATAACCATCTTGTAGGCTGCATCAATCCCATCCACATCATTTGTCGGATCGCTTTCTGCAAATCCTAGACGTTGTGCTTCCGCAAGAGCATCGTCGTAAGACCATCCTTCTTCCACCATCTTGGTCATCATGAAATTGGAAGTTCCGTTGACTACTCCAAGCACGCGCGTAATTTTATCAGAAGCTAATGAATTTGCTAGAGTGCGAAGAATTGGAATCCCACCAGCTACTGCTGCTTCGTAGTAAAGTGCTACATTATGCTCTTTAGCGATTTCTAACAATTCTGCACCATGGACAGCCAAAAGGTCCTTGTTAGCAGTCACAACGTGTTTCCCAGCTTCCAAGGCACGAGTGATAAAGGTTTTAGCTGGTTCGATACGCCCCATCAATTCCACTACGATCGTAATGTCTTGATCTGACAAAATGTCATCCACATTGGTTACAAAGTTAAAGTCATTCCCTGCTGCAAGCAAGCGATTCTTTTCATCTTCATCCTTGACCAATACCTTAGCAACTTCGATATCTGAATGTGCTGATTGATTGATTTTTTCTCCATTTTCCTTTAGGAGGAAAGGCACACCACTTGCAACGGTACCAAATCCTAATAAAGCAATTTTAACTGTCATGTTTGTCTCCTCGAAATTTTCTAATATAGCCATTATAACAGAATTTTGTGAAAATTCCTATTATAGTAAATCACTATTTCAGTATAAAAAGAAAAAACGAATCAGACGATTCGCTCTCCATAAAATCTAGAAAAAGCTTTCCAGAAAGGATTATCCAATCTTTTGTAGATTGAGCACAGCATCGTGATTCATCAAGACTTGACCATACTCTTGCAAGACTGAGCGACTGATATCACTATCATCTGCAAACTCGCGCATACGGGCCAAAAGCCACGCTGGATATGGACTTGGATGATTTTCAATATCTACTAAAATGGTCAAATAATAGCGCTCATTCATCTTATAGAGTTCAGAAGTTTCCATCTCAAAAGTCACTGTCTTGGCAAAAGCCACCAAGTCAGACAACTTAGCAAAAGAAAGGATGTAGTAGATGTAAGGCTCTTTCTTGCTTTCAGCTTCTTGTTCAGCCTGCTCCTTCTCTTCTTCCTTAGCTTCGACTTGCTCTAGAGATTGAATGGCTTCGATATCATCCTTAGTTTTGTCCGCGATACTTTTTTCTAAGGTTTTGATAAATTCGTCTGGCGACATTTGAGCCAATTCTTCCATGTCTGGCAAATCTGATAAATCTTCAAATTCTAGATTTTGGTCAATCTTTGACTTGGTCACAAAGACATCTACCTTATCAGGTTTTGGAGTCACACGGAAACTCAACATGCCTGTATCCAAAAAGCTCTCAGGCATCTCTAACTCATCCAAAATGGCATAAAAGAACTCTTCTGTTTTTTCTTGAGGAACAAGAAAGTCAGCAATCTCCATTCCTCGATCCATCAAATCTTCTAAAGACATCGTGATTTTTAAAGTTGTATCACTGATTTGTTTCATTTTCATTGCTAGTAACCTCATACTTTCAGTTCTATCTATTATACTAGATTTTTACGATTTTATCAAAAGAATGGAGCGAGAATGTGATATAATACTAGAGACCATTTTACAATACAAGAAAGAAAGTACAATGAAAAATATAAAAGTTAATGCACTGGCTAGCTTACTAGTCAATGTTCTCAATATCGTTTTTCCGCTGATAACCAATCCTTATCTGACTCGGATTCTCAGCAAATCCAATTACGGTTATTTCAATACCGCCAATACTTGGGCTAGCTTTGTCATTCCTTTAGCTGCCTTTGGAATTTACAACTATGGGATTCGAGCTATCAGTAAGGTTAAGGATGATAAGGAGAAAATTAACTATGTCTTCTCCAAGTTATTCTATATCTCAGTGATTACATCTGTCCTTACAACTGGTATCTACTTCTTCTTTATTTACATGGATACCAGTATTGAAAATTTAAAAGAACTATACTATATACTCGGAGTACAAGCACTCTTCCAATTCCTCTATATTGAGTGGATGAATGAAGCATATGAAAATTACGCCTTTATATTATATAAGACATTAATTATACGGATAGCCATGTTGGTTGCAATCTTTACCTTTGTAAAAACTCCAGACGATATCGTACCTTATGCAATCATTATGAGTGCAACAACAATCCTCAACTATCTACTCAGTTTTCTCTGGATTAAGCGAGAAGTTTCCTTTGTTAAAATTGGTCTCATGGAATTAATCAAAGCATCTAAACCGCTCTTGACTATGCTTCTACTAGCGAACGCCAACATGCTCTACACCTTACTTGATAGAATGTTTATTACCAAGGGACCTGATGAAAACTACATTTCTTATTATACCATTGCTTCTAGCATCGTCATGTTGATTGCCAGTGTCCTGAGTGGAGCTATCAACGTCAGTATTCCACGTCTAGGCTACTATCTCGGTAAAAAAGACTACGAGTCTTATAAAAATCTTCTAAATCAAGGCGCTGCCCTCTTTTACTTCCTCATCATTCCAACCAGTATTGGTATTATGGTATTAGGGAACTACGCAACTGTCATCTACTCTTCTGAAAAATACCTTGAAGCTGGTATTGTGACTAGCATCTTCGCCTTTCGGACTATCATTTGGGCCATTGAGTTAATCCTTGGTAAACAAATTATCTTCATCAACGACCATGAAAATCGTTTAACAGCCTTTTACTTTATTGGTGGCGGTGCCAATATCCTACTCAACAGTCTCTTGTATTTCAATAATATTTTTGCACCAGAGTACTACATTGCTACTACTATTATTGCAGAAACTGTAGTTGTTCTTCTAGAAATTTACTTTATCAAAAAACATCAGCTACTTGATTTAAAAGAAATCTTTATTACCTTAACACGCTATACTATTGTATCCCTTGGATTTATTCCAATCTATTTCACATTTAAATTCCTTTTCCAAATCAACTCTTATACAGTCAACATCAATATGATACTCATGGTTCTCTCGACTGTTGCAACTTGTGGAATCTACTATCTCTTGACACTTTTTATCACAAAAGATAAAACATTCCACTATGCACTCAATCTTGCTCTTGCTAAGATTAAAAGAAATTAAAAAAATCACCTACCTATCTAAAACAAGGAATATTCCAGTAGATAGGTAGGTTATTTATTTTATCGAATTATCAAATCAAAGCAACTTGCTCATAAATTAATCAATCCAGTAATTTTTATCAGTTCCTGGATTTTGATTTTCAATAGGTGGAGGAGTCATATAGTCTTCACCAAACTCGTAAACCAAAATCTCATGGAATTTTCTAGGAACCTTCACAAGAATATTCTCATATGGCATTTCAATTGTATCATATAGCCACTCTTTCTTAATTCCACTTGGATAGTAAGAGTCATAGGTAGTACATGCAAGATCTGTAGCCTGCTCAACATCATATTGCAAAGCTAACTTCTCCAATTTTTCATTCCATTTCTGTGGAGAAGTCAATCTGAAAATTGCAGATGCAAAATAACGTGGTAAATTTTTGACACCTCCATTATCTATTTTGACTCCTTTAAAATTCAGAGACGAAAGTCGAATAAATTGTTTATAAAGCCTCATCTTTTTTCTATCACGTTCATCTGTAACAACCCCATCGTATGGGAAAATATCAACACAAGTACCTAGAACAACCGACTTATCTAAAAGATTAGCATCTCTTCTTGTCCTCACATCATAAACTCTCATATATGTATAAGGGTAGCCTTTTGTTTCTCTATATGAAATTAATCTGTAGTAGGGATGTTTTTCAGTCTTTAATATCTCATAGAGCTTTTCAAATTCATCACGCGCTAAGGAAATATCTGTATCATCATCCCAAGGAATAAAACCTTTATGGCGTACAGCTCCTAGTAAGGTTCCAAAATCAATAAAATACTTGATTTCATGTTCCTCACACAATTTATGCAAATAGTTTAAAATATCTAATTCAATTTGTTTAATTTCTTCAAGAGTCAAAATTTTCTCTGACATCTATTATTCACTCCTAATCTTTTTACATCGAGTTAATGGCTTCTTCATTTCAATGACATCATTGGGATACCTTAATAATCTTCCACAATTGAAAATCATGATGAGAGAACCTTAGCTCAACTGGTGGTAGTTGCATGTAGTCTCCGTAGTCCGAGGTCAGAATTTCATGATAATTTTTTGGAATCATAAATTCCTTACCTTCAAATGTTCCAGTAGTAACTTGTTCTAGCCATTCGCGTCTCCACACTGGTTTATTCATATCTTTATAAATAAGATAGTCAACTAGCTCGTAATCATCTACTTTTCTAGATTGAGCAAGCTCATCAATGCCTCTAATATACTTGTTCGTATTTGTGAAATAGAAGATAATGACTGATATATAGCGAATTAAAGAATTTAATATGCTTTTAGTATTAGTAATCCCTTTAAATGTATAACAGCTTAATTGACGTTTTTTTATAAGTCTCGTCATTTTATCTTTAAAAACCGAGTCATCCTCGTAACCATCTACAGGGAAAATATCCACATAAATCCCCATATTTGAATCAATACGAACATCTTCTTCTAGCAAGTAGGTATGGTTATCCTGCACTTTCATGAAGGGATAGACATAGTTGAGATTATTTTTATAAGACATCACTTCGTAACGTTCATCAGGGTTAGCGATAAGATAATCTTGCAACTTTTCATAGTCTTCACGCAACATACAGATATCCATATCATCATCCCAAGGAATAAAACCTTTGTGACGAACCACACCGATAAGACTGCCATAAGCTAGGAAATATTTGACACCAATTTTCTGACAAGTTTCATGAATGTATTCCATGATTCCTAGTTCCATCTGTTGAATCTCTCTAATATCAGTTACTTCCTGATAACGAATACCTTCATCACGTTTGCAAACAACTAATCCATAACCAATAATCAACCAAAAAATAATATTGATAAAGTTAGTTGAGTACATAATCTGACTTTCAAATAATTGACCGAACAAGATGCCAAAGAAAAGAATCATAATCAACTTTTCAGAGTTCTTTTTGGAAACAATCAAATAAGTCAAAAAGCGCTTAATTACATATCCTAGTAGAAGTAGAAAGGATACTAAACCTAAAATTCCAGAACTAACAAATATGGTTACAAAAATGTTATGGAAATTTCCACCAATAAGAGAATTTTGAATCTCAAATTTACTGAAATATTTTGTGTAATAATCTGGAACATTCCTTACACCATAACCAAAAATTGGTTTCTCACTTCCCATTTTTATAGCATTTTTCCAAATATAAGTTCTACCACTAGGTGTTGTTTCTATTAGATGAAGTTCTCCTGTTTTTTTTATAACTGAAGAATCCGTTTCTGCATAAGATTGTCCTTTATTTAAGTCTAATACAGTCGCTTTCCCCGAGGTTATGTAAATAGAGGTTACATAACTCAATCCGATATTAGCAGCAGAAACAAGTAAAGCAGAAACTATAAAGATTAGAAATCGCTTAGCTAACTTGCCCCTGTTAATAAAGAAACTATAAAACCCAATCATTAACACTAAAGACAATAAAGCTCCTCTACTTTGCATGGTTGCGAAGTAAACTAATTGAATCACATTATTCAGTTTTAGATAAACAGAGTATTTGTTTCCTTTATGAATCAAATACATAGCCAAAACAATACTAATATATGAAAAAATTGCACTAGCATTTGGATTAACAATCCCCCACAGACGTCCATTCATAACACCATAGTAATAAGATTGCTGTCCAATTTTAAATAGAATAAGTACTTTACTTACTAATAATGTAAACGCAAAAATTGCTGAAGAAAAAGAGACAATTTGAACCGTATAGGCAATCCAGTCAAATAATTTTTTAAATTGCCCTGATTGTAACATGGTAAATAATAAAACATAGGTTACCATGAAGAGGATTTCAATCACATTTCCAATCAGATGTCCAGAGCGATTGAAAATAGCTGATAGCAGATGACTTCCAGCTAAGAGTCCAAATAAGGATAGAAATTTGCGATCTACTGTGATTTCTTTCCACTTAAACAATAAGGTATAGCAAATATAAAGCACTACAATTGCTGATAATCCCTTGTAGAGGGGATTTGCTATCTTATAAACCAGTGAACTCATACTTAAAATCGAAATGAAAACAAATAGATATGCAATCCATAGTTTTGATTTTTCAAAGTATTCATCCATTTTTGAAAAATTCATTTTCAACTCCTTCTCATAATATTAGTTTTTTAATCCAACAATTTTTTTATATAGCCATGGAGAAAAGACAAGTAACAGGACAGCTATCTTACGAAATCTAGTGAAATAAGCATCCTTCCAGATTTCGTATCGATGCTGAACAATCCAAGTCCTCAGCTCGGCTTTCTCCTTTTGATACTCTTCACGTGAAGTAAAGATAATTTTATCGTAAACTGTGATGTACGACCAACATTCTCTATTTATTAATTCGCATTTTAAATTAGGAAAGACTTGTGAAACCTGAGTGATTATTTTTTTATAAACTTCTATCGTGTCAAATACATGCCGATTAACAGATGTTGTCGCACTTCCCTCACGATGATCATAATAATAAATTGGTTTATCAATGAATACACTACTACATCTTGTCTTTAATAACAATTCCGTTAGAAATAAGGCATCTTCAGCTAGATGGTAGTCTGTATTAAATTTTTCATCTGTCAGCAGGTCTCTCTTAAATAGTTTTGCGACTGGAAAGAATGAGGTTCTGCTAGTCATCAGTAGTTCCTTCATGGTTTCTTCTGTTGACCAGAGTTCTGTTTTTCCAGAATATGGAGATAGGTCTGTTACAATGCCGTTTTTGATATGTTGTAGAGGAGCAATAACAAAGCCTACATTCTCCCCTTCAACTGCACTGGCTAAAGTAGCTAGGTAATCCTGGGTAACGAAATCATCGCTATCAATAAAGGTAACCCAAGAACCCCTCGCTAGCTGAATTCCCATATTTCTAGCATTTGAAACACCAGCATTTTCGATATGGTAAACCTTGATATTCTCATACTGAGATGCTAAGTGATCACAGATCTGTCCACTGGAATCAGTAGAACCATCGTTGATTAGGATTAACTCAAAATGGGCATAAGTCTGTTGAAGAATCGACTCCACACATCGCTCCAGGTAGGCCTCTACATTGTAGACTGGAACGATAACGCTAATTTTTTCAGCCATCATGCTCCATATTCTCCCTTGTATTCTGTATAAGACTTATCCATATCAGCGATGACAGCATCATGATGCGGTAGCTGCTTGTCTGCTGGCGGAGGCGTCATATAATCCCCAAAAGCAGTTCTGAGATAGGCATCATAGCCAACTGGAATAGGCAACTCTGTCCCTTCAAATGGCAAGAAAAGGTTGTCTTCAAAAGATGCGATTGGGTACTTGTTTCTCATGTAGCCAGGACCTGAGCATAATTCTGTAATACCATCGCTCTCAGCCAGACTATACTTGGTCATTTCTTTCTCAGCTTTTTTCCAAATACGATAACGGAGAGATTTGGGAGTCATACCCAGTAAAATACGGCTTCCCCATTTCATAAGTGCACCATGCTTTTCTGGAATAGTTTGGGCACAAAAGAGTGAATAAATCAAGGCCCAGCGAACCTGTTTCTTTCTCTCAGCTGGATTTTTCGGATAATAATCCAAAGGCAACACATCCAAGGCCAGACCATGTGGTAAATTCAAATCCTTCTGGTAAGGTTTGATACAGGTAGTTTCCTTGTCACGAATGGTAATAAAAAGATTGCGGTCTACAAAATCCTTGTTACTCTTTGACAAGAAATAACGTTCATCTGCATAACGAGGCCATAATTCTGCTAATTTCTCATAATCTTTACGAGGCATAAAAAAGTCTAGGTCGTCATCCCAAGGAATAAACCCCTTGTTTCGAAGGGTACCAATAGCACCTCCTCCACAGAGATAACAAAGTAAATCATGTTCCTTGCAAAAGGCAACAAAATATTCAGCCATCTCCAGACTACGGGCCTGAATTGCTTTTAAATCAGTCATATTATTCATTATTCTTTCTATCGTATCGTTTCATTATACCACAAATAGGGGGTAAAAATCTATTGCAGACTGTAAAAAATCAAAGCCTGACTGCTATCCAAATAGCTATCAAACTTTGATTCTTCTGTCTTATCTTATCTCAAGCCCATCTGAGACAATTTATTCTGATATTTGTTTTGATCGACAAGCAAGCCCAAGCCTCCATAAACATCATAGGCATCTACCCAGTCACCCAGTTCTGGAATCGTCAATTTTTCAATACCATTTTGAACTCCGTCTAGGAAAGACAAGCCATTTGTTAACAGGAAGGTATAAGGAACATTCGTTGAGGTCATTGCGAATACCTTGCCAAGTGCCTCTGAGCCTGTAAAAAGCTTGGTTGGACCTTTGATTTGCTGAAGAACTGCTGTCAGTACTTGTTGCTGTCTTTTGGTACGGCCGTAATCCGCCTCATCATCATCACGGAAACGAGCATAATTGAGCAAGGTCGAGCCATTCATCTGCTGTTTTCCGACTTTGATGGTTTGGGTTGGAGACTCAGTCTCAGTAGCGTGTAAATCATCGCCGACTGTAGCTTCTGTTAGTGGACGCCCATTCAATGTTGAAAATTGAGCATCAATTGTCACCCCATCAGGGAAAAGTGTGTCAATCGCTGTAGCAAAGGCCTGAAAATCGACCAAGGCATAGTATTTAATGTCCAAGTCAAAATTATCTTTCAAGACTTGACGAACCATTTCTGCCCCTTTTTGCCCCTCTTGTTCTCCTAACTCATAGGCTACGTTTAACTTGTTATCTGTCTGTTTTCTACCGTTAATGACTTGACTGTAACCGTCTATATAAACCAAATTGTCACGCATGAAGCTGACCAGCTTAATTTTCTTATCCGAACCGCCAACATTTAATACCATAATAGAGTCCGTCCGCGTCTCAGCACTATTTTGACCGATTCGGCCATCTGTACCCATGATCAAAATATTAACTCCATCTCTTGTGTCTTGACCGTTAAAGACTTCTACTTGAGCTGCTCGGGCATTGGTAGTTTTATCTGGATTAGCATTGGTATAACCTTTTAAGAACATAAAAATCATACCCAATGCTAGACAAGCTAAGATAGCCAGTAATCCTGCAAAAATGCGCCCCCAACGTAGCTTCCGCTTTTTAGTTTTTTTCTTTGGAAGAGAATTGATTTTCTGGTATCTCTCAGAACGACTACGACTATTGTAAGAAGGAATTGAAGTGTTAGCACTTGTCTTTCTATAATCCTCTGTCAATTCCTGACTTTCTGAGGGAGCGTCACTACTTGCCCTATTTAATTTGTCTTGCAAATAAGCAAATTCTTTTTTCTCTCGCTCATTGAGGTAGTGAATATTCTTAAGTAGATAGTCATAACGCAACTGCTCATGATGGCTTAAGGGATTTTCTTTACTCATCTTCTCTCCTTTCCATGGTCTGATATTGGATAAATAGGATAGGCACCCAGAATTTTATACTGGATTCCAATAGCTTCTAATTCTTTTTGGGCAAAGTGAACCAAGTCCTTATCAGTATAGTCCACATCAATAATGAAAAAGTATTCGCCCAACGCTGTCTTGAGTGGACGACTTTCAATTTTTGTCAGGTCAATTCCTCGCCAAGCAAAGGTCGACAGGGCCTTATAAAGTGCACCTGGAAGGTTGTCAGGTAAGGTCAAGGCCAAAGTCATTTTCTCAGTTTGTGCTTGCAAGGGAATACTAGGCTTTTCAGCTCCCAAAACCCAGAAACGTGTGAAATTGGCTTCCATTTCCTGAATATCCTCAGCAATCAGTTCCAAGCCATATTCTTCTGCAGAACTTCTTGGTGCAATGGCTGCATAAGGCTGGTCTGGATGTTCGGAAATAAAGCGGGCCGCATAGGCAGTACTAGCAGTCACCTCGATTTGTGCCTCTGGATACTGTTCATCGATGAATTTCTTTCCTTGAGCCAAGGCATGTGGATGTGAAAAAATCTTTTCAATCTTAGTATGACCTGGAACCACCATCAACTGCTGATGAATAGGCTGAACGATTTCTGCAACTGCTTGAATGCGAGCCTGATGAAAAAGGTAGTCCAAGGTTTCATGAACACTACCCTCGATAGAATTTTCAACTGGCACCACAGAATAATCCACCAAGCCTTGCTCATAGGCCTTGATGACATCTGTAATATTGGCAAAGGCCTGCAATTCCTCATGAGGAAAAGCTGTCTGCACAACGTGGTGTGAAAATGATCCCTTGGGACCTAGATAAGCAATTTTCATCTTAGTTCCTCTATAATTTCCTCTGGGCTTAACTTGGTCACATCTAAAACCCGACTGGCTACTTCCTCATACCAAGCCTGTCTTTCTTGGAAAATAGCTGCTAGTTTTTCCTTGCTATTATTTAGAAAAAGCGGACGCTGATTGTCCTTATCAGCTGATATGCGTTGGTAGAGGGTTTCAAAGTCTGCTTTCAGGTAGATATTATCAGAATTTGTCTTGAGCAAGTCACGATTTCGCTGAGAAATGACTACTCCCCCACCAGTTGACACAACTTGGTTTGTTTGTAGTAAATCAGCTAGGACTTCTGATTCTACCTGACGAAAGGCCGCTTCTCCCTTTTCAGTGAAAAAATTCACAATGGACATACCTAAGCGCTTCTCAATCAAGGAATCCATATCAAGGTAATTAGGGTCCAAGCCTCTAGCGATTGTTGACTTACCAGCACCCATAAATCCTAGTAATACCTTAGCCATGAATCAAGCTCTCCAAATCATCAAAGAAGCTAGGATAACTGGTATTGATGGCTTCTGCACGATCAAGCTCCACTTCCCCATCAGCAACCAAGAGGGCTGCGATAGCCGTCATCATGCCGATACGATGGTCTCCAACAGTATTGACTCTAGCACCGTGAAGGACTGATTTTCCTTTGATAATCATTCCATCTGCTGTAGGTGTGATATCCGCACCCATGCTATTTAAAGCATCTGCTACCACCTGAATGCGATCTGTTTCCTTAACCTTAAGTTCCTCAGCATCCTTGATAACTGTGACACCTTGGGCTTGAGTCGCAAGCAGAGCGATAACTGGCAATTCATCAATCAAACGTGGAATCAAGGCACCACCAATCTCTGTTCCTTTCAGGTCTGAAGACTCAACAGTTAAGGTAGCAGATTTAGCGACTGGATCGATTTCAGTTATTTCTAGTTTTCCACCCATGGCACGAATGACATCGATAATACCGGTGCGCGTTTCGTTGATCCC
The DNA here is from genome assembly GCA_905221375.1 of bacterium. Taxonomy (GTDB): domain Bacteria; phylum Bacillota; class Bacilli; order Lactobacillales; family Streptococcaceae; genus Streptococcus. Next base: position 26,516 of record CAJNCY010000001.1, read on the forward strand.
CACATTCTGCAGCACCACACGAGAGTTTGGAACAATCAAACCTGCGACCAACCAAAAGGCTGCACTGGAAATATCTCCTGGAACAACCACCTTTTGTCCTGTCAATTTTTGCGGTCCTTGGACTGTGATTTTCTTGCCGTCCACACTTAAATGACCACCAAATTGTTGTAACATATCTTCAGTATGGTTACGGGTGCATTCTTTTTCGATAATCACTGACTGACCCTGAGCCTGCAAGGCTGCAAAGATCAAGGCTGACTTGACTTGGGCAGAGGCAATTGGCAATTCATAATGAATAGGTTTTAGGTTTTTCGTCCCTTTTAAATGAAGGGGAGGCAGGTCTCGCTCAGTTTGCCCTGAAATACTAACGCCCATTTTTTTCAGTGGAATCGTCACACGGTCCATAGGACGTTTGGAAAGACTGTCATCTCCAAACATTTCTACTTCAAAGTCTGCACCAGCAAGGACACCTGAAATCAGGCGAATAGAGGTGCCAGAATTTCCCATATCAAGGGCATTTTGCGGAGCTTTTAGGCCGTCCATACCGACACCTTGAATGGTAATAACCCCATCTTTATCCTCAATCTCAACACCAAGGTCACGAAAAACTTGAATAGTTGAGAGCACGTCCTCGCCCCTTAAAATATCATAAACCTTGGTCTCACCCTCAGCCAAACTTCCAAAGATAATGGAACGGTGACTGATAGACTTGTCACCTGGAACGCGGATACTGCCATATAAGTGACTAATGTTTGTTTTTAGTTTCATACTGGACCTCATACTTGCAATACTTTTACTTATTTTATCATAAAAAGCCAGAAATTCCTTAAAAATTCCTGACTTTAGGATAGTTATTTTCTTATTTTAGCAATTCTGAAACTGGTTCGAAAACAATTTTTTCAATGTCAGAAAGGTAAATGGCCAATTGTTGTTGCTTAGTAAAGAATTCTGACAAGAGGCTATTGCCTTGAATCTGTTTACCAAAGCCTTCCATCTTAGCTTGGAAGGATGCATCTGGCATTTGACCTGTCTGCGCTAGTCTTTGAATTTCCTCTTGGAAGGCAACGTACTCTGTAAAGATTTTGCTTGCCTCAGCATCTGCTGAAATCGCATCTTTAGCTGCTTTGACAGCCTTGTATTCTGGTAATTCGCGTAGACCGCGACTGAGTTCGTTTGCACTATCGTAAATATTTGACATAATTTTCTCCTTATTTATTTCTTTTAAAATTACTAATCACTCTGTGGTCTTTATTATTGTGCAATCACTTTTATATGACCTCTTGAATGTCCATTGCTTAATTCCTTATCTGGTATATACTCTATCTTCAAAGTTCCTAAATTAGAACCTGTTTTTATTTCATTTGACATAAGATTATCAAAATAGTTATCTATCTCATCATCAGATAAGGATGATTCAATCGAATTAACAATATCATGAAATACTTCTTTCATTCCTGCAACACCAGATTCACTATTTTCATTTGTCTGATTTATTGTTACATTGATTTTATCAGTATCATTTGCATGTAAAAGCTCCAAGTAATATCCGTAGCTTAATGCGAAATATTTTATTTTTATATTTCCTTTTTTGATATTTTCTCATGGGCTATTAGCATTTTGATTATATCTATTGATAAACCCATTAATAATTCTATCGTCTACATACTTTGAATTGGTTTTCTCTTAACTTATTTCCTTGTTGGATCGTTCATTTTTTGTCTCAACACTTGCTTCTGAAGTAGTTTTCACATCTTTTTTAACAACGTAAGCTCTAAGTAAGATAAAAGAAATAAAGATAACACCAAATATGAATTTAGGCTCTATTTTAGGCATAATTTTCTCCTTATTTGACAACGACTGTGTAGTCGGTGTTTGCTGTTATTAGGTGCTCGGCTCGTTCCAAATCTTGAGCATTTTTAAATGAGATTTGTAGAATCCCGTGAATATCCTCACGGTTTTCCTCGTTGATGTGGATGTTAACCAAAGAAGTTCCACGTAGTAGTTCCAAAATCCGTAAGATGACATCTTCTTCATCGGGAACATCAACATAGAGGTCATAAGAGCTATCCACACCGCCACGCTTATGGATTTCCATGGCCTGACGTTGCTCACGCGCCTGGTTGAAAAAGTTCCAGATTTGCTCTTCATCTCCCTTACTGATGGCTTGTCCAACCTCGTCTAAGCGCTCCTTGAAATCCTCAATTCGATCCAGAATAGTTTCACGATTGGACAAGAGAATAGAGGTCCACATCCCTGGCTCGCTTTCCGCAATTCGAGTCATATCTCGAAAACCACCTGCCGCAAAGCGCCTTGCCATCTCATGTTCTTGAGCATAGACCGCGGTCTGTTCCATGAGACTAGAAGCCAGAATATGAGGAAAATGGCTAATCTGAGAAGTGACACGATCATGCTCCTTGGCATCAATTTCGATAAAGCGAGCATGAAGACCTGAAAGCAGATTCTTCATTTCCTCGACTGTATCTGAACTAGTCAAGCTCGAAGGTGTGAAGATATAATAGGCATTTTCAAAGAGATTAACATCCGCAGAAGCAGCCCCTGTCTTGTGACTACCAGCCATGGGATGAGCCCCAACAAAGCGAACAGGCTTACCAGCTAAATACTGCTCCGCTGCATCCACAATGGCTGACTTGGTCGAACCAGCATCTGAAATAATGACGCCTTCTTTCAAATCCAAGTTAGCCAACTCCTTAATGAAAGCAATAGTTTGTTTGATTGGCAAACTGAGAATAATGATATCTGCCAAAGGAGCAAAACTGGCAAAATCATCCGTTGCACGGTCAATCATGCCTTCTTCCAAGGCAATATCTCTCGAAGCTTGACTGCGATTATAACCTAAAATTTCATAATCTGGATGATCGCGTTTGATACCGAGTGCCATAGAGGCACCAATCAAACCAAGACCTGCGATATAGATTGTTTTTGCCATAGGAACTCCTTAATAGTTCTTTGTATAGTCTCTGTGTTGGGCTACCGCTTCTTTTAGTTCCTCTAGATTGTCTGATGAGAATTTTTCAAGGATTTCTTGCGCCAGAACCGTAGCCACAACAGCTTCCATGACCACTCCTGCAGCTGGAAGGGCGGTCGGATCACTTCTTTCCACGGTTGCCTTGTAGGGTTCGTGGGTTTCGATATCCACACTCATGAGTGGTTTGTAGAGAGTAGGAATGGGTTTCATGACGCCACGAACAACAATCGGTTGCCCATTAGTCATACCACCTTCAAAACCGCCAAGATTGTTAGTACGACGAGTATAGCCGTCTTCTTTAGACCAGAGAATTTCATCCATGACCTGGCTGCCCTTACGGTAACCAGCCTCAAAGCCAAGACCAAATTCCACCCCTTTAAAGGCATTAATAGAAACCACTGCTTGGGCCAATCGCGCATCCAATTTTCTGTCCCATTGGACATAGGAACCAAGACCAACTGGAACACCTCCGACAACTGTCTCGACAACCCCACCGATGGTATCACCGTCACGTTTGATTTGGTCAATATAATCCTTGATTTCCTGCTCTCTTTCTTGATTGACAATAGAAACTTCAGACTGGGCAGCTCTTTCCTTAATCTCAGCGACTGTCAGATTTTCAGGAACATCGATTTCCTTGCCACCAAAGACTACGACATGGTTGGCAATCTCCATATCCAGCTCAGCCAAGAGGCGTTTGGCTACTGCGCCAACTGCCACCCGCATGGTGGTTTCACGGGCAGATGAACGCTCCAAAGAATTTCTCAAATCGTCAAAACGGTACTTGATTCCCCCAACCAAATCGGCGTGACCGGGACGAGGATGGGTGATTTTTCGTTTGCTTTTAAGGCGGTCTTCAATGTCTTCTGCAGACATGATATCCAGCCATTTCTGGTGATCCTTATTGATGACATCCATGGTAATGGGAGCCCCTGTCGTTTTCCCGTGGCGAACACCCGAAGTAAAGATAACTTGGTCGCTCTCAATCTTCATACGACCACCGCGGCCGTACCCACCCTGACGGCGTTTAAGGTCCTCATTGATATCCTCTGCTGTCAAAGGTAGTCCAGCTGGAATTCCTTCAATGATAGCTGTCAGACGGGGGCCGTGTGATTCTCCTGCAGTTAAATATCTCATACACTCTCCTTATTTTACCAAGTAGTCTTTCATCTCTTCCAGAGAAACTGGGTGAATAGTCGCTGAACCAAGCTCTGGCACCAAGACCAATTTCAAGGTATTGCCACGCGCTTTCTTATCATGAGTCAAAGCCTGATAAAGCTTGTCAACATCCCAGTTTTCATAATCAACAGGCAAGCCAAATTTCTGACACATTTCTGTAATGGACTGAGTTATGCCAGCTGGCATGAGTCCCTTTTCCTCAGCAACCTTGGAAATCTGCACCATGCCCATGGCCACAGCTTCTCCATGCATGACCTTGCCATAACCGGCAGTCGCTTCAATAGCATGGCCAATGGTATGACCAAAATTGAGGTAAAGGCGAACACCATTGTCCAACTCATCCTCAACTACCATCTTGCGCTTGACCTGACAAGAATGTTCAATCAAAGTCTCCGCATGTTCCAGTATGCTCTCAACAGAGCCATCCAGTTCCGTCAAGATTCTCCAAAGTTCTGGATCCTCAATCAAGCCGTACTTGATAACCTCACCCATTCCTTCAATCAGCTCTCTTTTCCCGAGTGTTTCAAGGACAAGCGGGTCAATCAAAACCCCATCTGGTTGGGCAAAGGTACCCACCATATTCTTAGCAAATGGAGTATTGACGCCTGTCTTTCCACCGATAGATGAATCCACCTGAGCTGTCAAACTAGTCGGAATCTGAACAAAGTGAATACCTCGCATATAGGTAGAGGCTACAAAACCAGCCAGGTCCCCAACGACACCGCCACCAAGAGCCACGATTCCATCGCTACGAGTCAACCCCTGCTTAACTAGGAATTCATAGACTTTCTGAACAGTGGTTAAATTTTTTCTTTCTTCGCCTTCTAAAAAGTCAAATACCGCCACCTGAAAACCAGCATCTTCTAGGCTGAGCTTGACCTTCTCTGCATAAAGAGAAGCTACATGGTTGTCGGTCACAATGACCACTTTTTGCGGTTGCCAGAGTTCTCGCAACCATTGACCAGCTTGAGCCAGACAACCTTTTTCAATCTGAATATCATAAGGATGATGAGGAATATCGATTCTGATTTTCATAGGAGAATCTCCCTTTCTTTATTGGTATTTTTCTGTTAAGGACTGCCAAATTTCTTCTGTTGGCATTTCCTTACCGGTCCACAGTTGAAAAGCTTCTGCAGCTTGATAGAGCAACATTCCCAGACCATTGACCGCTTGATTGCCCTGACTTCTAGCCCATTTCAAAAATGGCGTTTCAAAGGGTTGGTAAATAATATCTGCCACCAAGATAGTTTCTGGTAAATTGATGCTTTCAGGAAGTGGAGAGGATTGGCCATCCATCCCAACACTAGTGGCATTGACCAGTAAATCCGACTCGGCAATCCTTGCTTGCAGTTCAGAAACATCTTCTAAAGCATACAAGTCCACTTTAAAGCCTGTTTGCTTCTGTAACTTGTCTAGGTAAGGTCTTGTTTTTTCCATAGAAACTGAACGAACAAAGACCGAAATCTGACTGACGCCGTCCAAAATAGCTTGCGCCAGAATGGACTTGGCCGCACCACCTGCACCCAGCAAGGTCATCTTCTTACCTGTAATTGTAAAAGAAGGCAAGCTCTTAAAAAATCCCTTGCCATCTGTATTATATCCAATTAAAGTGCCATTATGATTGACAACCGTATTGACCGCACCAATCAAGCGCGCTTCGTCACTCAGCTCATCCAAATAAGGAATCACTTGCTCCTTATAGGGCATGGACAGGTTGATTCCAAACATCTGGTAGCGACGAATATTAGCCACTGTTTCTGCCAAGTCACTCGCTTCAATCTCCCAAGCCACATAAGCACCATTGGTAGCTGTCGCCTCAAAGGCCCTATTGTGGATGAAGGGAGAAATAGAATGTTTAATAGGATTGGCAACAACTGCAGCTAAACGTGTATAGCCATCAAGCTTCATCCAAAATCTCCCTGATTTTTTTCATGCTAGCTAGAGAAATCTGACCAGGAGCACTAGCCTCATCCAGGCTGGCAAAAGACCAACTCGAACCAGTCACATCCGCAGTGATACGAGAGACCTTGCCCACCTTGCCCATAGAAATGGTCACATATTCCTGTTCAGGATTGAGGGTTTTAAAGCCTCGTGTATAGTTCATCAAATCTAAGACATCCTGCTCCGTGTGAGCCATAGCCGCAACCTTAACAAGTTTTGGATTTAGGCTCGTCAACTCTGACAAGATTTCCATCATGTTTTCAGGTGTTTCTTGGAAATTGTGGTAACTCAAAACGAGATTTGGGAAGTCCAGCATTTCCTCAAAAACATCCTTATAGCTATAGTACTCAAAATCAATATAGTCTGGTTGATAGAGTTGCGCCACTTCCTTGATTAGATGGATATATTCTTCTGGAGAAAGGTCAATTTCTCCCCCTTCAGAGCGAGTTCGCAATGTGAAAACCAACTCACGGCCTGCAAATTTTTCAAAAATAGCTGGAGCTACCTGCAAAATCGCTTCTTTAGGCAGATAGTCGGCACGCCATTCAATGATATCAGCATCCTGATACCTTGTGGCATCCAGAACCTGGGCCTCCTCTAAACTTCTTGGCATTACTGAAACGATTAATTTCATTTACTAACCTTCATACTAATCACCTTGAGGTAATTACTTCTTTCATCTTTTTTATTATAGGCGAAATCTGCTGGAAGACCGTATTTGTTTAAAATCTGGTAACTTCTTCCTGCAAAGCCTTTATCAATTTGTTCTGTAAATTTCTGACAGGAAACATTGGCAGCATTGGTACTGGCAATGATAATCCCTCCCGGATTTAAAATCTCCAGACTCTGGGAAATCAACTTGTGATAATCCTTGGCCACAGAGAAGGTTTGTTTTTTGTTCCGAGCAAAGCTAGGCGGATCTAGGACAATCACATCGTAGGTCAAGCCTTTTCGTTTGGCATACTTGAAATATTCAAAGACATCCATAACCACAAAACGGTGGTCGTCCGTGCTGATTCCATTTGCCTGAAAATGCGCTTGAGACAATTCTCGTGAACGTTTGGCTAGATCAACCGAAGTTGTCTGGCTAGCTCCTCCCATAGCTGCAGCTACTGAAAAGGCCGCTGTGTAGGAAAACATATTGAGCAAAGATTTGCCCATAGCCAATCCATCAACCAGACTACCACGAACCTCATGCTGGTCTAGAAAAATCCCTGTCATCAAGCCATCATTCATAAAGACTTGATACAGAACACCATTTTCCAAAATAGTGAAAAAGTCAGGCGCTTCTTGACCATAAACATGGGCAGATTCATAGTCTAGACCCTTAAAGCGAATCTTCTCATAGGCCCCTAAAACCTCAGGAAAAACCTGTCTAAAGGCTTCTGAGATAACCTTGCGAATCTGATAAACATAAGAGTTATACCAAGAAAAGACAGCATAGTCGCCATAAAGGTCCACTGTCAGACCCCCAAAGCCATCTCCCTCTTGGTTAAAGAGACGAAAGGCAGTTGTCAAATCATCTTGATAGTAGGCTCTTCTCTTTTCTTTAGCTTGTCTAAACAGCGTTTCAAAGAAAGCTTGATTGAAAGTCACCTTGTCTTTGCTAACAAACCAGCCCAAGCCCTTGTTTTGCTGAGAAAGATAGGCAGTCCCAAGAAAGTTTCCTTCCTGACCCTGCACTTCTACTTCCTGATCCTTAAGATTGACATTCTCAAGATCACTGGCTTCTAGTAAAACCTGACCTTTGGCGAGCTTCTTTTCAACCCTTTTGCTAACTCTTATTCTATTCATAACTACCATTATATCAAACTTTTAGCCAATTCTCAAAAAAGAAACTACCCTTGCTTTTTTACTCTTCTTTTAAAAAATGGTATACTAATACTAATAAAAAATTAGGAAGTAAAATGTGTGAAAAGCAATTTTAACAAAATCCAAAAAGCCATCGGTACCAGACTGGGTTTTGTCCTAACCCTTTTAATCCTATATTGGCTCAAAACCTTATTAGCCTATGCCGTTGACTTTAATTTAGATATTCAAGTGGGCAAGTTGCAGGGAAATTACCTTGCCTTTATCGCCTTTTTCAACCCCCTTCCTCTAGGACTACTCCTGCTGGCTCTAGCCCTCTATGCTCGTTCAACCAAGATCTTTTATGGCCTGAGTATAGCTATTTATAGCCTTTTATTCATTTGGCTTTATTCCAATGTCTTTTACTATCGAGAATTTAGCGACTTTATCACGGCTAATACCATGAAGGTGGTCAGCAAGGTATCTGTTGGTACTGCGGAACTAGAGTTACTGCGCCCTTGGGATTTCATCTATTTTATGGATTTCCCACTGCTGGCTTTCCTTTTCTTTAAAAAATTCATCCATTTGGATAGGAGACCTTTCAAATTCCGCTCAAGTATTGCCATCACTGCACTCTCAGCCCTGCTCTTTTCTGCTAATCTTTTCTTGGCTGAAATTGAGCGTCCCGATCTCCTGTCACGAGGATTTTCGAATTATTATGTTGTTCGTGCCCTCAGTTTGCCAGCCTTTCTAGGTTATAGTGCCAACCAATCCTACAGCGCCAACAAGGAACGTGCCAAGGCCTCTGAGACTGACCTTCAACCTATTACAGATTATATTCAAGAACATTCTGCTAAGCCCAATCCCGACTATTTTGGCCTTGCCAAAGGGAAAAATGTGATTTATCTCCACTTGGAGAGCTTCCAACAGTTCCTGCTTGACTATAAACTCAACCTAGATGGAACTGAGCACGAAGTCACTCCCTTCCTTAATTCCCTCTACCATTCGCAATATACACTAGCCTTTTCCAATATCTTTAACCAAGTCAAGGCTGGTAAGACCTCCGATGCGGAAACCATGCTAGAAACCGGTTTATTTGGGCTTGACCAAGGTTCTTTCATGGTCAATTACGGTGGCACCAATACCCAGCAGGCAGCACCTTTTATCCTATCAAAAAACGGCTACCAATCAAGTGCTGTCTTTCACGGTAATATCGGGACCTTCTGGAATCGAAATACGACCTACAAACAATGGGGCTACCAATACTTCTTTGACGCATCCTACTTCACCAAGCAAGACAGTAGCAATTCTTTCCAATATGGTTTAAATGATAAAATCATGATGAAAGATTCTATTCAGTATCTGGAGCATTTGCAGCAGCCCTTTTATGCCAAGTATATCACGGTGTCCAATCACTATCCTTATGCTAGCAATCTGACAGGCGATGAACTTGGTTTCCCCTTGGCCAAAACCAAAGATGAAACTATCAATGGCTATTTCCAAACCGCCAACTATCTGGATAGTGCCATCAAGGCCTTCTTTGACTATCTCAAAGAAAGTGGCCTCTATGAGAAATCCATCATCGTCATCTACGGAGACCATTATGGCATTTCCAACTCCCGCAATCCTGACCTGGCTCCCTTGATTGGCAAGACTTCTGAAAACTGGTCGAATTACGACAATGCCATGTTGCAACGAGTGCCTTTTATGGTGGTCATGCCTGGTTATGAAAAGGGACAAATTATCAATACTTACGGCGGGCAAATCGATATCTTACCGACTCTCGAACACCTCCTTGGTATTGAGTCCAATTCCTTCCTTCAAGTTGGACAAGATCTCCTATCTCCAGACCACCAAGAAATCGTTGCCTTTCGAACTGCCAATTCCTTCGTCACACCTAAATACACCAGTTATGACGGACGAACCTACTATACTGAGAGCGGTCTTGAAATCAGTAATCTTGATGAACAAGCTCAGACTGAACTAGAAATCGTTCGTCAAGCAGCCAGTCAACAGCTGAAAATTAGCGATCAGATTCAAACTGGCGATTTGATACGTTTCTACCAAAAAGATCATCTTGGAAAAGTTGATACAGAAAGTATTTCTTACCTCAATTCTTTACCAATTCTGCAAAAGATTGAGCAAGAAAAAGGAAGTCAGTCAACGAGTCTCTTTAGCCAACGACAAGGCAAAACCAGTACTGACCTTTTCAAGGCACCAAGTTACCAAGAACTCCACCCAGAGTCGGCAGAAACCGAATCAAAATCACAATAAGAAATGCTCTTCCGTCTTGGAGGAGCATTTCTTTTTATCAATGAAAATCAAAGAGCAAACTAAGAAACTAGCCTCAGATTAACTGTGAGATTATAGGTAGAGAGGTTGTACCTGCAATATATGACTGTCAAGTTTAGTGGTGTAGATAGTAGAATAAAGATGAGAAGGCATAGAGAGAAGATAAATCACCTTAAGCAGGTATCTGGAAAATTTGATTTTATAGAGAAGCCTTTTGTTACAAACTCAATATACTATCAATAAATAATATCATAGAAGCAACAATAATTATAATTTCACCTATTTGCATAATCCTATTTCGAACTCTAAATATATTTTCTATCAAAAATACTTGAAAAAGACACATTATAGGAATTAAATTTTTTGAAATTGAAAAATATCCAAATAAATAAACTATAAACAACAAAAATAGAAACTTGTTATATTTCTTATTCATGACATTCCCCTCTTTATTTTTTGATTACCAATCTTAATCATTTACAACCACATTATAACAAACTACGAAATCCTTGTTAACAAATATTGCCATTTTTTAAAATTTTTTGTGATTCGAATGTGATAAACTACTTTGATATTGATTATAGATGATTTTTCGTTTATACTTAGAGGTAAACATAATGTAATAGAAAAGTGCCACTTTGTGTGCGATAAACTATGAGCCTTTTGTGGCATATTTTTCTCCTTTCGCTTTACAATTGGCTTGAACACCTTTATTGTATCGCGTTTGGAGTTTTTTTGGTATAACCTTCGACTCACACCCGCATAGCGGGTGGTTTTTTGTCTCGCTCCTGACGGAGCGAGACGGACTGCAAATCACATAATTAAAAAAGTTGGAGCTCAGCACTCCAACAATTGCTATTAAAATGTTTGGCGTTTTGCTTTGCGCTCGGCACGACCGCGAGCACGATTTTCAGCACGCTTGGTTTTGCGGCGTTTTTCATCAACCGCCCACTGAATTTTCTTCTTATAGCCTGGTTTGACTTTTTTCTTTTTCTTTTTAACCAAACCAATCATTTCGATATCAAGCTTATCTTGTTTTTTCTCACGATTAGCACGACGATCACGGTCATAGGTATCTTGAAATTCCCCGTCTTTAACCATCTTAGGAATAAACTTAATTCCTAATTTCTCCAACTCACGGATATCCGAGTCATCGCTTGGTTGATAAAGGGTAATAGCTGTACCTGGTAGGCCATTTCGTCCGGTACGACCAACACGGTGCACAAAGAAGGATAAATCTTGCGGAATGGCATCATTGATGACATGACTGACACCTTCAATGTCAATCCCACGCGCCGCCAAGTCTGTTGCGACAATGTACTCAAAATCCAGATTTTTCACCTGATTCATGATTCGCTTACGTTCACGAGGGGCAATATCTCCATGAATCTTCGCTACCTTCAATCCTTGAGCAGTCAGATATGAATGCAATTCATCAGCACGAGTTTTAGTGTTAACAAAAATCATTGCCAAATACGGTTGCATCAACTGAGTCAACTGGTAAATTTGAGCGTTCTTGTCACGTCCCTTAGTAGAAATCAACCAATTATCAATGGTATCAGAAATGACCGTTTTTGTCTTGATTTTCTCCATGACAGGATTTGACAAGTATTTTTTCAAGAATGGTTGCAATTTTTGTGGAATGGTCGCTGAGAAGACCATGAATTGCAGGTCTTTTGGAAGGCTGCCAGCAATCTTATCAACAGTTTCCAAGAATCCCATATCCAAGGTCATGTCTGCCTCATCGACAACAAAGGTCTTGGCCTTATGAATAGCCAAATCACCGGATTTAACCAAGTCATAGATACGGCCTGGTGTTCCAATAACAATATGAGGTTGATTACTTGCCAATTTCTCAATCTGGCGAGCCTTATCCGTACCACCCACATAATTAACCACACGAACTTCCACTTCTGAGTGATCAGCAATCTGACGGGCTGCTTGGTAAATTTGAGTAGCCAACTCACGACTCGGTGCAGTAATCACTGCCTGTACACTATCGCTAGCTTCATCTAATTGCTGGAAAATCGGTAACAAGAAAGTATGTGTCTTACCCGAACCTGTTTTTGATTCACCGACTAGGTCACGACCTGCCAAGACAATGGGAATCAACTTATCTTGTACCTCTGTTGGAGTTGTAAATTTTAACTCCTGCAAGGCTTCTCTAATATAGTTTTTAAATTGAAATTTCGTAAATGACATAATATCCTCGATTCTATCTATCTTACCAATTATACCATATTTTATTCCATTTCAGTAGCCTCACTTATTTATACTCAATGAAAATCAAAGAGCAAACTAGGAAGCTAGCCGCAGGCTGTACTTGAGTACGGCAAGGTGAACCTGACGTGGTTTGAATTTGATTTTCGAAGAGTATTAGGCTATTTCCAGTAGCTTTTCTAATCAGAAAAAGGCTGGAATTTTATAGCTCCAACCTCTTTTCAGTTATTATTTCCAGTTTAAAAGAGCATTCAAGCCATAGTGATCGCTCACTTGTGGATTCTTATTACCATCAAATACGACATGTAAATTTTCCACCGCTAACTCTTTGGTAGTAAAGACATAATCGATTCGAAGGGGTTCTGTGTTCCCCTTCCAGCCATCAATTTCTGGTGGAACGGTATAGCTACCGCTTTTCTCTTTAGCAACTTCAAAGGCATCTTCTAATCCTAATCGACTAGCTAAAATAGCTTGGTAGCCTTCCTGACCTGCTGGATTATTAAAATCTCCAGCTAGTAAAAGTGGCTTGTTCAATTCTTTCAAGACAGCCTCAAATCGTGCCCATTCTTCTTGGAAACCTTTATCCCACCAAGAAAGGTGGACACTTGCAACTGCAAGCTCCTTACCATCAACTACAGTTTCAGCCAAGGCAACACGGCGAGTATGATAGTCTGTTGGATCATCCACATCTGAAACTAAAATTTCTCTGGCTTCAATAGGTGTTTTAGACAAGATAGCTACACCTTCGTGGTAGCGATCATAACCGATATGGTTATAGGCCCAAGTCCAGTAGTAATTTTTCCCTTGCTCGGACAACTTTTCAACCAAAAGTCTAACATAGTGATCTTGGTGAATAGGCTCAGCTGCTGGCAAAGCTTGATAAAGATCATTGACCTCCACCTCTGGAGATGTGATCTCCTGATTGATTTCTTGGAAACAAATCAAATCATAGTCTTTTTCAAGAATATCCTCAAGTAAAATCTGGAATTTTTCCTCAGCTTCTTTTTCCATCCAACTGTGAGTATTGAGTGTTAAAAATTTCATTCTTTTCTCCCAAAATAAGAGGTTGGAATACAGCTTCCAACCTCAAGTATATTACAATTCTACTTTAGCAACTGCTGTTTTAGCTGCAAGAGAACCTGTTTTTTCTAATTTAACTGATTTAATTGCATCACCATTTGTGAAGACAACTACTGTTGAAGTTTCACGTCCTGCTGCACGGATAGCATCCAAGTCAGCTGTGACAAGAAGATCACCTGCTGCAACTTTTTGTCCTTCAGCAACATGAACTGTAAATGGTTTACCTTCAAGACTTACTGTGTCCAAACCAATGTGAACCAATACTTCAAGACCTGTTGCAGTCACAATACCAAGAGCATGTTTTGTTGGGAAGATGCTTGATACAGTACCTGAAACTGGAGATACAATGTTTCCATTTGCAGGTTCTACTGCAAATCCATCACCCATCATTTTTTGAGCAAATACTGGATCTTTTACTTGTTCCAAAGCAACAACTTGACCGTCTGCTACTGAGTAAACTTCCTCAGTAAGACCTTTGAAGTGAACAGCGTTTTGTTGCGCTTCTGTCATTTGGCTTGGAAGAGTTTCAGGAATGATTTCACCTGAATCAAGGATATCTTGGATATCAGATTTCAATACGTCAGCTTTTGGTCCGTAGATAGCTTGAACCCCTTGTCCTTTCATGACAAGACCCATAGCTCCTTCTGCTTTCCATTGATCTGCATTTCCTACTTTATCTGCATCTTTAACAGTTACACGAAGACGAGTCATACATGCGTCAACATCAACGATGTTTGCACGTCCACCAAGAAGGTTAATAATGTTTACAGCTTGAGAACCTGCTGCAACTTTCACTTCACTGCTAGCTTCTTCTGAACCTTCAGCAGTTTCGTAGTTTCCGTTACGCCCTGGAGTTGCGTAGTTGAATTTTTGAATCATGAAGTTTGCGATAAAGTACATGATTACAGCAAAGAGAACAGTTACCCAAATGAAGTTAATGATATCCATACCGATACCAGCACTGATTGCAATAGGTGTACGAGTCAAGAACTCGATTGAACCGAATGAGTGCATACGTAGGTTTACAACGTCAGCCATAGCGAAGGCAGCACCTTGAACAAGTGAGTAAACAAGATACATAGGTGTTGCGATGAACATGAACATGTATTCGATTGGTTCAGTAACCCCTGTCAAGAATGTTGCAAGAGCTGTTGCAATCATCATACCTTTGTATTTATGTTTCTTGTCAGCATCAACATTACGGTAGATAGCCACAATTACACCCATCAAGATACCGAATGAACCGATCATTTGTCCAACTTTGAAACGAGCTGGATGTACTGTATCTAACAAGTGTTGGTATTGAGTTGCATCAGTACCTTTAAGGTTTACAAGGTCTGTTACCCATGCAAGCCAAAGTGGATCTTGACCAAATACTTGACTACCTTTAGCTGCACCAGTTAAGACATCATAAGTACCACCAAGAGCTGTGTAGTTCATTGGGATAGTTAACATGTGGTGAAGACCAAATGGCAAGAGCAAACGTTCCAATGTACCATACAAGAATGGTGCAAGGATTGGAGCAGTTTCTTGTGAGTTGGCAATCCAGATACCAAAGCTATTGATACCTGTTTGAACTACTGGCCAGAAAGCAGCAAGTACGATTGCAGCAATAACTGAACGAAGAATAACTACAAATGGTACGAAACGTTTCCCGTTAAAGAATGAAAGTGCATCAGGAAGTTTGCGGAAGTTGTAGTATTTGTTGTAAGCAGTTGCTCCTATAAAACCTGAGATAATCCCTACGAATACACCCATGTTCAAGGCTGGAGCTTCAAGAACACTGATAAAGTAATCAGCAACTTTGATTGAACCACCAAAGAGTGTAGTTACCATAGCATCTGGATTTTTCAACATATCGCCTGATACACCAAAGATTGTACCAGTGATACGGTTAATCAAGATGAAGGCAAGACCAGCGGCGAAAGCACCACCAGCACGTTCTTTAGCCCAGCTTCCTCCAATAGCGAGGGCGAACAAGATATGAAGGTTAACGATAACTCCCCAACCGATTTGCTCTAGTACACCACCAGTAATAACGAGTGGTGCAAAAGTTGGGTTAATCATCACGATAGACTTACCGATTGAAATCATCAAACCAGCAGCCGGCATAACCGCGATAACCACCATCAAAGCCTTACCGAATTTTTGCCAAAATTCGAAAGACAAGACATTTTTGAATGTATCTTTCATCATTCAAATCTCCTTTATTTTTATTTAGGCAAACGTTTTACGAAAACGTTTGCACCTTTTATGATTTAATTATACCACTTTAATTTTTTTTGTAAAGGCTTTTACAAAAAAAATTACACTTTTTTCTAAAATTTTTGTAGCAAAAAAGGAGATCATTTAATCTCCTCATGAAAGTAGCTAGTTTACCTAAATCTTCAAGAATCGGCGCATAGAAATTCCTGATCCCAGTGAACCAATGAAAATCCCAATCACAAATAATAGGGCAATCATCAGTGGAGTAAATACCTCCGGTGCAATCATAGAAAGATTTTGACCTACCAATGACTTATTGACAGATTGGTAAACCATTCGATAAACAATAAACACCAACACTGATGGCGCAGTTGCTCCAAGTAAACCAATGAAGGCACCTTCAAGTAAGAAAGGTCCACGGATATAACTGTTCTTAGCACCAACCAAGCGCATGATTTGAATTTCGCGACTGCGGGAAATAATGGTAATACGAATGGTATTTGAAATCAAGAAAACTGCAATGAAAATCAAAAGTCCTGCAATAACTAATCCCC
The DNA here is from genome assembly GCA_905221375.1 of bacterium. Taxonomy (GTDB): domain Bacteria; phylum Bacillota; class Bacilli; order Lactobacillales; family Streptococcaceae; genus Streptococcus. The sequence continues at coordinate 42,761 of CAJNCY010000001.1, forward strand.
AAACACGGATAAATGATGCTAGTTGGAATAGGCGTTCTGTATTGGCACCACCATCCTGAACCTCAGACACACCTTCAATTTTTTTAGCATCTTCGGCTACAGTTTTTACATCACTTGGCGTATTTGTATCAACGATATAGGCATCATAGAGGGGGTTGGCATCGCCTTCAAAGATTTTCCAGTTGTCACCCATTGTCTCGGTTAATTTTTCATATTGTTCCTCTTTACTTGAAAAGGTAACACTTTTAACAGTAGACATCCCCTTCAAAGCATTGTACACCTTGTGGTAGTCATTATTTGTAACAGTTTGACCTTCTTTTTCAATAGTCTCGCTATTATCAGCTACATCCTTGCGAATGTATACCATCACTCGGACATTATTTTCAATATCTGTAGCTAGTTTCGCTGTATTGAAAATAACAGAAGCAAATATGGCAACCAAGGTCAAAGTAATCATGACTGAACTGACAGCAGCCACTGTCATCCAACCATTTCGTTTCAAACTTTTTAGTGATTCAAATAAATGGCGAAAAAATCTACTAATCATCGTATCCATACTCTCCTTTTGATTCGTCACGAACGACACGGCCATTTTCAATGGCAATGACACGGTGGCGCAAGGTATTTACAATCTGGCTATTATGAGTCGCCATTAAAATAGTTGTCCCTTGTAGGTTAATCCGTTCCAAGAGATTCATAATTTCCCATGAATTATCTGGGTCCAAGTTTCCTGTTGGTTCATCGGCTATCAATACTTTGGGATTGTTTACAATAGCACGCGCAATCGCAATCCGCTGTTGCTCTCCACCTGAGAGCTCATTTGGGAAAGAACGAACCTTGTGCTTCAATCCAACCAAGTCCAAAACTTCCATCACTCGTTTTTTGATATTACGGCGATTTTCCCCGATTACTTCCATAGCATAAGCAATGTTTTCATAGACCGTTTTCTTTGGCAAGAGTTTATAGTCTTGGAAGACAACCCCAACACTACGACGTAGAAGCGGGACGTCTTTCTTTTTGATCTTAACCAGATTAAAACCAGCAACTGATAGGCTTCCTTTATCGATTTTTACTTCACGATATAGAGAACGTATGAAGGTTGACTTCCCTGCTCCTGAAGGTCCTACGATGTAAGCAAATTCCCCTGGTTGAACACTGACCGAAACACCGCGTAAAGCAGTCGTTCCGTTGTCGTATTTTTTGACGACATCTCTCATTTCAATGATTGACATGTGACTTCCTTTCTATCTTAGCTAATTCGCCACTTGAGATAGGCATCGATAAAACCATCTAGGTCCCCATCCATAACCTTATCTACCTGAGCAACCTCAAAGCTAGTTCGGTGATCTTTTACCATAGTATAAGGTGTGAAAACATATGAACGGATTTGGCTTCCCCATGTGATTTCCTTTTTCTCACCTTTGAGGGAATCAACTTCCGCAGCTTTCTTTTCTTGCTCCATTTGATAGAGCTTAGCCTGCAACATCTTCATAGCTCGATCTCTATTTCCATACTGGGTACGATCCACTGTTGATTGGACAACAATTCCAGTTGGAATGTGGGTCAAACGCACACCTGTTGAAACCTTATTGACGTTTTGTCCACCAGCACCACCTGAACGGAAGGTATCCATCTTGATGTCATCTTCCCGGATTTCCACTTCAATGGTATCGTCCAACTCAGGCATCACTTCTACAGATGTGAAAGAGGTATGGCGCCGTTTGGCAGAGTCGAACGGCGAAATTCGCACCAAACGGTGAACTCCCATTTCTGACTTGAGAAGACCATAAGCATTAGGCCCTTCAAATGATAAGGTTACTGACTTAATACCAGCCTCATCACCTGCTTGGTAATCCAATACTTCCACTTTAAAGCCTTTAGCATTACCATAACGAGTATACATACGAAGCAGCATATCACCCCAGTCCTGCGCCTCAGTACCACCAGAACCTGGATGGATTTCCAAGATGGCATTATTATGGTCATAAGGTTCTGACAAGAGCAAGGTCATCTCGTAACTGGTCATCATCTTATCAAGTTCTGATAACTGTTCGACCAGTTCCTCATGCACTGACTCGTCTTCTGCTAAAAAGTCCAATAAAATTTCGACTTCATCCTGCAACTCTTCCATTTTATGGAAGGTATTGTAGGTATTTTTTAATTCATTTAATTCTTGCGACGTTTTTTGGGCCGCGATATTATCGTTCCAAAAATCAGGTTCTGTCATCTTGTTTTCCAAGATGGCAATCTCTTCCTCTAAACCTTCGAGGTCAAAGAGACCCCCTGAAAGAAGCTAATTTTTCACGATTTGCGTCAATTTTTTGACGAATTACTGAAATGTCCATAAATACTCCTTTTTTACATTATTTCATTATAGCATATTTTATCATTTCTTTCCATCTTTTGCTCTAATCCCTTTTCATGAAAAAGAAGCCTTTCGGCTTCCTTTTTACAACACTTTTGCTGAAGTACGAGTAATTTCTTCTACTTGAATATTCTCTGATTCAAATTTTTCTTTCAAGGCTGGTAAATCAATTGAGCCATCGATTTGAACTTCGATAATCACCTTACCATCTTTACGTGGAATATTTACTGTATGAGAGATATTCAAATTTTCTTCAACGATTAGAGAAACAATTTTACCAAGAACGCCAACTTCATCTTCTGTAACGAAGCGCACACGAATTCCTTCTTCACCATAACCAGCAATTTCAAGAAAGGCTTGGAAAACGTCACGATCCGTAATAACTCCGTAGACTTGATGGTTATCTACAACAGGAAGAATACCAATCTTATTTTTTAGCATCAAATAAGTTGCATCTTCTAGACTCGCATAGCCTGAAACAGTCACAACATCGCGAATCATGACATCTTTCACTTTTGTCTTATTTAAAAGATAATTCATCTCATAGATAGAAAGACTTGTTGCTTTTGATGGACTTGCTTGGGCAATTGTTCCCTCTGTCACCAAACCAACCAATTGATCATTTTCGATAACAGGCAAGCGGTGTAATCCTTGCTCTCTCATCAAATCTGCTGCATGAGATACTGTTGTATCTGGACTAATATACACTACCTTGCGGGTCATAAAATCTTTAACTGCCATGAGACTTCTCCTTTTCTATTCTTATCCTATTATACAATCTTTTTGTAAATCTATCAAACGCTTACATTTCTTTTTCAAAATTCAGAAAAGTATGAATAAGCTAGCAAAAAGAGCTCTAAAATCGAGCTCTCTGAATGAAGGGTAGGTACGCTCCATTCGATTTTATTTTAATTATTAGGAGCTAACCTTCCAGTGCAGATGAGAATTGCTTCGAAATCTCCATCTGCCGACTAAAAAGGTCCCCCGGACTATAATGATAATTACTTCCTAATCTCCATCCGCAACCTAAACTAGTCTCCCAGACTAGTTTAGCCACCTAGATATGCTTTTCTGACTTCTTCTGATGAGGCGAGTTCTTTTCCTGTTCCTGATAGGACGATTTTCCCTGTTTCCAGTACATACCCTCGGTCAGAGATTGCGAGTGCCTTATTGGCATTTTGTTCAATCAAGAGGACGGTTGTTCCTTGATTCTGGATATCTTGAATGATATCAAAAATCTCTTGGATAAAGATTGGGGCAAGTCCCATCGATGGTTCATCTAAGAGAAGAAGTTTTGGTGTTGACATAAGAGCACGTCCCATGGCAAGCATTTGTTGTTCCCCTCCTGAAAGAGTAGCTGCATCCTGGTTCTTGCGTTCTTCAAGACGTGGGAAGCGTGAGAAAACTTTCTTTAAGTTAGCTTGATTTTCTTCACGATTTTTCTTTAAGAAAGCACCCATTTCTAGATTTTCCATAACTGTCAATCCAGGGAAGACGTGGCGTCCTTCTGGTACTTGTGAAAGACCACCTGCCACGATTTTCTGAGCTGGCATTTTTTGGATTTCTTGACCTAAAAATTCAATCTTTCCAGAACTTGGTCGAACCAGACCTGACAAGGTACGGAGAATGGTTGTTTTACCAGCACCATTGGCACCGATAAGGGAAACAACTTCTCCTTCATTAACTTCAAAGCTTACATCACGGACTGCTTGGATCATACCGTAATGCACAGAAAGATTATCAACTTTTAACATTGACATTAGGCTTCACCTCCTAGATAAGCTTCGATAACACGTTTATTGGTCTTAATTTCGTCTGGAGTTCCCTGAGCAATCAAACGACCGTATTCAAGTACGTAGATGCGTTCTGTAACTTCCATTACCAGATTCATATCGTGTTCAATCAGCATGATTGTAATCTTAAATTCATCTTTAATACGACGAATTAACTCAGTCAATTCGGCTGTTTCCTGCGGGTTCATACCTGCGGCTGGTTCATCTAAAAAGAGAATTTTAGGTTCCGTAGCGAGGGCACGAACAATTTCCAAACGACGTTGTTGTCCGTAGGCAAGATTTTTAGCAAGAGTCTCTGCATCACCATCCAAATCAAAGATTTTCAGCAATTCCAAAGCTTTAGCCTTTAATTCTTTTTCACTCTTGTAAAAAGCTAGCAAGCGTAAGAAACTAGCAAAAACATGTTGTTTGTGATGGTTGCCAAAGGCAATCAAAACATTGTCTAAAACTGTTAAATCTTTAAAGAGACGGATATTTTGGAATGTACGTCCAAGTCCCAAAGAAGCAATCTTATAAGGTGACTTTCCATTCAAAAGGTGGCCATCTAGGGTTACTGTTCCCTCGCTTGGTTCATAAACACCCGTCAAAAGGTTGAAAAGGGTAGTTTTACCAGCTCCGTTTGGACCGATTAGTCCAACCAATTCCCCTTCGTTCAATTCAAGAGTCACATCTCCAACAGCTGTTAGACCGCCAAAATGTTTGGTTAACTGTTTTACTTCAAGTAATGCCATTAGTTTTGTTCCTCCTTCTTAGATTTTTTAAAGAAACGTGATAGGCTCAATTCCCATGTTCCAAGTAGTCCACCTGGTCTGAAAATCATTACCAATACCAAGGCCAAAGCGTAAATAATCATACGCACACTGGCAACATCTTGGAGAAGCATATTCAAAATTCCAAGAACAATAGCTGAAACTATAGCCCCTGTAATGGAACCAAGTCCACCAAAGACAACAATAATCAAAACGTTGATTGAGTTGATGAAGGTGTAATCTTTCGGTACGACAGAGCCGATAAATCCTGCCTGAAGTGATCCTGCAATACTTGCAGTAATAGCACCAAAGACAAAAGCGATGATTTTAATTTTAGTTGTATTAACACCAACTGACTCTGCAGCAATTTCATCCTCACGAACCGATAGGGTTGAACGACCAATTGGGCTACGCAAGAAGTTCAAGGTTGCAATGGTTGTAATCACGACAAAGAAGTAAACCATTTGCCAAGTTGTAAAGTTTGGAATTCCCAAGATACCTGCCGCACCATTTGTAATGCTTCCACCATTGATGATAAAGATACGGATAATTTCAGAAACACCGAGAGTCGCTACCGCAAGATAGTCTCCCTTCAAACGCAAGGTTGGAATTCCGACAAGTAAGGCAACCGCTCCTGAAAGCAAAGCTCCTACAAGCATAGCTCCAAAGAAAGCACCGTAAGTTGGTGATTTAGAACCAATAATAGCAGCGGCATAGGCACCAATCGCCATGAAACCAGCATGCCCAAGTGAAAATTGTCCTGAAAAACCAACGATTAAGTTGAGACCAACAGCCAGAATAATATTAATTCCAATTTGTTGTAAAATCTGTACATAGAATAGGTTGAGTACTCCAACTGAAACCAGTACACTAATCAAGCCATAGCCAGCTAACAAAAGGAGTAACCATAGAATATTAACTTTTAAATTTTCCTTCATCGCTTACACCTTCTCTTTCACATTTTTACCAAGGATACCAGCTGGGCGAACAATCAAGATCAACAACAAGATTCCATAAACAATGGCATCACGGAAGTCTGACATCCCAAAGGCTGTCGCAAAGGTTTCCAATAGACCAATGACAAATCCACCAAGCGCCGCACCAGGAATAATTCCGATACCACCAAGTACTGCGGCAACGAAAGACTTAAGACCTGGAGTAACCCCCATCAAAGGCTCAAGAGAGTTATAATAAAGGGCAATCAGAACACCAGCCGCACCCGCAAGAGCAGAACCCAAAGCGAAGGTAAAGCTGATAGTACGGTTTACATTGATCCCCATCAATTGCGCTGCATCGCTATCTACGGATACTGCACGCATGGCTTTCCCCATCTTAGTCTTTTGAACAATGACTTGTAACAAAATCATCAAAATCAAGGAAATCGCCAAAATCATTAACTGTACATTCGTTAAGCTAATTGGCCCCAAATCATAGCGAACTGTTTGAATCGCTTGAGGAAAGGCACGAGTATTGGCACCAACCAGATAGACCATGCCATACTCCAATAGGAAGGAAACCCCGATAGCTGTAATCAAAACAGCAATACGAGTAGAGTGGCGCAAAGGTCGGTAAGCAAGGAACTCAATCACGACACCAAGAATGGCTGTCGCTAGCATAGCTACAATAAGTGCTACAAAGAAATTCATTTGGAAAGAATTAATCAAGAAATAACCGATAAAGGCTCCCATCATATAAATATCACCGTGGGCGAAGTTGATGAGCTTGATAATTCCGTAAACCATGGTATATCCTAGGGCTAACAGCGCGTAAACACTACCTAGAATCAAACCATTTACTAGTTGTTGGAGCATAAGATTCACTCTTTCTATTTATAATTTCGAGGGTTTTCCCTCACTTTTTGATAGGTTCTTAAACATCGAAACAGGGAGTGAGTCAAAGGCTCATTCCCTATTTCAACATTTTTCTATTATGGTTTTACAACTTCTGCTGCTTCAACCTTACCATTGTTCATGGTCATCATGTAAGCAGTTTTGACTGTGTTGTGGTCTGCATCGAAGCTTGTTTGACCAGTTACACCTTCAAAATCTTTTGTTTTAGCAAGGTTATCCTTGATTTCGCCAGAGTTTTTAGCACCTTTTGCTGCGTTTGCTACAAGGTGAACTGAGTCATAAGCCAAGGCTGCAAATGTTGAAGGCTCTTCGTTGTACTTAGCACGGTAAGCATCAAGGAAGGCTTTGGCTTTCGCAGAAACTTCTACAGTAGTTGAGAAGCCAGAGATAAAGTAGATGTTTGATGCTTTTTCAGCAGTTGCTTGTTGTACAAACTCTTCACCGTTGAATCCATCACCACCAACGATTGGTTTGTCAATTCCCATACCACGCGCTTGGTTTACAATTTTACCAGCTTCAGTATAGTAACCAGGGACGATGATAGCATCAAAGTCTTTCCCTTTCATTTTTGTAAGGGCTGCTTGGAAGTCTGTGTCACCTGCTACGAAAGTTTCATCTGCAACGATTTCACCTTTGTAAGCTTCACGGAAGGCTTTGGCAATCCCTTTAGCATAGTCGCTGGCATTGTCAGTGTAAAGAACAACTTTCTTAGCTTGCAATTTTTCAGAAACATAGTTTGAGATAATTTTTCCTTGGAAGCTATCTTGGAAAGTTCCAATAAAGAGGTAATCTTGACCTTTAGTCAATCCATCTTGCGTCGCACTTGGTGAAATCAATGGAACACCAGCTTTTGTAGCGTTCGCTACCGCAGCTGCAGTTGCACCAGATGTCGCAGGTCCTACGATTGCTGATACTTTAGATTGGGTTACAAGGTTAGTTGTTACTGAAGCAGCCTCTGCTGTTTCAGACTTGTTATCTTTATCGACTACTTCGATTTGTTTTCCATCGATACCACCTGCAGCATTGATTTCATCAACAGCCAATTGGGCACCTTTTTGTTCAGATGTTCCGTAGGCAGCTACGGCACCAGTTTCTTCGAAGTTAAATCCGATTTTGATTGTCTTTTCCTCTACTGAGTTACCAGCAGCGTTTGACGCTCCAGACTTCACTTCTCCACAGGCTGCAAGAAGTGCTACACTTGCAAGCGCCACAAACGATAGGGCAAATTTTTTCTTCATCTTTTTTGTCTCCTTATTTCTTAAATAAATAGCATGTTAAGAATATACCGAATTATCAGAAAATTGTCAACACTTTTTTTTAAACTTTTTCGATGATAACGTTTTCCTCTCGATGAAGATTGCCCACAAAGGGTGTTTCCAGCTCTTGGATATGACAAACTCTGACTTTTTTTATAAACTTTTCCTTGCCCAAGCGCCCGACCAATTGCTCCACTTCTTGGGTTGGAACATAGAGTTGTAAGTAGCGATGTTTCTTGGAATGATAGGTAATATCTCCATAATCCTGCAGTTTTTTGGCATCACGATTATAGTAAAGATAGATAATCAAGCCAGATCGATTGACTTTTTCAAACATGATAAATCCTCTTTCTAAGAAATCTCTCCCTATTATACCAAAAAAAGCAAACCCAGTCGAGTTTGCCTCCTTTGATTATTAGTTCAATGAATTGTTGGCCATGATTTCATCAATAAAGCCATATTCAAGTGTTTCTTGAGCACTCATCCAGTTATCGCGTTCTGCATCTGCGTGAACTTTTTCGATTGACTGACCTGAATTTTCAGCCAAGATTTTTTCCAAGGTGTTACGAGTTTTAAGCAAGTGTTCTGCAGCGATAGCCATATCAGTTTGTTGAGTACCACCACCTGTACCACCCATTGGTTGGTGGATCATGTATTCGGCATTAGGAAGCATGAAACGTTTGCCTTTTGCTCCACTTGATGCGATGACAGTACCCATAGATGCTGCCATCCCCATAACAATAGTTTGGACATCTGCCTTGATAAAGTTCATAGTATCAACGATTGCCAAACCAGCTGAAACAGAACCACCAGGTGTATTGACATAAAGGTAAATATCTTTTGTACTATCTTGGGCATCTAAGAAAAGCAACTGGGCAATAACAGAGTTAGCCATGTTGTCTTCAACTGGGCCTGTCAGCATAATGATGCGGTCTTTGAGAAGACGTGAGTAAATATCGTAAGAACGTTCTCCACGGCTTGTTTGTTCAATAACTACAGGAATCATTCATTTCTCCTTTTGAGTTTTATTTGTCAAATGACTAAAGATAAGACTATTATAATATCTTGGTCAAAAAAGGTCAAATTTTTGCTCTGTTTTCATTAGACAGAAACAAAAATTCAACCTCCTTTCGTGACTGGAAATCCTTTTCCAAGTCAATCTCTTTTTAATTTTATTTTGTACCGAACAAGCGGTCTCCAGCATCTCCAAGACCTGGAACGATATAACCGTGTTCGTTCAAACGTTCATCCAAGGCTGCTGTAAAGATTTCTACATCTGGATGAGCTTCTTGAAGGGCTTTTACACCTTCTGGTGCTGATACAAGGCAGACAAATTTGATATTTGATGCGCCACGTTTTTTAAGCGAGTCAACAGCTAAAATTGCTGAACCACCTGTTGCCAACATTGGGTCTACGACAAAAATTTGACGTTGGTCAATATCTTCAGGCAATTTCACCAAATACTCAACTGGTTGAAGCGTTTCTTCATCACGGTACATACCGATGTGACCAACCTTCGCAGCTGGAACCAAGCTCAAGAGCCCATCGACCATCCCGATACCTGCACGCAAGATTGGAACGATGGCCAATTTCTTACCTGCCAATTGTTTTTGAACTGTTTTTGTGATTGGTGTTTCGATTTCCACATCTTCTAGTGGAAGATCACGAAGTACTTCATACCCCATCAACATTGCAATCTCATCTACTAGCTCACGAAAAGCTTTTGTAGAAGTATCTGTACGACGCAAGATTGACAATTTGTGTTGAATCAGTGGGTGATTAATAACTTCAATTTTTCCCATTTTTGGAATTCCTTCTTTCAATTTATTCTTCTTATTATACCAAAAAACGGTTTAAAAATCTTTCTAAACCATTTATTTTTGATAATTTTTACATTAGATCTGCCTCTTTAAGAGCGGACTGTACTGTCTCAAGTGGTAAATGGGTCAATTCTGTTCCCTTTTCTTGATAAAGGTATTGGGCATAGTCGTCCATTCTGTACTGGTTGATATAAACCACGCGCTTGCAACCGACCTGCAATAATTGTTTGGTACAATTGAGACAAGGAAAATGGGTTACATAGGCTGTAAAACCTTTTGGAACACCACGCTCAGCCCCTTGAAGAATAGCATTAACTTCAGCATGAAGGGTACGAACACAGTGGCCTTCAATGACCAGACATTCGTGGTCAATACAATGCTCAGTCCCTGACACCGAACCATTGTAACCAGTGGAAATAACCTTATTATCCTTTACCAGAATTGCGCCCACTTTGGCACGTTTACAAGTGGAACGATTGGCAATTAGCAGAGCTTGGGCTGCAAAATACTCATCCCAGGCTAGTCTTTTTTCAGTCATATCTCTTCTCCTTTTTCTCTATTTTTTAAAAAATGGTAACCGTAAGTCTGCAATCTTTTCAGCTGGTACCTTCATGCCATCCTTGATCCATTTTAAGAGGACAGAGACGATAGCAGAACTCCAGAAGGAATGAAGATAAGAGCTGACACCTTTTGATTTTCCATGGTATTTTTCTAGAAATTCCTGCATAGCTTGGACAAAGATTTTTTCCAGATGGTAATCCAAGGCCAATTGAATCACTCTTGCTTCCTTTCTGACCTCCCGGAAAAGGTGAACCCAGACCAGATAAAGGTCTGTCTTTAAATCGTAATGATGCAGCTGTTCCATAATATTGTGGACAGTTCGTTTAAAGACACTTTCTAAAATCTCCTCTTTGGAATCATAATTGCGATAAAAGGCCGCGCGCGAAACGCCTGCACGCTTAACCAATTCAGAAATACTAATCTTGGTCAGGTCCTTTTTTTCCAAGAGTTGCAAGAGGGCTGTTTCAATGGCTTCTCTGGTTAATAAATTGGATTCTTGGTTTGATTTTCTGAGATTTTCAAGAGACTTTTCAGAGATTCTACGTTCAGACATAACATTTTCTTTCTACTTGTCACAACAGACGGATGAGGCTTTTGTTTCAAGGGTTTTCTTGATATAATTGTAAAAAAAGACAGAACCTTTGTCAATGTATAACTGACAAAGATGGAGAATTCTATGACTTGGAAGATTATTGCTGACTCTGGTTGTGATTACCGTCAGCTGGAGACACCAGCTATTGACACAACCTTTGTAAGTGTCCCCTTAACCATTCAAGTAGCTGATCAGGTCTTTGTTGATGATGCCAGTCTTGACATTGACCAAATGATGGAAACCATGTATGCAACCGCAGAAGCTTCAAAATCAGCTTGTCCAAGCCCAGATGATTATTTGAGAGCATTTGAAGGTGCCAAAAACATTTTCCTAGTAACCATTACTGGTACTCTTTCTGGCAGCCACAATAGTGCTCAACTAGCTAAGAATATTTATCTGGAAGAACATCCTGATACTAAAATTCATGTAATTGATAGTTTGTCTGCTGGTGGGGAAGTTGACTTGCTCGTAGAAAAATTAAACGACTTGATTGACCAGGGCTTATCTTTTGAAGAAGTGGTTGAAGCTATCACTGCTTATCAAGAAAAAACCAAGTTGCTCTTTGTCCTAGCTAAAGTCGATAACTTAGTAAAAAATGGCCGTTTGAGTAAGCTTATCGGTACAGTCGTTGGCCTTCTCAACATCCGTATGGTCGGAGAAGCTAGTGAAACTGGAACTCTCGAATTGCTACAAAAAGCAAGAGGACCAAAGAAAGCAATTCAGGCAGCCTATGAAGAGTTAGTGAAAGCAGGATATACTGGTGGTCGTATTGTCATGGCTCAACGCAATAACGAGAAATGTTGCCAACAGCTTTCAGACCGAATCCGTGAAAATTTCCCACAAGCCAACATCAAAATTCTCCCAACATCTGGTCTCTGCAGTTTTTATGCAGAAGATGGTGGTTTGCTGATGGGATATGAAATTGATTGATTGCATTCTTGACAAGAGGTGACTTCATCTCTTGTTTTTTTGTGGTACAATAGAGCTATGAAACATTTTGATACTATTGTCATCGGTGGAGGTCCTGCTGGCATGATGGCTACGATTTCCAGTAGCTTTTATGGACAGAAAACCCTCCTCATCGAAAAAAATCGGAAACTTGGAAAAAAATTAGCTGGGACTGGTGGAGGACGTTGCAATGTAACCAACAATGGTAGTTTGGACGACCTGCTAGCTGGCATCCCTGGAAATGGGCGCTTTCTCTACAGTGTCTTCTCCCAATTTGATAACCATGATATCATTAACTTTTTTACAGAAAATGGGGTTAAACTTAAGGTCGAAGACCACGGCCGCGTCTTTCCTGCTAGTGACAAGTCTCGTACCATTATCGAGGCCTTGGAAAAGAAAATCACTGAGCTAGGTGGCCAAGTTGCTACTCAAACCGAAATTGTTTCGGTTAAAAAGGTAGAAAATCAGTTTGTCCTTAAGTCCGCAGACCAAAGCTTCACTTGTGAGAAACTTATTGTCACAACTGGTGGGAAATCCTATCCTTCCACTGGTTCGACAGGTTTTGGTCATGAGATTGCCCGTCATTTTAAGCATACCATTACCGAACTTGAAGCCGCTGAAAGTCCTTTGTTAACAGATTTTCCACATAAGGCGCTTCAAGGAATTTCTCTGGACGATGTGACACTAAGTTATGGCAAGCATGTCATCACCCACGATCTTCTCTTTACCCACTTTGGTTTGTCCGGTCCTGCTGCCCTGCGTATGTCTAGCTTTGTCAAGGGTGGGGAGGTTCTCTCACTGGATGCTTTGCCTCAACTTTCTGAGAAGGACTTAGCTGCATTTCTAGAAGAAAATCGGGAAAAATCCTTGAAAAATGCCTTAAAAAACTTGCTTCCAGAACGTTTGGCAGAATTTTTTGCGCAAGGCTATCCTGACAAAGTCAAACAGTTGACTGAAAAGGAACGTGAAAAACTTGTCCAGTCTATCAAGGCCCTCAAAATCCCTGTGACTGGAAAAATGTCCCTTGCCAAATCCTTTGTTACCAAAGGGGGAGTCAGTCTTAAGGAAATCAATCCTAAAACTCTGGAAAGTAAGCTAGTACCTGGACTCCACTTTGCTGGTGAGGTACTGGATATCAACGCCCACACAGGTGGCTTTAACATCACTTCTGCCCTCTGTACCGGCTGGGTGGCGGGATCAAACCCAATCTAAATCTAAATTATTCAATGGCTAAATCAGCCCCAAAAGAAAGGAACGACTTTGGAACATATTATCTTGTTAAGGGGAGTTACTCCTAATGGAAAAAATGCTATCCCTAAAATGTCTTATCTAGTAGATATCTTGACAGAAGCTGGTTTTCAACAAGTTCGAACCTATATTCAAAGTGGGAATATCATTCTTGAAAGTGACTTAGATTTAGAAAAAATACGAGAACAGGTTCATACTCTAATAAAGAAAAAGATTGGAGCCGATCTCAAAATAATCATTAAGAATAAGGATATTTTTAAAAACATTGTCCAAGAAAACCCTTTTGGAGAACACTATCTTTATGACCGTATACACGTGATTTTTTATCAAGAATCTATTCAAAGCCTCCCTTTAGACAAATTGAAAATTGATTACGGTGAAGAAGAAATTTGTATCGGTAACCACTGCCTTTACCTCTATCTCCCTAGAACTGCTAAACAAAAGAAACTCCATACCAACTATCTTGAAAAGCTTTTTAATGTAGATTTGACCATGCGAAAACTAAATGTGGTAGAAAAATTATTAAGCAAATAGTGCTTGAATTTAGTAAAAATCGGAAGAATGCTCCTCCGATTTTATTTTGTTTGAGTTTGGACATAGTGGGCAATGACATCTGATGTGTATTGGGCAGTGCCAGTTCCAAATTTGTCAATGTTTTCCTTAAATTCTGGGTTGTAGACGTAGCCTTTACCGATATGACCGAATACCTCAATAGAGCAGTCAAATCCATAAGTACGGATGGCTTGCAAGAGTTTGCCTGCTTCTTCTTGGTTTTCGGCTGCTGCTACAGGCAGACCAGCTTGAAGGTTTTGTGCCAAGGCTTGAAAGACTTGATTGAAGGCAGCCGTAACCTCATCTTCGTGACCTTTTTGGCGCTCCAGCGCTTGGTCCATGACTTCTTGTCCATATTTCTCTACCGCCTCTTGCTGGTATTTTTGATGGTCTTGGTAGTTAAATCCAGCGAATTTCTCTTGAATGCTCATTTCTCTTTCTCCTTTTTGTTCTTGAATGGTTTTCTGCAAGGTGGAAATCAAGGTATCCAGATGTTCCCTTTCTCGAGTCAAATAGTCCAACTGTCTGGTCAAGTGGGGCAATAAATCTGTCCTTTCTTCCTTTAATAGCTCTGCTATTTTTTCTAAAGAAAAGCCTAGATACTTATAATACAGAATAACCTGAAGGCGTTCCAAATCCTCCTGACTGTAGGTTCGATAGCCGTTTTCCGACTTTAAAGGAACTAAAAGTCCTATCTTATCGTAGTGGTGCAGGGTCTTGACAGAAACACCTGAAAGCTGGGCAGCTTCTTTTATATGGTACATGATTTCCTCCTTATACTCAATGAAAATTAAAGAGCAAACTAGGAAGCTAGCCGCAGGCTGTACTTGAGTACGGTAAGGCGACGCTGACGTGGTTTGAATTTGATTTTCGAAGAGTATTACAATGATAGTATAACCCCTCCCCTTAGGTCAGAGTCAAGCGTTTTTGCGAAATTTTTTTACTTTATCATAACATGAAAATGGTTTTCTTGACAGACCTTAGAAAACATGATAGGATAGTCAAGTCTATCAATCAAAAGAAAGGCTCATTTTGAGTACTTATGAGGCTATTTGTCAAGGGCAGTAGCTTTTTCTTTTGTAATACTAATTTTAGGAGTTTAACTATGTCTGAAAAATCGCAATGGGGTTCTAAACTAGGCTTTATTCTAGCATCTGCTGGTTCAGCCATCGGACTTGGTGCCGTTTGGAAATTCCCCTACATGACTGCTGCTAACGGTGGAGGAGGCTTTTTATTAGTCTTCCTCATTTCCACTATTTTAATCGGTTTCCCTCTTTTGCTAGCTGAGTTTGCCCTCGGCAGAAGTGCTGGTGTCTCAGCTATCAAAACCTTTGGAAAACTTGGTAACAATAGTAAGTACAATTTTATCGGTTGGATTGGTGCCTTTGCCCTCTTCATCCTCTTATCTTTCTACAGTGTTATCGGAGGATGGATTCTGGTTTATCTGGGTATTGAGTTTGGGAAATTGTTCCAACTTGGTGGAACGGGTGATTATGCTCAGTTATTTACTTCAATCATTTCAAATCCAGCCATTGCCCTGGGAGCTCAAGCAGCCTTTATCCTGTTGAATATCTTTATTGTATCACGTGGTGTTCAAAAAGGGATTGAAAGAGCCTCAAAAGTCATGATGCCTCTGCTCTTTATCATCTTTGTCGTGATTATTGGACGCTCTCTCAGCTTGCCAAATGCCATGGAAGGCGTTCTTTACTTCCTCAAACCAGACTTTTCAAAACTGACCAGCGCTGGTCTCCTCTATGCTCTGGGACAATCTTTCTTTGCCCTCTCACTAGGGGTGACAGCCATGCTGACCTATGCTTCTTACTTGGACAAGAAAACCAATCTGGTTCAATCAGGGATTTCTATCGTAGCCATGAACATCTCGGTATCCATCATGGCAGGACTAGCCATTTTCCCAGCCATGTCAGCCTTCAATATCCAGTCTGAAGGGGGACCAAGCCTGCTCTTTATCGTCTTGCCTCAACTCTTTGACAAGATGCCTTTTGGAACCATTTTCTACATCCTTTTCCTCTTACTCTTCCTCTTTGCGACGGTCACTTCTTCTGTCGTGATGCTGGAAATCAACGTGGGCAATATCACCAATCAGGACAACAGTCAGCGTGCCAAGTGGAGTGTGATTTTAGGAATCTTGACCTTTATCTTTGGAATTCCTTCAGCCTTATCTTACGGTGTTATGGCGGATGTTCACATTTTTGGGAAGACCTTCTTTGACGCTATGGACTTCTTGGTTTCCAATCTTCTCATGCCATTTGGAGCCCTCTGCCTTTCTCTTTTTACAGGCTATATCTTTAAAAAGGCTCTTGCTATGGAGGAACTACACCTTGATGAACGAGCATGGAAACAGGGACTTTTCCAAGTCTGGCTCTTCCTTCTTCGCTTTATCATTCCAATCATCATCATTGTGGTCTTCATCGCCCAATTTATGTAATCAAAAAGGACTTGAGTAATGAACTCAGGCCCTTTCTTTTTATGGATGGCTAACAATCAATTCCAGACCTTGCCCTTCCAATGTCCAAGCTTCAACATCACTTGGTAGGATAAAGTGGCTACCTTTTTGGATTGGATAATTTTTCCCGTCAACAGTTAGTTGACCTTGACCAGCCAAGACACTCAACAAACTGTAGTCAGCTGTCTTTTCGAAGTCAACTTTTCCAGTAATTTCCCACTTGTAAACTGCGAAGAAGTCATTAGACACAAGAAGAGTTGAACGCAAATCATCAGCTTTGATAGTTACAGGACGGCTATTGGCAGGCTCTCCAATGTTTAAAACATCGATAGATTTTTCAAGGTGAAGTTCACGCAAGTCGCCCTTGTCGTCCTTGCGGTCAAAGTCATAGACACGGTAAGTGGTATCGCTAGACTGCTGGGTTTCAAGAATCAAGATGCCTGCTCCGATAGCGTGCATGGTGCCACTTGGTACATAGAAGAAATCTCCGGCCTTAACAGGCACTTTTGTCAGCAAGGCATCCCAGTTCTTGTCCTCGATTTGCTGGCGGAGTTCTTCTTTTGACTTGGCATTGTGACCATAGATAATTTCTGAACCTTCATCCGCTGCGATAATGTACCAGCATTCTGTTTTTCCGAGCTCACCTTCATGCTCTAGTCCATAGGCATCGTCTGGGTGAACTTGGACACTGAGCCAGTCGTTGGCATCCAGAATCTTAGTCAAAAGTGGAAATACAGGTTCTAGACGATTGCCAAACAACTCACGGTGTTCCGCATACAAAGTAGCAAGATCTGTTCCCTCGTAGCGACCATTGGCAACTTTAGAGACACCATTTGGATGGGCTGAGATGGCCCAATATTCTCCGATTTTTTCACTTGGGATGTCGTAGCCAAACTCATCACGTAGCTTGGTTCCACCCCAGATTTTTTCTTGCATAACTGATTGTAAAAATAATGGTTCTGACATCTTATTCTCCTGTCTGATTTTTCTCCCCTCATTATAGCAAAAAGCTAGACCTAATTGAACTCTTTTTCCTATTATATAAAGTAGGGAGAAGATTTTATAAAAATAGTGAACAAATGTGCTCTACTCAATACTTGCACCATTGCTGGCAATGACATCCTTGTACCAGTAGAAGGATTTCTTCTTGCTACGTTTGAGAGTCCCATTTCCTACATTATCTCGATCTACATAGATAAAACCATAACGTTTATTCATTTCGCCTGTTCCAGCTGAAACCAGATCAATACAGCCCCAAGTCGTATAACCAAGCAAGTCAACTCCATCTTGGTAAATGGCATCTCGCATAGCCTTGATATGAGCTTCTAAGTAAGCAATCCGATAGTCATCTGCTACATAACCATTTTCATCTGGCGTGTCCATAGCGCCGAGACCATTTTCTACGATGAACATAGGCTTTTGATAACGATCCCAGATGGCATTGAGGGTGATACGAAGCCCCAACGGGTCAATTTGCCAACCCCATTCTGAGGATTCAAGATAAGGATTTTTGATAGAGGCAAAGACATTTCCAGCAGTCAGATCCCTCACTTCTGGATCCCCTGAGGCCACTCGACTCGCATAGTAAGAGAAGGAAACAAAGTCAACAGTATGATTCTTCAACAAGTCCAAATCTTCTGCCATCATTTCAATCTCAATTCCCTCACGTTCCCACTGCTTCTTGGCGTAATTTGGGTATTCCCCACGCGCTTGGACATCAATGAAGAAGTAACTCTTACGGTCTTCTTCCATGGCTGCCCAGTAGTCTCTCGGATGGGTAGTGTTGGGATAGTACTGCCCTGCTGCCAACATACATCCCACCTTGTTTTCTGGATCAATTTCGTGGGCAATTTTAGTCGCAAGGGCTGAAGCAACCAACTCATGATGAGCTACTTGGTATTTGACCTGTTCTTGATTTTCTCCTTCTTCAAAACAAAGCCCAGCTCCCATAAAAGGTGCATGAAGAATCATGTTGATTTCATTAAATGTTAGCCAGTATTTGACCAAGCCCTTGTAACGGGTAAAGAGGGTGCGACAGAGATTTGCGTAAAAGTCCAACATACGACGATCGCGCCAACCACCATACTCCCTAATTAAGTGCATGGGGCAATCAAAATGCGTGATAGTCACCAGAGGCTCAATCCCATACTTGTGGCATTCCTTAAACAAATTCTCATAAAAGGCTAGACCAGCTTCATTTGGCTCTGCTTCATCTCCCTTAGGAAAAATCCGAGTCCAAGCAATGGACAGCCGATAGGTCTTAAAGCCCATTTCTGCAAAAAGTGCGATATCTTCCTTGTAATGATGGTACATATCGATGGCTTCCTTAGCTGGGTAAAAATAGCCCTCCTCAAACGAAAACATCTTTTTCTGACCTGTGATAACTGCTTCACGGTCAGGACCGATTGGGACGACATCCACGTTAGCAAGACCTCGACCATCTAGATTATAAGCACCTTCACATTGATTAGCTGCCGTAGCACCACCCCAGAGGAAGCCCTCTGGAAATTGTAGTCTTTCTGTCATCACTTTACCTCACTTGATTTATTACTTCTATTATACTAAAAAGGAGATAAAAAGTTTGAAACTATCTGGGTAATGATAGGACTGAACTTGCTTTTATATTTGATGCAAAAAAGCAAGAGTTTAAGAATTTTGTTATAAAAATGTAAACTATCACAGTCTTGTGATAAGAAAAAGACCGGATTGCTCCGATCTTTTTAAGTTCCGCTTCAAGAATGTTTAAATTTTTAGATAAAAATTTGATAATAGCATTACCTATTTCATACGATAAAAATCAATCACTAAACCAGCAGGACCTTTAACTAATAAAGACTCTGTTCCCCAATCCGTTTCACAAGGACCGTGTAAAATCTCGATATCAATCTCTTTTAAACGTTGGTAATTCTGGTCTACATCCTCAATCTCGATATGAAGAATGATTCCTGACTGAAAAACTTCCAAAGGAATCAAATGATTTTGGGACAACATGAAACAATGACTGCCAATCGTAAACTGAGCAAAACCATCGTCAACATAATCAGCTTTTTTATCCAAAATACGCTCCAAGTCAGCACAGACTTGGGGAACATCTGAAACGATAATATCTAATTGATTTAAATTCATTTACTATCCTCCATAAAAAGACCGGATTGCTCCGATCTTTTCAAGTTTCGCTCTAAGAAAATCAAAGAATAAACAAGGCATCGAACCGCAGGCAGTACTGGAGTACGGCAAGGTGAAGATAACGCAGTTTACATTTGATTTTCGACGAGAGAAATTATTTAATTACGCGTGATTGCAAACCTTCTTCTTCCAAGAAGAGACGGAATGGTACGAGTTCTTCTGCTTCGTATTTTTCTTTGAAGGCTTTGATTGCTTCTTCTGAGTGAAGTTTTGGATCCAATTCAAGTACTTCTACTGGAAGTGGACGGTGTTGACTGATGCGCGCATCGATAACAACAGTTTTACCTTCTTTGTTCAATTTAACAGCTTCTGCAACAACTGCATCGATGTCTTCGATACGGTCAACTGTAAATCCAACAGCTCCTTGAGCTTCAGCGATTTTCGCATAGTCAGCATTAGGGAAGTCACAACCAAACAAGTGTTTGTTTGTGTCTTCGTATTTGTCCTTGATGAAGGCATATTTACCATTTGAGAAGACAACGTTGATAACTGGAAGGTCGTATTGAACGTTTGTGATAACGTCTGGGTAGCACATGTTGAATGCACCGTCACCCATGATGTTCCATACTTGGCGATCTGGATTGTCTTTCTTAGCAGCGATACCACCAGGAAGGGCAATACCCATTGTCGCAAAGAGTGGAGATGTACGCCACATGTTCTTAGGTGTCATGTGAAGGTGACGAGTAGATGTTTGAGTAGTGTCACCTACGTCGATTGAATAGATAGCGTCTTGATCAGCATGTTTGTTGATTGCATTGTAAACTTGATACAATTGCAATTCACCCTCAGTTTTACCTTCGATTTTGTTCATGTAATCACGCCAGTTTTGGTTGTTCTTAACGTTTGCACGCCACCATGGAGTTGATTCAACTGGGTTTACTTTGTCAAGGATTGCTTTAGCTGCTTGACCTGCATCTCCAAGGATTGAAGCGTCTAGGGCATGACGTTTACCAAGTTTGTAAGGGTCGATATCGACTTGGATGAATTTTTCAGTGTTCTTGAATGCTTCGTAAACTTCAGCAAATGGGAAGTTTGAACCAAGGAAAAGAACTGTGTCTGCTTCAAAGACCACTTCGTTGGCTGGTTTCCAACCAACACGGTAAGCAGAACCTGTCAAACCTTCATAGTTCCATTCGAAAGCTTCAAAGTTTTTACCAGTTGTGATGATTGGTGCTTTGATTTTACGTGACAATTCAGTGATCACTTCACCAGCTTTAACACCACCGTAACCAGCATAGATAACTGGGCGTTCAGCATTGTTCAAGATTTCAACAGCTTTGTCGATTTCAGCTTCGTTCAAAGCAGGAGCGATGAATGAACGTTCGTATGAACCAGATCCATAGTATGAGTTTTCGTCGATTTCTTGGAAACCGAAGTTTACTGGAATTTCAACAACAGCTGGACCTTTTTTAGAAACAGCAGCACGGCAAGCTTCGTCGATTACTTTTGGCAATTGCTCAGCGTAAGCTACACGTTTGTTGTATACAGCGATACCGTTGTACATTGGGTTTTGGTTCAATTCTTGGAAAGCATCCATGTTGAGTTCGTTAACTGGACGTGATCCAAGGATCGCTAGGAATGGAGTGTTATCCATAGCTGCATCGTAAACACCGTTAATCAAGTGAGTCGCACCTGGACCACCTGAACCAACTGCAACCCCGATTGAGCCGCCGAATTTAGCTTGCATAACCGCTGCAAGAGCACCTGTTTCTTCGTGGCGAACTTGCAAGAAGCGGATATCTTTGTCTTCAGCCAAAGCGTCCATCAATGAGCTGAGTGTTCCTGATGGGATACCGTAGATTGTGTCTACGCCCCATGTTTTCAATACATTAAGCATTGCTGCAGATGCAGTAATTTTCCCTTGAGTCATAATGATAACTCTCCTTCAAATATTTTTAAATCTACTAAAAAAGATTTCATATAGTTTTTGAAAACGTTTCAGCAAATTTTTACACTACTAATTTATCACATTTATTTTTAGTTTACTAAGAATCTGCTCAGAAGTTTCTATTCTCTATTACAGTACAGTTTGAAAACATTTTCAGTCTCTGTTTTATAATAAAAAGCGAGCAAGCCCGCTTTTAATCTATTTTACTAAAGTTTAGTAAGAGTGAACTAGTCAGAACAGATACAGAACTAAAGGCCATGGCTAGACCTGCCAGTTCTGGGTTGAGGGCCAGTCCAACACCTGAAAAGACTCCTGCTGCAATCGGAATTCCGACGACGTTGTAGATAAATGCCCAGAAAAGATTGAGCAGAATACGATTAAAGGTTTTCTTACTCATGTCAAAGGCACGAACCACTCCTAAAAGGTTATTGGTTGTTAATACCAAATCTGCTGACTCAATGGCAATATCTGTTCCAGCTCCCATGGCAATTCCCACATCTGCTACACTGAGGGCAGGAGCATCATTAATCCCATCCCCAACAAAGGCTACCTTGCCTGACTGTTGCAGTTTATGGATTTCATGGGCTTTTTCCTCTGGTAAAACACCTGCAATGACCTCATCTATTCCGATCTGATTGGCGATAGCACGCGCCACACCAGCATTGTCTCCTGTCAGCATGACTGTTTTAAGACCACGTTTTTTCAACTGACTGATGGCTAGCTTGGCATTTTCCTTGGGAATATCTTGCAAAGCAAGCAAGCCTTTGATTTCATTGTCCACAGCTAAGTAGACAACTGTCTTAGCTTCTTTTTCCAGTTCTTCAAGTTTTTCCTGATAAGCGCTAGAAATGTTCATACCATCCAGCATTTTAGCATTTCCAAGCAAAACTTGTCTTCCATTAATTTGCCCTGAAACACCTTTTCCGTGTAGAGCTTGGAAATTTTCCACAGTTTGCAACTCAAGTCCAACTTCACTAGCTCGCTTGACAATAGCCTCAGCCAGTGGGTGTTGAGAAGCTTCTTCCAAGGAAGCTGCCAAGCCAAGCACTTCTACTTCGTCGCCGATGATATCTGTTACCACAGGTTTTCCTTCCGTCAAAGTCCCAGTCTTATCAAAGACAAGAGTTTGGACTTTCTGGATTTCCTGTAGAACCATTCCATTTTTGAGGAGAACTCCCATCTTGGCACTGCGACCTGTCCCCACCATAAGGGCTGTCGGTGTTGCAAGTCCCAAGGCACAAGGGCAGGCAATAATCAGAACTGCTACTCCATAGAGAAGCGAAGACACAAAGCTCGCTCCAAGCACAACTACACTATCCCTGAGCAAGACGAACCAAACCCAAAAGGTCACAATCCCTAAAATGACAACTGCTGGAACAAAAATCCCTGAAATTTTATCCGTCAAGTCCTGAATCGGCGCACGACTTGTCTGAGCTTTCTTCACAAAATCCACAATCTGAGCCAAAACAGTCTCTGAACCAACTTTTTCTGCTCTAAAAACAAGTGTTCCACTATTATTGATGGTTGAACCAATGACAGTATCTCCAACTGTCTTGTCCACAGGCAGACTCTCACCTGTCACCATAGACTCATCAATACTAGAGATACCTTCTACTACGACACCATCAACCGCAATCTTTTCACCGGGACGCACTCGAATCAGGTCACCTACCTTGACTTGGTCCAAAGGGACTTGAACATAGTTATCCTCACGCAAGACTTCTGCAGTCTTAGCCTGCAAGTCAAGTAATTTCTCCACAGCTTGGGAAGTATTTTTCCGCATTTTCTCCTCAAAAACGGCTCCCATAAGAACGAAGAAGAAGATAAAGGCAGCACTTTCAAAGTAAACGGGGAGGCCAGCGAAGAGGGCAACTAGGCTATAGAAATAGGCCACTAGGGTTCCCAGAGCAACCAAGGTATCCATGTTGGCATTGTGCTTTTTAAAACTAGCCCAAGCACTTTGGATATAAGGACCACCTGCTACTAGCATAATCGGTGTTGTAGCTAAAAAGGTGCCCCAACGCATGACTTGGTGACTAATTCCTCCTGTCGACATCCCAATCATGAGAATCACAAGAGGCACAGTAAAGATACTGGTAATCCAAAAACGCTGTAAAAGTGATAGAGATTTTCGAGTCTTCTCAACTACGGTATAACTCCCCTTTTGCATCTTCATGCCACAAGAAAATTCATGTTGGCCTAATTCTTGAGGTGTAAAACGAATGACTTTCTCCTCATCTACGCCGATTGGTTCCAAGATGCCTTCTTCTTCAAATAGAATTTCCTTGTAACAGTTTGAAGGAGTTGCTCGATGAAAGGTAATCTCAGCTGGAATCCCTTTTTGAAGCTGTATATGAGCTGGATGGTAGCCTTTGTCTGCCGTGATACGGATTTTTTGAATGCCATTTTCTAAGCTTGCTTTCACAATTTCTGTCATAGTTTCCTCCTACTCTACAATCATCTTGCCGTGCATCATGTTCATACCACAAGCAAAACCAAACTCTCCAGCCTGCTCAGGCGTGATTTCCACTACATACTCTTCACCCATAGGCAAGTCCGCATGTACACCAAAATCTGGAAAAACAATCTGATCCAGACAGGGTGAAGGGTCCTTACGGTCAAAGACAATGCGGGCTGGCACCGATTTCTTGAGGATAATCAACTCAGGAGTGTAGCCTCCCATGACTTCCACTCGAATCTCTTGGTAGCCCTTTTTTTGCTGGGCCTTTTGTCCAGATTTTTCAGGCTTTTTGAAAAACCAAAACAATATAAAAACGATAAGGGCAATACAAACAATGGTTACAATACTATTTAACATGACGTCTCCTTTACATACAATTACATTTTACTTCTGTTACAGCGCTTGATTTCTTCTCAGAAATCACAGCTTCCAAGTCTTCCAAGTCAGCCTGAGTAAAATCACATTCCATAATCAAATCAGCCAACAAGTTCTTAATCCTACGGGAACAAACCTTGTCCTTGATATCTTGGACAAGTAAATCCCGACTTTGGTCCAAAGTTAAAAGGGCTGAATAGACAAAGAACTTGCCTTCTTTTTTCCTTGTCAGACACTCTTTCTCAACCAAACGAGCCAAAAGAGTTTGAATGGTCGACTTGGACCAGTCGAACCGCTCCGCCAGAACCCTGATCAAATCCGTACTGGTCTGCTCTCCTTGCATCCAAATAATCTTCATGACCTGCCATTCTGCATCTGAAATCTGCATAATCACGCCTCCTAAATCTACATTTGTCGATTACAATTATTAGTATACTCTTAAAATCTACATTTGTCAACTATGAAATTCAAATTTTTCTCTTTTTTTAAAATCTTCATTTCAAAAGTGTTTATACTCAATGAAAATCAAAAAGCAAACTAGGAAGCTAGCCACAAGCTGTAGACGACGCTGACGTGGTTTGAAGAGATTTTCGAAGAGTTTAAAACACAAGCAAAAACCTCCACATTCAGTGGAGGCAAGCTATTTTATCAATACAATTTTAAGTCGCGTGGGTCAACTGGGAAGGTTGGGTTGTATGGGTTATGACGAAGTTTGAAGTGTTTGACATCTTCAATAGTCTGAGTTCCAGATAACTGCATAACTGTCTTCAATTCTGCATTCAAGTGTTCAAAGACTTGACGCACACCAACACTACCGCCGAGAGCCAAGCCATAGATAACAGGGCGACCAATAGCTACCAAGTCTGCTCCTGAAGCCAAGGCTTTAAAGACGTGTTGACCACGACGAATACCAGAGTCAAAGACGATTGGCACACGTTTATCAACTGCTTCTGCTACTTCTTGAAGTGAGTCGAAGGCAGCTGGTCCACCGTCAATTTGGCGACCACCGTGGTTGGTTACCCAGATACCTGAGGCACCCGCAGCAAGCGAACGTTCAACGTCCTCACGGCATTGTGGTCCCTTGACATAAACAGGAAGTCCTGAGTATTCAGCGATAAATTCTACATCACGTGGAGACAAGCGTTGTTTAGCTGATTTGTAAACAAAATCCATTGATTTTCCAGCACCTTCTGGCAGGTATTCTTCAACAATCGGCATGCCAACTGGGAAGACAAAACCATTACGCTTATCAACCTCACGATTGCCCCCTACAGTTGCATCTGCTGTCAAGACAATCGCTTTGTAGCCTTCAGCCTTTACACGGTCCATGATGTGGCGGTTAATGCCGTCATCCTTACTAAAGTAAAATTGGAACCAATGAGGTGTCCCTTGAAGGGCTTCCGTAATTTCAGGAAGGTCAACAGTAGAGTAAGAGCTGGTTGTATAAAGAGAACCAAACTCATGCACACCACGCGCAGTAGCCACTTCACCTTGTTCATTTGCCAATTTATGAGCCGCAACAGGCGCCATAATGATTGGTGAAGATAGTTTTTCACCCGCAAATTCAATCTCTGTACTTGGATTTTCAACATTGCAAAGAGTATGCGGAACGATGAGCTTGTGGTTAAAGGCACGGATGTTCTCGCGTAAAGTGAATGTATCTTCTGCTCCACTGGCGATATAACCAAATGCTGCTTTAGGAATAACCTGTTGCGCCATTGGCTCCAAATCATAGGTATTGATGAAATCTACATGACCTTCTGCATTGCTTGTTTTGTATGACATAAAATGCCCTCCTTAATAAGTAAGCGTTTACTTTGTATATTACAAAAATATCTTAACTCTTTTTTCAAAACTTTTCAAATATTTTGTTTGGAAATTTCAGAAATTCTAGGACTATGATAAAAAATCCTTATAACGACAATAAAAAATAGATATTATCCAAAGAAGATTTTAAGTGCTACAATAACTGTATTATTTCTAGATGGGAGGTTTTATTTTTGGATTGGTCCATTGTTGAACAATATCTACCACTATATCAAAAGGCATTTCTTCTGACCTTGCATATTGCAGTTTGGGGGATTTTGGGATCCTTTCTGCTCGGTTTAATCGTTAGTATCATCCGACATTATCGAATCCCTGTTTTGGCGCAAGTAGCGACAACCTACATTGAATTGTCACGTAATACGCCCCTTTTGATTCAACTCTTCTTTCTCTATTTCGGACTTCCCCGAATAGGGATTGTCCTATCTTCGGAAGTCTGTGCCACTCTGGGATTAGTCTTTTTAGGAGGCTCCTATATGGCAGAATCTTTCCGAAGCGGACTGGAGGCCGTCAGTCAAACCCAGCAGGAGATTGGATTAGCCATCGGTCTGACACCTATACAGGTCTTTCGCTATGTGGTTCTTCCGCAAGCAACAGCGGTGGCCCTACCCTCTTTTAGTGCCAATGTCATTTTCCTCATCAAGGAAACCTCTGTTTTCTCAGCAGTGGCTTTGGCAGACCTCATGTATGTCGCCAAGGACTTGATTGGGCTCTACTATGAGACAGACATTGCGCTGGCTATGTTGGTAATTGCTTATCTGATTATGCTGCTACCCATCTCACTGGTCTTTAGCTGGATAGAAAGGAGGCTCCGCCATGCAGGATTCGGGAATCCAAGTACTCTTTCAGGGAAATAATCTCCTGCGGATTTTACAGGGATTGGGAGTCACGATTGGGATTTCGATCCTGTCTGTCATTTTATCCATGATGTTCGGAACAGTCATGGGAATCATCATGACCTCCCATTCTAGAATCGTACGATTTTTAACACGATTGTATCTGGAATTCATCCGTATCATGCCCCAGCTGGTGCTACTCTTCATCGTTTACTTCGGCTTGGCTCGAAACTTTAATATCAATATCTCAGGTGAGACTTCAGCTATTATCGTTTTTACCCTCTGGGGAACGGCTGAAATGGGAGACTTGGTACGTGGAGCTATCACTTCCCTTCCTAAACATCAGTTTGAAAGTGGACAGGCGCTCGGCTTGACCAATGTTCAACTTTACTACCACATTATCATCCCACAAGTCTTGAGAAGACTGCTACCGCAGGCCATTAACCTTGTCACTCGGATGATCAAAACCACTTCCTTAGTCGTATTGATTGGAGTTGTAGAGGTTACCAAAGTTGGACAACAAATCATTGATAGCAATCGCCTGACCATCCCAACCGCTTCCTTTTGGATTTATGGAACCATTCTGGTCTTGTATTTCGCAGTCTGCTTCCCTATTTCCAAACTATCCACTCACTTAGAAAAACATTGGAGGAACTAAATGTCTGAAACTATCTTAGAAATCAAGGAACTCAAAAAATCCTTCGGAGACAATCCTATCCTCCAAGGACTTTCTCTAGATATCAAAAAAGGGGAAGTTGTCGTTATCCTAGGACCATCTGGTTGTGGGAAAAGTACTCTCCTTCGTTGCCTCAATGGCTTAGAAAGTATTCAAGGTGGAGATATTCTTCTGGACGGTCAGTCTATCGTTGAAAATAAAAAAGACTTTCACCTAGTTCGCCAAAAGATTGGTATGGTTTTTCAAAGCTATGAACTCTTTCCCCATCTGGATGTCTTACAAAACCTCATCCTAGGCCCTATCAAAGCTCAAGGAAGAGACAAGAAGGAAGTAACGGAAGAAGCTTTGCAATTACTAGAACGTGTTGGTTTGCTAGACAAACAACATAGCTTTGCGCGTCAATTATCTGGTGGACAGAAGCAACGGGTTGCAATTGTCCGTGCCCTGCTCATGCATCCAGAAATTATCCTCTTTGATGAAGTGACTGCTTCTCTAGACCCCGAAATGGTGCGTGAAGTACTGGAATTTATCAATGACTTGGCCCAAGAAGGTCGCACCATGATTTTAGTAACCCACGAAATGCAGTTTGCCCAAGCCATTGCGGATCGCATCATTTTCCTAGATCAAGGAAAAATCGCTGAAGAAGGAACGGCTCAAGCCTTCTTTACCAATCCTCAAACCAAACGAGCCCAGGAATTTTTAAACGTCTTTGACTTTAGCCAATTTGGCTCATATCTATAAAGGAGATTCTTATGAAACTATTCAAACCACTCTTAACTGTTTTAGCACTTGCCTTTGCCCTTATCTTTGTCACAGCTTGTAGCTCAGGTGGAAATGCTGGTTCATCGTCTGGTAAAACCACTGCCAAGGCTCGCACAATCGGTGAAATCAAAAAAAGCGGTGAGCTACGAATCGCCGTATTTGGAGACAAGAAACCGTTTGGTTACGTTGACAATGATGGTTCTTACCAAGGTTACGATATTGAGCTTGGGAACCAACTGGCACAAGACCTTGGCGTGAAGGTTAAATACGTTTCCGTCGATGCTGCCAACCGTGCTGAATACTTGATTTCAAACAAGGTAGATATTACTCTTGCCAACTTTACGGTGACTGACGAACGCAAGAAACAAGTTGATTTTGCCCTTCCTTACATGAAAGTTTCTCTCGGTGTTGTGTCACCTAAGACTGGTCTCATTACAGATGTCAAACAATTGGAAGGCAAAACCTTGATTGTCACAAAAGGAACGACTGCTGAGACTTATTTTGAAAAAAATCATCCAGAAATCAAACTCCAAAAATATGACCAATACAGCGACTCTTACCAAGCCCTTCTTGACGGACGCGGAGATGCCTTCTCTACTGACAATACGGAAGTCCTAGCTTGGGCTCTTGAAAATAAAGGATTTGAAGTCGGTATTACTTCCCTCGGTGATCCAGATACCATCGCAGCAGCAGTTCAAAAAGGCAACCAAGAACTGCTAGACTTCATCAATAAAGATATTGAAAAATTAGGCAAGGAAAACTTCTTCCACAAGGCTTATGAAAAAACACTTCACCCAACCTACGGTGACGCCGCTAAGGCAGATGACCTAGTTGTTGAAGGTGGAAAAGTTGACTAATACTCAATGAAATCACAAAAAAAATCAGGTAATCCTAGTGACTACCTGATTTTCTATGTTTTAGGCATTTTGCCAATTTTCTTGGTCTTCTTTAAAGCGTTTTAAGAGGTCCAAGCCTTCTGGCGTGATGTAACCTTCTTCTTGGGCTAGATGGATGAGTTCGCTGTAGTTTGAAAGTGTGACTAACTTAACACCTGCATCTGCAAAGTTCTTATCTGCTTTTGGCAACTGATAGCTGAAAATTGCTACAACTCCAAGCACATCTGCTCCTTCTCGCTTAGCTGCTGCTACAGCTTCAAGAACAGAACCGCCAGTTGAAATAAGGTCTTCAACCACTACCATTTTTTGACCTTGAGCTACACGGCCTTCGATTTGGTTACCAGCTCCGTGGTCTTTTGGTTTGCTACGGATATAGGCAAATGGCAAGTTCATCTTATCAGCAATGATAGCTCCGTGAGGAATCCCTGCTGTTGC
Organism: bacterium; assembly: GCA_905221375.1. Taxonomy (GTDB): domain Bacteria; phylum Bacillota; class Bacilli; order Lactobacillales; family Streptococcaceae; genus Streptococcus. The sequence goes on from CAJNCY010000001.1 coordinate 72,298, forward strand.
AGTTCCTGCAATCACTTCAACCTCTGGAAAGGCTTCTTTAATAGCATCCACAAAACCATTTTCAATGAGTGTACGAGTTTCTGGATAGGCCAGAGTCACACGGTTGTCAGTATAAATCGGTGACTTGATACCAGATGCCCAAGTGAAAGGCTCCTCTGGTTTAAGGTAAACGGCTTGAATTTTCAAGAGCTGGCTAGCGATATCTTTAGCAAGTGTCATGGTATTCTCCTTTTATTTTTCTAATCTAGTTCTTTAATTCCAGTCCTGTGTCCATTCATCCTTGATGGCATGATAAGCTACAACAGGATTCTCAGCTTGGGTAATGGGACGTCCCACTACGATATAGTCACTACCGATTTGATAGGCATCAGCAGGGGACATCACACGTTTTTGATCTCCAACAGCAGCTCCCTGAGGGCGAATTCCTGGTGTTAAACAGATAAAATCTGGATTGGTCGCCTGCTTGATAAGTTGAACTTCCTGAGCCGAGCAAACGACACCATCCAAGCCAGCTTCAGCTGTCTTCTTGGCATAGTGAATCACAGACTCTTGTAGGCTTGTTTGGATATTTTGAAAATCCTGCATCTGAGCTTCTGACGTTGATGTCAGCTGCGTTACAGCAATCAACTTCGCTTGACTTCCAAGACCTTCACGCGCAGCCTTCATCATCTCCACACCACCAGCTGCATGAACATTGGTCATATCGACACCAAGCTGAGATAGGACCTTCATGGCAGACTTAACTGTATTGGGAATGTCATGAAGTTTAAGATCCAAAAAGACACTGTGACCCAAGCCTTTCAAGTATGACACAATCTCAGACCCCGTTGCGTAATAAAGCTCCATCCCTACCTTTAGATAAAGGCTTTCTTCTGCTGGGAAAAGAGCTAAGAATTCCTTGACCGCCTCAAAACTAGGAAAATCAAGAGCAATGACTGGACGATGTTCTCGCATAGGTTTCTCCTTTTACCTTTGCTAGTGAGAGAGTCTGGCCACAAGAAGCCACGAAAAAAGGAACCTGCCAACAGCAAGGTTCCACGAAAAATGGGTAGTCTCCACCCTTTCACCGTCTAACCTTAGCTGCCTCTCTGGACTGCTTTAAAGGTTTTTTACTATTCTATTATTTCTACTAGCACTTGTCAAGTAAAAACATGGTTACTAAAGAACTATAAGAGAAAAGGTAAACCTAACGACGTGGTGAGCGCTGGGTCGTTTGGTTTCGATTGCTCTGTTCCTCTTGTTTTTTCTGTTCTTCTTCTAAACGTTTACGTTCTTCTTCCTGCTTTTTCTCAGCTTCTTCGGCCTCTTTTTTGGCTTTTTCCTCTGCTTCCATAATTAATTTATCCGCTACAGTGTAGCTGTAAATTCCAGCTTCCATGTCAATCACACTCGGTTCTGACAATTGTGGCTTAATCTTACTGTAATATGGCAGTTTCTTACTCATTTCAGAAAGGGGAACCAAGACTTCGTCCGAATCATTCATAGTCAATCGAATTAAATCTGATGTCACCTTGCTTGGGGCTAGTTCCACCTTTTGGATAGCAGACTTGAGTTCTGGACTAATTTGAGCAAGTTCTGAGGTAAAGGTCTTGATTTGTTCGCTGTCATTAAAGAGAACTGATATATAAGTTTCTGGCAGACTCACCAAACTGACCGAACTGGTCTCAAGCTGACCGCTTGAAAGGATGGGATAATGACTTTCTCCAGAAACATAGTAGGCCACAATATCATATTCCTTGACCTTGATTGTAAACTTGGTTGGAAATTGATAGATAAGCTGAGCTGATTCAACCCAATAGTTAGACTTGATCTGCTCTTCATATTTTGTCTTATATAGCAGAAGGTTAATCGTATAATCCGAATCCTGAATGCCTGAAGCTTGTCGGATATCATCAGCCGTAGTTTGTACCGTTCCCTCAATACTTATATCCTTCATGGTCGCATAAGGACTGAGTAAGTAAGCAGAGATAATCAATAAAAGCAGACTTGGAAATAAAATCGTTAGAGCTCGCAAGATATGGAGGACAGGAATCTTTGCTTTGGCTGCTTTTTCTTTTGTATCCTTTTTATCCTGTTCCTCGTCCTCTTTAAACCCTGATTCTTTTATCTCTTCTTCATCTTTGTCACCCTCTGAGGATGCTACTTTTTCTTCAGACTTTTCCTTAGCTGATTCTTCATCTTCTGGGTCTGTTTCACTCTCCTGATCCTCTGACTTCTCAGATTCTTCTCCCATTCGAGCTTGTCTTTCCTTTTCCTTCTTCTCAGCTAGGGCTGCCTCTTCTTCAGCCTTCTTTTTTAGATATTCTTGGTTTCGTTTCTGCCATTCTGATAACTCTTTCAATTCTTCGAGGATTTCTTTGCCCTCATTTTTCTTATCTTTTGACATTTACTTTCCTTATGATAAATCTTTTTTCAACAATTGATAAAAATCTGCTAGAGATTTCAATTCCTTTGAAGCCTTCATCTTAGCTTGATAATCTTCCTTGTGACTTAGTAAGTGAGAAAGCTTCTCTTCTAAACTGTCCAAAGTCAAATCGCTTTCTTGAAGCTCTTCTGCATAGCCTTTTTTTACAAAGTAGGCTGCGTTCTCAATCTGGTCTCCACGACTAGCTTCACGACCAAGCGGCACAATAACATGTAATTTTGCCATGGCCAAGAGCTCAAAAATCGTATTGGCACCACCTCGTGTCACAACAATATCAGCCAATTCCATCAAGGGTTGATAGAGATTGGTCACATAGTCAACACGAAAAAGATTTTGGCTCAACTCGTTCAGGCTAGAATCTCCAGTTAGATTGATAATATTGTAGCGTTCTGTCAGTTCTTTCTTATGGTCTGTCACCAATTGGTTAAAGACACGAGCACCTGCAGAACCACCGACAAACAATACAGTTGGCAATTGGGGATTAAAGTGGGTTTGAATATCCACTAATTCATCTGGTTCTGTAGTGTTTTTGTCCGAAACCTTGGTCACTGCTCCTACATGCTCAACCTTAGACAAACTTGAAGCTTGCTCAAAAGTTGAATACATCTTAGTCGCAAATTTATAGGCGATTTTATTGGCCAAGCCCATAGATAGGTCAGATTCGTGAATAAAGACAGGCACTCCTGACACACGCGCAGCGATAACAGGCGGTACAGAGACAAAACCTCCCTTTGAAAAAAGGGCCTGTGGACGAAGTCGCAACATTATAAAGAGAGATTGGACAATTCCCCAGCCAACTTTGAAGACATCCAGCATATTCTGCCAAGAGAAATAACGACGTAATTTTCCAGTCGCAATGGAATGGAAGGTGACATCTAGACCCGACTTGAGGATTTCTTGATATTCGATACCACGCTTATCCCCAATATAGTGGACTTCCCAGCCATCTTCTATGAACTTGGGCATTAACAAAAGATTGAGGGTCACGTGTCCAACCGTCCCCCCACCTGTAAAGACAATTTTTTTCATATTATTCCTTTAACTCCGCTACTGTGTCGATAAAGAGGTCGCCACGTACTTCAAAGTTAGCATACATATCCCAGCTGGCATTGGCAGGACTGAGAAGGACTACATCTCCTTGAGTCGCAAGTTCATAGGCTTTGTGGGTCGCATCTGCAATATCAGTCGCATCCACATAAGACACACCAGCCTTATCTGCTGCCCGTTTGACACGTTCGGCAGACTGACCCAAGATGACCATCTTCTTGAGTCCAGTAATATCTGGCACCAATTCGTCAAACTCATTACCACGGTCCAAACCACCTGCAATCAAGACGACCTTGCTGTTGTCAAATCCTGACAAGGCTTTTTGAGTTGCCAAGATATTGGTTGATTTGCTATCATTATAGAATTTGACACCCTTGATTTCATCTACAAATTGAAGACGGTGTTTGACACCACCAAAGGCTGAAAGAGTTTCCTTAATAGTTTGATTGTCTACACCACGAAGCTTGGCTACAGCAATAGTCGCAAGGGCATTTTCCACATTGTGGCTACCTGGAACTCCGATTTCATTCGCTGCCATGACCACTTCCCCACGGAAGTAGAGTTGACCATCTTCCAAATAAGCTCCATCAACCTTTTCCTGTGTTGAGAATGGTACAACTGTAGCTTGTGTTTTGCTAGCCAATTCTTTTGCCAAGTCTTGGTTAAAGTTCAAGATAAGGAAATCAGCCGCTGTCATCTTGTTCTGGATATTCCACTTGGCTGCTACATATTCCTCAAAAGAACCATGATAATCGATATGAGTTGGCATGAGGTTGGTAATAACCGCAATCTCTGGATGGAATTCTTGAACGCCCATGAGTTGGAAAGAAGAAAGTTCCATGACAAGCGTGTCCTTATCTGACGCAGTTTGGGCCACTTGACTAGCTGGATAGCCGATATTTCCTGATAAGAGACCATGTTGACCAGCAGCAGTCAAAACTTCCCCAACCATGGTCGTTGTGGTTGTTTTACCATTTGAACCAGTAATACCAACAATCGGTGCTTCAGAAATCAAATAAGCCAATTCCACCTCAGTCAAGACTGGAATTCCCTTGGCCAAAGCCTTTTCAATCATGGGATTGCTGTAAGGGATACCTGGATTTTTTACCATCAGAGCAAACTCTTCATCCAAAAGTTCCAAAGGATGGCCACCTGTGATAACCTTGATTCCTTCTTCCAACAAACTTTGGGCAGCTGGATTGTCCTCGAAAGGTTTCCCATCATTTACTGTCACAATGGCACCTAGCTTGTCCAACAAACGAGCTGCAGATTCACCTGACTTGGCTAAACCTAAAACAAGGACTTTCTTATTTTTAAATTGATCTATTACTTTCATGTCTCAAACTCCATTTCTACTCCTACTATTTTACCATTTTTATGGAAATAATTCTAAATGAAAATGCTCAGATTAGGCATTCTAACAAGCAAAAAGAGAGCCGAAACTCTCTTCTTTATCTTTTTTTACTTTTACTAACCGACATGAGGGTAATATCTCGCAAGCTAAAGTATGCTAAGGTCAGCATGGCGATTGCGATAAAGAATTCTGTCGGTAGCTGAAAGATTTGCAGGACAGACAACATGAGCAAAATCAAGAGTGCTACGAAAGCAAAGACGACAAGGACTATATTGACTGTCCCTTTAATGCTTTGTGGTGTCGCAAATACGTAGAGTAGTAATAAGAGGAGTCCTATGATTAAATAAACCATCTTTATCTCTTTCTAGCTCTTATTCAGCTGATTTTTTCTTCTTGTTAGCTTTCTCACGCTCTGCCTTGTTAAGGATTTGTTTACGCAAACGGATAGACTCAGGCGTTACTTCCATGTACTCATCGTCGTTCAAGAACTCAAGAGACTCTTCAAGTGTCAAGATACGAGGTGTCTTGATAACAGCTGTTTGGTCCTTAGTAGCTGAACGAACGTTAGTCATTTGTTTGGCCTTAGTGATGTTAACTGTCAAGTCGTTTTCACGAGAGTTTTCACCGATGATCATTCCTTCATAAACCTCAGTACCTGGGTTAACAAAGATTGTACCACGTTCTTCGATAGACATGATTGAGTAAGTTGTAGCCTTACCAGCATCGATAGAAACAAGGGCACCACGGTGACGACCACCAATTTCACCTGGAATCAATGGCAAGTATTGGTCGAAGGTATGGTTCATGATACCGTAACCACGAGTCATTGACAAGAACTCAGTTGAGTAACCGATCAAACCACGCGCTGGAACAAGGAAGACCAAACGAGTTTGACCATTACCAGTTGAAATCATATCCAACATTTCACCCTTACGTTCAGAAAGGCTTTGGATAACAGACCCTTGGTATTCTTCTGGAGTGTCGATTTGAACACGTTCAAATGGCTCACATTTAACACCGTCGATTTCTTTTACGATAACTTCTGGACGAGATACTTGAAGTTCATATCCCTCACGACGCATTGTTTCGATAAGGATTGACAAGTGCAATTCTCCACGTCCTGAAACAGTCCATTTATCTGGTGAATCAGTTGGGTCAACACGAAGGGAAACGTCTGTTTGCAATTCTGCCTGCAAACGTTCTTCCACCTTACGAGAAGTCACCCATTTACCTTCTTTACCAGCAAATGGTGAGTTGTTAACCAAGAAAGTCATTTGAAGAGTTGGCTCATCGATGTGTAGGATTGGAAGAGCTTCAACTGCGTCTGTCGGAGTAATGGTTTCACCGACAAAGATGTCTTCCATACCTGAAACGGCAATCAAGTCACCCGCTTTGGCTTCTTGGATTTCACGACGTTCCAAACCAAAGAAACCGAAGAGTTTTGTAACACGGAAGTTTTTAGTTGTACCATCTAGTTTAGAAAGGGTAACTTGGTCCCCAACCTTAACAGTACCACGGAAGACACGACCGATACCGATACGTCCAACGAAGTCGTTGTAGTCCAAAAGTGACACTTGGAACTGCAAAGGCTCATCTGAGTTATCTACTGGAGCTGGGATATGGTCGATAATCGTGTCAAAGATTGGTGCCATAGTCGCTTCTTGGTCAGCTGGATCATCTGACAATGAAGAAGTTCCGTTGATCGCTGAAGCATATACCACTGGGAAGTCAAGCTGGTCATCATCTGCACCAAGCTCGATGAAAAGTTCCAAGACTTCGTCCACTACTTCTGCTGGACGAGCTGATGGCTTATCGATTTTGTTAACAACCACAATTGGGACAAGATCTTGTTCCAAGGCTTTTTTCAATACGAAACGAGTCTGTGGCATTGTTCCTTCGTAGGCATCTACGACCAAAACAACACCGTCAACCATTTTCATGATACGCTCAACTTCTCCACCGAAGTCCGCGTGTCCTGGTGTGTCCATGATGTTGATACGAGTTCCGTTGTAGGCAACGGCTGTATTTTTAGCAAGGATAGTAATTCCACGCTCTTTTTCGATATCATTTGAGTCCATAGCACGCTCTGCCAATTCAGTACGTGCATCAAGCGTTTCTGATTGTTTCAATAATTCGTCAACGAGGGTTGTTTTACCGTGGTCAACGTGGGCGATAATCGCAATGTTACGGATATCTTCTCTTAATTTTGTCATGATTTCCTCTATAATATTCAAAATTTATTTTCTAACTGAACGATTATACCATAATTTCAAGTAAATAACATAACTCAAGCAAGTGTAAATGTTTTCACTCCGCTTTTCTTTTTACGTCAAGCCTTTTCAAAGTAAGAGACTTATGATAAGATAGGCACAGTATGCGTTTAGATAATTTATTAGCCCAAGAAAAAATCAGCCGAAAGGCCATGAAGCAAGCACTCCTCAAAGGGGAAATCCTCGTCGATGCTTGCCCAGCCCGCTCCCTAGCACAAAATATCGATACAGGACTACAAGAACTCCTTTTTCAGGGTCGAATCATTCAAGGCTATGAACACACCTATCTTATGCTTCATAAGCCTGCTGGTGTCGTTACAGCCAACAAAGACAAGGAACTTCCAACTGTCATGGACCTGCTGTCACCTGACATCCAGTCTGACAAGCTCTATGCCGTCGGCCGACTGGACCGAGATACGACTGGACTCCTCCTCTTGACCGATAACGGTCCCTTGGGCTTCCAACTCCTCCATCCCCAATATCATGTCGATAAGACTTATCAAGTTGAGGTCAATGGACTCCTGACACCTGACCATATCCAAGCCTTTCAAAAGGGAATTGTCTTTTTAGATGGCACTATCTGTAAATCTGCAAGACTAGAGATTCTATCTGCAAGCCCTTCCCTCAGTCAAGCCTCTATCACCATTTCAGAAGGAAAATTTCATCAAGTCAAGAAAATGTTCCTCTCGGTTGGTGTCAAGGTGACCTCGCTCAAGCGAGTTCAATTCGGTGATTTTACATTAGACACAGAACTAACAGAAGGCCATTACCGTCCTTTGAATCCAGAGGAATTGGAAATCATTAAAAATCACTTAGAGAAAAGTGGATAAAACAAAAAAGCTTTATGTTTAAAGCTTTTTGTTTATTGCTTATCTAAAAAATACTGCGACGGCTACAATCCAGTTAAGTACAGAAACCACAAGTCCTACGATGTTGAGAATTTTTTCTGTTTTATAGTCTAGTCCAGATTCTTTTTGGTATGAAAAAGCCAAGACCAATCCTATGATCCCCAAAATCAGGCCTACAATTGGAAATAACAAACCAAGAATAATCGACAAAATACCCACAAAAAGTGGATTTTTCTTCTTTTCTTTCATGTTCTAAGAACTCCTTAAATTTTATACAAATTAATTATACTATAAAACAATAGCTTCATCCTATCATTCGACTAATTTGGAAATAAGGTTAGCTAGTCTTCACTTTCCCTTTCCAAGAATCCAAGCCATAAGAAAGGATATAAATCTCAGAAAAGCCTTGTTTTTTCAAGTAAAGGGCTGCATTTGTGACACGTTGCGCACGTTGGTTTTCATAAAGAAGGACAGGTTTATCCTTACGAAGGGCTGCAAGACTAGTCTTCAACTGACTGGAAGGAATATTGCGGGCACCAAGGATATGTTTTCTGTGGAATTCTGCTGGGTCGCGCAAATCAATCAATTGACCCGTACGAATCAAGGCTTCAAACTCCTCATTGTCTACAATTTTAGCCGCACGGCGAATACGAAGATAGTTAAAGCCCATCCACGCCAACATTGCCAGTATAAGTGCCCACAAAATCCAAGTAACCATTAGTTCTTTTCTCCATTTTTCTCAATATAATCCAATTCTACCTTGTGCTCTCTGCGAAGAACCGCTTCCGCTTCCAGATAATCCAGTTTGTCCATCAACCCTGCATCGTAAATCCGAGAGAGTTCCAGCTTCATCAGTTCAATATCGTATAAGCGTTTTCCCATGTAAACAATAATACCAAATCGTTTGAGGAATTGCTGCACATCATAGAATGTTTTCATAAGACTCATTCTAGCAAAATTTTGTGTTTTTTTCAAGAAGAGACTCACACAATGCTCCTGATTTTCCTATCTTCCTTGGCGATTCTGACGCAAGTGTGGTACAATAAAAACATGAGAATTCAACAATTACATTATATTATCAAAATCGTCGAAACTGGCTCTATGAATGAGGCAGCCAAACAGCTCTTTATCACACAGCCTAGTCTTTCCAACGCTGTGAGAGATTTGGAAAATGAAATGGGCATTGAGATCTTTATCCGCAATCCCAAGGGTATCACCTTGACCCGTGATGGGATGGAGTTTCTCTCTTATGCCCGTCAGGTTGTCGAGCAAACTCAGCTTCTGGAGGAACGTTATAAAAATCCTGTCGCCCACCGTGAACTTTTTAGCGTTTCATCCCAGCACTATGCCTTTGTGGTCAACGCTTTTGTCTCTCTGCTCAAGAAAAGCGATATGGAAAAATACGAGCTCTTCCTTCGTGAGACTCGGACTTGGGAGATTATCGATGACGTCAAGAACTTCCGTAGTGAGGTCGGTGTCCTCTTCTTAAACAGCTACAACCGTGATGTTTTAACGAAAATGCTGGATGACAACCACCTGCTGGCTCACCATCTCTTCACAGCCCAGCCCCATATCTTTGTCAGCAAGACCAACCCTCTGGCAAAGAAAGACAAGGTCAAACTATCTGATTTAGAAAACTTCCCTTATCTGAGTTATGACCAAGGGACGCACAACTCCTTCTACTTCTCTGAAGAGATTCTATCGCAGGAATACCACAAAAAATCTATCGTAGTCAGCGACCGTGCTACCCTCTTTAATCTCTTGATTGGTTTGGATGGTTATACCATTGCAACAGGGATTTTGAACAGCAACCTCAACGGAGATAATATCGTTTCTATCCCACTTGATATTGATGATCCAATTGAGCTGGTCTATATTCAGCATGAAAAAACCAGCCTGTCTAAGATGGGCGAACGCTTTATCGACTATCTCCTAGAAGAAGTTCAGTTTGATAGTTGAGAAATAATAAGAACCAATATGTAGGCTAGCAACAACCTGCACATTGGTTCTTTTTACTTATAATTAAAAGTTTCCCCTGCCAACTTATCAGCTAGCTTGGGAAAGAGGGTATAAAACTTATGGGCTAGGTTCAACAACATCGGTAGATTGAGTTCTCGTTTGTTTTTCCCTATAATCTTGACAATCTTTTTAGCAACTGCATCTGGTTCTAAAAGGAAGCGGTCAACCGATTTGAGATAGGTGCCATCTGGGTCGGCCTGGTCAAAAAATCCTGTACGGATTGGACCTGGATTGACCGTCGTTACATAAACACCATAGGACATGAGTTCTAGGCGCAGAGCATTTGAAAACCCAATGGCTGCAAACTTGGTAGCTGAGTAGAGACTGGACTTGCCAGTAGCGATCAAACCTGCCATGCTGACGATATTGATGATATGGCCTTTTCGGCTTTCCTTCATACGAGCCGCAAGGCGCCGAGATAGATTCATCAGGGCAAAGGTATTGACCTCAAACATCTGGTGAATATCTTGGTCAGAAATCTGGTCAAATTCCTCAAAAATCCCGTAACCAGCGTTGTTAATCAAGACATCAATCTTGCCATAGCGGAGATAGAGGTCTGCTACCAGAGTTTCTAGGGCTGAATCATCGGTAATGTCGATTTCAATCAATTCTGCATGGGGATGATTTCCGTAGAGTTGAGCTAATTTTGCCTTATTTCTACCAAGCAAGATGAGCTGGTCTTCTGGCAAAAGTTTAACCATTTCTTGGGCTAGACCACCGCTAGCTCCGGTAATCAGAATAGTAGGCATACTTATCCTTTCTCAATCTTTTAGATTTCCACTTCTTCCAAGTCTTTGACTACATGCACATTTTCAAAGACACTAGCAGCGTCTTTCTTGAGTTTGCTGATATCTTTTGAGAGGAAACGGGCACTGATATGGTTGAGCAGGAGGCGCTTGGCACCTGCTTCTACTGCGACTTCCGCTGCCTGCATGTTGGTTGAGTGACCATGATTGCGAGCAATTTTTTCATCTCCCTTGCCATAAGTCGACTCGTGAACCAAGACGTCGGCATTGACAGCTAGACGCACACTAGCACTAGTTTTACGAGTATCACCAAGAATAGTGATAATTTTACCTGGACGTGGCGCTGAGATATAGTCAGCAGCCTTGATTTCTCTGCCGTCTTCTAAGACAACATCCTGACCGTTTTTGATTTTTCCAAAAAGCGGGCCAAATGGGACACCAGCTGCCTTGAGTTTTTCAGCATCTAGCGTTCCTTCTAGGTCCTTTTGCATGACACGATAACCAACACAGAAAATAGTATGGTCCAGTTCCTCTGCATACACAGTGAATTTATCGGTCTCAAGGATTTTTCCTAGAGAATCTTGGTCAAACTCATGAAAATGAATGCGGTAAGGCAGGCGAGAACCTGACACACGAAGACTGGTTAAGACAAAGGACTTGATCCCTTGCGGCCCATAGATTTCCAAATCTGTCTGCTCTTCATTGGCCTGAAAGGCACGGCTAGAAAGAAATCCTGGCAGGCCAAATATGTGGTCTCCGTGCAAGTGAGTGATAAAAATTTTGCTAACCTTCCGTGGTCGAATTGTGGTTTCCAGAATGCGATTTTGCGTTCCTTCTCCACAGTCAAAGAGCCAAACTTCGTTAATCTCGTCCAAGAGTTTCAGAGCGAGACTTGAAACATTGCGGGCTTTAGAGGGCTGACCAGCCCCTGTTCCTAAAAATTGAATATCCATTCGATACTTTCTAATTAATCAATATATAACATGGCTGTGCGGTTTTCCGATCGGAAATAGCGATTGCCAGAAAAAGCAGCAGCTTCTTGCAATAAATCCTCTTGACTGTAGCCTTTAAGACGTTTACGACCATCAGCCAAGCTTTCCAAATCAGTCAAAGCTGTAAGACTTTCTACACTAACAACTTCCTCATCTCCAACAGCCTTCATGTAAATCTTACCAGACTCTTCAAAGACCAGTTGATGGGGGAAAATTTGCGCAATCTCAAAGAGTAAGTCATCCGAGATCTTCTCCTTATTTTCAGAGAAAATTCGACCCAGTCCCTCACTCTCATAACAAAAACCAAAGGATTTACCAGACAGATTTAGGCGAATAAAGGGCTTGTTTTCGAGGGTGAAACTTGGTTCAACATTGTAGAGATTCAGTTCCTGACTGAGTTCTGCAAAATAATCCGTCGCAGCCTCAGGACTCTTTTTCTGGTAGAGTTCTGCAAAGTAGGCATTGACCACGCTGGGCGGAGGTGTGATCAGTACCAACTGCTCCTGCTCTGTCTTGCCAGCTAGAAGTTGATCCAGATAGACCTTATCCAGACTTGTATAGCCCCCATATTTTAGAGCCAACGTTTTAATATCAGTCATAAAATTCCTCTAACCTCCATTTATTTTTCTCGGAAATGTAGCCTCTAATGACTTCGCCGTCATCCTGATAATCGCGTTCTTCCAGAATCGCAACACTTTCTAAATCGTGAATCTTGTAGGACTTAGAAAAAGGCACGCGCAGGGTAAAAAATTCAAAAATATCCTTGATTTTCTCTAAAAACAAAGCCTGCAAGTTTTCACGACTATCCTCAGACTTGGCAGAAATGAGGGCATAAGGCGTTTGGGTAGGCGTGAAATCCTCCACCAAATCCGCTTTATTATAAAGTGTCAGACGAGGAATATCTTCCATATCCAAGTCTTTCATGATGGAAAGAACTGTTTTTTCATGCTCCTCGTGGTAAGGATTGCTGGCGTCGATGACATGAACCAGAAGGTCCACATGCTTGCTTTCTTCCAAGGTTGACTTGAAACTGGACACCAACTCTGTCGGCAAATCTTGGATAAAGCCCACGGTATCTGTCAAAGTTACTTGAAGATTGCCCCCCAGATGGATACTCTTAGTCGTCGCATCCAAAGTCGCAAAGAGCTCATCCGCTTCATACTGGGTCTTACTGGTCAAGGTGTTCATGATGGTTGATTTCCCAGCATTGGTGTAACCAATCAAACCAATCTTAAAGGTGCTGGACTCCAAACGTTTTTCTCTGACAGTCGCCCGATTTTTCTCAACCACCTTGAGCTGGCGCTCGATATCCGTGATTTGATTGCGAACACTACGACGGTTCAGCTCTAGCTGGCTTTCACCAGGTCCACGGGAACCAATTCCCCCAGCCTGACGGCTGAGCATAATTCCCTGACCAACCAAGCGGGGCAAGAGATATTTGAGCTGGGCTAGGTGGACTTGAAGTTTGCCTTCATGGCTTCGAGCCCGCATGGCAAAGATATCCAAAATCAACTGCATACGGTCAATGACCTTGACACCCAGAACTTCCTCTAGATTGACATTTTGCCGTGGAGTCAAGCGGTTGTTGACGATGACAGTGGTAATTTCTTCTGCATCCACCATAAGCGCAATCTCTTCCAACTTACCAGAGCCGACGAAGGTCTTGGAATCATATTTTTCACGTTTTTGTCTGTAACTATCTACAACGACTGCCCCAGCTGTCTTAGCTAGACTGGCCAATTCTTCCATAGAGAGATCAAAATTATCCATGCCCTGCAATTCCACACCTATGAGCAGGACTCGCTCCTCTTTTTTCTCCGTTTCAATCATCTAAAAACTCCTCTATCTGGCTAAAAATACGGTCTTGCACACCAGATTCTCCGATTTGATAAAAGGTGACCTGCATGCGATTACGGAACCAGGTTAGCTGACGCTTGGCAAAACGGCGGGTCGCCTGTTTGAGACTATCACTAGCTTCCTCCAAAGTCTGCTCCCCACGGAAATAAGGAAAGAGTTCCTTGTAACCAATCCCTTTAGCAGCCTGCACATCTGGATAATGGTCAAACAACCACTTGGCCTCATCCAAAAGCCCAGCCTCAAACATCAAGTCCACTCGGTGGTTGATACGTTCATAAAGTTGACTACGTTCATCATCCAAGCAGATAATCAATGGTTCATACAAGGTCTCTTGATTTTCCAAATCCTGACCAAAATGGGCAATTTCTAAGGCACGCATAGCACGACGACGATTAAACTGAGGAATTTCAAGACCTGCTTGCTCCACCAAATGGGCTAATTCCTCATCTGAATATGGCTCCAAACTAGCTCGATAAGCTAAAATCTCCTCATGAGGAGTCTCACCACCTAGATGGTATCCTTCAAGTAAACTCTGGATGTAAAGACCAGTTCCCCCAGCAATAATAGCTAGTTTGCCACGGCTGTGAATATCCTCAATAGCCATCTTAGCTTCTGAAACAAAATCAAAAGCCGAGTAAGACTCGGTTACCTCTCTAACATCGATTAAATGATGAGGAACAGCTACCTGCTCTTCTGGACTAGCCTTAGCCGTCCCAATATCTAGACCTCGATAGACTTGCTGGCTATCTCCACTAACCACTTCGCCATTAAAACGCTTAGCCACTTCAATGGCAAGGGCTGTTTTTCCAACAGCAGTCGGTCCAACAATCACAATTATTTTTGTTTTCATCTTTTTTCCTTGAAAAATTCCCATTTTTTCGTTACTATTATTATAACACAAAAAGGTCAGTCAGAAAAATGTGACCTCTTGAGGGGGCTGACTGATTGAGAATATAAAGGAGGAAGACTCATGGCTAAAGGATTCGCTAAAGGTCTTGTAACAGGTGTCGCAGGAACTGTCGCTGCACTTGCAGGTGCAGTATACGCATTTAAAAAGAAAGTGATTGAACCAGAAGAACAAAAAGCAGCTTTCATCGAAGAAAACCGTAAAAAAGCAGCTCGTCGCCGCGTATCACGTTAAGAAACAAAAGAAGTTGGGATTCATTGTCTCAACTTCTTTTTTCTATTCTTTTAAATAGCTAGGTCAAACTTTAACTGGGGCTTAACAGGATCATAATCCACCAACTCAAAATCTTCTGCTTTGATATCAAAGAAATTAGTCCCATCAGGAACATTCAAAACTAAACGTGGTTGGCAGTCAGACGGTTCACGACGGAGCAATTCCTGAGCTTGTTCAAATTGATTGTCATAGATATGGAGATTGTTGATGAAGTAGAAGAACTTCCCAACCTTCCAGCCAAAATGCTTGGCAATCATCATTTGAAGAGCCACATACTGCATAGCATTGATGTGGTGGGCCACCAACATGTCATTCGAACGCTGGGTCAAGGTCGCATCCAGATAGATTTCTCCATCAACACGACGGACATCAAACATGGTCTGAAAGGCGCAGGGGAGCAACCCGTCTGTTTCTTCGAAAGCTTGGTAATCCCAGAGCGAAATGATATTGCGGCGGTTCCAAGGGTTGGCTTCCAACTGTTTAAGAAGTTTATTGATGATGTCGTGTTTCTTAACAACGGCACCGTAGCGCTCACCGATTGTTCCCGTATCTCCCACTTCCCAGTCATTCCAATAGTGAACATTGTACTTGTCATTGAGAACTTCTAGGCTATTTGACTGGTCTTGGTAAATCCAAAGGACTTCTTTGATGGCTGATTTGATAGCAATAGGGCGCAAAGTTGTAATCGGGAATTCCCCCTTGGCCAAGTCATACTCGGCAAAGGCACCGGTTATGTACTTGGAGTTAGCCACGGTTCCATCCTTGTACTTAGGACGAGCCTGCTCAGAAAAGACACCGTCTTTGAGGATTCGTTCAATATTTTCTTTAAAGATTGTATCTGCTTTTGTCATTTCGTTTCACCTCATTCATTGTCCTAACTAGTATAGCATAAAAAAGAAAAGAGGAACATTACTAACTCTAGGTTAGCATTTTTCCTCTTTTATTATTTTATTGCAATACAAGTGATGCTGCTCCGATAACTCCAGCGTCATTTCCTAGAGTTGCAAGAGCTAATTTAGTGGATGTGCGTACTTGTGGGAAGCTATTTTCATCGTAGACTTTTTGAACACCTTGTAGAAGGAATTCTCCCGCAGCTGACACACCACCACCGATAACGATTGTTGATGGGTTTAGGATTGAACCGATGTTAGCACAAGCGATTCCCAAGTAACGTGAGAAGTTACGGTAAACAATCAAAGCAAGGTCGTCTCCTTCTTTTGCAAGGTCAAAGACAGTCTTAGCAGTTACTTCTTCTCCGTTATCAATCAAGCGTTTCAAGGCTGCATCGCCTTCGTATTCATCGGCATAGCGACGAGTCAAGTTGACAATCCCTGTTGCTGAAGCAACTGTCTCAAGACAGCCTTTTTTACCACAGGTACATGCGATTGGTTGGTCAAAGTCAACAGTGATGTGGCCAAGCTCACCTGCTGCACCAGCAACACCATGAAGCAATTTGCCTTCTGCGACGATACCGCCACCAACACCTGTACCGAGTGTCATAAAGACAACATCTGGTTGGTTATCTCCAGCACCCATCCAACGTTCACCAAGAGCTGCTACGTTGGCATCATTATCGATGAAAAATGGAATACCCAAGGCTTTTTCAATCTTCTCTTTGATTGGTTGAAGGGTTTTCCAGTTCAAGTTGTAGGCACCAATAACAGTTCCTTTTTCACGGTCAACCACACCTGGTGATCCCATTCCAATTCCTTGGAAGTCCGCTGCTACCAATCTAAGCAAGTCCAAACGGTGTTGAATAGACTCAATCATATCATCTACGATATGACTTCCCTCATCCAAAATGTTGGTCTTGATAGACCATTTTTCTTGGATTTCTCCTGCTGTTGTTAAGATTGCAAATTTGATAGAAGTTCCACCAAGGTCAATCCCAATAATCTTTTGACTCATCATATTCTCCTTTTTCATTATGAATTAATTGAAAATGCTTACAGCACTAGTATAACAAAATTCACTCATTTATGCAAAGGTTTGCGTGAATGAATTATAAGGAATTTTTCGTCTACCAGTATCTGTTAGTCATCTAAATGATTAATTGCATAGTTAGCTTCTTCCTCTGTAAAGCCATCTATAGAAGAGGTCAATTGGTTGATGAGACGAGACTTAGACATATTAAATAATTTTCTATAGTTTTTAGCATTAAATAAGGCATTATATTTATAATCGGCTTCTAAATGATCAACCGCATATTGAGCTGCATCATTTGAAAATTTATCAAAATCAGAAGTTAATTGTCTATACATACGTTTTTTTGACATGTGGAATAACGAATTATAACTTTTTGCCTTTCCTAAAGCAGCAGAATATTCACTATTGCTATCATTACTAGAAGAAGCTGTACTTGCTTGACCTTCCTTCCAAACTCCGTCAGCGCCAACATAATAACGTCCACCATCAACCCATTCATTGACAGCCATTTTACCATTCGATTTTAAATAGTAATTTCCTTGCCATGTACTATAAGCATAAGATCCATCTGATTTCAAGTAATACCAAGCTTGATAGGTAGCATCATAAACCCATTCATTGATAGCCATTTTACCATCTGATTTCAAATAGTAGTTCCCTTGCCAAGCATTGCGAGCATAAGAACCATCGGATTTCAAGTAATACCAGGCTTGGTAAGAAGAGTCATAAACCCATTCACCTTTAGCCATTTTACCGTTTGATTTAAGGTAGTAAGCTCCTTGCCATGTACTGTAGGCATAAGATCCATCTGATTTCAAGTAATACCAAGCTTGATAAGAATCATCATAAATCCATTCGCTCTGGGCCATTTTTCCGTCTGCTTTCAGATAATAACTTCCTTGCCAAGCATTTTTCACTGAATTTCCATTTCCATCAAAGTAATACCATGCACCATCTTGCTTAACCCAACCACTTGTTGTAGATGAAGTTGTGTTGGTTTGAGCCGCAGTTGCTTGTTTTGCTTTAAAGGCACCCTTAGGAGCGTTTTTCAATTCGCAAGCCACACCATCATGATCGCGGTCTAACTTGGCAGAATAACCAGGATCCCCCTCATGAAGATCCGAATAGCCATTAGCCCAAGCTTCCATACAGCTAGAAAAATGGATGTTTTCTTCTGCTAAAACTGGTTGTGAAAACAAGGCTAAAACTGGCAAGGTAGCCAGACTCATTTTTAAAAATAGACGTTTGTTCATCTTTTTCTCCCATAATTATGATATCGATTTCATGTTTATTTTATCAGATTTATTTCTTCAATTCAAGGAAAAATCAATCCTAGTTCTTATAACTTTTCATTACAATTTTTATTTTTGAATAAATAATTCATACAAGCCTCTCACTGCATTACAGCCGTAAATAGCTTCTGCTTGGACTAAGTCTGCCAAGGTCAAGACTTTCTCTTCTACCTGTCCTGTTTCCAGCAAATGCTGACGATAAATTCCTGGCAAGATTCCAAGTCGGATAGGCGGTGTGTAGAGTTTCCCATCGATTTTCAGAACTAAATTTCCGATAGAGGTTTCAAGAAATTCTCCAGACTTATTGTGGTAAATAATCTCTTGCTCCCCTAGATTCAAATGCGGGCGGTGAGTCGTTTTGAAGTAGGTAAAGGCTTGTTGCAAATTGGCTTCCTGCAGGCAAAGTTTGGCCTGACAAAAACTTGGACTAAGGGGTGTTAAGATTTGTCGACTAAGTTCTATCTCTCCAGATTTGCTGAGAGAAATTCGCAAGCGGTAATCTTGATTAGCATCACAAGTCTGACACTCTGCTTCAATTTTTTGTCTCAAAATTTCTGGGTCAAAAGGAAAGGCAAAATATCGACTAGCTTTTCTCAGTCTTTCCAGATGTTGTTCTTCAAAGAACAAGTTCTTTTGGCTGATTTTTCCAGTTGAAATTAATTGGAAACGAGCTTGTTTACGATAGAGAACAGCTGCCTTTTGATGAACCTCTCGGTATTCAGATTCCCAAGTGCTATCCCAAGTAATGCCACCACCCACTCCATATATGGCTTTTTCTTGATGCAATTGAATGGTCCGAATGGCTACATTGAAAATCCGTTGCCCATGTGGAAGCAAGAGACCAATCGTTCCACAGTAGACTCCTCTGGGTTGTGGTTCCAAGTCCTTAATGATTTCCATAGTCGCAATTTTCGGAGCTCCCGTTATGGATCCGCAAGGAAAGAGAGAGCGAAAGATTTCAACAAGGTTCACATCCTCTCGCAACTGACTCTTGATGGTCGAAGTCATCTGCCAAACCGTTGAATACTGTTCTACTTGGCAAAGACGCTCCACGTGCTCACTCCCCACCTCAGAAATACGGTTCATATCATTGCGCAAGAGGTCCACAATCATCATATTTTCAGAGCGATTTTTGGGGTCCTGTTCCAACCAACTGGCCTGCTCCAAGTCTTCTTGGTCAGTCATGCCACGCTGAGTCGTTCCCTTCATTGGTCGCGTTGTCAACTCGCGGTCATTTTGCTCAAAAAAGAGCTCTGGACTCATGGATATCACTGCCATCTCGTCATGTTCCACATAGGCATTATAGCCTGCCTCCTGCTCTACCACCATGCGATTGTAGATAGCAAAAGGGTTAGCACTTAAGTCTTGCTTGAGTTGGACGGTGTAGTTGACCTGATAGGTGTCTCCCTGCCGCAAATGATGATGTATCTGTGCAATAGCCTTTTCATAGTCCTCTGCAGACGTTACTTCCTGCCAATTTGAAGGCAAATCAACCTCATCATAAGTCAGAGGAATAGAGGAAGTTTCTACGCTATCATGAACAGTAAAGTAAAGCAAATACTCGTCCAGTAAAGGTGCCTTATGAACTGCTAATTTCTCCTCAAAAGCAGGTGCAGCCTCGTAGCTGACATAGCCCACCACATAGTAGCCCTGCTCTTGGTAGCTTTCCACTTGTGCCAGCAAATCTGCCACTTCTGCTACATTTCTCGTTTTCAACTCTTTAATCGGCTGGGTAAAGGTGTATCTCTCCCCCAAAGCCCTAAAATCAATCACTGTTTTTCTATGCATACCTTAAGTATAGCACAAAATAAGAAAACCCTCATCCGCAAAGCAGATGAGAGATTTCAATTATTTAAAGATTGAAGTTTTAAAGCTATTTGTTTGTTGAAGAAGTTTTTTGAATAATTTCTCTTTAAGTGATACAGTATTATCAAATTTAACTGATCCATTTTTAAGAGTAGCTTTATCTTTATCAACGGCAGCAGCAAATGCATTCTTCAAGTCATCGTAACTACTGTATGTAGTACCGTCGATTGTAACAGGGTTAAATCCTGCTTTCGCTTTATCAACAACTTCTTTGAAGTATGCTTTCTTCCAATCTTCTAGAGTATTAAATTTACCATCAGAAACTTTCTTAATGATAAAGTCATCACCTAGAGTATTGTGACCAGCCTGTTTAGACTCATTTTTCAGCATGTTAGAAGCGTAGTTTAAGAAGCCTTTTTCATATCCAAAGTAACCCCACATACGGAAGGTGTTATGTTTGAATGACATAGAGCCTGGAGCTCCTTCACTTGTATTACCACCATAGATACCAGCAGTGATAGGCACCGTTACATAGGCAGAGCCAAATCCAGTTGGGTCATAAGTACCATTACCAGGACCGTGTTTGGTCATGAAGTTCTTATCTACTAGGTCGTTAACAGAAGTTAAGTTATATTCTTTTTCTTCTGCATTCAAATCACGAACCTCATCGTATTGGTTCTTCGTATTAGCGTTACGTAATTTCTTAGCAACTTTCTTGAACCAAGCGTTGTTTAGTTCTTTACTGCCTTTATCAATTACAGCTTCTCCTTCAAGGTAATCAAGAAGCATTAGAGTATCGTTGAAACCTTTCATGTAATGATCGATTTCAGCGCGAGATGTAAGGTCATTTGGATTTGTGTTATACCATTGATTTCCGTCATTTGGACGTTCGTAGGCCATGTTTAATCCAAGTGCTTTGAAGTCACCGTTTGGACTTGTTTCAGCAGGTGATTGCAACATACCTTGTGCAAATGCTTCTAGGTCAGTACCTTCACGGTGTCTTGAACCACCTAAGTAAACCATACGGTCATTTACGTGAGTCGTTTCGTGAGTGAAGGCTGAGATACCAAAGTCACTAATCATATCAGTAACCATGAAGAAGACTGAATCATCCTTATAAGGGTTACCGTAAATACGAGCTACAGCTCCCATACGCCAGTCAGTTGCATGATAACGACCTGTTGGTCCGTATAATTCACGGATAGGTGCTACATCCTTACCACTGTTCGTATGTCCGTATTTATCTGTGCTGATTCCTTTATAGTTTTGGTTATCTAACACAGGAGTTGGAACCATGTTATTGCTCTTAAGCAGTTGATTACGAACTTTATCTAATGATAGACGAGACCAGAAGTCTAGGTAATTTTGTTGACCTTTAGCGACTTTATTGATTTCAGCTTTGAATGCTTCGCGTTCTTCTGCAGTATTCTTACCGTATTTTTCAAATGAACTGTAAGCCATAGTGTTATATGTTGAGATTAAGAACATATGAGCATCTTTCAAGTTCAGAAGTGGTAGAATCATCTTGCCATGCATGTCGTTGTTTAATCCCTCGTAGGCTCTGTGTTTCTTATTAGCAAATTCAGGAGTTGTTGTTTTAGGTTCAACGATATATACATTATCTTTAGTAGCTTTTATGAACCAATCGTTTAAGTCTGTATCACTTGTGAATAGACGCATATTATAGTCTAAGAAACTGTTTAACTCGCCTATACCGATAACTCCACCAATCGTTTCGCGATAAGCTTCTAAAGTTCTATCACCTTTAATGTTACTTTCTTTAGAACCAACTTTAATCAAGAAGTCTAACACACCAACATTCTTACCATAGAAGTCCGGTTTGAATAGCATTAATTCTTTAATATTAAAGTCATCGAATTTAACACCGTAGTAACGATTTAGGTAAGATAATCCAAGAAGAACTGCAGCCTTATTGTCATCAATTTTCTTAATCAAGGCACGTTTAGCAGCTTCATCTGTGTTCAGTTGATGATCTTCATTTTCTACTAACTTCGTAACGAATTTATTAAGATTATCTTTAACATACTTGAAGCTTTCTTCTAGGTACAAGTCCTTAATTGCATTGACTTTGTTGCCACCAGTTCTACCCAAGTGTTGGTAAATCGAGTCAGATTGCAATTCAACAGGGCTTAATTTGCTTTCAATAGCACTGATTAAGTCAGCACGATCTTTAACAACCATGTTTGGTGTGTAAACAACTTCACCAAGCTCAGCGACACTGTATTCTTTCACTTGTTTAACTTTAGATTCTTTCGGTGAAATTGTAAAGATGTCTTTTGTCTTATCTGCGTAGTGAACCAAAATATGGTCAGCATCTGTAAGGTCTGTGACAAAGTCATTGCCTTTCATTGCAGTTACAGACAATACTTCTTTCGTTAATAAGTTTGATCCATCTGGAATCTTGTTCCCTTGGTTGACAATCCACTCTTTATTGTAGAATGGTTGAAGTTTTTCGATGTTACGATAAGCAAGTTCACGGTCTGCATTGTAATCTTGAGTATCTTTGTAAGTGTCAGATTTTGGTTTAACATTATTTAATGTATCTGAAACAAGAGGATTGATAACATAATCATTAGCCGTAATTCCTAATGTTGCAATTTTCTGGTCAGCTTCATCTTGAGACACTTCTTTAATTCGGTTAGAAACAGAGAATCTAAATGAACGCTTACCTGTACTTACATCTTTTACAATGAAGTTACGTTCTAATGCGTTATTTGAGAAGTATCCACCATCTTCGTCAATATCTTTAGATCCATAGAACACTTCACCATTTTCAACTTTCATCATAGACACAGAGTCTGCAACTTTACCCCATGCCCAGTTCTTACTAAGGAAACCACCTGCTTCAACAGGTGTATTTACCTTAATAGTTCCTTTCGTAACAGCGTTACGAACAGAACCATATTTACCAATTCCGTTAGGATCAGAACCGTTATCTGATCTAGCGACAAATCCACCGATACGAGCTTTATTAGCAACTATATCAGCTTCTACATATCCTTTATCAACATTACCTTTCCAGATTTCGCCAACCATGCCACCGAAATCCCAACCTCGATCACCTACACCAGTAAGTTTACCAATATAAGCAACATTAGTAAGTTGTCCGCCGTTATCTAATTTGTTAACAAGTCCGGCAATTCCATCTCTACCAGTGATGCTACCAGTTACTTTAATATTCTCAACAGTGGCATTCTTAACAGTTCTAGCAAGAGCAGAAATGTTATCAATCCAAGGCATATTAATATCGACATTAGCTAAGTTAACATCTTTAACCGAACCACCTTCAATACCACCAAATAATTGACGTGTCATATTGTGGATTGAATAACGTTGTCCCTCAACACTTGATAACTTACCTTTAAATGTACCAGGAACATACTCTTTATTTGGAGTTGGTACATTAGCTGCATTTAGATCTGCACCAAGTTTAAACTCACCGCTAGGGTTAGCTTTCATATCTTTTACAAGCTCATTGAAGTTGTAGTAAACATTACCTTCTTTTGCTTTTTGTTTTTCAAAGTAATGAACATACTCTTCGCTAAGTGTGTTATCTGCATTACGTTGAACTAAGTCTGGTGCTTTGGCAGTAACTTTATATAAAGTTTTTCCGTCTTTTTCTACTTCTTCAATCTTGTCAACAGCAAGTCGTGTAATCTTGTTGTCGTGAGTTGTAACTCGTAGGTAAAGTGGGGCAACATCAGCTGGTTTTTCTGTCAGCAAACTAGTATCTGTTTCATTACCGTCAGCGTCCACACTCATCAAGCTTGTTTCTTTGATATTTTTGATTTCAACTTTTTTGAGGTCAATTCTTAGAGGTTCTTCATTCAGAACTACTTCCTCATCGCCTTCACCACGGTCATAAACCATCTTAGTTTCAATCTTATAATCTTTGTAGTATTGCAAATCTGTCAGGCTAGCTGTTAAGTTGTCAGGTGAAACATTCAATGTTTTCACAATCTCATCACCTTTTTTCAGAGTTAAGGTGATAGATTTAATGGCTGCCTTACTTGGATTTTCTAGACTATACTTAACATCTGAAGTCCGTTTCAAATCCTTAGGCTCAACTGCTGTGATGGTCAATACTGGTTTTTCAAAGCTCTTGGTACCACGTTTCAAAATTTTGTCTTGAGGTGCCTCAAGGATTTCCTCTGTAACTTTTGGAGCGTCCTCTGTTTTAACTCCCTTAATGGTATTAAAGGTCTTAGTGATTTTTTTCTGACCTTCTTTACCTTCTTGAGCTACAACTTCTAAACCTTTTTTCAGTTGAGCATCTTCTTCAACTTTTTCCTTAAATGGAATCTTTTCAATACTTTCTTCTACCAGAGTTCCTTCAATTGATTTTGTTCCACGACTTACCTGTTGATTTACAGGCTCCTTGGTCACTTCCGTACTGGTTGAAAGAACTTGGTCAGTTTTGACACCTTCTACCGTTTTATAGGTTGTTTTGGTAACTTGACTTCCTTTTTCACCATTTCGTAGGACAGTTTCTTCGTCTGTATACTTAGTTGGATCCTCAGTCGTTTCAGTTTTGTAGTCAATTTCTGTAGTTGATTCTTCAACAAGGGTTCCCTCAGTCACCTTATACTCAGGTAACTGATCTTGAACAAGTGCTTGACCTTCCTTGCCTGCCTCTTGAGTTCCTTTTACTTCTACTGGAGCTTCTGGTAATTCAGCTTGTGTTAAAGCTTGACCTTCTTTGCCTTCCTCTTGGGTGCCTTTAGACTCTACCCTAGCTTCTGGTAGTTCAGGTTGCGTTAAGGCTTGACCTTCCTTACCTACCTCTTGAATTCCTTTAGACTCTACTGTAGCCTCTGGCAATTCTGACTGCGTTAAAGATTGGCCTTCTTTGCCTGCCTCTTGAGTTCCTTTAGCTGCTTGGTGATTTTGTTCAGCTTGTGGTACGGGAGTTGGGGCAGGTTGCACCTCTTTCTTAGTTCCGACTGCAATGACTTGCGACACAGGATTTTGAACAACTTGGTCTTCGATGACTTCTCTAACTTCTTGACCGTTGACCATCGAAACTTTGGTTACAAGGCGACGCTGACCATTTACTCCGGCTGTGACGATACGAGTCTGTCCTTCTGCTAGATTCGCATCTGGACTTGTGACCGTTTCAAAAGGAATCTCTACCAAGCTCTCTTCCTGTCTAGCCTGAGACTTCTCAGAAACTGGTTTTTCTTCAACAGCAGGGGCAACTGGATTCTCTACTACAGGTTTTTCGACGGCAATTTCCGGAGTAACCGCAGGTCTTTCTTGAACGACTTCTGTTTTCTCGATTTCTTTTGAACTTTGCTTTTCTACTGGCAACTGAGGCTGTTCAGTTGAAGTTGGTCTTGATGGATGGAGTTCTGCTTCCTTGAAGTAACCAATGTATTCATAACCATCAATGTGGATAATCCCTTCAGCCAAGCCTTCATGTGTAGATGCTGAAATAGTTTGGTTATAAGAAAGCAATTCCTTATTTTCAAATGCAAATGTCCCATAAGGTACAAAGGTGCTAGCTCCTAAAGAACCAATCAAGAGAACACCTAGAACTTCTCTACGACCTTTTTTGGACACCAAAAAGACTGCTAGTGAGGCCGTTGCCAAACCAAGACCTGACCAAGCTAGTTCCTTACTTCCTGTGTATGGAAGTTGTTGACTGTTAGTTGCCTTCTTGCGATAAACTACATATAGAATATCATCATCTTGAAATTCTATAGGAACCTCATGGTGAATCAGGGCTTTTTCAGACTCGGTCAACTCCTGCTCCGCCAGATAACGGTAATGAACACTATGAGCACTGCCGACTTCATTGGCTTGCACCTTATCCACTGAAAGGGTACTAGCACCAAAAAGGAAGGCCCCGATTGCTACAGGACCTACCCCAACAGTTAGCTTACGAATCGAATATTTAGTGATTTTTTCTAGTTGTTGTTTTGTTTTTCTCATTCTCACGACTTTCTAATAGAATCTTGCGGATAATGCGCACGCGCACCTCCGATTAATTTGGGACGGCTTGCTAAAGCTGTTACATGGGCATGCCCAATCTCTCTCAAAAGAGGGCGAATCGGAACCTGCACATGCTTAACATGCATGCCAATTGCAGTATCTCCGATATCCAATCCAGCATGAGCCTTGATAAATTCAACCTCAACTGGATCCTGCATAAACTTGAAGGCTGCCAACTGACCCGAACCTCCTGCATGAAGAGTCGGAAGGACACTGACGATTTCCAGGCCAAACTGCTCTGCCACCTGACGTTCAACAACGAGGGCCCGATTGACATGTTCACAACCTTGAACAGCTAGATGAATTCCTTTTTCCTCTAGGATATCTAGAATGGTTTTCACAATGATTTCGCCAATTTCTTGGCTGGATTCCTTGCCAATCTGACCACCTATGACTTCACTAGAAGAAAGGCCCAAAACAAAGATGGATCCCTGCTTCAAATTGGCCTTTTCCAATACATCTTCTACAATCTGGCTTGTTTCTCTTTGAATGTCTTTTTCCTTCATACTTGATACCTCTTTTATCATTATCTATCATATCGTTTTTTCTTGTTTTTAGCAAGATAGACAACCTGAAAACCTTACTCCAATCTGCATAAAACTCCCAGAATTGATCGGGAGTTAGCTAGTTTCTATTCTATTTATGTATATTTCAACCGTCGTCCCTTTGTCGGGTGCAGAATCAATCTTCATCTGGTAATTGTCTCCAAAATGAAGTTTGAGCCGTTGGTCAACATTTTGCAGACCAACTCCCCCACGTTTGAGCTGACTTTGACTACTATCGCTAGCATCTTGGAAGCCAACGCCATCATCCTCAATGCGGATGACTAGTCCTGAATCCTTTTTCTGGACAGAAACTCTAATATGTCCCTGACCTTCCTTCTCCTTAATGCCATGGTAAAGAGCATTTTCTACAAGGGGTTGTAGGACCAGCTTGGGCAAGACTAGCTTATCAAAGGCAGGATTTTCCTCAATCTCATATTCCAGCTTATCCCCATAGCGTTGTTTCTGGATAAAGAGGTACTGGCGGACATGATTGATTTCATCAGAAAGGCAAATCAAGTCCTTGCCTTGATTGAGCGCTAGGCGGAAATAAGTTGCCAAGGACTTGGTTACCTGAACCACTCGCTGACTATCCTGAAATTCAGCCATCCAGATGATAGTGTCCAAAGTATTGTAGAGAAAATGGGGGTTAATCTGGCTCGACAAAGCTTGAAGTTCATACTGACGGGTCGTTTCTTCCTGCTTGCGCACATCTGCCATCAGCTGATCAATCTGATCCAACATGGCATTGAACTGGCGAGTCACTTCTCTCAACTCATATGCACCAGTTTCCTTGGCACGCAGATTTTGTGTACCAGAAGCAATGTCCAACATGGTTTCTCTCAAATCCTTCAAAGGGGCAATCCAGCGCTTGAGACTGAACCACACCAAGCAGAGACAGGCAAGAAGAGATGTGACACTGGCCCCAAGCAAGGTCCACAAGAGTTGACTCCGAACCTGGTCTAACTTCTCCAACGAAGATACGCCTATAACCGTCCAATCAGTTCCTGCAATCTTTTCCTGACTGACGTAGGATTTGTGGTCCAGAGTGTAGCCCTTCCCTGTCTCAATATAAGGTTTCATAGCCTCCATTTCGCTAGATGAACTATAAACTGTGTGTTGAGGATGGTAGACAAATTCATGGTTTTCATTGATGATAAAGGCAAAGCCCTGCTGACCCAACTGGAGTTGGTTGAGATAGGCTTCCAGAGTTTCGTAGGAAATATCCAAGCGAAGCACGCCCAGATTGGCCCCCTTTACATCAACAAGTTCTTGAGTGACAGAAATGACCCACTGACTATCTGATTTACGAGCCGGAGTCAAAACAGGCATGGCTCCCTGATGAATGGCCTTTTGGTACCAGTCCTCAGACATCATATCTGAGGAGGTTTTCATCTGCACACTGTCATCTGTAGAAATGACCTGACCAGATTTGGTGACCAGTACAACAGCTTTCAAATCCTGGTCTGCCTTTAAGATGGTCAAAAACAGATCTCGGATTCCCTTGACCTTGTCTTGACTGGGATTCTCAGCATAGGCCAGAACATCCGTCTGCTGGGTCAAACTAGTTGAGGTGGTTTCTAGTTTTTTGATATAAGACTGGATAAAGTGGCTAGTTTGGCTAATGGTCGTTTGACTATTGCCCTCAATGCTAGCCTCAATGGCTGATGAACTAGATTGATAGTAGAAAGTCCCAACCATAGCTAGGAGAATGAGAAAGACCAGAAAGATGGAAATAACCATTCTGACTAGGAGAGAAGAACGCTTCATCGACCTTCTCCCTTCTTAAACTGACGAGGTGTCACACCTGCAATCTGTTTAAACCGTTGGGTAAAATAGTTCATATCTTCAAAGCCAACCTTTTCAGCTATCTCATAAATCTTTAAATCTGTGGTCAAAAGCAAGAGCTTGGCTTGCTTGACACGCTCTCTCACCAGATAATCCTGAAAAGGTAGGCCCAACTCTTTCTTAATCAAAGAACTCAGATAAGTCGGACTAAAACCCAAGTCACTGGCCAAGCTCTTTAAACTAAATTGACTATCAGCTAGATGAGACTGGATTTTCTGGGCCATATTTCCTTCAAACTTATCGGTTAATAAATCTTGTAACTGCTCTTCTTTCTCTTCCTTGTCCAACTTTTGCTTGATTTTCCCCAACATTTCCTCAATATCCTGACGAGAAAAGGGCTTGAGCAGGTAGTCGTCCACACCTAGTTTGACAGCAGACAAGGCATAATCAAAATCATCGTAGCCTGTCAAAAAAACTAGATGAACCTGAGGATAGGTTTCTCGGACCAGACTAGCCAACTGGATGCCATTTAGCTGAGGCATGTTGATATCGGTTAAAATGATATCTGGCACCTGCTTTTGTATCAATTCCCAAGCCTGCCTTCCATTTTCAGCTTGACCGATGATTTCCATATCGTAGGCTGCTACATTGACCAGCTTGGTCAAGCCTTGTCTTACCAGATATTCATCTTCTACGATTAAGATTGTATAGGTCATGCTTCTCTCCTTTGTCACTTACTAGTATCAGTATAGCAAAATTCTCCTCTAACTGCTTAGGAAAGCCCTCTTAATCGACATAATCTAGTAAATAAGCATAGCCTTTTTCTTCCATTTGGTTTTTAGGAATAAAGCGGATGGAAAGACTATTGATACAGTAGCGCAAGCCACCCTTGTCCCGAGGCCCATCTGTAAAGACATGACCAAGGTGAGAATCTCCAACTCGGCTCCGCACTTCCATGCGTGTCATATTGTAAGACTTATCTTCTTTGTAAGTAGCAACATCTGGACTGATTGGTTGGGTGAAACTAGGCCAACCACAACCAGACTCAAACTTGTCCTTTGATGAAAAGAGGGGTTCGCCAGTTGCCACATCCACATAGATACCGGATTCAAATTTATCCCAGTAGCGGTTTGAGAAAGCTCGTTCTGTTTGATTTTTCTGGGTAACTGCATACTCCTCAGGTGACAGGGTCTTTTTCAATTCTTCATCGCTTGGTTTGGGATATTTGCTAGCATCGATGACGGGATAGGCCGCCTGATTGACATTGATATGGCAGTAGCCATTTGGATTTTTCTTGAGATAGTCTTGGTGGTAATCCTCAGCCACTATAAAATTCTTCAAGGTTTCCTTTTCAACTGCTAGAGGTTGATCGTATTTCTTAGCCACCTCATCAAAGACTTGGTTAATCACCTCTAAATCCTTGTCATCTGTGTAATAAACACCAGTACGGTACTGGGTTCCCACATCATTTCCTTGTTTATTTTTGCTGGTTGGATTGATAATGCGGAAATAGTGAAGCAGGATTTCCTTGAGGGAAATTTGCTTGGCATCATAGGTGACATGGACAGTCTCCGCATGTCCAGTTTGGTTAATCAATTCGTACTTGGTTGTTTCCCCTCTACCGTTTGCATAGCCTGAAACGGCATCCGTCACCCCGGGAACGCGTGAGAAGTATTCCTCAACTCCCCAGAAACATCCCCCAGCTAGATAAATTTCGTGCAAGTCTGCATCTTTACTAACTTCTGTTTTTTTCACTGTTTTTCCTCCTTGACTAACTGATGCTTTCTCAATTTGCGAGCTATCTGTCTGCCCTGCATTTCGCATCAATAGAAAATAAAAACCGCTTATGGCTAGGAAAAAGATTCCTGCCAAGACAAAAAATTTTACTTTATCATTCATGGCCTTTCTCTACCCCATTTCTTTCAATGTTTTTAAAATCATATCCTTATCCATAAAACCTGGTTGCGTCTTGACCAGTTTTCCTTCCTTGTCTATAAAGGCTTGAGTTGGGTAAGAACGAACGCCATAACTTTCTAAAAGTTTACCTGATGGGTCAATTAGAACTGGGAAATTTTTATAATCCAAGCCCTTGTACCAGTTCTTAAAGTCTGCTTCTGCTTGTTCCCCCTTGTGTCCAGGAGACACCACTGTCAAGACCACATAGTCATCACCAGCATCCTTAGCAATTTCATCCGTATCTGGAAGACTGGCTAGACAGATGGAACACCAAGAAGCCCAGAATTTGAGATAGACTTTCTTGTCCTTGTAGTCAGACAAGCGGTAGGTCTTGCCATCTACACCTGTTAGTTCAAAATCAGCGACTTCCTGACCTTTAGTCGCAGTTTGTGAACTGACTTGTTCTGTTTTTGTTTTCTCCTTCATAGTAGCTTCGTCTGACATATTTTTAGCCGAACAGGCTGCCAAACAACAGATTGAGCCTACTCCAAGGAGACATGTTTGCCATTTTTTCATTTCTTTTTCCTCTCTATTCAAATAATGTAGTCAAAATGGAAGCATTTCCCAAAAGCACCAAGATTCCCATCACGATAATGAGGAAACCACCTACTTTTTTGAGAGTTCCGAGGTAGGGATGAAGTTTTCGGAAATGTTTCAAAACATAGCTGGAGGCAAGAGCTAGAACCAAAAACGGTAGCGCCAAACCCAGTGTGTAAATCAACATGAGACCAGCTCCCTGCCAAGCACCTGAGCCACCTGAAGCCGCCAAGGCCAAAACAGATCCAAGAACCGGCCCCACACATGGCGTCCAAGCAAAACTAAAGGTCAAGCCCAGTAAAAATGCCTGACTATAGCCCTTACCCTTTTGCCCCTGTCTCTGTAATTGTAACCTTCTTTCCTTGTAAAGTCCCTTCAAATGTAAAACTTCCATCTGGTGCAAGCCCAAGAGAATGATAACCGCACCCGTCACATACTGAAACCAAGAAGCATACAGCAAATCTCCTAAAAAACCAGCACCATATCCCAGTAAGATAAAGATAAAGGATATCCCTGCTATAAAGGCCAGAGTTCGCAATAAACTGACAACTGAGATTGAAAATTTGCCACTAGAAGCCTGAGCACCATCTTTGTCATCCAACAAGACCCCTGCATAGACTGGCAACAAGGGTAAGATACAAGGAGAAAAGAAGGAAAGAATTCCAGCAAGAAAAACACTGATAAAAAAGATTATATTATCCATTGCCTTCCTCCATTCTTTGATTTGATAGGACTATTATAGCCCCAAAAATCAAGAAAAAATAGGGACAATGATAGGGAAAAATAGGAATTTAATCAGGTTATGTAAAAAATGTTGCAAAAAAGCCAGACAAAGTCTGACTTTGATGGAAACTGAAAAGAAAATTCACTAGTCTTCCCTACTTATCTGATAATAAATAAGGTCCGCAAGATAGCCTTTTCTCTCTACACCATTGGTAATAGTCTTTAGATAGGACATTCCAGCCTTCTCCATGACACGACCTGAAGCTGGATTGAGACTGGCATAACGTGCCTTGACTTTTTGAAAGTCTGCTTGAGTAAAACAAAAGTCCAAGACAGCTTTCAAGGCCTCCGTCATTATACCATTTCCCCAGTAAACCTTTCCTAGCACATAGCCAATTTCACAAGAAGAATCGTTCTCATCCATTGCAACGATGCTGATATCTCCTATCACTTGTTCTGGATTTTCTTTGAGACAAATCGCCAATTTGTAATAGTTGGGATTTGCATAGGAGGCAACCCAATTACGAATGGAGTTTCGAGTCACCTCGACATCAGGATGAGGATCCCAAGTGACGTAGGTTAGATTCTCAGCAGACGAAGCCCAATTTTGAAACATGGCCTCTGCATCGCTCTCCACAAATCTTCTTAAAATCAAACGTTCTGTCTGTAATATTTGCGTACCGATTGCTTTCATGATACTACCTCACTTTCTGATAGATGATTCTCTGTCCAATCTCCATTGAAACTTGTTTTGCTTTTGAATTTCAAGGCTCAAGCTAAAAAGGTCCACTGGACCTTCTTCACTTACCTGTTTCCATGCTCGGGGTAAAAAGACTAAACTCAGTAACAGCTAGGAAACAAGTGTTTTATCTAATCCCTTGACGCAGTCGCTGTCTGGTTTGAAATGCGCTTTACCAAGCTTTTTCAAACCTAGTCATCGTTGCGGGGGTGAGACGACGAAATCGAACTCTTCGAGTTACCGGACCTACTCTCACTTTTTTATTTCAAGGTGAGAGCAAGAAGCTAAAAAGGTCCCCCGGACCTCCTCGTTTTCCCGTTTCTAGACTCGGGCTGAAAACCTCCACTGGAGGTTTTCACTCCCAAAAGTCATCAAATACGGTGATTGGTAGGTGGCGTTTGTGTTGGCCTTTATGCCACCAGTTTTCAATAGTCGCTTGGGCTTCTGGGCTGATTGTTTTGCCTTCTAAGTAGTCGTCAATCTCCTCATAGGTAACTCCAAGTGCAACTTCATCAGCTAGGCCTGGTTTGTCTTCTTCTAGGTCTGCTGTTGGGATTTTTTCATAAAGGGCTGAGTCTGCACCAAGTTCCTTCAATAGTTGTTTTCCTTGACGTTTATTGAGACGGAAAAGGGGTAAAATATCTGCACCGCCGTCACCAAACTTGGTAAAGAAACCTGTGATATTTTCCGCAGCATGGTCTGTTCCAATGACCGCTCCGCTATGGGCACCTGCCAGGGCATA
This sequence comes from bacterium, assembly GCA_905221375.1. GTDB lineage: Bacteria > Bacillota > Bacilli > Lactobacillales > Streptococcaceae > Streptococcus. Next base: position 105,102 of record CAJNCY010000001.1, read on the forward strand.
CTGAGCAATCATACGGCAACGAGCCTTGATATTGCCCTTGTTGAAGTCTGAAACAGAGCTTCCTGTCGCTTCAACTGCAGCTGTCATGGCGTCAGCAGATTCCTTGATATTAACTACCAAGCTGACATCAGGTTGGATAAAGGCTAGGGCTTTTTTGGCATCTGCTTCATCAGCTTGCACTCCGTATGGCAAGCGGACAGCGATAAATTTGTAGCTGTCATCTCCTGTCTCAGCTCGCAGTTCTTCCATAGCTAATTGGGCCAAGCGACCTGCCAAGGTTGAGTCCTGACCTCCAGAAATCCCTAGTACAAAGGTTTTTAGGAAGGGATGTTTTTTCAGGTATCTCTTTAAGAAATCAATAGAACGACGGATTTCTTCCTGGGCATCAATCACAGGTTTCACACCTAGTTCTTGGATAATCGCTTCTTGCAAACTCATTCTTCTTCTCCTTCACCAAGGGCTTCCTTGCGCATCTTATCAATCAAGTCCATCTTGTCTTGCCATACATCACGCGCCAAATCCACTGGATAATGTTGCGGATTGAGCACGCGCTTGTACTCATCCCACAGCTTGTCAAATTCCTTACGGGCATAATCCTGAATCTCAGTTAAGCTAGGCAACTTGTAAATCAGTTTTCCGTCCTTGAAGATATCCACTAAGAGAGGAACAGCATCAAAATTACGAACCGTCTTCTTGATGTATGTATAGGTCGGATGGAACATCTTGATTTCTGTCATGTCGTTCACATCCACACCGTCATAAGTGATGTAATCACCTTCTGACTTGCCTTTTTCACGACTGGTAATTCGCCACACCTGCTTCTTACCTGGCGTCGATACTTTTTCCGCATTATTAGACAGCTTGATGGTATTGCGCATCTGACCATTTTCATCTTCGATGGCCACAATCTTATAAACTGCTCCAAGAGCTGGTTGGTCATAGGCTGTAATCAGCTTGGTCCCCACGCCCCAGACATCAATCTTAGCCTTTTGCATCTTGAGGTTGAGGATAGTATTTTCATCCAAATCATTAGAAGCATAAATCTTAGCCTCTGTAAATCCAGCCTCGTCCAATTGCTGACGTACTTTCTTAGAAATGTAGGCAATATCCCCTGAGTCAATCCGCACACCCATAAAGTTAATCTGGTCACCCAGCTCACGCGCCACCTGAATAGCAGCTGGCACACCGATACGAAGGGTGTCATAGGTATCCACAAGAAAGACACAATTCTTGTGGGTCGCAGCGTAAGCCTTAAAGGCCTCATAGTCGTTACCATAAACCTGTACCAAGGCATGGGCATGAGTCCCCAAGACAGGAATATCAAAGAGTTTACCAGCACGCACGTTACTAGTTCCATTGGCACCACCAATCACCGCTGCGCGTGTTCCCCAGATAGCCGCATCCATTTCTTGCGCCCGACGTGTTCCAAACTCCATCAAAGGTTCATCTTCGATGACCGAACGAATACGAGCTGCCTTAGTCGCCACCAAGGTCTGGTAGTTGACGATATTCAAAAGGGCTGTTTCGACCAACTGACATTGGGCTAGAGGGCCTTCCACCTGCACAATCGGTTCATTAGCAAAAACCAAATCCCCTTCTTGGGCAGAACGAACGGTCAACTCCAACTTGAAATTGCGGAGATAGTCCAAGAATGCCCCATGATAGCCAAGCGACTCCAAATAGGCGATATCACTATCTGAAAAACGCAAGTCTTCAAGATAATTCACAATTCTTTCCAAACCAGCAAAAACCGCATACCCATTCTTAAAAGGCTGTTGGCGGAAATACACCTCAAAGACCGCCTTCTTATTGTGAATCCCTTGGTCAAAGTAAACCTGCATCATGTTAATCTGGTACAAGTCCGTGTGCAATGTCAAACTATCATCTGGATACATACTTTTCCTACTTCCTTAACTAGAAACACATGAAAATTTTCAAAAACTTTCATGTATTCCAATAAATTAGTACTATTATATCACATTTTAGCTGGATTGAGAAAAGAGTAACAAGCTATTCTCCACTCTCCAGTTCATCCATGTCTTGCTCAAATTTTTTCTGGGCCCATTCGCCATAACTCTTAAGACCAAGATTGCCAATAAAGACCCAAGGAAGGTAAATAACATAAGTAATGACCCAAGCAGACAGGTATTTAACGTTCAAAGGATTGTGCTGATAAATTTCTATGTTGAATTGATAATTCTGTAACATCAAAAGAGCCGTAATAGCCAAGGTTAGTAAAAAACAACCCAAAATCGTAAAATGAAAACGACTATAGTAGGTTACTCCCAGATAACGAGCACGGTTGAAAAAGAAGAAAATTCCTACTATCAGAGTATAGACTAGAAAATTCGGATTAAAAAGAGATGGAGCCAACACTGCCACCAAATAGCTTAGAAGTACAAGCCCAATAAAGAGTGAAAAAGATTCTGCCCCAGCTTTATTGATTAGTTGTTCTTCTCTTTCGTCAAGTAATTGATAATAAAAAAATCTATTTTTCATCTTCTTCCTCCCAAACTTGCTGATTTCTGCGATTCAAGTATAGGATAACTCTATCCATAGAATAACTCCCAACGAGATAGATGATAACTGCTAGAACCACTTTTAGGGAGTACTTCCAAGTCAATAGACTGACCAGCTCCTCGCGATTGCCTATGATATCAATCAATAAAATCACTATAGAAAATCCCAAAGCAGATAAAATTCTTTCTTTTCCAGTATTCTCAACAATATCTCGAATATCAATTCCTACATACATGCGGCGAATAATGGCATACAAACCTACTCCAATCAATAAAAGTAATTCTGGTGAATAGGATAGAAGCGTTAAATTAAAAATATAAACTTTGGCAAAAATTTCCAGTGCCAAAAATAGGCACATTCCCAAAAGAATTTCTCCTGAAATCTTTCCATCCAATTTTTCTGTACGTTCATCTTTGATCACAAGTTTTTTTCTATTTTTCATCTTCTTCCTCCCAAAATAGTTGGTCTAATGTTTTTCCTAAGCATCTGCAAATGGACTGGCAGAGGGAGAGACTAGGATTGTATTTCCCAGCTTCAATCAAGCCTATAGTCTGCCTAGTAACGCCCACAGCTTCTGCCAAATCCCCTTGTGTTAAATCACGCTCCACCCGAGCTAATTTTAATTTTAAATTTTTAGCCACTAGCGTCCTCCTTCACATTCTTAAAAAGTTGCGCTTCTTTTAAAAACATTATACCATATATCTAACTTAATGCAATATATATATATCATTTTGTAAGATTTTATTAACAAAAAAACTCTCTACTACAAAAAATAGAGAGCGTTGCCTTTAAATATAGGATTTCAAAATATCAACGACATCACTTCTTTTCTTAACCTGATAAGACTTGATTCCCAATTTCTCAGATGCAATTGTATTGTCCTAAATATCACCTAGAAAGACACAACTTGTAGGATTTAACTGGTATTTATCGAGAATCTACTTCATACTTATGTCATGCCCCCCCTCTTTGATTTATGCTTTCATATTCTCCTTACAAATCCTTTTGGTAATAATATCTTTGCCCAATGTAGGGATAGTCTTGTAACCTAAAGACTTCCTTGTAGTCATGCCTTTTATAAAAATCAGGAGCTTGAAACTGGTAAGTATTGACAAAAGCAAAACGACAGTTTCGATTCTTAGCTTCAGTTTCTGCTTGCTGCAATAGGTTTGAACCGATTCCTTGCCCTCTCAGTTCCTCTTTTACAAATAAATACTCGATTTCTAGCCAATTTCCAAAAGTCTCTGCTATCAAACCTGCCAGGAGATTGCCCTTTTCATCTTTGACATAAAGATTAAGTGGCTCACTTTCAGCCTCTTCTCTTTTTGAACGATTATAGGCACGAATCAGATTCCCAATTTCCTGCGCTTTCTGGGATTCCTTATTTTCCAATCTAAAGTACATCCAAACCTCCTTGAAAACTAATACAGCTTGATTATAGTCTTATTTCAATAGACTGTCAAACTAGCAAAAACCCACCAACCTGAGTTGATGAGTTTCAAATCTATTTTCTAAATTTCCACTGGCTGTAAATCCCGAAACCGATAATCCAAATAGCTGAACCGATTGCTCCGACAAATGTAGACTCTTGTAAAAAGAGGGTTACAAAGACAAAGGCAAAGAAGAGCATGGTTAAAGGATTTAGGAAACGATAATGGGGCATGAGATAACCATCTGCCATAAAGTCTGGTGACTTGCGGTATTTAAGGTGAGCCAGCATAATCAAGATATAAATGGCGATATAGACACCTGATGATGATGCCGTAATCAAGGCAAAGGCATCGGAAACACCTGGCAATACGTTGATAAAGGCTGCTAGGGCAATCAAAATTGCTGAAGCTATGATGGCATTTTGTGGCACATTATGGCGAGAAAGCGTATCTGCCTTAATAGCCTTTAAGAATGGATTTGGCGAATCATGGGTAATCTGGTACAAATGGCGACCTGTTGAATAGAGTGTTGAGTTAAGAGCAGATGCTGCTGACGTCAAGACGACAAAGTTAATCAAGGCCGCTGCCCACTTGATACCTGCCAATTCAAATACTGTTACAAAAGGAGAATCAGCCGATGCAAGTTCACGCCACGGAATGATAGCCATGATGGCTAAGAGGGCACCACCGTAGAAAAAGGCGATTCGCAAAGGAATTTCCTTAACGGCTTTTGGCAAGACCTGACGTGGATTTTTTGTTTCTGAAGTTGTGACCCCGATAAACTCAATCATAAGGTAGGCAAAGAAAACCATCTGGAAGGCCATGACAAAGTTAACTCCACCATTTGGGAAGAGGGAGAAATTGTCAGCAATATTGGCTAAACTTGCTACTCCATGGGGTGTCTTAAAGCCTGTCAAGACCATAAAGACCCCTGTCGCAATCATAGCTAAAATAGCCACAATCTTGACCATAGCAAACCAAAACTCAACTTCTCCAAAGAGCTTAACCGCAATCAGATTGACTAAAGCTAGAATGGTCAAAAATCCAATCTCAATCATCCAACTTGGCCAGCTAGGGAACCAAAACTGAACATAGTGAGAGATAGCAGTGATTTCCGCCATACCGATAAAGACAACGGATAGCCAGTAAGACCAGACTGAGAAATACCCCCAACCCTTGCCCAAATGGCGCGTGATAAAGTTGATAAAGGTATGTTGCTCAGGATCCTGATAGAGCATTTCCCCAACCGCACGCATCATGAGGAACATAAAAGCTCCAGTAATCATATAAATCAGTACAATGGAAGGACCTGTTAGGCTGATAGAGCGACCTGCCCCCAAAAAGAGTCCTGTTCCGATTGTTCCAGCAATGGCCATAACCTGCACATGACGATTAGTCAGACCACGCTCCATCTTATTTTTTTTCTTCTTTGAACTCATATCGTCTCCAATTCAATTTAAAATGGAAAAAGGAGTGAGTGAAGCGCATTGCCTCCCCACTCCTTTTTTCTGTTTTTAGGCTGTTTTTTCAACCTTCAAGATTTTTACATCATAGCTACCAACAGGTGTTTCAATAGTTGCTGTGTCACCTGTTTTCTTACCAATCAAGGCTTGTCCAATTGGGCTTTCATTTGAAACCTTACCTGCAAAGGCATCCGCACCGGCTGAACCTACGATAATATAAACTTCTTCTTCGTCCTCACCAATTTCTTGGATAGTCACTGTTTTACCAATCGCTACTTCGTCTTGGGCAACTGAGTCGCTATTGACGATTTCAGCATAACGGATTTTTGTTTCCAAGCTAGAGATTTGCCCTTCGACAAAGGCTTGTTCATCCTTAGCTGCTTCGTATTCACTATTTTCAGAAAGGTCACCGTATGAACGAGCAATTTTAATGCGTTCTACCACTTCTGGTCGGCGGACCAATTTTAATTCTTCTAATTCTTTTTCCAGTTTTACCTTTTCCTCAAGGGTCATAGGATATGTTTTTTCTGCCATATTTCTCAACTTTCTTCTGATGATATTTTCTAACTAAAATTATGTGAAGCATCACATAATTTTAGTTTGTTTGGTTTAACTTGCTGTTGATATGTTCAGCAACATTCCGATCATGTTCTTCTTTATTGCTAGCATAGTAGACCTTACCATCTGTCACATCTGCAACAAAGTAAAGGTTCTCACTCTTAGTCTGATTGATACTTGACTCGATAGCATCCAAGCTTGGGCTATCTACTGGACCAGGCATGAGGCCTAGATTTGTATAAACATTGTATGGTGAATTAATCGATGTATCGATTCCAGCATCGTCGGCAAGACTAATCTTCTGACCAAGTTTGCCTTGGGCATACAAGATGGCAATATTGCTTTGAAGTGGCATACCAAGATTCAAGCGATTGTAGAATACACCTGCAATCAACTTACGGTCTTCCGTCTTAGCTCCTTCTTTTTCGACAAGAGAAGCAATGGTCAGCAATTCATTGACCGTCAAATTCTTAGACTTAATCGTACTGTAATGAGGTGCCAAGGTCTTATCCATTGCTGCCAACATCTCATCAATCAAGCTTTCAATAGTTGTGCTTTCCTTGATAGAGTATGTAGCTGGGAAGAGGAATCCTTCCAAACGGTAACGAACGCCACTTTCCTTTGTAGGCAAGCTTTCAAGTAGACTAGGATATTTGGCAACTTCTTGGCTGATAAAGTTTTCATCTTGAACTTTTGCCAGAAAGGCATCCGCTGTCAAAGGCTCTTTGAAGTCACCTTGCAATTGACCTACAGCCTGTGCCATTTGATCAATCGTATAACCTTCTGGAATTGTCAAAGTCGCAAGGACAGGTTCTTGAGCTTCAGCTGTTCCACCTTTTTGTAGTTCGTGGATGATATCTTCTGTACTCATGCTCTTTTGCAAATTGTAATAGCCAGATTTCAAATCTGAATAATTTTTATATTTCGCATAAAAAGCAAAAATCACTCCGTGTTTAATCAAGCCAGACTTTTCAAGAGTTGAACCAATTGTTTGAACATTAGCTCCTTCTGGGATTTGCACTGTCACATATTGTTTAGATGAAGCATCCACAGGCTGTAAAGATGACTGAACATACTGATAACCGAAGTAACCACCTGCCGAAATCAAGGCAAGGAAAATCAGTAGAGAAATGAAGAAGGCCTTGAAGCCAGATTTTTTCTTCTTGGGTGACTTAACCGTCTCACGACGGCTACGACGTGGAGTTGCAGGCATTTCTTCTACAACTTTCTTTTCCACTACTGGTTTTGAAGTAGGAACTTCTCTTTTTACCTCTCTCTGAGCTTCTGTCTTATAAGAAACAGCTACCCTCGTTGGGATTTCATTAAATTCCTTTTCTACTTTTCTAGGACTAACAGGTCCTGGAGTTGGTCTTGATACTCCCTCCGCTGATGGAGCAGAAGGTCCTTCTTGACTCGGGTGACTAGGAGCAAGTGGAGCTTGTCTTACAGCCTCTTCTGCGGGAGAAGAAGGCACATCTTGACTTGGATGACTTGGAACAGTAAGAGTTTCTCTTTTAATCTCATCTGATGAAGAAGCCGGTAAATCTTGGCTTGGGTGAGTAGGCACGGTAGGAGCTTTTCTCATAATCTCCTCTACAGCTGATAGAGAATCTTCCATTAGCTCTTCTATCGACTGGTCATTTTTAGAAGAAAATTGGGGTTTTATTGAAGCTAAATCAACTTCTTCCTGATCTTCTTCATGTTTTTTAACTTGTTCTAAATCTCGTAAAATCTGCTCTTTAAAGCTTAATTTTTCTTCTTCTCTTGACTTTTCACTCAAAAGTTTTTCCTCCTCGTTGACAATCCATAATATTATATCTTAAAAGTCTAGGAAAAGCAACCTATGATACCTTGTCTTGCCTATTTTTTAGCTTCCCAGACCATATCATACCAAGTTTCACCTGCAAAGGTTGACTGGGCCAAGCCTTCGTTGACAAATCCATGTTTTTCATAGTAGGCGATGAGATAGTCATGACAGGTTAGGTTAATGCCTTCTCTCCCATCTTCAAGAGCCAGTTCTTTCAAGGCTGTTAGCAATTTCTGACCCAGTCCGAAGCCCTGTGCCTCTTTGGTAATGGAGAGGCAGGTCACAGAGATATAGCCACCCGTCTCATGACTATAGTCTTTTATGTCTTCTGTAAAGGACTGGTCTTGCAGATGGCGATGGGGGCCAACTGGCCCTTCTATATAACCCATGATTCTGCCCTCTTTTTCTGCAACCAGAAAAGAGGTCTGTATTTCTCGCAAATGCGCTTCAAAGACAGATTGAGGAATGGCTTCTTCTACCGAGAAATTCTCTAGTTCAATCTCGACAATCCGACCCAAATCTTCTAATCTTGCTTGTCTAATTTTCATTGTGCCTCCAGATAAAAGGGATTAAACCAAATCATACTATAACCCTGGCTAGTTGCATAAAGGGAAGTTTCTTCATCAATGAAACCGTTCATTTCAAAATAGGAAAGCAGCTCATCAGGACTCTCCAAACGAATCCCTTTGTAATCCAGCTCAACTGCCACCTCTTTCAAGGCTGCAAGAAGAAGTGTTCCCAAGCCCTGTCTCTGATGGTCAGACTCAATGACTAAAGAATGTATTTTTAGACATTGCGGATTGTCTAACTGAGGACTACCTATAACATAACCTAAAAGTTGATTTTCATCCCTAGCTAGAAGAAAGGTATCCGCAGACTTACGGATACTTTCTTCTAAAATATGGGAAGGTTGCTGCTTTTCAGCTGGAAAAGACGAAGTTTGAAGTACCTCTATCTCAGCCAAATCAGACTTACTTGCCTGAATGATCTTAATTGGAATTTCCATAAGAATATCCTATTGAACATTGCTTGTCAAGTTAGACAAGAGACGTTCAAATGAGTATTCATAGGTTTGGATGTCTCCTGCTCCCATAAAGACGTAGACAGCATTGTCATGGTCTAGAAGTGGAGAAACATTTTCAACAGTGATGACTTGGTGTTTCTTGTTGATTTTATTAGCTAGGTCTTCTACCTTGACATCACCATGGTCCACTTCACGCGCAGATCCATAGATTTGTGCTAGATAAACCGCATCCGCTTGGTTCAAAGCGTGAGCAAATTCATCCAACAAGGCGATGGTTCTTGTAAAGGTATGCGGTTGGAAGATTGCGACGATTTCCTTGCTTGGGTATTTTTGACGAGCCGCATCCAAGGTCGCAATGATTTCTGTTGGATGGTGAGCAAAGTCATCAATAATCACCGTGTCATTGACAATTTTTTCAGTGAAACGACGCTTAACACCAGCAAATGTTTTCAGGTGTTCACGTACCAAGTTCAAATCAAAGCCTGCTGTGTAAAGCAATCCAATCACTGCTGTCGCATTCATGATATTGTGACGACCAAAGGTTGGGATGTGGAATTGTCCCAACTCTTGTCCACGGAAGTGAACGGTGAAGGTTGAACCAGTTGTAGAACGAAGAAGATCGCTAGCTACAAAGTCATTGCCTTCAGCTTCAAAGCCATAATAATAGATTGGTGCATCAGACGTAATTTTACGCAATTCTGCATCTTCACCGTAGATAAACAAACCTTTGGTAATTTGTTTAGCATAGTCGTTAAAGGCATTGAAAACATCCTCTAGACTTGTGAAGTAGTCTGGATGGTCAAAGTCAATATTGGTGATGATAGAGTATTCTGGGTGGTAAGGCATGAAATGACGCTCATATTCGTCAGATTCAAAGACAAAATATTTGGCATTGGCTGAACCACGACCTGTCCCGTCTCCGATTAAGAAGCTAGTATCTGTAATGTGAGACAAGACATGAGATAACATACCTGTCGTTGAAGTTTTTCCGTGCGCTCCAGCAACTCCCATGCTGACAAAGTCACGCATAAAGCTACCTAGGAATTCATGGTAACGCTTGTAGCTGATGCCATTTTTGTCCGCATAGGCAATTTCAACGTTGTTATCTGGACGAAAGGCATTTCCAGCAATAATTTCCATATCTCCATCTAGATTCTTTTCATCAAAAGGAAGAATGGTAATGCCTGCCTGCTCAAGACCACGTTGAGTAAAGTAATATTTTTCAACATCTGATCCCTGTACCTTGTGCCCCATTTGGTGTAACATCAAGGCCAAGGCACTCATCCCTGATCCCTTAATTCCGATAAAATGATATGTCTTTGACATGTTTTCTCCCCTATTCTGTAATTCTTGTCAGATTCAACTCTTGGGCAACCTGGCGTTCTTGTTCTGTTTGTTTACTTTTTTTATTGTAGATTTGGCTCTTTTTCAGAAAATCATAGTTGTTTTTCTTTGGAGTAGGTGCTGACACTTCTTCATTCTTGGTAGGGATAGAATTGACTTCTTCCGCCAAGATATAATGAGACTGGGTCAATTTTTGGCTAAACTTCACCAATTCACCAGGATTTTCCTTTTGGAAAGGCACTGTCGGTTGATTGCCCTTTCTAACGAGGCCAGATTGAGAATGACGTCTCGCACGGCTGAAATCCTGAGTTAGATAGTTAGCAGAGCGTTTCTTTTTCAAGTCTGCACGCGCTTCTTCACGCGCCACCTCCGCATAGCTCTTTCCTTCTTTTTTAACTCCTAAAGGAGCCTTTTTAGGTTTCTCTACTTGCTTTTCAATCGGTTTGACTGGTTTTTCTTCAGTAATAGGAGCCCATTCTAAATAATTTTTATCTCGATACTCACCCTTGATATTACTGATCAGATCAGACTCATCGTACAAGTTCATGACTGGCATCTCAGTCAACATGACCTCGTCATCTGACACCAATGGAAAACGTTCTTGTTTCATTTTCTATTTCCTTTCAACACTTCATTATAGCGTATTGTCTTGATTTTTCAAGTGCTGGCTTCAGAAATTCCCAAAATTTCTCTAATTTCTGCTAGGGTCAGACTGCCACGTGACTCTGTTCCATCCAATACTTGTGACACCAGATGTTTCTTTTGTTCTTGGAGTTCCTGAATTTTTTCTTCAATGGTTCCCCTGGTCACCAAGCGATAGACCTCAACCGTTTCTTCCTGACCCATCCGATGAGCACGGCCAATAGCTTGTGCTTCCACCGCAGGATTCCACCAAAGGTCAACCAAAATAACCGTATCAGCACCTGTCAGATTCAGACCGACACCACCAGCCTTGAGGGAAATCAGAAAGGCATCTCTTTCCCCTTGGTTAAAGGACTTGGTCATGTCTTGTCTTTCCTTGGCTGGGGTTGAACCCGTAATTTTAAAGGATGTCAATCCCAAGTCTGGCAGTTCTTGTTCAATTTTCTCCAACATTCCCTTGAACTGAGAGAAAATCAAGACACGGTGTCCACCGTCTGCCACCTGTACCAGCAGGTCTCGGAGACTATCCAGTTTGCCACTGGCTCCCTGATAATCTTCCATAAAGAGGGCAGGTGTGTCACAAATTTGACGCAAGCGCATCAGACCAGATAAGATTTCCACCCGACTTCGCTGGAATTCCTGATCTGAAACTTGAGCCAATCTATCTCTCATCTGTTGCAACTGGGCTAGGTAGATAGCCTTTTGCTGGTCTTCCAGTTCATTCTTATAAACCACTTCAATCAAGTCTGGCAATTCAGTCAGAACTTCTTCTTTCTTGCGCCGCATCACGAAAGGCTTGATAAACTGAGCCACGCGTTCAGCTGGCAATTTCATAAATTCTTTCTTGCTTGGCAAAAGTCCTGGCATGACGATTTGGAAAATAGACCACAACTCGCCCAGATGATTTTCAATAGGAGTCCCTGACAAGGCAAAGACCGACGGCACCACAAATTGTCTCAAGGTCTGGGCGATCTTAGTCTGGGCATTTTTCATGACCTGAGCCTCATCTAAGAAAAGGAAGTCAAAGGCCATACCCTGATAAAGCTCACTGTCCTGACGGAAGGTAGCATAGCTGGTCACATAGATTTGATGGCTTTCGGCAAGAATTTCTTCACGACTAGCTTTCAATCCATGAACAACAGCCACATCCAACTGTGGGGCAAACTTCTGAAATTCATCTGCCCAGTTGTAAATCAAACCCGACGGAGCGAGAATCAAGACTCGACTTTCTTTTGTCACTTGACTGGTCAAAAAAGCAATGGTCTGCAGGGTTTTACCCAATCCCATATCATCAGCCAAAATTCCACCAAAACCATAATGATGGAGCATTTGCAGCCAGCCGATTCCCTTTTCCTGATAATCTCGCAAATCGGCCTGAACCTGAGTTGCTTGTCTAGGGAAGTCCTCTGGATGCTTCAAATCATGAGCCAGATTCTGGAATTCTTGTGAAAAAGAAACACGGTCACGCCCCTCAAAAAGATGAGCTAAACTATAGGCCAAGGATTTTCTAGCCTGCAAAGAACCATCTTTTAACTCAAATTGCCCCAATTCCTGTAGATTTTGGCGAATTTTCTTGGTTTCTTCATCGAAAAAGTAGACTTGATTAGACGAATCAATATAAAAATCTCGATTGGCAACCAAAGCCTGCATGGCTTGATCAATCTCCTCTTGGGCAATATCTTGAAAATCAAATTGGATTTCCAAGAGACCTCCCTTGGAAGCAATCTGCACTTGAGGGCTTGCTAGGTTATAGAGTTCTTCTAGCTTATCTGATAGGTCAACATTCCCGAGTTTTTCAAAGACTGGAATGATTTCTTGGAAGAAATGATAAACAGACTCGGCTTTTAAGGCCTGACGCCAAGATTGAAAGTCTGCTTCAAAACCAGCTACCAAACAGACTTGGAAAATTCTTTCTTCTAAGTCCGCGTCACTCGAAAATGGTAATTCTTCTAACTCTTGTCGGCTAGATACCAGCCTATCCCCATAATCAAACTGGATTTCTAAACGAATCCGATTATCTTCTTCTCTGTCAAAGTAAAAAGAGGGCGCAAAAGTTTTGATTTGTAACCGTTCTGGAGCTGAAACGGTCCCCATCTGGTTAAAAAGAGTCAGACAGGAAGCCAACTTATCGCGGTCACTGCTATCAAATTGCAGGAATTTCTTTCCATGTTGATCCAAAGGCAGCGCTTTGATTTCCTTGAGAAGTCGCATCTGCTGGTCTCTTAGAAAATAAACCTGTCCTTTATGGAAAAGTACAGCTCCCTGATAAAAGACATTGACCCTGGGACTCTCACTGATTTCCATTTCAAAATAGTCCGAGTATTCTGTTACTGTAAAGGCAAATAGATTGGCATCAGCATGCATATCCTGAAAAAGCAGAGTCTGGTAACTATCCACTTGATGGTCAAATTGAAAATGGGGCAAGGTCATCAATAAATTCACACCCTGCTCAAAAAAAGTCAGAGGGAAAAAGAGGTGCCGACCTTGGTTTTGGAAAAAGAGGTCTGGAGCCTGTCCTTCCTCCATCAGTCCACGCAAGAAAATCAGAAGTTCTTGACTGGCCTCATCAAAGGCTTCCCAAGAAAGAGACTCCTCATAAATCTTGCCAATCATATAAGACTTTCTCTGCTCGACAATCCTTAAAAAGAGTGGAATATCCCGAATGACATAGTATTTTTGGCTATTGATTTGGCCGATTCTCAGAGTCCACAAGATATGATTGGTTCCTGCTTCCACCTGACCCACAGTCGATAACTCATAGGCACGTTCTGATTTTGGAGACAAGATTCGGTCCAAAAATTTGCCACCCAAGGTCACCTTGGTTTCAACGGCCTCTTTTTCTTCATGACCTTCTTCCAGACTCTGCAAGATTTCCTGACCACGCTCATCATTTTTCAGAAAATGCTCCAACGCTGCCAAATGCACACAGTAGCCCCTCTTTTGGAAAAAATCGCAAGCACAAAAAACCAAATCATCCTCTAAACTATAGCGCAGTTCTTCTTCTGCAACGCGAGCGTAGAGCCGATTGTTCTTTTCCTTGATGATGTCAACCTTACCAGTTTCATAAAGGGCAACGCCTTCGATACGGACTTTCCCCGGAATCAATTTAGCCATATTTTTACCTTTACCTTATCTTTTTATTATACCATATTTTCCCCTATGAAAATAGCCTTCTAGGATGACTTTTCTCCTAGAAGGCTGGATTTTTAACGTTTGGCAAAAGTCGTCACAATCCGCTGACAAACTTCTTGCAACAGGGATTTAGGCATGGCTACATTGAGACGGGCATGGAGACTTCCTTCCTCTCCAAAATCCAAACCACGGTTAAGGATAACCTTGGCTTCATTTCTCAACAGCTCTTGCAATGCTTCATCAGTCAGGTCATAGGCTGAAAAATCAAGCCAAATCAAGTAGGTTCCCTGCGGTTTCATAACCTTGATTTTAGTTTCTTTTTCAAATAGATCGACCACATAGTTGATGTGTTCTTCAAAGACTTGCTTGAGCTCCTCTAGCCAATCCTTCCCATAGCGATAGGCAGCTTCTGTCGCCAAATAACCCAAGCCTGAAATTTCGTGCTGATTATTGGCCAACTGGCGTTTCTGGTAAGCCAGTCTCAACTTAGGATTTTCAATGACTGCATAGGAATTTTTTGTCCCAGCAATGTTAAAGGTTTTAGTGGCACTAGTCAAGACAATCGCAAATTCTTTAAAGTCAGGGTTAATGGTATTGAAAGAATGATGCTTGTGACCAAAGAGAGCCAAATCTTGGTGAATCTCATCTGAAACTAACAAAACACCATGTTTTTGACAGAGTTGGCCAATCTTTTCCAACACTTCCTTTTCCCACACACGTCCACCAGGATTGTGAGGATTGCAGAGGATATAGAGTTTGACATCCTCTTCTACCAAATCCTTCTCCAACTTCTCAAAGTCAATCTCAAACAGACCATCCTTTTCCACCAAAGAATTGGTAATCAATCTGCGGTTATTCAACTTAACACTGCGAGCAAAAGGTGGGTAAACTGGTGTGTTAATCAGAACTGCCTCGCCTTCTTTTGTAAAGGCTTGAATAGCTGTTGAAATAGCTGGTACTACACCCTCGATAAAGACAAGGGCTTCTTTGTCAAAGTGGTAACCGTGTTGTGTGGCTTCCCACTTTTGAACTTCCTTAATTAAATCATCACTAGCATAAGTATAGCCATAAACCAACTGGTCTGCGTAAGTTTGCACAGCTTGGCGGATTTCAGGCAAGACCACAAAGTCCATATCCGCTATCCAAGCTGGCAGGACTTCACTATCCGTTTCCGCCTCTTTCCATTTATAGGTATGGTGCCCTAAACGATTGGGCAGGCTTGTAAAATCATATTTTCCCATCTTTGTCTTATCCTTCCAAGGCTTGGCGCAAATCTGCAATCAAATCTCTAGCATCTTCAATCCCAATTGACAAGCGCAAGAGGTCATCTGTCAAGCCATAAGAATGGCGCACTTCTGCTGGAATATCAGCGTGAGTTTGCGTTGTTGGATAAGTAATGAGACTTTCCACCCCACCTAAACTTTCCGCAAAAGAGAAGACCTTGAGACTGTTCAAAATATGAGGAATGCGTGTTTCATCCGCTACTTTAAAGGAAATCATACCCCCACGACCAGTGTAGAGAACTTCCTTAACTGCTGGAGAATCCTTCAAAAAGGCAACCACTTCTTGGGCATTGGCTGTTGAGCGCTCCATACGAAGAGACAAGGTCTTGAGACCACGAATCAATTGATAACTGTCAAATGGAGACAAGACTGCCCCTGTCGTATTAAGATTGTAGAAAAGTTTCTCGTATAGTTCTAAACTATTGGTCACAACCACTCCAGCCAAGACATCATTGTGGCCTGCTAGATACTTGGTTGCTGAATGGAGAACGATATCTGCTCCATCTTCAATCGGACGTTGGTAGATAGGGCTGTAGAAGGTATTGTCCACCACCACTTTGGCACCCTTAGCATGAGCCAGTTTTGCTAGTTTTTCGATATCAAATTCCAACATCAAAGGATTGGTTGGCGTTTCGATATAGAGAACATCCACGTCCTTTTCTAACTCGGAAATCAGCTCTTCTTCTGTATTGGCATAGGTAAAATGGAAACGGCCTTCCTGTTCCACTTGGTTGAACCAGCGGAAAGAACCACCGTAAAGGTCACGCACTGCCAAGACCTTACTTCCTACTGGAAAGACGCTAAAGGCCAATACAATAGCTGACATACCTGAGCTAGTCGCTAGGGCATAATCTGCTGACTCAATGGCCGCCAAGACCTCTTCAGCCTTACTGCGAGTTGGGTTTTTAGTACGCGTATAGTCAAAACCAGTAGACTGACCAAACTCTGGATGCTGATAGGTCGTTGAAAAATGAATCGGTGTCACCAAAGCTCCTGTCGCTTCGTCTGACTTGATACCCGCCTGGGCCAAAATTGTGTTGATGTGTAATTCCTTGCTCATACAATACCTCCAAATCTATAGTAACTATTGTACCACTTATTTTCACCAACTCATTTTCTTCTTTTCAAGAGCTAGTTATAGTTTCAAACTATAGACTTATCGAGTAAAGCTAAAAAGAATCCAGAAAAGCTTCCAGATTCTTTTGTGAAAATGATTGCTAGGGTTTACTGTGAACGAAAGAAATCGTGTTGGGCTAAATAGTCATAATGCTCTTTGTTAAATTGATACTGACCCACACGCTGACTAAGCTGACCGACATCCACGGAAAAAATATAGGCTTCATTTTGATAGTTCCAGTTCAGCCTAACTGTATTCAAGACTGGCTTATAAGTAAAATCTTGAACTTGATTCCAAGGCATCTCTACGACGTGATTAGAACGATTTTCAGTTATATCACTGATGTCCATCAAATAGATCCCCTTAGGTGTGAATGCCAGAATCTTAGGCTTCACACTCGACTGAACATAGTAACTTCCTCCTATAACGAAGAAATCAATAAAGGATTTCAACCATGTCTTTTTCTTGAAAGCCATCAAAAAATTCCTTTGCCCTTCAATGTGACAAGTTGACAGAAATGATGCAATCTGTTTTTCTGTTGCAAACTCCATAATAGCACCCATGATGATACCTCCATAAAAATCACTAAATAGCCAGTTAAGAATTCTTCACATAAAAGAAGAACTTATCATTTGTTGCATTTTATCTTACTTTTTCAGTAAATAACATCCCTCCTATAAAATCGTTCTAGCATGTGCATACTTCAGTTAACACTGGGTAGATTTTCGAAAATAGTTTCTCACGTTTTTATTATATTCATTATAACATAAATTTAATAAACCAATTAAAAAATGTAAGCATTTTCTTCCAAATTTATAGTAGATTGAATCTAGAATAGTACGTTATGGCTGTTAAAACATTTCTAGAAATTAATTTGACTTTCCTAACCGATTTGTTCACATCTTGTTTCAATCTACTATACCATCATTCTATTAAAAAACGACAGCTCCTTTCGAAACCATCGTTTTTCGTGAAAAATCCTTATTTGACGTGTTTTGCCAATTCTTCTTGAGCTTTTTTATTGGATTCTTCTTTTTCTTTCAACCATTTTTCTTTGGCTTTTTCATATTCGTCTTTTGTAACTGTCTTATCTTGTAATTTGAGGTATTTATATGATTCAACCCCTTTATTACCAGCCAATGAATATGGTGTTGAGAAAGGAACAATTTTTCTCAATGTTGGTGTTCCGCCTAGTGAAACATTTGGAATTGCTAGAGAGCTATCTACTAACCAAGCTTGGGCATCTGCATATTTTTCATAACGTTTAGCTGAATCTTGCTCCTTATTAGCTTCTTCCAACATTTGAGTGTAGACATCCAGCCCAACAGCCTTAGCCTTGTCATTGGCTTCACCAGGCTCTATACCTAGATTTTGCATCAAACCACCAGAATTAACGTTAAAGACGTCAAGATAGGTTGAAGGATCTTGATAGTCTGGACTCCAACCACCGTTGTAAAGATCATAATCCTTCTGAGCTGCAGTTTGAGCAAGATAACCTGAACTTTCATAGTCCTCTGTAGAAAGTTGATGAACATCAATCACAACATTATCTGCACCTAAGACAGATTCTATTGATTGCTTCATGGAATTGATTCCTTGAATTTCTGCCTTATTTGTCAAATCTACAGTTTTATCTAAGTGGATAGGGAATTGAACTCCTTTGGCTTGGAGTTCTTTCTTAGCTTCTGCAAATTTAGCCTTGGCTTTTTCAGGATTATAGTATGGATCCTGGGCATCCGCAAAGTTGATTCCTTGCCATTCTTTACCATAATTGACCATCTTAGAGGCTACTACTTCACCAAAGTCTTTCCCGTTAATACTTACGAAGTTTGGAGGAACGACGAGGTTACGCAAAATCTTAGTTGCCCCCTCTTCTCCTTGAGATTGAGCCCCGTAAGCTGTACGGTCATAGGCAAAATTAATGGCTTGACGGAAGTTTTTATTAAGAACTGCTTCTTGAGTCGATTTCTTCTCAGCATCACTTGTCTTAGAAGTGAATTTATAAGATTTTCTATCTAGGTTAAAGTTTAAGAAGTAAGAAGTAGCATCTTGCATGCTATAGATGATATTGTCCTTATTCTTTTCTTTAATTCCTTCAAAGCTTGAACTATTTGGATAAAGACGAGCGTAGCTATAAGCCCCCTCGACAAAGTTACGAGCCAGTGCATCTTGGTCACTACCATCATAATAGGCCAATTTCACATCATCTACAAAGACATTTTTAGCATCCCAGTAGTTAGGATTTTTCTTAAATTCAATAACAGATTTTGAAACAAAGGATTTCATCAAGAAAGGTCCATTGTACAAAATGCTAGATGGATCTACCTTCCCAAAATCATCCCCTTTTGATTTCAAGAAATCCGCGTTAACTGGGAAGAGAATGGTTGAAGTTGTTTTTGAGTTCCAGTAAGATTCTGGTCGTGTCAAAGTATATTGAACGGTTTGGTCATCAAGAGCCTTGACTCCGACAGTTGAAAAGTCTGTTGTTTTACCAGTGATATAGTCATCTAAACCAGCAACAGATTCTTGCACTAAGTACAAGGCTTCTGATTTTTTATCAGCCGCATATTTCAAACCTGTCACAAAATCTTGGGCAGTTACAGGAGCATATTCTTCCCCATCTGCAGTATACCACTTAATATCCTTACGAAGTTTGTAGGTATAGGTCAAACCGTCCTTAGAAACACTCCAATCCTCAGCCAAGGATGGAACATAGTTCCCATATTGGTCATTTTCCATGAGACCATCTACCAGATTGGTCACAATATCATTTGTTGTTGCACGGTTTTCTGCTAGATAGTTCAAACTAGATGGATCACTTGAGTAAACATAATTGTATGTTTTTGATGCTGTGCTAGAATTTCCACAGGAACTTAACAAAATACCTGCACTTAACACGACACCTGCAAGCGTTGCATACTTGGCCTTAGACTTTTTCATTTCCAGAACCTCCTGATTTAAATATTTGTTTTATTATACAAACTAACTACTTTTTAGTCAAGTGTTTTTTGACATAAAATTCAATTACTTTCGTTATTTATTCTCTGTTTTACATTTCATATCCAATTCTAACAATAAAAAATGAATAAGAGAGTGTTTTGATTTTTAAAAAACTCAACTTATTCATTTTATTTATAAATTATTTTTTTAAGAAATTTTTAATTTTGCTCGCAGGCGATCTGCTTGGGCTTTTCCAATCACCTTATCCAATAAACGAGTACGGAGACTCATGACCCCATATACTCCTCCACCCATGGCACCAACAAGAGCTACATAAAGAAAGCTCCACAAACGTCCACTTGGTTGGAAGACAAATCCAAGTATCCACTGGATGGCACCTACACCGATGAACATAACAAGGGTCAACAAACTGATTAAAATGGTTCGCTTCAAAATCACCTTGCGCTTGACACCAGTTACTTGACAAATGTCCCGATACATCAAGACATTAGGAATAATGAGGCCGATTGTAGTGGAAATCAAAGGACCATAACTGTGGAAGAGGGCGATGGTAGGTATTTGCAAGACTAGTTTGGCAATGGAACCATAGATAAAATAGAGAACGGCCTTGCGGTTGCGGAACATGGCCTGAAGCATTGGAGACAAGACCATGTACAAGCCTAAAATAGTAGACTGCAAAACTGCAAAGACAAACAAGCCCATAGCCAAACTATCTGGCTTGCCATAGAAAACCGTATAAAGAGGTTCTCCTACCATAACCACTCCAACCGTTGCTGGTAGTAGGAATACAAAAAGCATGGTAATGCTGTCCTGAACAAGACGAGAAGCTGCCTTCAAGTCCCCCTTGACATAGTTTTCAGTCAAGAGTGGTAAACCGACACCCCCAATTGAAACCCCTACAGAAATCAAAATCATCGTGATTTTATTTGGATTGGCAGAAAAATAAGAAAACATGACAATTAAGTCTTCATTACTGTAGTTGCTAAACCACTTCATGCTATTGATAAAGGTATTTTGGTCCAAGATTTGGAAAAGCTGAATAGCCGAACCAGTCAAGATAAAAGGAATAGCTTCCTTAATGGTATCGACCAAGAGACGATTGCTGTTAATCTTATCCCTCGTTTCAAAGACTCTTTTGAGTAACCCTTCTTGAGCAAGGAAATAGACCAAAACTGCAAAACTGGCTACCATACCGACAAAGGCCGCAAAGGTCGATTGGGTAACGGCTGCTAGGTAATCTCCTGAACCGAGCTTCATAATGATAAAGGTTGCTAGAAGCATCCAGATAACACGAATGACCTGCTCAGCGATTTGGCTCATGGCATAAGGTTTGAGGTTATTCATCCCTTGGAAAAATCCTCGGATAACACTCATAGATGGGAAAATCAAGACTCCCCAAGCCAAGCTTTGCATGATCGGTATCAAGTCTTTGCCCACGCCAGACAAGTCTGCTAGCCAAGGAGCAAATACATACAAGACCAGAGCAAAGACCAGACCTAGTCCCGTCATAAATCCCAAAAAGCTCCGAATCAGGGCAAAGCTATGCTCTTCTTCTCGCATGGTATTGTACTTGGCCACTTGCTTGGCCACTGCAACTGGAATCCCTGCTGTTGACACCAGCAAGAACCAGGCATAGATATTGTAACCCATGGTAAAGAGACCATTGGCCGTAGCCGCATAAGACCCCATCCAGATATACCAAGGGATAATATAGATGGCCCCAAGCAGGCGACTGATAAAGTTACTAGCCGTTAACCAAGCAGTCCCCCGTAACATCTGGGCTTGCTGGTGATTGTTTTCGTGCGACATAGATTCCTCATTCAATTTTGATAACTAGGAAAAACTCCTCACCTTCCATTATAAACTTTTCCTTGTCACTTGTAAATTTGCGACTTTCGGTTTACAATAGAAAGTATGATAAAGATTGAAACCGTATTAGATATATTAAAGAAAGATGGTCTCTTCCGCGAGATTATCGACCAAGGACACTATCACTACAACTACAACAATGTCATCTTTGACACCATCTGCTATGACAGCCGCAAGGCCAAAGAAAAGAGTCTCTTTTTCGTCAAAGGTGCTGCCTTTAAGAAGGAATTTCTGCTTTCAGCCATCTCTCAAGGACTCGGTTGGTATGTGGCTGAAAAGGACTATGAGATTGGTATTCCTGCCATTATCGTCAGCGATATCAAGAAAGCCATGAGTTTGATTGCCATGGAGTTTTATGGCAATCCACAGAAAAAACTTAAACTCCTTGCCTTTACTGGTACTAAGGGTAAGACAACAGCAGCCTATTTCGCCTATAACATTTTGTCTCAAGGGCATCGACCTGCTATGTTGTCGACCATGAACACAACTCTAGATGGCAAAACTTTCTTTAAATCAGCATTGACAACTCCTGAGAGCATTGACCTCTTTGACATGATGAATCAAGCTGTGCAAAATGACCGCACCCACCTCATCATGGAGGTATCCAGTCAAGCCTATCTAGTTAAACGTGTCTATGGTCTCACCTTTGATGTGGGAGTTTTCCTCAATATCAGCCCAGACCATATCGGTCCGATTGAACACCCTAGCTTTGAAGACTATTTCTACCACAAGCGTCTCTTGATGGAAAATAGCCGAGCAGTCATCGTTAACAGTGACATAGACCACTTTTCTGTCTTGAAAGAACAAGTGGCAGATCAAGACCATGATTTCTATGGTAGCCAATCAAATAATCAAATCGAGAATTCTAAAGCCTTTAGCTTTTCAGCTAGTGGGAAACTGGCTGGTGATTATGATATCCAACTGATTGGTCACTTCAACCAAGAAAATGCCGTGGCTGCTGGACTTGCTTGCCTCCGTCTCGGAGCTAGTCTTGAGGACATCAAAAAAGGAATTGCTGCAACCCGCGTTCCTGGTCGTATGGAAGTCCTTACTCAGAAAAATGGAGCCAAGGTCTTCATCGACTATGCCCACAATGGGGATAGTCTGAAAAAACTCATCAATGTGGTTGAAACTCATCAAACTGGAAAGATTGCTCTGGTTCTGGGTTCGACAGGAAACAAGGGAGAAAGTCGTCGTAAGGACTTTGGCCTCCTCCTCAATCAACACCCTGAGATCCAAGTCTTTTTGACTGCTGATGACCCCAACTATGAAGACCCAATGGCCATTGCAGATGAAATCAGTAGCTACATCAATCATCCTGTTAAAAAAATTGCGGATCGCCAAGAAGCCATTAAGGCAGCTATGGCTATCACAAATCACGAATTAGATGCAGTTATTATTGCTGGTAAGGGAGCCGATTGCTACCAAATCGTCCAAGGAAAAAAAGAAGCCTATCCTGGAGATGCCGCCGTAGCAGAAAATTATTTATAAGGATCGTAAAAAAATCAAGGGAAACGAAACCCTTGATTTTTTCTATCTTTATTTAAAAGCGTTTTTCAAACCTTCAACGGCACCTTCTACAGCACCTTTAGCATCTTCAACTACTTCTTTTGCCTTAGCAACTGTCTTTTCAACAGCTCCTTCAAGTTCTGTCTTGCTATCCCCAGTAACCTTACCAAATCCTTCTTTGATAGCGCCTGTTGCTTGTTCCAATTTGTTTTCAAGTGACATATGATTGTCTCCTTTAGTTTATTCCGATATGTGTTACCGGTTACATATAGTTTATACCGAATACTAAGGGAAGTCAAACAATGTGCTCAGAAACAAGAAATCAGACCAAGTAGAAAGTTAATCGTTCCTTATCAAAATCGACGGCCAACTCATACTTTCCATCTTCATTTTGGACAATATAGCCCAAGACCACTAAACTATCCACAAAGATATCACGGCGTTTCTGCATCAGTTGGTCTTTTTTGAGAAATTTCAACAAAAAAGTCGTCATATATTTGAGAGCGTACTCAGGATTAACATCTCCCAAAATGTCATAGAGTTCCTGCTGTTTTTCTGTCAAAGGATACTGATGTTTGACCTTGTAGAAATAATTGGACAAGGTCATTTTTGTTCGCGCAAAGTCCGTCTTTTCAACTAAAATAGCTGCATTGGTTTGATTGCGCAATTCTGTCTCAAAACTCTGCTCCAACAAGGCTTGATAGACCAGACTATCTTCTTTGACAAAAATCTCTTGATCCAGTTCGAGACTATCAAGTGACTCAAGCATAGGAAGATTGAGGTAATAACGCTTATTTTCTCGTAAAATCAAGCCCACCTTTATATACTCTTCCATGAGTTTATCAACTGCAACATCTGGAAATTGAGCCTTAATTTCTCGCAAAATAACATCCTCATGCAGGTCCAGATAGCGGATCAATTCTCTAAAAAATGACTGTCTCGTCAAACGAGAGGGATTAAAAATCTGAATCATGAAGATTCCTTTCTTTACATTCTAACAGAGGCGATGCTGCCAACTGACTAGGATTGGTCCCAGCTTGGTTTAGAGGCACAGGCAGACCAATCTCCCTATAATATTCCCTCCAAAAATCACTAATCTCCTGCTCACCATCTCCAAATTTCATGGGAATAGTTTTAAAAATCGGTAGGATTTCTGCTATATACTGGGAACAGTAAAAACCAACTCCATCTGGATAGAAAGAAGCATTGTAGGGTGCTCCAAGATGCTTACAAGCTCTCTCCTTGACAGACTGGATATCCATTTCTGAGTAGACATAGAGGTCGTACAAGTGATTGGACTCAAAGAAGTCTGCTGGTTCTTGACAGATAACACCCGCCTTTCCACTAGCATGATAAATCATCCCATCCAAATAAATGGCAACATGGCTATAGTTGCCTGTGGAAGTCTGGATGGCCTGACCCATATCCGACTCATCTCTCACAAAAATCATACTCTTCGAAAATCAAATTCAAACCACGTCAGCGTCGCCTTACCGTACTCAAGTACAGCTTGCGGCTAGCTTCCTAGTTTGCTCTTTGATTTTCATTGAGTATCAAATCGCCATTTTCTAACATACTTCACTCCTAGAAAAAAAGGAGCCGAAACTCCTTTCGATATAAGTCAAACTAGCCTTTCCGATTTTGAACTGACACCCAAAATCTTACGCATTAAAGCTTTCAGTCAATTGAGGTACCACTTGTTTCTTACGTGAAACGGCTCCAGCAAGGAAGGCATGATTATTTTCAAGTTTGAAGTTAAAGGCTGCTTCAACCTTGTCCATATTGGCACCAAGAGCCAAGATTTCTGAGTTTGAGTTGACGATATCTGTAATCATCAAGACAAAGTCAGAGTAGCCATTTGCTGTGTTGGCAGCTTGCATTGCAGCTTCAATTTCTGCTTGACGTTCCAAAACTTCAGCGATATCAACTGTGTTAACTTGGGCAACACGGACATTATTTCCGTTGAGTTCAAAAGTCTTAGCATCGATGTCAATCAATTCGTCAGCAGATTTGCTAGCCAAGTTTGTACCAGCTTTCAACATAGCTAAACCATACTCTTCCAAGTTGACACCAGCTAATTCAGCCAATTCAGGAGCAATAACTTTATCTGTTGGATGTGTTGTTGGTGATTTCAAAAGAAGGGTATCTGAAATCAAACCTGAAAGCATCAAACCAGCAATCTCTTTAGGAACAGCCACACCATGTTCTTTGAACATACGGTAAACGATTGAAGAAGCTGATCCAACTGGTTCCAAACGCATGTAAAGTGGGCTTGCAGTCTCAAAGTTAGCCACACGGTGGTGGTCTACAACACCGTAAACTTCTACTTCAGCGATATCTGATACAGATTGTTGGAATTCATTGTGGTCAGTCAAGATAACTTGCTCTGCACCTTCTGCTTTGGCAGAAGTAATGACGCGCGGTGCTTCCACACCAAAATAGTTCAAGACAAAGGCTGTTTCTTCATTTGGAGTTCCAAGGGCAACAGCTTCCGTATCCAAACCATAAGCTTCTTTTGCAAGGTAGGCAAAGGCTACAGATGACCCGATGGCATCTGAATCTGGATTTTGATGACCAAATACTAGAATCTTAGACATGATAATACCTCATTTTGTTTATTCTCTTTATTGTAGCATTTTTTTCACTTTTTGACAAAAGTAAGAGGAGTCAAAGGGCTCCCCACTACTCTTCAAAATAACTGATACTCTTCGAAAATCAAATTTAAACCACGTCAGCTTCGCCTTGCCGTAGGTATGGGTACTGACTTCGTCAGTTCTATCCACAACCTCAAAACAGTGTTTTGAGCTGACTTCGTCAGTCTTATCTACAACCTCAAAGCAGTGCTTTGAGCAACCTACGGCTAGCTTCCTAGTTTTCTCTTTGATTTTCATTGAGTATGAGTAGATTTCTATCTTGATTTTCAGATAAAAATTGCTCCTTCTGTGGTCGTTTTTTACGCTTAAGCAGGGCTTCTGCTGACATGGCTTCTTCCTTACTGGCAAAACCTTGAGCATAGATGAGCTTGACTGGCAAGCGAGTTCGCGTATATTTGGCTCCTTTCCCACTATTGTGGACAGCAAGGCGTCTTCTCACGTCAGTCGTATAACCGGTATAATAGGAACCATCACGACACTCCAGCACATACATATAAGCCTTATGATCCATAATAAATCTCTTCAAGTTCGGGCGTATAGGAACCATCATCATTGTGGACAATCAAAGGTGGTAAAACCTTAAAACCACTCGTTGAGCCATCCTTGATAGCTTCAATCAAGAGCATATTAGCTTCCTTTTCCCGCTTTGGATAAACAAACTGCAGGCGCTTAGGGGCTAGATTATGGCGTTGCAACATATCCAAGATATCCAAAAGGCGATCAGGACGATGCACCATGGCCAAACGCCCATTGGATTTGAGAATACTTTGGGCACTACGACAGATTTCTTCCAAATTGGTCGTAATTTCATGTCGCGCCAAGAGATAATGTTCACTCTCATTCAGATTGGAATGAGGATCCACCTTGAAATAGGGCGGATTGCACAAAATCATATCCACCTTACTCCCCTGAATGTAAGCAGGCATATTTTTCAAATCATCACAGATGACCTGCATTTGCTCCTCTAATCCATTCAAACGGACAGAGCGTTCAGCCATATCCGCCAAACGCTCCTGAATCTCAACAGCCAATATCTGTGCCTGAGTACGAGTACTGGCAAAAAGCCCCACTGCTCCATTCCCAGCGCAGAAATCCACAATCAAGCCCTTCTTAGGAAAACGTGGAAAGCGTGACAAGAGAACACTATCCACCGAATAGCTAAAAACCTCTCTATTTTGAATGATTTTGATATCTGTCGAAAAGAGCTGGTTAATGCGCTCTCCTGATTTTAATAATTGTTCTTCTTCCATGGTCCTATTATAGCAAATTTATATTAACATTACAAAGAATATAGATTTCTAACTAATTCTTCTGCTTCTTCAAATGTTGAAGGGCTTCCTTGGTCCAAATTGGCATCATTCGTTTGAGAGGCGCAAAGCCGTAGTTAAAGCGGTCGCTTGAAAAGCGTCTCCGTCTAGGAAACTGGTGCTTTTCTTCCTCCAAAGTACGGATAGAAAGACTGGCTTTTCCTGTAAATTCATCTAAATCTACTACCTGAACTTGAACCTCTTCATCGACTTTCAGGGCTTCATGAATATTTTCAATAAATCCTGTTCGAATCTCTGAAATGTGAATCAGCCCCGTATCACCCGTCTCTAGTTCAACAAAGGCACCGTAGGGCTGAATCCCTGTAATACGCCCCTTTAGCTTATCACCGATTTTCATCTTAGTCCTCAATTTCAATAGTTTCAATCACAACATCTTCAACTGGCTTGTCCATAGCCCCTGTCTCAACAGCAGCAATTTCATCCAAGACAGCGTAAGATGCTTCATCAGCTAACTGACCAAATACAGTGTGACGGCGGTCTAGGTGAGGAGTTCCACCTTGGTTGGCATAGATTTCCGCAATCGGTTCTGGCCAACCACCACGAGCAATTTCTTTCTTAGAATAAGGCAGGTGTTGGTTTTGGACGATAAAGAACTGACTACCATTGGTATTTGGACCGGCATTAGCCATAGAAAGGGCACCACGGATATTGTAAAGTTCTTCTGAGAATTCATCCTCAAATGATTCGCCGTAGATTGACTCGCCACCCATACCAGTTCCAGTTGGGTCTCCACCTTGGATCATAAAGTCCTTGATAATACGGTGGAAAATGACTCCATCATAGTAGCCATCTTTAGAAAGAGCTACAAAGTTAGCTACTGTTTTAGGAGCATGTTCAGGGAAGAGCTTGATACGCAAGTCTCCGTGATTGGTCTTAATGGTCGCAAGAGGACCTTCTGCTGTTTCAATGTCTACTTGTGGAAAATGCAATTCTTTTTCTACCATACCAAATCCTTCTAAGGCATCAAAAATGCCATCTTCTTCTAATGTTTTTGTTATATAATCTGCTTTTTCTTTGATATTTTCATGAGAAATTCCCATGGTAATGCTGATTCCAGCGTAATCAAAGAGTTCCAAGTCATTCAGCCCATCTCCAAAGACCATGACGTTCTCTGGTTTCAAGCCTAGGTGTTCCACAACCTTTTCCACACCCGTCGCCTTAGAGCCTGAAATCGGCACAATGTCAGACGAATGCTCATGCCAACGAACCATGCGAAGTTTGTCTGAGAGACTATCAGGCAAACTCAAGTCATCACCCTTATCTTCAAAAGTCCACATCTGATAGATATCTTCTTTTTCATGGAAGTCAGGATCCACGTCCAAGTTTGGATAAATCGGATTGATAGCCTCACTAATCATATCGGTGCGAATCGACAACTTGGCATCATTACTCCCAACCAAGCCATACTCAATTCCTTCTTCCTTAGCCCAAGAAATATACTCCTCAACATCTGACTTCTCAATCTGATGTTGATAAATAACCTGACCTTTTTTATCTTCAATATAAGCCCCATTCAAGGTCACAAAAAAGTCAGGCTTGAGTTCACGAATCTCTGGTACAACACCAAAAATCCCTCGTCCAGAAGCAATACCTGTCAAAATTCCTTTCTCACGTAATTGCTTAAAAACAGTTGGGATTGAAGCTGGAATAAAACCTGTCTTTGAATTCCGCAATGTATCATCAATATCAAAAAAGACAATCTTGATTTTCTTTGCCTTATATCTTAATTTCGCATCCATCTCACTACCTCTTTCAATCTAACTCTTTCCATTATACCATAAAGTAGAGAAATCCCACATCCCCAATAAAATCCTTGTCTCTTATCCGAATTCCTTTACTAGATACAAAACCAAATCATCATTATTTTGGCTAGTTGCATTTATTTCCAAGGGTTGATTTCTATACCAGACACCTGTTCCATCTGGAATGTAGCCCCGTCTGATATACAATCTCTGGGCAGGGCCATAGCCTAAGTGCAAACCTACACCAAGAGTGACCTTACTCGAAACAAACTTGACTCGTTTTTCTGCTTCTTCTAGCAGTTGATTCCCAATCCCTTGATTTCGAAAAGACCCAAACACATTAAAATCTGATAATTCTGGATAGACTTCTGCAAAAGGACCATGTTTAGCAGAGGGCAAAATGGTAACGTACCCCGCTACAGCACCATCAATCTCTGCAACTAAGACTTCTCTCTCCCCACTTTCCTGTTCCAGAAAATATCTAGCCAAAATTTCCTCTCTACCAGGCCAACCTTGATTCATAAATCCATGAGATAAGGATTCAATATCAGACTTAATCATATTTCTAATCGTACAATTCATCTTTGACTTACCCACCTTTACTCTTTTTATTACCATTATAGCACGCCAAGGTCAGAAAAAAACTATCTCGTGAAAAAAGACCCAACCAGGTCTGAAAAAGAGCTCCACTCGGAACTCAACTCTACTTCTCATTCCAGAACTCGTGAAAAAAAGACCCGTCGGGGTCTTAATTCGCTTTCTTGTTTTCTAGCTCATGAAAAAGAGGTCCGCTGGACCCAAACTCGCTCTCTCATTTCAAGGCTCGTGAAAAAAAGACCCAACCGGGTCTTTTCTTTAATCTTCGTTTACGAAAGGCATCAAAGCCATTACGCGAGCGCGTTTGATAGCTGTTGTTACTTTACGTTGGTTTTTAGCTGAAGTTCCTGTTACACGACGTGGAAGGATTTTCCCACGTTCTGAAACGAAACGGCTAAGAAGCTCAGTATCTTTGTAATCAACATATTCAATTTTGTTTGCTGCGATGTAATCAACTTTTTTACGGCGTTTGAATCCGCCACGACGTTGTTGAGCCATGTTTTTTCTCCTTTATAATTTTAGTTGTCCATTAGAATGGTAAATCATCATCTGAAATATCCAATGGATTTGTTGCTCCAAATGGATTTTCATCACGTGAAAAGTCTGGTACTGAATTTGTAGGTGCTGAATAGTTTGCAGTTGGTGCAGAGTAAGCTCCACCTGTGTGTCCCTCACGCACACTACGGCTTTCCAACATTTGGAAATTCTCAGCCACGACCTCTGTCACGTAGACACGTTGTCCTTGCTGATTATCGTAACTACGAGTCTGGATACGACCAGTCACCCCGATAAGTGAGCCTTTTTTAGCCCAGTTAGCAAGATTTTCAGCCTGTTGGCGCCACATAACGACATTGATAAAATCAGCCTCACGTTCGCCATTTTGACTCTTAAATGTACGGTTTACTGCAAGAGTAAAAGTCGCAACTGCTACATTTGATGGGGTATAACGCAACTCAGCGTCACGTGTCATACGCCCTACAAGTACAACATTGTTAATCATAGTTTACCTTCTTACGCGTCAGTTTTGACGATCATGTGACGAAGAATGTCAGCGTTGATTTTTGAAAGACGGTCAAACTCTTTAAGAGCTACGTCGTCGTTTGCTTCAACGTTAACGATGTGGTAAAGTCCTTCACGGAAATCTTTGATTTCGTATGCAAGACGACGTTTTTCCCAAGATTTTGATTCAACAACAGTTGCACCGTTGTCAGTCAAAATAGAGTCAAAACGTGCTACCAAAGCGTTTTTAGCTTCTTCTTCAATGTTTGGACGAATGATATAAAGAATTTCGTATTTAGCCATTGATATGTTCCTCCTTTTGGTCTAATGACCCCAAGACTTTGCAAGGGGTAAGTGAGGTTCGCTCACAATAAACTATTATACTAGAAAAAAATTTTTTACGCAAGTAAAAACTCTGAAATAAAAAAAGAAGATGACGAATCATCTTCTCAAAAACTATGAGTTTTTAGTCTTCTTTTTTCTTGCGAGAAAGAAGTCCAAATCCACTAAGGGCTCCAAAAAGTCCAAGTGCTGCAAGACTAGCGTTAGCTTCTGTACCAGTATTTGGCAATTCTTTTTGACCATCAACATATTTAGGTGTTGTTGGTTGTTTTGGTTGCTCAGGTACTGTTGGCATTTCCGAAGTCACTGGTTGCTCTGGGGTCTCTGGCTCTTGTGGAGAAACTGGTTGTACTG
Organism: bacterium; assembly: GCA_905221375.1. Taxonomy (GTDB): domain Bacteria; phylum Bacillota; class Bacilli; order Lactobacillales; family Streptococcaceae; genus Streptococcus. The sequence goes on from CAJNCY010000001.1 coordinate 135,777, forward strand.
GTTCAACCGGTGTTGGAGTTGGCATCTCAACTTTGCGGAAGATATGTCTGATATTTCCATTTGAACCTGTCACAGTCTTCACATATTCGTAACCTGGAATTGTTCCCGATTCTTTAGAACCTGGCTCAGTTGGTTTCAATGGATTTCCATTCTCATCAGTCCAAGTAGTTGTATTTTGCTTACCTGGATTTGGTTGAGGAACAGGTGAAGGTGTTGGAGCTGGTGGTGTTACTTTTTCATAGACATGCTCTACATCTCCATTTGGTAGTTTCTTCGTTTCTACGAATCTGTATTCTGGGATGTCTTTCTTATCTACTGTGCCCGGCTCACTTGGATAGTTCGGAATCTCATTACCTTCTTTATCTTTGAAGAATGTATTCACTTTTTCGTAAACATGTTCTGTATCTCCATTTGGCAGTTTCTTCGTTTCTACGAATCTGTATTCTGGAATGTCTTTCTTATCTACTGTGCCCGGCTCACTTGGATAGTTCGGAATCTCATTGCCTTCTTTATCTTTGAAGAATGTATTTACTTTTTCGTAGACGTGTTCTGTATCTCCATTTGGCAGTTTCTTCGTTTCTACGAATCTGTACTCTGGAATGTCTTTCTTATCTACTGTGCCCGGCTCACTTGGATAGTTCGGAATCTCATTGCCTTCTTTATCTTTGAAGAATGTATTTACTTTTTCGTAGACGTGTTCTGTATCTCCATTTGGCAGTTTCTTCGTTTCTACGAAGCGGTAACCTGGGATATCTTTCTTAGGTTGTTCGCCGTCTTCTCTTGGATAATTTGGAATAGATACTTCTTTACCATTTGAATCAACTGTCACATAAGACGTTGTAATCTTAGTATAGTTGATTGGAGTATCTTGACTCGGATCAGTTGGTAATGTTGGTGGCACATAACCTTTAGTTGGATCTTCTGGATCAACTGGTTTCAACGGATTTCCATCTTTATCTCTTGGAATGTAACCGGGAACATAAGGAATTACAATATCTTCTGTTGGTACACCCGGTTTAGTTGGATCACCGTTTGGATCATTTGGATAATCAATACGTGGAGGATTCGTTTGTCCTGGCACGTTTGGAATCCAGGCTCCAAGTTTCTTATAGACAACTTTTTGAATGATATCTTTGTCTTCAGCCTTAACAGTTTGATCCTTGGTAGATGCCTCAATATCTCCACTTACTGCAATATAACCTTTAACAAATGGAAGTTTATTACCAGAAAGAACATCAGTTGTAGCTTCTTTCCATTCGCCGTAAGTAACTTCACCTGTCACCAAGTTCACCTTAGCATCACGAGTAAATTTAACTGATGAAGTCACAGAAGTAGTAACCTCTTTACCATCTCCATCAACATAAGTAATTGTACGAGTTACTTCTTCTGAAGTTGTCAATTCCTTAACGCTTTCAGGCCATACTGGTGAGTTTGGATCCTCTGGATCAATTGGTTGACCTGGAACTGGTGTCACATCACTTGGAATAACTGGAACAAGGCGTGGTTGAACAGTAACAACAAATTTTTGAATAGCTTTTGTATCATTATCAAATGATTGCTTGCTGCCATCAGCTTTTGTAAACTCATCAGACACAAGTTCGTAGCCAAGTTTTTTCAGTGCGTTGATACGTTCTGCAGTAGAGTAGTTCATTTCAGAACCAGAATCACCTTGAAGGATATCCACTTCACCAAGAATTGTTCCGTTAGTATCTTTGTAAGTTACAGTTGCAACTTGTATATCAGACTTCACTTCATAAACAGTTGGTGTATACTTAGCTTTCGCTACAGTGCCATTAGTATCCTTACGTACAATAGTTACTCCTGTTGCAGTTCCAACGAAATCTTTATTTGGTGTGAAGGTTAACTTACCTGTTGCATCAACAGTATACGTTCCTTCGTTTGGAACTGTTTTACTTGTTGTACCATCTTCAAATCTAGCAGGAACATTATTGTCCATTGGTACATCTTTATGACCAGGTACAAATGTTGGTGTACCAGATTGAGGAGTGTTCTTAGGACCTGTAGAACCTGTATCCACACCTGTTGGTGTAACTGGGGTTACAGTTGGAGTGTAACTTGACTCAACAGTTGTACCATTTGTAAGATCTGTTACAACTACTTTAGCTGGATCTGGTGTGCCAACGAAGTCTTTATTTGGTGTGAAGGTTACTGTACCAGTTGGATCGATTGTATATGTACCAACTGTCTTACCATCCTTAGTAGCTGGGATAGTTGTTTCCTCAGTTCCAACGAACTTAGCTGGATTATCTGTTGTTGGTTTCAACTCAGTTCCGTCAGCATGTTTATATGTTGGAGTACCTGTCTGTGTCTTACCTTGGATATCAGTTGATGTAGCAGGTGTTGTAGTTGGTGCTACTGGTGTATAGATAACGTACACTGTACTATCAGTTGACTCGTTTGTTACCTCAAGGCTTGGAATAGTTTTCTTATCATAAGTATAATTAGGTACTTCTGGAGAAACTACTGCCTCAAGCGTTTGTGCTGCTGACCAGTCAGTGTATTCCACATTTCCTGTTACCAAGTTAATGCTTGCGCTACGTGTGAAGGTTACTGTTTGAACTTTATCAGCTGTTACTTCTTTACCATTTTCATCGTTGTAGCGGTACTTGATTGTACGAGTAACTGTCTTAGTTAACTCAAGATTTTCTGCAGTACTTGGCCATACAGGTGAGTTTGGATTTTCTGGATTCACGGGTTGTCCTGGAACAGGTTTCTCATCATTTGGAGTCACTGGTTCCACACGTTGTTTAACTGTTACCGTGAAGTTTTGATTCACCGCTGTGTCGTTATCAAAAAGCTTATCAGCTGTCCTTGCTGCAACGAAACCATCTTCTACTAACGTATAGCCAGCTTTTTCAAGAGCTGCAATTGCTTTTTCACGATGAACAAAGTCGATAGTTCCTCTATAAACACCCTCTACTGTCTCAACAGCTGCTGCTGGAACTTTAGCTGAATCTATCGCAACTTCTGCACCAGTTGACACATCATAATAAGAAATAGTTGCTGTTTGAACATCCTTTCTATAAGTATATGTCACAGTAGTTGGCTCATTTGTAACTTTGCCTGAAACCTTCTTAGTAGCTTCATCAACCATACCATTTGTTGTTTCCACTTTAACAAGAGTGTAACCAGGAATTTCTTTTGGCTCAGTTGTAAATGGAGTCGTCACTTTTTCGTTGTTTACTGGAGTTGTTGAAGGAGAGATAATATTACCCTCTTCATCCTTATACTCAACAATGACCGTTCCATCTTCAGCAACAACAGTTGGAGTGTAATTAGTTGTTACAGTAGTACCGTTGACATCTGCAATTTGCACACGCACTGGTGTAGCTTTGCCTGTGAATTCTTCAGTTGGTTGGAATGTAATGACATTAGTTGTTTTATCAAGAGTGTAAGTTCCTTCACCATCAACCGTAACTGTGGTTACAGAATTTCCGTTCGCATCAAGAAGTGTCAAAGTACTCTTATCAAGAGCTACTGATTTTGGTTGACCATCTTCACCTAATACCTCAGATGTTTCTCCTTTAGCGAAGTTCAATGTTGTAGCATCTGTATCAGGGGTGTCAAAAACAATTTGTGACGTTTGCGCTTGACCTTGCTTACCAACTGTCGCTGATTCTTTAGCTGTTGGGGCTACGCCTACGATTGTTGGTGTGTAAGTCGTTGAAACTTTTGTTCCATTTTCATCTTCAGCTTGTACTTTTGCTGGTTGAACTTTCCCGATATAAGATTTATTAGTTGGCGTGAAGGTTACTTTGTTAGTTGCTAGGTCAATTGTGTATTCCCCGACTTTTTTACCAGTTTCTTCTACTGCATCTACTGGAGTTCCAGGCGCTACTGGGTTACCTTCTTTATCAAGTAATACAGCTGAGTTAGCTTTAATAGGAATAACTGGGTTACCTTCTTTAAACGCAACTGTTCCTGTTTGAATAGCCCCTTGAATACCAGTGGATTCAGCAGGAGTTGCTGTTGGTACTACTGGAATAATATTAGGTGTATATGTAGTTTCTGCAGTACTTCCATTTACATCTTCTGCACGAACTACAGCCGGTGGAACTTCACCTGTATAAGTTTTATCTGTCGGTGTATATGTTACTGTATTAGTAGTTGGATCTATTGTATATTCACCTATTTTCTTACCATCTTCTGCAAATACATCCAGTTTTGCATCAGGCGCCAAAACTTGACCATCCACTCCAACTAAACGGGCACTATTTTCTTTAAGTGCAACTGTTTCTTCTTTATCTCCTACAGTAGCTTTTCCTGGGGCAAATGATACTGTTCCTTGTTGAACAAGACCTTGAGTTTTAGAAGATTCTGCTGCAGTTCCTTTAGGCTCTACTGGCACAATTTTGGGTGTGTATGTTGCTTCCACTTTTGTTCCATTTGAATCGGCCATTTGAACACGAGCTGATAACACTTTACCAACAAATGTTTTATCTGTCGGTGTAAAGATTACTTCACCTGTAGTTTTATCTAGTGTGTAAGTACCAACAACTTTTCCTTTTTTATCTTTTGCTGGTAACTCATCTGCTTCTTCTCCTGCATCATTTAATAATTTTATTGTCTCAGGTTTCATTGGAGCATTTTCTGAACCAGGAGTAAATATTGGTGCTCCTTTTTGTGTCGCTCCTTGTACAGCAATAGACTCCCCAGGTTGTGCCGTTGGAGCCACTGGTGTAATGTGTGGAGTATATGTAGCTGTTACTTTTGTTCCATTTTCATCTTCACCTTGAATCTTAACTGGAAGCACATCTCCAACATAAGTTTTATCTCTTGGTATAAATACTGCTATCGGTTTTCCGTCTACAACTTTAAGTGTAAATTTACCAATTTCAGTACCATCAGGTTTACGAGCTGGCACTTCTGTCGCTGGTGTCACACCATCCTCTGCAAGTAAAGTATAACCAGCAGTATTCATTGGCACTGATTTTTCAACTTCAACTGTCTCATCATTTTTATCTAAATAAGTAACTGTTGCCTTACCAGCTGTAAAAGTAATTTCTTTTTCCTGTGTTTCACCTTGAGGTTTAGTTGTTTCACCATTTTCAGCTGTTGGAGTTACTGGTTTAACAGTAGGTTGGTACTGAGAAGTACCTGTTGAGGTTACAGGACGACCATCTTTATCAACCCCGACTTTACCATCAAACGATACAGTTACTGGATCCGGTGTTCCTGTAAAATCTTTGTTCGGTGTGAAGACTATTTCACCAGTAGAAGGGGTAATAGTGTATTCCCCTATTTTTTTACCATCTTTTTTCGCATCAATTGTAGTTGTATCAGTAGGTTGATTGGTAGCTGGATCTACTAATTTAACTGGGAACTCAGCAGAAGGTGAAATCTTATTGCCAGCTGTATCTTTAAATTCCGGTGTTTTGTGTTGTTTAGATCCTTGAACATCATTTGAGACTTCTGTCTTTCCAATAATCTCACGCTTCATAACACGTGGGATATAACGTCCATCCATTGTTCCTTTCTCAATAGAACCTTCAGGTGCAACTTGCTCACTAATTGGAACTAATTTATCTTCGTTTTCTCCTTCTCCATTAATGATTGTCTTCCCATTTTTACCCCATCCTGTTGTTTCGCCATTGATATCTGTACGACGAATCGTAATTCCATCTGCATCTCCAACAAAACTATCCTCTGGTACAAATTCTACATCAACATCCTTACCATTAGCTGTTATTTTATATTTCCCTTGACCCGGAACAACATAATAACCATCTACTAATTCTGCATCTGTCACAATACTTCCATCAGGTTTTACAATTTGTGGTTTAACTTCTTCATCAATTTTAGAGTCAGTATCCAAATCATAAGCTTTATGCCCGTATGCATTAAATTTAATATTAGCTCGTTGCGTAGCTCCTTGAATATCAATAGTTGTCTCTTTAGAACCACGAGGCGGGATTGTTTGTTGAATTTCAAAATCTTCAACTTCTCCAGAGTAAGCAATTCCAGTCGCTTCTTTAACATCAGCTCCATCATTTGCGATACGTAGACGAGTAGCTAATTTAGTCGCAGTTACATCTAAGTTTTGAACAGGAGTATTCCACCTTAATGTCACTTCTCCATCACTAGTAACTTTAACGGCTCCGGCTGCTTCATTCTCATCAAATTTACCATTATTATTAAAGTCAATCCATCCGTTAACCCATGCTGGATCACCGCCGTCTAGATGGGCATCTACAGTCATCTCATAAATTCCATCATTAACTTTTTTCAGTTTGTAGTTATCACCTTTTTCAGTGGCAATTACTTTATCACCCATTAACTGACGAGCGCCTTCATCTCCGCCTTCACCATTTTCATCATCATACTTAAAGGCATTTTCTTTTGTAATCTTTTCAGTACGAATATCAACATCTGGAGCATTAGAACCCAAATATGGTTGTTTTACACCATTTCCTTTTGCAATAGCATGTGCTACTTTACCATATGAAGCTGGAGCATCTCCTTCATCTAATACCATGAAACCGAACATAGCCCCTTGTTGACCACTTGATAGGATATAAACTCCTAGGTTTTTAGCATTACGTGTTAAAACAACTGGTGTAGACATACCAGAGTCACGGTGAGTAACCGCTGGTCCAAATACTTGTGTTCCTAACCCATCACTATAAACTGTTCCATCTGTGTCTGTTACAGTCGATACTGTCTCTTCTGTAATTTCTGTTGAACGGAATCCTTTTGCTTTATCAGCGATGAATGGTTTAAAAGCATCTTTTCCTGAACCTTCGATAGTGTAAGATTGCCCTAATTGACGACCTTGACCATTTCCTACTGGACTTAAGTTATAACGGTTATCATAAGATTCTGCAGTATAAGAACGTGCAGTTGGCACTCGGTAGTTTGTATTCGATAATTCAGTAACTAATTCGAAGCCATCTCCATCTGTTTTGTAGATTTCAATCTCAGATGATCCCGCTTCTTCCCCTGTTGCGAATACAACGTTCGCTGGTACTTCTTTACCATTTAAAGTCGCTTTAACTTTAAATTCTACCCCAACGTTTGCTCCATTTTTTACAGATTGGATTACTGTTGTTCCGCCTGTATCAATTCCATTTGTTTTCGCTACAGAATATCCACCTTGACGAACTACTTTTACTTCTGCTGGTGTACCATCTTTATAAACGTTTTTAGCATCTGGATCATATCCTGCTCCTCCACGTTCTTTATAAACGTCTGTTGAGTTAAATGGTTTAAGTGCTGTGACTTCCATTTCCACAACATATCCAGGAGTAAGTTCTTGTTTAAACTTCGTTCCTACTTTTAGTTTCCCACCTTCATCAAGGTTTTCTACTACTGCATTTTTACTTGTAATATCGAACCATTTAATTTGGTGTTTTAAACGTTCTGTATTTTTTTCAGCATATTTTTTCCAGTGATTAGCTTGTTCTTCTTCAGATAATGGTGCTTCATCCACTTTTTCAGCTACATCAGCTAAGGCCACTTCAAATTTACCATCACGACCAATTCCTGCTTTTTTCAGTTCACTGTAAACTGCAAGAATTGATTCATTTAAACGAGCTAATTGGGCATCTACTTGTTCCTTTGTGACACTCTTGTCAGCTAAAAGCATTTTTGATTCATCAAGTACAGCTTTGTTCTTGGCTACCGCTGCTTCAATTGCAACTCGATTCTCTTCTGCTACTTCCTTCTTACGAAGCTCTGTAACCGCAAGTGTATTGGTTACATCTGCTTCTGATGAAACTTTATCGAGTGCCGATTTAGCTTCTGAAAGAGCTTTTTCTGTTGGTGTAGCGTTTCTTTCTGCTTCTTCTTTGGCTGCCTTATCTTTATCAGCCTGTTCTTTCTCTAATCCAAGTTTATTTGATTCAGTTACAACTGTTTTCAATGAAGAAAGAATCTCTTTTTGAACATTTATCTCTTCTTGCTTGGCAGCTTCATTTGCCAAAACAGCTTTTGCAGTAGCTAAGGCTTCACGGGCATTAGCCACAACTGAGGCATTCGCATACTTAGCAGTTGAAAGTTTAGATTCTAAAGTAGCAATACTTGCTTCAAGAAGTGACTTATTTACTTTAACTTCTTCTTTCTTGGGCGTTTCAGTTGTCATATCAACCAACTGGATATTACTTTCTCCTAATTCTGGAGAAGAATTTTCTACTTTTTGAATATTTTCTTTAGAGTCTGAAACTGGATTTTGTTCAGTTGCGGATACTGCTCCATTTCCTAAGAACATTAAACCAGCCGCAATCGCTACTGATGCTGCTCCAAAACTGTATTTACGAATACCGTAACGAATATACTTTTCCGTTCTAAAATCTTGTTGTTTACCCTTCATTTAGAGTCACAACCTCCTTTATGCATACTTTTTTAATATTGAATTGAAATATCCAGACAAATAAAAAGCCCCCCCCCCCTTAAATTTTTTAGCAATATTAAGGGATTATCATTTTAAAAAGGGTTGCCCAATAATTATCAATATCACTTAATATTGTATCATGCCACTATTATTAATTCAAGTTTCATGCTTATATATATTTATGGTTTCAATCTGATACTCCCTTGAAGAAAATAGTACATACATCAGTTTTTAAACAATAAGATCAATGTACTAAGATACGAAATTCTATTCTAAACAACTAATAATATGTTTCTATCAAAAACTCAATTTTATAGGAAAAAGAAGTAAAGATTTTCACGAAAACGGCATATTATAAAGATTTTGAATATAGTAGATTGAACCTAAAATAGTGCGCTACAGATTCTAAAACATTTCTAGAAATTAATTTGACTTTCCTAAGCTCTCTGTTCATGTCTTATTTCAATCCACTATACCTAATAATATTTCCTTTCGTTTCTAGAGCTTTATATAGAAAAAAACGCCACATGGGCGTTTTTCTATTCTTATGGTTTGATACGATGCAACATACGTGGGAATGGGATAGCTTCACGGATGTGTTTTGTTCCTGCTGCGAAGGTTACCATACGCTCGATACCGATACCAAATCCTCCGTGTGGGACTGTACCGTATTTACGAAGGTCAAGGTAAAATTCATACTCTGTACGATCCATGCCAAGTTCATCCATCTTAGCAACAAGGGCATCGTAGTCTTCCTCACGCATAGAGCCACCAATGATTTCTCCGTAGCCTTCTGGTGCAAGCAAGTCTGCACAAAGCACGCGCTCTGGATTTCCAGGAACTGGTTTCATGTAGAAGGCCTTGATGGCTGCTGGATAGTTCATGACAAATGTTGGCACACCAAAGTGGTTTGAAATCCAAGTTTCGTGTGGTGAACCAAAGTCATCTCCATGCTCAAGATGCTCATAGTCAGCATCTTCATCATTCTCATGCTCTTGCAAGAGGTCAATGGCTTGATCGTAAGTGATACGTTTGAAGGGCTCTGCAATGTAGCGTTTCAAGAGTTCTGTATCACGTTCCAAGGTTTCCAAAGCTTGAGGCGCACGGTCAAGAACACCTTGAAGAAGAGCTTTTACATAAGCTTCTTGCAAGTCAAGTGACTCATCGTGTGTCAAATATGAGTACTCAGCATCCATCATCCAGAACTCAGTCAAGTGACGGCGTGTTTTTGATTTTTCAGCACGGAATACTGGACCAAAGTCAAAGACACGACCAAGGGCCATAGCGCCTGCTTCTAGGTAAAGCTGACCTGATTGGCTCAAGTAGGCTGGCGTGCCGAAGTAGTCTGTTTCAAAAAGTTCTGTTGAATCTTCTGCCGCATTTCCTGAAAGAATTGGGCTATCAAACTTCATGAAACCGTTCTTGTCAAAGAACTCATATGTTGCATAGATGATAGCGTTACGAATTTGCATCACCGCTACTTGCTTACGAGAACGGAGCCATAAGTGACGGTTGTCCATCAAGAAGTCTGTTCCGTGTTCTTTTGGTGTAATTGGGTAATCTTGAGATTCACCAATCACTTCGATGTCTGTAATGTCCAACTCATAGCCAAACTTAGAACGTTCGTCTTCTTTGACAATACCTGTCACATAGACAGACGTTTCTTGGCTCAAGCGTTTGATAACATCAAACTTCTCAAGTCCCACTTCATCACCAAATTTTTCTACAAAGTTTGGTTTAAAAGCCACACCTTGGAAGAAGGCTGTTCCATCACGCAATTGCAAGAAGGCGATTTTCCCTTTTCCTGATTTGTTGGCAACCCAAGCGCCAATCGTCACTTCCTGACCAACATAGTCTTTTACATCAATAATCGTTACACGTTTTGTCATTATTTTTCCTTTTCTTTTTCTTTTATTTTTCCATAAATGCTTTCAAGCGTTTAACTGCTTCTTTAAGCGTGTCTAGGTCTGTCGCATAGCTGAGACGGACATTTTCTGGCGCTCCAAAGCCAGCTCCTGTTATGAGTGCCAAACCAACTTCCTCAAGAATAGCTGTTGTAAAGTCAGTCACATCCGTATAACCTTTCATCTCCATGGCTTTTTTAACATTTGGAAAGAGATAGAAGGCTCCTTGTGGCTTAACGACTTCAAAACCAGGGACTTCACACAAGAGTGGATAGATGGTATTGAGACGTTCTTCAAATGCTTGACGCATAATTTCCACAGAATCTTGCGGTCCAGTTAGGGCTTCGATGGTTGCATATTGTGAAACAGCAGTTAGGTTAGAAGTTGTTTGACCTGTCAATTTGCTCATAGCAGCAATGATTTCTGGATCACCTACCGCATAACCAACTCGCCAACCCGTCATGGCATAGGCCTTAGATACACCGTTGATAACAATGGTTTGCTTACGAATTGCTTCTGATAGACTTGAGATTGGAACAAATTCATTTCCATTATAAACAAGGCGACCGTATATATCATCTGCTAAGATCAGAATGTCATGCTCAACTGCCCAATTTCCGATAGCTAGTAATTCTTCACGAGTATAGATCATACCAGTCGGATTAGATGGTGAATTGAGAACCAAAACCTTGGTCTTATCAGTGCGAACTGCTTCTAACTGCTCTACAGTTACCTTAAAGTGGTTGTCTTCCTTAGCAGGAACAAAGACGGGAACGCCTTCTGCCATCTTGACCTGGTCTCCATAACTAACCCAGTATGGAGTTGGAATAATAACCTCATCTAAAGGATTAATTACAGCCATAAAGAAAGTATAGAGGGAGAACTTGGCACCTGTAGCAAAGGTAACCTCGTTACTTGCGACAGAATAGCCATAGTAGCGCTCGAAGTAGGTGTTTACTGCAGCTTTTAATTCTGGTAGGCCTGAAGCTACTGTATAGAAGGAAGCCTGTCCTTCTCGAATAGCTTTAACTGCTGCATCCTGAATATTTTCAGGAGTGTGAAAATCTGGTTGTCCCAAGGTCAAGAAAAGGACATCCTTACCTTGAGCTTTTAATTTTTTTGCTCTCGCATCACTAGCTAAAGTGACACTTTCTTCCATTTCTAAAACACGGTTGGATAGTTTCATAGGCCCTCCTTATTGACCAATGCTCCTGTTTCAAAATCTACTAGATAAAAATCAGAGCCTGACTTGACTTCCCAGATTGGTTTGTCTTGATAACGACCAAAGGTAATTTTGTCAATCTCGCCAGCTCCTTTTTCCTTAGAAACCGCTTCTGCTTTTTCTTGTGAAACACCTTGATTTAGCTGATAAACGTAGATTTTATGGTCATCTTTCCCAATCAGGACAGCAAGTGCTTCTTGTTTTTTATTATGACCAAGAACGCTGTAATAAGATTCCAAGCCATTGTATAAGTCAACCTGATCAGTCTGCTCTAATCCTGCATACTGCTGAGCTAATTTTTCTCCTTCACTTTTAGCTGTTTGATAAGGTTTCATACCCAAAAACACTAGATACAGAAAGGAAGCACTGATAACCACAAACAAAATCGTCATCCCTAGACCATACTGCCACAGTAGATTATTTTTTGCTTTGTTTTGTCTTTTTTTCACTCGTCTATTTTACCATCTATTGGGCTTTATTACAAGCGAATGCAAGAATACTCTTCGAAAACCTCTTCAAACCACGTCAGTTTTATCTGCAACCTCAAAGCTGTTCTTTGAGCAACCTGCGGCTAGCTTCCTAGTTTGCTCTTTGATTTTCATTGAGTATAAGCAACCAATTCTATTTCTTCCTTCAAAGCAAATCGATTTTTCTTGATTAGAACCGAGCAAGAAAAGTAAAGACAGCTCCAAAATCAACCTATTAAAAAACCTGAGCTTTGGTACTCAAGTTTTCGTAAGTTCTTTACTTTATAGAATCACTTTATCATCCATTCTTTTAGCCATTTTTCCTAAAAAGATAGCCAGTAGAAGGCTAACCATGACTAAAAAGAACCCTAAATAAAGAAATGTTAGCACAAAGCCTAAATGGTCAATCAACCACCCTGTCAGTGGGAAGAACACAATCATACTGAGGCTAAACATCATAGAATAGACACTCAGCATGGTTGCCCTTACTTCACTTGGAAGGCGCCCTTGCAAATCATTGTCAAAAATCGGCTTAAAAAGAGCATGCAGAGCATTACTAATCAAATAAATCAGAATATAGATTAGAGGTGTTCCAAAGTAGGACAGCATATAGGTGACTCCAGTCAGCAGGACGAGAATAGGAAAAAGCTTCAAGGCAGCATAGTTCTTTCCAATCTTACTCGCTAGATAGACTGCGACGATATTTAAGAGACTACCAAGTAGCATAACTGCTGAAATTTGCCAGCTACTTAAATCTGGTAGCTGATTTTGATAGTAAAAATAAAACATGCACATGAGTACTCCGACAATCTGAGACAAAATCATCCAGTTTAAAAGCATGGGATTTCGCTCCAACTCTTCCTTAACAGTCCAAATAATCTGTTTCATGGTCACACTATCAGCTTTTTCTACCTTGACACTGGGTTCTTTCAGCATCCAAATCAAGACAAGAACTATAATAGAAGTCGCAATCATGATATAGTAGGTCAGGTGCAATTGACCATGGACAAAAAATCCCGCCAAAACTGTCCCCAAAGACTGAGTTCCTTCTGACACTCCTGATAGGAAGCTTGAAATGGATAGGTAACGCTCCTTTAGTCCAGCCTCTACAGCCGAGTCATAGACCATTGCTGTGCTTGTTCCTGAATCAAAATTATAAGACAAGGCACTCACCGCCATAGCTAGTGCATAAATCCAAAAATTCCCCTGCCCAGCCAACATGAGAATAGAGGACACAATTCCTGCTATTCGACTTAAATAAAGGTTAGTCTTATAGGAATAGCGGTCAGCTAACATACCAGATGGAATTTCACAGAGAAGACTGGTCGTATGAAAAATACTTTCCAGAAGTCCAATCTGCCAAAGAGACATTCCGTTTTGACTGAGAAAGAGAATCCAAAAACTGGTAATCCCTAAAAATGCAAAAAACTCAACTCCGGCCATCAGGCCAATATTTTTCCGATAATTTCTTATTAACATCTTTTCTCCTTTAACAAGTGTATTAGTATTTCTTTTGTCCGTCACTTGTTAATCTGTGCCTTACATAATCTCCACCCCTTTTAGAAGCATTCTTCAATGCCATTATTGTTCCTTTAATGATTTATGAAATGATATCGGAAAATAGCCGTTCTACGGTTTCTATTGCGAGTTTTCTTGTTTATTTTAGCACTTATGTCATCATATTACAAGAGAATATAGGAATACTCCTATAAAATCAAAGAAAACCAAAATCCAAAAAACAGTTCTTACTTTTCCAGCGGCAACTGACTAGAGTTTCAGCAATTTTATATTTTTCAAATAAAGTCTGAGCAAATTTCTTGCAAGTCCTTTTGTTTTGTTGTAATATATTTTATAACAACGAGAGACTTCTCGGAAATTTAAGAAAAAGGAGACACATCATGTCTAAAAAAGTATTATTTATCGTCGGATCACTACGTCAAGGTTCTTTCAACCACCAAATGGCTCTCGAAGCTGAGAAAGCACTTGCTGGTAAAGCGGAAGTTAGCTACCTTGATTATTCAGCCCTTCCTCTCTTCAGCCAAGATTTGGAAGTTCCAACACATCCAGCTGTAGCTGCTGCTCGTGAAGCAGTTCTCACTGCGGATGCCATCTGGATCTTCTCTCCAGTCTACAACTTCTCTATCCCTGGAACAGTGAAAAACTTGCTTGATTGGCTATCTCGTGCCCTTGACTTATCTGATACACGTGGCGCTTCTGCTCTTCAAGACAAGTTTGTCACCGTATCATCTGTAGCCAATGCAGGTCACGATCAACTCTTCGCTATCTACAAGGATCTCTTGCCATTTATCCGTACACAAGTCGTTGGTGATTTCACTGCTGCACGTGTCAATGACTCTGCTTGGGCAGACGGAAAATTGGTTCTAGAAGAAACAGTACTAAACTCACTTGAAAAACAAGCTCAAGACTTGGTTAATGCGATCAAGTAACTAACATAATAAAAGCGAACAAGACTACTTTTCTGACACTCAGAAGACTAGCTTGTTCGCTTTTTTCTCATTGATAAACTAAAATGTCTGATGATACATATTGTCCAATACAAAATATCTTTTCATACTTCCTTTACAAAAACCAATTCCTGTGGTTGGGACAGGTCTTCTCTGTAGGTAAATCCTGCAAAGCTTAAGCGACGAGCCTCCTCCACTGTTTGTACTTGATTTTCTATCAGAGCTGTTAGGAAGGCACCACGCGCTTTCTTAGAAATGGTTGAATGAATCTTCAGCTGACCGCCCTTGTCCTCCATGAATTTGAAGGTCACCATCTTTTCTCTGATTTCCTTAGAAAATACAGTCTCAAACTCTGACGACAAGAGGGAGAAAATTAGATTCTCACCATTCACAGCTTCATCATAGACTGACTTCCAATGGCTCTTCAAAGTCTTACCAGCGACTTTTAACTTCATCAAAAAGTCCAAACGGTGAGATGCGATAGGTGACAAGGCTGGAACCACACCGTACAAAGCCGAGGTAATGAAGACATGCTTTTCAAGATAGGCTTGTTCTGCCTCGGTCAAGTTATCTCGCTTGATATGGCGATACATGAGCCCATCAAAAAGTTTCAAGGCTGGATAGTGTTGAGCAGTTTGCCGTTTCAAATCTTGAATATTTTGAAATTCTTCCGCTGCTTTCTCAGCTGATACCTTGTAAAAACTCTCCAATTGATTAGCAGAATAGAGAGCCAAGGCATCCAGCACGGCCTGACTTTCTGGTTTTAAAGGAGCGGCTTCAATACTTGGCAAATCTGTGTTCATTTCTTTTGCTGTTGGGATTAAAATTTTCATATTGATAGTGTAGCATATTTTTTAGCCACAACCAAGAAATTCATCTGAAAAACCTCGGTTTGACCGAGGTTTCTCTGTTTATTTCGGCCATCCTAACCAGATAGCCACGAGAACAAGGGCTGTGCCAGTTAAGCTTGTTAAGATAGATAAGAATTTATCTTTTTTCTCCTTGAACTGAAAAACACCTATCTTCAAAGCAAACAAGCCAAGTAGCATTGAAGCAAGCATCACATAAAAACCCATTTGTGTGTCCTCCATTAGTCTTTAAATTCCCTTATTATAACTTATACCTTCTAAATAAAGCTGTCTTTACTGCACTTTAAAGGTCTTGAGATAATTGTCTTTTCCTACTTGACCCTCGAAGATTTTCCCATTTTCGAGGTAAGGCAGGTCATCTGATACAGAGGCCTTAACCTTGTAAATCTTACCATCAACTTTAAAGAAGTAGACGGTGTCTCCCTTGATTACAGCTGATTTGAGATCTGCTACCACACCCTTGATGCTTTCTGTTGTTGCATTATCAATCTCAAGATCATTTTTATTGGCATACTTGCTGAGCAGTTCTTCCACTGTAGTGGCTACGATAACGTTTTGGTACTCAACTGCATCCACCAAAGCATACTCTTTGACCAAGCCAGCATTGTCCTTCAAGCCCATGATGTAGAGAGGTTTATCATTGAGGTTGATGAGAATTGGGAAGGTTGCCTTGTAAGATTTCTCCTGGACAGCACCTTCTGCTGATTCACGGGCTGATTCTTCGGTCGCAGAAGCCAAGCTGTACTTAGTGATTTCTCCTGTTCGCATATTCTCAAGGATGAAACCAAGATTACTTTCATCTGCATTAGCCGACGTCACACCTGTATAGAGGTAAATGTCATTGCCGATAGACAAGTAATTATAACCTTTGGTAGTCTGAGTCACATTTTTCTTGGAAATCATGGCATTCCAGAAACCATCCTTGTACTTGCCGTTATAATTGATTTGCTCGATGGTTTCCTCAGCTGGATAAACTCTGTCCACCCATTCTGGAACATCTGCCAAGCTGTATTCTTTGGTTTCTCCATTTGTGGCATCCAAGATAATGACTGAAACAGGACGAGGAACCGCCAGTCCAAACTGCTTTTGGTAAACTGTTGCCACATAGAAAGGATTGCCCTCATCGTCCACCTCGAAAGATGGAGTTTTGAAGATTTTGGTTGGGTACTTAAAGCGCAGGTGGCGTTTGACATCACGGTTAAAATACTCCGAGTCCGAATACTTGATTGGTGTCTTCAAGTCCACCAAATCCGCATTTCCAGTTACCATGTCCACCTTGATATACTCACCGATTCCCTTAGCTTGATTGTTAAACCATTTGATAGGGTCTGCGTATTCTAGTGGCGTAACTCGATAAGGTTTCCCATCAATCGTTAGTTGAGTATAGGTGTCTGCCGCTACGTACTGCGACACCTTATCCGTTAGGGAACCTAAGTAGCGGTCTCCAATTTTTTCAGCAGTACTTCTATCCAAAATAGGAACCTTACTGGTGTCACTCTTAGGAAATTCAGTGAAGTCTTTTTCCGTAACCGTGACTACATTGGCATAATTTTTAGCCTGAAAAATGCTGGAAGTCACCAAGGAAACCAAAGCTGCCAGAAGCAAAATTCCTCCAATAGAAGCTACAAGAACTTTACCTAAACGATTGATTTTGAAACCCTCAAGATTTAAGGCAGCTTCCGCCTTGCCGTGGCGCACATGAACCGTTTTGACAAGGTTTATCCCCTTGCCAAAGCCAAATAAGACTGCCACAACCAACAAATGCCCACAGAGGAAAAAGAGAAATTCCCAGCTGGTCAGGTTAAGAGGCGGTAAAAAGATATACCAGGTCGTTGCGATAAAAATAAGTTCAAAGATTATCCGTTTCATTTGCTGTCCTCCTAAATGATTCGTCCTTCCAAGTGATCCAGTTCATGCTGGCAAATCTGAGCTGGGAAGCCTGTCAAGGTAATGGTCTGTTCCTGCCACTTGCTGTCACGATAAGCAACCCTTATGGTTTCATAACGCTTAGTTGATCTCACACCTACCAAGGACAAACAGCCTTCTTCTGCCTCATAAGGTCCTTCAAATGACAGGAGCACTGGGTTAAACATGACCACGGGAACCAAGCCAAGATTAAAAATAATCACGCGCTTCTGCACCCCAATCATATTGGCAGCTAGACTGACACAAGTCTCACGATTTGCTAAGAGTGTATCCTGCAAATCTCTGGCAAGATACAGATCATCCTGACTTGCCAGCTGAGATACCTGAGATAAAAATAAGATATCCTTCACAATTTTCTTTTCCACTTCCTCACACTCCTCTTACTTTTTACTATATTATAGCAATTATAGCACAAAAGCCGATAACTGCAAGCCCTTTCCCTCAACTGTAGCAAAAAGCCATCCGAAGATGACTTTTTTTAAATCGCATTCTTGTCAAAACCGAGTTTGCGTTGAATAAACTTAACAATTTCGACGATAATAATCATTGAGAAACTTCCGCCCATAACAATTCCCCATTGTGACAAGTCTAGTTTGGTTACGTGGAAGATTCCTTCAAGCGGTTCTACGACAATTGTTGCCATGAGAAGGATGAAGGATACCAAGATGGACCAGTTGAAGGTCTTAGACTTGAATGGACCAACTGTCAAGATAGATTGGTATACAGACTTGACATTATAAGCATGGAAGAGCTGAATCAAACCAAGGGTTGCAAAGGCCATAGTAAGGGCATCTGCGTGAATGGCATGATTGTCACCCACGTGAACCGGGTAAATAAGGGCAAGACCATAAACACTCATAACAATAGCTGCTTGGAGTACACCTTGATAGATGATGGAACTCAAAACACCACCTGAGAAGAAGCTTGCCTTACGTCCACGTGGCTTATGGTTCATGACACCAGGCTCAGCAGGTTCAACACCTAGTGCAATTGCTGGGAAAGTATCGGTTACCAAGTTGATCCACAAAAGATGAACTGGCTGTAAGACATCCCAACCAAACAAGGTTGATAGGAAGATGGTTAATACTTCAGCAGTATTGGCAGAAAGTAGGTACTGAATAGTCTTTTGAATATTTGAGAAGACCTTACGTCCTTCTTCAACTGCAACGATGATAGTCGCAAAGTTATCATCTGCAAGAATCATGTCAGAAGCCCCCTTAGAAACCTCTGTACCAGTGATTCCCATACCGATACCGATGTCTGCTGTTTTCAGAGCTGGCGCATCATTGACACCGTCACCTGTCATGGCAACGACTTTGCCTTGTTTTTGCCAAGCCTTGACGATACGAACCTTGTGTTCTGGAGACACACGGGCATAAACAGAGTATTGACCAACTACTTTTTCAAAGTCTTCATCTGATAGTTCATTGAGTTCAGCACCAGTTAAAACGTGGCCTTCTGTATCGTTTGCATCAATGATTCCCAAACGTTTGGCAATCGCTTCTGCAGTATCTTGGTGGTCACCTGTAATCATAATTGGACGAATTCCAGCTTCCTTAGCCACATGAACAGCCTCAGCAGCTTCCGGACGTTCGGGGTCAATCATTCCAATCAAACCAGTAAAGATTAAATCATTTTCAAGCTCTTCAGAAGTGAGATTTTCTGGAATGCTGTCAATAATCTTATAAGCACCTGCAAGGACACGCAAGGCTTGGTGAGCCATTTCAGAGTTGTTTGTGTGAATGAGGTTTGTAACCTTCTCATCAATCGGAGCAATATCCCCAGCCTTATCACGAAGAACACAACGTTTCAAGAGTTGGTCTGGCGCACCTTTAACAGCTACGAGGAATCGTCCATCTGCAAGTGGATGAACTGTTGACATGAGCTTACGTTCAGAATCAAATGGCAATTCAGCTACACGAGGATATTTCTCTAAGAAACCTTTAACATCGTAGCCCTTGTCCAAGGCATATTGGATAAAGGCTGTTTCTGTTGGGTCACCAATCAGGTTGCCTTCCACATCGATTTTTGTATCATTGGCCAAGACAACTGAACGAAGTAGGGGCATTTCAAGACCTAGTTCAATATCATCAGCTGAGTCATGTAGGACTGCATCGTAGAAGACTTTTTCGACTGTCATCTTGTTCATAGTCAGCGTACCAGTCTTATCAGAAGCGATGATTTCAGTTGAACCAAGTGTTTCTACTGCTGGTAACTTACGAACAATAGAGTTTCGTTTGGCCAAAACTTGAGTACCGAGGGCAAGAACGATGGTTACGATAGCTGGGAGACCTTCTGGAATGGCTGCAACAGCAAGCGCAACAGAGGTCATCAACTCACCAAGTGGATTTTTGCCTTGAATGAAAACACCAACTACAAAAGTAACAAGGGCAATGACCAAGATAGCATAGGTCAAGACCTTAGAAAGGTTGTTCAAGTTTTGTTTGAGTGGTGTATCCGTCTCATCCGCATCTTGGAGCATGCCAGCGATATGACCAACTTCCGTGTACATCCCTGTATTGACAACAACACCAAGACCACGACCATAGGTCACGTTTGAGTTTTGGAAGGCCATATTGACACGGTCACCAATACCAGCATCTGCAGCAAGCTCAACTGTCAAGTCTTTTTCGACTGGCACAGACTCACCTGTCAAGGCTGCTTCTTCAATTTTAAGAGAGTTGGCTTCTAGCAAACGAAGATCCGCTGGTACAACATCACCTGCTTCAAGGGCAACAATATCACCTGGTACCAATTCTTTAGAATCAATCTCAGCCATATGCCCATCACGAAGAACGCGGGCAGCTGGACTAGACATGGATTTGAGGGCTTCAATGGCTTCTTCTGCTTTTCCTTCTTGGTAAACACCAAAGGCAGCGTTGATGATTACCACGGCTAAGATGATAATGGCATCTGCGATATCTTCCCCACCAGAAGTCACGACTGACAAGATTGCTGCCGCAACTAGGATGATAATCATCAAATCCTTAAATTGCTCGATGAATTTGACCAGGATTGATCGTTTCTCGCCTTCTTCGAGTTCATTGTGGCCAAATTCAGCAAGGCGCTTTTCCGCCTCACTTGATGACAAACCTTGCTCGGTCGCATCTACAGCATTCAAGACCTCTTCAGGACTCTGAGTGTAAAACGCTTGGCGTTTTTGTTCTTTTGACATGTGTCTCCTCCTTGACATTGTGTGCAAAACAGACTCTCTTTCTGTCATATCTTTTCACGACAAACAAAAAGAGACCTGTTAATCATAACAAGTCTCGCTGTTTAAGATAGGGCCGGAAAGCATACTTTTCAGTATAAAATTCGGAATGACGACACTATCACAGGTTTCTGCCAGCTACTCCCTTGAGTAGTTCTATTATACCAAATTTTGAAAAGTTTTCAAAGAGTAAAAACTGACTCATTTGAATTTTCTCTTGAAAACCAGTATAATGGTAGAATGCTATGTGACTAGAAAGGAAGTTGAATGAAGCAATCTATCTCAAATCTCAAGTTAGCTGAGCGTGGAGCCATTATCAGCATTTCAACCTATTTGATCTTGTCTGCAGCCAAATTAGCAACTGGGCACCTCCTCCATTCATCCAGTTTGGTGGCAGATGGTTTTAACAACGTATCGGATATCATTGGAAATGTGGCCCTCTTGATTGGGATTCGAATGGCGCGCCAGCCTGCTGACCGAGACCACCGTTTTGGCCACTGGAAGATTGAGGATTTGGCTAGCTTAATCACTTCCATTATCATGTTCTATGTTGGTTTCGATGTACTTCGGGATACCATTCAGAAGATTCTCAGTCGTGAAGAAACAGTCATTGACCCTCTGGGTGCAACTCTAGGAATTATGTCTGCAGCGATTATGTTTCTAGTCTATCTCTACAATACTGGCCTCAGTAAGAAATCCAACTCTAAGGCCCTGAAAGCAGCTGCAAAGGATAATCTTTCTGATGCTGTTACCTCACTTGGAACCACCATTGCCATCCTGGCTAGTAGTTTCAATTATCCCATTGTGGATAAACTGGTTGCTATCATCATCACTTTCTTTATTTTGAAAACTGCCTATGATATCTTCATCGAGTCTTCCTTTAGTCTATCAGATGGCTTCGACGACCGCCTGCTTGAGGACTATCAAAAGGCCATCATGGAAATTCCCAAAATCAGCAAGGTCAAGTCGCAAAGAGGTCGCACCTACGGTAGCAACATCTACCTCGATATTACGCTAGAAATGAATCCTGACTTGTCTGTTTTTGAGAGTCACGAGATTGCGGATCAGGTCGAGTCTATGCTGGAGGAACGTTTTGGTGTCTTTGATACCGATGTCCATATCGAGCCAGCACCTATACCTGAGGATGAGATTTTAGACAATGTCTACAAAAAATTGCTGATGCGTGAACAGTTGATTGACCAAGGAAATCAACTGGAAGAACTCTTGGCTGACGATTTTGTTTATATTCGCCAAAATGGAGAACAGATGGATAAAGAGGCCTATAAAGCCGAAAAAGACTTGAATTCTGCTATCAAGGATATTCAAATCACTTCCATCAGTCAAAAGACCAAACTCATCAGCTATGAGTTAGATGGTATCATCCACACCAGTATCTGGCGTCGCCACGAAACTTGGCAAAATATCTTCCACCAGGAAACCAAAAAAGAATAGAGAAATCCTGTCCATGAGACGGGATTTTTCTATTCTTCTAGCTATCAAAGTCACTTAGATACTCATAGCGTTCGTATTTTTCAAGGAGTGCTTCGTTTTTCTCATCTAGCTCTTTCTGAAGAGTAGCCAGTTTGCCAAAGTCAGAGCCGTTGGCCTGCATCTCCTCTTCAATAGCAGCGATACGGTTTTCCAAGGATTCAATATCGCCTTCAATGCTTGCCCACTCCTGCTTTTCTTGGTAGGTCATGCGTTTCTTGTCTTCTCGAACCTTGACGACTTTTTCCTTTTCGGCTTTTTGCACTTGATTGGCCATATCTGTTTCAAAGGCCTTTTCATCAAGGTAGTCGGTGTAATGACCAAAGAAAGGACGAATCTTGCCATCCTCAAAAGCGAGAATCTTATTCGCTACCTTATCCAAGAAATAGCGGTCGTGACTAACTGTCAAGACAGGCCCTGCAAAGCCTTGCAAGAAATTCTCCAAAACTGTCAAAGTAGCAATATCTAGGTCATTTGTCGGTTCGTCCAAGAGAAGAACATTTGGCTTTTCCAAGAGCAATTTGAGGAGATAAAGACGTTTTTTCTCTCCCCCTGACAATTTCTCAATCAAGGTTCCATGCGTCGAACGTGGGAAAAGGAACTGCTCCAGCAACTCAGCGATGGAAGTCATAGAACCACCACTGGTCTTGACCTCTTCTGCCACTTCCTGCAGGTAATTGATCACTCGCTTGCTTTCATCCAAGCCCTCAATTTGTTGAGAGAAATAGGCAATGCGAACAGTTTCCCCAATCACAACTTGACCTGCTGTCGGCTCAAGACTGCCTGCAATCAGATTGAGCAGGGTTGATTTCCCAACACCGTTGTCCCCAACAATTCCAATACGATCTTTAGCCTGCACCAAGAGATTAAAGTCTTGTAAAATGGGCTTATTCTCATAGGCAAAAGAAACATCCTGAAACTCGATGACCTTTTTCCCAATCCGACTGGTTTCAAAGTTCATAGTCAAGTCTGTCTCAGCACTACTGCCTGAAACCTCTTTCTTCAAGTCATGGAAACGATTGATACGAGCCTGCTGCTTGGTCGCGCGCGCCTGCGGTTGTCTGCGCATCCAGGCCAATTCTTGCTTATAAAGTTGTTCCTTTTTGTGAAGAAGAGCTGCGTCACGCTCATCTTGTTCCGCCTTAAGACGAACATAGTCCTGGTAATTTCCCTGATACTCGGTCAAGCCTGCGCGATCCAATTCGAAAATCCGAGTTGACAAAGCGTCTAGGAAATAACGATCGTGGGTAATAAAAAGGACGGTCTTCTTAGAATTTTTCAAAAAGAGGGTCAGCCACTCGATAGTTGCAATATCCAAATGGTTGGTCGGTTCGTCCAGCAGCAAAAGGTCGTGGTTGCCAAGTAAGACTTGTGCCAACTGAACCCGTCTTCTTAGACCACCTGACAATTCTCCAACTGGAGTAGATAAGTCCTGAATACCCAACTTGCTAAGAACCGTCTTGACCTGACTCTCAATTTCCCATGCTTGGAGAGAGTCCATTTCAGCCATAACTCGTTCCAAACGCGCCTGCTTGTCCTCACTGTAGTTGAGCATGATCAACTCATACTCACGAATGAGCTGAATTTCCTTGAGATCGCTAGATAGAACCGTATCCAAGACCGTCTTGTTATCATCAAAATCAGGATCTTGAGTCAAGTAACCAATCTGGTAATCATTCTTAGCTGAAAAAGGACTGACATCCCCATCAAAGCCAGAAACACCAGAAAGAACATCCAAAAGGGTGGTCTTGCCCGTTCCATTGACACCGATCAGACCAATTCTGTCTAGGTCATGGATGATAAAGGAAATATCCTTAAAAACGGTCTTGTCACCGACGGATTTACTTAGTTTTTCAACGATAAAATCACTCATTTTTTCTCCCTCAGATAAGCATGGATGGCTTGTCGGTCATTTTCCAATTCTCCATCGACAATGGCATACTCAATCTCTGTTAAAATCTCTCCCAAGTCTGGCCCTGGCTGATAGCCATATTCCTTAATCAAAATGCCACCATTGATCTGAATTTCTTTCTTATCATGAATGGTCAAACTCTGGTAAGTTTCTGCGATAGCTTGTGGATTGACTGGTTTCCCTTGAGCCTGACGAAGATTTTCAGCCTGTAAAAGCAAATCCAAGTCAAAGCGGTAACAATCGCGCTTGCTCAATTCTCCCTTTTCACGCAGAGCCAAAATAGTCAGCAAATCCTGAACTTGCTTAGCAAACTGGCGTGAGGTCTTCCAAGCTTTCAAAAAGGGCTGTGCATTTTCAATCTCCAAAGCCCACAGTAGAGCTGCCCAGGCTTGTTCAGAGGATTCAAAAGTAAAATCGGTCTCTAACTCAAACAGTCTGTTAAGCTTGTCCTGGCTAGATTCCATATCAGGGAGATAATCATAAGCTTGACTCTCAATCATGGAAGCCAAGCCCCTTCTCCAAAACGGAGCCAGCAAGAGTTTATCAAACTCAACGAAGGTACGCTCCACAGAAATTTTCTCCAAAAGTGGCGTCAAGGTCTTCATAGCTTTAAATGTTTCTGGCTCAAGTTCAAAGCCAAGACTGGCCTGAAAACGAAAACCACGCATAATCCGCAAAGCATCTTCGTTGAAACGCTCACTAGCTACACCAACCGCTCGCAAAACTTGATTTTCTAAATCTTCTAAGCCATGGAATAAGTCAATGATTTCCCCTGTCTCGTCCAAGGCAAAGGCGTTGACTGTGAAGTCGCGGCGTTTGAGGTCTTCTTCTAGCGAGCGCACAAAGGAAACCGCACTGGGTCTGCGATAGTCCACATAGACATCTTCTGTCCGAAAAGTAGTCACCTCATACTCCTCGTCCCCATCTAAGACCAAGACAGTTCCATGCTCGATTCCGATATCGGCTGTTCGCGGAAAAATCTGCTTGGTTTCTTCTGGATAAGAAGACGTCGCAATATCCACATCATGGATAGGACGATTGAGGAGGGCATCTCGAACAGATCCCCCAACAAAATAGGCTTCAAATCCTGCTTCTTTGATTTTTTCTAATACTGGTAAAGCCTTCTGAAATTCAGAAGGCATTTGCGTTAATCTCATAATAAGTGTTCTAATCCATAGACAAGCTCATGACGCTTGACAACTTCTTTAATTCCCAAATTCACCCCTGTCATGAAGGAGCTGCGATCATAGGAGTCATGACGGAGGGTCAATCCTTCTCCCTGATTACCAAAGATTACTTCCTGATGAGCTACCAAGCCTGGCAAACGAACTGAGTGGATCCGCATGCCTTCAAAGTCAGCACCACGGGCACCTGCAATCAATTCTTCCTCATCAGGCGCACCTTGCTGGATTGATTCACGAACTTCCGCCATCAACTCAGCTGTTTTAATAGCTGTTCCACTCGGAGCATCTTTTTTCTTGTCATGATGAAGCTCGATAATCTCCACATTTGGGAAATATTTTGCAGCCTGCGTCGCAAATTGCATAAGCAAGACAGCACCCAGGGCAAAGTTAGGAGCGATTAAACCACCCAAATCTTGGGCACGGGAAAATGCTTTTAGTTCTGCAATTTCTTCACTTGTGAAGCCAGTCGTTCCAACCACTGGAGCAAAGCCATTTTCAAGAGCAAAACGTGTATTTTCGTAGGCAACAGTTGGAGTAGTAAAATCTACCCAAACATCTGCTTCAAAGCCTGCTAAATCAGCCTTATCCTTGAAAACAGGAACTCCCTGCCATTCTGACTCAGACTCAAAAGGATCCAAAACTGCTACCAAGTCTAAGTCTGGATCAGCCAAGACCATCTGACAAGCAGCTTGGCCCATCTTTCCCTTAAAACCAGCAATAATTACTCGAATACTCATCTTTACTCCTATTTAAGATACAAAGGACCTTAGCTACCCATGAAAAATAGGGAATGACACTGACTTTCCACGAAAGGTGAGACAGGCATCTTTTTTCAAGAGGCAGGTAGCCCGTGTTCAATTTCTAAGATACAAAGCCTGTAGGAACACAAAGTGAAAATAGGAGTTTTGATCAAGAAGTGTCTACTCCTTGGAAGAACTATCTTTTTCACACAGGGTTCCAGGCGTGTTCAACTGCTAACTTCTTAACTAGTCTAAAAGTGCCAACTAAATCACTGGAATATAACCCAGAGCAATGCTTCCTGATCCTAGGTGTGTCCCAATGACACTACCAAATGTAGCTAGTGAAATATCCGTACCCACTCCAGATTCAAGCAAGTGTTGACGCAATTCCTCAGCCTTTTCAGGAGCATTCCCATGAATAACAATGACCCGATACTGGCCTGAAGCCGTTGTTTCCTTGATAATTTCAATTAATCGCTTGGTTGCTTTCTTTTCAGTACGAACTTTTTCGTAAACTTCAATCACACCTTGGTCATTGAAATAGAGGATTGGCTTAATGCTAAGCAAATTGCCCAAAATGGCAGCCCCATTTGAAAGGCGCCCACCTTTCACCAAATGATCCAAATCATCGACCATGATAAAGGCTGACGTACGGCTGATTTGAATGGCTAGCTTATCCTGAATGCTGTCAAAATCATCGCCCTGGTCACTCCAATTAAAGACGCTTTCAACCATGATACCCAGAGGAGCACTTGTAATCAAAGTGTCTGGAAAGGCAATAGTTAAGCCCTCATATTCATCTATCATATACTGGATATTTTGGTAAAAACCTGAAATTCCAGAAGATAGGAAAAGCCCCAAGGCATGGGTATAGCCTTGTTCTTTGAGCGAAGTTAAGATTTCATCTAACTTGGCAATACTTGGCTGACTAGTCTTAGGCAATTCAGAAGCCTGAGCCATTTTTTGGTAAAATTCCTCAGCAGTCAGATTGATACCTTCGACATACTCCTCACCATCAATATTGACAGGAATATCCAAGACAAATAAATCTTCTCTTTGCAAGGTCTCTGCACTGAGATAGGCAGAAGAATCTGTGATAACAGCTAGTTTCATATTAGAACTCCAAATTGATTCCTGGTAAGTCTAATGCAATTTCAGTTACTTCGTAAGTCAAACGGTTGAGCATATTCAAACATGGACGAGCCAAAGTTTCCACTTCTTCTTGGCTCAATTCACTTGGTTCATTGACAATACGGCCATCGATATGATTTACCTGTGAAATGGTTCCACTGATGACAAACTTATCAAATACAATCATAAATGTCAAGATGACAATCAAGGAAGTCACTTGATTTTCTTGATCATGTTGGAGCAATTGGAAGTTCACATCCACCTTAGTTTCAGGAGCTCCATTTTCATTTTCCCATTCAAAATTACGCGCATCAAAATGATACTGACTGACAAATTCTTGTTCACGTTTAAGATTCATGTCTTTCTCCCTCGGCTACAATATTATAAGCTATTGTACCATAATTTTTTATTTTCATCTAGTTTTCTAGGATTTAGTTAATCCCGATTTCAGCTCGAACTACATCTGCGATAGTATCAACATAGTAGTCCACTTCTTCTGTTGTAGGCGCTTCTGCCATAACACGCAAAAGAGGCTCTGTTCCACTTGGGCGAACAAGAATACGGCCATTCCCTGCCATTTCAGCTTCCATCTTCTCGATGATATCCTTGATAGCTGGCACTTCCATAGCCTTTTCCTTCATGGCATTTTCCACTCGGATATTGACTAATTTTTGTGGATAGATGGTTACTTCTGCAGCCAACTCTGACAAGCTCTTACCAGTTTCCTTCATGATTTTTGTCAATTGGACAGCTGATAATTGACCATCACCTGTTGTATTGTAATCCATCAAGATGACGTGACCAGACTGTTCACCACCAAGGTTGTAGCCTGATTTTCGCATTTCTTCAACAACATAACGATCACCAACTGCTGTAACTGCCTTGTTAATACCTTCGCGATCCAAGGCCTTGTGGAAACCAAGGTTAGACATCACAGTTGTCACAATTGTATTTTGAGCCAATTGTCCTTTTTCAGAAAGGTATTTCCCGATGATGTACATGATCTTGTCACCATCGACGATGTCACCCTTTTCATCAACAGCAATCAAACGGTCACTGTCTCCGTCAAAGGCCAAACCGATAGCTGACCCGCTTTCTTTGACCACTTCTTGAAGGGCTTCTGGGTGCGTAGAACCAACATTAAGGTTAATGTTAAGACCATCTGGTGTTTCCCCGATAACCGTCAATTGGGCACCAAGGTCTGCAAAGATTTGACGGGCACTTGTAGACGCTGCACCATTGGCTGTGTCCAAGGCCACTTTCATTCCTTCAAGTGGAGTTCCAGTTGAAACCAGATATCCTTCATACTTACGCAAGCCTTCTGGATAATCTACCAAGGTTCCCAAACCTTCTGCACTTGGACGAGGAAGAGTATCTTCCGCAGCATCTAGCAAAGCTTCAATTTCTGCTTCTTTTTCGTCATCTAGTTTGAAACCATCACCACCAAAGAACTTAATCCCATTATCAAGGGCTGGGTTGTGGCTAGCAGAAATCATGACACCGGCACTTGCTCCTTCAGTTTTAACCAAGTAAGCTACTGCTGGTGTTGCCAGAACGCCTAGTTTGTATACGTGAATACCAACTGAAAGGAGACCTGCTACCAGGGCAGATTCTAGCATTTCTCCTGAAATACGTGTATCACGTCCTACAAAGACTTTCGGTGCTTCCGTTTCATGTTGACTAAGAACATAGCCTCCAAAACGTCCTAGCTTAAAGGCCAATTCCGGCGTTAATTCTACGTTAGCTTCTCCACGGACTCCATCAGTCCCAAAATATTTACCCATTTTTATAAAATCCTTTTTCTATTTTTAATTCGTTTTTGAACTAGTTGCTTTCGTTGACGAAGATGTCTCCGACGAATTGCTTGTGCTTGAACTTGGCGTTACTGGTTTTGTAGTGACCTTCATTGTTGTATCAAACGGAGTGATAACTACTGGTAAGACTACCCCGTTGCGGTCGATTGCCTGCAAAGGTACTGAGCCACTGTAATTACCTGTTATGCGTTCGCTGGTTGGTAAAAGCGCAATAACTTTGTCAATCTTAGCTAATGTTTCCTGATCAGTCGTGACCGAAACGCGTTCATTTGACACGGTTACACTATCAAGTTGTAGCTTGGGATCAATCTGGCTTTGGTCAACTTGTGGCACAACAAGCATCCCATCTCGCTTAACCTTCTTCCCAACTTTTACTGTGATCTTTTGAGGCGTTGCCACAGCGGTCAATCCACTTGGAAGATTTTCAATGTTCAAGGGAACTTCAATCGTTCCAACACTAGCATCTGTCAAATCCGCTGTGACCTTAAACTTACGAGTGCTTTCCTGCATTTCACTGGCCAAGGTCACACGATTAGCTCCTGTCAACACAACGGAAACCTCTGATGCAAATCCGCTAATAAAATACTGCTCATTATCATAATGAATATCGATAGGAACATTCGTTATCGTATTGGTGTAGGTTTCCGATTTGACCTGCCTTACAGTATTATTATTTTGAAAATTGGTCGATGTTGCATAGATAAATAAGACACAAGCAAAAAAGAGAGATGAAATGATATATAGACTATTTTTTCTCATATTTCCAACCTCCTAGCAAACGGTCCTTGAAACTGACTTTTTCTTCAACGGTTGGCAAAAGAAGTGCTCGTAATTCTGCTTCAAATTCTTCAAGAGTCAAATCATGCTTGAAAATCCCATTGTAAGTAATAGAAATACCACCTGTTTCCTCTGAGACGATGAAGGTCAAGGCATCAGATACTTCTGATAAACCAATAGCCGCCCGGTGTCTGGTCCCAAATTCCTTGGAAATCCCTGTGCTTTCTGTCAAGGGCAGATAGGCAGAGGTGACTGCAATCCGATTTTCTCTGATAATCACAGCACCATCATGTAGAGGAGTGTTGGGAATAAAAATATTGATGAGGAGTTCTGCCGAAATTTTGGCATCCAAAGGAATTCCTGTCGCTATGTATTCTTGTAAGGTCCGAACTCGTTGAATAGCAACCAGAGCACCAATCTTACGAGGACTCATATATTCAACTGACTTGACAAAGGCACGAATCATTTGCTCTTCTGCACTAATTTGAGTAGTAGAAAAGAAATCTGTCGCCCTTCCCAAACGTTCCAAACCAGTCCGAATCTCTGGAGAGAAGATAACAACTGCAGCAATAACCCCATAGGTGATAATCTGATTAATCAACCAAGAAATCGTTGTTAAACCAAGGATATTGGCCACAACCTGAGCTAATACAAAGATCAAGACCCCTCGCACCAAAATCATAATCTTGGTACCAGCTATCGCTTTTGTAAAACGATATAAAATATAGGTCACAATCAAAATATCAAACAAATTGATGGCAATGCTCCAAGGACTAGAAAACAAGCTAGTCCAATATTGCAGGTTGGATAATTGTTGAAAGTTCATCTGCTGTCTCCTCTCTGTCCAAACACGTTCCTTTCTATTATACCATTTTTCTGACATTTTTTTCCCTATCCTACTTCATTTTAAATTAAAGAAAAAATATGATAAAATAAACTGACTAGAAAAAACAAAGGAGAAACCATGTCTCAACTATATGATATTACCATTGTAGGTGGTGGTCCTGTCGGTCTTTTTGCAGCCTTTTACGCCCACCTACGCCAAGCCAAGGTCCAAATCATCGATTCCCTTCCACAACTAGGTGGACAGCCTGCTATTCTTTATCCTGAAAAGGAAATCCTAGACGTCCCAGGTTTCCCAAACCTGACTGGAGAAGAGTTGACTAATCGTCTAATCGAGCAATTAAATGGCTTTGATACCCCTATTCATCTCAATGAAACGGTTCTTGAGATTGAAAAACAAGATCAAGGCTTTGTAATTACAACTTCTAAAGGAAGTCACCTGTCTAAAACTGTTATCATCGCTATGGGTGGCGGTGCCTTTAAACCACGTCCGCTGGAACTAGAAGGCGTTGAGGGCTATGAAAATATCCACTACCATGTTTCTAACATTCAGCAATATGCTGGGAAGAAAGTGACAATTCTTGGTGGAGGAGACTCAGCTGTAGATTGGGCTTTGGCTTTTGAAAAAATCGCACCAACTACCCTTGTCCACCGCAGAGATAATTTCCGCGCCTTGGAGCACAGTGTCCAAGCCTTGCAGGAATCATCTGTAACCATCAAGACACCATTCGTCCCTAGCAAACTCCTTGGAGATAGAAAAACGCTCGATAAACTTGAAATCACAAAAGTTAAATCTGATGAAACAGAAACGATTGACCTAGACCACCTCTTTGTCAACTATGGTTTCAAATCTTCTGTCGGTAACCTCAAAAACTGGGGTCTGGACCTCAATCGTCACAAGATTATTGTCAACAGCAAGCAAGAATCTAGCCAATCAGGTATCTATGCTATCGGAGACTGCTGCTACTATGACGGAAAAATTGACCTGATTGCGACAGGCCTCGGAGAAGCTCCAACCGCTGTCAACAATGCCATCAACTACATTGACCCTGAGCAAAAAGTGCAGCCAAAACACTCAACCAGTTTATAAAAAAGAACCACGAGTCACATAGGATTCGTGGTTTTAAAATGAACTACACCTCAAAAGTTAGACAGAAATACATCTAACTTCTGATATGCAGCCCACCTTCTCTTTGCTCTTGTTTGAATAAGAAATTTTTTGAAGAATCATTAGATTATACAAAGTATTCATATCAGCCTTTTAAAGCTATATAAAAACTCTCCAACTATTCTATTATACCATATAAAAAAATAAATAAATAGACTTGTTTTTTTCTTTTTTTTGACGTATACTAATAATAGAAAGCGCTTTAAATAAAATAAAAGGAGGTTTTATGAGGAAAGTAAATAAGGACATTTTATTCTTAACTGGAATCATAGTTTTATGTTTTGGTTTTTTATTATTTCACATCAACCCCTATTATGCCGAACCCTATGCGACACTGAAAGAAAGAATAAATTTATTCTTTTGGCAACTATATTGGAGACCTGTAGGAACTCTCAGTATTATTTCGGGTTGCATTATAACTTTCAAAGGATTGAAAAAATAATCTTTTACTCATGAAGAAAAAATTTGTTATGATTAAACTGAAACTATTGTTTTTCTCTCTACTATCAAGTCTATTATTCTTAGTCACAACATCTACGGTTTTTGCTGATGTCTATCCTGGTACAAATTATGAAATTGTATCTAATCGTATTGTAAAAGATATCAACACAGGAGAGTTATTGTCATTTTATACAACTGAACTTAGAGACGCCTATTTAGAGTCTAAATCTACGTATCAGACTCGTTCTAATGCAACTGGTGTTGCAGACTATAGAACTAAATACTCTCACTCTTACAAGAAAAGCACCACATCAGGTCCTGTAAGTTCAACTGCCTATGGTGGAAAAGCTGGAGCTACTCTGACTGTAGGTGCAGGTGTTAGCTTTTCTGCTCCGGAGTCTGGAGCTGGACTTAGTTTAAATCACTCAGTCTCCCATAACGTACCACCCTACACTTATGGTTATATTAGACTAAAAGCATCTTACACAGTAAACGTTCGTAAACTAGAAGTTAGATACTTAGGCACCAACAAATGGGTTCCAGCTGGTGAAACCTCTACTATATCGAATGTTAGCGTTTGGAGCGAACTGGTCACTTGGAAATAACTCATTAGAGACTGGGTAAAAACTCAATTTCAGGAGAAAATGAAATAAATTTTCTCACAATAAAACGCATAGTATCACGGTTTTCAATATCTGATATTATGCGTTTTTGATTTTAAAGAGCTAAATTTCTTAACTTAATGACATTGCTTTTTGCCTTTCCCCTTCTTTTTCAAAAAGCAAAAATGTCCTATCAAACTGATAAAACATGTGATATAATAGGGACGGCACTAACAATACGCCTTGGAAAAGGAGGTATTACAGATGCTAGAACTTCTCAAAATAGTACTTATCGCAGTCATCGAGAGTATCATCTCATGGCTGGTGACTCGTTGGTTAGACGATCACTTCGACAAGTAACTTTCCTGGTTAGTGCTATCTAACCCAGAAAAAATCCCCTTGGTATTGCAGTACCGAGGGGATTTCTGTTTTAGCACTAAAATGCTAGAACTTCTCAATTCTTATTTATTATCTCACATGTTCTGTTCAATTGTCAAGAAAGAGGTGTTTTATGTCTTTATAATTCATCGGCTAATTTATTTATCTTTCTGAGTCTGTGGTTGACACCACTTTTGGTCAGAGGGGTGCTGAGGCTATCTGCTAACTGCTGGATAGAGTAGTCTGGGTGCTGAATACGCAGTTGCGCTACCTCCTGCAAATCCACTGGCAGATTTTCTAAGCCCATAATATCTTTGATTTTGCTGATATTGTTTATAGTCTTCATGCTGGCAGAAACTGTCCGAGCGATATTGGCTGTCTCGGCATTATTGGCCCGATTGAGGTCGTTACGTGTTTCTCGCAAAATCTTAACCCGCTCAAAATCATCACGCGCCTGCATGGCTCCGATGACAATCAAGAAGTCCATAATATCTTCGGCACGCTGGAGATAGGTAACAGCTCCCTTCTTGCGCTCAAGCACCTTGGCATCCAGCAAAAACTGCTGAAGAAGAGAGGCAATCCCTTGCGCGTGATCCAGATAAACAGAACTGATTTCCAACTGGTACTTACCTGACTCCGGATCACGAATACTTCCATTTGCCAAGAAAGCGCCACAAAGATAAGCACGACCTGCTTCCTCGTCTGATAAAATCTCCTCATCAATACCTGTTTCTAGGCCAAAGAAGGAGTCTGCCAAGTGCAAATCACTCAACAGGTCCTGCACCTTTTCATCTGTAAAAACGGTATAGACTCGATTCTTGCGGAGATTGCTCCGTTGGTGGTGGCGAATTTCCGATTTGATTTCGTAGAAATGGAGAAAGGACTCATAGAGGTGACGAGCCAGTTTGGCATTTTCTGTCACGACAGACAAGGTCAGGCCCGAGGTCGAGAGACCGATGCTACCAGACATCTTGATAATGGCAGATAATTCATGTCGGCTTAGATGGTGCTGACCTAGGATTTCTTCTTTTACTGCTACTGTGAAACTCATTTTCTCACCTGTATAATCCGCATCAATTCGTCCACAATCAAATCCCCATCGTGGAAGGCACCCCCATTTTCCAGACGAAGGAAGTTGGATGAAATCACGCGCGGAACTTGCTTACAAAGGCCAGCAAAGTCATGATCTACTTGCACCAAGTATTCATCAAAACGATTGGAATTCATGTATTCCTGAGGAACTTTTTCGATATTCACCAAGACCGTATCGATAAAAGGTCGGCCAAGGTGGCGATGCAAGACTTCTACGTGGTCACTATCTGTAAAGTGTTCCGTCTCCCCGCGTTGGGTCATGATATTGCAGACATAGGCGATTTCTGCCTTGGTTTCCAAAAGTGCCTGCCCAATTTCTTTAATCACGATATTGGGCAAAATCGAGGTAAAGAGGGAACCAGGTCCGAGGACAATCATGTCACTTTCAAGAATGGTCTGCACCACTCGACGACTAGCCAGAGGCGTATCATCGTTGAGAGTATTGGTCACATAGACATGGTCAATCATGCCTGGATGGTCTGCAATATGACTCTCTCCAGCCACTTCTGTCCCATCCTGAAAGACTGCGTGCAGGGTCAAGGGATGGTCACTGGAAGGATAAATCTTCCCAGTCGTGTGGAAAAATTTGCTCAGCAACTGCATGGCATTATAGGTCGAACCCTGCATTTCTGACAGGCCAGCGATAATGAGATTTCCCAGTGGATGACCAGCAAAGGCTCCGGCATCCTCAGAGAAGCGATACTGAAAGACTTTTTCATAAAACTTAGGCATATCCGACATGGCCACAAGGACATTGCGGAGATCACCTGGTGGTGTTAACTGCTGCATATTTTTTCGGAGTTCACCTGACGAACCACCATCATCCGCCACCGTTACGATAGCAGCGATTTCCACATCTTTTTCCCGCAGACTTTTTAGAATGACGGGGATCCCAGTCCCTCCACCAATCACCGTTATCTTTGGTTTTCTCATGAACGGTTTACCGTTTCCTTTCTTCGGTCTTTGTCACGATGCCCTTCATTGACAGGCCAATTCTTGGATAAGTCCTGCGCCAAGCGTTTAGCAAAGGCCACACTACGGTGTTGTCCACCCGTACAACCCATGGCAATAGTCAAAACAGACTTCCCTTCCTTTTGGTAACTTGGCAAAATCGGCTCAATCAAGGCCAACAAATGTTGATAAAAGTCTTCTGACTCAGGATGATTCATGACATAGTGATACACTGGTTCATCTACACCCGTTTGATTTCGTAACTCTGGAAGGTAGTAAGGATTTGGCAAGAAACGGACATCAAAGACTAGGTCCGCATCAATTGGGATTCCATATTTAAAGCCAAAAGACATGACCTCGATACGGAAAGACTGGACTTGTTCCTGATCCGCAAACTGCTCTGCAATGGTTTTACGCAGTTCACGTGGAGTAAGTTCAGTTGTATCCACCACATTTTGGCTCATATTTTTCAAAGGCGCCAAGAGTTCACGCTCCAACTTGATTCCATCCAAAATCCGTCCGTCTGCTGCTAGTGGGTGACTCCGTCTGGTTTCCTTGTAACGCGCGACCAATTCCTTATCAGCTGCATCCAAAAAGAGAATTTTAAAGTCCAGTTCTTCCTTATTTTCTAACTCATCCAAAACAGTTTGAATCTCTGAGAAGAAAGAGCGGCTACGCATGTCCACCACCAAGGCCAACTTATGGTCATCATCCCTTGTTTCAACCAACTGCAAAAACTTAGGCAAGAGGGCTGGTGGCATATTATCAATGGTAAAATATCCTAGATCCTCGAAGGACTGAATGGCCACAGTTTTCCCTGCCCCACTCATCCCTGTCACAATCACCAAGTGAAGTTGTTTCTTTGTCATCTTTTTCTCCTTATATCAAAAGAAGTTTGGCAGAACCAAACTTCAACTAGCTTATCCAATCTCTGCGATGACTTCGATTTCGACTTTTACATCACGAGGAAGACGAGCTACCTCCACAGCTGAACGAGCTGGAAATTCCTCTTTAAAGGCCGTTTGGTAAACCTCATTAAAAGGAACAAAGTCGTTCATATCGCTCAAGAAGCAAGTTGTTTTGACAACATGGTCAAAATCTGTTCCTGCTTCTGCCAAAATAGCACCAATGTTTTTCAAGACTTGTTCTGTCTGTTCTTGGATAGTCTCTCCAACGATTTCCCCAGTTTCAGGAGAGAGGGGAACTTGACCGCTAGCAAACAAAAGGTTGCCAACGATTTTTCCTTGAACATAGGGTCCGATAGCCTTTGGAGCTTTATCTGTATGAATTGTTTTTGCCATTTTCTTTACCTCACAATTTTTCTAAGATTGTATCCCAAGCTTGGTCCATCCCTGCCTTGCTGACAGATGAAAAGAGGATGAAGTCATCACTTGGGTCAAAATTTAATTTCTTTTTGATTGCTGATTCATGCTTATTCCATTTACCACGCGGAATCTTGTCCGCCTTGGTAGCAACGATGATAACCGGAATCTCGTAATACTTGAGAAATTCGTACATCTGCACATCATCTGCTGACGGGTCATGACGGAGGTCAACTAGACTGACAACCGCACGGAGATTTTCCCGAGTCGTTAGGTACTCCTCAATCATGCGCCCCCACTTTTCACGTTCCTTTTTAGAAAC
The DNA here is from genome assembly GCA_905221375.1 of bacterium. Lineage (GTDB taxonomy): Bacteria > Bacillota > Bacilli > Lactobacillales > Streptococcaceae > Streptococcus. The sequence goes on from CAJNCY010000001.1 coordinate 172,356, forward strand.
GCGGGCATAACCATAACCAGGAACATCCACAAAGCGCATCTTGTCATCGATATTAAAGAAGTTGAGGAGCTGGGTTTTACCAGGTTTTCCTGATGTACGAGCGAGATTTTTGCGATTCAACATAGTGTTGATAAAGCTGGATTTACCAACATTTGAACGCCCTGCTAGGGCAATCTCTGGGAGTTCATCCTGCGGATAGTGGGATTTATTGGCCGCACTGAGCAAGATTTCAGCATTGTGTGTATTAAGTTCCATAGTCACCTCTAGGCTGTTTCTAGGATCGGTTTATCCGTTCCATCGACAGCTTCTTTTGTGATACGAACCAATTTCACATTTTCCTGACTCGGTACTTCAAACATAACATCTAGCATGGTTTCTTCGATGATGGAGCGAAGTCCACGCGCCCCTGTCTTCCGTTCGATAGCTTTATTGGCAATCTCTTGAAGGGCTTCATCGTCAAATTCCAACTCGACATCATCATAAGAAAGCAAGGTTTGGTATTGTTTAACCAAGGCATTTCTTGGTTCTTTCAAGATACGAACCAAATCATCGACCGTCAATTGCTCAAGAGCTGCAAAGACAGGCAAACGTCCAATCAACTCAGGAATAATCCCGAATTTTTGAATGTCTTCCGCGATGATTTCTTGCATGTATGAGCTATTTTCATCAATCGCTTTATTGTTTTGACCAAAGCCAATAACTTTTTCACCCAGACGTTGTTTGACAATTTCTTCAATGCCATCAAAGGCACCACCCACGATGAAAAGGATATTTTTGGTATCCACTTGAATCATCTCTTGTTGTGGGTGTTTGCGTCCACCTTGAGGCGGCACGCTAGCAACCGTTCCCTCGATAATCTTGAGAAGAGCTTGTTGCACCCCTTCACCAGAAACATCACGTGTGATAGAAACGTTCTCGCTCTTCTTGGCAATCTTGTCAATTTCATCTACGTAGATAATCCCACGCTCTGCACGTTCGATGTTAAAATCAGCAGCCTGCAAGAGTTTGAGGAGGATATTTTCCACGTCCTCACCTACATAACCAGCCTCAGTAAGAGCTGTCGCATCCGCAATCGCAAAAGGCACATTCAAGCTCTTAGCCAAGGTCTGAGCAAGGAAAGTTTTCCCTGAACCAGTTGGGCCAATCATCAAGATGTTTGACTTCTGCAAATCCACATCTTCTGACTCTTCACGCGTATCGTGGAAATTGATGCGTTTGTAGTGGTTATATACTGCTACTGCCAAGGCACGTTTGGCACGATCTTGACCGATTACGTAGTGGTTCAAGATATGGAGGAGTTCAATTGGTTTTGGAACTTCTGACAAATCTGCCAAGACTTCCTCAGCCAACTCCTCACGAATGATTTCCTGGGCCAACTCCACACATTCATTACAGATAAAAGCGTTGTTGCCAGCGATTATTTTTTGTACTTCTTCTTGGCTTTTGCCACAAAATGAGCAATAAACCATCATATCATTATTCCTATTTGTAGGCATGATTTCCTTCCGTTCTATTCTATACTGTCATTCTATCTAAAATAAGGTCATGTAAAAAGCATGAACACTATTGACCAAATTGGTAAAGGCATTTAACCAGAGCAGGACAGAAAGTCCATAACGCTTTTTACGAAAAGCCTGTGCCCCTGCAAGCAAGCAGACCAAACACAGCATGGCTGTGAAAAAACCAAATATACTACGTTCCATTAGACTTCCTTTCTCTTGCGGTATTGGATGGTAAAATCATAAGGATTTTTCTCATCTTTGCTATAGAATTTGCTTGAAACTGTCTCAAAAAGAGACAAGTCAAATTCTTCAGGGAAATAGGTATCTCCTTCCACCCGAGCATGAATGTGAGTCACAATCACTTCGTCAAGGTAGGGTTCAAAAGCTTGAAAAATTTGCTTTCCACCTAAAATATAAAGATTCTTATCTTGAGCCTGATACCAGTCCAAGACAGACTGAACATCATAAAAAGTAGCAACCCCGTCTATCTTTTCTTCTGGGTTACGAGTCAAAATCAAGGTCTCCCGTTTGGGAAGCAAGCGACGTCCCATCCCATCAAAGGTCACGCGCCCCATCAGGATAGCATGATTAAGAGTTGTTTCTTTGAAGTGTTGTAATTCTGCTGGCAAATACCAAGGCAGACGATTGTCCTTACCAATCACACCCTCTTCATCCTGGGCCCAAATAGCTACGATTTTCTTAGTCATGCTTCCATCCTTTTCACTGATAGTACTATTTTATCAAAAAACTCAAAAAAAGACTGGTTTGGAATAGCTTACAGAATAGAAAAAATCTGTAAGAAATTTCCTACAGATTTATCTATGTTGCCTTATTTCTTACAAACCAGGTGCTTGTCCAAGTTCTGCTGCAAGCATCCAGATTGTTTTATCAGTTTCAGTTTTAGCATCTGCAAAGATACCATTTGTCACATCATCACCTTCTTCATCAGTAACATCCAAACCTTTTTGGAAAAGTTCTGACAAGTAACGGTAGATAACAAGAACACGTTCCAAGCTTTCTTCAACATTGCGGTATTCACCAGCTTCTTCTTCGATTTCACTATTTTGAAGGAATTCTGTCAAAGTAGAGAATGGGCTTCCACCAAGTGTAATCAAGCGTTCGCTGATTTCATCCAATTGACCGTCAAGAGCTTCCATATACTCATCCATTTTTGGATGCCATACAAGGAAACCACGACCACGCATATACCAGTGTACTTGGTGCAAAGCAACGTGAGCTACGTACAAATCAGCAACAGCTTGATTCAAAACTTCCTTTGTTTTTGCCAATACTACTGGCGCTGCTTTTGTCAATGATGTTACGTCTTTTACTGCTTCTTTTTTCAATTCTACCATTTTCTTTACCTCGTTCATTATTATTTGTAACCACTTCTTAATGATTACTACCTTAGTATACTACTAAGGAAAACCAATAGCAAGCCAAATGACTCACATGAGAAAAGTTGCAATAGACTGATAATTTAATACTCAATGAAAATCAAAGAGCAAACTAGGAAGCTAGCCGCAGGCTGTACTTGAGTACGGCAAGGTGACGTTGACGTGGTTTGAATTTGATTTTCAAAGAGTATTAACTGCGACAAAATAAAGAAAAAAGGGATGCAATTTTCTTGCACACTCCTTTCTCGAACTTATATCTTAATACCAAACGCTGACGTCAACACGACCACGAATTCCTTTTAGGTATTCAGATGAAGTATATTGCCATCCTTTTTCACCTGAATAGTGAGGATTTGTCCAATCAAGTGCATCCGTATAGGCTGCTACCCAGTTAACGTGTTGCAAAATATCAGGATGATTCAAACGAGTTTGCAAAAGTTGACGGTAGCTATAAACATTCACATTTTGATAACCAGCCTGTTTCATTGTTGCCATATACTTATTGATAATCTTGACCCAAGTTCCAGTATCACTTGGAGCTCTCTTGCTCTTATTGCCATATTCCCAGTTCTCAACATCATAATAGATAGGGTAAGACAAGTTCATCTTGTATTTTTTCAAGAGTTCAATGGTCTGATTAGCATCATTCTCAGCATCGGTCTCATTTTCAGCATAAGTATAAAGGTAAACACCGTAAGGAATTCCAAGACGGTTTAACTCCTTGATATTATGAGCCAATTCCTTGTCCTCAGTTCCACTATAGCCCAAACGAACAATCACTCCATCTACCCCATTATCATCGATGACTTTTTTCCAATCACTAATGCGGCCATTATGCTCACTGACATCAATAACCTTTTTAACTTGATCAGTCCCAACTTGTTCTTCACGATGGTTAAAGAAATAACGTCTGCCATTTCGGTGAACCCAGCCAACATTCAAGTCTTTCTTTTCTTTTAACTCACCTGAGTCAGAAAAAATATAGCGAGCATCATTCATGACTAATTCACCAGTAGCCATAGCACCACTTCCTGTCAAATAGTAGTTACCCTGCCACTCATCTTTAGCCATGTAACCCCACTTCTTGAAATAGTACCACTTGCCGTCTACCTTTTGCCACTCTTGATTTGCATAAGAACCATCCGACTTGAGATAGAAGTAAGACGAATAGGCTGGATCATAGAGCCATTCATTTTGCATCATGGCACCTTGACCATTTAGGAAATAACTTCCCTGCCATTGACTTTTAGCTAAATAGCCCCATTTCTTAAAATAGTACCATTTACCTCCAACAGAATGCCATTCCTGGTTAGCATAAGAACCATCAGACTTCAGGTAAAACCAATTCTTATAGGCGTTATCATAAACCCATTCATTCTTAGCCATATACCCACCTGATTTTAGGTAGTAATTGCCCTGCCACTCATTTTGAGCATAACGACCGTCTGACTTAATATAAAACCAAGCCTTATAGTAGTTATCAAAAATCCATTCACTCTTTGCTTTGGAACCATCAGCCTTTACATAATAATCCCCCTCCCAGTGGGCAGAAGCAGTGGTCTTTACACCTGTGCTCGTTTGAGTTTTATTAGAAGACTGATTTTGCTCTGAACTACTTGAAACTGTCCTTGTATCCTGCGAAGTTTTTGCTACTTCAGTTTCATTTGCAGCGACATGGCTAGTTGCCAAGCCTAGTAAGCAGATACTTGCTAATCCAATTTTTCCAATCTTTGTTTTCAATCTTTCCTCTCCTATAAAAAATGGAACAGACATCTGAATGCTGTTCCACCTAGCTTTTGCTACTGATTATTTTACAAAGTCAAGCAAAGCCAAGAAGCTTTCTGCTTCAAGTGACGCACCACCTACAAGGGCACCGTCAACGTCTGGACAAGCCATGTATGAAGCAACGTTTTCAGGTTTAACAGAACCACCGTATTGAACACGAACTTTATCCGCAACTTCTTGACCGAAGTCAGCAGCTACAACATCACGAACAACTTTACACATTTTTTGTGCATCGTCTTGTGAAGCTGATTTACCAGTACCGATAGCCCAGATTGGCTCGTAAGCGATAACTGATGCAGCAACTTGTTCAGCAGTCAATCCAGCCAATGCAGCAGATACTTGAGCACCTACAAACTCAGCAGCTTTACCAGCTTCGTAAGTTTCGAGTGATTCACCACAACAGATGATTGGAAGCATACCGTTTGCAAAGATTGCTTTAGCTTTTTTGTTGATATCTTCGTCAGTTTCATGGAAGTAGTCACGGCGTTCTGAGTGACCGATAACAACGTAGTCAGTACCGATTTCTTTCAAAACTTGTGGGCTTGTTTCACCAGTGAAAGCACCTGCATTTTCAAAGTAGCAGTTTTGAGCAGCAACTTTAAGGTTTGAACCTTTAGCAGCAGCAAGAACAGCTGTCAAATCAAGAGCTGGAGCAGCGATCCCTGCTTCAACAAGATCTGATGAAGGAAGTTTTGATGCAACTGCTTCAACGAATGCTTTAGCTTCTTCTGGATTTTTGTTCATTTTCCAGTTACCAGCGATAAATGGTTTACGTGACATTTCACATACCTCTTTTTTCAATTTATTTTCTATTTATTTTATCACAATTATACACAGCTTGCAAATCTTACTCGGATTTCAAGCCTGCTTACATGGATTAATCCTTCCAGAGATCCATGGCATTTCTGAAATCTGCAGATACCTGTGTTAACTGAGTATTGCTTGCTTCTCTCTCTGCCCGCTTGGCCTCGATTTGAGCCACACTTTTAATACCTTCATGGCGCCAATTTCTCAAAATCGCCTGAATGTACTTCCAGTTTGGTTTTCCATTCAAAACAGCTTCACGAAGAGCTTCCTTAATCAAATCAGCACTGGTTCCATCTTCCTTAAGGGTCTTGGTCAAATCCTCAATCTCAAAAGGCGTCAACAAGCGTCCCAACTCCTGCTGGAAGGTTTCCACCAAATCCTTGAGCTGGTTTTGAGGTGTCAACTGATCTGAATTCGAATGAGCAACTCCAAGCAAGTCATCCAAACGTTCCAAAGCTAAACTAGCATCAAAAAGCAATTCGATTTCACCATTCAATTCGATCGTTCGATACTGAAGTAGTCCCCTCTCCGTCAGATTGGAAATGGACTGATTAACATCCGAAATTTCCTTGCCAATTCTTTCAGCAATCTGGCTTGGGGACATTTCTTCCAAACCTGTCGTATTTTGCAAATAGAAAAATTGCCAGACCAGAAAATCATCGCTGGAAGGAAAGAGTTCCTTAAAATGCAAGAGCAGGGCACTCGGTAAAACCAAGTTCCCTGATTTAAAAGCGTCTAAATATGTCATAATTCCTCTTATAAATACCCATATGCAGATGCATCATCTTCTATCTTTCTCCAGTCAAAAGGCGTCTCCTGATAGACGGCATAGTTCACCCAGTTACTGAAAAAGAGGGCTGCTGATGAAGACCAACAAAGACAAGGTGTCTGGTTGACATCATCATCCTTAAAGTAATTTTCTGGAATATGGGGATCCAAACCTGCATCACGATCTCGAAAATACTCTTTTGCCAAGGTATCACGGTCATATTCCAAATGCCCAAAACTATAAATTTCACGTAAATCACGACTGGCCAAAATCGAAACCCCAACCTGAGGCCCCTCTGATAAAATTTCAAGATTGGTCTTGTTTAAGACTTCTTCCTTAGAAATCTCCGTGTGCCGTGAATGAGGGGATACATAGCTATCGTCAAAACCTCTAAATAGAAGATGACCTTCCTTTAAGGTGTCCTGAGGATAAATACCTGATAGCTTACTGTCCATCTGGTATTTATCTACACCATAGCGCAGATAAAGGCCAGCCTGAGCCCCCCAACAGATATGGAGGGTCGAATAGACATGTGTCTTAGACCACTCGATTACTTGACTAAATTCCTCCCAATAGTCCACTTCCTCAAATGGTAAATGCTCAACTGGAGCACCCGTGATAATCATGCCATCAAAATACTCATCCTTGACTTCAGGAAAAGTTTTATAGAAAGTCTCCATGTGCTCTGAGCGAGTTGTTTTAGAACGGTGGCTCTCCATATAGAGAAAATCGATATCCAGTTGCAGGGGTGTATTGGCCAAATGGCGCAACAACTGGGTCTCTGTGACCATTTTTTGTGGCATAAGATTTAAGATTAAAATCTTCAAAGGACGGATATCTTGGTGGGCCGCACGTTGATCATCCATGACAAAGATGTTCTCTGTCCGTAAAATCTCAACAGCTGGCAATTTTTTATCAATTCGAATCGGCATAACCCTCTCCTAACTGTACTCTTTCAGGAATCATTGCATGTGTTTGAAACTCTTCGAACATCTCTTCAAACCGCGTCAACGTTGCCTTACCGTACGTATATGTTACTGACTTCGTCAATTCTATCTGCAACCTCAAAGCTGTACTTTGAGCAGCTTACGGCTAGTTTCCTAGTTTGCTCTTTGATTTTCATTGAGTATGAAACTAAAACTCAAACACTTAGTCCTTTTATTATACTGCAAGAAGATATAGTTTTCAATTATAGTTTTTCTCTAACTAGCTATAGTCTATTTTTATATCCTAATGTAGAGAAAACAGCCCTAGGGACTGTTTTTCATTAATAATGCATGAGAACTTTGTAATCGTAGTCACCGATTTTTTCACGGCCGTTCAATTCATCCAATTCAACAAGGAAGGCACAACCTGCCACAACACCACCAAGTTTTTCAATCATTTCGATAGTTGCTTTAACAGTACCACCTGTTGCCAAGAGGTCGTCTACGATAAGAACACGTTGACCTGGCTTGATGGCATCCGCGTGCATAGTCAAGGTATCAACACCGTACTCTTTTTCATAGTCAGCAGAAATGACTTCGCGTGGCAATTTACCTGGCTTACGAACAGGCGCGAAACCAATTCCCAACTCAAAGGCAACTGGACAACCCACGATAAATCCACGAGCCTCAGGACCTACAATCATGTCGATTTTCTTGTCAGTAGCGTACTGAACAATTTCACGAACAGCGTAGCTATAGGCATTCCCATCAGCCATCAAAGGACTAATATCACGGAAGGTGATGCCTTCCTTAGGATAATTTTCAATTGTTGCAATATAATCTTTTAAATTCATCTTTTTCTTTCTTTCAAAGTTTTTACTCTCTATTATACCATATTTTTTAAGAAAGAAAAAAGGAAAAGTTAACTTCAATGATTATCTAACGATTTGACGATTTATAACTAGCCATAGCAATAAACCCCAAGTTCTTTTTATTCTTATCAAACATTTTATACATAGTTAAAAACTGCTTTCTATTCTCCTTTTTACAAGCATTTACACAAATTTTCAAAGTTCCTAGCCAACCTTCGTCATAAATCATACCCGATAATTTCATTAATGTCATTTCACCAGTCAATACTCTCACATCACAATAACCTGATTCTATCATCACCTTTTCCCAACCATCTTGAGTTAAAGGACCTACATTTACATGAATTGCTTGTGACAATTCCTGTCTGACAGACTCTTTAGCTTCCTTAAGAAGCACATCATGTGTCAAAAGAAGACCTCCTGGTTTTAAAACCCTTAGATACTCCTTTACACATTTTTTCTTAGCTTGATCGGCTTGCATAGTCAGCATAGCTTCATTTATAACAATATCAAAACTAGCATCTTCATAAGGAAGTTTCATTGCATTCGCTTTTTCAAAACTGATTAAGTGAGCAACACCTGCTGTTTCAGCAGATTTTTTAGCCACTTCTAAAGCTTGAGCATCCATATCAACAGCAGTTATCTTACAACCAAAACGCTGTGCCAACTCAATTGCTGTAGTTCCCCTATTGCATGCAACTTCTAGTATTCTCTTTTCTTTTGAAAATCCTCCTTCCGCAATTAACCAATCTGTAGCACGTTTTCCACCTGGACGTAAGCGTTTTTTCCCCAATTTTGCTAAAAACTTATGACCTGCTTCTGACATTTGAACACCTCTATTTTTTCTTCATTATAACACAAAACGATATTATCTGACAATTCTAATCTATTATTTGATAAACTAGAATCAAAAGCATACAAGCTGACATGACTATAGCATAAATCTATTAATTAACTCTCTAGTTCGAATTCAACTCCTCCCATCATTTACACATTCAGGTTACGACTATTTTTGTACTTTGGAATTGCTCTCATCTTCATCCATTATACGAACCTCCACCTTTCTGTTCGTAGAGCCACGATTTCGCTATCCCTTCCTCTGACGGTTCTAATTTCCAACGTCAGACTTAAAACGGTCTATCCCCAGACCGTTTTAATCCGCTACCTCACAATAATCAGACTTGGGAATCGCTATTGGGTTCACCGGTAGCAGGTGCCTACCGAGGACTTACACCTCAGATGTACGACATGCCCGTCGTACGCCAAAAAAACGAGCACTTTCGTACTCGTTCTCTCTGTATAAACTACTGATTAAAGTGAGTTTACGTCAACTTTGATACCAACACCTTGAGTAGTTGTGATAGTCAAGTTTGTTACGTAAGTTCCTTTAGCTGTAGCTGGTTTTGCTTTTTGAATTGTTTCGTTGAAAGCTTTGAAGTTTTCAACCAATTTTTCAGCTTCAAATGATACTTTACCGATGATTGCTTGAACGTTACCTGCACGGTCAGCACGGTAAGTGATTTTACCACCTTTAGACTCTTCAACTGCTTTTGCAACATCCATTGTTACAGTACCAGTTTTAGGGTTTGGCATCAAGTTACGTGGTCCAAGGACACGTCCAAGACGTCCAACAAGAGCCATCATGTCGGGTGTAGCGATAACTACGTCGAAGTCCAACCAACCGTCGTTGATTTTAGCAACAAGGTCATCTTCACCAACAAAGTCTGCACCAGCAGCTTTTGCTTCTTCAGCTTTTGCACCACGTGCGAAAACAAGAACGCGTGAAGTTTTACCAGTACCGTTTGGCAATACCATTGCTCCACGGATTTGTTGGTCAGCTTTTTTAACGTCGATGTTCAAGTTGTAAGCAACTTCTACAGTTGCGTCAAATTTTGCAAAGTTAGTTTCTTTTGCAAGTGCTACAGCTTCTTCTACGCTGTATGCTTTTGTGCTGTCGATTTTCTCAAGAGCAGCACGAAGTTGTTTGCTTTTTTTAGCCATTTTCTATTCTCCTTGTAAGTGGTTCAATCGATTTTCATCTCCCACGTCACTCCTCGAAATGATGAAGTCTTGCGGGTTTTCAGTCTATTACTTTCCTTTTCCTACGGCCTTAAGTTCCCTTGCTGTACCCAAGTACAAGCATCAGTCACTTGCCTAGTATGAAAAGCAACTAATAGACTGCTGTGAGATTTTCTACTGTGTTATTGATTAGTCAACAACAGTGAATCCCATAGAACGAGCAGTACCTTCGATCATACGCATTGCAGACTCTACGTTTGCTGCGTTCAAATCTGGCATCTTAGTTTCTGCAATTTCTTGTACTTGTGCACGAGTAACTGTAGCAACTTTAGTTTTGTTAGGTGTACCTGATCCTTTTTCAACACCTGCAGCTTTTTTCAAAAGAACAGCAGCTGGTGGTGTTTTAGTGATGAAAGTAAATGATTTATCTTCGTAAACTGAGATAACAACTGGAATGATCATACCAGCTTGGTCAGCTGTACGAGCGTTGAACTCTTTTGTGAATCCCATGATGTTGATACCAGCTTGACCAAGAGCAGGTCCAACCGGTGGAGCTGGTGTAGCTTTACCAGCAGGGATTTGCAATTTTACAAGTTTTTCGACTTTTTTAGCCATTTTTAAATCCTCCTTTGTGGTTTTGGCGGTAATTAAAGATTTTTACCTCCCACAAGTATGCTTTTCACATACCCATCTATTATACACTATTTATCTGAAATTGCAAGAGAAAAGTTTATTTTTTAATCGACATAATCTCCGCCTTCAAAGCCGTAGTATTCTTCCAAACTGAGACCACTTGCAGCAATTTCTTTTGCTTCTTTTCCGACATAACGAAGGTGCCATTCCTCAGCCATATAGCCTGTTTCCTTTTCCTTGCCTTTGAGATAACGGACAACAAAACCATAATCAGCCGCATGGTCCAAGAGCCATTGGGCCGCTTTTTCTTCTGTCACCAAATCACCATTTGTCCCAATCACATCAAAGGCTAAACCTGTCTGGTGTTCGCTATAGCCAGGTCGGGCAGAGTAACGGTCGGCAGCTGCCTTCCCGTCTTGATTGACATAATCTTGATAGAGCTTGGTCTGAGTTTCATAACTTCTAAAGCCACTGTAATGATCGCTAATGGGGAAACCTGCCTCTTGCATAGCTTTGATGAGTTTGACCAACTCTGCCTTGGCTGTTGGATTTTCCCCTGGATTATAGTCTTTAGACAATGGATAGTGTTTGTTGGCTACGATGATTTCATCGTATTTGCCTTGGATGCTATAGTAGCCTCCTTTGTTAGCCACTTCTACTTTTTTCTGGGCAGCTCCTTGAGATTTACTATCGACTGTTCCATCAGCTTTAGCTGTTTGTTCTGTCTTAGCTGCTCCATCTTCAGTTTTTGCTTTTTCTTGTGAACAAGCTGCTAGACTCAAAGCTAGCAAGGCTGTCAAGACAAGGTATCTTTTTTTCATTTTTACTCCTTTATTTCTAATAGTTTATCTACTTCTGACGATAAACATTCGACTAATCTTTTAATCTCATCCGGTTTTGCTTGGCAGATTGCTGCTGTCATTTCTTCAAAAGGAACCCACCAGACTGGACCACGTCCCTTGAGACCGTGACCCTTCATATCACCTGTCCGTCGTGGAAACAGATGCCAATGAAGATGGGCATCGCCATTTCCTAGCAGTTCGATATTCATTTTCTCAGCAGCAAAGGCCTTGGCAACTGCCTCTTGGACTAGACTCATTTCTTCTAGAAAATGGACTCTCATTTCCTTTTCTAAATGGTGCAATTCCGTGACATGTTCCTTGGCTAGAAAGAGGCTATAGCCTGCAAAATACTGGTGGTCTCCAACCACAAGATAGCCTGTTTCCAACTCTTTGACAAAATAGGGATTTTCTCCCTTCTTGATGAGCTCAATTCTCTGGCAAATCAAACACATATTAGTCTACCAATGCGCTCTTAAGGTAAGCATCAACCATACGCTCCGTTGCAACCACCGAGTCAATATGAGTGCGCTCATATGAGTGGCTAGACTCGATACCAGCACCAAGCAGAGCGTGTTTAACCTCAGCCCCTGCAGACATGGCCGCTGAAGCGTCCGATCCATAAAATGGATAGATATCCAACTTAAATGGAATATCTTGCTCTTTAGCCAAGGCAACTAAGTGTTGACGGAAGTCATAGTGATAAGGGCCTGAAGCATCCTTGACACAGATAGATACTGTGTACTCATCTGTCTGCTGGTCATCACCCATGGCTCCCATGTCCACAGCCAGATATTCTACTACCTGAGCAGGGATATTAGAGTTGGCACCGTGCCCCACTTCTTCAAAGACTGAAAAAGCAAAATGGGTTGTTACGGGCAATTCAATCTTCTCTTCCTTATAAATACGAAGTAGGTTAAGCAAAATAGCCGCACTGACCTTATCGTCCAAATGACGAGACTTGATAAAACCTGTCTCTGTCACGACAGTTCGTGGGTCAAAACTGATAAAATCACCGACCTCAATTCCCAAGGCACGAGTTTCTTTTTCATTGCTTACTTTTGCATCCAAACGCACTTCCATATTGTCTTGCGTGCGTTCTGCAGTTCCTGCATCCTTGTAGACATGGCAAGAAGTTTGGTGGATGAGGATGGTTCCTGATACTTTTTGACCTGTACTAGCCACATGAACGGTACAGTTTTCTCCTTCAATCATGTTCCAAGGAAAGCCACCGATACGGTCCAATTTGAGACGGCCATCTGGTTTGACAGCACGGACAATAGCACCCAGCGTATCTACATGGGCAGTCACATAGCGATGCTCTTCATCATTTTGACCTTTGATGGTCACATTGACACCGCCCTTGGCTGTGCGAACCGGCTGGTAACCAAAACCTTCCAAAGTATTGACTAAATAGTTCGAAATCTCACGAGTGAAGCCTGTTGGCGATGCAATAGCTGTTAGTTCTTTGATATATTCTACTGTTTGATTCATTTCTTCACCTCTTTTGCTACCTATTATAACACATTTATCATCGGATAAAAAAAGAAAATCACTCCTGTATACTTGGCTACAAAAGTGATTTTAATGATTATTCCATTTCAAAAACATCGCTTTCTTGCTTGTTTGGTAGAATCAATGAGAGCAAGATTCCGACAACGGCTGGTACCAACCATGGTAGTGATGCCTTAGCAAAAGGAAGAGCGTTGACAAGATTTGCAAGAAACTCAACTTTAAATGAGCTTCCTAGTACGCTTGCAATGGCAATGGCTGTAACAACAGCAATTGTCAACTGCATACCTGGTTTTGAAAGAGCCACAAATTTGTTGACAATGACAATCATAACGATGGCAATGGTGATTGGGTACAAGATAACCAGTACTGGAATTGAGTACTTGATAATCGCATCAAGGCCCAAATTAGCAATGGCAAATCCAATCAAGGTAAAGGCTGTCGCATAAACCTTGTAGCTGATTTGTGGGAAGCGTTCATTAAAGAACTCAGCTGTAGACACAATCAAACCAACAGTCGTTGTGAAGCAGGTTACAGTAACCATAGCTGCAAGGAAGAGTTGAGCTGTTGAGCCAAAGATTTCTTGAGTGGCTTGTGACAAGATATAAACACCTGGTGTTCCACCCTTCATCGCTTCAGCTGGTACTGGGAAATGATTTCCGAGGAAACCTAAACCGATGTAAAGAGCGCTGAAAGCAAGGGCAACAACGATACCAACAACCCAAATAGTCGAAATATATTCTTTCTTACTTGAAAATCCAAGTTGTTTCAAGGTTTGAACTGCAATCACACTAAAGGCAACTGAGGCAAGGGCGTCCAAGGTATTATATCCTTCTAGGAAACCTGTCCCAAAGGCAGAAGCTTGATAAGCAGCTGAAGCAGCTTGAGGACTTGTTCCACCGTATTTGAAAGCTCCCAGAACAACCAAGATAACAATCAAAATCGCAAAGACTGGTGTTAAAATACGGCCGATACGGTCCAAGATTTTTGATGGATTAAGCGAAATCAAATAGGCTGCCACAAAATAAAGAACCGTAAAGACAATCAAGCCAAGACCTTTATTTGCATCCGACAAAAGAGGGCTAATCCCTACTTCGTAAGCTGTTGTAGCTGTACGTGGGATAGCAAAGAATGGACCGATTGACAAGTAAAGAACTGAGAGGTAGAGAGTCGCAAACCAAGGCGCTACCTTTGTTGAAATCTCGTGAATATATCCTTTAGGATTGAGCGTTCCAATAATAAGGGTCAAGACGGCGATACCGACGCCTGAAAAGACAAAACCTGCGATAGCAGGAAGAAAATGTTCTCCAGATAGAGCACCTAGAGAAGGCGGAAAAATCAAGTTCCCCGCACCAAAAAATATTCCAAACAGGAGTAAACCTGTTAAGGCACCTTTTTTAGCCATGAAAATCTCCTTCATATTTATAAAATACTGACCTAGTATATCATGAATGGGAGTATGAAAAAAGCTTCACGAAGTAAATATTGAATGTTTTCAAGATTCTCAAAAATGAGAATTATCTAAAAATAAAACTCTCCTACCCAGTACACACCGAGTAGGAGAAAGTCTACTGTTTACAATTCTTCAAAGGCTAACATGCCACCTTGAACATTGATAACTTTATAATCTTGTTCAGCTAGAAATTGACAAGCACGCGACGATCTCATTCCAGATTTGCAAATAACATAATGTAACTGGTCCTTGTCCAACTGATTATAGGTATCAGCCAATTGACTAAGTGGTAGGTTCTGAGCACCTTCTAAATGAAGTGCTTCAAACTCATCTACTTCTCTCACGTCCACTAGAGAAAGTTGGTCGTTTTGGTAAAGCTGATAAAATGCGTCAAAGGTTATTTCTTTCATTCTTTTTCTCCTAATACTCTTCGAAAATCTCTTCAAACCACGTCAGCGTCGCCTTACCGTATGTGTAGAATACTGACTACGTCAGTTCCATCTACAACCTCAAAACAGTGTTTTGAGCAACCTGCGGCTAGCTTCCTAGTTTGCTCTTTGATTTTCATTGACTATAAAATGGTTTTAATTCTTTTTTTCAAATCTGGCACTACTTCTGCCTCAAACCAAGGATTTTTAGCCATCCAGATTTGATTTCGTGGTGAGGGGTGAACTAGTGGAAAATACTCTGGCAAGTAATTCTGATAATGTTTTACCCGTTCTGTCACCTTGCCACTAACTTTCTCATGTAAATAGTAGGCTTGGGCATACTGGCCAATCAAGAGGGTTAACTCAATATCTGGTAATTCTTGCAAGAGCTGTGGATGCCATTTTTCTGCAAAACCAGTTCTCGGTGGCAGGTCACCTGATTTTCCATGTCCTGGAAAGTAGAAATCCATAGGCAAAACAGCAAAATAACCTGAATTGTAAAAGGTATCTTCATCCACACCTAGCCACTCCCGCAAGCGGTCACCACTCTTGTCCTTCCAGTAAAGGCCTGCCTCTTGGGTTTTAAGTCCCGGTGCCTGACCGACAATATTGATGCGAGCAGTCTTTGGCGCCGCAAAGAGAGGTTCAATACCACGCTCTGTATAGCCGGCATTCTGCGGATCTGCCATAATAGCCTGCTTGATTCTTTCAATTTGAGACATCTACTTTCCCTCCAAAAAGAAGTCTAAGCATAACATCTCAGACTTCTATCGTTCTATTTGATCAATTCGTAAATAGCTTCGGCATAGATTGCTGCTGCTCGGAAGAGATCGTCCAAGGCGATAAATTCATTGGCTTGGTGCATGGTGTCAATTGAGTCTGGGAACATGGCACCATAGGCAACTCCGCGTTCGAGCAAGCGACCAAAGGTTCCACCACCGATAACTTGCTCATGACCTTTAAGTCCAGTTTGTTTTTCATAGACATTCAACAAGGTTTGGACAAGTGGATCTTCCATTGGCACATAGTGAGGCGTGTGACCGTGTTCAGAAAGGCTAACAGAAGCAACTGGCAAGTTTTCAAGGATTGACTTGATTTGCTCTGGGCTTGTTCCTTTTGGATAGCGGATATTAAGGGCAATGGTATTATCAGCGCTTGTTTCATCAAAGCGGAAGACGCCAGCATTCATAGAAAGGGCACCCATCTTTTCAT
Source organism: bacterium (assembly GCA_905221375.1). Taxonomy (GTDB): domain Bacteria; phylum Bacillota; class Bacilli; order Lactobacillales; family Streptococcaceae; genus Streptococcus. The sequence continues at coordinate 188,510 of CAJNCY010000001.1, forward strand.
CCACATGGGCAATCTTGAGACTTTCACCCTCATGATCATTCAAGAGAATCTTACCAGCGATGTCAAGGTAGTCTTTGGCTGGACCAGCAAAGTCAAACTGGCTAAGGAAGAGAGCTAGGTAAGTCGCCCCATTGACACCTGAAGCAGGCATAGCACCGTGGGCTGATTTACCAATGATCGTCACCTTGTATTGGTCAGCTTCTTCTTGGAGTTCTCCTCTAAGTTTGTGTTCTGCAACAAAGGCATCTAGTTCAGCTTGCAAGTCAGCCAAATCACCTGAAACGACTGCTGTTGCTGATTCTGGCACCATATTTTCACGCAAACCACCTGTGAAGCTATGAAGGCGGGCAGCACCTGTATTTTCACCTGCAAAGTGGAGGTATTCAGTAATATTTCCTTTTTCACCGTTGATGATAGGGAATTCAGCATCTGGAGAGAAACCGAAGTCTGGTTTTGCAAGTCCTACGTGCTCGAAGTAGTAGTCCATGTCTGCCCAGCCTGATTCTTCGTCTGTTCCGACGATGAAACGAACTTTTTTAGAAGTTGGAAGCCCCAATTCTTTGATGATTTTCAAACCATAGTAACAAGCTGTTGTAGGCCCCTTGTCGTCCGAAGCACCACGCGCATAAAGACGACCATCTTTGATAGTTGGTGTGTAAGGATCTGTGTCCCAACCGCTACCAGCAGGCACTACATCCATGTGGGCAAAGATTCCGAGAACTTCTTCTCCATCACCAAACTCAAAATGTCCTGCGTAATTGTCAACATTCTTAGTTGGATAGCCATCACGGTCTGCGATTTCAAGGAATTTTTCCAAGGCTTTTACCGGCCCAGGTCCAAATGGATGCTCAGCATCAACCTTGCTATCATCACGTTCTGAGTTGATTTCCAAAAGGCTAAACAAGTCAGCCAAGAGGTCTTCTTTGCGTTTTTCTACTTCTGCTGTAAAATCAATTGCTGTCATTTTTTTCTTCTTTCTATCTTTTCTCGATGATTTCATCTACTGGCAAACGGTAGCTTGGTTCTAATTTTTCGTCTGTGTAACCCACTGTAATCAAAAGTTCTGGACGGAAACGGTCTTCAATTTCCAAAACCTCATTGACTTTTGATTTGTCAAATCCAAGGATCAAATTTGATCCGATTCCTTGGTCTGTAAGAGCGAGAACCAGGTTCATGGCAACCAGACCTGCATTGAGGGCTAGGTAGTCGCTGACTTGTTGTTCATTGTAACGCGCAAATTCAGCTGGCAAATTCTTCATAAAATATTGAAGTTGCTCTTCAGAAAAGTTATTAGCACCACCAACTCGGGCAATCTTACGAGCACGTTTAGCAAGATCTGTGTCTGTAAATAAGACAATAGTTACAGGCGCTGATGATACCTGTTCAAAGTTTGAACCGTAAGCCAATTTTGCCAATTCAGCATTTTTCTCACGAACCACCACAAATTTCCAAGGCTGGCTGTTGTGGGCGCTTGGTGCCAAGGTTGCGATTTCGATAGCCGTACGCACATCTTTGGGATCAACTGGCTTATCAGTGAACTGCTTGGTCGCATGACGTTTTTTGTTTAATTCAAGAAATTTCATAATCGATTTCCTTTTCTAATTCTACTGCTTCCATTCTACCATAATTTGAAAGAGCTTGCAGGGATTTTTCGTAGAGACAAACTGGAACAAGGATAAGCAACCGAATGAAGAAAATCATTTAAATAAGGAAGCCCCTCATCCAGTTCCAATTAATTTTCAGTTACTTAAAGAAACTAGTCTATCTTATATTCTGACTTTATAGCCTCCAAGAAATTCTTCACATCCTCTACATACCCATGCTTTTCTATTAAGCTGGCTAATAGTTCCAGATTGTGCCCCTGATAGTTGTCTTCTCTTCGTAGCTCTTCATACATTTCGATAAAGGGAAGTCCCTTGGACTTGGCCAATTCTAACTCCGCTTCATAATCATAAGCGACTTTACGAAATAGGATATTTACCAATTCTCCATCTTCAACTTCTATCACGGCATACTGGGCACGGTGATTTTTTAACGCCTCCCAATTAAAATAGGGCATACCAATCGACCCTGGATTGATGATTTGTTGCCCTTGACTGCCATAACGAAGCAACTGTTTGTGAACATGACCATAGACTGCCACGTCCGTTTCCGCATCTAGCAGTTGGTCAAATTTCTCTGTATCATTCTCAACCAGTAGATCCCCACCATAATTTTTGTCAGGTAAATTATGTGAGAGAGAAAAACGCAGTCCCTCAACTTCTTTCTTTTCCAGCAATGGCAAGCTTCGTAGCCAGACAACAGTTGCAGGATCCATTTGCTCCATCAAAAACTGGGTCATGCGCATTGACTGGATTTCTTGTGGATCTTCCAAACCATATTCGCCATCCAAGGCCTCAAGAACACAATCATCCCAATTGCCTCGAACACTGGCTGTGATAGGAAGGTCCTTTAGCAGGGCTACCAAGTCATAAGCACCTGGACCAGGAAGAAAAATATCTCCCAGAAGCCAGTATTCACTGACTCCTTGATTTTTAGCATCTGCGATCACTGCTTCTAGCGCCGTCGCATTTCCATGAATATCTGATAAAATTGCGATTTTATGGTTCATTATGGTTTCCTTCCGTTTGGTAATCTACTCTTTCTTCTGCCACTTGAAGCAAGGCTTCTTCTTCCTGCGGGTTCAACTTTCTCTGAACAGCTTCTGCGACTGTTCTTGGTACCCCAACTTCGACAATCTCATCCACACTGGCTTCCTTGATTTTGGTCAAAGACTTGAAATGCTTCATGAGATTTTGCTTGCGTTTAGGTCCCAGACCGTCAATCCCATCCAATTGAGATGAAAAGGAATTTTTGGAGCGCAGTTGGCGGTGGAAAGTGATAGCAAAGCGGTGCACCTCATCTTGGATGCGTTGGAGGAGGAAAAATTCCTGAGAATTGCGAGACAACTCCACCACCTCAAGTGGATCTCCAAAGAGCAATTCATGGGTTTGGTGTTTATCATTCTTTTGCAGACCTGCAATGGGAATATCCAAGCCCAGCTCCTCTTGGATGACTTGCTTGGCTATATTGACTTGACCTGGTCCCCCATCAATCACAATCAAATCTGGAGGAGTCAAACCGTCACGCTGTACTCGACCATAGCGCCTGCGAATGACTTCTCTCATACTGGCATAGTCGTCTGGTCCAACGACAGTCTTGATTTTATACTTACGATAATCCTTCTTACTTGGTTTGCCGTTGACAAAGACCACCATGGCTGAAACAGGACTGGTCCCCATAATGTTGGAATTATCGAAAGATTCGATACGAACTGGGGTTGGGATTTGAAGCAAGCGTCCTAGATTTTCAATAGCCCCCTGTGTCTTTTCGACAGATTTCTCTAGCAGGTTGAATTTCTGCTCTAGGCTGACTCGGGCATTCTTTATAGCCAGATTGACCAGCTGTTTTTTCTCTCCACGTTGGGGTTTGAGAATCTTAGTATCCACCAAAGCCTTGACAGCTTCTTCGTCAATATCCTGCGGAATCAGTACCTCATTAGGAACCAGGTGAGATTTTTCTTGATAAAACTGCCCCACATAGGTCAAGAAGTCCTCATCCGGATCATTGTAGTAAGGGAAGAGATTGACATCCCGCTCAATGAGTTTTCCCTGACGGACAAAGAAAACCTGAACACACATCCAACCCTTGTCCACATAGTAGCCAAAGACATCACGATTCTGGAGATCCTTAGCCATGACCCGTTGCTTGGTTCGAAGCGTTCCAATAGCCTGAATCAGGTCACGATATTCCGCCGCACGTTCAAATTCCATAGTCTGGGCTGCCGTTGCCATCTTGCCCTTGAGGTCATCGATGATTTTGTCATCCTGTCCTTTTAAGAAATCAGAAACTTCCTGAGCCATAGACTTGAAATAGGCCTCATCCTTCTTACAAATGGTATGAGCCATACACTGGCCGATATGATAGTAAAAACAGACCTTAGACGGTGGATTGGTACACTTACGAAATGGAAAAATCCGATCCAGCAACCGCTTGATTTCATTGGCTGCCCCCACATCTGGATAGGGACCAAAGTAGAGTCCTCCGTCCTTTTTGACCTGACGGGTGATAATCAAACGAGGATAGCGCTCATTGGTGATTTTGATGAAAGGATAGGACTTATCATCCTTGAGCATGATATTGTATTTAGGCTTATTTTCCTTGATGAGGTTGATTTCTAGGAGAAGTGCCTCAATATTGGACTCCGTAACAATAAATTCAAAATCCACAATTTCAGACACCAGAGCCTCTGTCTTGGTATCGTGACTTCCACGGAAATAGGACCTCACGCGATTGCGCAGATTTTTAGCCTTTCCTACATAGATAATGGTGCCGTTTTTATCCTTGTGAATGTAACAACCAGGGCTGGTCGGCAAGAGCTCTAGTTTTGATTTAATCAAGTTGTTCATAATTCCATTATAGCAAAAAAGTAGGGAAAGATAGTCCCCTACTCATTGGTCTCATATAATTTTCGAAGTCTTTCAACATCCTCTTCCTGGATACCATAAAAGGAACCTGCAGGTTGCATGACAGACTTCTCATCTGTATGGTCCAAGCCAATTGCATGCCCCAACTCATGTTCTGCCGTATGGACAATACGCTCAAAGGAATAGCCATAGTTAGGATTGGACAAATAATAATGATTCAACCGCACCGTTACAGACAAGAATTGCCCCGTCAAGAGATTGGTCTGACTTTCCGCCTCTCCTGCCACAGGAGTACCTCCGTCATTCATCTCCGTAGCCATAATATCTGCCTTGCCGGCCTCAGTCACAATTTCAAAGTTAAAAGCACCAGTTTGATTCCAATTCTGGATTGCTTTTAAATAAGCTTCTTGAAAGCGTGAATCCATCTGGGGATCCAAGTAAATACGAGCAGAAGCCTGTGGCCACCTTCCTTCAGAATGCTGGTGGCTATCTGTCTGGTTCAACTTAGGCAGTTGCCCTGTTCTTTCCCATTGGTCGATACTTTGTTGACCAATCTTGACTGACCGCTCTGCCTGCTTCAACGCTCCTTGAAAATCCCCGTTCAGATACCAGAGAAATCCAAAAGCAAGAGTGCATAAAAGCAAAACAATCCAAACCAAGCGCCAAAACAAACGCCACACAAAAGAAAAGAAAGCCCCTATCAAACGAAAAAGCCAGCGCATGTCCCTCCACCTTTCTAGCAAATAAAAATTATTTTACTAAAACAAGCTGAAAGAAAGCTAAATACTGACTTTTTCATCTTAACGTCCTAATATTTTTTTGAATAACTGAATAGCTTTGTATTTTAAAGGCGATGGATGATAACGGAAAGTTCCTGCTTTACGTACAATATAGCCATTAAAATTTTGTTTAAAACGCAAAACACCATCACTACCATCAAAAATCCCTTGAATGCCTAGGAAGTTGTATTTAGGTATTCCACGTTTTATGCTTTCCAACATAACATATTTTTGAAGCAGTGCAGGGGCATAGAACTTATTAAACTCAGTGTAAGAACCACTAAAGAGATAAGTCGTTTCCTGAGGCATATAAACAAATAAACTCCCAGCTAAAACAATATCTTCTTCCCCATATTTTTCAATCAAGTCTCTCGCTTCTGCTTTTCTAACTTCAAAAGTTTCAAATTGACTAGAATATTCTCTCAGTTGATTTTGTTTTTTCTCAGAATGAGGATTTTTACTCAAATCAAGTCGCAACTTGTCCAAGACTTCTTCTAGTTTACTTTGTTCACCTTGCAATTTGCTCATATACTCCGAAAAATTTAAGCTTGCTATGAGAAACTCCGCTTGTTCTCCAAATGAATCATAAAAGTGCTCATAATATTCTAAACTTTTATCACTATATTCTCTACGTTCAGAAGTTTCTTTTGTTATATTCTTAAAAATCGATAGTTCTTCACGTTTTAACTTTTTCAACCGAATGCCAAACGTTTCAGCCTTTTTCACCAAGGGTTTACCCTTTTTGCTAAAACTTTTAAGCAAATTCTTTTCAGTTAACTCAGTCAAATCTTTATAGTATAACCAATCTGGTTCTCCACCTGGATAACCTCTTGTCAATCCATCAAATTGATAACCTAAATCAGTCAAACCTTGAATAATACTTTTTTTCTCAGCATCTATTGGATTACCTTCACTATCAAAAGTTTGATAAGTTTCATAAGGTTTTACAAGCAACTCTAATACACCATTTTGCTTGGCATATTCTTTTAACTCCGCATAAAAAACTGGAAGAGCATCTTGTTGAGTATAAATAGGCCCCGAATTGAGCTCCATATGCAGACCACCTAGCATGGGCAAGCTATAAACCAGAGCTGCAACTTGAATTTCTCCTTCTTGTTTCAAAGCAAGATAAACAATTCGAGCCCCTCTTTTTTCTAACAAGTCCCCCATCTGGACAGATTGCATAAAGGAACGAGAAGAAACCTGATCAGAATAAGCCTGAAACTCTTCTTTCGTGAGTGTAGTTAGTACCATATACTTACTTTCTATGTTTTTTTCTTAATGTTTTACGGAAATCAAGAGCAAGTCTTAACAGAGGATAGAGAGGATGGATAGGCATTGTAAATTCACCCAAATATTCTTCAATCGTTGGATTAAATTTTTCCTTAAAATGATAAAGTCCACCATTGAGAGAGTTTTCAACACCACCTAAATTTTGCCACAACATACCTCGCTCAAAGGCATAGCGAGCCGTTTCATACCAAGTTAAAATTGGTGCATTGTAACGTTTAAAATCATCATCCATACCAGCATATAGATTGACAGAGGTAATACCAAATTCCAAACTCAAAGTAGCCGCTAAGGGAATGTTTGATTTTCCCATATTCATATATCCCTGCAAGAAATCTATTTCCTCTTCTAAACGTTCTTTTTCTTTTATATTTTCCTGAATTTTTGAAGATTTGGTTGCATCATTAAATTTTTCTGCAACTACTCTATTTTTTTCTAACTGTTCTTCTAATTCTCTTAAACGCTTAGAAACATCCAAACTCGTTAGCGTGATATAAGAATCTTCTTTAAAGTTATCTAATAATTTTTTATAATAGGTTTCATTTCTTAAATGAATCTCTTTTCGCTTCTCAGTTTTTTTCATCAACTCCGAAAATGAATCTAATAGTTCCAGTCCACCATATTGAATCTCAAGCCCTTTGTTTCGTGCTGTTCGGATAGCTTGCCTCGTTGATTTAGAAAGTTTATCTTCTTCAAAATTTTCCTTATATATTTTCGCCTGAATACGAGGCTGAATGGTGTCATCCATCTCGGTTGTCCGCCCAGACCATTTCACTCCTAATTGCCCTAAAATCTCAACAATAGCAAGATTTTCAGGATATTCTATCTTATCTTGATTGACCAAATATTGAGATAGACAAATACTTGGATCGAAAGTCACAAAAACCGCTCTCTTACTGCGAGCATAAGACTTAATGGACTGCAGGACAAACTTTAAAAGTTCTATATCCCTGTAATCCAATATAGGACCTCTTGGAATATAAAATATTTTATAGCCTAAAGGCAGAGATTTTATGAGAATACTAGCCACAGCCAGTAACTTCCCCTCTTCATAGACACCAAATTTCTCATGATTCCAATCAGATTTCACTTTTTCCCAAGCACTGCTTTGTAATACATTAGCTAATTCATGTTCTTTGACAAACTGATCATATTCTAATGTGGGAATGCCAATTTGATAACGGTACATTTCCTACTCTCTTTCCTCCAGTATTTTATTACTATTCTACTACTTTCGTTTGAAAAGTCTAGTGAAAACAGACTCCCAGTATTGTTTTAAATCCAAGAATAACTATAAATAGTGGTTCATTTATAAAAAACTAACTCAATCTCTCTTCTAATTTGAAATCAATCGGTAGAGTTGCTAAGAACCGTTCCAATTGTTTTTCCCAGTAGTACCACTCGTGAGTTCCAGCACTATGGCTATAGGTCACATCAAAGCCCAGCTTTTTGAGGTTTTTCACTGCAAGATTATTGGCTTCGTACAAAAAATCCTGCTCGCCACACCAAGCCCAAAGTTTGGTCTTTTTATCCGATTTTTTAGCCAGACTTTCAAGAGAATAGGGGCTAGCTGTCCAATCCTTAATCTCCCCAAACACGCCTCTCCAATACGCTGGTGTTCCCAAATTTTGGCTCTCAGGAGAAAAATCTTGAAAGCTAAGGGCGCCTGAAAAACTAGCTGCATGAGAAAAACGATTTGTTGCAAGAGCCAGTTTGAAACAGCCATATCCTCCCATAGAGAGACCAGCGATAAAGGTCTTTTCACGCTTACTAGTCATATTAGGGAAGAAACGTTTCAGAACATGTGGTAATTCCTCTGCTAGAGCTGTGTAATAGTCAAAACCATACTGGGTATCGGTATACCAACCATTGCTGGTATTGGGCATGACAACGATAAGATTGGTTTCTCGAAGCAAGCGTTCTACATTGGTCCGCTTGAGCCAGCTATTATGGTTGCCAGACATCCCGTGTAAAAGGTACAAGACGGGGATATCTTCACAATCTGGTTCTTCCACTCGATTGGCATCAGGGTAGAGGACATTCACTCCCCACTCCATATCTAAAACTTGTGAGTAATACTCGATTTTCATTACTGCCATAATTTTTCCTCTATTTTTCTATAAGAAAAAGCCGAAACTCGACTTTCTCTCTGTTTATTTCAACGATTATTTTGCTTCCATGACTACTGGTAAAATAGCTGGACGACGCTTAGTTTGATCAAAGAGATACTTGGTCAGATTATCACGAACCTTCCCTTTAAGATCTGCCCAGTCAAAGTCATCTCCTTGAAGATAGTCCTCTACCGTTTGGTTAATCAATTCTGAACTTTCACGGAGAATATCACGACTCTTCTTAAGATAAACAAATCCACGCGTGTGAACACGAGCCTTGGCCACAATTTTCTTCTCACGACGATTAACGGTAATTGCTACGATGAAAATACCGTCCTCTGACAAGACCTTACGGTCACGAAGAACAACATTACCAACATCACCAATGGCATTCCCGTCAATCAAGACATCCCCTGCCGAAACCGCGCCAGCTGGGACAAAGTCCCCATTCTCATAAGCCATGCTGGTTCCCTTTTTAGGGATGAAAATGCGTTCTGGCAACATCCCAACTGCCATAGCAGCCTTAGCATGAGCATCTAACTCACGGTATTCCCCTTGAATTGGAAAGAGATACTTGGGTTGCAAGAGATTAATCATCAATTGCAAATCACGCGCATTTCCATGTCCTGACACACGCAAGCTTTGGGTGATCAATTTGACAACCCCGCCAGCTTGGTAAATCATGTTTTCCACACGCGCCATAACTGCTTCTTTAGCGATAGACGGAGTGGTTACGATATAGACCAAATCACCGTCCTTGATTTCCACATAACGGTGGCGACCAATCGACATCTTGCGAAGACCGTTGATAGGCTCACCCATACGGCCTGTCTCAAGAATAATCAACTCATGGTCCTCAAAACGAGACATATCTTTTGGCTTAATCAAAAGACTCTCGTTAGCTAGAGACAATTTCTTAAGACGAATAGCAGTACGGACGATATTTTCAATATCGAATCCTGTCAAGACCACACGACGGCCTGTTGCATCCGCAGCGTCAAACACCTGCTGGATACGAGAGAGGTTGCTGGCTACTGCCGCAACGATGATACGACCATCCCAGTCCGAAATGGTTTGAGTGATCTCGTCCCCAACTTCACTTTCGCTAGCCACTTGGATATTACTGTCCGCATTGGCTGAATCACTGAGAAGAGCTAGAACTCCGTCACGACCGATTTCTGCTAAACGAGCGAAGTCTGTCGCATAGGATTCACTAGCTGTCTGGTCAAATTTGAAGTCACCTGTATAAACGATACTACCTTCAGCTGTCTTCAAGACCACACCCAGACTTTCTGGGATAGAGTGTGTCGTACGGAAGAAGGACACCACAGTCCCTCCAAAATCAATCTCCGTATCTTCATCAATGACATGGAAATCATTGAATTTCTTAACTGTGTCATTTCCTTTGACAAAGAGTTTTGCCAACTCAATGGTCAACTCAGAGCCAAATACAGGTACCTTGGCTTCAGCCAAGAGATAAGGCAGAGCACCAATGGCATCCGCATGGCCGTGGGTCAAGAAGACCCCAGCGATACGATCGCTATTTTCAAAAAGGTAGTCCATATTGGGAATGACCACATCCACCCCTAGTTGTTCATTTTCAGGATATTTTAGACCTGCATCCAAAACGAAAATAGATCCATCGATTTCAGCAATATACATATTTTTCCCGTTTTCACGTACACCACCAAGTGTTGTTAAACTAATATTACTCATTTTTCCTCCGAAAGCTTAGTTTTTCTTGATTATAGGGTTGCTTGCCCTTTTATTCTAAAAGCACTATTACTTTTAGCCGAATCTTTTCCTACCATTATACCATTTTTTTGATGATTTTCAAAATGAAGATTTGTTTTCAAAAAAGAGCTGGTTTCCCAACTCTTTCCTATCTGCTATTCTCTTTCCATTAAAAAGTCATAAATTTCTTGCACGGTACCCAACGCCATCATTTCTTGGTCTTTGACGGTTTGTTTGAGATTTTGGTAAATTTGACTTTCTCCGATTTCTCGCTTTGGAGCCTCTTTATTGACTGTCATGACCCCATCTTTGATGGTCACAAAGCCTAGTTCTTCAAACACTTGAATCATCTTGACCAGCAAGATTTGTTGAATATTAAGATAAGCTGCCAAATCTTTCAGCTTATAGCGAATATCAAACTCTGGAAACTGGTAGATGGTCTTGTACAATTTGGCAAACTGCTCTCTAGTCCCATACCCTGTCAGATAATAGGCCTTGTCAATATCATTTTTGAAATAGACAGCAGAAAAATTCTGTTCCTGAAAAATGGTCTTCAGCTGAGTAATATCCTCAGGAACGGTTTTCACGACAATAGCTTCACTATTTACTAGATTCGGCAGTTCTCCAGCAAAATCCAAGACTGGAACTCCTTCTGGCAAGACTGCATTCTTCCCACGGATGTTAAAAAGTTGAACACCCTCCACACGCGCATCCACCATCATCAACTGAAGAGCGGTTTGGCCATTCCATTGGTTGACAGACAATTTGACTGCCAACTCTAGATTCTTGGTTTGAGCAAATTCTGTTGCCCATCTACCTTGACCGAAGGCCACCACTTCAAAACTAGCCTCACCCTTAGAAATTTTCAGCTTGAGATGGGCATTGCCTGCCCCCATGGTACGGGCACTTTCGACCTGAAAATCCTTAATATAAAAGACAGGTTTCTGATTGTCCATTCCAAAAGGTGCCAAGCGTTCAAAATTCTTGACCGTTTCAAGACTCAAAGTCTCCAAATCAAGCTCTTCGTCTAGGTTTAACTTGTTCTTACCACCAGCATCTGCGCCCTTTTCACGGACATAATCTTCCAAGACCTGTGATAAATCTGAAAGTTTCTCAACTTCCAGCGTCATTCCTGCTGCGCCAGCATGGCCTCCAAAGGCGATGAAGAGGTCTCGATGGGGATCTAGGGCTTCAAAAATATCGACCGCTTCCACACTACGAGCACTTCCCTTGGCACGACCGTCTTCTATATTAAGAACGATGACTGTCTGTCCCAATTCTTCCAACAAACGACCAGCCACGATACCTAGAACCCCAGGATTCCAGCCTTCCTTGGCCAAGACCTGAACCTTCTTATCAGGATCCACCATGTTCTTGGCTTCTTCATAGATTGACTGGACGATTTCCTTGCGCTCTTCATTTTTCTGGTGAATCATAAGGGCAATCTCATGCGCTTCCTCATCATCAAAGCCAGTCAACAAATCAATTGCAGGATTGGGATCATCCAAGCGCCCCAAGGCATTTAAACGAGGAGCAATCTGGAAGCCAATCGTTTCTTCTGTCACTTCATTAGCAGCAATCCCAGCCATGTCTAGCATTTCTTGCAGACCGATACGCTGAGTATGCCCCAACATTTCTAGACCATATTGCACCAAGATACGGTTTTCATCCGTCAGGCTCACCATATCTGCAATGGTACCAATAGCGACCAAGTCAAGCAGTTCCACTTGAACTTCCTCTAAAAGGGCACAAGCCAGCTTGAAAGCCACTCCGCAACCAGCCAAATATTTGAAAGGATAATCCGCATCCGGATGCTCAGGATGAACGATAGCATAAGCATCTGGCAAGGTTTCAGGCATGGAATGGTGGTCAGTCACAATGACATCCACTCCCATAGACTGGGCCAGTTCAATGGCTTCATGACCGGCAACCCCATTATCCACTGTCACTATCAAGGAAATTCCCTCTTGCTCGATAAAGTATTTATAAACACTGGCATTAGGGCCATAGCCATCGGTAAAACGATTAGGCAGGTAAACACGGCACTCGGCACCAAGCTGTTCCAAACTTTCCTTCACAATCGAAGCCGAAGTCATGCCATCCGCATCGTAGTCTCCATAAACGAGAATATTTTCTCCTTCTTCAATGGCCTGACGAATCCGAGCCACTGCCTTGTCCATATCATGGAGTAGATAAGGGTCATGCAAGTCCTCCAAGGAAGGTTCTAAAAACTTCTTTAGACTTTCTTGGTCCTGAATCCCTCTCTCAAACAATAACCGAGCTACCTCAGGACCTAGCCCAGCCTTCTTGGCTATCTTTGTAAAATCCGCATCTTCAACCTGCGGGGCAAACTGCCATTCATAAGTAGGAGTTATCAAAAAAACATCCACTCTTTCTAAGAATTCTATCGTTTCATTATAACATGATTTAGGCATTTTCTCTATCCAGATTGCTTTTTTATAAAATTTTAGTGAATTTTTTCAGATATGATTTGACAACGCCATTCTTTTGGTGTAGAATCATGTTATAAAATCTAACACAAAGGAGATTCCTTATGGCTTTAGTAGAATTTGAACACGTCGAAAAATATTACGGAGACTATCACGCACTCCGCGATATCAATCTCCGTTTTGAAAAAGGGCAAGTCGTTGTCCTACTCGGACCATCTGGTTCTGGGAAATCCACTCTTATCCGCACCATCAATGGTTTGGAGGCTGTCGACAAGGGAAGTCTTCTAGTCAATGGTCACCAAGTTGCTGGTGCCAGCCAGAAAGATTTGGTGCCTCTTCGTAAGGAAGTCGGCATGGTTTTCCAGCATTTTAACCTCTACCCTCACAAAACAGTGTTAGAAAACGTAACACTCGCACCCATAAAAGTTCTAGGAATTGATAAAAAAGAAGCTGAAAAAACAGCTCAAAAATATCTGGAATTTGTAAATATGTGGGACAAGAAAGATTCTTATCCAGCTATGCTGTCTGGTGGACAAAAACAACGGATTGCCATCGCTCGCGGACTCGCCATGCATCCTGAACTCCTCCTCTTTGATGAGCCAACATCTGCTCTTGACCCTGAAACCATCGGCGATGTTCTAGCAGTTATGCAAAAATTGGCGCACGAGGGTATGAATATGATAGTCGTCACCCATGAAATGGGCTTTGCCCGTGAAGTTGCTGACCGCATCATCTTTATGGCTGACGGGGAAGTTTTGGTGGATACGACAGATGTCGATGACTTTTTCGACAATCCAAGCGAACCTCGTGCCCAACAATTCCTCAGCAAAATTATCAACCACGAAAGTGACAAAGTAAAATAAGGAGGCGCCTATGAAAAAGGAATTCTTTTTATCAGCATTATTGATTAGCATTTTCGGCCTTGCTGCTGCAAAACCAATTCAGGCTGACACCAGCGTCGCAGATATTCAAAAGAGAGGCGAGCTAGTTGTCGGTGTCAAACAAGACGTTCCCAATTTCGGCTACAAGGATCCCAAGACAGGGACCTATTCTGGTATCGAAACTGACTTGGCCAAGATGGTAGCTGATGAGCTCAAGGTCAAGGTTCGTTATGTGCCTGTTACAGCGCAAACTCGTGGACCGCTCCTAGACAATGAACAGGTCGATATGGATATCGCAACCTTCACCATTACAGACGAACGCAAAAAACTCTACAACTTTACCAGTCCCTACTACACGGACGCATCTGGATTTTTGGTCAATAAATCTGCCAAAATCAAAAAGATTGAGGACCTAAACGGCAAAACCATCGGAGTCGCCCAAGGTTCCATCACCCAACGCCTGATTACTGAACTGGGTAAAAAGAAAGGTCTGAAGTTTAAATTCGTCGAACTTGGTTCCTACCCAGAATTGATCACTTCCCTGCATGCTCACCGTATTGATGCCTTTTCCGTTGACCGCTCGATTCTGTCTGGCTACATCAGCAAGCGCACAGTACTACTAGATGATAGTTTCAAGCCATCTGACTACGGTATCGTTACCAAGAAATCAAATACAGAGCTAAACAATTATCTTGATAACTTGGTTACTAAATGGAGCAAGGATGGTAGTTTACAAAAACTTTATGACCGTTACAAGCTCAAACCATCTAGCCATTCCGCAGATTAAGGAGGACACCCTATGACAGATTTATCATCTTGGACAGCCTATTTTCAGGATTTTGGACAATTTTTCAACGGTTTCCTCTTCACCCTTGCCCTAGCGATCGGATCCTTTATCCTCGCCATGGTTTTGGGCATCTTCTTTGGAGCCATGTCAACCAGCAAACGTCCAATTTTGCGAATTTTGGCTCGCATCTTTGTGGAATTTTACCAAAATACTCCCCTCTTGGTGCAGTTTGTTATCGTTTTTTATGGTCTACCACTTATCAGTGACCATATCATCATGATTCCGATTTATTGGACAGCTGTTCTCTGCGTGGGACTCTATCACGGTGCCTACATCGCTGAGGTGATTCGCTCAGGGATTCAATCTATCCCTAGCGGTCAAATGGAGGCCGCCTTGTCGCAAGGTTTTACTTATATCAGTGCCATGCGCTTGATTATCTTGCCTCAGGCCTTCCGTATCATTCTCCCTCCTTTGACCAACCAAATCGTCAACCTAATCAAGAATACCTCTACAGTTGCTATCATCTCTGGAGTAGACTTGATGTTTGTGACCAAGTCTTGGTCAGCCCTCAACGGAAATTACATCCCAGCATTTTTAGGCGCTGCCCTTCTCTACTTTTCTCTTTGCTTCCCTGTTGCCCAGTTTGGTCGCAAGATGGAGCAAGCCAACAAAAAAGCCTATTCACTTTAGGAGGTTACTATGGAATCCATTTTAGAAGTTTTAACCCCAGATAACCTAGTCTTTATCTTTAAAGGATTTGGCTTGACCCTCTATATTTCTCTGATTGCCATCATCCTATCTACCCTTATCGGTACAGTTCTAGCTGTCATGAGAAATGGGAAAAATCCTGTCTTGCACATCATTTCCAGCATTTACATTGAGTTTGTACGTAACGTTCCCAATCTTCTCTGGATTTTCACCATCTTTTTGGTGTTCAAGATGAAGTCCACACCAGCTGGTATCACTGCCTTTACCCTCTTTACCTCAGCAGCCTTGGCTGAGATTATCCGAGGCGGTCTCAATGCTGTAGACAAGGGACAATACGAAGCAGGAATGTCGCAAGGATTCACCTCTATGCAAATCCTCTATTACATCATTCTCCCACAAGCAATCCGCAAAATGTTACCAGCCATCATTTCTCAGTTTGTGACCGTGATTAAGGATACCAGTCTTCTCTACTCTGTTATCGCCCTACAAGAACTCTTTGGAGCCAGCCAAATTCTCATGGGCCGTTATTTCGAACCAGAGCAAGTCTTTAGTCTTTATATCCTGATTGCCCTCATCTACTTCAGCTTCAATCTAGCAATTTCTAGCCTGTCTCATATGCTAGCAAAACGTTGGCAACAAGCAGCAGAATAAACAGCAACTCTCCAGTTCAATTGGAGAGTTTTTTCTACTCAATCTCAAAAAAACACTGCCAGATTTCTCTAGCAGTGTTTTGACATTTCACTTATCTTAGTAAACTGTTCTTTCAGTTTCTACATCGAAGAAGTGTGCTTTGTTCAAGTCAAATCCAAGTTCAACTGTTGCACCTGTTTGCAAGTAGTCACGAGCATCAACTTTGGCAACAAATTCATCTTTACCAACTTGGCAGTAAAGGTGAGATTCTGAACCAAGCAATTCTGATACTGAGATAGTAGCTTTGACAACTGATTCTGGGAATGTTTCAAGGAAAGCAGGTTCTGCATTCACGTCTTCTGGACGGATACCAAAGATCAATTCTTTACCTTCGTAGCCTTTTTCACGAAGAACTTTCAATGCACCTTCTGGCACTTTCAAGCGGAAACCGTCAGAAATAATTTCACTACCAACCAATTTCACATTGATGAAATTCATTGCTGGGCTTCCGATGAATCCTGCTACGAATTTGTTAACTGGGTTTTTGTAAACTTCTTGAGGAGTACCGATTTGTTCTACACGTCCGATAGTACCTGTACCAGCAGGGTTCTTAGTTGCTGACATGATAACGATACGGTCTGCAAGTGTCATCGCTTCTGTTTGGTCATGAGTTACGTAGATAGTTGTAGCTCCGATACGACGGTGGATTTTCGCAATTTCAGCACGCATCGATACACGAAGTTTAGCATCCAAGTTTGACAAAGGTTCGTCCATCAAGAACACTTTTGCATCACGGACAATGGCACGCCCCATGGCAACACGTTGACGTTGACCCCCAGAAAGGTCAGCAGGTTTACGTTCCAAGAACTCTTTCAATCCAAGGATTTCAGCTGCTTCTTGTACACGTTTGTCGATGTCTTCCTTGCTGTATTTACGCAATTTCAAACCGAAAGCCATGTTGTCATAAACAGTCATGTGTGGGTAAAGAGCGTAGTTTTGGAATACCATGGCGATGTCACGGTCTTTTGGAGCCACGTCGTTGACAACCACGCCATCGATAGATGCAGTACCTTCTGTGATGTCTTCAAGACCAGCAATCATACGAAGAGTTGTTGATTTACCACATCCTGAAGGACCTACGAAAACGATAAATTCTTTGTCTTTGATGTCCAAGTTGAAGTCTTCAACTGAATAGTGTTCGCTGTTTGGATATTTTTTGTAAATATTTTTAAGATTCAATTCTACCATGAGATGAACTCCTTTTGTCTTTTGATAGTTTTATTATAAATGAAAACGTTTTACATTTCTATGGCAAGGTGACCAAAAAAATAAAAAAGTTCTGTGCAACTTGCACAAAACTTTAGAGAATATCTGGTAAAATCAACTGATAACACAGGGTCAGGTCAGTCAATTCCTTCAACTGTAGCCCTGTCAATTCTTCCCATTTATCAATCTTGTATTGGAGAGAATTGCGGTGCAGATAGAGTTGCTGGGCTGTTTTAGTCAGAACAGCACTGTTTCCCCAAAGAGAAAGGATAATTTCCTGAATCTGATCCTGGTCCAAAATCATCTGATGAAGGCATTCTTTAATGACTCTCAGGTCCACAAGCCTTTCCCCCATACTCCACAGATAGAGTTGTGAAAAGGTGTGAACACCTTGATGACCCTGACGCCACCAAGTCTTAAACAAATCCCGCTCCGCTTTGATCAAGTCTGACAGGGTTTGATGGCCTGTCTGAGACCAAACCTGCCCCAACATGATTGACAGACGAAGGCCAAAGTCATACTCAACCGCATCAATCGTATCAGATAAGATTGAGCGGACAGAGGTATACTTATCTTGTTGAAGCACGAAAACATAATCCTGAGCTCCGACCTGAAGCACCGTCTGACAGTTAGGAAAAAGAGTTCGCATCATGTCTAACCAAGAGGCCAGATTTTCCTGTTGAAAATAGGAAAGATGGCAATAAACTAGCTGAATCTTTTTGAAAGCCTGCGGTGCCTGCCCCTTTCCCTCAATCAGATAGGGATACCAAGGATTGAGCGAACTAGCTTGCTCCTGCTGGGTCAAAAGGGCAACCAACTGCTTTTCACGCTCGCTGAGCCCAGTTTCCTCTAACAAAATCCACTTCTGAGAAGCCAAAGGAAGAGTAAGATACCCCTCTTTCTCTACTGGTTGGTCTGAAATCTGAGCTTCAGGAAACCAGTCTTGTAATTCCTTTGCAATCATGTCCTAGCCCTCCACTTTTTGGATGCACCAAGAAATCAAGTTCTCAAGACGTTCCAAATTTTCAGTCATATGGAGATAGCCCATCACGGCTTCAAAACCTGTGGACATGCGATAAGTCACCACATCGGCATTTTTAGCTTTGGTATGGCTATTGGTATTGCGACCACGTTTGTAAATTTCTTCTTCTTTTTCCGTTAAAACTTGCTCCTCCAACATGAGGGAAATCAGGCGAGCCTGAGCCTTGGCAGATACATACTTAGTGGCCTCTTGGTGGAGTTTATTGGGTTTGGTCATGCCTCTGAGGATGAGGTGACGACGAATATACATAGAATACACCGCATCCCCTTCAAAAGCTAGAGCAATCCCGTTAATAAGATTGACATCAATCACGTGTCCACCTCACTCCATCTTTGGTGTCAAGGAGCTTAATTCCTTGAGCAGCCAATTGGTCACGGATTTGGTCCGCCGTCGCAAAGTCACGATTGGCACGCGCTTCTTGGCGTTTTTGGATCAAGGCTTCGATTTCTGCATCCAAAACTTCCTCAACAAAGACAATCCCAAAGACTTCCAACATATCCGCAAGAGCTTGCTTAACACTTGCATCATAGTTACCCGAGTTAATCCACTTGGCCATTTCAAAAACTACTGTGATACCGTTGGCAGAGTTGAAATCCTCATCCATAGCTGCTACAAACTTGTCTTTAAAAGCTTGCAAGTCTTGGGCATCCACGTTTCCTGTAAATGGTTGTTCGTAAGTGTTCTTCAAATACTTGAGATTTGTCTCTGCATCACGCACTGCTTTTTCCGTAAAGTTGATTGGTTTACGGTAATGCTGAGTCGCAAAGAAGAATCGAATCACTTGCCTGTCAAGAGTTTTGAGGGCATCGTGTACGGTAATGAAGTTACCCAAGGACTTGGACATCTTGACATTGTCAATATTGACAAAGCCATTGTGCATCCAGTAGTTAGCAAAAGTCTTGCCTGTTTTGGCTTCTGACTGGGCAATTTCATTGGTGTGGTGAGGAAACTCCAGATCGGCTCCACCACCGTGGATATCAATAGTATCGCCTAAAATTTCTGTCGACATGACTGAACACTCGATATGCCAGCCCGGACGACCAGGTCCCCAAGGACTGTCCCAAGAAATCTCGCCTGGTTTAGCAGCTTTCCATAGAGCAAAGTCTACAGGATTTTCCTTGCGAGCCGTTTCTTCATCGGTACGACCTGAAGCACCTAGCTCCAAGTCTTCCAAGGTTTTGTTAGCCAATTTGGCATAGTTGTGAGATTTTTCCACACGGAAATAGACATCCCCTTGACTCTCATAGGCAAAACCTTTCTCGATTAAATCTTCCACAAAACGGATGATGTCAGCCATAAACTCCACCACACGCGGATGGCGGGTCGCAGGCTTGACACCCAAGGCCGTCACATCCTCACGAAAGGCAGCGATGTACTTGTCCGCAACCTCCTGAGGCGTGATACCTTCTTCCTTGGCACGGTTGATAATCTTATCATCCACATCCGTAAAATTGGAAATATAGGCAACCTCATAACCACGGTATTCGAAGTAACGTCGAATCGTATCAAAAGCTACCGTCGAACGGGCATTCCCCACGTGGATATAGTTGTACACGGTTGGCCCACAGACATACATCTTAACCTTACCGTCCTCGATAGGGACAAATTCTCGCAAATCACGAGACATGGTGTCATAGATTTTAATCATAAAATAATAGTCAGGAAAGCTAAAATCCAAGAACAGTTAGTTTCATCACTAAGAGTTCAATTCAATTTCAGTCCGAATCTCTCTAGACTTCGGAATCCCTTGCTCCTTTCTCATTCAGATAAACTACCTGGGTCTGTTTGACAAAGCCGATTTTTTCATATAAGCGTTTGGCACCTACGTTGCTGTCCTCTACTGCAATCTGAAATTCCTTATCATTTTGCTCAATCAGTTGGTTGACTAGGGATTTTGCTAAATAGCTTCCATAGCCTTTCCCACGTTCAGGTTCCGATATTGCCAAACCATAGAAGTAATTCGTATTAGTCGATAAATCTACCGTGCAAGTCCCAATAACCTGACCGTCTTTTAATAAAATATATAGGCGACTTTCTGGATCCTTCAGGGCTTCAGCGACATATCTATCCACAACTTCTCTAGATTCATGCTCCTCTGAAAATGCCTGAAATTTTAATTGACCAATTTGATCCTGATGCGAACTATCTGCTAACAAAACTTCAAGATGGGAAACATTTGCTAACGGATAAGGTTTTCTATCCTTACCTAACCAAGTTTCTGTCTCTTCATCCTCGACCAA
This sequence comes from bacterium, assembly GCA_905221375.1. GTDB lineage: Bacteria > Bacillota > Bacilli > Lactobacillales > Streptococcaceae > Streptococcus. The sequence goes on from CAJNCY010000001.1 coordinate 208,894, forward strand.
TCCCCAGTTGCTAACAAAATCAGGATGGCGGTCTAGAAAAACACGCTCTGTCTGAAAAGTAACTGAACGAATAGGGAAAGAAGCCGTTTCTTTCTTAAAACTAGTAAACAATGCACGCGCAATCCCCTGATGGCGATGACTTGGATGAACCAGTATCGTCACTTCCACATCTTGATCATCTGCATAGACAGTTAATAAACCAACAAGTTCGCCTTTTTCATAATAAAGGAAAAAGGCGGGCATGTTTGGGTCAAAATTAAGCATATTAGATAGATAGGGATCACGATAGGTACCGTCATAGTTTTGGCAACAGTTAATTAGTTTTTTCGCCTCAGATAGCTCCTCTTGGCTTAACTTGTTTCTTGCTTGAATCATATAGGTATCCTCTACAACCCAGACGATCTGTGACTGGCTTCTTTAGCCTGCTCGAGTTTATTGACGTAGTACTCTCGTTTTTCTTCGACTTCGTGGATCGTCGGTTCATCCTTCTGTCCATGAACTCGGACAATCTTGGCCGGAATACCGACAACCGTCACATCACTAGGTACATCTGCTACGACAACTGCTGCAGCACCGACCTTGGCATTTGCACCAATTTCTACAGGACCAATAACTTGGGCATGTGCTGATATCAAGGCTCCCTTTCGAACCGTCGGATGGCGTTTGCCACAGTCTTTCCCTGTTCCCCCAAGAGTCACCCCATGATAGAGGAGAACTCCCGTCTCAACGATAGCCGTCTCCCCAATCACCAAGCCAGAACCGTGGTCGATAAAGACTCCAGAGTCGATTTGAGCACCTGGATGAATCTCAATTTGAGTCCAAAAGCGCCAAAACTGGCTGTGCATACGCGCCAAGAGTTTAAAGCCATGCTTCCAGAGAAAATGCGAGAGACGGTGGGCCGCCAAGGCCTTGACACCTGGATAAGTCAGCAAAACCTCCAAAGTGGTGCGGGCCGCTGGATCATTTTCTTTTACGATATCAATGGTTTCGCGCCACCATCCCATACATTTCTCCTTTTCTTATTCTGAATCTTTTGGTGTTTCTGTAATTTCTTTCTTAGGTTTGTGATCCTTGTGATGACGTGGGCGGTGAGGACGCTCTGATTTTTCACCTTTTTCATCACGTTCAGGTTTTGGAGGACGAGGAAGAAGGGCTTTCATAGAAGCATCCACACGTCCTTTTTCATCAATCTTGATAACTTTAACATCAACTTCATCCCCGATTGCTACCAAGTCTTCGACATTATTGGTACGCGTCCAAGCCATCTCAGAGATATGAACAAGGGCATCTGTCTTATCAAAGAGGTTAACAAAGGCACCAAATTTCTCGATACGAACGACTTTAGCACGGTAAACTTCATCCACTTTGGCTTCACGGACCAAACCAGCAATAATTTCTTTAGCACGATTGATGGCATCTTGGTCGCTAGAGTAGATAGATACATTTCCTTCTTCATCGATATCAATCTTAACGCCTGTTTCAGCGATAATCTTGTCGATGGTTTCTCCACCCTTACCGATGACAATCTTAATCTTGTCCACATCAATCTTGATGGTATCAATTTTCGGAGCAGTTGGAGCCAATTCTGGACGAACTTCTGGAATGGTTGCTTCAATCACATCAAGGATTTCAAAACGAGCTTTCTTGGCTTGGGCAAGAGCCTCAGTCAAGATTTCTGCAGTAATCCCTTGGATCTTGATATCCATTTGAAGGGCTGTAATCCCGTCACGAGTACCTGCAACCTTGAAGTCCATGTCTCCAAAGTGGTCTTCCAAACCTTGGATATCTGTCAAGACTGTATAGTTGTTTCCATCTGAGATGAGACCCATGGCAATCCCTGCTACTGGCGCCTTGATTGGCACACCACCAGCCATAAGGGCAAGAGTTCCCGCACAGATAGAAGCTTGAGATGAAGAACCATTTGATTCCAAGACCTCTGCTACCAAGCGGATCGCGTATGGGAATTCTTCCAAACTTGGCAAGACTTGAGCAAGGGCACGCTCACCAAGAGCACCGTGACCGATTTCACGACGACCTGGCGCACCGTAACGTCCAGTTTCCCCTACAGAGTATTGAGGGAAGTTATAATGGTGCATAAAGCGTTTCTTATACTCTGGATCCAAACCATCAATGATTTGAGTTTCACCCATCGGAGCCAAGGTCAAGACTGAAAGAGCCTGAGTTTGTCCACGAGTAAAGAGACCTGAACCGTGCACACGAGGAAGGAAGTCAACAACCGCATCCAAAGGACGGATTTCATCGACCTTACGACCATCAGGACGCACCTTGTCTTCTGTGATCAAACGGCGCACTTCAGCGTGTTCCATTTGTTCCAAGATTTCAGCCACATCACGCATGATACGGTCAAATTCTTCGTGGTCTGCATATTTTTCTTTGTAAACAGCAGTCACTTGGTCTTTAACTGCTTGAGTTGCAGCTTCACGAGCCAATTTTTCTTCTACTTGGACAGCTTTTTGGAGGTCGCTGTTGTAGGCTGCGATGATTTCAGCCTGCAAGTCAGCATCCACATGAAGCAATTCTACTTCTGCTTTTTCCTTACCGACAGCAGCAACGATTTCTTCTTGGAAAGCAATCAATTCTTTGACCGCTTCGTGCCCTTTAAGGAGCGCTTCCAGCATGATTTCTTCTGACAATTCTTTAGCACCAGACTCTACCATGTTGATGGCATGTTTGGTACCAGCTACTGTCAATTCAAGTAGAGATTGCTCTGCTTGTTCTTGACTAGGGTTGATGATGATTTGGCCATCTACATAGCCCACTTGTACCCCAGCGATTGGTCCGTCAAATGGAATATCTGAGATAGACAGTGCCAAGGATGAACCAAACATAGCTGCCATTGGAGCAGATGCATTTTCATCATAAGAAAGAACTGTGTTGATGACTTGGACTTCGTTACGGAAACCTTCCGCAAACATTGGACGGATTGGACGGTCAATCAAACGCGCTGTCAAAGTCGCATCCGTTGAAGGACGTCCTTCACGTTTCATAAAGCCACCAGGAAATTTCCCAGCCGCATACATTTTTTCTTCATAGTTGACTTGAAGTGGGAAGAAATCCCCAGTTGCCATCTTCTTAGACATAACGGCCGCAGTCAAGACAGTTGACTCACCGTAACGCACGACAACAGAGCCATTTGCTTGCTTAGCAACCTGACCAGTCTCTACGATTAACTCACGACCCGCAAAAGTCGTTTGAAACACTTGTTTTGTCATTTTAATCCCCTTTGGATTGATGAAATTATACGCCTTGCCTACAAAGATCAAGATATTTTGGACGGTTCGGCTTGCCGAACATTTCTGTAGAAAAATAGGAAGGTGACGCCACACTCGATGAGTGCTAGGAAGCTTATCTTTTTTCCTAAAAAATGAGGCCAAAATTCAATTAAGTATCTTTTTGATATTTCCCTGAAATAGTGCGGACGGGAGGTAAAATTATCCAGTGGATGATTTTAGAAATCCAATGGAATTTCAATGGTAATTTTTAATTACTTCGCCTTTTCATTTCTATGCTCAGGTTAAAATAGTTTCCCGAACTATTTTACTCTCAAAAATCCCGTCTTAGATAATAATATTGTTATCATCTAGGATACCACGATAGCGTGAAATATCTTTTAAATACTCACTCCGTTCGTGTTTTTTGAGACACACATTATCAGATTTTGTTTAAAAAATAATCAACTTTAAACAAACTTCTACAACCTAAATACCCTCATCTTTGTATCAAGTACGTACAGAGTCTATTTTATCATATTTTTCTTAAAAAGTGCGGTCTTTACCATTAAAAAGGAACCATTCCCCTCACTTGAGAAGAATGGTTTACTTTTTATTATCCTAGAGACTGATGATTAAACAAGGCATGGGTTGCTTGATGAATGTATTTTGCTGTTTCAGCATTGTTCATGGTGTAGAGATGCACACCTGCAACATCCTGAGTTACCAAGTCCACGATTTGGTCCACTGCATAGGCAAGTCCTGCTGCTCTGAGCGACTCAGGGTCATGCTCATACTTGTCTAAGATGGCTTTAAATTTGCGTGGAAGATGGATATTCTCACAAGTCTTCAAGAGGCGGAGAGCCTGATTTCGATTCAAAATTGGCATAATTCCTGCATGAATAGGAACATCAATCCCAGCCAAGATGCACTTGTCTTGGAAATCATAGAAGCGCTCATTGTCAAAGAAAAGCTGGGTTACAAGGCTCGAACAACCTGCATCTACCTTCTTCTTGAGATTTTGGATATCTGAAATCTGATTTGGTGAATCTGGATGACCTTCTGGATAACAAGCACCAACAATATCAAAGTGAGGAGCTTGCTCCTTGATGAACTCAATCAAGTCGGTTGCATAGCGGAAATCCTTCTGTGGCTCCACATCAGGAATAATATCCCCACGCAAGGCCAAGATTTTCTGTACCCCAACCTTGTCCAAGTCGGCAATGGTTTCAGCAACCTTGTCCTTGGTCAAATAGATGGCTGGCAAGTGAGCAATAGTCGGAATCGCTAAGTCATTTTGGATAAAGTCAGCCAAACGAACCGTCGTTTCCTTGATATTAAATTTATTATTGCTGGCAGTCACACTGATAAAGTGGGGAGCCAACTCCTGCATATCTCGAAGAGCAGAAATAATGTTATCATTACCCACGGCTGGGTTTGGAGGGAACACTTCAAATGAGAGTGACGGTGTTTGGCGTGACATAGTCATTATCCTTTTCTAGTTGATTTTTCGTTAGCTGGACTCCTAGAATCCAAGTGAAACCGGCAGATTGACCAAACAGTGCTTCTTGAGAAATCCTTATCTTACAATTTCTCACGCGCAGCTTTAGCTGCTTCCACAAGGCGGATCAAGCTTTCTTTTGTTTCTGGAATACCACGTGTTTTCAAACCACAGTCAGGGTTAATCCAAACCTTCTTGCTTGGCACTTTAGCAAGGATGGCTTCGATTGTGTGGTCGATTTCGCCTTCATTTGGCACACGAGGAGAGTGGATATCGTAAACCCCAGGTCCCACTTCTGTTTGGAAGTTTTTCGCTTTGAGTTCGTCCAAGATTTCAAGGTTTGAACGGCTAGCCTCAAATGAGATAACGTCCGCATCCAAGTTGTCGATAGCTGGGATGATATCTGTAAATTCTGAGTAACACATGTGAGTGTGAATTTGTGTGTCTGGCGCTACTGTTGAGTGTACCAAGCGGAAGGCAGGAATTGCCCAGTCAAGGTAGTCTTCGTACCAGTCGCTACGACGGAGCGGCAATTTCTCACGAAGAGCAGCCTCGTCTATTTGGATGATTTTCACACCAGCAGCTTCAAGGTCAAGTACTTCATCCTTGATAGCAAGGGCGATTTGAAGAGTAGAATCCTTGATAGAGATGTCTTCACGTGGGAATGACCAGTTGAGGATGGTAACAGGTCCAGTCAACATACCTTTAACAGGTTTGTTTGTACGGCTTTGTGCATAGCTAGACCATTTAACAGTGATTGGGTTGAGACGAGTAACATCACCCCAGATGATTGGTGGTTTAACCCCACGCATACCGTATGATTGTACCCAACCATTTTTAGAGAAGAGGTAACCTGACAAGTTTTGACCGAAGTACTCAACCATGTCGTTACGCTCAAATTCACCGTGAACAAGGACATCAAAGTCGATATCTTCTTGCCATTTGATCCATTCGTCGATTGTTTCAGCAAGGAAAGCGTCATACTCTTCTTGAGACAATTCACCTTTACGGTAAGCCAAACGTTTAGCACGAACTTCCTTAGTTTGAGGGAATGAACCGATAGTCGTTGTTGGAAGAGCTGGAAGTTTGAAAGCTTCTTCTTGGATGGCTTCACGTTCTGCAAAGGCTGGCAAACGAGTGTAGTCAGCGTCTGTCAAACCAGCGATGCGCGCACGAAGTTCTGCATTGACACCAACACGCTCAGTCGCAAAGAGTTCTTTGTTAGCTGCAAGAGCTTCTGCACCTTGACCATTGCGGATAGCATCCAAATCACGGATTTCATCCAATTTTTCAACTGCAAAGGCAAAGTGGTTCAAGATAGCTGGTTCAAATTCTTCGTTAGCAGTTGTAAATGGCACATGAAGAAGTGAGCATGAGCTAGTCAAAACGATGTTTTCAGCTGGAATTTGCTCAAGAACAGCCAAGCTCTTTTCGTAGTTGTTACGCCAGATGTTTTTACCATTGACAATACCTGCATAGAGAGTCTTGTCAGCTGGGAAACCACCTTTAACGAGTTCAAGAGTTTTCTTACCTTCAACGAAGTCCAAACCGATAGCATCAACTGGCAAGTTTACAAGATCAGCGTAAACGTCACGAACGTCTCCGAAGTAAGTTTGAAGCAAGACTTCAAGACCTTTTTTGTCAGCCAAAAGTTTGTTGTAAAGGTTCAAGAAGAGTGCTTTTTCTTCAGCTGTCAAGTCTTTTACAAGAGCAGCTTCATCCAATTGAATGCGAGTCGCACCAAGTTCAGCCAATTTTGCAAAAACTTCTTGGTAAGCAGCCACTAAGCTATCTACGAAGTCTTCTGCTTTCACGCCTTCTTCAAAATCTGACAATTGAAGGAAAGTGAATGGACCTACAAGAACTGGACGAGTGTTCAATCCAAGTTCTTTCGCTTCTTGGAACTCATCGAAAATCTTGTGACCTGCCAATTTAACTTGAGTGTCTTTTTCAAATTTAGGAACGATGTAGTGGTAGTTGGTGTTGAACCATTTCTTCATTGGAAGAGCGCGAACGTCTCCTTTTTCTCCTTGGTAACCACGACCCAAAGCAAAGTAGCGCTCAAGGTCAGACAAGTCCAAGTTTTGAACTGAAGCAGGTACCACGTTGAAAAGGAAAGCTGCATCTAGGAAATTGTCATAGTGAGAAAAGTCATTTGATGGGATTTCAGTGATGCCTTTTTCTTTGACGATGTTCCAGTGTTTTGCGCGCAAGTCTTTTGCTGCAGCAAGGAGTTCTTCTTCTGAGATTTCTTTTCTAAAGTATTTTTCAGTTGTAAATTTTAATTCGCGGAATTCGCCCAAACGAGGGAAACCGATGATTGTAGTTGACATGATGTGTCCTCCAAAATTTGTTGTTGAAACTATCTTAACAGAAAAGAAATCATCTGTATAATTGTAAAAAATTAGGCTTTGATATAGTTTGAAACTATACCTTCGTTTTAGACAAAAGAAAAAGACCTGAGAAAAATGCCTCAAATCCTTTGTGTAGCTTGTTTTTTGCTGTATTTTAGTTAGACTGGTAAAACGTGTTATTAGTAATTCTTATAAGTGACTATGGCTTGTTATTAGAAAAGACTATAATACTCTTCGAAAATCAAATTCAAACCGCGTCAACGTCGCCTTGCCGTACTCAAGTACAGCCTGCGGCTAGTTTCCTAGTTTGCTCTTTGATTTTCATTGAGTATGAGTCTACTCTAATCAACTCTTTTCCTGTTCGAGTGGGACAACTGCTAGTGTCTTTCCTAAACTGGCTAAAACTTTCAAGACTGTATCCAACTGAGGACTAGTCTTGCCTGTTTCCATCCTAGCTATGACAGGCTGGCTCACTCCACTGAGTTCTTCTAGCTTTTTCTGACTGATTCCTTGCTCATGTCTAGCTTCTATCAACTCACTCATAATAGCCACTCGCATATCATTTTCAAGGATTTCCTCCTTGCTAAAGAGATCAGTTCTGATATCTTTCCAATTACTCCCAATAGCACTATTCTTCATCACTTAACCCTCTTTCTTTTAGAGCTATATATTTTTTGAAAAAATGAGCGAATTATGAGCGGAATATGAGCGAATAAATAGTGTTTTTTGTAGTTCCTAATTTTTCTAATAAACCTTGGTTTACAAATAGTTGGAGATAACGACGCATGGTTGCCGCACTCAAACCTGTTAGTTCTTGTGCAACTGCAGTTGTTATCTGATAATTCTCTACAAGATAAGACTCTAACCCATCCGCCCCACACGAACATTTCCATCCTCAAAAGGGGGAATAATTTCTAACTCAAAATGTACAATAAACCGTTCATCTCTTTAGTCTATTTCTAAATCATGTTGCCCAGCTAATAAGAGATTTTCAAAAAATCGTTCCAAATATTCTGTTTTTTTCTGGAATAGCTTCGCATTATCAAGAACAAGAGCATCTCGAAAATACTTTGCATTTTCTTGGAAGGGTTTGTTGTCTACCTGAAATCCCATAGTTCTAAGGTACTTAATCAAAAATACTGTTATCGTTCGAGTATTTCCTTCTCCAAAAGGATGAATTTGCCAAATACCTGAAATAAAAGTCTTAATATGTTTCACTACTTCAATATCGGATTTTCCTCGATAGTCAAATTGACTTTCCTGCTGAAAATCATAGGTCAAACTATCTGCTACCGTACGAAAATCATCATATATGACACTGTCTCCATTTAAAACAGCCTCACTTTTTGTAATGTTATAAGAGCGGTATTCTCCCAAGGGAATGCCTTGTGGCAGGAGGCCAAAGAAAAGCTCTCTATGAATCAATTTCAATGTTGTTGGAGCAAATTTAAAGGCATTAGAGGACAAGAGCTCCACAATTCTCATGGCAACAAGGTCTGCTTCTCTTGTGCTATCATCCGTCTCTTGGTGATAAGCCGTTACTTGATCATAAACTTCTTGATAAGTCAACTTTCCTTGAGAATTTTGCTGTGCGAGCTCTCTCATATACGACGATGGCTCTAGATTATCTACCTTTTGTAAACCAAATCCCGTTTCCCATAAGTCTAACTTGGTCTGATAAGAGAGGCTGGGATTATCAATTTCATAGGTCGGTGTCATGGTTTTCCTTTCTAAACAAAGCTTCAAGTAAAATCTTTATATTCTATTCTACCATATTAAATCTTTAAGCTCGTTATACAATTTCACAGTTCTCCGTTCTATCGAGCTTGAAGAAAGCCCCTCCTCGCTAACGTTAGAAAATACAACTATATCAATCTAGATAAAGTTTTATCTTAAATATAAGCAAATAAATCAACTACATCTTACCCTTCAAACTCTTTCAAAAACTTTTTGAGTTCAGCATCGGCTTCTGGTGTGGTTCCGTGGAGTTGGTTCAGCATCTCGAGTAGGGAAGCAGTTTGGTTTTGGATTGCTTCATTTGTCGTGTTAATCTTGCTAACGATGTCTGTCAGTGGTTCGACTTCTTCTTCCTCAAAAGTATCTACGTAGCGAGGGATATTGAGGTTATAGTCATTTTCGACAATTTCTTCATAGCTTGCCAGATGGGCAAACTTGTCAATTTCCTCACGTGACTTGTAGGCTTCCAGAATCTTCTCGATATGAGCATCCGTCATGATATTCTGATTTTTGCCCTTATCAAACTCCTTCGAAGCATCGATAAAGTAGATATCACGATTGGTACGGTTCTTTTTGAGAATGATAACCGTGGTCGGAATGCTGGTGTTAAAGAAGATATTAGCTGGTAGACCGATAACTGTGTCAATAGCCCCTTCTTCTAGTAAGGCCTTACGAATGGTCCCCTCCGCATTGCCACGGAAAAGAACACCGTGGGGAAGGACGATAGCCATGACTCCATTATCCTGCTTGAGGTGGTAGTAACCATGCAAGAGAAAGGCAAAGTCAGCCTTGGACTGGGGTGCCAGTTTCCCAAAAGGAGAGAAACGAGGATCCGCCATAAAGCCAGAGCTCGCTGACCACTTGGCAGAGTAGGGAGGATTCATGAGAACACCGTCAAAGTTGGTCGGCTCTTGAGTCGGCCAGTCTTCATCCAGTGTATCGGCATTGTGGAGAAATTGATTTTCAACAGGAACACCGTGTAGAATCATGTTCATCCGAGCCAAGTTATAGGTCGAGGTATTGAGTTCCTGACCAAAGTAGACAACCGTCTGCGGTTTATGAGAGTATTTCTTGGCATTGAGCAAGAGAGAGCCAGATCCCATAGTCGCATCATAGATGGTAAAGCCTAGCTGATCCTCACGACCCAAAAAGGCAATCTGAGTCATGAGTTTGGCAACAGGCTGAGGTGTATAGAACTCACCAGCCTTCTTACCCGAGTCAGTCGCAAACTGACCAATCAGATACTCATAAGAATCCCCCAGCATATCACCAGCATGACCAACCACATCTAGCACAGCCAACTCCTTCATGACCGCCGCCACCGTTTGGTTTTGCTTTTGCGGAGTTGCCCCTAGCTTTTTAGAATAGAGGTCAATATCTTCAAAGAGATTTTCATAGAGTTCATCACTCTGCTCAATATCTCGAAAACCCTGAGCCAAATCTTCCAACTGGAAAGTCCCCTCATTGACACGTGCTACAAGAGCCGTAAAGGTCAACTCAGGCTTGATACTATAGTTGAGTTCGTCCTTCATCACTGCAAGAAGATCCTCGTGGGTGTCCGCATCCTCATAGTAGTTGCGATAGACCTCAAGGGCAGCCTCTAGACTCTCACTCCCCTCCTCCATAGTCTCCGCCACGAAAAAGAGCATCTTGTCTGACAGATACTTATAAAAGACCATACCCAAAAGATAGGACTTGTAGTCATTAGCATCCATCTTAGAGCGGAGAACATCCGCTGAGTTCCACAGGGCTTGGTAAAGCGACTGGGACGTTTGTGTTGTTTCCATAATGTTTCTTTCTTTTTTATAAATTTAAAAATCTAACGATTTGTCCAATAGTTTCATTTCCAATTCTTCAAAATATTTTTGTCGTAATTTTTTCTGTAAATCATTATCCAATGCAATACGTCTTAAAGCTTTATCTTTAAAGTTCGGAACTACTTCTGTATTTCCTCTATACTCAGTTATTTCATTCTTTAAATTACAAATTCTTAAAATTGCTGAAAAATCAGATGTAGCCAAACTTGCTTCAACGATAGAAGTTATATTATCAACCATTGAAGAAGCATCAAATTCATCTACTAAGTTTTTTAAAAATTCTTCAACATCCTCTTTAGTAGGTTTATTATTTTGAATACAGTTACCTTCCATAAATTCATCAAGTCTTTTTTTCAAGGCAATACTTATTATTTTATCTTTCTTTTCTTCACAAGATTCAATGATACTTTGTTGAAGATTTTCAAATTTTTGTTGTTTTTCTTTGTCATCATCAAATGGTAGGCACGATTTCACCACTGCTTCATCAACAAGCATCATCTCTACTTCATTAAATGGAAGAACAAAAATATTCTGTTCTTTTTGCTCTTGAATACTACTTTCATTCATCCAGTCATTGTCTATGATACCGTATGCCGTATTACCATGTAAAAGTTGTAAATCATTATAGGCTTTTGTATGATGGATGACCTGTTTATGTCCTTGAACTGGTTTTACAAAACAAAATTCACTGAATAGTTTAGAATAAATCTGATAGTCTATACTAGTTTTAGTTCCCTCACAAAATAGTATTGGTTTTCTTGTACCAGAAACTTCTGCTAATATGGATAAAGGAAATTCTTGAGATTCTTCCAATTGTTCATAATCGAAGTCATAAGGTGCTTCAAATTTATTACACCATATATAGGTTGCATTAGTTCTTGATTGAACAAAGTCCATGTTATGTGAAGCAAAAATGAATTGACAGTCAGGACGTTCTGATATTAGCAAATCCCATAATTCATTATAGACTGCGCCATTTAGAAATGTTTCTGGTTCATCAACCACAATATAGCTATTTTCTGGAGCAAGAAGAACGTTACCAATATAAAATAATACACAGCGTTCCCCATCGCTAAGGCCATTTATACTATATTTATCTCCATTTCTTACAACTTCTAAAACTCTATCATCAGATTCAGGATAAAATGTTATTTCTGGAAAAATTTGATTCCATATTTGCTCCACTCTGTCCAATAAAGCAATGGACACCTCTCCTACTCCCCTAGCATTATCAGTCATTACTTTTGCAAAATCTTTTACCCACAGTGTTATCAGTTTAGTAAAAGTGCCCGAAAAATCATCTTCAATCTGGTGAGTCTGTATTTCAATCGTGTCATATTTAATATTCACCTCTTTCAAATCTTGAATATATTTTTCTTTAGTAATTCTATTACGATTGTGGGTATTAGACACAAAATACAATAGTTTTTGAGCAGGTAAGACATACATCTGATCTATACTATTCTTTCTTAATTCATTAATTAGACTTGTTTTCCCTGCCCCATTAGCTCCTATAATAACAGTAGTAGAATCTATTTTAGCAATGAAAGAGAAAAGTTTAATTACTTTGAAATTATATAAAACTTGAGGAAATATAGAATCATACGAATGAATATCACCATCAAAACATTTGTATATGCTTTCTAACAAATTATCACGTAATGTTTTGTACCTTACAGTTACATCATTAGACAAAACTTTTTCACTTAGCTCGTCATCTATAAAGGAAATAAGTTCAGATAGATAATTATCTACTCGGCTATATAAATCTTTTTCATAGTCAGCTATCTGACTCAAGTTATCCTGAAACCTTTCCTTTTCAGATTCTAACTTTTCAATCAAATCTTTTTTAGAACTATACATAATCTCTCCTTAAATAAACATATCCTGCAAGAGTTTCTTTTTCAAAGTCTCAAGCTGAGAAATTTTTTCTTGATGAGAATTGATCAGGTTATCTAGGTTTGAGAAATAGGAGCCGATGGCTTGTTGTTCTTTAAACTCTGGAAATACAAATTTCAAGCTAGAAAAATCTTTAAAACTAATGCTTTTCCCATCTCTAATTCCATAAGTGACTGTCTCTAATCGTTTTATAAAGTCCCTTGAAGTTAAAATTGAATTCCAAAAATCAGGTAAGTTATTTACTTTATCAATAAAATCAATAATTGTATATGCAGGTGAGGTTATTCCTTCTAATTTAGATAAAGCAAAACCTCCCTGAAAAGAACGTAAATGAATCACAAATTGACCTGGTTTGACTACCTTGTAATTATTGAGAGTAGCTTCATCATATTTAATATCAATACCAATTTCATCTCTCAAAACCATACCATCAATTTGAGAAGCCGACAATACAGGTAATGAAGCTCTATTTTTCTCAGATACTGACTTAAAAATCTCATCTGCTCGTTTTATACCCCACTCACCTTCAAATCCATCCAAACGAATCTCAGGAACGGTCTGCCCAGCTTTGGGAAACATTTTGTCAAGCATAGTCGCCTTGATAGATTGATAGTTGGCAAGATTGTCTTTATAGCTAGCTAGAAGGTCGTCGAGGGTGCGGAAAAGAGAGCCGATGGCGGATTGTTCGTCAATTGAGTCTGGAATACAAAATTCAAAGGAATCAATTTCTTTGGATGATATATTTGGTTGTGCACCTGCTACTAATACAGTGTTTAATTGGTTAGTAAATGCTTTCGTCTGCAAAACAGAAGAGAGAAAATCATAGTCTACTTCCCCAGTATTTTGGAAATAACCGACTCGTTGATTTTGATAGTATTCTTCCTCAGAATCTAGCATCGCTATTTTCCCAGTAGTTGCTCCTGACATAGCCAATAGAATTGAACGCCCTCTAAGAACAAATTTTTCATCTGGAATTATCTTAGAGTAATATTCAAACTCCCCTCCAACAGTTCCGTCAAATTTGATATTTGATATTCTAACAATTGGAATGCCAGTATTTTGAAATTTTTCACTTTTGAAAGCAAAGCCTCCACGCAGAGGCGCAATATTTCTTAATTTTTCTTTTCTCCAAATACTGGCTAACTTCGCATTAATTATTTTAGGACTTTGTTTTTTCAAATCTTATTTCCTCTAACTCAGCCTTCTTTTCACTAATTAATTTCATATAATTTGGAAATTGTCTTTCTTTTTCAATTGATTGAATAGCTGAAATTTTTCCAGCAAATTTTTTTAACAATGGTAACAGTTCTTCATCAGATAAATTACTATTTTTAAGATATATATATAAATCGTACGTCTCTTTTTGTAATTTTCTAGGAGCTTTTAATTCTCCCTTAACAATAACACACCCTGTAATTTTCGTATAATCTAGCTTACTAACTTTTGATTTCTCTTTATTCACCTTTAAATTAAACGATTCAATTATATTAACAATTTCCTTCAAACATATCTTTGGTATTGGCTTTTTAGAAGAAAATGTCAAATCATCATAATATGCAGAAAAAGTCAATTCATTATTCTGAGCATATTTCATTAGATTTTCGTACATATGGTAATATGCTAAAAAACTTAAAATAGGACTCGTAGGATATCCTTGAGGTAAAAAGGAATGTTCATCTTTTGATACCGTAGTTAAGTCAGTTAGTATCTTAGCAATGTCGGGTGCCTGATTCATATCATATCGAAAAAAATTGAAAACCCTTTGTGCATTTGTACTGGGGAAAAAATTTGAAATATCCACTATAACAGCAAATTTATTTTTGCTATGAGATTCAACATTAGTTACGTAACTTCTACCAGGTATTCCACCATGTAGATAAGTCGGGAAATTAATCTTCTGTAAGTATTTAACAATCAATTTTAGAGAGCGTTTATATATTGTTCCTGCATTATATAATTCCCTAGTTTTTCCATTTACATCCTTCATAAATGACTTTCCAACAAAATTATCACCAACATTTGATAACATATTTTTTTCAATTTTTAATAACTCTGCCAACCATTTCTTATTAGAAATTTCATATAAATTACTTTTACTGAAATCCATAATTACCTCACATTATAAAAAAACTCTTATAACCATGTATAAGAGGATATTTTTTATTAATATAAATAAGAGAAGAAACTAGATCTTTCACCGAAGTGAAGAAGGTAATAAGTATATCTTTGTTATCAGATATAACATCAACTAACCAGATATTAATTCGTAATAATTGTGTCAATAGCCACATCAAAGTTCTAAATCCTTCAATTACTGCTAAGATACAAAAAATTGGGTTATGAGATAACCTCTTAAAAAAGTCGATAAAGATTTGAATCATACATTGATTCCTTTCTGTGTTTAGTACGGTTTCCCGCCTCTCGCTTTAGTACAGATGCAGTCTTTTTAAGTCTATTATCGTTTCTCTCTTGTTAAATCTGACTGTTAAGTCAGTAAACTCTCGCTCAGTATGCTCGATTGAAATCGAAGTTGTGTCGTAGAACATGTGCGACGAATGAATTGATTTCAAGAATGCATGTAGAGACGCAAAGTTTTACCGCCACATAGGGCAATTTCTTGCGAGATAAATCTGCTTAACTTTATCGTATATAAATAATACCATACTTACATATCAATTGTCAAGTATACCACGAAACCACAAAAATCCCCTTAGAAATCCGCTTCTAAGGGGTTGTCTTTATCCTACTGCTTGAGTTGGTTCTGCTGGTTTGGTCTTTTTATCTTTTTTGCTACTAGCGATAAGACGGCGCTTGCTATCTCGAATGCTATTGAGTTCCTTGAGGAGTTGAGTCAGGTGTTCCTTTTCAGGATAGGCTTCTGCACTGGCTGCGGTATAGCGCATAAAGAGGTCATAGCTAGTTGAAAGTTCGGTACGGAGTTGTCTGGTCTTGCCAACTTCCTTGGCAGACTTAGAAGCACGCGCCTTACTTTCCACTTGGTCATATTCCTCTTGAGCATTGATCACCGCCGTCAGCATAGGGATTAGTCCCAGACTGGTCACTGCCTCATGATAGGGTGTTTCACTAAGTGTTTTGAGCAGACTCTTAATTTCTGCCGTTTCTACATCGTTGCTATGCTTAGTGATATCCTTGTACTTGGCAAAGACTGGTTTCAGAGTCTCATGAGCTTCTTTGAGCTTGGCATCCTTAATCTTCGCAAATCCTCTATGAAGGGTAAAGAGACCGACCAAGGCACTATCACGATTGCGATCGACTTCTGTCAGATTACTAGACTCTTTCGTTTCTACTGCCGCAAGTTGAGCTTGAAAATCATCTAGTTTGATCTTGAAGGGTTCCAAATGTTTGGCATACATTCCCTCATCCTTGTTTGCCTTAGAAAAAGTTGTCAAACTTTGATGAGTATCCATCATCAAGCTTTCAAACTCACGGTTGGTAAAGTTGCTGTAACTAAGCGGGCGAATAGCGTATGTTTTTGTCATGATGATATCCTTTCTATTTAACGAATCATTTATTGTCTTCTTTATCAAATAAAGAGTGGAGTAGATCGGCAGGATGATGCTCTTTTGGAACAGATTTTACCACACTCCCTCTCCGATGTTCTCTTAATAGAGAACCGTCCTTTACTTCAAAGATTTGAAACAATACACAGACCAACAATACAATTCCAATTACAGGAAGTGACCATAGTACACTCTCCTCATCATCTTTAACTTTCTTCATCAATTTTTCTCCTTTGAGTTGATACAACCATTCTAACAGTTCTCCAAACCATTTTAACCCCTATCCGCTCAACTGTCATTATTTCCATCTAAAATGTACTTTTCAGGACAAATCAGACAGTTCCAAAATAATACTCAATGAAAATCAAAGAGCAAACTAGGAAGCTAGCCGCAGGCTGTACTTGAGTACGGTAAGGCGACGCTGACGTAGTTTGAATTGGATTTTCGAAGAGTATTAAAAAATCCCTATCTGACTGGACACACACCCCGTCCATCAGATAGAGACTCTTACTATTTTTAGATTTTAGCCTTTCTAGCTTTAGAATACATCTAAACTTTAGGAAAGACAACTATTCGAAAGCTCGAAGACCTCAAAATTTTCTCAGATAAGCTATTCGAAGCTTAGAATACTTTTAAATTTATGTAATTACAATCATTCGAGACTTAGAATACATATAAAATTTAGGGAATAGGCCTATTCTAAGTCTCGAAGAGCTATCTCCCAACCCTCAATGGCTCAATGACTTCCTCCACCAGTTGGGTATAGGCTTCCTTGATTTGTTTTTTATAGAGGAGAGGATTGAGGGCGTCCGCCACCTCTAGTTTATAGTCCTGATAGCGCTGGCTCTTGGTCAGCTGGCTTTCTCCTAGTTGTTTTTTAGCTCCCTTACGGTAGTGTTCGACATAGTAACGGAGTTCATCTTCTCCGACATACCAGCGCTTGCTAAAGACTTGGATGTGTTGCTGGATGACCGCCTCGATCATCTGATCCAAGATATTTGCGATAGACTGACCACGATAGCTTTCTGGATGTTCTTGGACTTCTCTCCACAGTTCAGTGATGATCTGAGCAAGATTTGGATTGGTCTTCTCAAGGCTTTGGATATAGGTATCCACCGCTTCCTTATCTTGAGCGCTTAGGTTCTTTTCTTGACTCTGGCCTTGCTCAATCAGGCTTTGGATCAAGGTTAGGATATAGGCATAGTTGATTTCGTCCACTTGGATAGACTCCAGTTCATAGTGTATATCAAGTGGTTCACCGTCGTCATCATTCTCTACTCGGCTTTTTAATTCTGCAAGGACATTTCGATAAAGTCCCAGATACCTTTCCAACTTTTCTCCATCAAGTCCCGTCTGACTGTAAAGCTCTTCCTCATCATACTCTTTGTACACTCTGATAGAGGCTAGGTATTTATCAAAGGCTTGATAGGTTTTAGCCAGTTTCCTCAACTCAGGCGTAGAGACTTGCTCGAGATCTAGACCGTTCACATAGTCATCAGTGGCAAGGTTTTTGAAATCACTGCAACTCCGCAAAAAGTTTCTCTTTTCCTCTTCCCAGCTTGGGGCTAGAACCTCGTTTTCTCCACCATTTGAGTAAAGTTTAAGGGCATTATCCACTGCTTCCTTAAAGGCTAGGGGCTTTTGGAAGGTGATGATATGACCGTAGGTCTTACTGCTGTCAAAAATACGGTTGGTTCGGCTAAAGGCCTGTATCAAGTCCTGCGGTTGCATGAGTTTGCGGTCAATAAAGAGAGTTGATAGACAAGGGGCATCAAATCCCGTTAAGAGACGATTGACCACGATAACCAAGTCCAACTGCTCCTTGCGATAGAGGTATTTGTCCTGCTTTCGAGCTAGGCGGTTATTGACATCCGTATTAAAGCCACGAAGATTCGCCATGGTAAAGTGGGTATCAAACTCTTGGTTGTAGTCCTCTAAGACTTGCTTCATGTGGTCTTGGTTGGCTCTTGAGTCGTCTTCATTTTCTGTGACCGAGTAGGTGATGGTCGCCTTTGGAAAGTCAGGAAGGACCTGCTTGACCCTCTCCGATACCTTGACTCTCGTCTCCCCATCCTTGACTCGTTTGAGCAAGTCATAGTAGGCCTGAGCTTGAGGAATTGACTTGACGGTCAGGATAGCATTATAGGTCTTACCCACTCCTTTTTGGAAGCCTAATTGTGGACGCGATTTATTGATAATGGCATCCAAGACTTCCAGCATATGTTCCTCATCCTCGTAGACTGTATCTGGTATGTCATTTTCAGATTTATCCGTGATGAGGGTATTGCGATAATCTACCTTAAAGCCTAAAACTGCTCCATCATGGATGGCTTCCTTGACTGTATACTCATGGAGACGGTCACCGTACTGTTGCTGGGTGGTTTGGGCTAGATCGCCGACTTGCTGGCGTTTATTTTCCTTAAAGATAGGTGTGCCTGTAAAACCATACCAGAGGGACTGAGGGAAAAAGGCCTTAATGTCTTTTTGTGTTTGAGGTGTTACGGCACGGTGGCATTCATCCACGACAAAGGCCACTCGGAGACCCTTGATTTTGTCAGCATCACGCTGGTAAAGACCTTGCTCAAACTTACGCATCATGGTGGTGATTTTCTGGATAGTGGTCACCACGACACGCTTATCATTACTACCTAGTCGCTTGACCAAATCATGGGTATTATCCGTCTCATCAATATCAATGACATCATTGGTCGCATAGGAGAGAAATGACGAAGTAGTCTGTTGGTCCAAGTCCCTTCGGTCAACGACAAAAATCGTCTTTTGGATGGAAGGAATCTGGAGGAGATTCCGAGCTACCTTATAAGAAGTCAGGGTCTTACCTGAACCTGTCGTGTGCCAGACATATCCTGATGCTTGCTGGCGAGAAGCTTCTTGCACTGCTTCGATGGCATGGATCTGGTAGGGACGCAGGAGGATGAGAGCCTTCTTACTATCGTCAAGGACAGAATACTGCATGACCATCTGGTGGGCGCGAGGGATGGAAAGGACTTCGTGAGCAAAACTGGTCAAGCTCGTTATGGGTTGATTATCCTTATCGACCCACTTGGTCAGAAATTGCTTGTTGAGTTTATTTTCCCTAGCTGCAGCAATATAGCGTGTGTCTACTTTATTGGTCACAACAAACATCTGTAAGCTAGAGTAAATGCCACGGAACTTGCCTTCTCGGTCATATTTTTTAATTTGATGAAAGGCATCTAAAAAAGCAACTCGGGGACTTTTAAGCTCGATTTGAATCATGGGAAGGCCATTGATCAAGAGGGTCACATCTAGCCTACGGTCTTGATCCTGAGGACTTACTTTGTCTCTCTCGACTTGATTAACCACCTCATAACTGGACTTGCCAGCTGCGATATTGTCTCGCCAGATGACGGATAAACGGATAGTCCCCAAACTAGCATCTTCTCTCTGAACCTCAACCTTGGCAATGCCATTTTCGCCGACCAACCACTTGGCTGCATCATAGTAGCTAACAAAGTTCAGTTGATTCTTTATCTGGCGTTTTTCCTGTTCTGTCAGGGGATGATCTGCCAATAGAGCCACGTTGTTCTGGGCTAGCTTTTCAAAGAAGTTTTCCCATAATTGCTCTTCTGTTTTAAGGTCTTCTCTGTAAGTCCATTGACTTTCCCCAGTCACCAGTTGGTTGATCAGTTGTTTTTCTATCTCCAGTTCTGGTTTTACCTGTATCATACTCTCTCCTTTGCTACTTGTCTGCTCCCTTTATTATAGCATGTTTAGCCTCAAAATCCATCACTCTTCCCATAGCAAAAACACTCATCCCCCCTTTCTCCTCCAAAATATGGTATAGTAGAAATATACTATCTATGAGGAGTTTACATGTCACAGGATAAACAAATGAAAGCTGTTTCTCCCCTTTTACAGCAAGTTATCAACATCTCATCGATTGTCGGTGGGGTTGGGAGTTTGATTTTCTGTATTTGGGCTTATCAGGCTGGGATTTTACAGTCTAAGGAAACCCTCTCTGCCTTTATTCAGCAGGCAGGTATCTGGGGACCACCTCTCTTTATCTTTTTACAGATTTTACAGACTGTCGTCCCTATCATTCCAGGAGCCTTGACCTCGGTGGCTGGTGTCTTTATCTATGGTCACATCATCGGGACTATCTACAACTATATCGGCATCGTGATTGGCTGTGCTATTATCTTTTATCTGGTGCGCCTCTATGGGGCTGCCTTTGTCCAGTCTGTCGTCAGCAAGCGTACCTACGACAAGTATATCGGTTGGCTGGATAAGGGCAATCGTTTTGACCGTTTCTTTATCTTTATGATGATTTGGCCCATTAGTCCAGCTGACTTTCTCTGTATGCTAGCTGCCCTGACCAAGATGAGCTTCAAGCGCTATATGACCATCATCATTCTGACCAAGCCCTTTACCCTCGTGGTTTATACCTACGGTCTGACCTACATTATCGACTTTTTCTGGCAAATGCTTTGACATGTAAAAAATCCGTTTGGTTTCCCAAGCGGATTTTGTGCTTTATTTTGAAACTTCTTTTGCAAGGACAAAGTTCCCAAGAGTAGCAGAACCATTTCCTGCGACTGCTGGCGTCACGATGTAGTCACGCACATCAGGTACTGGTAGGTAACCATTTAGAAGAGATGTAAATTTCTCACGGACACGGTCCAGCATGTGTTGTTGAGCCATAACCCCTCCACCAAAGACAATCACGTCTGGGCGGAAAGTCACTGTCGCATTGACCGCAGCTTGAGCGATATAGTAGGCTTGAACATCCCAAACAGGGTTATTGAGTTCAATGTTTTCACCACGAATACCTGTACGAGCTTCTAGACTTGGTCCAGCCGCAAAGCCTTCCAAACATCCTTTGTGGAATGGACAAACACCGTTAAATTCTTTTTCAATATCCATTGGGTGTTTAGCCACATAATAGTGACCCATTTCAGGGTGACCCACACCACCGATAAACTCACCACGTTGAATAACACCTGCACCGATACCTGTACCGATTGTGTAGTAAACCAAGTTTTCGATACGGCCACCAGCATTGTTACGGGCAACCACTTCACCGTAGGCAGAGCTATTTACGTCTGTTGTGAAGTACATTGGCACGTTAAGGGCGCGGCGAAGGGCACCAAGCAAGTCCACATTTGCCCAGTGAGGTTTTGGCGTTGTTGTGATAAAGCCATAAGTTTTTGAGTTTTTGTCAATATCAATGGGACCAAATGAACCAACTGCAAGACCAGCAAGGTTATCGAATTTTGAGAAGAACTTAATGGTTTTATCGATTGTTTCGATTGGAGTCGTTGTTGGAAATTGTGTTTTTTCTACAACGTTAAAGTTTTCATCACCGACAGCACAGACAAACTTTGTACCGCCCGCTTCCAAGCTTCCATATAATTTTGTCATGATAAACCTCTTGTTTTTATTTTCTTTATTATAGCATATTTTAAAAATCTAAGTTTCTCAATTTTTTAGATTTTCCTCTGTAAATCTTACCATTCAAGCAAAAACGAACAAACATGTCATTTGTTCGTTTTCACATTAGAGAGGATTGATTAGATTTTCACTTCGATAAGAGCATCACCCTTCGCAACTGAACCTGTTGCGACTGGAGCTACTGAAGAGAAGTCAGCTGTATTTGTAACGATAACCATTGTTGTATCATCAAGACCAGCTGCAGCGATTTTGTTTGAGTCAAATGTTCCAAGAACATCGCCAGCTTTCACTTTGTCACCTTGAGCAACTTTTTGTTCAAAACCTTCACCGTTCATTGTTACAGTGTCGATACCAACGTGAATCAAGACTTCAGCACCATTAGTTGTTTTCAAACCAAAGGCGTGTCCTGTTGCAAAGGCGATTGAAACTTCAGCATCAGCTGGTGCATAAACCACACCTTGGCTTGGTTTCACAGCGATACCTTGTCCCATAGCTCCACTTGAGAAGACTGGGTCATTGACATCAGCAAGAGCAACGACGTCACCAACAATAGGGGTTACAAGTGTTTCATTTTGAAGAGCTGCTGGAATGTTACCAGTTGTTTCTTCTTGGACCAAACGTTCTGTCTCTACTTCAGTAGCAACTTCTTTTTCATCCTCGTAACCAAACATGTAAGTAAGAGCAAAACCAAGTGCAAATGATACAGCTACCATGAGAAGGTATTGGGCAAGTTGTCCGTTACCAACATAAAGCATTGTACCAGGGATGATGGTGATACCATTACCAGTACCAGCAAGTCCAAGGATTGAAGCCAATCCACCACCGATTGCACCAGCAATCAATGAAAGGAAGAATGGTTTACGGAAGCGCAAGTTAACCCCGAAGATAGCAGGCTCTGTAATACCGAGGAAGGCAGAAAGAGCAGCTGGGAAAGCAAGAGTTTTTAGTTTTGGATTTTTAGTTTTGACACCAACCGCAACAGTCGCAGCACCTTGAGCTGTCATAGCAGCTGTGATGATAGCGTTGAATGGGTTAGCATGGTCAGCAGCAAGCAATTGAACTTCAAGCAAGTTGAAGATGTGGTGCACACCTGACACGACGATCAATTGGTGAACCCCACCAATCAAGAAACCACCAAGACCAAATGGCATGCTGAGGATCGCTTTTGTAGCGATAAGGATGTAGTTTTCAACAACGTGGAAGACTGGTCCGATGACAAAGAGTCCAAGGATAGACATCACCAAAAGTGTCACGAATGGTGTTACCAAAAGGTCAATGACATCTGGAACAACCTTGCGGACAAGTTTTTCAAATTTAGCTCCGACAACCCCGATGATGAAGGCTGGAAGAACGGAACCTTGTAAACCAACAACAGGGATGAAACCAAAGAAGTTCATAGCTGTTACTTCACCACCTTGAGCAACTGCCCAAGCGTTTGGAAGTGAGCCAGAAACAAGCATCATACCTAGAACGATACCAACGGCAGGGTTACCACCGAATACACGGAAGGTTGACCAAACAACCAAACCTGGCAAGATGATGAAGGCTGTATCTGTCAAGATTTGAGTGTAAGTTGCAAAGTCTCCTGGAAGTGGCATTTCAAGAGCGTTGAAAAGACCACGCACACCCATGAAGAGACCAGTTGCTACGATAACTGGGATGATTGGAACGAAAACGTCACCGAAAGTACGGATAGCACGTTGGAACCAGTTCCCTTGTTTAGCAGCTTCTGCTTTCATGTCATCTTTAGATGATGTTGGCAAACCAAGTGCAACAACTTCATCGTACATTTTGTTAACTGTACCTGTACCAAAGATGATTTGGTATTGACCTGAGTTAAAGAAAGCACCTTGAACTTTTTCCAAGTTCTCAATCACTTCTTTATTGATTTTTCCTTCATCTTTGACCATGACACGTAGACGAGTCGCACAGTGGGCAACACTGTTGACATTTTCACGTCCGCCCAAGGCATCGATGACTTTTTTTGCAATTTCCTGATTGTTCATTTGCAAAAATCTCCTTATATAAAATTTTGTTCTTGTTTGAAAGCGATTTTATTCGCCCTACGACTATTATTTTATCATGTTTTAGAAATATGTCAAGCGTTTTGCAGAAAAAATATTCTATCCACTTAGTTGGCTCGTTTTAGATTGATTGATTTTGACTGTTTTATCAGGTTTTCCTTAAAAAATAAGTTTAAAATCTTGGTTAAAAGGGTTTTGTTTCATTATCTTTCATATTTTCCTGAAAATTTGATTGATTTCCTGCATTTATTTTATGACAAACGTTTGACAGTTTTTTCTCTTTTTTAACATAAAAGGCTTGCTTTTTTTTCCGAAAACGGTTACTATTAAAAGTGATAAGATTTTTGGAGGAATGAAAGAATGGAATGGACTACTGAGCGTCGTTACAGACTTTATCAAGATTGGACGCAAGACGAAATTAAGAATATTAAGGAAAATATGGCACAATCTCCATGGCATACTCATTACCATGTTGAGCCAAAAACAGGACTTCTCAACGACCCAAATGGCTTTTCTTACTTTGATGGGAAGTGGATTGTTTTTTATCAGAACTTTCCTTTTGGTGCAACCCACGGTTTGAAATCTTGGGTGCAATTGGAAAGTGAGGACTTGGTTCACTTCACAGAAACTGGTGTCAAAGTTTTACCTGATACTCCATTAGATAGCCACGGTGCCTACTCGGGTTCTGCCATGCAGTTTGGCGATAACTTATTTCTATTTTATACGGGAAATGTTCGCGATGAAAACTGGATCCGTCACCCATACCAGATCGGAGCTTTGATGGACAAGGATGGCAAGATTACAAAGATTGATAAGATCTTGATCGACCAGCCAGCAGACTCTACTGACCACTTCCGTGATCCGCAAATTTTTAACTTCAAGGGCCAATACTATGCTATCGTCGGAGGACAGGACTTGGAGAAAAAAGGCTTCGTCCGTCTCTACAAGGCTGTTGACAATGACTACACAAACTGGCAAGCAGTTGGCGACCTTGACTTTGCTAACGACCGCACTGCCTACATGATGGAATGCCCAAATCTAGTCTTTGTAGGCGAGCAACCTGTCCTTCTCTACTGCCCACAAGGATTGGATAAAGATGTTCTAGATTACGACAATATCTATCCAAATATGTATAAGATTGGGGCTTCCTTTGACCCTGAAAATGCTAAAATGGTAGATGTATCTCAGCTTCAAAATATGGATTACGGTTTCGAAGCCTATGCTACCCAAGCCTTCAACGCTCCTGACGGACGCGCTCTAGCAGTTAGCTGGCTTGGTTTGCCAGATGTTTCTTACCCATCTGACCGTTTTGACCACCAAGGAACCTTCTCTTTGGTCAAAGAACTAACTATCAAAGACGGCAAACTCTACCAATACCCAGTCACAGCGATTAAGGACCTTCGTGCTTCTGAACAAGCCTTCTCAAACCGTGCCCAAACCAATAACACTTACGAACTCGAACTCAACTTGGAAGCTAATAGCCAGAGCGAGATTGTTTTACTAGCTGATCAAGAAGGTAAGGGACTTTCAATCAACTTTGACCTTGTAAATGGTCAAGTGATAGTGGATCGTAGCCAGGCTGGTGAACAGTATGCTCAAGAATTTGGAACAACTCGTTCTTGCCCAATCAATAACCAGGCTACTACTGCTACAATTTTCATCGATAACTCTGTCTTTGAAATTTTCATCAATAAAGGAGAAAAAGTATTTTCTGGTCGTGTCTTCCCACATGCAGACCAAAATGGTATCCTCATCAAATCTGGAAACCCAACTGGAACTTACTATGAATTAGATTATGGTCGCAAAGCTAACTGATGTCGCCAAACTTGCAGGCGTCAGCCCTACTACCGTCTCACGGGTTATCAATAAAAAAGGATATCTATCTGAAAAAACCATTCAAAAGGTTAATGAAGCCATGCGAGAATTGGGCTATAAACCCAACAACCTGGCTCGTAGTCTACAAGGAAAGTCAGCTAAGTTAATCGGCTTGATTTTCCCCAATATTTCCAATGTTTTCTATGCAGAATTGATTGATAAATTGGAACACCAACTCTTTAAGAATGGTTACAAGACCATCATCTGCAATAGTGAGCACGATTCTGAAAAAGAACGCGAGTACATCGAAATGCTCGAAGCCAATCAGGTGGACGGTATCATTTCTGGTAGCCACAACTTGGGAATTGAAGACTACAATCGTGTAACAGCTCCGATTATTTCCTTTGACCGAAACTTATCACCAGACATTCCTGTCGTTTCCTCTGATAACTATGCTGGTGGTGTTCTTGCTGCCCAGACTTTGGCTAAGACAGGCGCCCAGTCTATCATTATGATTACAGGGAATGACAATTCCAATTCGCCAACTGGACTACGCCACGCTGGCTTTGCATCTGTACTCCCAAAAGCACCTATTATCAATGTTTCCAGTGACTTTTCTCCCGTCAGAAAAGAAATGGAAATCAAGAATATCTTGACTCGTCAAAAACCAGATGCCATTTTTGCTTCAGATGATTTGACAGCTATTCTGGTCATTAAAATTGCTCAAGAACTAGGCATTTCTGTCCCTGAAGAGCTCAAGGTCATCGGCTACGATGGGACCTACTTTATCGAGAATTACTACCCTCAACTGGCTACTGTCAAGCAACCCTTGGAAGAAATTGCCTGCCTCACTGTTGACCTCCTCTTACAAAAAATCGAAGGCAAGGAAGTCGCAACAACTGGTTACTTTTTACCAGTTACTCTATTACCTGGAAAAAGTATTTAATACTCAATGAAAATCAAAGAGCAAACTAGGAAGCTAGCCGCAGGCTGTACTTGAGTACGGCAAGGCGAAGCTGACGTGGTTTGAATTTGATTTTCGAAGAGTATAAGCACAAGAAAAACTCAGACCGATCGGTCTGAGTTTTTTTATGATCTTAAGTTTTCGAGATAGTGCTGGGCTGTCTCTAGGTTAAAGGTTTTCTCTGCGATGAGGCGATCGACTAGAGGAGCAACTTCAGATTCACTAGCACCTGCTAAGAGAGCTAAAGATTTGGCCTGCAATTTCATGTGACCTTGCTGGATTCCTGTACTCACCAAGGCTTTCAGAGCTGCAAAGTTTTGGGCAAGACCAATAGACACGATAAGCTGGGCTAATTCTTTGGCACAAGGATTTCCCAGTAGTTCGTGACTGAGGGCTACACGAGGGTTGAGACCGATAGAGCCACCCTTGGTCGCTACAGGCATAGGCAGGGTCATCTCACCGAGCAATTCTTCTCTTTCCATGTCCAGTGTCCATTGACTAAGACCTTGATAGCGTCCATTTCGACTGGCAAAAGCATGTGCTCCTGCCTCAATAGCACGCCAGTCATTACCAGTTGCAATCAAAATGGCATCAATTCCGTTAAAAATCCCTTTATTGTGGGTAGCTGCTCTATAGGGGTCTGCTTGGGCAAACTGGCTAGCCAAAGCCATTTTCTCCGCAATCTCTCGTCCTTGATTCTTTTGAGGACTCAAGTAACGCAAGGCGATGCGACAGCTTGAAGTCACCAGAGAATCGGTCGCGTAGTTAGATAGAATCCCCATGAGACTCTGTCCCTGACTGAGTTCTTCTAAGACTGGTTTCAAGGCTTCCAGCATGGTGTTGAGCATATTGGCTCCCATAGCTTCTTGGGTATCGACATGGAGATAAACAACGAGAAAGTCTGTTTCGCCTTCAATCTGTTCTATATGTAGATCACGCGCCCCGCCCCCGCGTTTAACAATGGAAGGATAGGCTTGATTGGCAAGTTCCAAGAGTTCGGCTTTCTTGCTGGCAATTTTCTCTTGCGCTTGTTCAGGATTAGCAACTTGATAAAGAGCTACCTGCCCAATCATCCGGCGCTCATGAACTTGAGCAGTAAAACCGCCTGCTCGCTTGATGATTTTACTGGCATAGCTGGCCGCAGCAACCACAGACGGTTCTTCTGTCACATAGGGAACTGTGTATTCCTGACCGTTAACGAGAACCTCTGGGACCAGCGAATAAGGCAGAGAAAAAGTTCCCACTACATTCTCACTCAGCTGGTCTGCCACAGTCACACTCATCTGTTCATCCTGCTCCAGACTCGCTTGTCTCTCAGGACTAAGGAGCGCCTGAGCTTTTAACAGCTCGAGGCGCTCTTGGTATGATTTTTTAGAAAATCCATTCCAACTTATCTTCATTATTTTTCAACCTTGCTATAACGGCGTTGGTGGTCAACAATTTCAACCAAGGCAAAATCTTGATTTTCATAGCCAGCAAACTGGGCAGAGTTTGTTTCATCCAAGTCCACTTCCTCAAAGAAGACTTTTTCATAATCTGCAACGGATAGGGCAGTTCGTTGGTTGAGCTTATTCAAGCGGTCTTTATCCAGATAAGCTTCATATCCTTCAACCAATTCACCACTGAAGAACTCAGCCACAGCACCACTTCCGTAACTATAAAGGGCGATTTTATCCCCAGCCTTCAAGCTATCTGTATTTTCCAAGAGAGACAAAAGTCCAAGAAAGAGGGAACCTGTATAGATATTCCCTACCTTTTGACTGTAGAGAATAGACTGGTCAAAATGCTTTTGCAAGAGGTCTTTTTTCTCTTGAGGCAGGCTCTT
This sequence comes from bacterium, assembly GCA_905221375.1. GTDB lineage: Bacteria > Bacillota > Bacilli > Lactobacillales > Streptococcaceae > Streptococcus. The sequence goes on from CAJNCY010000001.1 coordinate 237,011, forward strand.
ATCCATGATTTTTTTCAAGCCTTTTAGCGCTAATTTAGGATAAGGCAAGTGGAAGCAAACAGCTGCAAAATCATCCAAAGTAAGCTGGTAGCGTTTTTGATATTCAAGCCAAGTCGTTTTCAAACTATCCAAATATTGTTGGGTAGAATAGACACCATTTACATAAGGGGTTGTTGAGTAATTTGGACGCCAAAAATCCATGATGTCACGGGTTTGAGCCACATTGTCATTATTAAAGGCCATAATGCGTGGATTTTGTGTAATCAACATAGCCACACTTCCAGCACCCTGAGTTGGTTCTCCCGGAGTTTCAATACCATATTTGGCAATATCACTGGCAATAACCAAAACTTTGGACTCTGGAGAATTTTCCACATGCAATTTGGCATAATGAAGGGCAGCTGTCGCTCCATAGCAGGCTTCTTTGATCTCGAAACTACGAGCAAAGGGCTGGATGCCCAGCAAGCCATGCACAAAGACAGCCGCAGCCTTACTCTGGTCAATTCCTGACTCAGTCGCCACAATGACCATGTCAATTTCTGCTCTTTCTTGCTCAGTTAAAATAGAGTCACTTGCACTGGCCGCCAAGGTCACGATATCCTCAGTTAGGGGCGCAATACTCAATTCCTTGAGCAAGAGTCCTTTGCTTAATTTTTCAGGGTCAATTCCCCTCGCTTCTGCTAAGTCTTGTAATTTCAAGACATATTGACTGGTCGCAAAACCAATCTTATCAATACCGATTGTCATATTTACCTCTGTTTTATCATTCATTGTAAAAAATCGTTCTATACTATTTTATCACAAATGGCAGTAAAAGAGAGAAAAAAGACTTGATTCACCAAATCAAGTCTCTTGTTCGTCTAACGATTTTGCTGTTTTCGTAAGTAGGAATACAGTCTAAGAATCACTGTTCCGCTAGCCATGCCAATAGAGATTACCAGAGCCAACATGACAACTAAAGTTGCACTAGCAATCGCGTGACTGTAGTCTCCTGTCACAAAAAAGGCCGTTGTCCGATAAGACAGATATCCCGGAACCAGGGGTGCCAAAATGGCCAAGATAAAGACCACAGCAGGGGTCTTATAAAGAATACTTAAAATCTGGCTGACACAAGAACCGATAATGGCCGCAATAAAGGTAGCCACAATAACATTGGTCGGTTCCTTGAGCAATAGATAAATTAGCCAGACAGCCATGCCCAAAATTCCTCCTGGTAAGAGCATAGACCGTTGAACATTGAGTACGATTAAAAAAGTGATGATAGCAAGAAGACTTGCTACTGCTTGTAATAAAAAGGTAGTTAGTGTCATATTAGTTCATCAATACCAAGGCGACAGAAGTTCCTGCCCCTAAAGCAAGGGTAATGAGTAGGGATTCAAACATCTTACTCATACCAGAGTTTATGTGGTTGGTCATAATATCACGGACCGCATTGGTCAAGGCAATACCTGGTACAAAAGGCATGACCGCACCAGCTATAATCAAATCTGCCGTTGAGGGAAAGCCTGTGTAGCGAGCCCAAAACTGAGCTATCATCCCAAAGACAAAGGCTCCAGCAAAGGCTGTTACAAAGGGAATTCGGATAAACTTCTCCACATAGAGGGAAAAGGCAAAACCAAATAAAGTAGCCACTCCTGCCCCGAGTGCGTCGTAGATATTTCCACTAAACATAATTGAAAAGAAAGGAGCACTAAAGGTCGCAGCCAAAGTTACCTGCAACTTAGTATAAGGAAGGGGCTGGGCTTGCAAGGCCTTCAATTGCTTGAAGGCTGTTTCTAAATCAATGTGCCCCCCAACCAGCTGACGAGAAATCTGGTTCACATCGCAGACTTTTTCGATGTTATAAGAAGAGGAGGTCACGCGCTTCATGCGCGAAATATTGGTATTTTCAATAGAGAAAAAAATAGCGGCAGGCATGGCAAGGACATTGCAATCCACAATCCCCTGCGAATGCGCAATACGGATCATGGTATCTTCTACACGATGGATTTCTGAGCCACTTTTAAGGAGAATAGTCCCCGCTAGCATAATCACATCGATGACGGCATTTAATTCTCTTGATTCTTCCATGCTTGCCTCCTTTTATCAACTTCCTCTATTCTATCACAAATCTGGACTCAAAAAAAATCTTTGCCATGAAATCATGACAAAGATTCGTTTAATCACGAGAATTTTCGTGGTTACCTTCACTACTTGATTGAGTCGTAGCAGGTGCATTCCCTCGTTGATTTCCTTGTTGATTCCCCTGACTTGGTGTCGTAGTAGAACCTTGGTTTCCACGTTGGGATGGTGCTGATGATGACGTTGACGGCGGTGTTTTTGGTTTGTAAATTGAAATCTTGACACGCGTCTTAGTCAAATCAACCTTTTCACCTGCTTTTGGACTCTGTTCAACGACTGTACCCTCAGCAGTTCCATCAGGAGCTGTCGACACTTCTACAACTTCAATATTGGCTTCTTTAATACCGACAATTTGAACGAGATTGTTTTTAGTAAATTCAAGACTAGATCCTATATAACTTGGCATAGCAACGCTGGTTACTTTCTTAGCAACGGTTAAGGTAATCGTTGAGGCCTTGCTCAAATCATAGGTTGTTCCGGCAGCTGGACTCTGTCTGAGAACAGTTCCTGCTTCGCTCTCACTTGATTCTTCTTCCTCAATCTTGATGAGATTTTCAGGAACCTTCTTCTGCTTGAGTTCTGCGATAACATCTGTCGATTTACGGCCGATATAGTTACTCAATTGGAAGGATTGCTTGCCTGATGAGACAACCAAATTGATTTTCGAACCTTCTTTTCGAGTCTTTCCAGCTTCAGGATCTGTACGGATAATCCGCCCTTCTTCCACCTTTTCACTGGCCTCTGATTTCTCCTCGCCAATCTCAAAATTGGCTTTCTTGAGCGTTTCCTTGGCCTCCGCAACTGTCTGACCTGCCACATTTGGAATGGCAATGGTTGCAGGAGTTCTGGATAATATCCAAATCAGAGAGGCTGCCACCAATACAATGCTGGCCAACAAAATCATATAACGAACTCTAAATTTCCGTTTCTTAACAGGCTTGGTTGCGTAATTGTCTTCTGAAACCTGCTGGCTCGGCTTCGCAGTCTGTGGCTTCGGACTTTGTGTTTGCACCTTAGGAATCGAGGTCAAGGTACTCTGGGATACCTTTGGTAGAGTCTTGGTGTCCGCCTTAGTAGTATCATTAAATACCAGTTTAGGCTCATTGCGACGATTGTAAGACAAGCTACTAGACAAGTCCACATACATCTCTGCAACTGACTGATAACGATCTGTCAATTTCTTGGCAGTTGCCTTGATGACAACATTCTCCAAAGCCTGAGGCACAGATGGATTTTCATCAATAACTGACGGCAGTGGTTTCTGGAAATGCTGAAGGGCAATGGTCACCGCGCTATCCCCATCATAAGGGATATGGCCTGTCAGCATCTCATAGAAAATAATCCCCATGGCATAGATATCACTCTGTACAGTCGCCTTCGAACCACGCGCCTGCTCTGGTGACAAGTAATGAACTGAGCCCAGCATAGAGTTAGTCTGGGTCAGACTCGTCTCTGCAAAGGCTACTGCAATCCCAAAGTCTGTGACCTTGGCAGTCCCATCTGGTGTCAAAAGGATATTTTGAGGTTTCAAGTCCCTGTGGACAATTCCTCTGGTATGGGCCAAACGCATAGCCAAGAGAATTTGTCCCATGATACGGACGGCTTCTTCATTAGAAAGAGGATAGTGTTCCTTGATATAGCGTTTAAGGTCCAGTCCAGCAACATATTCCATTGCAAGATACTGTTGACCATCTTCCTCACCAATATCTGTTATCCGAACGATATGAGGATGGTCTAGATCTGCCATAGCTCTCGCTTCACGCTGAAAACGAGCTACAGCTATCGGGTCCGTCTGGTAGTTGGTCCTCAAGACCTTCACTGCCACTTCTTCTCCGTCTAGAATTAAATCCTTGGCCAAATAGACATCTGCCATGCCTCCTCGGCCAATCTGTTTCACAATCCGATAGCGTCCGGCAAAAATCTTGCCGATTTGGATCATTCTGCATCCTCCTCGTTCATAGAAACAAGGGCAACCGTAATGTTGTCTAAACCTCCTGCATTGTTAGCAAAACGCACAAGCGTTGCTGTTTTATCTGCCAAAGGAATATCACTGGTTACAATATCACAAATCTCACTGCCTGAAATCATGTTAGTCAAACCATCACTATTGAGCAAGAGATAGTCACCTGGCTCAAGGGTAATCATTCCAAAATCAGGTTGAACTTCATCTTTTTGACCGATAGATTGAGTAATAATATTTTTCTGTGGATGGCTAGCTGCTTCTTCTGGTGTCAATTGACCTGCCTTAAGCAATTCATTGACCAAGGAATGGTCGCTCGTTAACTGGTGGTATTCTTCCCCACGAATCAAACCGATACGAGAATCCCCAATATGGGCATAGATAGCCTGATTGCCAATAATAGCAACAGCTTCTAGAGTTGTTCCCATTCCTTTATAGGCGTCATCTTGCCCAAGTTGATGAATCTTTTGGTTTTCAATTTCTAGGTAATGGGCGAACCATTCACGCACTTCATTGACTGTATCGATTTGGGTATCAACCCAAGCTATACCTAGGTCTGTTACCGCCATTTCACTAGCGATATTCCCTGCGCGATGACCTCCCATTCCATCAGCTAAAATAATCATAGTACGCCCAGCTCTATTGACATAGTGGTTGACATAGTCTTGGTTATTTGTTCGTTTCTGACCAACATCTGTTAATAATGAAATTTCCATGTGTCAGTTCCTTCCTAATCCGATATCTTGCGAAATTGACTGATGAAGAATCCATCACTTCCATACAATTCAGGTGTAATGAGGATACAGCCGTCTTTCATGATATCCTTACATTCATGTTCTAGTTTTACCTGCTCGAACTCGGGATGACTTTCTAGAAACGCCTCAACGACTTGAAAATTCTCCTCTGAGACAATAGTACAGGTACTATAAGTTATTATACCACCTTTGCGTAGTGTTTGACAAACACTACCTAATATTTCTAGCTGAATTTCCTGTAAGGACGCGAAATCTGCCGTTTCTTTATTGTATTTGATATCTGGTTTTCGACGCAGAAGACCGATTCCTGAACAGGGAGCATCTACTAGAATCTTGTCAAATGAATCCTGACCAAAAAATTCATGCACCTTTCTGGCATCTAATTTTTGCGTTTGAACCCGATCTGCAACCCCTAGACGTTGAGCATTTTCTTGGATTAAGTCCAACTTGTGGTCATACAAGTCCAGAGCAGTAACCTGACCTGTCGTAAGATAAGAGGCAATATGGGCTGTTTTCCCACCCGGAGCCGCACAGGCATCTAGGATCTGCTCATCACCTTGTAGATCAAGCGTCGGAGCAACCAACTGACTGGACTCGTCTTGTATGGTAATGGCTCCCTCCGCAAACAAATCATGACCTGCAAAGTGCCCTTGCTCCTTAACCAGACCAGAAACAGACAAAGGTGAATCACTGGCCTCCAACAAGGCTTGTATTTCCTCTTTTCGGCTTAAGTCAGTCACACGAATACTGGCCTTGTTTCGCACCAAAAGACTTTCAAATATGGCTTGTGCTCGCTCCTCTCCGTATTCTTCCTTGAGCTTGGCAACTAGCCAAACTGGGAGAGAATAGGCAATAGAATCACGCTTGTTTTTTCGTTTGATGCTGGCAATATCTGGCCAACCTTCTCGCAAAATACGGCGAAGGACGGCATTGACCAATTTTTCGCTGCCTTTTTTACGAACTTTGGCTAATTCCACTGCTTCATTAACCACCGCATGGTCTGGAATCTTATCCAAATAGCGAAGTTGGTAGGCACTCATGAGAAGCAGAATATAGAGCCAACTGTCTAACTGGTCTCTGTCCTCGATAAAGTGGGACAGGTACCATTCCAGAGTCAGTTTACGGGCTACCGTTCCATAGACCAGCTCGGTCACCAAGCCCTTGTCTGCTGCCGAAAGTTGACTTCCCTTGAGATGCTTATTTAAGGCAATATTTGAGTATGCTTGATTGATAAAGACATCCTCTAATACTGCTAGAGCTAGACTTCTAGCCGTTTCTACTTTAGTCACCAAATCGTTCTCCTGCAGTCAATGTACGTCCAACACCGTTGAGGAAGGAAGCAATATCCATCTTAGGCTTACCAGCTGGCTGCACTTGTTTGAGAGACAAAGCTCCTTCAGCCGTTGCGACAATCAATTCTTTCTTGCCAATAGAGAGAATCTCTCCTGGGTTTCCCTGACCTTCTACTGGTAGGGCTTCATAAATCTTAAAGCGGTAGCCCTTAAGGAAAGTATGGGCAACAGGCCACGGGTTCATGCCACGGATTTGGTTGAAAAGTTGACGATTGCTTTTATTCCAGTCCAGTTTTTCTTCTTCTGGCTTGATATTTGGAGAGAAACTAACCTGACTTGGATCCTGTGGTTCAGGTTTGATATCACCAGCAATATAGGCAGGCAAAGTGTCCAAAAGCAAATCACGACCAACAAGCGCTAATTTCTCAAATAAGGTACCAACATTGTCCTCATCTGTTATAGGGACGCTGCGACGAGAAATCATATCTCCTGCATCCATTTCCTTAACCATTTCCATAATGGTCACACCAGCTTCCTCATCCCCTTGAATCAAGGCATAATGGATAGGCGCACCACCACGGTGTTTTGGAAGAAGGGAAGCGTGAACGTTGACCGCAAAGTCCATGCTATCAAGGAGTTTACTTGGGAGAAACTGCCCAAAAGCAGCAGTCACGATTCCATCCGCACCTAGCTTCATAATCGCTTCCATCTCTGGACTTCCAGATAATTTTTCAGGTTGGTAGATAGGGAGTCCAGCTTCCTTGGCAGCCTGCTTGACTGGGGTTTCTTGGATGACTTTTTTACGACCGACAGCGCGGTCTGGCTGGGTCACAACGGCTAGAATTTCGTAACGGTCATCTGTCAAAAGTCCTTTTAAGACTGTTGCTGAAAAGTCGGGTGTCCCCATAAAGATTAATTTTGTCATATCTTCTCCTTCTTATAAAAATTGCTGTGGCTCATGGTCAATGCTGAGACGGAGCTCACTATTTTCCCTTTCTTGAGTCAAGGCCAGAACCTGATTTAGAGTCGGACCTAGCTCATCTTCTAAACGGTATTTAATCAAAATCTGGTAATGATAGAGGTTGTGGGTACGGGCAATGGGTTTGGTCGTTGGTCCAAGAATTTTACTTGTTTCGGACAAGCCTGACCGCAAAATGTTCATAACTTCATAAGCACGTTTGACAACCTCTTCTTCTTTCTTGTGAGAAAGGGTAATACCAATGGTGAAATAGTAAGGCGGATAGCCGAGTTGTCGTCTGATACCCATTTCATAGGCATAAAAGCCTTCGTAATCCTGATCCTTGGCAAATCGAATAGCATAGTGCTGCGGATTGTAAGACTGGATCAAAACCTGACCAGCTTTTTCAGCCCGACCTGCCCGACCTGCCACCTGAGTCAAGAGCTGGAAGGTTCTCTCAGAAGAACGGAAATCTGGTAGATTCAAAGCTGTATCCGCATTGAGCACTCCGACTAGGGTCACATTGGGAAAATCCAAACCCTTGGCAATCATCTGAGTCCCAAGTAAGATATCCGCTTCCCCTCGTCCAAACTGGTCAAGTAGAGCTTGGTGACTGCCTTTCTTACGGGTCGTATCCACATCCATGCGCAGAATGCGGGCCTGAGGAAAGAGTTCTGCTAGCTCGTCATAAGCCTTTTGAGTCCCTGTTCCATAGTAACGAATACTTCGGCTCTTACAGTTAGGACAGGCCTGAGGAATGTCTTTCAAGAAACCACAATAATGGCAGTTCATGGTCTTGGTATCCATGTGCAATGTCAGGGAAATGTCACAGTTGGGACAAGTATCCACCGTCCCACACTCCCGACACATAACAAAGCTAGAATAACCACGGCGATTGAGCATGAGAACCACCTGTTCTTTTTTAGCCAGACGGTCTTGAATAGCTTCTAGCAAAGGTGGCGTAAAATTTGACGTCTCGTTTTGTCCGATATAGTCCCGAAAATCAATCACTTGAACCTCAGGAATGGTAGCTAAAGGATTAGCTCGTTGAGTCAGACGTAAGTGTTGATAGACGCCTTTTCCAGCTCGCGCACGGCTTTCCAGACTCGGTGTCGCAGACCCAAGAACCAGTGCAGCTTGATTATACTGGGCCCGTAAAATAGCCACCTCTCTGGCATGGTAACGGGGATTGCTGTCCTGCTTATAAGTCGCTTCATGCTCCTCATCAATAATCATGACTCCTAGATTTTTCAGCGGAGCAAAGATGGCAGATCTGGCACCCACAACAACTTGGGCATCGCCACGTTCCACCTTGCGCCATTCATCATACTTTTCACCATTGGACAGGCCTGAGTGAAGAATAGCCACTTGCTCACCAAAGCGAGCAATAAAACGCTCCGTCATCTGTGGAGTCAAGGAAATCTCAGGCACCAGTAAAATAGCTGTCTTACCCTTGGCCAAGGCCCCTTGAATAATCTGCAAGTAAACCTCTGTCTTCCCACTTCCTGTAATCCCTTGAAGGAGGAAGGGAGGTTGATGACTGCCAATCGCACTGACAACCGCATCACGCGCCTGTCTTTGCTCTGGATTCAACTCCAAAGGCTGACTTGCCTCAATGCCTTCAAAATAAGCAGCCGAGCGTTGAACTTCCTTTTGGACTATGGTCACAGCACCTTGTTCCACAAAGAAGTTGACTTGCTCCCGCGAGTAGGACTCTAACAAGCTAGCCAAGGAAGCACTCTCGGGATGAGACAGCAAATAGGCTCTCAGTTCTAATTTTTTCTTGGCGCGTGTAGAAATCTCTACACCTTCTAATTGAGCAAGATGAACCTCATACCAGGACTGGGTCTTGACCTTCTTTTGATCGACCGCCTGATATTCCAGACCAAGCAGACCTTTTCTAGTCAAACGCATCATTTCGGCTTGCTTCGCGATGTCTAGTGAAGAAAAGGCAAGCGAATCTTCTGAACCAAACAGACGCTCTCGGTCTTCCTGACTCAAACCTTCCAGAGGATAGAGAATCTTGTCATAGCTGGAGTTCAGAAATCCCGGTAACATAGCCTTGAGGATGGAGATTTTATAGGAGAAGACGGACTTACGTAATTCCTCAGCCAGCCAGAGTTGTTCTTGTGTGAGAACAGGAGAAAAGTCCAGAACCTCGACAATATCTTTTAAATCTTGCTCCATCTCTTCTTCATCCGATTGGGACTCCAAACCAAGAACAATCCCTTGAATCAGACGATTTCCCTTACCAAAGGGCACATGAACCCTCATCCCAACTTCCAACATTCCTTCAAACTCATCAGGAATCCTGTAACTATAGGGCTGGTCTGTCTGCATTAAGGGCACATCTACTATAATCTTGGCTATAGCCATCTTCTCACCTCCTCCTTGTCAGTATATTCTTGCAATAGAAAAAATAAGATTGAGTCCCCCCAACCTTAAATTTTTTCACCATCTTCTTTTTCTTTAGCGATTTGCTCTTTGATTTTCTTTTCTTCTTCTTCTTTGCGGCGTTTTTCTTCTTCGATACGGCGACGCACTGCTTCACGTTTTCCTTCTGGATCTGGGTGAATTGTAACGTTTCCTGATTCGATTTCTTCTAAAGCGCGAAGAGTTGATTTTTCAGACTTGAAACCTTGAGTTGCTGGCGCACCTGCTTCCAATTCGTGGGCACGTTTTGCTTCCAAGATTACGAGTGAATATTTTGAAGGAACCTTGTCGAGCAAGGTATCAATAGAGGGTTTTAACATCATTTGCTTGTACCTATTTTCTAAATTTTATCGGGTAGTTGGAGACTTTGGTAACATCTCCTGATAGTGACCAATGACACGATCCACACGGAAGTGCTCTGCTTCGATCACACGCTTGACACGCTCAGCAGCTAGGGGCACCTGATCGTTGACAATCGCATAATCATACTCACGCATAAGCGCAATTTCTTCCTTGGCTTTTTCGATTCGTTGGGCAATCACTTCTGCACTATCTGTTCCACGTCCTACCAAGCGATCTTGCAATTCATCCAAATCTGGTGGTGTCAGGAAGATAAAGACAGCATCTGGAACCTTTTTCTTAACCTGAAGAGCACCCTGAACTTCAATTTCAAGGAAAACATCGATTCCCTTGTCCAAGGTTTCATTGACATAGGTCAGGGGAGTTCCATAGTAGTTGCCGACATATTCTGCGTATTCCAACATCTGTCCTTGACGAATCAGCTCTTCAAACTCTTCGCGAGTGCGGAAGAAATAGTCAACACCGTCCACTTCTCCAGGACGTTGTGCGCGTGTCGTCATCGATACAGAGTATTGAAATTGGTTTTCAGAACTCTCAAAAATCTCTCTTCTAACCGTTCCTTTTCCAACTCCTGAAGGACCAGAAAAGACGATTAGTAAGCCTCGGTCTGCCATTGTGTCTCCTTTTAGTCAGTCTGTAAAAATAAAATTTCCCTTCAGATAGTAGCAGTTTGCGCAAACTATCCTTCTACAGTCTTTCTATCTAGTGTAACAAAAAAGCAGTAATTTTTCAACTGCTCTTTCTTATTTATTTAGCATAATCTACTGCACGCAACTCGCGAATCACGGTTACCTTGATATTTCCTGGGTAATCAAGATTGTTTTCAATTTTCTCACGAACTTTGTGAGCCAAGATTGTGACTTTGTCGTCCTTGATTTGTCCTGGATTGACCATGATACGAATTTCACGTCCTGCTTGAAGGGCAAAGCTAGTTTGTACTCCTTCAAAGCCATTCGCAATTTCTTCCAAATCATGGAGACGCTTGATGTAGCTTTCAAGAGACTCACTACGAGCACCTGGACGGGCCGCACTCAAGGCATCTGCTGCAGCAACGATCACTGCAATGACGCTTTCGGCTTCAACATCACCGTGGTGACTAGCAATCGTATTCACCACAACTGGATGTTCCTTGTACTTACGGGCCAATTCCATACCGATTTCAACGTGGCTACCTTCAACCTCGCGGTCAATGGCTTTTCCGATATCGTGAAGGAATCCAGCACGACGGGCAAGAGCCGCATTTTCACCAAGTTCACTCGCCATGATACCAGCTAACTTAGCAACCTCAATCGAATGACGCAAGACATTTTGTCCATATGAAGTACGGAATTGCAAACGTCCCATAATCTTCATCAAGTCAGGGTGAAGGTTTGGCGCACCAATTTCATAGGCAGCAGCTTCACCATATTCGCGGATCTTATTATCAATCTCTTGACGGTTTTTCTCAACCAACTCTTCGATACGAGCTGGGTGGATACGACCATCTTTGAGCAACATTTCCATAGTCATACGGGCAATCTCACGACGAATCGGGTCAAAACCTGACAAGGTCACCACTTCTGGTGTATCGTCGATAATCACATCAACCCCTGTCAAACTTTCAAAGGTACGAATATTACGACCTTCACGACCAATAATGCGTCCCTTCATAGTATCGTCTGGCAGATGAACCGTTGAGTTTGTTGACTCCGCTACATATTCACCAGCAATACGTTGCATAGCTTGAACCAGGATGTCCTTGGCCATTTTATCAGAACGTTCCTTGACCTCTTGCTCAGCTTCACGAATGCGGCTGGCAATCTCCTTGGTCAAGTTTTCCTCTGTCTGTGCCAAGATAATATCTCGTGCTTCTGCCTGAGACAGAGCACCAATACGCTCTAGTTCTGCTTCTTTTTGTCTTTCGACTTCCTCTAATTGCTCTTCACGCGCATCAAGGTTTTTCGCTCTATCAGAAATACTTTGTTCTTTTTGTTCAAGTGTTTGTTCTTTACTCGTCAAATTGTCGTCCTTACGGTCAAGGCTGGTAGCTCTCTCTGTCAAACGACTTTCGATTTGTTTGAGTTCTTGACGTTCTGATTTGAATTCAGCGTCCACTTCTTCACGGTATTTTCTGGCTTCTTCTTTGGCCTCCAATAGTGCTTCTTTTTTAAGAGACTTGCTTTCACGTTTGGCTTCATTAACAAGTAAATCTGCTTCACGCTCAGCTTGTCCACGTAAATTAGTTGCTTCTTGTTCAGCATTTAAAAGCATCAACTCCGCAGCTTCCTGAGATGATTTCATCTTAGCTGAGATGCTGACATATCCAATGACTAAACCAATGATGACGGCAAAAACAGCAATCGCAAGCGACATGATTTCCATGTTTTTACCTCATTTTATTGTTATTCCGAATGACATACATTCTTTTACATTCTACCATAAAAAAGTGATTTTCACAAACCTAAAATAGAATATGTTTTGGGGAATTTGGTGTTTATTTCACTAAAATACATCTGTATAATCCTTATTACTTAAAAACAGTAGTTTAGTAGATATTTGAGAAAAAGCCTACCTTTCAGTAGACTTAATAATGATCTTTGAAAGACAAGAAAGCCACGCTATCTCCATCCATCATATAAATCAATCGATTTTCTGCATCAATACGACGTGACCAGGCTCCTTGGTAGTCATACTTGAGTGGTTCTGGTTTACCTATTCCTGTAAAGGGATCACGTTGAATATCCTTGATTAGTTTATTGATTCTTTTTAACGTTTTCTTATCCTGATTTTGCCAGTAGCAATAATCTGCCCAGGCATCTTCTGTAAACTTGAGCAGCATTTCTTACTCCTCAATAACATGAACCTGAGTACTTCCAGCACGAACTTGAGCCATTCCTCGCAAAACCTTATCAGAAAGTTCCTTATTTTGAGCAATTCTCAGGGTTTCTTGGATACTATCCCACTCACTCTTTGAAAGAACCACAATGTCCTCATCTGGATTTTTATTGACCACCGTCAAAGGCTCAAATTCATCATTTACCTTCTTCATGTAGTCTTTTAAATGATTTCGGAATGTTGAGTAAAGAACTGCTTCCATAACCATACCTCGTTTTACCTCTTTTCAACTATTATACATGAAAAGAAAGAAATTGTCAGGAACTTGTACAAGATTTTCTTTTCTATCTATTTATTCGTAAAAAATCTCAAAAAGTCCACCTTTCAGTAGACTTAGTTTGTTTCTATTCTAATCGGCACTCTTCCAAAATTCTGCTCTGCTATACTTGAATTTCCCAGTTGGTAAATCTGGTCTGCCTTTTGAGTCATGGCATCCCAGGGTTCTTTACCAATTCGGCTGACTAGATTGACCTGCCCTTTCAGAGACTTGAGATGTTGTCTGCCTTTTTCGGTAAAGCCAAGGACATGGATGCCTTCTGGCAAGTCACTTTCTCTAACTTGAACCAAAATATAGGTCAAAAGGCGTCTGACACGCGCCTTGGTGTAACGCTTGGTCGCAACCACCTCAACCAAGTCTTCCACAGATTGGGCTATCTTGATAGCATCCTTGATGCGCACAGCCATTTCTTGATTGACCTGATAGATAGTGTTTAGGTCTGGATTTGACAAGATTTGATAGCGGAGCAAGGGAAAATAGTCGTCCCAACTCACCTTATTAGCATTTTCAAAGAGGTCAACCGAAGGCATAAAACGTTCTAAGAAATTTTTGTCCCTTTGGTGCTGACGAAGGGCTGTCGCCGAAGCAAAGTCCACATCCTTATCCACAGAATGATAGCCAGCCCCCTGACGCTGAATCGGATGCAGCTTGATGTTTCGTCCAGCAACCGCCTTGGCATAGGCCAGAGCAAGGACATGGTTGGGCGTATTGCCAGAAAAATCAAGACCAGCAAATTCCTTCCACATGACCTGAGTTTTCTGAGGATAAGAGAGAGAGTCAGTCAGATTTTCCACAAATTTCTCCATCTTAGTAGCCTGCTCTGTATATAAGTCAGCGATTTTCTGGTAATCTAGAACTTTCTCCGTCCCAAAAACTAGACTATCAATGCCCAAGCGTGTCAAGATATCCACAGCTCCTTGACCGAAGAAATCCGCCGCCTGAACACTGACTAAAAAGGGCAATTCTACTACCAAATCTGCGCCATTTTCCAGTGCCATCTGGGCCCGTGTCCACTTATCCACAATAGCAGGCTCGCCTCTCTGCATGAAATTACCAGACATGGCAACAATTTTCAGTCCCTCAGCCTGATCCAGCAGGTATTTATGCCCATTATGAAAAGGATTAAACTCCGCAATAATACCCGTGATGGTCATGCTAATCTCCTACGTCTATATTTCCTTTTTATTCTAAAGGGATGTCGTTTAGCCTTCATTGGCACATTATTACTTTTAACAACTATTAATCTAACAATTATCTTGGATGTAACAATACAACTAGCAATAAATATCGGTATAATCGTATATGGATCCTTACTAGAGATACTATTTTTTACTTCATCTAAAAGGAGTAAGTAAGATCCAATAATTAAAATAAATAGCAAAGTAACTATAAGAACTTTAATCCAGTTCCAAAAATATTCAAACAATTCCTTAATAAAATCTGTATCATTTTTTACTAAAAATTTGAATGTATAACATACAGTTGCAGAAATCAACAAAGTCAATGGAATAATTGAATATTCACCAAACAATTGTATAATTTTATCTCCAAAAATAATTATTATATTTAAAGATGTATTGCTTATCTCAACAGTCTTGGCATATTCACCAAACAAATACGCTAATATCATAGGGAGTAACACATATTTAAATATTTCAAATTTATTGTCAGCTTCATAAATTACAATCTTCTTCAAAAATAATAAAGATATTTTTAAAATTAGTAGAAACAGACCTAATATTGATAAAAATACTAAGATAATAATCCCTATTATAATCAAGAGGATTGACACAATTGCTTTTTCCAGTTTTTAAAAGATATATGTTCATAAAATAAATCAAGATCACTCTGAAACTCAGTTTTAATATCTACTAACGGTTTAAGTCTAATATTATCTCTAAATTTTATGCAGTAAAAGCCAAAATAAAATAAGATAAATACTAATAGCCAAACTTGTCCTTTTATCATGGTAATCTCCTACTTCTGCGCGACAAAAAACCAACGGGTACTTGTCTCTGTCGGCTCCTTGTCCTCAAAGTCCGCATAGAGTTTGAAGAACTTGAATCCAGCCTGTTCCAGCAAAATATCATAGGTCAAGACTTCATAGGTCCGCTCTTCATGTACTTCATCGTGACGACTAAAGGAACCGTCAGCCTCCTTGACAAAGAAAGTCAGCTCATGTACGATGGAGTGAGGTGCCGCGTCCTCGTAGGTATCCCAGAGCATGGAAAAATCTTCCGCATTTTCATGGTAGGAATAGCCAGGGAATACTTCATCTGTCTGGTAGGTCGAGTGCACATCAAAGATGAAGATGCCATCTTCGTTGAGAGCATTGTACACTTCCTTAAAGACGTCCCCTACTTCCACCTCATCCTGCATGTAGCAGATTGAGTCCGAATAACAAGTAACAAAGTCATATTGACCTGCCTTGGACAGATTCAGCATATTGCCTTCAATGAAATCAATCTTTTGCTTGGCTGAAATCGCTCTCTTTTCGGCGATCTTCAACATATCCGCACTCAAGTCCAGTCCAGTCACATCAAAACCAGCCTGAGAGAAGCGCACAGACTGGATACCTGTCCCACAAGCCAGTTCCAAGAGTTTCTTTCTCTCCTTAGTTTTTGGCAAATGACGAAGAGAAAAATCCGTCCATTTATCATATAAACTGTCATCCATGACTGCATCATAGACCGCCGCAAAAGTTTCATAAGTTGCCATAATCATGATACTAAGAGCTCCATGGTAAACACCATTAGCCCTTTACCTTTCTATCAATTTTTCTAAAATAAGCAAAGAAACCCAGTTGACTACAACTGAGTTCAATTGTACACTATAGTCTTTTCGTTTGCTTTTAGTACTAGGCAACGAGTTGCAGGCATGACTGGAGTTAGGCAAAACGAGTTAACGCTGTAATAAAAGATAAAGGAAAAGACTATAAAGTTTCAGATAAATCTACAGAATCCGCCTCATGCCATAGTTTTTCTAGGTTATAGTGGGCACGCATTTCTTCTGAGAAGATATGCACAACGACAGCACCGAGGTCTAGTAGAACCCAGCCTCCAGCTGCATCACCTTCGATATGACTGCCTTTAAAGCCTGCTTGGGCTACTTTTTCACGGATATTGTCAGCGATAGCATCCAACTGACGGCTATTCATAGAGCTAGTGATAACAAAGTAGTCCGTCACACTAGTCAAATCTTGTACATCAAGTGCGAGGATATCCTCTGCACGTTTCTCATCAGCCGCTTTCACGACTAGTTCTAGTAATTCTTTTTCGTTCATTTATTCCTCTTTCAAATAGTGCACAAAGGCGTTATAGGTTTCAAGGGTTTGGGGATAGATCGGGAATCCCTGATGAGCTAGATGCTCCACAGTACGAGCTGTTTCGTAGGCCACCGCCTTATTGAGCGATAAACTTGCAATCTCACGCGCTACATCCACTCCAGGAAAGGCACGATTGTGCTCGATATAGTCTGCAACGTAGATGACTTTTTCTAAGTCAGTCATCTGAGCAGCTCCGACTGTGTGGATTTCAATGGCTCGCAGAATTTCTGGATCATGCAAATTCAAATCTTCCTGAATCTTGTAGATGCCAACCATGCCATGCCAGACATTATTGCCCCAGTTTTTGAGGTCAGGGTCTAATTGGTAACGGTCAATCAAGTCCAGAAATTCCTGATCTGACAACTTTTTAGCATAATCATGAAGAAGCCCTGCAAGACCTGCTTTCTCAGTATCCACACCGAATCGCTGGGCCAGTTCTATGGCTGAACGCTCCACACCCAAACAATGGGTTAAACGTTTTTCAGGTAGAAGCTCTGCCATTTTTTCCAACAAAACCGCGCGAGAGCAATTAATATAGTCTTGATAGGCCATCAGTAGAGCCCCTCCTTCTCGATGTAGTCTAGCACAGGCTGAGGTAGGAGAAAGTTGGGTTTCCGACCTTGGGCAAGGAAGTCACGCACCATGCTGGATGAGATATCCATGAGAGGCACATCCACCCAGATAACTGGATAGGAAGTCCCAGCCTTGTAGCGTGGACGCTGAACCCCCACAAACTGAACCATGTCAACCAGCTCATCAATTCGGTACCACTTGGGCAGATAGTCTACCATGTCGGCACCGATGATAAAGTAATAATCTGTATCTGGATTTTTCTCAGTTAGAAGCTTCATGGTATCGTAGGTGTAGGAAATCCCCTTGCGCTCCAACTCAATAGTTTCAATATCCAGACCTTCAATCCCCTCAATCGCCAACTCAAGCATCTTGAGACGATGGTGTTCAGGGATTGTTTCCTTTTTATCTACATGAGGAGGTTGGTATTCAGGCATGAGCAGAACTTGATCTAGTCCCAACTGCTGGCGCACTTGATCCGCAACGATGAGATGGGCATTGTGAACAGGGTTAAAATTCCCCCCTAAAATCCCGACTTGTTTACGTTTTTTCTCCTTGATTTCTGGCTCCAACTCTACCTTGGTAAAGGGAGTCAATAGTTCGATTGCCATAGGCTAGTCTCCTTTATTTCTCTGTAAAAACAGTTATTTGGAGTAGGTTTTTAGATTTCTTTGACTTTTTTAGAAATCTTGCGATTTTCTTTCTTGCTAGATTGTTTAAACAAAATCAAGATGCGTCCGATTTTTTGGACAGTATCCACACCAATTTCTTCTTCCAAGATTTCAGCTACTTCGTGGATATTTTCATCTGTATTTTGCAAGAGCGTTACTTTAATCAATTCACGGGCGTCAAGAGCTTGACGAACGCTGGTTTTGATTTGGTCGTTCAGTCCATTTTTCCCAATTTGGATGATGGGTTTGAGGGTGTGTGCCTGGCTGTTGAGGAAGGCACGTTGTTTTGAGGTTAATGACATAATTTCTTTAAAAGAGTTTCTTTTTATACTTTTCTAAAGTGGTGGCGGACGTCAGCAAAGTCCTTTGGACTTTCATGACTAAAATTTGAGACTAAGGTCTCAAATTTTCCGCAGTTGGTACAATTACTTGTACCAACTAACACCACGGCGAAAAGTATTCTCTACGGGCTCGCAGGACTCGCCCGAATCTAGATAACTCTTTCCTTTCTGTGTTTAAATAATTGCTTTTCGTGTGACGACGGCGACACCTTCTGGTGCCCAGACGGCGACTTTTGCGGTGCCTGTTACGCGAATCCATCCGAGTCCTGAGATAACTAGGTCTGTCTTTTCCTTAATGTTAAATACATGCTGAACTAATTTTGGAAAATCTTCTTTTTCCTTGCTATTTGGTGGTGTGAGGAGGGTTCCAAGGTGCTTGTCATAGAAAGCACTCGCTCCTTCTAACTTAGTACGATGCAATTTAAGTTCATTGTCAAAGAAAGCTGTAAATCCTTGCTTTTCACCTGCAATGAAGTCAAAGCGTCCGAGACCGCCTAGAAACAGAGTCTGTTCAGGGTTGAGCTGATAGGTTTTGGGCTTGATTTCCTTTTTAGGGCTGACATACTTGAGATTTTTGGCAGTCAGGTAATGAGCCATTTGGTGACGATGGATGATTCCCGGTGTATCGTAGATATAAGAGCCGTCGTCAAGCGGAATCTCAATCTTGTCCAAGGTTGTCCCTGGGAAACGCGAAGTCGTAATGACATTCTGATCACCCGTGATTTCTTGGATAATAGCATTGATAAGGGTTGATTTTCCAACGTTGGTTACACCAACCACATAGACATCACGACCCTTACGGTAGTGTTCAATCTTGTCAATGACTTCCTTAATGGCGTGCTTATTCTGTGCTGAAGTTAGGACGACATCGACAGGACGGAGACCTTCTTCGTGGGCACGCTCCATGAGCCACTGGCTAATCTTGCCCGGTTTAACTGACTTGGGCAGGATATCTTTTTTATTTCCAACCAAGAGGACATCATTGCCCGATACAAAACGTGGCAAACCTGGGATAACAGAGCCATTAAAGTCAAATATATCAATGACATTAACTACCAAAGCATCACTGTCTCCCACCTCATGCAAGAGTTTGAGGAAATCATCATCCGTCAACTGGACATCTGTGATTTCATTGTAGTGGCGGAGACGGAAACAACGTTGGCAATAGACTTCACCTGTCTCCAAACCTTTTTCAAGTGCCGACTGGGGGGTAAAACCAAGACCAGCCTTGTCTGTCGTCTGAATGGTTGCTCCACAACCAATACAGAGAATTTCTTCCATAGTTAAATTCCTTTTTTATATGTAATCGGTCCGTACTTTTCAGTGATTTTTCTCATAACACGACGCTCACGAGCTCGGTTAATCTGTGTTTTGATTGAGTCGTGTTGTACCAAGGGTTTGACTAAAATTGAGCGAATGCCTGCACGGTGGGCTGCTCGTATATCGGTCATAAGCTGGTCGCCGACCATGACCACTTCACTTCTCTCATAGTGAAATTCCTTCATGGCACGGTCTATTCCAAATGTGAAGGGCTTCAGAGCCCAATAAACGTAATCAATCCCAAATTTTTCAACTGCTCGTTGGACGCGTTTTTTGGTGTTATTTGACACTACGATAATGCGAATGCCCGCGTCCCGAAGGTCATGTAGCCATTGCTTCATTTCTGGCGTCCCGTCAGGGTTATTCCAAGCTATGAGGGTATTGTCCAAATCGACCAAAACAGCCTTGATTCCCTGCGCCTGCAGGCTTGGGACTGTCAGATCATAGACTGCTTCCACAGCAAAATCTGGCATGTAATTTTCAATCGCCATTCTGGCTCCTTTTCTTAACTTTTTTTCGCAATTTTCCTTAGTAATAATGACAGGATAATCCACAAACCTGCACTGGCCAAGCTGATGTAGAGCCAAGCATGGGGCTCATCTGTTAAAGGTAGGGGAACATTCATTCCGAAAAAGCCTGTCACGACTGCCAGAACGGCTAGCAAGACTGAAATGATGGTCAAGGTTGTCAAATTATCATTCAGATTATTGTTTAGGATGTTGTTGTAAGATGCTGATAGTTGTTGGAGAACTTGAGAAATCAAGTCTGTCATGGACACCAACTGATGAGCTTCAATCATAGCATCATCAAACTGCTCTCTCTCAATCTCGTTAAAACTACGATAAAGGGCATGCCCTTGGATATGTTCCAGCAACATGCGATTTTGCTTAGCAGCTGCAGTGAGATAAACCATACCGGTCTCCAAGTCGGAAAGGGCAAAGAGGTTTTTCTTAGTCGTCCGCTGACGCAAGAGGCCATTGACCTCATCCTTACTCTTGTCCATCTGCTCGATGACAGGATAGTAGGCATTGCTGATGATTTCCAAACTGGCAAAGAGAAACTTGTAAATCGAAAGCGTGTCATGACTCTCCAAATAACGAGTCATCTGTTCAATGACATAAGCGTTCTTGGTATTACTAATGGTAATCAGGCGACGATGTTCCACGATAAAGGTCATGGGAAAGGCTTCGTAGTATTCCTTATCCTTTTTCAAGTTCAAGACATTGTAGATAAAGGTCACAGTCCCATTTTCGCGGTGATAATCCATGTGGGCACGCTCATTCCTATCCAGTGCGTACTCAATGGTTTCCTTGTCCAAACCGTAGATTTCAGAAAGGTCCTCTAGTTTTTTCAACTTGTCCAAATCTAGGTCAATCCAAGTACAGCCATTGCCCAACTGTTTTTCTAAAAACATCTTCTCTCCTTTACCAAACTCTTTCTATTGTACCATAAATCTGCTAAAATTTCAGGCCTGGTCTGTCCGAGAGAAATTGCTGACGACAGTGATATTCCGATTGGGAACGAAGTGCAGAACCTGATCTTCTCCTCTGAGTTGAGTTGTTCGAATACCTACACTGACAACCTTACCCGATACAGTAATAGGACCATTTGTCAGAACAACCTCATCTCCCACATCCAGTTGACGTTCAAAAAGGATGAAAAAGCCATTGATGACATCAGATAGAAAACCTTGGGCTCCCATCCCAATCGCCACCCCAGCAATACCAGCTCCAGCCAGCAAACTAGAAACTGGCAAACCTAAAATCGACAAAATGCAGTAAAGTAAAAAGAAATAAAGGGTATAATTAAACACATTTTCTAACAGACGTGAGATGGTTTTCTGACGCCCGACATCATGGCGAGACATTTTTAGAGAAGGTTTAACAATTCTCTGCACCATGGTATGGAGCAATTTCTTAGCTATATAAAAGAGCAAAAATAAGAATAAAAGAGAAAGTATCTTGGTCAAGATATTCTCGATAATCGCTGTAATATTAAGCTTATTGAGATAGGTTTGAATAAATTCTTGCATAGAAAACTCCTTTCATTTATTATACCATACTTTCATAAAGTGTCATTCTCCATAAATATTCAAAAATAATTTCAAAAATAGACAGAAAATTCTTGATTTTAGTTCATATTTATACTATAATCATAAACATTACACAACAAAGGAGATTATTATGAAAAAATTCATTCATGCTTGGAATAAGGCAAGCCTAATCAAACGTATCTTGATTGGTATGCTTATTGGAGGAACCCTAGGACTGACACTTCCTAACATTTCAGGAATTGGCCTGCTAGGAGATCTCTTTGTTGGTGGCCTTAAAGCCATCGCACCGATTCTGGTCTTTGCCCTCGTTGCCAATGCCCTTTCCCAACATCAAAAGGGACAAGATAGCAATATGAAAACCGTTATCTTCCTTTACTTGGTGGGAACCTTTGCCGCTGCCCTTATCGCTGTACTAGCAAGTTTCATTGTACCTGTTGAAATCACCCTAAATAGCGCTAATACCGATATTGCTCCACCAGATGGGATTGGACAGGTCCTCAGCAACCTCTTGCTCAAACTAGTTGACAATCCAGTCAATGCCCTTGTCACAGCCAACTACATTGGTATCCTATCATGGGCAGTTGTTTTCGGGATTGCCATGAGAGAGGCAAGTAAAAACAGTAAAGAATTGCTGAAAACCATGGCTGATGTGACTTCTAAGATTGTCGAATGGATCATTAACCTGGCTCCATTTGGAATCCTTGGCCTTGTCTTCAAAACTATTTCTGATAAGGGAATCGGAAGCCTAGCCAACTACGGAATCTTGCTTGCCCTCTTGGTGACAACTATGTTCTTTGTGGCTCTGGTAGTCAATCCATTGATTGCCTTCCTCTTTATGAAGAGAAACCCTTATCCCCTCGTTTGGAAATGTTTGCGTGTCAGCGGTGTGACAGCCTTCTTTACTCGTAGTTCTGCGGCTAACATCCCTGTCAACATGAAACTTTGTCACGACCTTGGACTGGATCCAGATACCTATTCTGTTTCTATCCCACTTGGTTCTACTATCAACATGGCCGGGGCAGCGATTACCATTAACGTTTTGACCCTTGCTGCAGTAAATACTCTTGGAATCCCCGTTGACTTCGCCACAGCCTTTGTCCTCAGTGTGGTAGCAGCTATCTCAGCCTGTGGTGCTTCTGGTATTGCCGGCGGTTCCCTCCTCCTTATCCCAGTTGCTTGTAGCCTTTTCGGTATTTCTAACGATATTGCCATGCAAGTTGTCGGAGTTGGTTTTGTGATTGGTGTCATCCAAGACTCATGTGAAACAGCCCTTAACTCTTCTACAGACGTCCTCTTTACTGCCGTTGCCGAATACGCAGCAGCCCGTAAAAAATAGCGCATAAAGGCAAGCCTGCTCAGGTCTTGTCTTTTACGCTTTTATTCTAACTTACCAGGAAATTCTTATGTCTATTAGCCAACGTACGGCCAAGCTCATCTTAGCTACCTGTCTTGCCTGCCTTCTTGCTTATTTTCTCAATCTTTCGTCAGCAGTTTCGGCCGGAATCATCGCCCTCTTGAGCCTATCTGATACGCGTAGAAGTACCTTAAAACTGGCCCGCAATCGGCTCTTTTCCATGCTTCTGGCTCTGGTTATCGGGGTTTTGGCTTTTCACTTGAGCGGATTTCATATCTGGAGTCTTGGCCTCTATCTAGCACTTTATGTGCCTCTAGCCTATAAGATGGGTTGGGAAATTGGCATCACACCAAGCACTGTTTTAGTTAGCCATCTCTTGGTGCAAGAGTCAACCTCTCCAGACCTTCTAGTCAACGAATTCCTTCTCTTTGCTATCGGTACAGGATTTGCCTTGCTTGTCAATCTCTACATGCCTTCACGAGAAGAGGAAATTCATCACTACCACACATTGGTAGAAGAAAAGTTAAAAGATATCCTCCAACGCTTCAAATATTATTTATCCAGAGGGGATGGACGCAACCGAGCACAACTGGTTGAAGAATTAGACACCCTTTTGGAAGAAGCACTCAGACTGGTCTATTTGGATCACTCAGACCACCTCTTTCACCAGACCGATTACCATATTCACTACTTTGAGATGAGACAGCGACAAAGTCGCATCCTGCGAAACATGGCCCAGCAAATCAACACCTGTCACCTAGCTGCTAGTGAAAGTCTGATTTTGGCCCAACTCTTTTCAAAAATTGCAGGGCAACTGAGCCAGACCAATCCTGCTTCTGATTTACTAGATGAAATCGAACGCTATCTAGAAGTCTTTCGGAACCGCAGTCTGCCCAAGACAAGAGAAGAATTTGAAACCCGCGCCACCCTTCTTCAACTCCTACGTGAAGCCAAAACTTTCATCCAAGTCAAAGTTGACTTTTATCAAAAATATGGACAGTAATACTCTTCGAAAATCTCTTCAAACTACGTCAGCGTCGCCTTGCCGTATATAGGTTACTGACTTCGTCAGTTCTATCCACAACCTCAAAACGGTGTTTTGAGCTGACTTCGTCAGTTCTATCCACAACCTCAAAACGGTGTTTTGAGCTGACTTCGTCAGTTCTATCCACAACCTCAAAACGGTGTTTTGAGCTGACTTCGTCAGTTCTATCCACAACCTCAAAACGGTGTTTTGAGCTGACTTCGTCAGTTCTATCCACAACCTCAAAACGGTGTTTTGAGCTGACTTCGTCAGTTCTATCCACAACCTCAAAACGGTGTTTTGAGCAGCCTGAGGCTAGCTTCCTAGTTTGCTCTTTAATTTTCATTGAGTATAAAAAAGAAAACTTCAGAACAATCACAAAAGGTGAATATCTGAAGTTTTCTTTTATTTGTAAGTTATCACCATAAAGGTTAATAGTAAAACGAATAAGGCCAAACTCACCAATAAAGTGAGCACCTTTACCAAGGTATTGCTCTGCCAGTAACTTGGTTTACCAATATTACTAGTGGCATCCATGGAAAATAGTTGATTTTGACGGGGTTGTATGGTTACCAATACAATCAAAGCAAGAGAGAGGACAATAGCTAAAACAATCAGTATTTCAATCATAGGCCTACCTCAAAATTCCCAACAAAGTAAAGAGCAAACCAATCAGAATCATCAAACCCAGTAAGAGTGAAAAAGTCTTACTAATCTTTTCCCCTCGGGTTTCTTTTTCCTTCTTGATGGGTTTTTGTTTCAACTCTTCCATGCGACCTTCAACGTCTTTGTAAAATAAATCTTCCTCTGACATATTAGCCTCCTAAAACAGTTTGCATGGTTTCCTGATATCGCACCAAATCAACATAATTTGCATGTTGGCCTTGTTTGCCAAGTGCCTGATTCATTTGATCAACATCTGAAAGGGCCAATTTAATGGTCTCAACCAAAGCAGAAACTTCACTACTTTCAAATAGATGATCAGGAGCGATATAGAGTCTATTGTGTACCGTTTGGTTAAATCCAAGAATCAAGAGATTGTGCTCAAAGGCCTGACGCACCGCCTGCAACAACTCATTGCTGTGATTGATATCCAAATAAATATCCGACAGTTGATACAACTCCTGAATCTTCTGTGGACTAGCGTTCTGATAAAGTACCACATTAGGATAGCGAAGCATATCTAAGAGCTTAGAAGACATCTCTGTCACCGCTGCGATACGGAAGGTAACATCAGGCAAGGCTTCTACGATTGCTTCCACTTTCTCAATCTGATCGGAATTAGTCAAGATTAAGGCATCTCGTCTTAGGAAATTATCACGTTTGAACTGATAATGGTAACCCAAGTGCACAAACTGATCATGGTATTTCTCGTCAGTCAACTCTAAAGCGCGTTCATAAGTCGCCTTGTTGGGAATGATGATTTTCTTAGTACGCACATTATCACTTTCCAAAATCAACTGCATATTGCCTGGAATGGCATCATAGAGAGGTTCCTGCCAAACCAAAACATCTGAGCCAGACTTATCTGGATGATGGAAGGAAACCAAGAAAGGAGTCGCTAGAGTATTAAAGATAAGCTGGCTTGTATCTATTTCCAAATCTTGCAAAAAGAAGGTGATAAATTCAACCTTATTTGCAAAGTAATGCATGGGCTGACCAGGTAAAGTCAATAAGATATCTCCCGTCACATGGTTTTCAAGTAAAACTTGTTGATCATTGACATCTTGGTAAATCGTCATAATCAGCTCACTATCTGCACTATAGGTCGTTGTAGCAAAACAAGCTCCGAAGCGATTGTAGTGGTCAACCTGACGTACTCGACCTTCTAGGTCTTTCCAGTCTACCTGTTTAACCAAGCGAGCCTGCATTCCATCAGCATAATGAATGACAGCTCTCTCCTGTGTCATATCCTCAATACGAGCAGACTGATTATTGCCTGAAATTTCCCAAAAAGCTGGAACAGGAACTTGGTTGAAATAGAGAGGTTTCCCCTTTTCATAACCTAGATAATAGGTAAAAGGAGATACTAGACCATCAGGCAGAAAACCATCTGCATCGATGACCACTCCAAGTTGAGAAAGACCAGTAGCGACTAGACTTTCATGTAAATCTCGACTTTCCTGACTATAACGATCATAAAGTTCAATCATGGAGCACCTCCTCTACTGTTTTCTTCCACTTTTCTAAAATTTCTTCGGTTAAGAAGCCTTCTGCAATTTGGTAAGAATGGGCACGCATATCCGCCAAACGATTTTCTTGATACAGTTGGCAAATCTTAGCTGCGTAAGCTTGCTTAATTTGGTCTTCTACATGGTCAGATGAACTTGGAATTAAATAACCATTTTTCCCATCTTCTATAAAGGTCTGATTACCATAAGGCACATCAAAACCAATTAGAGGTAGACCTGAACCAATAGCTTCCATCAAGGTCAAACCAAATCCTTCACTGGTTGAAGCCGTCAAGTAGACCTCATACTGGCTATAAATCTGCGAAAGTTCCGCATGCCCCTTGAGCTGGATATAATCCTCAGCCTGATGATTTGCAATAATTTCTCTGAGCAGAGAATCTTCTCCACCGCTACCATAAATATCAAAGGTTAATTCAGGTATTTCCTTACGAGCCTCAATGACCGCCTTAACCAACCAGTCAATGTGTTTTTCTTTAGCAAGACGTGAAGCCGTAATCAATGAAAATGGCTTACGTCCCTGACTTGACTCAGTTAATGCATCAATACTTCCTACAGGAATGGTAACAATCTTTGGTTGGTGCTGGGTGTATTTAGCAAATTGCTCTTGCAGAACTTCTCTCTGTCTATCAGTGGATACAATAAAGAAATCAACCTTATCTGCATTGGTAAACTGATAGTCATAGTAGTTGTTCCAAAGGATATAGTCCTCATTTGTAGCATTTTCACTATAATGCTCCGCATGAACAACTACCGCTAAATGCGCTACTTGTGCTTCCTCAAAAACAACCTGTCCAATGCCTGTCTCCCTATCGAGAATGACCAAATCAGACTTGTTCAAATTCAAGGATTTCATAAAAGCACGCATAAAGGCTTGCTTTCCATAGAAAATCTTATCCTTGAAACGATAAACTTCTTCCTTCCCTTGATTCATCAAGATATCATAGGCCGGAGTCCCGTCTTCATTATAAAAAGTTCTTTGGTATAATACTGCAACATTGTCCTTGGGAGCAAAGTATTCGCTACAATAACGCGTATAAGAAAAGTAATCCTTACGAATCAGTTTTCCTTTAAAGACATACTCGGCATGTTGAACCAAGTCCTTGTCCTCATCCACCAAATAACAGGTTACAAACTTATCTTGGTCAGAAAAGAAGACACGCAAGACCTTACCATTCTTTTCTCTACGGCTTTCCACACCGCCGAAAATAGCCAGGACATCATCCACTGTCACGCTAGTAGGTGCAATCTTGATGTCTGTAAAATGATTATAAAGCCAGATCACTTGATCATCATCAAAACCAATATTGGCTGTTAAGTGCTGAATATTATCGGCTAAAATCATATCTGTAAAGATAAACTTAGAGGACAGATTTAATTTCCGAAAAACACCAGCACGATAGGCTTGGGCGTATTCAACACCACTACTAGCCCAGCCAAGTCCTAAATTTATATTGTAAATTGTCATATTTTCCTCTTTTTATGGGAAATGAGTCATAATCTCACCCTTAGGAGTGACTTCAACCAAGCCCATCAGGAGATTACGCACCATATCCGCACGGATTTGTTCTTTCATGGCTTCAAAGCCTGCATAGGCTTCTTGATAATACTCTACGATCGGGTTTTTCTGACTAGCAGATTGACCACCGATAGCCATAGATAACTGTTGTAGATAGTCTACCTGCTCAACCCAGTTGTCATCAATAGCCTTGAGCATAGAAAGTCGTAAAAACTGTTCATATAAGCCATGTTCCTCAAGCAATTCTTTCTTTTCAGAAAGTTCTTTATCAATCACCTGCTTTATAAAGCTACGAACTGCAGTTTTGTCAGTCACATCTATATGATCTGGAACTTCTTTAATATGAAAACTAATATTGGTCACGATAAAGTGGAAGAGTAACTCTCGGCTTTCATATTCTGAAGAAGTCACTTGATCTATGTAACTAGCAATGATTTCCTCTACAACATCCTCTAAGTCACGAGAACCATCTATTAGACGATTGCGCTCCTTGTAAATCATATCCCGTTGAATATTCATACTTTCAGCATATTCTAGAGTCTGACGACGTGCTGAACGTCCAGCACTATCACTAGCATGCTGAGCCTTTTCGACTAGCCTTCGGTATTTACGACCTTTCAATACTTCTGGTTGAGTCATATCTTGAACCTGATAATCTTTGTACTTTTTATGAACCCAAGATGGACCAAATTTCTTGATAACATCGTCCTCCAATGATACAAAAAACTTACTCATACCAGGATCTCCCTGACGACCAGATCGTCCACGAATTTGCAGGTCGATCCGCTGACTTTCCATCCGCTCAGTCCCAATAACAATCAAGCCACCGAGCTCTGCGACTCCTTTACCAAGCTTGATATCCGTACCACGTCCTGCCATAGAGGTGGCCACTGTCACAGCCCCCATCTGACCTGACTCGGAGATAATCTGAGCCTCACGCGCCGCATTATTAGCATTTAGGACATTATGGGCAATCCCTTCACGAAGCAAGAGTGACGAATAAAGTTGAGACATTTCAACTGAACCTACAAAAACGAGTAAGGGATTTCCCTTAGCATGGTATTCCTTGATGTACTCCAAAGAAGCATACACTTTTTCAGGTAAAGTAACGTATAGATTATCTGGATAATCAATCCGTTGTCTAGGACGATTGGTTGGAATGCGTACTACAGACATATTGTAGGTTTCAATAAACTCTTTTTCAGCGACCTTACCTGTCCCTGTCATACCAGATATCTTATTGAACATTTTAAAAAGACTCTGATAGGTGATCGAGGCCATAGCCCGCGTCTCTGGAGATAATTTGACATGTTCCTTTGCCTCAATTGCCTGATGAAGGCCTCCCTGTAGTTTAGTCATCTCCATTAGACGCCCTGTCCCCTTATCCACCAGTACCATTTCATCCCCACGAATGACATAGTCCTTGTCTTTGGTAAAGAGTTTATGGGCTCGAATCGCATACACTAAATGGCGAGCAAAAACCGCATGTTCTTCCTTATAAAAATGATCTATTCCTAAGAAGCTTTCAGCAGCTTTAGCTCCCTTGGTAGTGAGCCAAACCTCATCCTTCTCCTCCTTAAAGATATAGTCCTCCCCTTCAACCAAGGTCGTTACAAGCGTGTCAATAATACCATAGTGGTTAGACTGAACCCGAGGGGCTCCGGCAATGATAAGAGGGGTCTGAGCACTATCCAACAAGATATCATCAATCTCGTCAATAATGACATAATCAAAAGGGCGTAAAAATTTTCCCTTTTCATTGGAAGCAAGATTGTCACCCAAATAATCGAACCCTAAAGCTCCGTTAGTCGTATAAATGATATCAGATTCATAAATCTTTTTCTTCTCTTCCACGCTTAACTCATCTTGAGGATCATCTGTTAAAGGTACCCCAATTGTCAATCCTAAGAAACGGTATACTTGTCCCATCTCCTCAGCATCGCGTTTAGCTAGATAGTCATTGGTGGTAATCAGCATGGTACCTTTACCTGTCAGGGCATTGAGATAAACAGGCATAGTGGCTGTCAAGGTTTTCCCCTCACCTGTATTCATCTCAGCAACATTTCCTTGATGAATAACGATTCCACCCATGACCTGAACATCATAAGGGAACATTCCCAATACGCGTTTATCCGCTTCACGAACAACTGCAAAAGCTTCTACCAATAGGTCATCGAGAGTTGCTCCATCAGCAAGACGTTGGCGAAACTCCACTGTTTTTGCCGCTAGTTCTTGGTCTGATAGGGACTCCATCTTTCCTTTAAAGGCATTAATCTTTCTTAAAATCCTTTTAACTTTCCGAAGTTGGAAATCTTGATAAAAACCTTTAAACACGATTCATCTCCTTAATAGAAAAAGAATAGAAATCCATGGACTCAAAACCAGCACTTAGAAGGGAGACTTGATAGGTATAGGTATCATCAGGATAGGTAAAATCAAAGACCTTCGTTTTTTCAATTTTCTCTTCAATTAAATCCCCATATCTATCAAAAAAGGCAATCTTTGTATAGACTCCATTTGTAGGATGGCATTCAAGATTCATGCATAATTGATAATCCTGTTGTCTTTTAAGTAAGGGAAGACTGGGCTGAGTTCTAAAGGCTTGATAGTTCACACTGGAAAACCATTTTTTTAAGATTTCTCCTGATTTTACTAAAGGATTATAAATACCTATATGGTGTTCTGAATGATAGATAACACTAGTTCCATACATGAATGTCGCTCCTACTGGTCCCCACTGAATATCTTGTCTTTGTTTAATAATCATTTATTACCTCTTCCAAAATCTGATTCCAAAATCATACGATAAAAATGTAGAAACCAAGCCACATTAGTATTTGTATCATCATTATGTCGTCCATCTGTACCTTTAGATAAAATCTTAGCCCCTGTATAACAAAGATGTTCTACTAACTGATCGTAGGCTTTGCTGTCCATATCTTCATCCTTCATATAGGACAAACCAAAAATTGTCTGGGTGAAATCAGCCTTTTTAAAAGCATTCCAAAAAGTTTGATCCAGATTTTCCATATGTTGAGAACTAACTCCACCCGTCTGATGTCTCAAAACATCAAATCCTGTATCAAATACTCCAGGTGCTTCTAAACGCCCTCGTCTAGCGATAGTCCCAATATTAGCTAATGGTTTCCCGACTATAACTGCACGCGGTTCAAAAGTGGCTCCATAATAGAGCGACGGAAAAGTCCCCATTGATAAACCTGATAAAATCAAATCTTTAGATGTCAAACCAAGATAATCCAAATAATATTGGATGGTTTCCTTAATCTTATTCTCTAATTCTTGACTTCCAAGGTAAAAGGCTCCACCCTCAAGACGAGGATCTGAAAATAAAATAAAAGGACATCCTAAATTTTTCATCATCCAATATCCCTCGAATCCCTCGGCAGTACGAAAACCTGCGAAGTAAACAGCTAAAGGTGGCTTGAAATCACCTGGATGGAAGAAATAGTTAATTTCATCACGACTTTCGTCATGTAAAATATTTCCCCCTAAAACAAACTTTCCAAATTGTTTACGACTCCATCTTTGATGAAGATTTCCTATCTGCAGTTTACCTTTACCACGCGCTTCAATGGATACCGTTATATAAAAATTTATCTCTTTACTATTCACAATAATAGCTTTCTGAAGATTGTCTTCACTATAAATTTCCTCTTCAAAAAAATCATCAACGGCTCCAGCCCATAGTTTACGGATAACAAATCGTATCTCACAATCTCCTTGTTTTTCATACTCTAACCATATCTCTATAGGCAAATCTTTATACACTATAAAATTACCAGACCAGTAAGCCAGTTGTTGGAAATCATCTCCAAAATTCCCTTCTAAGCTTACATGCTCAAATCCTTGATAGGAAATAAAACCTTTAAAAGACGGGTGAATTTGGATACTTGACGGAAATAATTTGTCCCCATACCCCCCACCAAAGAGAGAAGTTGATAAATCATTTACTAATTGCTGGGGATCTGAGAAATCTACAGACTGAGCACACCGCTTTTTTAATAAATCAAGAATACCCAAATCTGTCGTTTGAAAATCTTGGTCATAAAAAAGAGTATACGGCTCAATATGATGAATAAAAGGCAGTAAATCAGATAAATACTGACCATCCTCTACCAAAATTGCATGAAAATTTGTGATGCTATCCATTTCCATCATTTTACGGAGGGCTAGCGGTGAATTGGGACAGAAATAATACCAATCCATATTTTCAGGAATTTCATAATGATGAGCCCAATTATCAATCCCTATTTGTAGGATTTTATAGTCCTTTGACATCTGTAACCTCCTCAAGCCAACGATGCAATTTATCTAAGAATCGTTGTCCAGTATGTTCTTTGATTTTATCAATAGAGTATACTAATGCTTGATTCCATTCTTTCAGTTTATCTGTATAGTAATGTGCAGCCTTGGAAAATTCTGTCACATCTGAAATCAAATAACCATTTTTCAAATGTTCTACATAAACAGTTTCAACCCGATTAATCTGAGGAATTCCCGCACTAATACCTGCGATTTGAGTATAGAGGTGGGGTTGTTTATTAAGATCCACAATCAAACGAACAAACTCTAATGTCTTAATCAAATCCAACTCATCATTCATATTGACAAATTGAAAACGTAGTTCCTGCTCTTGGTTTTCTTCTAAAGGATTTTCTGCCCCACCGTAGTGTATTCCTTTTTCCAAACTACCAGTATGGATTTGTTCCTGAATTATTTCATTAACAAGTGATTCCACTTCTTCCATTTGTTCCTGACTAGCAGCAAAGGCCCCAAAAATAACCTCTGTATTTTTGGTTTCAGCAATAAATGATAGAACCTGAAATAGGGCTTGTCTATCAATTCCCTCAGAAAAATCTAATTGATAGTAAATTAGTGATTCTTTTCGAGTCTGACTTCGACCCAGTCGTAAACGCGTATCAAAAGGAGAGAGATGATAAAATTTATCCGATAGTTTAGGATGTAACTCCTGTAAGAGTTGTAAACTATCCTCCCTATCCACTAAGACTAGATTTACCTGATCAAATGATGAAGCTAAGTCTCTAAAACTAGCTTGAGAATTTCGGTTAATAAAAAGACTCAAAATTTTAGCAGTATCACTTGGTAAGCAACTTAAGATAAATTGATCATGATGGGGATGAGAAGGGATGATGAAAATATCCTGTTTTTCCTGTTTCTTTTGCAGATATTTATCAAAATATTCTGCAATTAGTTGACTCATATCAGTGTAATGAAGCTGTTTAAAACGGTAACCAAATATTGGATTCACCTCTACTCTGCCTCCCTCATTTAAATGCTCTCTAAATCTCCAGATACCTTTAGGATCCAAATAGTCTTGATAGGTAGGCTGTCCATTATCAAAATAAATGACACTCGATACAAAGCCACGATCATCCATGATATAATTCTTACTTATCTGTCCATCGAGGTCAAAATATTGGATTTCACTGATAAATCCTTCTACACCATGTTCTACCTTGGCATACTTTTTACCATTTTTCTGAACCACTATTGCAAATGGACTATAAAGAAATTGACAATCACTATCCCACTCTATATCTCTCATATTAAGAACCTGGGTGTGTATATCACGAAAGTCTTGCATATCATCAAAGATAGAATAAACTTCTGTCTCTAGGACACCATGTCTATGTAAAAAGTAACGTAAATGGGGCTGATAGGCTAATACTAATAGTCGAGACGGTATCTCTTGTCTTTGAAAAAGCCTGATTTGATTGAAAGTATCATCAAACTCAAAACGAAACTGAGAATAATACCACGGAATCACATCCGCATGCCATTGACGGGTTGAACCATACCAAGCTGGAATAAAATAATACATAAAAGCCTCCTAAATCAAGGGTTTATAGGTTTCATTTAGTCTCAAAGCTTTCATTTCATCTTTAATTGTGAAAATCATACCACCAAACATCATAAATAAACCTGGAATCATAGCAATTTTTAGCAACTTCTCATCAGATAAAACTACTAACATTGGAGTTCCTGCCATAAGCACATTAAAGGTCCCACCTATAATCGAAAAACGAAATACTAATCTATTAATAAAACGACTTGTTTCCTCTCCTGGGTAAACTCCATAAATATACTCTCCAGATTTCTTCATCCGATCGGATATTTGGTCCCCACTCATATTGACAAAAGCAAAGACAATACTAAACAAAAAAATCATGGCGATATATGAATAAATCCATAATGGTTTTCCGACTCCATACTGAGCCGACATTTCAGAGAACACTGAAGTCTGAGGAAAAAGTGTCTGTAATAATAAAAAGACATAGGTAGGCAAACTTAAAAAACTCATAACATACATAAATGGCATCCCACCAGCAGGATTTAACATTATTTCAAAATAAGAATAACGCTTGAAACGACTACGTAAGCCAATTTTGTGAACTGGTATACGATAACGCGCTCTATACATGAGCGCCATTATATAGGTTAATATAACACTAATCAATGCTAGAAGTAACATTATTTCTATGGGAATTCGAACAAATTGTAATGTATTTAAAATATCTTGTGGAATATTTAAAATAATACTAGCTAGCAAAATAACTACCGATCCACCTACTCCAAGTTGAGCGTTTAAGTCTGATAGCCACACTAGAAAGAATGCGCCTGCTATTAGTAACACAGTATTCATTATAGTTACCAATAAGGATGAATAGAGATGTTGTATCGGTAAATTCAATGAAAGCGCTAAAGATTGAATCAAGGCAATGACCAATGTTAAATACATCTTTCTTCTATCTTGAACTTCTACTGCCCCTGAAGAAATATTTAATTTCTTAGAAAAAGAGAGTAACTGCCATAGAATCATTGATGACATCCATGGTGATAACCCTATAGAAAATAGAGATAAACTCCTTAAATTGCCTCCTAAAAGTGCCGTTGAAAATGCTAAATAAGCCGTTGACCCACCTAGAAAGTCTCTACTATTCAGATCAACAAAAGGAAGGGTAATACGACTTCCCAATACATAAATAAACAGCAGAAATAAGGTTGTTAATCCTTTTTTTACTGCCATTGATGAGTAAATTTTTTTCACAAAATAATCCTTCTCTCTTACTGTTAATCTAATCTTCTGTAATAAAAATAATGATGTTACAACTTTAGTTTTGTTCTGCTTCAAAAAAGAGCTTCAATCTAAAACAAATATCTTTATATTCCTCAGTATCTGTTAATTGATGGAATTCCAAAGTTTGCTTATAATCTTTTAATAGATTGACAAATCGAATGCGCATAACTGAGATGTCTAATCCAGCTAAAACAAGATCTGATATTTTCTTGGAAAATACTTCAACTAAATCTCTTGCCCAAGAAAGATCAAATTTCGATCTCATAATACTACCTGAACGTCTTCTGTAGAGATAGATGTTATCATTAACAAACACTGTTTTTTTACTTTTTAAAAACAGTCTATGGGTGGAAGCTTCATCATCAAACCTTCTACCGTGAGTAAAGGAAACATCGTCAAATAATACTTTCTTATATAATTTAAAAGTAGTTAACATGAAGGCCGTACTATTCCATTTCCAGGCCCCTGCCTGTCTGTCTATTAATTCTTGTGGAGATAGCACTTCTACACAATAATCATCGTCTGTAATGTAATAGTAAAAATTACCATCACTTTCGTCATAAATGTAATAGTTTCCTACCGCTATATCGGCATTATTTTCCTTTATTTGAGTATATAGGACTTCGATCATTCTATCAACTGCAATATCATCGGAATCTACAATTACAACATATTGACTGTTAGATTGTTGAATGCCAAAATTTCTTGCAACTGCCACACCTTCGTTCTTTTTATGAAATACTCTTACCCGCGAATCTTTTTCGGCAAATTCATCACAGATTTCAATAGAAGCATCTGTTGAGCCATCGTCTACTAATATAATCTCAATATTAGAATAAGTTTGTTTTCTAAGACTCTCAACGCACTCTACTAAGTACTTTTCCGTATTGTATATAGGAACTATCACACTAATTAATTCACTCATTATTTTTTAGCCTCCAAATATGTCAATAAAGCTTTATCCAGCCATTCATAGAAGTAGATTGTTTATCAACATTATTTACTTGTCTGTAATATAATTTCTGATTGCGTCAACTAACTCCCAGGGAGCTTCATTAGAGTATAGTCCAGCATACTTACTATTCGAAAGTTCTTGATATTTACTGCTTTCAAAACTAAGCATCGGTTTATTGTATTTCTTCACCAAATCATAAACATATACTAGTTTCTGATCTAAATTCAAATCTAAATAAATATCTGAATTCTTCAGAAGTTTTTCTACCAAAATAGGAAAAGAATTAGGATAAAGTGTCACATTTTGATACTTAGATAATCTCTTTAATTCATCCGACATAAAAGTATGAGCAGCAATATAAAAATGCACTTCTGGTAATTGTTCAACTAGATAATCAATTTTTTCTACACACCAAGAATTGGTTAAATTCATACAAGTTAATGCTGGTTTATAAATATCTGCAGAATAAAATATCCCCTTTTCTTTCCAGCTAGATACTATATAACTCCATTCCATAAAAGAGTATTTCCACCACTCTTCTCTCAGACGTCCAACAGAAAACTGCTTCCACGGTTTATCAGGAGAAATATAGTGCAAAATTTTAGGAAGAGGAGTCAGTGGAATTTCAAAAATAAAAGCATGATTCTTTTCAGCTGCACCAGCATCAAAACCTATTTGAAAATTATATGTATCTTCTAGCTGGTAACAACTATTTTGAAAAAGAATATTAAGAATAGACTGATCTCCTTCTCCCACATTTTCATGTTCTTTCTCAGTTAATTCAACTAACTGCTGACGAATATTATCTAATTTCCATTTTTTGTTGTTAATCAACAAAACCCCAGCATTGAAGCCAACTCCAGCTCCAAAGCAAGAACGAGCCGCTGCCAGATAATTCTCACCTAAATCTAATTCAAATAGAGGAGTCAAATCACCAGTCACAACCAGATCACTATCAAGATAAAGAACTTTATCTTCTGTTACAAAATCTGGAATATAATAACGGGCAAATGTCATATGATTGATATGAGGCAGTTTATTTGACCAATTCATTTGGAACTGTTGCCCAATAAGCTTGCAATCAATCAAGTCTCCTCCCATCTCTTGAATATACATTCGTAATCTATTGAACCATTCTTGAGGAATGTCTTTGTTTAGTACATAAATTTTCAAGCCACTATTGTGTCTACAGATTGATTTCATAGCTGTTTCGATTTGTCGAATATAAGCATAATCACCTGCAAATGCTACTGCCTTCTTATTTTCTAACATTTCGTCTCCTTTCTATACAGTTCGTTTAATTAAATGAATCATTTCTATATATCTTCTGTAAATTTCAGAATGCTCTAAACCACTATCTCTCGCTTGAGCACATCTACCCTCTAAATGAGATAATAGAGAATATCTATATGAATCTGAATACAAACCACTCATACTCACAATACAAATTCGTTCAACTAAAGCATCAAAAACATCCTCTAGTAAATTTTCTGTAACACTTTGTATAATAGACCCTTCTCTAACACGGTAGAAATATAAACCTTTGTTAATATAAATCACTTTTGATGACTCTAAGAATAACTTAATATTCGTTCTGGTGTCCTCTATTAACTTTCCTTTTGGAAAATGAACATGTTCAAATAAGTTTTTCCTAAATAGTTTTCCCCAACTGGTATAGTAAGACAACTCTGCATTTTCTAAATTTGGTAATTCTCTTATCAATTCCTCAGAAGTAAAAATTCTTTCATAGTAATCATCTTCAAATATATGAAAATAATACATCGCTTCTGCCACATTATACTTTACATAGCTTGCTGATGAAATATCAGCATTCTCTCTAGTTAGTGCTTCATATAGATCAAAAAGATATGTATCACTAACCCAATCATCAGAATCGACAAATGTAATGTAAGCTCCTTTTGAGTGTTCAAGACCAAAGTTACGAGCATCTGAAAGTCCTCCATTCTCTTTTTCAAGATAATGAAACCGACTATCACGAACAGCGTACTCCTTACAAATGGTCCCTGAATTATCTGTAGAACCATCATTCACCATCAGCACTTCAAAAAGTTTATAAGTCTGTTTAGATAGACTATCTAAACACATATCAATAAAATCTTCTACATTGTAAACAGGCACAATAACAGTAATTAATTCTTCCACTTATACTCCATCCATATTTTCTATCTAGACAAATCAGCAACAATCTGACTATTATAGGTTTCATCCTCTATAAATTCAATATCTTGATCAAAATTATGTTCCGCAGTATGCTTGTGATGCAATTTAACCTTTGTATTAGCACCCATTTTCATCCATTCATACTCTGAATCAATATGACCAATATCTAAAACCCGATAACCCTTCTTAAAAAGATTATAGGATAAAATTTTAGCTGTGGGGCCCAGCATACATAAAATAAGGCGATTTTCAGCATATTGTATGACAGCTTCTTGAATTTCTTCTATACGCGAATAAGCATTATGGGAAGGACAGATAATTCGCTTAATTGAATTTGCTCCATCAAATAAATCATTACCTACACCTGAACGAGAAGTCACTCCTTCTACAATCAGGATGTCCTGATTCTCCCAAATCTGTTTTAATTTTTCAAATTGACTAAATGATTGCGATTTATCCACATAGTCGATGTATGGTCGAGATACAAATGTAGTCCCATACCAATCTGCTCTAGCTAATTCTACATAATCTTTTAAATGATGTTCTAAATGTCCCTTCCAGAAGGCTTCCGCTGCTGGTGTAAAATTTGAACGATCAGCAAATACATTTGGTAATCCGATAACTAATTTTTCATCACTTTGAAGAGAAATAATTTCTTTCAACTGACTTGCAAGATTCTCATCATAGACTTGATAAGGAATCGATTTCCCTAACATTAAATCCATCTCTCCATCTCCAAAGCGAATAATAGAAGATTGGTTTTCTATTATATAATCTAGAGTTTGATCGATATCCTTAACAATAATCGCTGGAGTTCTTGCTTTGAATGTTCCAAAAATAAGATTTTTAATAGCTTCTACCATAAGTTCAGGTACTTTTGAAGAATATATCTGTTGTCCAAAAGAGCCATGTTGAGTACTATCAAAAGAGAAAATGATTTTATTCATTTCATGAGCTGACTTCACAATATCATGTGTTGAATGACCACAGCTAATATCTAAATACAAGCCCATTCTTACTTTTAATTGTTCTAATTTTTCTATAGTTATAGCTGGATGTAAACGAATATTTCGATAGTTATTTTGTAGTTCATATAACTTAGGCCCCATATCTGTCCAGGCTGCGACATCAAAAACAACATGTGGAAGATATTGAGCTAAATAGTCTAATTGTTCAATGTCCTGTGTGTCAGTAAATATTAAGCAATGAAATGTCTCCTGATTATAATCTTTTAAAAACCGAGAATGACTAGCATAGTCTTTGATAGCTTCTATCATTAAATTGATATCTTCTTTGTCAAATACTATTTGATCATATATTCCATGCTGTGTATTAGAAAAACTTAAGATAGGAATCCCTAAATCACGAACATCTCTCAAGATACTTCCAACTTCGAATCCCTGATGGATATCCAAATATAGATTTGTTGACTGTTTCAGCTTATCTAATACAGGAGGAACAATCTGTGGATGCAATCTCACATTATCATATACAGCTAATTTTGTTAGTTTATCTCCCATGTCCGTCCAAGCCGCGATATGAAATACCACATCTGGTAGAGCTGTGACTAGCTCTTCTATTCCTTCTAAATCTTGGGAATTCGTTAAGGTTAAACAAGAAAATTCTTTATCTAAAGACGATGTCAGTTCAACCTCCCCTATATGATGTTGTAAAATTTGGCTCCACTCCAAATCATGGAATTCCCACCATAAATCACGATAACGATTGGCTATCAAGGTAGTCCAAGGTTTTCTGTAGGTCGTAAAATGAATCACCACTGGTTTATCATTAAAAGCCAGATGTTCCTGCCAATTATTATACAAAGCCACCACATCATGTCCTACTTGTAAATTATAAGCTCTATCTAGCTCTAACCAATCATCTTGCAAGACTTGATTAAAAATCGTTTGATCACCATTAAAATGTTCAAAACGACCTTCTTCAACTTCCTTTGTTGTCAGGATGGACTGTTCAATTAATCGTTCTTTTAGTTTTTCTTGACGCCATTTTTTATTGTTGATTAGTAGGACACCAGTATTAAAACCTTGGCCATTTGCATCTCTAATCGCTGCGATATAACCTTTTTCTACATCTTGCTCAAATAGACTGTCTAATTTATCATTGATAAGTAAATCACAATCTAAATATAAAACAGTATTTTCTTGTATATAATCTGGGATAAAATATCTAGCATAGGCAATCGAACTAATGTGAGCTTGTTTTCTCCAATTCTGAAACACAGTTTGTTCAGGTAGTTTAACATCAATAATATCACTACCTAACATGCGAGCTATTTTTCGTGGTTTGCGAAACCAATCTGGCATAATATCTTGATTTAAAATATAAATCTTAACATCTCGATTGTGATATAGGATAGATTTTATAGTTACCTCTAACTGCGTGGTGTAATTACAATCACCAGCTAATACAATTGTTTTAATCATCTTGCTCTCTTAATCAATTCCCAAATGGTAGATTGCATCTACCAATAACTTTTTAGTGAAATACCCCTCTTTTAACAGATAACTAAAGGTCTTTATCCGATTTGTCATTTCTTGATATTCTTGTAGATTCATTTTATCAACTATCGCATGTACTTCCTCTAGACTATCTGCCACAAAGCCTAAGCCCTGATCCACTATAAATTTAGCAGTTGATAAGCTACTTGGTACAATGACTGGAATCCCAGCTGTCAGATAGGTACTAACCTTATGAGATATATTCAGGGTGTAATATTGGTTGCTTTCTCCATCATTTTGATGCGTTCCCCAGACAAGCCCAAATCCACCTTTTGATAATTCTAGCAATAGTTCCTCATCTTTTTTCCATCCTTCAATACTAAGATTTCTAGCATTAGAACTAGCCTCCCCGTTATTTGAAAACACTCTTAAAGGTGTATCTTGAGACCAATTTTGTAAGTCTGGAAAACGCTCTAAACTTCCAGCAAAAAAGAGTTCTTTTTTAAAAGCTGGAGTATATAAGGATAAATCATGAGGATGATCCCACATACCTTGAACGAGAATCTTCTTAGTTGTCAGACCTTCTTCCATCAGGCGTTCTTTCATTCTCTCTGACGGGACAATCAAAACATCTGATAGATTATACATATACATATATTCCTTCATAAGATAATAGTTACTATCAAACATGAGAGGAACAACATCATGGATAAAGCAAATAATTTTCACCTGCATATCCTTCAGTTTATCAAACAAGACTCGATCAAACTCAAAGCCATTCCAAGTAGGAGACTGAAAGACTAAGATATCACCAATAGAAATACTGGCCATAATCCCATCCAGACGCTTATTCATTTCAGAAGGGCTATCTGAAGCAATATTGTAAAAATAAATACCAACTTCTCTAAATCCCAGTTGATTGGCTATTTTTTGCACGGCATTTTGAGCTAGAATAACAGTACTATCACCAGCCATACCGTATAAATTTGTTAAATGTAGTTTCATAAATACCTACCTTTTAGATTCCCACTTTTTTAGAAAACAACATACCAACCACTCCACTATATAAATAGATTGTGTTATTGTTTGATTTCGTTTCAGATTCTAACCTATTTCAAAGTCCCGTGCCTATATAGTATTTTAACCATAAATAGACAGTTTTTTATGTCCAATTTACTCAACATTAAGAAGTCTTCTTATCTAAAAATTCTCGAATAGCTGTCGCCATCGTTTCTGGCTCATTTGCTGAAAAAACCTTACTTGTCCCAGTTGAGTCATGATTGGTATTTTCAAACGTAAATATTTGTTTGTTCCTCTTACGAACTTCTTCAAGTATCCCCTTCATCGGTTCTCCATGATTGATATCTAGATAAAAATCTAATTTCTCCATCAATTCTTTATACTGATATTGATTGAAGTAGGGATAAAGTGAAACATTGGCTAATTTTTCTATTTTAGTTATTTTAGGACCAAAGTTTGTATATGCAAAAATATGAAACTGTACATTTGGAAATGTAGCTAATAGATATTCAATATTTTCCAATTCTTGTGTATTAGTGAAAATTGCTGTATGTATTTCATTTATCTTTGCTATTTCAACAAATTTAGAAGGTCTTTCCTCTTCTCGTGATAATATAGTTCCCCAATCGATTCCATTATAAAACCACCATAGTTCCCTATATCTGGTTTGATAGGAATTGTTCCATGGTTTATGCTCTCCCTCGAAATGTATTATAGTATGAGTATCATTAGGATTCCATTCCTGTAAAAACAAACCTACTGAATTTGCTATAGAATCTCCTCCTACCAAAAAATTATAATCTGACGAAACTCTCTTCCATCTATCTTTAAACAGCAAGTTTAAAACACCCTGATCTCCAAAAACTTCTTTATGTTTTTCTTGAGTCAAATCCAACAGTTGTTGGCAAATGTTATCTTCTTTCCATTTATCAACATTAACCATCATCATCCCAGCATTAAATAGAGTTTTATCCCATGAGTCTGCTGCAGCTAGAATATAAAAATCTTCAAAAGGAACACCGAATAAATCATCTAACGATTTGTGAACAATTATATCACAATCTAGGTAAAGTGCTCTACTTTCTGTTACAAAATTAGGTATAAAATAACGAAAATACGTCATATACTTAATATGTTTTCTTGGTGTAGAAAACGTTTGTAATATTTCAGAACTAACTTTAATATTTACAATTTTAGAATCAATCTTTTCTAATCGTTTCGCCATCAAATAAAACCACTCTTTAGGAATATCATCATTAAAAACGTAAAACTTCAAATTCTGATTATGCGCACAAATTGATTTAATTGTTGTCTCTAGCTTATCACGATAAAGATTATCAGCACCCAGTACAATCGCTCTTTTTTCCATTATTTATCCCACTTTGCTGTTAATATCTAGTAAAATTTCAATAATTTTTTAATCTCATCTACCATTTTTTCCGGTCTCTTAGATTCACAGATAAAACTTGCTTTTTCTACATTATGACAAGTATTATCAAATGAAAGAATAGGTTTTCCAATTTGATACACCTCTTCAATAATATTAGCAATTTCATTTTCATGATTAATATCCAAATAGAAATCAATCTTTTCTAAGACCTTTTTAAAATTCATCGGATTAAATGAAGGTAGTATTTGTACATTTAAATATCGTTGTAGATCAACAATTTCAGATGCAAATCCTGTATGAGCAAGAATTGAAAAGTGAACCTGCGGTAATTCTCTAATCAAATATTCCAG
Source organism: bacterium (assembly GCA_905221375.1). Lineage (GTDB taxonomy): Bacteria > Bacillota > Bacilli > Lactobacillales > Streptococcaceae > Streptococcus. The sequence continues at coordinate 279,882 of CAJNCY010000001.1, forward strand.
ATGCTCTATATTACAAGTATTTGTAAAGATAGCTGTATGATAGAGCTGTGATTCGATGAGTGAGTTTAAGCCCTTCTTAAAGTCAGCTTTTCTCATCACAATATCAGACCATTCCAAAGAATAATAGAACCACCAATCTTCTCTAAAGCGATTTAAATTTACTTGATACCATGGTTTGTCTCCTGTAAAATGAATAATCTTAGCAGTCTCTTCTAGTTCTAATGAATCAGTATACCAATTTTCAATTTGATAATTTCTTGCAACTGTATCCATTCCAACCATAAAATTATAAGAAGAATCTAAAGCATACCAACGATTTTCAAATAGTTTATTTAAAATTCCCTGATCTCCGAAAGTACTAGTATGAAATTCATTTGTCAATTCAAGAAGTATTTCTGTTGCATTTTCTTGTTTCCATAAGGCAACATTAATGAGCATGACTCCTGAATTAAAAGTAGATGGAACTAAGGCATCTGCTACAGCCGCTAAAGGGTAATCTGTAATATCCTCTAAAAATAATTCATCGATGTTTGATCTAACTATAATATCCGAATCCAAATACAAGACCTTATCTTCCTTCACAAATTGAGGAATAAAATAACGAAAAAATGCAGCATAACTCAAATGAGACAATGGAAGATTATAGTCTCGTAGACTATGATTTGTTATTTTTACATTAACAATCTCTGATGATAATAACTCTAGTCTTTTAGACATTAATTGAAACCATTCTGATGAAATATCATCATTAAAGACATAAAATTTCAAATTACGATTATGAGCACAAATCGATTTAATTGTAGTCTCTACCTTATCTTGATAGCCATTATCTGCGCCTAAAACAATAACTTTCTTTGTCATTCATTCCTCCTCTTAATCTATATGCTTTCTAATTTCCTGAACCATTTTTTCTGGCTCGGTAGGAGAAAATACTTGAGCTCCCTCGTTGCAATGATTCGTATTTGAAAAAGAAAACACTGGTTTCCCCATACTCTTTACCACATTTGTAATATTGTCAATTTCATCATAATGGTTTATATCTAAATAAAAGTCTAATTTTTTCATCACTTTATCATAAGAAAAATGATTGTACTGTTGATAAACTGTCACATTAGGATATCTCATCAAATCAATAATATTAGATGCAACCCAAGTATGAGCAAATATATAAAAATGAACGTCAGATAAATTTTCTATCAAATACTCTACTTGCTCCAATTCACAACTATTAGTAAAAATAGCTGTATGAGCCTTTGGTACAACTGTTAAATCCTGATAGGTCTGAAATACCCTTTCTTTACGTAACAAAATATCAGACCATTCTAATCCTTGATAAAACCACCAAATATCTCTATAACGATTTTGACTTAAATGTAACCAAGGTTTTTCTCCAGTATAGTGAATAATATAAGGTACCACATCATCAGGAAGGGCTGAATTGTACCAAGATGATAGTGCTTCTGGAGTCGTCTCAACAGCAATATGAATCAAACTATCTAAACCAACCATAAAATTGTATTTACGATCCAGTTTTTTCCAATTCTCTCCAAATACCATATTGAGAATACCTTGATCGCCAAACACTTCTTGATGATGTTCATTTGTTAGTTCAATTAGTTTGACAGAAAGATTTTCTCTTTTCCATTTACTAACATTAATCAACATCATTCCTGCATTAAAACGATTTTCGTAACCTTTTACAAAATAGTCACGAACACCCGCAATCCAATAATCTCCTAATTCTTCCTGGAATAGTTCATCCAGCGAGTGAGTCACTATTATATCGGAATCTAAATATAGGGCTTTTTCTTCTACTACAAAATCTGCTATAAAATATCTAAAAAACGTAGCATAGGATAAATAGGCAATTGGAAGATGATAGCCTTTTAATTGATGATTCGAAATCTTAACATTGACAATTTCTGAATCAATTGCTTTTAAGCGTCTATTCATAACTTGAAACCATTCGCTCGGAAGATCGTCATTAAAAATATAAAATTTTAAATTTCTATTATGCGTACACACCGACTTAATTGTAGTCTCTAGCTTATTTAAATAACCATTATCTGCCCCAAGAACGATTGCTTTTTTCACTTTATTTCTCCTCGTAGATTTTCCCTGTTAATAAAAAATCTAACTCCTCTAACCTCTTTGTTTCGATACTATTTTCTAGTCCTTTTTCATTTGCTATGCGACGCCAATAGTCTAGATAAAATTTATGTTGTTGAACGTACTGACTTATGTCGTAACCTTTTAATGCTACCATCGCAATCCGTTCCAATCTCAAATCATGATCATCCCTCATCATTTTCTCAGAAAAACCACTATTTGAAATACTTGTTTTTCGAATACGATAAAAATATAGATTTTTATGGATATAAGCTATTTTTTCAGCTTGCATAAATAACTTATAATTTGTCCCTATATCTTCGTTAATCCTTCCTACTGGAAATGTTATTTGGTCAAATAATTTACGTTTTGACAATATCCCCCATGAAGTTTGAAACGTTAAATCTCCCCCTTCAAATTTAGGTAGCTGTTCTACAACTTCTCTCCCACTATAAACTTTTTCATACTCATCTCCATAAGCATAAAAAAGATAAGTTGCTCTTTCCTCATCATAAGCACCATAACAAGCTATTGAAACATCTGCATTATGCTTTATTATCAGTTCATATAGAGTTTCTAAGTAAGAAGAATCTATCCAATCATCTGAATCTACAAAAGTAAGATAGGAACCTTTTGACTTTCTTATTCCATAATTACGTGCATCTGATAATCCACCATTTTCTTTGACAAAATATTGAAAGCGAGAATCTTTTTCAACATATTCTCTACAGATATCATCTGAGTTGTCTGGTGAACCATCATTTATTAATAAACACTCAAAATTTTGATAAGTCTGACTCATAATACTATCTAAACACATACGTAGATAGTTTTCCACATTATAAACAGGAACTACAATACTAATTAATTCTTCAACCATTAAAATTCTCACCCCCTATATCTATCAAAAATAAAGTTTCCTTTAACCAACGCGTAGTCTCTGTATCTCCCAAACCTTGTTTTACTTGTTCCTCTATTCTCCATTTTAAATGAGTGATGAAATTGTCTATATAATTGCGCTTATCCATTCCTCTAATCCCAAGAAAAGTAAGAAAATTAAGACGCTGTTGAATATCACTACGAATCGATTCCGGATCATAATTTTTCAAATCACCATATGTACGATATATATACGCATCTCTATTTACATAAACAACTTTATGCAAAAATAAATAAACTTTATACCAAAATTCCATATCTTCCGATAAAGTTGTTACCTCATTAAACCTAACATTACCTAACATATTTCTATTCACTAATTTGCCAGTAGAATATCCGAATGAACGGTCGTACCTCTCTAATAGTGGAAGTTCTAATATAAATTCATCCTGAACAAAAACTCGTTTTTCATATCCTCTCTGATAAGAATGGACATAGTAACAATTCGCAGTCATGTCAAATTGTTTATACGTCGACACAGATATATCTGCAGCCTCATCTTTTAAAACTTTATAAAGAACATCCAGATAATCTGATTCCACCCAATCATCCGAATCAATAAAGGTTATATATTGTCCTTTCGAATGTTCGATACCTAGATTACGTGCTGAAGAAACTCCACCATTTTCTTTTTCAAAATAACGAAAACGAGAATCTTTAGAGACATACTCTCTACAAATATCAGCAGAGTTATCTGGTGAACCGTCATTTATTAATAAACACTCAAAATTTTGATAAGTTTGTTTTTGAATACTATCCAAACAATGTCTCAAATAATTTTCAACATTGTAAATGGGTACGATAATACTTATCAGTTCCCCCTTTTCATACTCTTCTATTTGTGATAATATTTTTTCTTTTTCTTCTTTATATAGTGATTTGTACTGATTATCCTCCGGTACAAATTCTATATCGTGATAATTGATATGTAAATATTTTATTTTTTCGACTAAATATTTCGTTCTTTCACTCGCATCTTTAAAAAACAAGTCATACTTTCTGAATATCTTAAATACATCTAATTTTTCTTCTGAAAATTCTTTAGTAGTAATCGAATTTTGACGAATTCTGTAACCGTAGATAACTTTTGGTAATTTAATCCATTTCCCTGAATTACTTACCAACTCTGGCACAACTGCTAAATCTTCAAATATCCAACCCTTTGGAAAAAAATCTTCTGTTAATAAATTTTTTCGAAATAATTTTGGAAAGACACTAACTCTCAGTTCATTTAAGGCAAATTTTCTTAATTTTTCATTCTGAGTTGTCAATATTTGTTTCTCAAAATTATGAGAGATATTATCCATTTTTATTTCATCAAAATAATATTCAATCATTCCTTCTATAATATCAACATCATCTTCAATGTGCTCAGTTAATGTTTCTAAGAAATCAGGATAAATACAATCATCACTATCTACAAAAGCTACGAAAGTGGATTCTTCCCTAATATGACTAATTCCTGTATTCCTAGCTCCACTTAAACCTTTATTAGATTGATTGATCAGTTTGAAACGGCTATCCGATAGATACTCTTCCGCTATTTGTTGTGAACTATCTGTTGAACCATCATTAATCATAATGCATTCAAACTTTTTATAAGTTTGATTCTGAATACTATCTAAACACTGTCTCAAATAATTTTCAACATTGTAGATAGGGACTATGATACTAACTAATTCTTGATTCATATTACTATCTATTCTCTCCCTCTAATAAAAATAGCGTTTCATTAAACCATCGTATATTTTCATCTGTATCATAGTCGGCTAATTCTTTTACTATTTGATCTCGTCCTTTTATAAGAGATATACATCTATCTTTATACCTTGATATATCAAACCCTTTAATTGAAAGAAAGGTAAGAAAATTCAGATATTGCTGTAAATCACTACGAAATTTTTCTAGGCTAAAATGTCCTGAATGATTACTCACACGATAAATATAACTATCCCTATTAACATAGACAATTTTAGCGGAAATAAGATATAATTTAAACCAAAATTCCATATCTTCTCCTAAAGTAGTCCATTCATTAAATCTAATTTTTTTCAAACTAGTTCTATTTACCAACTTTCCGCTAACAAAGCGATACGAAAAATCAAATGAATCCAAATCAACCAATTCATTAATTAGTTCTATATTCGTAAAAACTTTCCGATCGTATTTAGCCTGAAAGGAATGAAAATACCAGCAGTTATCTGAAATATTAAATTTTTTGTAGGTAGATACCGCTATATCTGCTTGTTCTTCTAAAATAGCACTATAAAGAACTTCTAAATAATCGGAATCCACCCAATCATCTGAATCAATAAAAGTAATATAATCCCCCTCTGATAATTCAATTCCTAGATTTCGTGCTGATGACACACCTCCGTTTTCCTTTTCAAAATAACGAAAACGTGTATCTTTGGCAACATACTCTCTACAAATATCAGCTGAATTATCTGATGAACCATCATTTATTAATAGGCACTCAAAATTTTGATACGTTTGGTTAAGAATACTGTCCAGACATTGTCTAATATACTCCTCTGTATTATAAACTGGTACTATAATACTTACTAATTCATTCCCCATAAACTTATTCTCCTAAGAATTGTCTAATAGCCTCTAGCATTTTGTTTGGTTCTGTTGAAGAAAACACATTAGTTTGATTGTCTATATCATGGCTAGTATTTTCAAAGGCAAAAATTGGTTTAGATAGTTGTTGAACAACAGATACAATATTATCCACTTCTTGATAATGATTAATATCTAAATAAAAATCTAAGTTATCCAACATTTTTTGATAATCAAAAGGAGAAAAACAAGGATATATCGTAACATTGCTATATTTTAATAAGGCAACAACATTTGATGCAAAATAAGTATGTGCTAATATAGAAAAATGTACCTCTGGTAAATTTTCTATTAAATATTCCACATGTTCCATCTCACAACTCGCGGTCAAAATTGCTGTATGAGCTTTAGGACTATATACAAGTTCTTTAAAACTACGATTAATTATATCTTTTCTCAATAAAATATCAGACCATTCTAACAGATTATAAAACCACCAAACTTCTCTAAAGCGATTATTGGCTATCATTTCCCAAGGTTTCACACCGGTATAATGTATAACACTAGGTAAATCTCCATTTTTCAACTTAGAAATCTCATACCATCTCTGATTTCCTTCTATATGTGCGATGCTATCCATTCCCACCATAAAATTAAAAGTTCGATCTAATTTTTTCCATCTATCATGGAATAGCATATTTAAAATCCCTTGATCCCCATATGCTGTCTCATGGTATTGATTGGTTAATTCTAACAATTTCGTACAAGCATCTTCATCTCTCCAAATATCTACATCAACTAACAACACTCCAGCGTTGAAATTGGTAGAAGGAGCATCTCCAAAAGAATCTTCTACTGCTGCCAAGGCGTAACCATCTAAATCCATATCAAATAAATAGTCTAAACCTCCTGTAACAATGGTATCAGAATCTATGTATAAAGCACGACTTTCTTTTACAAAATTAGGTATAAAATAGCGAAAGAAGGTAGCATAACTTAAATTCTTTAGCGGTAAATGAAATTTTTTAAGAACATGATCTACTATCTTAACATTAACGATTTCAGATTGTATGGTCTTCAATCGCTTATTCATCATCAAAAACCACTCGGACGAGATGTCGTCATTAAAAATATAAATTTTCAAGTGATTGTTGTGGCAACAAATAGATTTGATAACAGTTTCTAATTTATCTACATAATTATTATCTGCATTAAAAACTATAGATTTTTTATTCATTAGCATAATTTCCTTATAATACATTTCGTATCAAGCGGCTGTAACATACAATCATTTCACCTAAAAAGATAAATAATCACATCCTAATACTCAACATCCTTAGGTATATTTACATTTTATAAGGTACTGTAATGTTTGAACAACTTTCATATAAAATAGACTGAGAAGTTTTATAAAAGATAACCCAACTCTTCAATCTAATCACTGACAGTCAAATTCAAGGCATCGCCTAATAGATGTTTTTTCTTCATTTTCTTATTTCTCTTAATTTTTCAATCATTGCTTGAACCTGGTCAACTGAATATATCTCCTGACCTACTCCATAAGATTTGGTATTTTCAAATGCTAAGATGGGCTTGCCAAGTTTAGCAAATTGATTTAGAATCTCTTCTGTCTTTTCTCCATGATTAATATCTAAAAGGACTTGACAAGTATCTACCAGTTCAGCATCGACATCTAGCAAATAATGGATGCCATTAAAAATAGTCACATTTGGATAAACTGTCATCTGTGCTAATTTATCACTGACTATAACTCTAGCAGCAATCTTAAACTGAATATCTGGTAAGGATTGAATCAATGTCTCCATTTGCTCGATATGATCCGAAGCAGTATAAATTAAACAAGCGAAAGGCTCTTTTGTAGGATAAATATGAGACTTCTGTAACGGATGTAAGTGATAATTTTGTCCCAATTCTGTCCATTCAAGACCATGATAATACCACCAAACATCGCGATAGGTTTGGGCCGCCAAATCTTTCCACGGTTTCCTATGAGAAAGATAATGAATAATAGCAGGATAATCCTGATCCGAGGGTAATTGATAATCAGTGAATTGTTTATGAATGACAATATGATTATAATCAAAGTCCAATTCCAACCATCTGTTTTCAAAAAGCATATTCAAAATGCTTTGATCAGCCTGATCCACCTTATCATGCCATTCATTGGTTAAATCAATCAACTTTTGAGTTATATGCTCTTGCTTCCAAAGAGCATTATGAATCAAGAGAACACCTGCATTAAAGATTTCTCGGCTGAAATAGGCTCTGCCCCCAAAATCTCGAATAGCAGCCAAAGGATAGTTCTGTAAATTTGTAGCAAACAAGTCATCTAGATTTTTCGTTACGACTAAATCACAGTCCAAATAAAGAGCTTTGTCTTCTTTCACGAAATCAGCCACAAAATAGCGCAAAAAAACAGTGTAACTAATATCCGTTTTATAACGCGAAATTTGCTCAGACGTAACCCTGCAATTGATAATTTCTGAATCAAACTTTTCTAATCGCTTATTCAATTGTTTCAACCATTCATTTGGAAAATCACTATTAATCAAGTAGAAACGAATCGAGCGATTGTGATAGCAAATGGACTTAATAGTCGTCATGACCTGATCTACATAAGCATAATTTGCTGCGAGGACAATAGCCTTCTTTTCCTTTTGCTCCTGTATTGACAACTGATTTAAAATAGTTCTTTTCATTTCAAACTCTTTATACGTTGCTGTATCGGATAAGCCACTAGCTTGACCATTCGCGAGACTGACTTCTAGCATCTGACGATAAACTGCTAAGTGTTTCTCAAGAGGATAACCCATGTTAGCTAGTAGAGTAATACGCTCAGACATAGCATCAACCAAGGCATGCATCCACTTTTCTGTCCAAATTCTGGAACTACTTCCTTCTCTTTGGCGATAGGCATATAATCCTTTATTCAAATAAATAGTCTTCTCAGCAAGTAAGTAAATCTTTTGATTGAGATAACCATCTTGTCCTAACCTACCTATATCAAAACGTAATTGTTTAAACAAATCTGCCTTATAAAGTTTTCCCCAAACAGATATCAAAGCGAAACTCTTCATTTCTTGAGACTCATACAAGTTTTCAAAGATAGAAACATTGTCATAGACTCTCTCATAATAGGAGTCTCCAAATATATGAAAGTAGTACATTCCTTCAGATTCATTAAAAGAATAATAATTTCCAACCGCAATATCTGCCTGATACTCAATTATTTTTTTGTAAAGGATTTCTACATAATCTAATTCAACCCAGTCATCAGAATCAATGAAAGTTACATAGGATCCAGTCATTCGTTCTAAACCTGCATTTCGTGCATCAGATAGACCACCATTTTCTTTTTCAATATAAATAATCCGATTATCTTTTTGTGCATACTCTTGACAAATTGTGCCCGAATTATCTGTAGAACCATCATTGACAACAATAATTTCAATATTTTTATATGTTTGTCTTATTACACTATCCAAACATTTATCTAGGTAATTTTCAACATTATAAACTGGTACAATTACCGTAATTTTTTCAGTCACGAAACCTCTCTCCTTTCCTAATATTATAACATTTTTTACCCTGTTTTTCAGCTTCTATTCACTTTTAGTATCAAAAAAATCCCCTGGATGAGTTTTCATCCAAGGGATTCTTCATAAATCGAAATAAGAATACTTTCTATGTATTTTTAATCCGATTATTCTTCATCATCACGTTTACGGCGTTTCGCAAACAGACCTAAACCAGTCACGGCTGCCAAAGCTCCAAGGAGTACAGATGATTTGGAAGCTTCTGTACCTGTATTTGGCAATTGCTGTCTTGACTTACCTGCTGATTCTGATGGTGTTTCAGAAGATAATGTGTTTGCTGATGCCGATACGCTGGCTGAAGCTGACGCACTTGTTGATGCTGGTTCAGTGGCTGATGTGCTTGCTGATGCCGATGCACTTGTTGATGCTGACTCAGAAGCGCTTGTGCTTGCTGATACCGATGCACTTGTTGATGCTGACTCAGAGGCACTTGTGCTTGCTGAAGTTGACGTACTTGTTGATGCTGATTCAGAGACTGATGTGCTTACTGAAGCTGATACACTTGTTGACGCTGACTCAGAAGGTGATGTGCTTGGTGATGTTGAATCTTTTCCATCTACTTTACGGTAAACATATTCAACAGCTACAGCTCCTTCTTGAACCAGACCAGTTTCTGAAGCTGATGTTGCAGAAACTTTTACAAATACATACACATCGCCGTTATCAGTGATGATAACTTGTGGCTTATGATCTCTTGTATCGTATGGTGTACCCACTAGGCTTGCATCAGTATCTACTACCATATTTGGCACTACTGTACCATCTGATGCTTTACCTGAGATTGGATTTCCTGATTCATCTACATAGTTGACAACTACTACACCGATTTGAGCTTCTGGTTTTTCATCAACAGCTCCAAGTAATCTATAAACATAAGTGACTACTGAAGTTCTAGCTTTTACATCAGATTTCTCTGCATCTGCTGTTTTCTTCACTTTCAAAAGTTTATAGACTTTTCCATCTTTCGTGGTGATGGTTTCTGGCTTGTTGTCAGTCGTATCATAAGGATTTCTTACTAGAGTAGCCGACTCATCCACAACGGTACTTGATACCTCAACACCTTTATCAGTAATACCTGAGATTGGGTTTCCTGATTCATCAGTATAGACTACGATGACATTACCATATTTTTGGTTTGGAACTTCAGGTCTAACGAGCTCTTCGTAGACATAAGTAATGTTTTGAGATTCACCACTTACTTTACCTTTTTCTGGTGCTGAACCTTCTTTAGTAGAAACAAGAACATAGACTTTTCCATCTTTTTCGATGCGTTCTGGTTTCAATTCAGGTTTCGTTGCATCGTAATCTGTTCCGATTTTGCTTCCTTTTGGAACTACTGATTCAGTCGGACGTAGATTAATTCCTTTAGTCGTTTCATATGATACAGTCACATTCTTATCACGCATTGAGTGTTCAATCTCAGAACTTGCTGACGCTGACGTGCTTGCTGATTCTGAAGCACTTGTTGAGGCTGATTCAGAAGCCGATGTGCTTGCTGAAGCTGATGCACTTGTTGACGCTGACTCAGATGCTGATGTGCTTGCTGATTCAGAAGCCGATGTGCTTGCTGAAGCTGATGCACTTGTTGACGCTGACTCAGATGCTGATGTGCTTGCTGATTCAGAAGCCGATGTGCTTGCTGAAGCTGATGCACTTGTTGACGCTGACTCAGATGCTGATGTGCTTGCTGATTCTGATGCACTTGTTGACGCTGACTCAGAAGCTGATGTACTTGCTGACTCAGAAGCGCTTGTGCTTGCTGATTCTGATGCACTTGTTGATGCTGATTCAGAAGCTGATGTGCTTGCTGATTCTGATGCTGATGTGCTTGCTGATTCTGATGCACTTGTTGACGCTGACTCTGATGCACTTGTTGATGCCGATTCAGAAGCGCTTGTGCTTGCTGATTCTGATGCCGATGTGCTTGCTGATTCTGATGCACTTGTTGAGGCTGATTCAGAGGCACTTGTTGACGCTGACTCAGAAGCTGATGTACTTGCTGACTCAGATGCGCTTGTGCTTGCTGATTCTGATGCACTTGTTGATGCTGATTCAGAGGCTGATGTACTTGCTGACTGGCTCGCACTGGTTGACGCTGACTCAGACGCTGATGTACTTGCTGATTGACTCGCACTGGTTGACGCTGACTCAGAAGCTGATGTACTTGCTGACTGGCTTGCACTTGTTGACGCTGACTCTGACGCGCTTGTGCTTGCTGACTGGCTCGCACTTGTCGATGCTGACTCAGAAGCTGATGTGCTTGCTGATTCAGATGCGCTTGTTGATGCTGACTCAGATGCGCTTGTGCTTGCTGATTCTGATGCACTTGTTGAGGCTGATTCAGAAGCGCTTGTGCTTGCTGATTCTGATGCACTTGTTGACGCTGACTCAGACGCTGATGTACTTGCTGATTCTGACGCACTTGTTGACGCTGATTCTGATGCTGATGTGCTTGCTGACTCTGATGCACTTGTTGACGCTGACTCTGACGCGCTTGTGCTTGCTGACTGGCTCGCACTTGTCGATGCTGACTCAGAAGCCGATGTGCTTGCTGACTCTGATGCACTTGTTGATGCCGATTCAGAAGCTGATGTGCTTGCTGACTCTGACGCGCTTGTTGATGCTGATTCAGAAGCCGATGTGCTTGCTGACTCTGAAGCACTTGTTGATGCCGATTCAGAAGCCGATGTGCTTGCTGACTGGCTTGCACTTGTTGATGCTGACTCTGACGCACTTGTGCTTGCTGATTCAGAGGCACTTGT
>CAJNCY010000002.1 GCA_905221375.1 bacterium
CCAGGAGTTCCTTCTTCTCTAACTGGATCTGAATCTTTGTCACGACTTGTGTCACCTTCGTAACGGACTGGAGATGGGACAGGTCTTGTCTCAACTGTTGGGTTTGGTTTAACAAGGAATGTTACTTCTCGTTCAATCTTATCTGGCGCATAGATTTTAATGTTATTTCCAATACCTTCAACAGTTTTAGTATATACTCCACCTGCACCGTAGAAATCTGCTACAGCTTTATATTTTACAATTCCTGATGTGTCAAATGTAGTTGTATTTTCTATAAAATTACCATCTTTAGACCACTTGAATGACATATTTGTTGGATAATACTTATCGTTTCCTGTCGAATTAGATTCCACTACTGCTTTTACATAGTCATGAGCATCTTTTCCATTACGTGAATTTGCAGTATCAACCAATTTCGTACCTAAAGTCACGATTTCTGGAGTATTTTTCACTTCTACATCTACAACCGTATACTTAAATTGATACTCTTGCTCATTACCTGATGCGTCTTTTACAAGTACTTTTCCGATATGATCCCCTAAGGCAGCATTTGAAGTATCTGTAATTTGATCCCCTGTAAGTTGAACATCTCCGTTTGGTGTATCTGTGTTTTTAACAAATTCTCTTCCGCTTGGAAGACCAGAAGCTTTAACCTCAGTTACCTTTCCAGAATTATCACTTACTGTAAAGGTTGGATTGAAAGTTGCGCCACGGAAAATAACAAATTTGCTATTTTCATTGCTAGCATCTTTAGATAATTCGCTACCATTAAATGATACTTTTGGCTTTTCGCTTTCGTTTATAGTAACTGTCACGATTTTAGATGATTGAACTTTATTAGCATTCGGTCCAGTTTCTGATACTTTCGGTAATGTTACTTTTACATAACGAGTAGCTTCACCTTTTTCTGTCACTGTCTTATTCGCAAGTGGTGTACCATCTTGGTTTACCCACTCATAAGTTGTTCCTTCTGGTAAAGCTGCTGAGCCATTAACAGCCATTACAGCATCCTTAGCTTGAGAATCTGCCAAAGCTGTTCCGCTTTTCACCATAACACGAGTTGTATTGGCTCCTACATCAAATACTTCGTGTGTAAATGATGGTGTATAAGAAAGTTTTTCTGCTTCACTTGGGTTATCTGTAAATCTACCACGTGGATATTTAGCACCAAATGAGTACGTTTTTGTCCCAACGCCATCACTATTTAGCATATTCTTCATGTCAGCATCAGCATTTTTAAATTCTGCATCATTATCTCTCTTCACAACCCAGCTCATTCCTCCTGGAAGTCCTCCTGAATTTAGATAATAAGATGCCGGACTATCATTACGTCCTACGCCTGCAAAATCATATACTTTAGTGACTGTCTCGAAATTCTTATAAACTTTGTAGTTAATGTCAATCGGAGTTGTTCTTGTATTATCTGCAAATACAACAGTTGCTTTTGCTGTTTTATTGTCCGATGGACTGCTTGTATCTAAAGTAACCTCTACTCTAGCATTATTTGGAACATCTATCTTACTAGTTCCATCTTGTAATTGTAGTAAGCTACGTTTTTCAGCATCTGTTAGAGTTTCACCTTGTATCAAGTTGATGGTTGGTTTTGCTACAGCTGTGTAGTTTACTGTAATTGTATGTTCTTTAGTTACTGTTGCCCCTGCTGCATCTGTTGTTCTATAAGCAAGATTATAGGTACCTTGTTTGAGAGGTTGTGCTAAATCAACATTTTTACCATCTTTAGTAGCTGTTACATCCAAGTTGTCCTTTGCTCTAGATCCTACAGTCTTATCTGCATCATCTTCAGGATCTGTTACTGTTACAAGTGTCTTTAGCTTGTCTTTTGTTAAAGTTCCATCTGCAACATAAGTGGCACGTGGATTGTTGATTGTTATTGTCGGATTTGTATTCGTTGCTTTCGCTGCAACAACCCATCCTCCATCATTAGCTGGATCTGCTGGGTTATTTTTCCCGTTTACATGGTGAGCACGGACTCTTACCACATTATCTCCAGTAATCTTGAATGGGAAATTAGTCTTTTTATGTGAATCCTTAATACGAAGAGTAATTTTCTTCTCAGATACATTATCTCCATTAGATACTGTTAGATCAGTAGTATCCGAACCCTTTTCTAGAACCCAGTTTCCATTTTGCTGTTTAACAGCATACTCATAAACCGTTTGGTTGCCATTTAAAACTTGAAGATAGAATAGTCCAGTATCGTGAGCTACCTTAACAGCCAGTTCACGTCCTGCTTGAACTGGAGTATCAATAGAGATGGCTTTAGCCAGTTGGACATCGACTCTAGAAGCTGGTGACTCTACTCCGTCTTTAGTTTGCGTAACAGAGATGGCATTAGAGGCTTTTATAGAGGCATCTTGCTTCGCATTTTGAGTTAATTTTTCATTATCTTTTAAGTTGTAAGTCCATCTTCCATTATTATCAACTGTTGTTGTACCAGTTTTACCATCTTGTAGCGCCACTTTAACCGTTGCTCCAGCTATACCTGTACCTGAAATTCTACGGTCAGTCGATACTAAGGTTCCATTGTATCTTGTTTCTGTAGTAATCGTCGGTGCAGACGGAGCAACATTAACAGGAACATCAATAATTTTAGACGGTTGTCTCTTAGTTGCTTCTGGTGCATCATTGCCACTTTGCGCTGGAGGCAGAGTTACCTTCACCTTAAATGTTTGAACACCAGCTGTACTTGCTGTCGGAGTAATCTTATTTCCATGTGCATCAACCCATTCATAAGTTGTTCCAGCAGGCAAGTCAGGAGAACCATTTACTTTAGCAACGGCTGCACTAGCTTGTGCTTCTGACAGCGTTGCTCCTTGAGCTACAGTGACTTTTGTATCATTCGGTTTAATATCAAACACCTTATGAGTAAATGTAGCTGAATGCTCCAATTTATCAGCTGGTTGTGGGCTGTCAGTAAATCTACCGTAGTTATATTTACCACCAAACTTGTAAGTTGTTTCCCCTACTGGGTCTGCGTTAATCTTATCTCTCAAACCTGAAGCATCTATCTCTGCTTCATTACCTCGCTTAGCAAACCATTTCATTCCCCCTGGAATACCTGTATTGAGGTAATATTTTGATTCATCATCAGAACGACTTACGTTTTTAAAATCGTAAACCGTACGAGCAATCGGGAAGGTCGGCAATACGCGGTAACTCAAAGTCACTGGAGCCAATCTTGTTCCGTCTGCGAGTACAACTGTCGCTTGAGCTTGCTTATTTTGATTTGTTTTAGAACTTGTATCTACAGCAACTTCAACTCTAGCATCTCTCGGAACATCAATCACATCATTTCCATCACGTAATTGAACCAAACTACGTTTAAGCTCATCTGATACAGTTTCACCTTGTACCAAATTGATAGTTGGTTTCGCTTGAGCCGTATAACTTACCTTAATTGTGTGGTTCGCTGTTACTGTTGCCCCTGCTGCATCTGTTGTTCTATAGGTAAGATTATAGGTACCTTGTTTAAGAGGTTGTGTTAAATCAACATTTTTACCGTTTTTAGTAGCTGTTACATCCAAGTTGTCCTTTGCTCTAGATCCTACAGTCTTATCTGCATCATCTTCAGGATCTGTTACTGTTACAAGTGTCTTTAGCTTGTCTTTTGTTAAAGTTCCATCTGCAACATAAGTAGCACGTGGATTGTTGATTGTAATTGTTGGATTTGTATTCGTTGCTTTCGCTGCGACAACCCATCCTCCATCATTAGTTGGATCTGCTGGATTATTATCCCCATTCACATAGTGAGCACGGACTTTTACCACATTATCTCCAGTAATCTTGAATGGGAAATTAGTCTTTTTGTGTGAATCCTTAATACGAAGAGTAATTTTCTTCTCAGAAACATTACCTCCGTTAGATACTGTTAGATCAGTAGTATCCGAACCCTTTTCTAGAACCCAGTTTCCGTTTTGCTGTTTAACAGCATACTCATAAACCGTTTTATTTCCATTTAAAACTTGAAGATAGAATCGACCAGTATCATGAGCTACTTTAACAGCCAGTTCACGCCCTGCTTGAACTGGAGTATCAATAGAGATGGCTTTAGCTAATTGGACATTCACTGTTGCAGCATCTGATTCTAATCCGTCTTTAGTTTGCGTAACAGAGATGGCTTTAGAGGCTTTTATAGAGGCATCTTGCTTCGTATTTTGAGTTAATGTTTCATTATCTTTTAGGTTGTAAGTCCATCTTCCATTATTATCAACTGTTGTTGTACCAGTTTTACCATCTTGCAATGTTACTGTAACCTTTGCTCCAGCTATACCTGTACCTGAGATTCTACGGTCAGTCGATACTAGGGTTCCATTGTATCTTGTTTCTGTCGTAATTGTTGGAGTTGCTGGCTTACTAACCAATCTGGTTCCACGTGCACCTACAATATATGATTGGTTAGTAGTTGGTCCACTCGTTACAGAGGCTGCATACACATTACCATTAGCAGCTTCTTTTTCTGTCACATTCCCTCTTAGTTTTACTCTAGCAGTCATATGTACCGCATAATCTGCATTTGTAAAACCTACTTCCATTCCAAGAGTATAGCTAACTCTATCAGTATAATTTCCATCTGTTTTTTTTACAATCGCATCTAAATAAGGATCGTTTGCATTATTTTTAAATACTTGTCCTTTTTGATTAGCACGAGTTACTCCTGATCGCGGATCATACAGAGATCTTCCATCATTACTAAAGAGGTTATCTTTCTGATCCCATGGATTTGAAATTGTAACTGTATCTCCAACCTTTTCAAAACCGCTGCCTCCATCAGAAAGCCTTCTACCACTAACATTTCGATAACGAGTGATTGTTACATTTTGTACTGTAGAACCATCCATAATATTAAAAGGTGGTTGAAAATAATAATGTTGACCATAAGATTTGTCTATCATACGTCTTCCATCATTATTGAAGTATACATCATAGACCATCCATTTACCTGAACTGTCTTGCTCATATTTTGATTTAATTACAGTCTTGTTTTCTGTAAATTCAGGATCACCATTCCTTGTGTTTTGTCCACCGTTAGTATTTTTATCGACCGATGCAAAGTATCTAACGTTCTCCAATGCCCCAGAAGAGCTAATTGCTGTATAAGCTCTAAACTGTGTACCTCGAGCCATTCTTTGACCATTACGAGGGTCATGAGAACCTGAACTCAAACGTGTTGTAGCATTTTTAACAGAAATAAACATTCTCTTCACAAGTTTGTTCATTTGTTCAACATCGGTTAGAGAAACTGTAGTATTCTGAAGAACCCCTTGAGCTAATACCATGACTTCATTGGCTTTTTCAAGAACTTCTTTCGTGGTATCATGTTCAGGAACTTCTGAAATTGCTGCCTGCAATTGATCAACAGATACTTTCAAAGAATCTTTTTTAGCTGATACAGTTTGATTCTCTTCGCTTGCTCTTACTTCCGAAGAAGGTTGGCTCGCTGGTTTTTCAGTCTCAGTTCCAGTATTACTTTCTCGGACCTCACTTGATTCTTTTACCGCATTAGATAAAGTAACTAAATCAGCAGACAAAAGTTCTTTTAGTTCATTAATATCTTTTTGAACTGCATCAGCTTTATCTAGTAATGCCTGAGCTCTCTGAACTCTTTCTTTTACAGAAGAAAGTACTGAGTCGTCAAGGTTTAATTTAGTTGAAAGAAGAGAATTTAATTCTTCAACTACTGTTCTTAACTGACTTTTATCAACCGTATTACTACCATTTTCAACAAGTGCAGTTTCTTTATTTTCTAAAGCATTATTGACTACTTCTGATTTATTTTCAGTAGGTTCCTTAATGCCCACAGGCGAGTCGCCCTTATCGTTAGGTTGTACTACACCCGCCGTAGATTGTGAACTGCTTCCGCTTACGGTATCTGCGCTAACAACGCGCGCACCTAAAAACATCAGTGCTGCAACAGCAACTGAAGCGGCACCGAAACTATATTTACGAATAGAAAAGCGCAACACCTTTTCACGTTGATGACGCTTTATTCTATTGAGTGAATTTGATTTATTTTCCATTGTCCCTCCTGATGTTAAAACACAAAATCAAATTTAAAAGCAATATTCCCACTGGGAATAATAAACAATAAAAACTACTATGATGGATATTTAACATCACAGCTATCACAGCTATCACAGCTATCACAGCTCAATTATACCATTTTTAACATATTCAATCAAACAAAATAATGTAAATATGGCTAATTTCAAGAATTTTCAGTAAGTTTCAAGAAAGCGTAATCAAGTTGTTTATAATAATTAAAAATAAATATCCATAACAATAGATATCCGACCCTTAATTTTAATATATTCTTCAAATAACTACCATGAATATAAATTTATATTATTTTAAATCAAATTCATAAACTTACGTCTTAGAAACAAATAGATGATAGTTTTAATTAAAAATCCTATTATTGATTCCCTATGCCTATATAAGCCGTTTAATTTCAAAGTATATACTTACACCACGATATTCCTTGAATATACTATTAACAACGGGGGGCTTTGATTCCAAATAAGTATAGCAGATTGAAGTTGGAATAGTCCAACACGACTCCTAATTCATTTTTAGAAATTGACCAATCGATTTGCGTACATTTTATTTCAATCCACTATATCTTATTACGAATACTATCTATTTTTCCGAGAATACAAGAATAGCCTTGCACCTCTTGAAATGAGGAACAAGGCTGTTTTTTAATCTTTTGTGTTCATATTTTGACTAAACTTTTAATCTTCTTTTTTCTTTCCAAGAGCAAGTCCGAGACCGCCTAGCATACCAAGAAGTCCTAGAGAAGCAAGAGTCGCATTTGATTCTGTTCCTGTATTTGGCAATACATTTTGAGAATCATTTGCTTTAACTCCATTATCAATAGTATCTGTAGTATCTTCATGATTTGTATTCGGAGTAACTGCATTTGGAATTGGAGTTGTTGGCGCAGGTGTATCATGACCAGAATTTCCATTAGTATCAGGTGTGACTGGAATTACTGGAATTGTATTTGGATTTGTACTTCCACTTACTTTGCTGAAAATGTGGGTAATGACTGGTTCATTTTCAGAAATCACAGTTCGTACAAATTCATATCCTGGAATTGATCCATGTTCAGCTTCCTTTTCATTACCTGTCTTAACGGATGGTTTCAATACATTTCCGTCTTCATCAATCCATCGAACCTCAATCATTAGCTCTGGCAATTCAATTGAAGCCGGTAATACACCATTTTCAAAAATTGTTACCTTAGGTGGAGTTGCTGGATTTGTATTTGTAGTTCCACTTACTTTTCTGAAAATGTGGGTAATGACTGGTTCATTTTCAGCTATCACAGTTCGTACAAATTCATATCCAAGAATTGATCCATGTTCAGCATCCTTTTCATTACTTGTCTTAACAGATTGTTTCAATACAATTCCATCTTCATCAATCCAGCGAACCTCAATCATTAGCTCTGGCAATTCAATTGAAGCCGGTAATACACCATTTTCAAAAATTGTTACCTTAGGTGGATTTTCTACTGGAACTTCCACAGCTGGTTTACCTGGTTCAGTAATCTTACCTGTACCTGGAACTTTACCTTCTGGTAATTCACTATTTGGTACTTTACCTTTACCGTCTTCACCGATTGTGACTGTGATTGACTTGTCACCTTTACCTGGGATTTCTACCTTAGTTCCTGGTGGATATGTTGACCCATCTGGTTTCTTCGGTGTCACTGTAACATCACCTGTCTTAGGATTTTGTTCTAACTCTACTTTTGGTTCTTTCGTTTTCCCATAAGTTCGAACAGTTGTTGGAGTTACCTTACCTGTTTTTGGATCAACTTCATAGGTAGTGGTATCAATTACATCGAGACCGTCAGAATCTTTAGATTGTTCAACCTTAGTTTTCGCACCAACTTTAACGATTGTCTTACCTGCTGGGCTGACTACTGGGTTGCCAACGTGTTCTGTGATATGACCGTCGTTTGGATCTACATCGTAAGTGGTTGTAGTAACTGTTTTACCTTTAGCTCCTTCAACGCGTTCATTAGGTGTGTCAACTTCTCTTTCACCATCTCTGACGTACTCAACTTCTGGTTCAATCGGGGTTTCTACTACTTTGTCCTTCGCTGCGACTTTGACAATAGTTGCTGTTGGATTTACTACTACTGGTTCTCCTACTCTTTCTGTAATAGCACCTGTAGTAGAATCAACACTATATGTTGTTGTGGTAGTGCTTGAACCTGCTTGTCCTGCTTCTTCCACATTCGGTTGATCTTTGTCGCGTGTATCATCTTTCACATACTTCTTAGGTGATGGGATTGATGTTGTTTCTACTTTGTCCTTCGCTGCAACTTTGACAATAGTATTAGTTGGTTCTTTCGTACGAACTGGTTGACCTTCACTTGCTGTAATCTTTCCAGTATTAGGATCTACTGTGTACGTTGTGGTGATGGTGTCTTCACCATCTTCACCTTTAACAGTAGTTGGGGCTGTACCTTTTTCTTTCGTATCATCTTTTTCATAGACAACAGGGGATGGTACTACTCTCTTCTCAACTGTTGGTTCTTTCGTTTTCCCATAAGTTCGAACAGTTGTTGGAGTTACCTTACCTGTTTTTGGATCAACTTCATAGGTAGTGGTATCAATTACATCGAGACCTTCAGAATCTTTAGATTGTTCAACCTTAGTTTTCGCACCAACTTTAACGATTGTCTTACCTGCTGGGCTGACTACTGGGTTGCCAACGTGTTCTGTGATATGACCGTCGTTTGGATCTACATCGTAAGTGGTTGTAGTAACTGTTTTACCTTTAGCTCCTTCAACGCGTTCATTAGGTGTGTCAACTTCTCGTTCACCATCTCTGACGTACTCAACTTCTGGTTCAATCGGGGTTTCTACTATTTTGTCCTTCGCTGCAACTTTGACAATTGTTGCTGTTGGATTTACTACTACTGGTTCTCCTACTCTTTCTGTAATAGCACCTGTAGTAGAATCAACACTATATGTTGTGGTGGTAGTGCGTGAACCTGCTTGTCCTGCTTCTTCCACATTTGGTTGATCTTTGTCGCGTGTATCATCTTTCACATATTTCTTAGGTGATGGGATTTCGGTTGTTTCTACTTTATCCTTCGCTGCGACTCTGACAATAGTATTAGTTGGTTCTTTCGTACGAACTGAATCGCCTACTGTTGAAGTAATAGCTCCTGTATTAGGATCTACTGTGTACGTTGTGGTGATCGTTTCTTCTCCAGGAATTCCTTCTTTTCTAACTGGTTCTAAATCTTTGTCACGACTATCGTCTTTTTCATAGACAACAGGGGATGGTACTACTCTCTTCTCAACTGTTGGTTCTTTCCTTGTTCCATAAGTTCGAACTGTTGTCGGAGTTACCTTACCTGTTTTTGGATCAACTTCATAGGTAGTGGTATCAATCACATCACGACCTTCAGAATCTTTAGATTGTTCAACCTTAGTTTTCGCACCAACTTTAACAATTGTTTTGCCTGCTGGGGTGACGACTGGATTAGCAACGTGTTCTGTGATATGACCGTCCTTTGGATCCACATCGTAAGTGGTTGTAGTAACTATTTTACCTTTTTCACCCTCAGTACGCTGATCTGGTGTACCGAAGTCTTTTTCAACATCTTTAACGTATTCCACTTCTGGTTCAATCGGGGTTTCTACTACTTTGTCCTTGGCACCAACTTTAACGACTTTTGGTACCATTTCTGTTCTACTAACGACCGGTGTTCCATCCGTTACTGTACCGTTAGTTTCATTAACAAGTGTTGATGTTGTTGTTACTACCTTACCTTCAGATCCATTATTAGTAACCGTATTAGTTCCTACATCTTTGGTTTTATCTGCTTCATACCGTGTTGTTACCGGAATTATTTTGGTTACGACTTTGGATTTAACGCCATTTGGACTGGCAATGTCTTTCCTTACTGTTGGAGTAAGGGCACCGGTACTTGCATTGACTTCGTAGCTTGTAGTCTTCTTAACAACATCATCGCCTTCTTTGAGGTATTCAACCTCATCTTTAGCTGGGACCTTGACCACTGTCGGTTTTGATGGGACTACTACTGCCGGTTCTTCATGTGGAATGAGGTTACCATCTGTCGGATTCACAGTATAAGTGGTAGTTACTGTTCTAGTGCCTGGAGTACCAGCTACTGTGATTTTTGCTTCACCTTTGGCTCTTGTGGCATCTTTCTCATAACGCACACTTGGCTCTATTGGCGTAACAACAACCTTAGCCTTGGCTCCACTTCTATTGAAGATTTCTTTTTTCTCTGTTGGAGTTAAGGCACCGGTACTTGCATTGACCGCGTAAGTTGTTGTCTTCTTAACAACATTATCGCTTTCTTTAAGGTATTCAATCTCATCTTTAGCTGGAACTTTGATCACTGTAGGGGTTGAAGGTTTGATAACTGGTTGACCTTCATGTGGAATGAGGCTGCCATCTGCAGGTTTAACTGTATAGGTTGTGGTTACTGTTCTAGTTCCTGGAGTACCAGCTACTGTGACTTTTGATCCTCCTTTAGCCTTCGTGGAATCTTTCTCATAACGAACACTTGGCTCTATTGGCGTAACCACAACCTTAGATTTAGCTCCATTTTGTTTGAAGATTTCTGTTGTCTCTGTTGGAGTAAGGGCACCGGTACTTGCATTGACTTCGTAGCTTGTAGTCTTCTTAACAACATCATCGCCTTCTTTGAGGTATTCAACCTCATCTTTAGCTGGGACCTTGACCACTGTCGGAGTTGAAGGTTTGATAACTGGTTTTCCTTCATGTGGAATGAGGTTACCATCTGTCGGATTCACAGTATAAGTGGTAGTTACTGTTCTAGTGCCTGGAGTACCAGCTACTGTGATTTTTGCTTCACCTTTAGCTTTTGTCGCGTCTTTTTCATAACGAACACTTGGCTCTATTGGCGTAACGACAACCTTAGCCTTGGCTCCATTTCTATTGAAGATTTCTGTTGTCTCTGTTGGAGTAAGGGCACCGGTACTTGCATTGACCGCGTAAGTTGTTGTCTTCTTAACAACATCATCGCCTTCTTTGAGGTATTCAACCTCATCTTTAGCTGGGACCTTGACCACTGTAGGAGTTGAAGGTTTGATAACTGGTTTTCCTTCATGTGGAATGAGGTTACCATCTGTCGGATTCACAGTATAAGTGGTAGTTACTGTTCTAGTGCCTGGAGTACCAGCTACTGTGATTTTTGCTTCACCTTTAGCTTTTGTCGCGTCTTTCTCATAACGTACACTTGTCTCTATTGGCGTAACGACAACCTTAGCCTTGGCTCCATTTCTATTGAAGATTTCTGTTGTCTCTGTTGGAGTTAAGGCACCGGTACTTGCATTGACCGCGTAAGTTGTAGTCTTCTTAACAACATCATCGCCTTCTTTGAGGTATTCAACCTCATCTTTAGCTGGCACTTTAACCACTGTAGGAGTTGAAGGTTTGATAACTGGTTTTCCTTCATGTGGAATGAGGTTACCATCTGTCGGATTCACAGTATAAGTGGTAGTTACTGTTCTAGTGCCTGGAGTACCAGCTACTGTAATTTTTGCTTCACCTTTAGCTTTTGTCGCGTCTTTCTCATAACGTACACTTGTCTGTATTGGCGTAACCACAACCTTAGATTTAGCTCCATTTTGTTTGAAGATTTCCTTTTTCTCTGTTGGAGTTAAGGCACCGGTACTTACATTGACCGCGTAAGTTGTTGTCTTCTTAACAACATCATCGCCTTCTTTGAGGTATTCAACCTCATCTTTAGCTGGGACCTTGACCACTGTAGGAGTTGAAGGTTTGATAACTGGTTTTCCTTCATGTGGAATGAGGCTACCATCTGTCGGATTCACAGTATAAGTTGTAGTTACTGTGTTTGTCCCTGGAGTACCAGATACTGTGACTTTTGATCCTCCTTTAGCCTTCGTGGAGTCTTTCTCATAACGTACACTTGGCTGTATTGGCGTAACCACAACCTTAGATTTAGCACCATCTTTCTTGAACACTTCGTCAAGTGTATTTTTAGTAATCTGTCCTGTATCAGGATCTTTCATACTCACAGTTGTTGACTTAATGATGTCATCTCCGCGTTTACTATATACAGCAGTTTCTCCAACTTTTTCTACAGATTTAACTGTTGTAATTTTTTTATCTTGATAACCTGTCCCATCTAAAGAAATTCGTTTTCCAGATATAAACTCTGATCGTCTATTAATCATATCGGCTTCAAAATAAGAACGTGAACTATGACCTCCACTGGTTCGTCCAACATTTATAACAACATCACTATCATTGCTGACACCTTTTCTTATCGTCGAATCATTATCAACAATATAATGAGTCAATTTCCCTGACTTAGCTATTTTTTTGCTATCTAAACCTTTCTGCCAAAAGTCACGACCAGAAACCAAACTTGTCACTACTTTTGGGGCATTAAATGTTGTTCCTTTTTTTAATACATTATTATAAAAGTTTCTATAAGTCTGCTGTTCTTTAGGAGACATGACTCTGCTGTCAGAATATGCCAACTGATAGGCTTCAACCATTGCCCGTTGTACTAAATATCCTCCTAAAGAATGGCCTGTCAAATAAAGATTGGTAATACTCTTATCTTTGGCTAGTTCACGCATGATATTTTCTGCATCTTTCCCTTGCTGAGGATTGCTTCCTGTTCCAAGTCTTATATCAGCTCCTATATCTTTCGCATCACTTGTTCCACGAAACGCTAATACTTGTGCAGTTCCATTTGGTAAATATGAGAAATCACTCTTAGTTTCATACAAGACAGCATCTAGTCCGCTAGATGTATGATAACTTTTCTTCCTTTCCCAATAAGGTCCCAATTCCTTATTCATCATCATATATTCGTAACGTGGTTTACTGTCACCATTCTTTTTATATAACTCTGATTCTGTTAAGGGTTTCTTATGATTCAGCACTCTATCAATATAATTATCATCACGGTAGGACAATTCCATGAACATAATCATATCGCGCTCACTGACATTCCATTTTAATTTTTCATCTGGCTTTTCTTTACTGTCAATAATACCATCACCATCAGTATCTTCTAATAAGGGATGACTATTATAGCCTACATACTTTTTCCCGCCTTTTTCATAAATGTAAAGTTCTTCTTTATCCTTCAAGTAATCATCATCTGTATAAGCTTCTGGACTTAACTGAGGGCCGTTTAATAACAAACTGTCAAGCTTATCACCTTCTGAACCGATTACTCCTGCTTTTATTTGCTTAGCATACTCATCAGTTAATTCATACTTTTTAACCTCGGAAGGATTTGATGTTGCTCTCACCGCTGGAGTGCTTGATCTATCTTCACCCGCCACGAAATCCCTTGTGGTCAAGCTATTATTTCCCTTATCCCCAGATGTGACGGTTTCTGTAGTCCTTGTAGATCCTATTGGAACATCTCTGGTATCTAACTCAGAAGAAGGATTATTTTGATTATCTGATATAGGTTGCACTGCTTCTCTTTTCTCCACAGAAGGTAGAGAATTTTCCGTAGAAGCAAGTACTCCCTGAGATGGTGTAAACAAGGCAATTCCTATTAATACAGAAGCCACTCCAACAGAAAACTTTCGAATCGAAAAACGTTGACGTTTATTAAAAATATCTTTCATTTTACAAACTTTCTTTCTAGCTATTTTTTACAAAATAGAAGGTTCTAATATTTTGCCTTGACAGAATACTAGATCATTTCTTGCCTAAAATTTTAGAACTTTTCCTCTACTTGATTATAAGCTACTACATTGATTTCTAATCATAGAAAAAATAGATCGCTTAATATTACTAAAATATCAGTAAAATATAAAAAAATGTAAATATTTTACTTTCAACACTGCCATTATACCATAAAAAATCATAACACTCATGTGTTTTAAAAAAGGTTTGTCAAAAAGTCTTCAAAATCAAAAAACGCATAATATCAGGTCTTGAAAACCTTGATACTATGCGTTTTATCTTACAAAATTTACTAGATTTGCGACTACTATTGAATTTTTATCCAACTCTGTCAAATCTAGATTTTTTCTTCTTTGATATCAATCACAATCTCTTCTGATTCATCAAAAGTTTCGGCCTTTTCTTGCCATTGCTCCTTGAGGTTATTGAATCGATCTTTTGATGCTTCTGTCGCTTGACGAGCACATGATTTGGCTTGAGCAAGTACGCTGTCCACAGTGATTTCACCAGACTCAACCTGTTCTTTGGTTTTCAGAACAAAATCTGTAGCCTGCTCCTTAACTTCTGTCAGTTTTTCACAGACCTGTTCCTTGGCATACTCAGGATCTTCTCTCAAATCATCTAGAAAATCTTGAGCCTGACTGCAAACTTGTTTGCCCTTATCGCTTGTTAAAAACAAGGCAAGAGCTGCACCTGAAACGGTTCCTAAAAGGATTGAGGATAATTTACCCATAAGGATTCTCCTTTGTTATTTTTTGAAAAATTTACTTGCAAGACGAAGAGCTGACAAACTTGCACCAGTCTTAAGTGTTTTTGAACCAGCTGATGAAGCTTTCTTGCTCAAGACACGCGCATGGTCATTGAGGTTTGAAACAGATAGAGATAAATCTGCAACAGCGCTAAAGAGCGGATCAATCGTTGCTACCTTGACATTGATATCATCTGCCAAGACATTAACCTTAGCCAACAACTCATTGGTATGATGCAAGGTTACATCCACATCTGAAGTCAAGGTTTTAATCGTCTTCTCTGTTTCATCGATAACACGACCAAGCTTTTGTACAGTAATAATCAGATAAACCAAAAAGACAATCAAAGCAAGAGCGACAAGAATATATGCAACTTCTAACATTTAGTTTTCCTCCTCTGAAATATAGTAAGGGGACTTCTTACGATTTTGATATAGAATGATAAAAATACCGAGACCGATAAGAACAACTGATAGCCATTGAGAGACTCGAAGGCCAAAGAACATGAGACTATCTGTCCGCATACCTTCGATGACCATACGACCGAAACCATACCAAATCAAGTAGAAAGCAGTGATATGACCTCGTCTGAGGCTCTTCCATTTTCGTCTGGCAATCAAAATCAAGGCAAATCCAAGTAGATTCCATAGAGACTCATAAAGGAAGGTCGGTTGACGGTAGCTCCCCTCAATATACATCTGATCACGGATAAAGGCAGGTAGATAATCCAAATTATCCACTGCTGCACCATAAGCTTCTTGGTTAAAGAAATTGCCCCAGCGACCCAAACTTTGGGCAATCATAACGCTAGGCGCTGCAATATCTAGAAAATCCCAAGTATTGATGAGTTTACGATCAGCAAAGATATAAAGTACAATAGCCCCTGTAATCAAACCACCATAAATGGCCAAACCACCATTCCAAATGGCAAAAATCTCTCCCAAATTCTGACTATAGTAATCAAAACGGAAAATGACATAGTAGAGACGAGCTCCTAAAATAGCCAAGGGAAAGGCTATCAAGATAAAATCTAAAATATCGTCTGGTATGATCTTCTTTCTAGGCGCTTCTTTCATGGTCAAATAAACCGCAAGAATCAAACCTGTCACAATACACAAGGCATACCAACGAATGGCTAGAGGACCTAGATGAATAGCAATTGGATCAAGCATTAGGCACCTCGTTTTGAGCAATAAGATTTGTCAAGCGTTCTTCGAACAAACGCGTCGCATCAAAGCCCATTTCCTTGGCACGATAATTCATGGCAGCAGCCTCAATCACGACAGAGATATTACGACCTGTTTTAACTGGAATACGAATACGAGGAATGGCTACGCCAGAAATTTCTATTTCCTCTGCATTGTTTCCAAGACGATCAAAAGTCTTATGTGTATCATAGTTTTCCAAATAGACAGCAAGTTGAACCTGTGAAGAATCCTTGACGGCACTGGCACCGTAGAGGCTCATGACATCGATAATCCCAACCCCACGAATTTCAATCAGGTGTCTCAAGATTTCAGCCGGTTCACCCCAAAGAGTAATCTCATCCTTGGCAAAGATATCGACCCGGTCATCAGCTACCAAGCGGTGACCACGTTTGACAAGCTCTAGACCTGTCTCACTCTTACCGATTCCACTATCGCCCTGAATCAAGACACCCATCCCATAGATATCCATCAAGACACCGTGCACACTGGTACGTTCTGCCAAACGAGAATCCAGATAACTAGATAACTCTCCAGACAAACGACTAGTAGCTGTACGGCTGGTTAAAATGGCAATCTTACATTCTCTGGCTGCCTTTAACATCTCCTCTGGAACTACCAAACCACGGGCAACAATGACCGCCGGTGTCTCAGGTAGAAACATTTTTTTCAAAACTTCATAACGGCTGTTGGAAGGCATGCTGATCAGATAAGACCACTCCTTCATCCCCAAGAGCTGGATCCGCTCTGGCGTGTAGTAGTCAAAATAGCCTGTCATTTCAAGACCAGGTCGCGTAATGTCCGCTGTATTGATTTCCTTTTCAAGTAATTCTGGTTCGCCATAGACAATGTCTAGTCTAAGCTTTTCAATCACTTCTTTTACTAAAACCGACATCATTTCCTCCTTCAATCGAGTTCTTTTTACTATTATATCAAATTGTGGGAGGAAGTTTCAGATTTTTGCAGGCTTTGGAGTATTTATTTATACTCAATGAAAATCAAAGAGCAAACTAGGAAACTAACCGCAGGTTGCTCAAAACACCGTTTTGAGGTTGTAGATGGAACTGACGAAGTCAGCTCAAAGCACTGCTTTGAGGTTGTAGATGAAACTGACGAAGTCAGTAACCATATCTACGGCAAGGCGACGTTGACGCGGTTTGAAGAGATTTTCGAAGAGTATTAAAAGAAAAAAGACTAGATTTCTCCAGCCTTTCATTTCTAATTAGAATTTTTTACGTTTACGAGCTGCTTCTGATTTACGTTTACGTTTTACAGAAGGTTTTTCATAGAATTCACGTTTGCGTGTTTCTTGAAGAGTACCAGCTTTAGTAACCGCACGTTTGAAACGACGAAGTGCGTCGTCAAGAGATTCATTCTTACGTACTACTGTTTTAGACATTTTTTTCACTCCCTTCAAGTTCAAGATCTATTCTATTTTACACGTAAAAGGAATAATTGTCAAGAAAAAATGCGGTTTAATTTTGATTTTTTCTTCCATGCTAACTTCTCAAAGTAACTTCCACTTGCCCAACCAAAGTGGAAATTAGTCTAAAACGGATTTTTATGGTGGAATTAAGTATGAGACGTTTGAGTTAGAAATGAGGTCTACTATGACAAAACATAAACATCTTACCCTTTCAGACCGTAATGATATCCAATTAGGCTTAGAGCGCGGTGAAACCTTCAAAGCTATTGGACAATCCATTCTAAAAGATCCGACAACTGTCTCCAAAGAAGTCAAACGAAACAGACAAGTCCGAGAGTCTACATGCCATAACCTTCCTTGCCCTTTACTCGATAAGGCTCCCTTTGTCTGTAATGGATGCCCTAAAAGAAGACAAAACTGTGGCTATCAGAAAATCTTCTATCTCGCTAAACAAGCTCAAAAGCAGTACGAACAAACTCTTGTTGAATCTCGTGAAGGAACTCCCCTCAATTCCAAGACCTTCTGGGACATGGACAAAGTCATTTCTGAGGGTGTTAAAAAGGGACAACACATCTATCATATTCTCAAAACTCACAATCTTGATGTCAGCTCCTCAACTGTCTATCGAAACATCCGAAAAGGATACCTATCTATCGCTCCTATTGACCTAGCCAGAGCCGTTAAATTCAAAGAAAGACGGAAAAGTAAGCTACCTTCCATCCCTAAAGAAGCTAAAAAAAGCCGTTCCTATGAGGATTTCCAAAACTATTTAGTCCTTAATCAACTAGACTCTTGGCTAGAAATGGACACAGTTATGGGCAGGATGGGAGGTAAAGTCCTACTCACCTTCAATCTGTCTTTCTGTAACTTTATCTTCGCTAGACTTCTGGATAATAAAACTGCTCTTGAGGTTACCAAACACCTCTATGATATCAAGAACACTCTTCACGAAGCGGACAAAGACTTCTTCCAACTCTTTCCTATCATTCTTACTGATAATGGTGGAGAGTTTGCCAGAGTTGATGACATCGAAATGGATGTGCGAGGAGAGAGTAAACTCTTCTTTTGTGACCCTAATCGCTCTGACCAGAAAGGGAGAATTGAGAAAAATCACACACTAATTCGTGACATTCTACCTAAGGGAACTTCCTTTGACAATTTAACTCAAGAAGATATCAATCTTGTCTGTTCTCATGTCAACAGTGTCAAACGTGCTGCTTTGAATGGAAGGTCAGCCTATGAGCTCTTTGCCTTTACCTATGGAGAAGAGATTCCTAAGCTTCTAGGTATTTCTAAAATACCTGCAGAAGACGTCTGTCAGTCTTCTAAATTACTACAACATAAGTTCTAAAAACTAACCTTTAACCCCATTCAAACGTCTCACACTAACTTCCACCATAGCGGAACTTAATCTGAAACGCTTTCAGATGAGGGGATTTTGTGCGCTCTTTTTTTCGATTCATTTTGGCTACAAAAGAAATAAAATCAAGCATTAGTAAAACCAGTGGAACTTACCCTGACACGGATTTCCACTGGTTTTTAGGATTTTTATCAGACTAACTTCCACTTGGATTAGTGGTGGAAGTTAGTTTGCGAATTTACCTTTTTTCTTCCATTTATACAAGAGTTTAAAGCACTCAGATAGAAGAAACTGAAGGGTTTCGTTTTTTATTTTTCAAGCAAGCTGAGCGCTTCTGCATCTGCAATGATGGTCACATCAGGGTGATTTTGCAGGCTACTTGCTGGTAGATTCTCAGTCACTGGGCCAGACACGGTTCCGACAATGGCTTCTGCTTTCGACTCACCGTAAGCAAAGAGAATAATTGACTTGGCATCCAAAATGTTTTTAATCCCCATTGAAATGGCTTGGGTTGGGACGTCTTCAATCTTGTCAAAGAAACGTGCGTTTGCTTCGATTGTAGACTTGTCAAGTTCTACAAGGTGAGTTTGACTGTCAAATGGAGTACCAGGTTCATTAAATCCGATATGTCCATTGCGACCGATTCCCAAGATTTGGAGATCAACTGGATGGTCAGCCAAAATTTGGTTGTAGCGTTCAACTTCAGCTTCAGCATGATCCTTAACCCCACGAGGCAAGAAACTTTCTTTAAATGGTTTTTGGTTGAACAAGTTTTCTTGCATGAAGTGACGATAAGACTGAGGATTGTCGCCATCAAGGCCCACATACTCATCAAGGTTGACACTGGTTAGATTTGAAAAATCAAGGTCACTTTCAACGATTTCCTTGTAAAATTCAAGTGGGCTACTCCCTGTCGCAAGTCCTAGAGTTTGAGCGCCATTGGCTAATTTCTCCTTCAAAATCTCAAACGCAACTTTTCCACCTTCGACTTGATTCTCAACTTTTATAACTTTCATCTTTGCATCCTCCGTTTTAATCTATATTTATTATATGGTATAGACCAATTTTTGTCAAGTGAAAACGATTTAATTTCTAAAAAAAGAGCGTCCAAACTTGAAACATGTTATAATGGATAAGATTAGAACTTAGAAAGAATGATGAATAAAATGAATACAGCTGATTTTGATTTCCACTTACCTGAGGAATTGATTGCCCAAACTCCCCTTGAAAAACGTGATGCCTCTAAACTCCTCATTGTCAACCGTGAGACGGGAGAAATGCAGGATAAGCACTTCCACTCTATTATTGATATGCTGGAACCTGGTGATGCTCTTGTTATGAATGACACCCGTGTTCTCCCTGCCCGCCTCTATGGTCAAAAAGAGGAGACAGGAGGTCATGTGGAACTTCTCCTGCTCAAAAATACTGCTGGTGATGAGTGGGAAGTTCTGGCTAAACCTGCCAAACGCCTCAAGGTTGGTACTCGTATCAGCTTTGGCGATGGTCGTCTCAGCGCTGTTGTTACGGAAGAATTGACCCACGGGGGCCGCATTGTCCGCTTTGAATACCAAGGAATTTTCCTAGAAGTTTTGGAAAGTCTGGGAGAAATGCCACTACCACCTTATATCCATGAAAAACTGGATGACCGTGAACGCTATCAAACCGTCTACGCCAAGGAAAGTGGCTCTGCTGCTGCACCGACTGCTGGATTGCACTTCACTAAAGAACTGCTGGCAGAAATCCAAGCTAAAGGTGTTCATCTAGTCTATTTGACTCTACATGTCGGGCTCGGAACCTTTAGACCTGTTTCTGTGGATAATCTGGACGAACACGAAATGCACTCAGAATTCTACCAGCTTTCTGAGGAAGCAGCTGCCACCCTTCGCACTGTTAAGGAAAATGGTGGTCGCATCATTGCTGTCGGAACCACTTCTATCCGCACCTTGGAGACTATTGGTTCCAAGTTTGATGGGCAAATCCAGGCAGATTCTGGCTGGACCAACATCTTTATCAAACCTGGCTATGAATGGAAGGTTGTCGATGCCTTTTCAACTAACTTCCACCTGCCAAAATCAACTCTGGTCATGTTGGTTTCTGCCTTTGCAGGCCGTGAATTAGTCTTAGATGCTTATCACCATGCTATCCAAGAACACTACCGTTTCTTTAGTTTCGGTGATGCCATGTTTATCTATTAATTTTCAAAATCAAAAAACGCATATTATCAGGCATTAAAACCTTGATAGTATGCGTTTTGTTATGGATAAAGAATAAATTAGTCTTTTCTAAAATTCAGATTTTTCAAGCTCTGCACACTGGCATTGATTACCGCTCCGACAATCAAAATCTTAGCGATGAGAATAAACCAGAACATCATGACCACCACGACAACGGAACTGAAGAAACGGACGTCCACGAGGTGATTAACATAGTTGTTGACATAGACTGAAAAAATATTGAGCAGTAAGACCAGAGTCAACAAGACAAAGGTGCTACCTGGTAATACATGTCGAATTCGTCGCACCTTAACATTGGGCAGGAAATAATAAAGCATAACCAAGATAGCAAAAATCAAGGCATAGACCAAGGGGCCTGTTAGATCTTGCAGGTAATCAAATAGGGGACTATCCGATTTCCAGTAGCTCTTGATAAGGTTGAGAAGCATGCGACCAAAGACACTGAGAAAGAGAGCTAAGGCAAAGAGAATCTGCAAGCCAAAACTGACAAACAAACTCATGAGTTGGTGGGAAATCATTCCACGATTTTTTGCTACTCCGTAAGCTTTATTAAAGGCTTTCTGTAGGAAATTCATGGATTTTGAAAAGGTCCAGAGGGCTGACAAAACTGCAAAACTCAATAAGCCCGTTGACGGTTGAGTCAGTACTTCTGTGATAATCTTTGCGACTACATCATAGACCGTATCTGGCAAAAATTCATTGACAACCTTTAAAAAATTGGAAACTGGAATATGAAAATAGGGGAGGATGTTGACCACCACCAAAAGCAGGGGGAAAATCGAAATCAACCAATAGTAGGCTACTGCGACACTGGTCAACTCACTATCTGATGCTTGATAATAATGCAAAAAAGCTTTTACTAAAGGCTTGTCTGTCAGCTCTTTCCACCACTTCTTCATGTCACACTCCTTCACTTATAATCTTGATTAGTTTCTTCTTACCAATTCCATCATATCATAAGGCAGGGTATTGGCAGCTTCCTTTAGAGAATAGTTCTCTAAGTTATTGACATTTTGTCGTAATTTCTTGGCATACTTGGTCGTAATCAATCGTTTCTCTTCATATTCGAAAATCAATTTACGCTCCAAATAATAGCCTCTCAGCATTTCATCGATATTGTTAGGTTTGACACGATTGATAACCCGTTCGACAAAGGCACCACTAGTGATGATAGCTGTTTCACGGAGACGAGAATCCTGCATGAAGCTGATTAAAGAGCTCTTATAAACCCCTTTTAGGTTCTCCAAACTTTCGATAATCATCTCTGTATTTTCTAGATAGAGCTCTGCAATTTGGTCGTAGTCAAGGGCTCTGAGTTTCTGTGATTCTTCATTTTTCCAACTGCGGAAGGTCTTGCCAAAGGTAAAGACTTCATGAAGGAAAAAACGTAGAATTCGCAAGGAAACAAGGAAGTAATAGGTCAATCTTGAAGCAAACTTGCGATTGATACCTTGTTCCATGTTTTTTAAATAACGTTGGTAAACTCGATAAGCACGTTCACTCATCTTGCCTTCCTCGTAGGCTTGTTCCAGACCATCACTTTCAATACTGAGGATAAGAAGTTTCAAGGCCTCCCAGTCTTCTTGAGCCCCCTTATTTTCTTGACTCAGAATGAGATTTTCAATACGTCCATGGTAATTGTCAATGGCTGCATAGAGGGGAAGTTTATTTCTGGTATCTTCCAACTCTTTTTCCAACTCTAGCGTTACTTCATTCAAAATAGCGATATGCATGAGATAGTCCTTGCTTTCTTCCTGTTCATCAGAAAGATGAGGCAAGACCAAGAGACCTGTTAAAAAGCTTACTAGCGTGACACCTGCAACAAGGAAAAGCAAGATTGGATATTCCTGCTCTAAATCACTTGGTATCAGAAGAATCGTAGCAATTGACACCGTTCCCTTGACACCTGAGAAGGTCAAGAGAAGCATATCCTTCATATACTTATTCAATTTTTTCTTGAGGCGGCGTGTCCTGTAGGCATAATAGCCATAAATCATGACAAAACGAATGGCAAAGAGGACAAAGGTAAGGGCGACAAGAGATACCAGCAAGAGTAGAGGATTATAGATTGGATTGGTTAAAATAGGCTCTGCTATCATTTCCAACTCTATTCCCAAAATCACAAAGACAGAACCGTTGAGCATAAAGGTCACTGTATGCCAGACTGTCTCGGTCACTGTATCCACTTGGGCTTCGAGAAGCGTGATTTTCTTAAAACGACTTGCCTTTAAAATCCCCGCAACTACAACGGCAATAATCCCTGAAACGTGTACTTCTTCTGCTAAAAAGAAGGTCACCAGAGGCAAACTCAATTCTAATAAAAGTTCGCTGGCAATATCCGTTGCGCGTACACTTAACAAAAAAGTATGGAGGAAACGATTGGTCATGGCTGTTAAAAAGCCAATCAGAAAACCGCCTAGAATTGAAAAGATGAGCGAGCTACCAGCTTGTCCAAGGGAAAAGGCTCCTGTTGTCCAAGCCGCCAAGGCCACCTGAAAGGCCACCAAGCCAGAAGCATCATTCAAGAGTCCTTCACCTTTAAGGATATTGGACACGCGCTTAGGAAAGCTAAAACGCTCCGAAAGAGAGGCAAAGGCCACCAAGTCCGTAGGCCCAAGGGCCGCCCCAACAGCCAAACAAGCTGCTAAGGGAAGGCTGAACCAAAGAAGATGAGCCAAGCCACCCAAACTCAGGGTCGAGATAAAAATCACTGGAAATATGAGATAAACAATGATTCGCCAGTGTTTTAAAATAGCCGTAATATCCGCTTCTTCCGACTCTCGGAAAAGCAAGGGCCCGATAACCAGGGCCAAAAATAACTCCGTATTGAGATGAAAGTCAGTATTGGGTAAAAAGAGACCAATCACAATTCCCAACAGAATTTGCACCAAGGGAAGGGGCAAAAAGGGCAGGAGCTTATTGGTTGTACTTGAGACAATCAAGACCAGTAAAAATAGGATGAGGTAAATCAGTAATTCCACGCAATTCCTCCTTAGTCTTTTTTACAACAGGATTCAAATATCTCCTTCTGCTCTTTGATTTTTTGATCAATCTTGGAACAGTCTTTGTGCTCAATTTTTCTCTGGCACCGTTCCATTTCAAGAGCTACTAATTTTTTCTTGATTTTAAGCATTTTTTTGCTCATATGCGCTTGGTCTAACACACCAACCGCACGTTCGTGGTGAGTAGACTCTACAAATTTCTGGCGCATGGTATCTAGCTTTTCACGTAGGTATTGTTTATCCATGTCTATATCTCTCTAATTTCTCAATCATCACTAAAAATGGTGGGTTGTTGACTTGGTTCAGGGTTCGGTAAATGGCAGCTGTGTACTCTTGTTGGTCCAACTGGCTAACAAAATCCAAGACAGCGTCCCTCTCGAGATCTCCTCCCTCATGACCATAGTAGATCATAATGGCAATCCGTCCACCTTTAACGAGCAAGTGACATAGTTTTTCTAATGCCTCAATAGTTGTCCGAGGTTGGGTAATGACGGATTTATCAGCCGACGGTAAATAGCCCAGATTAAAAATTCCTGCCTTGGCCTCTGTCACAAACTGGTCCAGTGTCTCGTGACCTTGCAAGATTAACTGGGCATTTGTCATTCCAGCTTGGTTCAAACGTTCTTGGGTTTTTTCCAAGGCTTGCTCCTGAATATCAAAGGCATAGACTTGCTTGGCTAACTTAGCTAAAAAAAGCGTATCGTGACCATTTCCCATGGTTGCATCCACTACGATATCGTCCTGAGTTACAACCTCAGCCAAAAAATCATGTGCCATTTCAAGTGGTCTTTTCATTATTAAACTCCTGTTTTACAGCCTTGCATCCTTGAACGCTTCCACGACGTCGCATTTCAGTTTCAATCGCATTTAGCACTTCCCATTTATTGAGGCTCCACATAGGACCAATCAACATATCTCTAGGTGCATCTCCCGTGATTCGGTGGATGACGATATGCTTGGGAATGATTTCCAGTTGGTCACAGATGACTTTAACATATTCGTCCTGGCTCATCAGTTGCAAACGTCCCTCGTGGTAATCTCGTTGCATACGCGTATTGGTCATCAGGTGAAGCAAGTGCAATTTAATCCCTTGAATATCGTTATCCGTGACACAGCGGCGAACATTTTCAACCATCATCTCATGGGTTTCACCAGGCAAACCGTTGATCAGATGGGAAACAATCTCAATCTTGGGATACTTTCTCAAACGCTTGACCGTTTCCACGTACAATTCATAAGAGTGGGCGCGGTTAATCAGGTCAGAGGTTGTTTCATAAGTGGTCTGCAAGCCCAATTCAACCGTCACATGCATGCGCTCCGATAACTCAGCCAAATATTCGATGGTTTCGTCTGGCAAACAGTCTGGTCGCGTTCCGATATTGATTCCTACTACACCTGGCTCATTGATAGCCTGCTCATAGCGCTCTCGGATGACTTCCACCTTTTCATGGGTGTTGGTAAAATTTTGAAAATAAACCAGATACTTCTGAACATCCGGCCACTTACGGTGCATAAAGTCAATTTCCTTATAAAATTGCTCACGAATAGGCGCGTCCGGTGCTACGATAGCATCTCCAGAACCTGAAACCGTACAAAAAGTACAGCCTCCATGAGCCACAGTCCCATCACGATTGGGACAGTCAAATCCCGCATCAATAGGGACTTTAAAGGTCTTTTCTCCAAAGAGTTTTCGATAATAATCATTCAAGGTATTATAAGATTTCATAACTTTCATTATAACAAAAAACACCCACAATCTCAAAAGCCTGACTTTCCTATAAATTCCTCTGTTTCTCGTTTCCATTAGCGATTTTTTATGATACAATATGGGTATGATTTTAATGAAATTAGCATCTATTTTATTATTGATACTGACCTTAGTAGTCTGCATTATCATAACCAAACTTTTTAGATTAAAAAAACTAGGACGAAACTTTGCGGATTTGGCTTTTCCAGTCTTGGTATTTGAATATTACCTTATTACAGCTAAAACCTTTACCCATAATTTTCTCCCTAGACTAGGACTAGCCCTCTCACTCCTAGCCATTATTCTCGTTTTTTTCTTTCTTTTGAAAAAACGTAGCTTTTACTATCCTAAATTCATCAAATTCTTCTGGCGTGCAGGATTCTTATTAACCCTTGTCATGTATATCGAGATGATTGTTGAATTGATGGCTCAGAAATAAAAAATGAAATCGAAAACACCTCAATCAAACTGAAATACAGTGATTGAAGTGTTTTTTCTTTATATTTTTTTAATAATTATTATACTCAATGAAAATCAAAAAGCAAACTAGGAAGCTAGCCGAAGGCTGCTCAAAGCACTGCTTTTAGGTTGTAGATAGAACTGACGAAGTCAGCTCAAAACACTGTTTTGAGGTTTCAGATGGAAGCTGACGTAGTTTGAAGAGATTTTCGAAGAGTATTATTTTCCTTCTTTATCAGGAAATAGATAACCAATACCTACACAAGCTAGCACACCTGCTCCAATCACCAAGCCACTTGAAATTGGCAAAAGATCCAAAATTGCATTCGCAATAATAAAGGCAATAATCAAACACATCAGACTAGCCTTGTAGTCTTTTTTCAAAAGATTCTCTAGAGTGAAATAGAGGAACAAGCCTACCGGAATCAGTGACCAGAGGTTGACATCCAAATTTGGCCAGCCAACAGAACCAAAATACACTACTGTCGCTGCTGCTATTAAAAATACAATCCCCAATAATTTTTTCATTTGTTTATCTCCAATTTCTTTTTTAGGAACTTGAGTTATCTGATAGTGACACCTCACATCCCTTACAAAAATCATTATAGCAGAGGTCAGTTTCAAGAACAAGTTCTTTTGCCTATCTGGTCTCTATCTCGGTCTAAGTGGTTGAATAATAGCGATAAAATAAGGAATCAGGTAAAAAACTTCCTTCCAAATAAAAAGGAATTAAGCAACCAAACGCTACTTAATTCCTTGAAATTGTCTCATCACCTCTATTAGCCTTTAAATTTTGATAGACTCTATTTTCTAATTAATATGACCAATATTGTCAATACTAACCCTTTCAATCAATTCATTAGTTATCGAAACTAAGTCTATTAATAGATCCAAAAAGAGTATCAATAGTAAAGTAAACTAAATAATTGAGTTATAAATAGCTATTTTCACAAAACGGTTTCATCATCATACTATATCAGTACATAAACCATTTTTTCATCTATAGCTTTTGTCTTCATCTTAATCTTTTTTCTTCAATCCAAGAAATGCACCTACAGTAAACATTATTCCGGCAACTAATGACGTGAAGACTTCGCTAACTGTTCCGGTTTTTGGCAACCTATCATTGTTAGTAGTTGATTTACTATCAATATTGGTATGTTTATTATCTATGTTCTCTGGTTCATTAAGATAAACTTCCTTCTTATTTTCATCAGGAACTGTAACTTTGACATCCTCAGTTGAATCAGATCTTTGACTTTTATCTAATTGACTATAATTTACTTGTACAGGAACTGTAGCTGTGACATCCTTAGTTGAATCAGATTTGTGGGAATGATTTTCTCTTTGTAAATCCTCCTTTTTGTAATTTTCATCTAATTGACTATGATTTGCTTGCACCTTATCTTTCTTTTTCGATACATCAAAAGTAGGTTTATTTTCCTCCTCCTTTTTCTCCTCTATTTTCTTGAATACAGGTTTTATAAGGGTATCTTTTGATAGATTAAGAACATAGCCAACGTCTTTTTTCCCTTCGACACCAGAAATTTCCCAACCATCAAATTGATAGCCTTTTTCTAATTCACCCTTATAGACAGGTAAAATGAAATCTTCTTCCGACACTATCTTAAAACTCATTTCTTTTCCATTTTGAATGGTCACAGTCACCGTATGAGGTTTTAATTCGCTCACCTCTCCCGTATCTTTGTTTAAAATGAATTCTTTTACGGTCGTATTTCTTGCAAAATCTTTTACAACAATCTTAATGTTTAGTGTCTTATCTGTTAGTTGTTTAATATCATCAAATGATTTGTATTCTTTTCCATTTACATAAATATGTTTTTCTTGAATCTCACCATCGAATCCATTATTTCTTTTATCATTGATGTTAAAGACTACAGATTTGCCATCAGCATATTCAATACTAGTATTTCCCTTAGGATCAATATTTACTTCTGGTTTAACATTATCATATAAAAATTGATAGTGTACTCCAACCGCTTTCGCATTCAAATCGCTATAGCCAGTTTTAAGATAAACATTTCCATCCATATCTGTTACCTTATCTGGGAATCCGTTTGCTTTATAGTCTTTCATTCCCCAGTCCATGATGTCACCGTCTTTAACATTAAGCTTAACGTTAAAATCTCTAGTGTTATCAATGTGTAAATCTCCGTAGATTAAATAATTATCTACAACCGATTCATTAACTCTCAACTCCCAGTTAAAACCACCCTTATCAGAAATCTTACCTCTTAAATAAAATTCTGGATTTCGTACATAAATTTTATTAGATTTAGATGGATTAAAGTAGTTCTTGTCCATTGAAAGGTTTACTGGTTTTGCATCAATAAATAACGTAGAGCCATCTTCTTTTATAGCTTCTACATTGGACTTATCCTCTCCAGTGTACTCTTTATCATCTTTACCAAATAATACCAGTTTAGAAGGATCTGTTACAAGATTTCCATCTTTATCGATTGCCTCCCCTTTATCGTTCATTTTAAATCTAAACACTTGATACCTTACAATGTTAAAGCCGTCCAAAGCCGACATTAATACGGATTGAGTACTTCTTCCATCTTCAACATTTCTACTATCAGCATAAATTATTTTTTCTGATAAGGCTCTTAGATTAGGATTGGCCTTTTGTATTTTTGCTATATCTTCCTTGCTATAGACTCCATTTCCTTCTAACATATCCGTTTTTCCAGGATTATAGGTAGTCACTTTTAGTGCATAGCCTTTTCTCAGAATGATATTATCCTTTAATAGATATTGTTGTTTTTCTGAATCAGAATAGATTTTACCAGATTCCATGTCCGTTAAATTGTTTGGTTTGTTTTTTGAAAGATCTCCTTCTCCTAATTCTATTACATTCCCATAACTTGATGCATAGGGATATTCTGTTTTAGTTTCCTTATTTTTTTCAGGCATTCTAATCTTCGTTTCAGCTTTTATCTGATCACCATCTTTAACAAAGAATCTCATATCTCCTGCAAAAGCTAATCCATCCACAATATCATTAATATTAGCGTATAAATCAAATGTCATCGTTTTTGAGTGGGAATCATACTTAGTCGTTTTGATTTCTATAGTTTTATAGTTATTGCCATAATATACCTTGGCATTTTTAGAAACATTACTTATCTTTCCAAGAATTTCAAAGTGTCCATCTTTAGATGGGCTTAAAACACCATAAATTTTTGATTTTATTTCGTCAAGTTTTTCAATTTCATATTCTAAGGCACTACCATCGTCATAAGCAATGATGTTTCCCTTATCATCGTATTTATAATCGTATTCTTCTGTCCTCTTACCAGTTTCACTTGTAAAGTCATCAACTTCTCTAAATTTCTTTTTAATGAGTTTCTTCAAGTCTTTACTTTCAAACTCTCTAATTGTTGAAATCGTTTTATGAATAGTCAAGCTAGATTTTTCTTCGATAGACTCTTCATTGTCTTGATGATTTTCTTCCTCAGTTGTATCTTTTTTAAGACTATCCTCTTTTCTATTTTCTAAATTTTTAAATTTAGATTCGGAAATCTCTCCAAGTTTTTGGTATTTAGATGAATCCTGATCAGGATCTACTAGATAATAGGAAATCATCCCCTTTTCATCAGCATGATCAGCAAATTTAATTCTATGAATCTTTGTGAAATTGCTAGATCCATCTAATGCAATGACTTCAATGATTTTTCCTCTTAAATCTCCCGCACCATTAATTTCATAAATGGTATTTCCGTCTTTGTCAAGTTTCCTATTTCTTCCTTGACCCTCACCTGCATAAGTTACTTCAAGATTTTTCTCAACCTCTCCATCTTCATTAACAAGAGCGGCTCCTGCATACCAAACTTCGTTTGCAATCTCGTCAAATTTTTCAGGATGTTCTTTTTGATCTCTCGCAAATAGGGTTTCATTCTTGTATTGATCTTTTACCTTGTGATAAGTATCCTTTGTGATCAACTTAATTTTTTCAGGATTTGAAAAATCAATCGAAACAATCTTAGGAGCTGTGTTATCAATTTTTACAGGAATATAGGAAACCTGCCATGGGTAATCTTTAGTTAATCTATATTTAAATTTATAGAAATATTGACCTTCTGCAATCGGTTCAAATTGACCTCTTATCTTAGTAGCAGGATCTTGGTTATCCTTACTTTCTGGTGCATTTTCTTCTCTACCTCTAGGGTTATAGATGAGTCCATCCCACTTCAAGTCACCCCAAACTTTTAATTTTGAAGATTTGATTCCCTTTGCATCATTTCTCTTAGAGTTTAAAATTCCTTTAATAAAGTGTTCTCTCGAAATGACTTTTAAGTCTCTTTGATTTTCTCCCTCTTTATTTGTATTTACTATTGAAATCAATCCTTCTTCGGCACTTCTTAATACAAGTGGAGAAGGTGTTAATCCTCTCTCAAGTTGAGCATCTTGAGGATTTCCATTTGAATCTAAAGGATAAATTTTAGCAATATTAGAACCACTTGATGATGGTGCGTTGATCCCTTCGTTATTGAAAGCAAATAATTCTGGATTTTGATCTAGGGATGTTGTATTTTTATCTTTTCTATTTTGTATAACTCCTGCTGGATTAAATTTATCTATACCATGTTCTCCACCAATTCCCTTATTTAAAGTTCCTGGAATTTTTGGTTTACCATCATCATCATAACCTTCCATTGTTTTTGATTTTGAACCCTCTTCCCAGGCCCATTTATCAAGGATTGGTTCGTGGTTCCAATTCCCAGCAAATCCCATTAGAGGCATCGATAAAGAAGGTTGGAAATTTGTTTTCTTCCCATTGGAATTTAGAGCTTCCATTTCTTCCACTGACTCAAAATGAATAAATGATTCTACAAATTTATTTTTGTTTTTAGCCTCTCCAACATTTATAACCGCATTCAAATCAAAGCTAGAATTTGGGCTTATAGTGAAAGTATCATGCTCAAATGTGATATTTGCTCCTTTGATTTTTTCTGGGTGGATTTCTGGAACAATTTGCTTACCATCTGGAGATTTTTCATCTTTGTATGTTTCATCCAGTTTGAGTCTATCAGTTAGAGCATCTGTAGTTATCGCTGATGCTGAAACTTTAAAGGTTAAAGGTCTGTTTGATGTATTGTGAAGCTTAATTGTAAAGTATTTTTTATCTCCTTTTATTTCTTTAAGAGAAATAGAACCATAAGAGTTTACCAAACCCTTAGAATCCGTGTTTTGGAAAGTCGCTACAACTTCATTTCTCAAAGCATTTGCCACATTAATTAGCCCTGCTCCCTGTTGTCTAGGTGATGCAAAGTATTGACTTTTTTCTTTCCAAGACGTTGCGTCCATCATAGGCCGTGCAGTATTTTGTAGGGCAATTTTTGTAAGACTTGTAAGGTCTATTTTGTCATCTCCCTTAAGATTTTTCAAGACAGGTCTTTCAAGCATTTCCTTTAACTTCGGTCTAATCAAAACAGTAGAAGCTGCTACGACTGGAGTTGCCATACTAGTCCCTGACATATAACCATAAGTTGATTTCCCATTAATGACATTAAGAGTAGATTTAATATTTTTACCTGGTGCTGAGACATCAGGCTTTAAAAGCAAATCTGTTCTCGGTCCCCAAGATGTGGATCCTGCTGGAACTATGATATCTTCTTTATACAATTCTTTGTCTGTGTCAGGTGCAAACTTAAAGTCAATCTCTTTTTCGTCACCTACATTCGGTTTATTAGAATTATAGCTTGCCAT
Organism: bacterium; assembly: GCA_905221375.1. Lineage (GTDB taxonomy): Bacteria > Bacillota > Bacilli > Lactobacillales > Streptococcaceae > Streptococcus. Next base: position 31,641 of record CAJNCY010000002.1, read on the forward strand.
ATCAATTGGATAGTATTGATCCAATTTATCTTTAAAATCTTCTTTATTATTCCTTTTAATCTCAGTTTTTTTATCAGGATTAATCATGTTCCATAACTTTACACCATCATCTCCTGAAATTGAAAAAACTTGACTAGTAGTTCCTTCATCCTCCTCATATCCCATAGCTGGAAGCTCTGTCCAATTATCTCTATTGTAGTAATTTACAGTATTTACAACCATAATGCCACGTGCGCCCTTATCCGTAGCTCTTTTAAAAGAATTTTTTAAATCCTTTGTATAAATTCTATCCATTACTGCAATTTTGCCCTTAAGATCCAATCCTATCAAATCTTGATCTTGACCTTTGCCTATATATACAAATTTCAATTTATCAGGAGCTTTTGATCCATCTTCATTTGTTGTGATTTTATTCTTATCGAAAAAGGCCCCTATATTTCTGTATTTAAAATTTTCTCCACCTATGTTGACTTTATCAAACTCAACTGTCTGATTTTTAGCAGAAGCGACCGCTATCGCATCTTCATGTGCTGCAGTTCGCGTTACATTTCCAGTATCTGTCATTTTCAGATTATTATTTGCTACTAAATCCCATGAAGAACTTGAAGCAGAAGTCGCATAGTTACCTGTAGCTACAACCATTGGAATGCCTGCTTTTCTTAACGCTCTAATAGCTTGCCAATATTTCTCACCTACAAGACCTGTTCCTGTAAAACCAGATGATACCGAAACAACATCGACATTGTGTTTGATGGAATCTTCAATAGCATGAAACATTGTTTCATCTCCTGCGAAGCCAGATCCTGCGTCAGAGTACATTTTATAAGAGAAGATCTGTGCATTAGGAGCAATTCCATCTATTCCGTTAAAGTTCTTGATGTCTTTGTCAGTATCATTTCCCGCAAGAATCCCTGCAATATGCATCCCATGTGGATCAAAATAATCGCTCCCATCATCAGCTTTTTCTACAGTAATTTTACCACCATTATAATAATTGAAAGCATGAGGAATTTTATCACTCAACCAGAAATTTTTATCAGTACCTTTTAAGTCTTCTTTTTTGAATCTCATTGAGCCTTTAGCATCATCATCAATCCTCATGGCCTTATGCCTATAATCTGTCCCGGTATCGATATTTGAAATGACCATACCTCGGCCATCAAAATTTTTACCAAATGGAGCATTGATAGACTTTAGGTAATCAATTGCCTCTTCAACTCCAATTTCCTTTCTAGCATGATTCATCATCGGTTGGACTTTCTGTGCCCTTTCAACAGATGAGATACCTTCTATTAGTTTAATCTTATCCAAATTATCTGGAGTTGTTTCTATTGCAACACCATTAAAAACCGTATCATAAGTATATAAAACTTTTGTATCCTTAAGATTGGATAATTCTTTGATTGCTTTTTCTCCAGATTCTTTATCTTTAAATTCAGCAATATAGACAAGTTTATCCTCTTTTTTGGGACTTTCTGGGTCTTTCCTTGCAGACGAGTCCGCTTTATCTTCTTGGGATTGATTGGAATCTTCTTTTATTTTTTCTTCTTCATTGCTAGTTTTATTATCTCTCACAGATTCTTTACTAACAACTTCTTTTTCCTCAATAACCGTTGTTTTCTTCTCTTCAGTATCCTTTGAAGTTTCTATAGCATTATGAATATCTTCAAGTTTTTCTTTGTTTTCGTTTTGTTTACCTACTACTTTTTCTTTATCAGATATTTTTAAAGAATCTTCAGAACTAGGTGTATCTGCTAGGATTACCTCATTAGGGACATATGCTGCTAAAATAACTGCAGCTGTGGTTAATGACAATACTGTACTTTTTTTCATTTTAATTCCTTACATATTTATTTAACTTCCAATAGATAGAAAACTTTAACTTTGCTAGCCTTTGTTATAAAAAGTTTTACTAAGTATTATCTAGGAAATAGAGTAGTGCATTTATATATAATTGTTAACTCTCTGAAAATAGTATATCAATTAAAAAAATTTAAGTCAAGAAAAATTAATATGCATTAATTTATTTTTTAACACACATTAAAAATATAGAGTTAAAAACTTTCGTAGTTAGCTGGGGGACATTATCAGAACATTCACACCATCAAAAATAGTAGCAATCAAATTAAAGCACTAGCAACATCACAAAGTCAAATATCATTGATGAAATATCAGCGCTATTAAACAATATAAAAAACCGCTAAGAATAAGACTTAACGGTTATCTTCTACATATCTATTTTTTCAAATCCTCAGTCGTTTATCTACCTATAACCTAGGCTTTACGAGTGCCTTTCTCTACCAACTGATACTCAATGAAAATCAAAAAGCAAACTAGGAAACTAGCCGCAGGCTGCTCAAAACACTGTTTTGAGGTTGCAGATGGAAGCTGACGTGGTTTGAAGAGATTTTCGAAGAGTATGAGCTAAATCGGCTATTACACTTACAGTATAGCACTCTGAGAATAGATGTCAAGGAATTTTCATCTCTATTAGAAAAAGCCTGTCCTGAGACAAGGCTTTGAATTTCTTCATCTTAGGACCCAGCACTTTCATAAGAATCCAAGCCCCTGTCCCAGAGTTTAAGGGAAATACCAAAAAAGACAAGGGAAATTAACATCAAACCTCCGATATTAAAGATCACATCCTTGTCCTGCAAGAAATAGCTAGCAGGATAGTAAGCCGTAAAGGCAAAAGGCACGATAAAGCTAATCAACCAACGAAGAGCTGAATTATAAATTGAAATGGGATACTTGGCGAAATCATTGAACATATAGAAAATGTAAATCATGGCGCCTGACTGCTTGGTCCAAAAAGCGATACTAGCTGTCGCGATTTTCAAGGAAGTATAAATCAAGGTCGCAAAAGGAATACAAACTAGGAAAAGCAGGAATTTTGGAAGCGTCCAAGCAATACTTGATACTGTTGTCGCTAGTAAAATACCACCGACCAAGAGCTCGCCCAAGGCATCAATCTGAAAGGTCTCAACGAGTATATGGAAGAGCGGATTGATAGGACGAGTCAGATACTTGTCAAACTCCCCTTTTCGGACTAGTCGTTGCCCTAGCGCCCAGAGATTGTCAAAAAAGAGATGGTCCAGTCCCTTGGGAATCAAGGAAAATCCATAGATAAAGGCAATCTCTTGAAAAGTCCAACCTTCTAAGGATGGAATGTGTTGAAAGATGACATTGAGAAACAAGAGGTTCAAGCCTTGAGTTAGAAAAACTCCCAGCACACCAACCACAAAATCCACCTTGTATTCCATGATTTGTTTGATGTATTGTCTGATAAAAATCAGATGCATGCGTTGATATTTTTTCATACTAACCTCCCTGAATTGTGATAAAGGACTGAACTCGTTTCCAAATCAACTGAGACAAACCTACCATCACTAAGAGCCAGAAAAACTGCAAAGCGAGAGCCTGAAGAATCTGACTGGCATCGTATTTCCCAACAATGATCATAACCGGAGTATAAATCAAGGATGAAAAAGGCAGGAAGGAGAGAATATCTGAAACAACCTTTGGAAAGAAAACCAAGGGAATCAAACTCCCAGACATAAAGGCCACTATGGAAGTCTTGAGTAGATTGGAACCCCATAGATTTTTAAAGACAAAGGCTGAAAATCCAAAGCAAATATTAAAGAAAAAATTAATCAGGTAGGCCAACGTTAAGCTAAAAAGATAAAGTACCGTTAATCCCAGCACTTCTACAATGCCTTGCCCAGAAATGATTTTCATCAAGACAATGACACTTAAAAATGGAAGGCCAACGCTGATAAAAATCAACCACTTAGACCCAAGCTCGGTAAAAAGATAGGAGGCTGCAAAATGCACTGGTCGCAACAAGCGCATGATAATGGAGCCATCCTTAACCTCCTCCCCGATCATAAAGGAAGAATCTGACTTGGTCAAGAGATTGGTCACAAAACTCATGATGATGTAGAGGGTGATCTCTGCCATACTAAATCCCTGAATCAAGGACTCCTGCGAGGAATCAAAGACAGCCTTCCAGAGATAAAAAGCAACAAAAGCTCCCATGACATCGCCAATCCGATAAAGAAGAAAGTTGACTCGATAGGTAATCAACTCCTGAATCCCTGCATTGATAAAGGGTTTATAACGTCTCCACAATTTGGCCATCTTAGAGCTCCTTTCGGTAGAAGCGACGGATAATATCCTCAATATCCGTATCCATCATCTTCAAATCTCGGATTTCAAAATCAGACAGGGTTTGCTTGATAATGTTCGCCGACTGGTAGCGTGAACTATCAAATTCAATATTGAGGCTATTTCCTTGTCTATCAATGATCATATCAGGCAGGCCTTCATAGCGAGAAACGAGATGACTTTGACCCGGTACTAGTTCAAAGGAAAGAGTCTTCATCTTGCCAAATGTCTCCTTGAGCTGGCTCACCGTTCCATCAAAAATCTCCTGCCCCTTGTCTATCATAAAAATCCGATCACAGAGTTGCTCAATGTCGCTCAGGTCGTGAGTGGTCAAGAGAATGGTGGTTTCTTCCTCCTGATTGATCTGAGTAATAGCCCGACGAATGTTATCCTTGACCGAAACGTCCAAACCAATGGTCGGTTCATCTAAAAAGAGAACCTTGGGATTGTGGAGCAAGGAAGCCGCAATATCCGCCCGCATCCGTTGACCCAGTGAAAGAGTCCGCACAGGATCCTTGATAAAGTCCTTCAAATCCAAGACTTCATTCAAAAAATCCATGCGCTTATGAAAGAGCGAGTCTGGCACATCGTAAATCTCTTTTAAGACCGTGTAGGTCTCTTGCAGTGCCAAATCCCACCACAGCTGGGTACGTTGTCCAAAAACAACCCCAATATCCTTGACATAATCTTGGCGATTGTCCTGCGGAATCTTGCCATTAATCCTACAAAAACCAGATGTCGGTTTCAAAATCCCGGTCAGCATTTTAATGGTTGTCGACTTCCCTGCACCATTGGCCCCGATAAAGCCTAAAATTTGCCCCTTGGGCACCTCAAAGGTCAAATCCTTGACCGCTTCAAAGGTCTGTTTTTCAGGATGAATAAAGGAGCGTAATGCCCCCTTCAATCCCGGTTCCTTAACAGTCTTCACAAAATTTTTCTGAAGATGTTCCACTTCTATCATTGCCATATCTATCTCCCTATGGTAAGGAATTGCAACATTGTATTTTTGACTACAAATATTCTAAATCCTTACTTTCTACACCTTCTCAATATTATTACAGAAGGCTTTATACCAACCTATTATAGTCCAATAAAAACTAGAATGCAAGCGTTTGCCTAAAGTTTATGAAATTAGAAATTTCTCTCTTAAAATGGTATTTTATACTCAATGAAAATCAAAGAGCAAACTAGGGAGCTAGATGCAGGTAGCTCAAAGCACAGCTTTGAGGTTTCAGATAAAACTGACGTGGTTTGAAAAGATTTTCGAAGAGTATTAGTCCAAAATTCTGGCTTAATAGTCTCCTTAAAACACCAAAAAACCCACCCAATGGGTAGGTTTCATCTGTATTATTCAGCTAGATTAAGCTTTACCTTCTGAACCGAATACGTCGATACGTTCTTCAACTGATGCTTGGATAGCTTTTACACCGTCAGCCAAGAATTTACGTGGGTCGAAGAGTTTTTTCTTGTCGTATTCTGCTTCGTTTGCTTCGTAATCACGAGCAAATTTACGAGTTGCGTTAGCGAATGCGATTTGGCATTCTGTGTTAACGTTAACTTTCGCAACACCAAGTTTGATAGCTGCTTGGATTTGCTCATCAGGAATACCTGAACCACCGTGCAATACGATTGGGAATCCTGGAACAGCTTCAGTCAATTTTTGCAAGTGATCAAGGTGAAGACCTTTCCAGTTTTCTGGGTAAGGACCGTGGATGTTACCGATACCAGCTGCCAAGAAGTCGATACCAGTTTCAACCATTGCTTTAGCGTCTTCGATTGGAGCCAATTCACCATCACCGATGATTCCGTCTTCTTCACCACCGATAGTACCAACTTCAGCTTCCACTGATACACCATTTGCATGAGCAAATTCTACAACTTTACGAGCTTTTTCAAGGTTTTCTTCAACTGGAAGGTGTGAACCATCAAACATAACTGAAGTATAACCAACTCGGATACACTCAAGTGCATCTTCGTAGTGACCGTGGTCAAGGTGGATAGCTACTGGTACAGTGATACCCATTGATTCAACAAGGTTAGCGATCAAGTTGCGAGCAACTTTGTAACCACCCATGTATTTAGCAGCACCCATTGAAGTTTGGATCAAAACTGGAGCTTTTTTAGCTTCTGCTGCGCGCAAGATAGCTTGAGTCCACTCAAGGTTGTTTGTGTTAAATCCACCAACTGCATAACCGTTGTCACGAGCTGCTTGGACAAATTTTTCTGCTGAAACGATTGCCATTTTATCAGGCCTCCTGTATATTTTTATGGGTCATCCCATTTACATTGTTCATTTTATCACTTTTTGACAAAAAAATCTAGTTTTTCTCGCAGTTTCGATTGAATTTCTTCTAGCTTCATCTATGTAAACCCTTTCTATCCCTAGTCTTGGGCGACTTTTGGAAAGGCTATGAAGAAGGTTAAGCAATTATCCTCCATCTCGAAACGATAAGCTAATTTTTCATGTTCCAATAGACTCTTAACCACAAAGATCCCCATTCCAGAACCCTTGGCCTTGCGACTAGCATTGTCAGAAAAAGACTGGGCTAGTTTTTCTTGTTCTTCTGGACTGCAGCTATTTTCTATAAAAAGTTCCCCTTCTCTTTCTCCAATGCGAACCAAACTACCTGGAGCAGAGTGCTTGATGGCATTACTGATGAGGTTAGACAAAATCAACTTCATAACTGATGGATTTAGATAAGCCTGCTGATGGGACAAGCTATTATCAATCTGAAGCTCTCTTTCCTTGGCTAGCAAGGCATAATCCTTGACTAGACTTTGCGTCATCTGGAGCAAATCAATTTCTTCCCTATCATCTCGCAATTCCTGCACAGACGAGAGAGAAAGTATCTGGAGAACGTGGTGATTGAGCTCATCCACAATTCCTAAGGCTACTCCCAGATAGCGGTCTCTATCCTTATAACGACCGACATTTTCTTTCATGTTTTCGATCAGGATTTTCAAACTAGCCAGAGGTGTTTTCAATTCATGAGAAGCCCCTCGTAGGAATTCGACCTTCATCTTCTCCAGCTGGAGAATAGCTTCATTCTTGTCATGCAAGTCCGCAATAACAGTCAAAAGATGCTGGTAGAGGCTATTGATTTGTTCCTTGAGATCACCAATCTCATCCTTGGAATCCACGCGCAATCGCACTTGGGCATCCAAATCCATCATCCGTCGGGTCACCCGCTTGATTTCCAAAATCGGGGCAACGATAGTCCGAGCATATATGTAGGCTACCAAAAGAGAAATTAGAAAGGATGCCAACAAGGTATAGGGAAGAAACTGGAGACTAATCTGCTCTGCTTCCTTTTGCAAATCCATGGACGCTAAAAACTGGAGAGTCATAGTGCTACCATCTTGCGTTTTCACCTCACGCTCTTCGATAAAGAGGGAAGTAGTCTGGCGGTCTGTGTCCAGAGGAAGGCTGTCCTTGACTTCCAACTTGTCCTCGGTCATCTCGCCCTTAACGACCCCCTTGATATCACTAGTCTGGGAATACAAGTCTAACACTTGCTCGATGCTCTGCCTATCCTTTCCTTCTAGGGACTGGGCAATGGCTGTCGCTTTCTGACCAATGGTTTCCTGACGATGACTCAGATAAGTCGAAGGAAAAAGAAAATAAATAGCTAAATGAAGGCAGATAACCAGAACACTAAAAATCGAGAAGGTGTAGATAAATATCTTTGTAAATAAACCTGTTCGTTTCATTTTCGCTCCAATTTATAACCAACATTGCGCACAGTGAGGATGCAGTCCAAGTCTAACTTTTTCCGCAGTTCCTTGATATAGACATCAATGACACGGTCAAAGGGAACCTCATCTGTCGCTTTCCAGACGGCATCGATAATCTGAGAACGAGTCAAGGCCCGGCCTTCATTTTTCACCAGATAGTCCAGAATTTCCAACTCTTTAGCATTGATAGCTACTTCCTCACCTGCTAGACTTGCACTGTAGCTTTCAAAATCTACCTTGGCATCCTTATAGGAGAAGACTCGTCCCATATCATAATAGCGCTTGAAAATCGCGTCCACCCTCACTTTTAAGAGGGAGAGGGAGAAGGGCTTTTCCAGATAGCCATCTGCGAGCGAAGCAAAGGCACTCATCTTGTATTCCTCATCCTGAAAAGCTGTCAACATCAAGACAGGAACCTGACTAGTTTTACGAATCTCAGCTAGGACTTCTAGACCATTGAGCTTGGGCATTTGGATATCCAGTAAAACCAAGGCTACTTCATAGCTGGAAAATTTTTCCAGAGCTTCCTGACCGTCTGCCGCCTCAATAGTTTCATAGCCACAATCCGTCAAATAGTCACTGATCCCCTCACGGATCATCTCTTCATCTTCTACAATTAAAATTTTCATACTTTAACTGCTCTCTATTTTTTATTTTTCTTATACTCAATGAAAATCAAAAAGCAAACTAGGAAGCTAGCCACAGGTTGCTCAAAACACTGTTTTGAGGTTGCAGATGGAAGCTGACGTGGTTTGAAGAGATTTTCGAAGAGTATTAGAATAAATACCTACTCTATTTCTATTATAGCCTCTTACTGGCCTTTTGTCTGTAAGCAACTGACCACTAGATAAAACAAAGAGAGCCTATCGCTCTCTCTGCTTGCATTTCACTCTCTATAGAATGAAAATTATTTAGCTGCTTTTGAAAATGTTACAACGTAATTATAATCTTTCCCATTAGCTTGATATACATAGTCCTCTTTGAAAGTATAGCCGCGTTTGCTCAACTCTTCTTTCTTAGCTTCAACTTGGCTCTTGACCGCTGCTTTCACCTGTTCATTTGATAAACCTTCCGCGATTTCAAGAGAAGTGCCATTGATATCTCCTAGTAAACCTGCAATATCTTTCATTTGATCAAAGTTATAAAAAACATTGACTTTGACCTTATGAGGAGCTGGCTGTTCTAGACTTCTACGATTTCTACTAGCGCGCGGTTGAACTGCTGGCGCCATTCTGAAACCTGTAGTTCCTGTAGCCTCCTTAGTGAAAGTGACTACGTAGTTATAATTTTTCACAGTAGTATCTTGTTCAAAAATAATGTCATTTTTCACATAATACCCTCTAGCAGCTAGGTCTTTTATCTTGGCTTGAATTTTTTCTTTTACTAGCTCTTTTGCCTGTGATTCACTCGTTCCAGCAGGAATTGTGACAGTGTTATCTTCTCCCGGGTCAGATAGGAAACCATGAATATCTGGCATTCCAGCGAAGTTATAGCTAATATTTACAGTTCCATCTGGTTCTGATGTTGAACGTGCCACTCTTCTTGCTCTTGCTTGAACTGATGGAGCATTTCTAAAACTTGAACCTCTTTCTGAAGTTGAAGAAGGTTGTGTTGGAGCTTCACCTGATCCATGTCCTATCGCTGTGCTTCCATTGTCAATAGTAGTACCTTCATTACGACCATTTGTTAAATTATCTTTGTTATAATTTGGTGCTGTATATTTTTCACCAGATATTTCAAGAGAATTAATTATATTTTGATGTTTTTCTGTAAGTTCTAGTGCCTCTTCTTCATCTTTAGCATTTTTAATGTCATCTACTGCATTCTTCCTTAACTCAGCTAATTTTGCTTTTAATTCTTCTTTTTCAGCTGAATTTTCAATCTTTTCAATTTCCACTAATTTAATATTAACAACTGCGTCAATATTTTCTCTTATGCTATCCTGTTTAGTTTCCTCTAATAACTTTTCTTCTTCAGTTTTCGGCGCTGGAGTTGATGGATCTTCCGCTTTCGGAGCTGGAGTCGATGGTTCTTCTGCTTTCGGCGCTGGAGCTGCTGGTTCTTCTGCTTTCGGTGCTGGGGTCGTTGACTCTTCTGCTTTCGGTGCTGGTGTCGATGGCTCTTCTGCTTTTGGTGCTGGAGTTGATGGATCTTCCACTTTCGGTGCTGGGGTCGTTGGCTCTTCTGCTTTCGGTGTTGGAGTTGATGGTTTCTCTTCTGTCGGCGCTGGAGTCACTGGTTCTTCCACTTTCGGTGCTGGAGTCGATGGCTCTTCTGCTTTCGGCGCTGGAGTCACTGGTTCTTCCACTTTCGGTGCTGGAGTCGATGGCTCTTCTGCTTTCGGCGCTGGAGTCACTGGTTCTTCCACTTTCGGTGCTGGAGTCGATGGCTCTTCTGCTTTCGGCGCTGGAGTCACTGGTTCTTCCGCTTTCGGTGCTGGAGTCGATGGCTCTTCTGCTTTCGGCGCTGGAGTCACTGGTTCTTCTGCTTTCGGTGCTGGGGTCACTGGTTCTTCCACTTTCGGTGCTGGAGTTACTGGCTCTTCAGCTTTCGGTGCTGGAGTTACTGGCTCTTCCACTTTTGGCGCTGGGGTCACTGGTTCTTCTGCTTTCGGTGTTGGAGTTGATGGAGTCTCTTCTTTCGGCGCTGGAGTCGTTGGTTCTTCTGCTTTCGGTGCTGGGGTCGTTGGTTCTTCCACTTTCGGTGCTGGAGTCGATGGCTCTTCCACTTTCGGTGCTGGGGTTGCTGGCTCTTCCACTTTCGGCGCTGGGGTCACTGGCTCTTCCACTTTTGGCGCTGGTGTCGCTGGCTCCTCTGCTTTCGGCGCTGGAGTTGCTGGCTTCTCTTCTGTCGGTGCTGGAATTACTGGCTCTTCCACTTTTGGCGCTGGGGTCACTGGTTCTTCCACTTTCGGCGCTGGGGTCACTGGCTCTTCTGCTTTCGGTGCTGGAGTTGCTGGTGTTTCCACTTTCGGTGCTGGTGTCGCTGGCTCCTCTGCTTTCGGCGCTGGGATCGATGGAGTCTCTTCTTTCGGCGCTGGGGTCACTGGCTCCTCTGCTTTCGGCGCTGGAGCTGCTGGCTCGTCTGCTTTCGGCGCTGGAGCTGCTGGTACTTCCGCTTTCGGCGCTGGAGCTGCTGGTTCTTCCGCTTTTGGCGTTGTAGCCGCTGCTGGTTCTTCTGCTTTCGGCGTTGTGCCTGCTACTGGTTCTTCTGCTTTCGCTACCGATACTGCTGGTGTTTCCACAACTACTGGTGTCGTTTGTTTAACTGTAGTAGTTTGCTCTCCAGTTACAGTATCTGTCTTTGTTTCAACTTCATAACTTTGACAGCTACCAGAATTATCAATCGACACTCGCTGTCTTTTGACTTCTGTATTTCCATCTTTTAGAAAAGCCTCTTCGCTAAAATACAATTTATTATTAGCAAAAATCAAATCTCTATTTGCAATACGATTTATCTCAACCAAACTATCAACAGATAGCCCTGTTGCTTCACTAATAGCACTCAGTGTATCTCCCCACTTAATTGTGTAGTGTGATAAATTGTCTATATGTTGAATATCAGCTTTTACCTCTGCAACTGTTCTGGCTACCCAAACACCATCTTGTTCATTAGCTGATACAGTTGGAGCTAAAAAGCCCAGCCCCAATAAAATCACACCTGTCGCAACAATTGCACCAGTTCTTAATTTTCTAAAGCCACGTAGGGATAATGTCCCTCTAACATTTGTTTGTCTCATTGTTTTCCTCACTATTTTATATTTTTTAAAAAGGCAAACTCAGCCACAGCAGGCCTGTCTACCTTTGCAGTCTGGATAGATATCTACGGGTTTTCTATTTAAAAGCAAATTATGAATAAATTTTTATGCATATTTGAATATAGAAATTGCAAATTTTCCTTCCACTGAACTCCACGATTTTAGTATATCATATCCACCAGCAAAAGTACAAAGAAAGCGATTGAAAGCAATGATTTTCACCACTGCTTTCGGCTCTATTTTGTATTGTTAAATATCCATTCTCTATCCACCTTTCTTGAATAGAAAAACAAGATGTAGTTTTTATTCCAGAATAATTTTTTCAAACTTATTCACCATCCAGCAAGAGCTCTTTTGGTTGTTTTCTAAGGAGATTGCTTGAAGCAAGTGCCATAACGAGAACCACTAGAACCAATGCAAGGACAAAGACGATGATAAAGTCTGATGTCTGAATAGAAATGTCTAGACTCGATAAGGTCTTACTAAAGCCATCTACTTCTGCACCACCACCAAGGTTAGAGGCTTGAGCAGCCTTGCTAGCCTGTTTAGCAACACCTGAAGTGACATTGGCAAGAACAGTGTTTCCGATGGCACGAGCTGTGTAGTTGGCTAAGAAGTAAGCAGAAACAAGAGCAGGGATGGCAATCAAGATGGATTCAGTAATGAATTGACCCAAGATACTTGCCTGCTTGAGACCAATAGAGAGGAGGATTCCCACTTCCTTGCGACGGGCGTTGATCCAAAGACTAAGCAAGAGTGCAAGGAGAAGGACTGAGAAGCTCAAGCTACCCCAGAAGAGGAGGTTGGCCATCTTGTACATACCAGAAATGGATTGCTCTAGAGCTGGGTAGTTAGAGGAACTCTTAACGAGTGTGTAGCTCTTCCAGTTGATACCACTGATGCCATTCAACTCTTTCATGACATCATCCAAGTTCTTGTCCGCTGTTACAAAGAAGGTTGCATCCCCATAAATAGCTGTGTCTTCTGTGTATCCATAAAGTTTTGCAGCAGTGTGAATGTCTGTGATAGCTGTATTTTCATAGAGTTCTTGTGAGTAGGTTACTGCTGACTTATTATGACCATCAAAGAGTCCCTTGATTGTCACTTCGACTGTTTCCTTGGCACCTTTTTCATTGTCTGCATCGTAGATATTAGAGTCTAGTTTAACCTTGTCCCCTACTTTCCAGCCGTATTTGGCTGCCAAGTCCTTGTGCATGAGGATCTTGTCCTTGTCGTCGTTTGTTAGGTGTTCTCCTTCGACCAGCTTATAAGAACCAGAGACAAACTTGTCTTCTTTAGAGGAGTCATTGACACCTGTAATCATCAAGCTACTTCCAAAATGTTTGGCACGGTCAGGTGTCAGATTTTTCTTGGTATCTGGCGTTTCGATGAGTTCATATCCAGTCAAATCTCCAATGGCATTAATGCGTTTAACATAAGACTCGATGGCCTTGTTTTCGGTGATTTTTTTGATATCTTCACCCTTGATATTCCCAGCACCACGTGGCGTCCCTTGATTAACGCGACGATTGATTTGCATGGAGAAGCTATTGGTGATATTTTTAAATGTCTCCTGAGAAGCCTTGGCAGTAGCTCCCTTGATCGACAAGCCGACCAAACTCAAGCTTGCCATGAGGAGAATAATCAGGAAGATGACAATCGATTTGAAAAACTTCCTTGTAACATAGGCAAATGCGTTGTGTAACATAGGTTCCCTTTCTAGATTTTGTTTTATAATTCTATCAAAACAAGCTCAAATTATTTACTAGTATTGCGAGTTTCAGTCAGTTTCTTGTCCTTCAACTCAAGTGTAATATCTGACGCTTGTGCCACTTCTTTACTGTGGGTGACGACAATGACACATTTACCTGTTTTCTGGGCAAGTGATTTAAGCAGTTCGACAATATCTCCAGCAGTTTTAGGGTCCAAATTTCCCGTTGGCTCATCCGCTAGAATAACTGGAGCTTCTGATACCAAACTACGAGCAATGGCAACACGTTGCTGTTGACCACCTGATAACTGGAGAACATTCCGCCTGATCTGACTTTCATCCAAACCAAGCTCAAGAAGTGTATCCTTGCTTGCCTTTTTGTTGACCAAGCGGATATTTTCCAGTGGAGAAAGATAATCTATCAAATTATAATTTTGAAAGACCAAGGAAATATGGTGCATGCGATGGTAAGAATACCCCTTCTTACGAATGTCCTCTCCTTGAAAAAGAATCGAACCTTCAACAGGACTATCTAGACCAGCAAGTAAGGACAAGAGAGTAGATTTTCCTGCTCCTGACTCACCAATGATACTGTAAAATTTCCCGGGCTCAAAATTATAATTGATCTGATATAAAACTGCTTCTGCAGTGTTCTTATAACGGTAGGTAACATCTTGTAATTGTAATAAAGTCATGATTTCTCCTTCTTAACTAATAGATGATAAAATTTCTTTCGGTGATTTTCTAAATAAGAATAGGAAACAAAGGGCTACAGACAAGCAACTAAGCAGAACTAGAAAAACATAGGATTCTGCAAAAGATAGGATGTTGGTTGATAAACTGCTTGCTTTAGCTAGCGTGTCTTGTAGAGATGTCTGATCTCCACTTGCTAGTAGGGTTTGGAGTAGGTAAGATGTGATTGCGTTTCCTGCAACAAATGCTGGAAGCAAAGCACCGAGAGACACCAAAACAACCTCTAAAGAAAATTGTAGGAAAATCGAGCTCTTGCCTTTTCCAAGTGCCAGTAAAATCCCCACTTCATAGACCCTTTCTCTCAACCAGAGAGATAAGACCAGAATTAAGGCCCCTGCTCCAGCTATCAACATCCCATAAAGGAAGATGGTCAGAAATGTTTGGAAGGTAGCAACTGAGTCCTTGATTTGTTCAAAGGCCTTATTTTCCTTCTCGACTTGATAGCCTTGATTTTCCAAGGCCAAGTTTTCCACCTGCTTCATGAGTCCGTCCATTTCCTTAGGATTTTCTACATAGAAGCGAGCTGCACTGACTAGAGATTCACCATTTCCCAAAAGGCTTTGGCTACTTTCATAGTCTGTAAAGACCTGGTTTTCACTGAAGTCTGAAGACAAGCCTGTAAATTTCTCTTGTTTTTTACCAGAGAAGATTCCGACGATTTCAAACTCGACAGTTTGTCCTTTACCAGTTTCTGACTGACCAGCATCTAAGGCAATCTTGTCATGAAGTGAAAGACTATTCTTCTTAGCCAACTCTTCGTGGATCAGAATTTTATTGGAATCCCCTTTTTGAAGGTGTCGCCCTTCTTTTAGATTGAAAGCCGAACTAGTAAAGGTCACATCCTTGGATGAATCCTCAAGAGCCGTTAAGCTAACCAAATTCTTGTCCGCTGCTGACAAATCATCACGTTCGACGCTCTGCTCACCACTCACTGCTTCCTTGTCTTTTAGTTTTGCGACCGTCTCGAGTTCAGGAGAAACATTTTCCAGTCCCTTAATCTTGCTTACAGATACTAGGTCCGACAGCTTGAAGGTCTGACCATTTTCTATCTTCTTAATAGAAAAAGATGTGTTGAGTGATTTGTAAAGATTGGTTTCCACTGTTTTGTTGGACTTCATCAGAGTCAAACAGGCTGAAATTCCAACCAATAGGACAAACAAAATCAGAAATAAAATAAAACTTCTCAGTCGTTTTCTGCTGACATAAGCCCAAGCTCTTTGGATTGGATTCATTCGTCACCTCCATATTTGTAAGACTATTATAAAACCCAAATATGAAATGTTTATGAAATACAAAAAAAGAGCAAATTTTTTTGCTCTACTTGAATTATATAAAAACAAAAGAGCTAGCCTAAGCTAACTCTTATCCTATGCGGAGAGAGGGACTTGAACCCTCACGACCTAAAGCGGTCACAGGATCCTTAGTCCTGCGCGTCTGCCAATTCCGCCATCCCCGCGTCGATTACTTTACTAGTATATCAACTTTTGGGATGCTTGTCAACACTTTTTTTCAATTTTTTTCATTTCATCAACCAAATTACTCAGAAATTTCATTTAGATTTTCATCTACTAATTTAGCTCCAAGTGTATTTTTGAAATGACCTAGAGCAAATTGATGATTTTCAGGCCAGATGGAAGCAACGGCTGGTTTAACAATCTCGATGTCATATCCTAGATTATAAGCATCTATAGCTGTATGTAGGACACAGATATCCGTCAAGACACCTGTTAAGATAACGGTAGACACTCTCCGCTCTCTCAAACGGATATCCAGGTCAGTCCCTGAAAAAGCTGAGTAATGACGTTTATCCATCCAAAAGACACGACTGTCTGAACCATGCTCTTGATAGAAGACTCCCAAATCTCCGTATAAATTACGCCCACTAGTCCCAATCAAATTATGAGGAGGAAATAGTTTACTTTCTGGATGGAAACAATCGTTTTCCTCATGAGCATCGATAGTAAAGAAGATGTAATCTCCGCGTTCAAAAGCTAACCGAGTCACCTTGCTAATAGCTTCCGAAATTGCCTGAGCTGGAGCACCTGCTGTCAATTTTCCACTATCAGCAACAAAATCTTCTGTATAATCAATCGAAATTAAAGCCTTAGTCATTAGTAATCTCTTTTCTTCACTTCTTCAAAAATATCTGAAATCAAGACCTTAAGGTAGGTTCCCTTCATTCCAAGTGAGCGACTTTCAATAATCCCAGCAGACTCAAGTTTACGAAGGGCATTGACAATCACCGAACGGGTAATCCCAATACGGTCTGCAATCACTGACGCAGTCAACTGACCTTCGATTCCGTTTAATTCCCCTAAAATAGCTGAAACAGCACGGAGTTCTGAGTAAGAAAGGGTATTGACGGCCATGGTAACAGCAGTACGGCGACGGATATTTTTCTCATCTTCTTCACGTTGGAAGTTGAGGAGCTGAATCCCAACAACGGTACTGGCAATCTCAACAAGGATCAAGTCCTCATCTTCGAATTTCTTATCATTGCGCCAAATAATCAAAGAACCTAAACGAATCCCTGACACATGAATCGGTGCAATAGTAGTCAAGCCATCTGGAAAATCGGCACGACTTTCCACAGGGAAAATACTCAAATCATGATCAACTGTCAGATTGGCTTCTGTATCGTAAATCATGTTCGCGCCCTGTACATAGTCATCCGGGAAAATCTTAGTTTGGAAGAATTGCTCCACGCGATCTGTATTGGTTTTATAACGCATAAAATAGCCAAGGAGACGACCCTTGCTGTTTACAATACAAGCATTACAATCAATGATATCTGCCAATTGACGGGTAATCGCATTGTAGGGAAGTTCTTCCTGTAACTGCTCCTCCGAGCGCTTCAGGATAGAAGTAATTTTTCTAGTTTTTTCTAATAAATGTGCCATTTTTCACCTCGAATTTAATCGCTATCATTATAACATAAACAGGTTGAATTTTCAATTATTATCTGAAAATTGCTTATTTAATTGCAATTTGAAAAAACAAGAATATTTTTAATTAAATTGCTTCTTTTCTATTGACAAGCTCCCTATTTTTGTGTATAATAATATTACAAGAAGATAATATATCTATTTTATTTATCTTTCTTTTTCCATTCGGTCTCCTTATATAAAAAAGCGATTCATTTTGAACCGCTTTTTCTTATTTATCGCCCTTGTTACGAATAACAAAGCCTGTTTTCTTTTCGCTTGAAGTAGTGCGTGGTTTTTTATTATCCTTACGGTAACGTTTTTCCTTATCATAACGATCATTTCCACGACTGCCTTTTTTGAAATCATCACGGCGACCATTGCCACGGCGATCGCGATCACGACGGTCATCTCCACGACGACCTCCCTTACCTTTACCACCGAAGCCATTACCTGATGGTTTGAACGGTAATGGTTTTTCACGCGCAATCTCCACTTCTGGAAGGCTATCCGGATCTTGGACTGTCAGACTCAAGATATACATGGCCAATTCTTCTGGAGTAAATTCAGTAGCTAGCTTACGAGCGTCCTTGCCAAATTTCTCAAAGTTGCCACGGATTGTCTCATCTGCAAAATCACGTTCGATTTTCTTGAGCGCTACTTGTTTCTTAGCTTGGAAGGCTTCTTCTGCACTTGCAGGTTTGAGACCTTTCATGCGCTTCTTAGTCAAGTTTTCAATAATTTGAAGGTAGCCCATTTCGTTTGGAGCAACAAAGGTAATCGATTGACCTGACTTACCAGCACGACCTGTACGACCGATACGGTGAACATAACTTTCAGGATCTTGTGGAATATCGTAGTTATAGACATGGGTCACACCTGAAATATCCAAACCACGCGCTGCAACGTCTGTCGCAACCAAAACATCGAGATTTCCGTTTTTGAAGTCACGAAGGACACGAAGACGTTTGTTTTGGTCTAGGTCCCCATGAATTCCTTCAGCACGGAAGCCACGGATTTTCAGACCACGAGTCAATTCATCCACACGACGTTTGGTACGACCAAATACGATAGCAAGTTCTGGTTGTTCCACATCCATAAGACGAGTCATGGTATCAAATTTTTCTTGTTCTTTGACTCGGATATAGTATTGGTCAACCAATTCTGTTGTCAATTCCTTAGCCGCAATCTTGACATGCTCAGGTTCATTCATAAACTGAACACCGATACGTTTGATGGCATCTGGCATAGTTGCTGAGAAAAGTAAGGTTTGACGGCTTTCAGGGACACGGGAGATGATGGCTTCGATGTCTTCAAGGAAGCCCATGTTGAGCATTTCATCCGCTTCGTCAAGGATAAGGGTTTCAAGGTCTTGTAATTTCAAGGCCTTGCGTTTAATCAAGTCCAAGAGACGACCAGGTGTTCCCACCACGATATGGGCACCAGATTTTAGAGCCTTAATTTGTTTTTCAATGCTTGATCCGCCATATACTGAGCGAACTTTGACTCCCTTGCTACGGCCAAAGCGGAAGAGTTCTTCTTGACTTTGGACAGCGAGTTCACGAGTTGGAGCGATGACCAAAGCTTGGATGGTCGCTTCTTCTGTACGGATTTTTTCAAGGGTAGGCAAGCCAAAGGCTGCAGTTTTTCCTGTACCAGTCTGAGCTTGACCGATAACGTCCTTGCCTTCAAGGGCCAAGGGAATGGTTTGTTCTTGGATCGGACTGGCTTCTACAAAACCAGCTTTTTCAATCTCTGCTAGCAAATCAGCAGACAAGTTTAATTCATTAAATTTCACGTTATTCTTCTTTCTAAAGGTGGTGCGAAGCCACCCTATAGGGCTTAGTTTATACTTTTCTTTTTATGACGTATTTTCATATACTGGATACAAAATCGTGTTGCTTCTTTTCCACAAAAGAAAAGTACTGTTTTCTTTGCAACCTATCTAGTATAACACAAGACTAGAACAAAAGATAGCTAAATCCGTCGATAATGTCATGTAAACGATTTTCCTTAGAAAATGAGGATGAAATTTCCACTATTTCATAAACTTTTTTAAAGCGTAGCAGAATTGTGCAAAAGTTTTTTTCTTGTGCTAGAATGAAATTCGAAATAGGAGGAAGATAAATGTTAACTTATGATTTAATCGTTATCGGATTTGGTAAAGCTGGTAAAACACTAGCTGGTAAATTGGCTTCAGCTGGCAAAAAAGTTGCCCTCGTTGAACGTAGCAAAGCTATGTACGGTGGAACTTGTATCAACATCGGTTGTATCCCAACAAAAACTTTGCTAGTTGCTGCTGAGAAAGACTTGTCTTTTGAAGAAGTCATTGCTACCAAAAACACGATCACTGGTCGTCTCAACGGTAAAAACTATGCGACTGTTGCTGGCACTGGCGTAGATATCTTTGATGCGGAAGCTCACTTCCTTTCAAATAAAATCATCGAAATCCAAGCTGGTGATGAAAAACAAGAACTGACTGCTGAAACTATCGTCATCAACACTGGTGCTGTTTCAAACGTCTTGCCAATCCCTGGACTTGCTACAAGCAAAAATGTCTTTGATTCAACAGGTATCCAAAACTTGGACAAATTGCCTGAAAAACTTGGAGTCCTTGGTGGTGGAAATATCGGTCTTGAATTTGCTGGTCTTTACAACAAACTTGGAAGCAAGGTTACAGTCCTAGATGCCTTGGATACTTTCCTTCCTCGTGCAGAACCTTCCATCGCAGCTCTTGCTAAACAATACATGGAAGAAGATGGTATTGAACTGCTTCAAAACATCCGTACTACTGAAATCAAAAACGACGGCGACCAAGTGCTTGTCGTAACTGAAAATGAAACTTACCGTTTCGATGCCCTTCTTTACGCAACTGGCCGCAAACCAAATGTAGAACCACTTCAACTTGAAAATACAGATATTGAACTAACTGAACGCGGCGCTATTAAAGTAGACAAACATTGTCAAACAAACGTTCCTGGTGTCTTTGCAGTTGGGGATGTCAACGGTGGCCTTCAATTTACTTACATTTCACTTGATGACTTCCGTGTTGTATACAGCTACCTTGCTGGAGATGGCAGCTACACACTTGAAGACCGTCTCAATGTACCAAATACTATGTTCATCACACCTGCCCTTTCACAAGTTGGTTTAACTGAAAGCCAAGCAGCTGATTTGAAACTTCCATACGCTGTGAAGGAAATTCCTGTTGCAGCAATGCCTCGTGGTCACGTAAATGGAGACCTTCGTGGAGCTTTCAAAGCTGTGGTTAATACTGAAACAAAAGAAATTCTTGGAGCAAGCATCTTCTCAGAAGGTTCTCAAGAAATCATCAACATCATCACTGTTGCTATGGACAACAAGATTCCTTACACTTACTTCACAAAACAAATCTTCACTCACCCAACCTTGGCTGAGAACTTGAATGACTTGTTTGCGATTTAAGTTAAGATTCAATCGTATTGAACAGCCCTCTGAGGGCTGTTTTCATTTCTGCGAAATCTCATACTCTTCGAAAATCTCTTCAAACCACGTCAGCTTCACCTTGCCGTAGGTATGGTTACTGACTTCGTCAGTTCTATCTGCAACCTCAAAACAGTATTTTGAGCAACCTGCGGCTAGCTTCCTAGTTTGCTCTTTGATTTTCATTGAGTATCAAATCTGTCTTTTCCCTCTTTTATGATATAATAGAAACATGAAATTAAAAACTACTTTGGGCCTTCTTGCTGGGCGTTCTTCCCACTTCATTTTAAGCCGTCTTGGCCGTGGAAGTACGCTTCCAGGAAAAGTCGCCCTTCAATTTGATAAAGATATTTTACAAAACCTAGCTAAGAACTACGAGATTGTCGTGGTCACTGGAACCAACGGAAAAACCCTAACAACTGCCCTCACTGTCGGCATTTTAAAAGAGGTTTATGGTCAAGTTCTGACCAACCCAAGCGGTGCCAACATGATTACAGGAATTGCGACAACCTTCTTAACAGCCAAATCTTCAAAAACTGGGAAAAATATTGCCGTTCTAGAAATCGATGAAGCCAGTCTATCTCGTATCTGCGACTATATCCAGCCAAGCCTTTTTGTCATCACGAATATCTTCCGTGACCAGATGGACCGCTATGGTGAGATTTACACAACTTACAAGATGATTTTGAATGCTATTCGTAAGGTGCCTACTGCCACTGTTCTCCTTAATGGAGATAGTCCACTTTTCTACAAGCCAGCTATTCCAAATCCTGTACAGTATTTTGGTTTTGACTTGGAGAAAGGCCCAGCCCAACTGGCTCACTATAATACCGAAGGAATCCTCTGCCCTGACTGTCAAGGCATCCTCAAATACGAGTTCAATACCTATGCAAACTTGGGGGCCTATATCTGTGAAGGTTGTGGATGTAAACGTCCTGATCTCGACTATCGCTTGACAGAACTAGTTGAGTTGACCAACAATCGCTCTCGCTTTGTCATTGACGGACAAGAATATGGCATTCAAATCGGTGGTCTCTACAATATCTACAACGCCCTAGCTGCGGTTGCCATCGCCCGTTTCCTTGGTGCAGATTCACAACTCATCAAGCAGGGATTTGATAAGAGCCGTGCTGTCTTTGGACGCCAAGAAACCTTCCATATCGGTGACAAGGAATGTACCCTTGTCTTAATTAAAAATCCAGTCGGTGCGACCCAAGCTATCGAAATGATTAAACTAGCACCTTATCCATTTAGCCTATCTGTCCTCCTTAACGCTAACTATGCAGACGGAATTGATACCAGCTGGATCTGGGATGCTGATTTTGAACAAATCACTGACATGGACATTCCCGAAATCAACGCTGGCGGTGTTCGCCATTCTGAAATCGCACGTCGTCTACGAGTAACTGGCTATCCAGCTGATAAAATTACTGAAACAAGTAGTCTGGAGCAAGTTCTTAAGACCATTGAGAACCAAGACTGCAAGCATGCTTATATTCTGGCTACCTATACTGCTATGCTTGAATTCCGCGAACTGCTGGCTAGTCGTCAGATTGTTAGAAAGGAGATGAACTAATGGTTTATACTTCACTTTCCTCAAAAGCTGGCAATTACCCCTATCAGCTCAACATTGCCCACCTCTACGGAAATCTCATGAATACCTATGGGGATAATGGAAATATCCTCATGCTCAAGTATGTGGCTGAAAAACTAGGAGCCCATGTAACGGTTGACATTGTTTCTCTCCATGATGACTTTGATGAAAATCACTACGACATTGCCTTTTTCGGTGGCGGTCAAGACTTTGAACAGAGTATCATTGCAGATGACCTACCTGCTAAAAAAGAAAGCATTGACAACTACATCCAAAACGACGGTGTGATTCTGGCTATCTGCGGTGGGTTCCAACTATTGGGTCAGTATTATGTTGAAGCTTCAGGGAGACGTATCGAAGGGCTAGGTGTCATGGGTCACTACACCCTCAACCAGACCAATAACCGTTTTATCGGTGACATCAAGATTCATAATGAAGATTTCAATGAAACTTACTATGGATTTGAGAATCATCAGGGCCGTACCTTCCTCTCGGATGACCAAAAACCGCTGGGACAGGTTGTCTATGGTAATGGAAACAACGAAGAAAAAGTCGGCGAAGGGGTTCATTATAAAAATGTTTTCGGTTCTTACTTCCACGGGCCTATTCTCTCTCGCAATGCCAATCTGGCTTATCGCCTAGTCACTACAGCCCTCAAGAAGAAATATGGTCAGGACATCCAACTTCCTGCCTATGAGGACATCCTCAGTCAAGAAATCGCTGAAGAATACAGCGACGTCAAAAGCAAGGCTGACTTTTCTTAAACAAAGGGAAATTATATCAAAGAACTCCGTTATCTTGTCGGAGTTCTTTTTGTCTTTTCTTTTACCCTTCTCCCTTGCATTTTCTCTCTTTTTTTGCCAAAATAGAGGAGTAGAAAGAAGGTAGCATATGTCTAAATTACAACAAATCGTAACATATCTTGAATCAGAAAAACTAGACGTCGCTGTCGTATCTGACCCCGTCACAATCAATTACCTCACTGGCTTTTACAGTGATCCCCATGAACGCCAAATGTTCCTTTTTATCCTAGCGGATCAAGAACCCCTCCTCTTTGTCCCAGCCCTTGAAGTTGAGCGTGCTACTAGCACTGTTTCCTTCCCAGTTGTGGGCTATGTGGATTCTGAAAATCCATGGCAAAAAATGAAACATGCTCTTCCACAGCTTGACTTCAAACGTGTCGCTGTTGAGTTTGACAATCTCATCTTGACCAAATACCATGGCTTGAAAATAGTCTTTGAAACTGCTGAGTTTGAAAACCTCACACCTCGTATCCAACGCATGCGCCTCATCAAATCAGCTGACGAAGTGCAAAAAATGATGGTGGCAGGTCTCTATGCAGACAAGGCTGTCAATGTTGGTTTTGACAATATTTCTCTTGATAAGACTGAGACAGATATCATCGCCCAAATCGACTTTGCTATGAAACGTGAGGGCTATGAAATGAGCTTTGATACCATGGTCTTGACTGGCGATAATGCTGCAAATCCACACGGCATTCCAGCAGCGAATAAGGTTGAAAATGATGCTCTTCTCCTCTTTGACCTCGGTGTTCTAGTCAACGGCTATGCATCTGATATGACTCGTACGGTCGCTGTCGGCAAACCTGACCAATTCAAGAAAGACATTTACAACTTGACCCTTGAAGCCCAACAAGCTGCTCTTGACTTTATCAAACCAGGTGTGACTGCCCATGAAGTGGATCGCGCTGCCCGTGAAGTCATCGAAAAAGCTGGTTACGGTGAATACTTCAACCACCGTCTCGGTCATGGTATCGGTATGGATGTTCACGAATTCCCATCTATCATGGAAGGAAACGACATGGTCATCGAAGAAGGCATGTGCTTCTCTGTTGAACCAGGTATCTATATCCCTGGTAAAGTCGGTGTCCGTATCGAAGACTGCGGTGTCGTAACCAAGGATGGCTTTGACCTCTTTACAAGCACCAGCAAAGACTTGCTTTATTTTGATTAAACCATATAGCCCCTGTGCTTTTCCTTCAAAATATCTAGGGGCTATTTTATTATCATTTTTCTGCTATTATGCTTAACTAATAAAAATATTTTTAATTAAGGAGACATTTCATGACTATTCGAAAAGCTAAACAAGAAGATATTCCTAAATTACTCGATTTATTACAACAAGTCCTTACGGTTCACTACCAAGCTCGACCAGATATTTTTAAACAAATTGGGGCTAAATATAATTCCTCTGATTTGCAAACCATTCTCTCTCAAGAACATACCCCTATTTTTGTTTTTGAAGATGAAAAGGGACAAGTTCTCGGACATCTATTTTGTACCATAAAAGATAAAACTGATAATCCTATTTTCCAAGAAATCAAAACCCTTTTTATCGAAGATTTATGTGTGGATCAAGATGCTCGTGGTCAAAAAATTGGCGATCAACTCTATCAATTCGCTCTCAATTATGCTAAAGAAATTGGCTGCCACAATCTAACCCTAAATGTCTGGAATGATAACGAGGGTGCTCTCCGCTTTTATCAGAGACAAGGGATGAAACCTCAAGAAACAACAATGGAAATGATAATTGATTAAGAAATCATTTATAAAATGATACTGGGAAAAATTCAATTTCACTAGAAAATGAGAAAAGTCTTCCCACAATAAAACGCATAGTATCAAGGTTTTTCACAACACCTGATACTATGCGTTTTTGCTGATTTTTAGGACTTTTCCCACAGCCTCTTTACTTAATCTTCTTGATACTTTGGCTAAGAACAAATCCTACAACCATTCCCACAATATTTTGCATGAAATTTGGTAGGATTTCTGGTAGAGCTGCTGCCCAGCCATTCATCAAAGTTGAACCCAAGGCGTAGCCCCCTACCATGGCAATAGTTGCCAAAATAAGGCCTAGCCACTGAGCTTTTCCTTTAAATCCTGCGAAAAATCCCTGCAAGCCATGATTGATTAAACTAAAGAACATCCACTGAGGGTAGCCTGATAAAAGGTCAATCAAGAAACCTGCTAATCCTCCAACAACGGCCCCCTCTTTACTGCCAAAGTAAAAGGCCGTAAAGAAGATACCCGCATCTAAGAAAGTTAGAATACCTGTCGGTGTTGGAATTTTTAAGAAATAACCTAGAACCACAGAAAGGGCGGTTAAAAGGGATACAAGGGCGATTTTAGTTGTTTTGGTCTGCTTCATATTGTCTTACTCCATATTGATCTGCTTGTGCAATGGCACGGTAAACGAAAGCCTTCGAGTTTTCTACTGCTGGTAAAAGTTCATCACCTTTAACCAAGTGACTAGCAATGCTTGAGGCAAAGGTACAACCTGCGCCAGCATTTTGGCCTTGGATGACAGGATTTTCTAGGACTGTAAAGGTTTGTCCGTCATAAAAGACATCTACAGCCTTGTCCTGACTAAGGCGATTGCCTCCCTTGATAATAACTGCTGGCGCTCCTAAGTCATGCAATTTCTGCGCTGCAGCCTTCATGTCTTCCAAGGTTTTGATTTCCTGACCAGCCAATAATTCTGCTTCTGGGAGGTTAGGCGTAATCACGCTGACATGAGGGAAAAAGCGAATCAACTCTTGGCAGAGTTCACTGACAGCTACATCGTGCGTTTCCTTGCAGACCAAGACTGGATCCAATACCACCGGCACTCCTGGACGTTGCTTGATAAAGTCCAATGCCTTCTCAGCTACACTAACAGTAGGGAGAAGGCCAATCTTAATCCCTGCAAACTCCACATCACGCAAACTATCCAATTCATGTTGAAAAATGGCATCGTCAGTTGGAAAGACTTCAAATCCCTTCTCTGTCAAAGCTGTCAAACAAGTTACTGCTACAAAGCCATGCAAGCCGTTCAAGGTATAGGTAGCCAAATCTGCTGATAAACCACCACCACTAAAAATATCATTTCCTGAAAGTGCTAAAATACGATTATTCTTCATAACGAATCTCCTTTAAATACAAGCCATTTGGTGCTGCCGTTGGACCGGCTAGCTGCCTGTCCTTCTTCTCCAAAATCAAGTCAATCTGCTCTACTGGCATACGATTATTTCCTATTCTAAGCAGCGTCCCTACCATATTGCGAATCTGTTTATACAAGAAACCATTTCCTGAAAAGGTAAAGGTCAAAAACTGGCCTGTCTCATCAACCCTGAGACTAGCTTCTGTAATGGTGCGAACCTTGTCTTCTACACTAGTTCCAGATGCTGTAAAGCCGGTGAAATCGTGGGTGCCCTCTAGCTTTTTGACAGCCTCCTGCATCCTCTCCACATCGAGCGGATAAGGAAAGTGAGTGGCATAGTGACGGCGCATGGGATTTTTAGGACGTCCCCTATCAACAATAAACTCATAGGTCTTGCTGTGCTTGGCATAACGACAATGAAAATCATCCGCCACAAGCTCAATCGAAATCACATCAATATCTTCAGGAGACTGGGTATCCAGAGCAAATCGAAGTTTTTCCTCATCCATTTGATAGGGCAAGTCAAAATGAATCACCTGTCCCAAAGCATGAACCCCACTATCAGTCCTACCAGCACCGTGAACGGTAATGGCTTGCCCCTTATTCAATCTAGTCAAGGTTTTTTCAATTTCTTCCTGAACGCTCCGCGCATGAGTCTGGCGCTGAAAGCCAGCAAAGGCATAACCATCATAGGAAATAGTTGCTTTATATCTCGTCATAACTTCTATTTTATCAAGAAATTAGTCTCGTAACAAGCTAGAAAATCTATAATTGTCCGGGTACAAAAGCTCCAAAAAGAAAAACTTAGGAATCAATCCTAAGCTCTCTTTTGAAGTAGGTACATAACAAAGATAGAGGTTACAATCAACCAGGATCCTAAGATGGCGAAGACCAGCATCCCATTGTGAGTTAGTAATCCAATCGCACCTAGAACGAACGGGGTTGTGAAAGCTCCGAAACTACAACCTAAAACTGCAAATGAGGTTGCTTGATTGAGGAGTTTAGCTGGAATTCTTTCAGAGACAAGTTGAAAGACCGTCGTCAAGGCTACACTGTAGGCAAAACCAGCCAGAATACTTCCTGCCACCTCCACCCACAAGGATGGAGACAGAGCAATCACAATTTGCCCTAAGCCGAAGGTAATACCAGACCAGAGGAGCAATTTTTCCTTAAAGATCGAAATCAAGAAAGAAAAACTCACCCCAGCCACAATCCCAATCAGCTGCATGACACTAAGAACAAAACTAGATAACTGGGCATCTCCAAGCCCTCTTTCCACCATCAAACTTGGAATACGAATAGTAATAGCCGTATTGGTACAAACTACAACTGCCGCTTCTATAGCTAGGGTAAAAATCAAGCCTTTCATTTCTCGAGTTAAACGACTTGCATCCTTCGCTTTTTTCTTGACTTCTTTTTTTTCCTTTCCATAAGGGACAAAGAGCAGATAAAGAGTCAGCACCAAAAATCCAGCACTATAGGCTAAGAAAGTAGCTGTCCAACCAAAGGCCAACAACTGACCGACGGCCAAGGTAATGAGAGAAGCCCCAACAACCTCGGCAGAACCACGTAGCCCTAACATCTGAATTCGCGTTTTCCCTTGATAACGTTCACTGATAATGGAAATGGCCTTGGCATTGATCATCCCAACACCCAAACCAAAAAGAATCCGTGTTCCAAAAACAAAAGGATAGGCTTGATACCAGAAGGGAGCCGTTCCACTCAGTGATAAAATTAACAAGCCCAAACTAATCTGTAATCGCTCAGGAAATATTTTTTCTAAAAAACCATTTAGTAGTAACATAATCATTATTCCAAAGGAAGGTAAGCTCGCCAAAAGCTCAATTTGTTCTTTAGGATAACCTTGATAATAGTCAAACATGGCTGGTAGGGCACTTGAAATCGAAAAGGAGGTAATCAAAACGAGGGAGAGAGCCAAAATACTGGCCCGTTCTAAAAATTGTTTCATGAAATCTCTTTCTATATTTTCTCTTAATCTTCTACTTTTTTGATAGTTATCAAACAAGCAAGAAAAGAAGAAGCCTCTTTGGTGTACAGACTCCTTCTTAAACTTGAAAATGAATCCCTTGTGTCTTATACTCAATGAAAATCAAAGAGCAAACTAGGAAGCTAGCCGCAGGCTGTACTTGAGTACGGCAAGGCGAAACTGACGTGGTTTGAAGAGATTTTCGAAGAGTATTAGGATGACTTTCTCTTGATTTGCTTGATAAAGTAGAAGATAAATCCTGCCACCATATAGGCAACAAAGATAATCAGACACCACTTGAACACGACATCCCAACCCTTGTTCACATTCAAAAAGAAGTAAGGGAAGGGACTGACCTTAGAATTAGGAATGTCTAGTTTCAGTACCAAGCCATTAAAAAGAGCAAAAATCATATAAAGCAAGGGTAAAATCGTCCACACAACTGGATCCCAAATCTTGTATTGACCCTGTTTGTCAAAAAAGAGGGTATCCGCTAAAAACCAAAGGGGAACGATATAGTGGCAAAGGAAATTTTCTAGGGTATAGAAATTAGTCGCAATAGGAGCTAATAGGAAATGGTAAATCACACAGGTAATCATGATACTCATGGTGACCCCACCTTTTATACGCAAGAGGCTAGGCCTTTGCCAGTTTTCACCTAAACGGCTCATAACCTTTAGGAGATAGAGCGTAAAAATCGCGACTAAAAGGTTGGACAGAACCGTATAATAGAGCAACATCCCAAATCCACCATGCTTGGCGATTTCAAGATAAACTCCCGTAAAAGCCGCTAGAAACAAGAAGATACGGCTATAAAATACAAGTTTATAGTGTTTCGACATGCTTAAATTTTCTTCACAAACTCTGATTTGAGCTTCATGGCACCAAAGCCATCAATTTTACAGTCGATATTGTGGTCGCCTTCTACGATGCGGATATTTTTCACGCGCGTCCCTTGTTTCAAATCTTTTGGCGCACCTTTTACTTTCAAGTCCTTGATTAGAGTGACTGTATCACCGTCAGTCAATTTATTTCCGTTGGCATCGATAGCGACAAGACCTTCTTCTACTTCTGCAACTTCAGCAGGATTCCACTCATGAGCACACTCTGGGCAAACCAGTAGGGCACCGTCTTCGTAGACATACTCTGAGTTACATTGTGGGCAATTTGGTAGGTTGTTCATGATTTCTCCTTATCATCATTCACTATTCTTTGAAAATCAAAATTTCTCGAACAGCAACTATTATACCTTAAAATTAGTATTTTGACAAATTTAGAAAAAAACCGATATCAATCTATCGGCTTTTCAACATTTACATTCTTTTTTCAGCTTCTGCTTTGATTTTTTCAACTACTTCTTGAATATTCAAGCCAGTTGTATCAAGGTAGACAGCATCCTCTGCTTGTTTGAGAGGCGAAGTCTCGCGATGACTATCCTTGTAGTCACGCGCAGCAATTTCCTCTTTTAGGGTTTCAAGGTCTGTCTCAATTCCCTTGGCGATATTTTCCTTGTAACGGCGCTCTGCTCTTTCATCAACAGAGGCTACTAGGAAAATTTTCAATTCTGCTTGTGGCAATACAACAGTCCCAATATCGCGACCGTCCATGACAATTCCACCTTGCTGGGCAATCTCTTGTTGGAGAGAAACTAGTTTCTCACGTACTTGAGGAATTGCTGCAATAGCAGAGACATGATTTGTCACTTCATTCTCACGGATAGGATGAGTAATATCCACATCTCCTACAAAAACAAGCTGTTCCCCAGTTTCTGAGCGTCCAAAACTGATTGGATGCTGGTCCAATAAGGTTAGAAGTGCTTCAACTTCTTCTACTCCTAATTGGTTCTTAAGAGCCATATAAGTCGCCGCACGATACATAGCACCTGTATCTAGGTAGGTGTATCCAAAATCCTTGGCAATAATCTTTGCGACCGTACTCTTACCACTTGAAGCAGGGCCGTCAATAGCAATTTGAATGGTTTTCATATCAACTCCTATTTTATTTTGACAACATCACCTGGATTAGCAAACCAAGACCCTGTAGCCATATGCCCAGGATTCAAGGCCTCTAACTGAGCAATCGAAATCCCAGCGCGAGCTGCAATAGCTGCTTCTCCTTCTCCAGCTAAGACTTTTGTCGTCCCTTCTGGATCAGTAGCTTCCTCCGAGTGTTCAGAAGAAGATTCTGATTCTGAACTCTGTTCAGGCTGAGAACTACTAGAAGATGAAATCTGTACTACATTTGCGTCTGAATCGTGAAAATCTTTCAAGGCTGCTGTGCGATTACTCCCACCCGATGATAGATAGATGAGAACAATAATCATCACCACCACAATTACAAAGAAAATACTAGCTAGGATTGTCAAAACACGATTGGCTACTACATCTCTACCTTGAGTTCTCTTACGACGTTCTGATCTTGTTTCTTCTTGGTTTTCATAAATATCTTCTTGCCACGGTTCTTTTGCCATACCTTACTCCTTGTTTTTTTTTACTTTTCTTATTACAATATAAATATGAAAATCACACTTATACCTGAACGTTGCATTGCCTGTGGGCTTTGCCAAACTTATTCTGATTTATTTGATTACCACGATAATGGAATCGTACGTTTTTACGATGATCCTGATCAACTGGAAAAAGAAATTTCTCCTAGTCAGGACGTCTTAGAGGCTGTTAAAAATTGCCCAACTCGCGCCCTGATTGGAAATCAGGAAGCCTAAATCAATGGCGATAATCCACTCCCTCTAGTTTAGCACATTTCCATGTAAAATTATAGTCTTTTCTCTCTATTTTTTTCTGTAAAATCAGGAAGGTCACTTTTTTCTTTGATGAGATAAAGTGGTCTTTTTTTGGTCTCTAGATAAATCTTACTAATATACTTGCCGAGAATCCCAATGGTCAAGAGTTGAATGCCTCCAAGAAAGAGAATAACAGCCATCAGAGAGGTCCAACCTGATGTCGGATTGCCCAGAATGAGGGTCCGAACCACAACAAAAAAGGTCATGAGTAGAGAAATAAAACAAGATAGGAGACCCGCTACAAAAGCTATAATCAAGGGAAAATCTGAAAAATTCACGATCCCTTCAATGGAGTAGAAAAAGAGTTTCCTAAAACTCCAACTGGTCTTGCCAGCCTGTCTTTCGACATTGGGATAGTCCAGATAGTGGGTTTTAAAGCCGACCCAGGCAAATAGTCCCTTAGAAAAACGATTGGACTCGGTCAAACTTAAAATGGCATCTACTACAGACCTTCTCATCATGCGAAAATCACGGACACCTGACGGCAGGGCTACTGGACTGATTTTTTTCATGAAGCCATAAAAGAGATTGGCACAGAAACTGCGAAAGAAGGGTTCTCCCTCCCGACTAGTTCTCCGTGTTCCAACGCAGTCCAAATCTGCATTTTGGTCTAGTAATGCTTTCATCTCAAGCAACATACTAGGAGGATCTTGGAGGTCTGCATCCATTACCACCACCAGATCTCCTGTCGCATATTGCAAACCTGCATACAGAGCCGCTTCTTTGCCAAAATTTCGAGAGAAAGAAAGATAATGCACTGCCGGATTTTGCTCTCGATAGGACTTTAAGAGCTCCAAGGTCCCATCACTCGATCCATCATCGACAAAGACATACTCGATTTCTGCTCCCAAATCAGGAATTAAATCTTCCAAAGCCTGATAAAAAAGAGGAAGTACTTCCTCTTCGTTTAAACAGGGGACAATGATTGACATCACCATCTTAGTCTTCAAATCCATTTGGATGCTTGCTTTGCCAACGCCATGCGTCTTCACACATTTGAGTAATGTCAAGTTCTGCTTCCCAGCCAAGTTCTGCTTTGGCTTTTGCTGGGTCTGAATAGCAGGCTGCGATGTCACCTGGGCGACGGTCTACAATGCGGTAAGGAATTGGGCGTCCCACTGCTTTTTCCATGTTTTGGATAATTTCAAGAACTGAGTAGCCTTTCCCTGTTCCAAGGTTATAGACATTTAGACCTGAACCTTTTTGAATTTTTTTCAGAGCTGCAACGTGACCTTTAGCTAAATCGACAACGTGGATATAGTCACGAACACCAGTTCCATCTTCCGTATCGTAATCATCTCCAAACACTTGCACTTGCTCTAATTTTCCAACGGCTACTTGAGTCACATATGGCAAGAGGTTGTTTGGAATACCATTTGGATTTTCTCCCAAATCACCACTCTCATGCGCTCCGATTGGGTTAAAGTAACGAAGCAAGACCACATTCCATTCTGAGTCTGCTTTGTAAATATCCGTCAAAATTTCCTCTAGCATAAGCTTAGTGCGGCCATATGGGTTGGTCACTGAAAGTGGGAAATCTTCCAAGATTGGCACTGTATGAGGATCTCCGTAAACTGTCGCAGAAGAACTGAAAATGATGTTTTTACAGTTGTTTTCTTCCATGACCTTCAAAAGACTAACAGTTCCAGCGATATTATTGTCATAGTAGGCAAGAGGGATACGGGTAGATTCTCCAACAGCCTTCAAACCAGCAAAGTGAATGACACCTGTTGGTTCTTCTTGCTTGAAAATATCTCTGAGAGTATCCGTATCACGGATATCTGCCTCATAGAAAGGAATTTCAACTCCTGTAATTCTCTCAACAACTTCTAAACTTTTACGGTTACTATTAACAAGGTTATCCACCACAACAACCTGATGACCTGCTTGGATTAACTCAATAACAGTATGGGTTCCGATAAAACCTGCTCCACCTGTTACCAAAATCTTTTCTTGCATCTTTTTTCCTCGATTCTCGGATTTTTTCTTATTTTACCATTTTTGATAGGGAATGTCATTTGCCATCCTAGAGGGGAGGATAAAATTTCAGTAAAATGCTTATTCGCTTTTTACTCGTTTGACATAGTTTTCAATTGGGTAGTTTACTGGATCCAAGATCAACTCCTTGCCTTTGATCAGTTGGGCTAGATGGTAGCCAATGATAGGACCCGTTGTGAGGCCTGATGAACCTAGGCCACTGGCTGCATAGATACCTGCTAAGCTGGGTACTTGCCCAAAGAAAGGTGAGAAATCACTGGTATAGGCACGGATTCCTACACGTTCACCCGATGATTTCGCTCCTGCCAAGGCTGGGTAGTGAGGCCAGGCTGACTCCTCCATTTGCTGGAGCAAGCTTTCATCCACCGTCAAATCAAAGCCCATGTCATTTTCATGAGTAGCGCCTAAGGACAATTTCCCACCTGCAAAAGGAATCAAATCCCACTCCCCTTCTGGCATAACCACAGGGTAAGCTTCCATGTCTTGGGCAAGCTGATAATCTCGGAGTTGTCCTTTTTGAGGACGGACATCCACAGCATAACCCAAGGGTTCTAACATATCCCCCAACCAAGCTCCCGTCGCCAAAATAACCTGATCAAACACCTCTTCACCAATCTGGTAACCTGATGCTAACGGTGTCAGAGTCACTTTTTCTTTGACCAGCTTTACCTGACTGGCTTCTAGCAAACGAGTCACTAAGAGTTGACCATCTACTCTCGCTCCACCAGAAGCATAAAGCAAGCGATCAAATCCCTGTAAACCAGGGAATAATTTATTTGCAGACGCTTGGTCTAAAATGGCTAATTTCCCTATCAAGGGAGATTCTTCTCTTCGCTGGAAGGCTAGTTGATAGAGTTCTTCCAACTTGGATTCATGTCTTTTCAAGAGAAGAACTCCCGAACGCTGGTAGAAGTCGATTTCTTGCCCTGACTTCTCTAAATCAGCTAATAAATCCACATAAAAGTCAGCCCCCAAGCGCGCCATTTTGTACCAGGCTTTATTGCGGCGTTTGGAAAACCAAGGACTGATAATTCCTGCTGCGGCCTTGGTAGCCTGACCTTGTCCATGGTCAAAGACGGTCACCTCTAGGTCACTTTCTTTCGAGAGGTAGTAGGCTGCTGTTGCTCCCACAATTCCTGCTCCGATAATAGCAACTTTTTTCATTATTTTCACTTTCTAACTAGATATGGTGGAAAGGATTGGTCGATGCTTGACTAGGTAAAATCTCTAGTTCCCAGCCTTTTTCCTCTTTCCATTGATTAAGAAGCTCTGCAATTTTTTCCACAAAAAGCACTTCGATATAGTGACCTGGGTCCAATGCCAACAAGCCATCAGACAACATATCCTGGGCAGTGTGGTAGTAAATATCACCAGTGATATAGACATCCGCTCCTTTAGCTAAAGCATCCTTATAGAAAGACTGCCCACTTCCACCACAGATGGCCACTCTTGAAATAGGCTTCTGCAAGTCATTCTCTTGATAATGCACCATTCGAAGACTATCTAGACCAAAGACTTGCTTGACGTGTTGGGCCAATTCTCCAAATGTCTGAGACTGAACATTCCCAATACGTCCAATTCCACGTTCAGGGCCTGTTTCCTGCAGATAAGTTGTCTCCTCGATTCCTAGCATCTGGCAGAACCAGTCATTGAGACCATTTTTAACGATATCAATATTGGTATGGCTAACATAAACTGCAATGTCATACTTGATGAGGTCAATGTAAATCTGATTTTGTGGACGGCTAGCTACCAAATCCTTTATGGAACGGAAAATCGGCGCGTGCTTGACAATAATCAAGTCCACACCCTTTTCAATGGCCTCTGCTACCGTCTCTTCACGAATGTCGAGGGCCACCATGACACTTTGGATATCCTTGTCCAAAGTGCCGATTTGCAGACCACGACTATCCCCCTCCATAGAAAATTCTTGCGGACAAAAGTCTTCATAACGTTTAATGACTTCACTTGCTAGCATGGAGAACCTCCTTGATGGCTTGAATTTTATCTACAAGAACTTGACGTTCCTCCAGATTTTTTTCTGGAATTTGTCCGAGGGCAAACTCTAGCTTAACAGCTTCTTTTTGCCATTTTTGGACAAAAAACGGACTGACTTCTTTAGACAAGATAGGTCCAAAGCGAACATCACTGGCTGATAACTTCATTTGTCCCGCTTCCACCACCAAAATCTCATAAAACTTACCAGCTTCTTCTAGAATGCTTTCTGCCACAATCTGAAATCCATTCTCTTGCAACCAAATGCGCAAGTCGTCTTCACGATTATTGGGCTGGAGGATCAATCGTTCTACATTAGCTAACTTGTCCAAGCCTTCTTCTAAAATCCTAGCAATCAAACGACCACCCATACCAGCAATGGTAATGACCGACACTTGGTCTGCCTCTTCAACGGCTGCCAAGCCATTGGCTAAACGGACTTGGATTTTCTCCTTTAGGCCGTGAGCCTCAACATTTTTGACCGCAGACTGATAGGGGCCTTCCACCACCTCACCTGCAATGGCACTTTTGATTTGGCCTCTTTCGACCAACTCGATAGGCAGATAAGCATGGTCACTTCCCACATCTAGTAAAATGGCTCCCTGTGGCACAAAGGAAGCTACCAATTCTAATCTCTTTGAAATCATCTTCTCTCACTTTCCAAACTCTATTCCCTCTTATTATACCACATTTCAACTAGCACTTCTGCACCTAAAAAGACCGCAATCCACAGATTGCAGCCTTTCTTTATTTTCTAGCTTGATAGCGACTAGTCAGGATGAAAATCACGGTAAAGACCAACATCATAACACCATAAACAGGTAATGTTTGTCCTGTTAAGGTTGAAATTTCAAGTAGTTTTTGAATTCTTGGGAAGAGAGCTGTAGCTAGGAAGCCTCCTACTGACCAAACAATCAAGAGGACACGCCATAGGGTAAATGGCATGCAGGCTCTAAATACGGATAAGAAACCAATTGACCCCAAGAGATAATAGAGTAAAGTTGAGATTTCTAACTCAGACCAACCTTGGCTACTTCCAAATATTTTCACAAAAAGAACGCTGAATACAACCATGAGAGCACTTGGTAGGGCACGAAGCATGGATCTTCTGAGGAAGTTTGGTTCAACAGGTTTGATATTTCGCTCAAAAGTCAAAACGAATGGTGGGAAACCTTCTACAAATTGGTCTATCATGGTAATTTGAATCGGAATGAAGGGGAAAATCAAAATCCACTCAGACCGACCTAGTAAAGCACTGGCAATACAGATGACTGCTAACAGGAAGGAATAGATGGTCTTTATCAAGAAAATCGGAGCGATATGAGCAATGTTATTGACCACGCGACGACCTTCAAATAGAATCTCAGGAACATCATTAAAGTCAGAGTTCAAGAGAACCAAATTGGCAATCTGACGAGTCGCAGGATCTCCCTCAGCCATCACGATAGAACAATCCGCCTCACGAAGGGCCAGGATATCATTAACTCCATCCCCTGTCATAGCCGTTGTATGCCCTGCTTTTTTCAGCGTTTGGATGATAAGTTTCTTTTGATGAGGGGAAACACGTCCGAAAATAGCTGTTCCCTCAGCCATATCAACCAATTCCTCATCCGTGATTTTGGAGCAATCTACATAGCTGTGATAGTTTGCAAAACCAGCCTTCTGGGCAATGCTGGAAACCGTAACTGGATTGTCACCAGAGATAATCTTGAGGCCCACTTCCTGTGAACGGAGATAGTCTAGCGTCTCTGCTGCTCCTTCTCGAATGGGGTCCAAGATTTCCAGCAAGGCCAGAGCCTGAATATCAGATGGTTTCTGTGGCTTGTGGTGGTCTAATTTCTCCTGACTGAGAGCTAAGACCAAGACACGTGACCCTCTCTCCAAGGCCTCTCTGGCTCTAGGGACTTCAGAATCCAGCAACATCTCAGGCGCACCTAGGAAAACTGTCCCCAGACCTTCCAATTCCATAGCACCCCACTTGCGGTCGCTTGAGAAAGGAAGATTCGAAAACATAGGATAGGCTACCTGACCTTGGAAACGCTGGCGAATGGCTTGAGCTGTTGGATTTTTATCCTCACTATGGGCCATATAGCTTGTCAGGATACTGGCAATAGCCTCATCACCATAAGTTTCCGTCAGCGGAAGAACAGCCTCCACCTGCATCTTTCCTTGGGTGATGGTACCCGTCTTGTCCAAACAAAGCATATCCACGCGCGCCAAGGTCTCAACAGAGTACATCTCCTGCACCAAGACCTTTTTCAAGCCCAGCTTAATCACCGCAGTCAAGAGCGAGGTAATGGTCAAAAGGGCGATTCCCTTGGGCAACATCCCCAAAAGGGCTGTCGACGAATTTACAACGGATGACTTGAGGGGCAAGCCTTTTAACATCAAGGCTTCTAGCAAGAGAGCTAAACCAAAGGGAATGATAATTTTCCCAGTAAAACCAGCTAGCTTGTCCAGCGATTTCATGATACGGGAGTTGATTGGTTTAACTGTCTTAGCTTCCAACATGAGCTTGGCAGCATAGTTGTCAGCCCCGACATGGTGGACTTGAGCCAAAACTGACCCACTGGCTAGGAAGCTTCCTGACAAAAGCAAGGCGTCAACTTCCTTTTGCACCAAATCACTTTCCCCCGTCAACATGGCTTCATTGACTTCTGCGAAACCTTCTAAAACCAAGGCATCACTGGGAATCTGCTCCCCAGCAGATAAACGAATGACGTCTCCTAGCACCAATTCTTCAGGATTGAGGGCAACTTCCTGTCCATCACGAATGGTTTTGACCTTTTCCTTGGTCATGAGATTGAGCTTGTCCACCATGTGTTTAGCCCGCAGCTCAGTCACAATCCCAGAAAAAGCGTTAAAGCAGATAACGACAAAGAAGACCAGATTGCTCCAAGCCTGCACGAAGGCAAGGGCCAAAGCAATAGCAAAGTTCAAAGCGTTAAAAAGGGTAAAGACATTTCGTTTAACGATTTGCCAAGTGCTGGTACTGGCTGAAGCAGTAAAATCATTGACCAAGCCCTTAGCCTGTCTTTCCTTGACTTCTCTTTGGGTTAATCCCATAATCTTATTTTTATCCATAAATTCTATCATATCATTTTTTCTAAAAGAATTCTAATCTCATCCCAAATATGCACCTAGTCAAGGGAAAAAGTTTGCCAGCCCTCCTTTGATAAGGTATAATAATAACAAGAAAAGAATCGAAGGAGATCGCATGTTTTATACTTATTTACGTGGATTGGTTGTATTGCTCCTATGGTCTATCAATGGCAATGCCCACTATCATAATACTGATAAAATTCCTAATCAAGATGAAAATTATATCCTGGTGGCGCCTCACCGTACCTGGTGGGATCCTGTTTACATGGCCTTTGCGACCAAGCCAAAACAATTCATCTTTATGGCCAAAAAAGAACTCTTTACTAACCGTATCTTTGGTTGGTGGATTCGTATGTGTGGTGCCTTTCCCATCGACCGGGAAAATCCTAGCGCTTCTGCCATCAAATATCCTATCAATGTTCTCAAAAAAAGTAACCGCTCTCTCATCATGTTTCCAAGTGGGAGCCGGCACTCAAACGATGTCAAGGGTGGCGTAGCTTTGATTGCCAAAATGGCCAAGGTCCGTATCATGCCGGTTACCTATACAGGTCCCATGACTTTGAAGGGATTAGTTAGCCGTGAACGTGTCGATATGAACTTTGGAAATCCAATCGATATCTCAGATATCAAGAAAATGAATGATGAAGGCATTGAAACAGTCGCCAATCGTATCCAAGCAGAATTTCAACGTTTGGACCAAGAAACGAAACAATGGCACAACGATAAAAAACCAAACCCACTCTGGTGGTTTATTCGCATACCTGCCCTCATCCTTGCCATTATCCTCGCTATCCTAACTATTATCTTTAGCTTTATCGCGAGCTTCGTATGGAATCCAGATAAGAAAAGAGAAAAACTTGCTTAAATAAATACAACAATCCCTTGTCAAAAGCCAAGGGATAATTCTTTTACTTGATTTTCCATTTTTGGGCCAACCAGCTAGAAAAAGCTAGAAATCGTTCAGCTACTTGTTCATGGTGTCCATAAGGATCAAAGACAAACTGACCGTTCGGATAGCGTTTCTGAAGACTGGTATGGATCTGCTCAGCACAAACTGGTGCTTGAGCCAAACGATTAGTGTGATAGGCTCCTTCTGTTTGACCATTCTGTAAATACAGCAAACAATCTAGATTTTTCACTGTCTCTGCCTTGCAGTAAGACACAAAATCAGGATACCAAAAAGAACCGCAGATAGAGAAAACACAGGAAACCTTGTCAAAGCTGAAAAGACTGTAAACTGCCGCCAATCCACCTAGTGAATAACCTCCGTAGGCAAGGCGAGTTTCGTCCAGGCGATAAAGCGACTGCAACTTGTCTAAAAGACCTCCAAATAAATGATCATGATAGACCTTGGCCTGACCTCCAAAATCTGGAGATCCATCTCTCAGAGCCGATGTCGCCCAGGGAGTGTAGTCATCTAGGCGATTTTTAGAGGTTAAGCCCACTAAAATCACAGATTCGGAAAGGGACGATAGGAAGTCCAAGTTTCCATCATTCAATAAAATAGCCGGATAGGTTTGATTGGGGTCGTAGTTAGAAGGAAGGCTGATTTTGACTTGAATTCCTTCCCAATCAAATTCATTATTTATTGATAAAGTCATTGATTTTCTCAAGGGAATCAACCACTGCTGGACCATAGTCCATCAATTCATCGTAAGAGATGGTCATGATTTTTTGATTCTTAATAGCAGGAACGCTTTCCAAAACAGCATTTGCCTTCATCAACTCTACTGCTTTTTCATCCAATTTTTTATTGCGATCGCTGGTTACATAGATAATCAATTCAGGATCCATTGACACGAGGTTTTCCAAGGTCAAGCCTGATGTCCCCGTAGCAACGTTTGTATAACCAAGTTGGTTCAGCAAACTTTCTTGCAAAGCAGACTTGTAGGCACCGAAGGTTTCATCATTATAAGCAACCATAATCAAAGCCTTTTTCTTTTCACCTTGACTTGCTGGGTTTGCTTTCTTAACAGCATCAATTTTAGTTTGTAATTGGGCTGCGTATTCATTGGCCTTGTCCTGAACATTAAAAATCATTCCAAGATTTTTGACATCTTCTACGATATTCCCCAAATCTTGCTGAATTGTTGAGAGAGAAGCTTTTTGAGTATAGACTGGGATTTTGTTTTCATTCCAAGTGCTAACTGTCCCCAAGGATTTTTCAGAAAACATCATGTTTCGACCCATCACAGAGTCTGGCTCATAAGAAAGGACTGTCTCTTGTGAGACTGTTTTTTTATCCCCAATTTGAGGAATAGTCGCAATCGCGTCCTTGTATTTGTCCGTCACAGCATTGTCTGGATTGAGCATGCCAACAATTTTATCCTTCAACCCCAACTCCAATAAGATTTCAGTGGTTGAAAGATTGTTGGTGATAACTTTTTCAGGTGCCTTGTCAAAGACTTGTTCGACTTCATTCCCTTTCGCGTCATAGGTTTTGATCGTTAACGGATAAGTCGTCTCTGCGCTGGCCTTTTGACTTGTTTCTGTGCTAGATTGTGTGGTAGCTTTTTCTGTAGTAGTATTACCACAAGCTGTCATGGTTAGGGTAGCTACTGTTACGAGTAAAATACTGAGTGTTTTTTTCATCTTGTTTTCCTTTTCATTCTTATAAATAGTGAATCATGGCTTGCTGATCCTCGGTCCAAGTAACCTGACTTTGAACTCCGTATACAGTTTGCAATGACTCAGGGGTTATGGTCTCCTTTGGAGTCCCTTGGTAAAGGATTTCCCCCTCTTTCATCAGATAGAGATAATCCGAATAGCGACAAGCAAGTTGAATATCATGCAGGACAGCTAGAACATTGATCTTGAGATTCTTCACAATGGCCAGCAAGTCTAGCTGATACTTGATATCCAAGTGATTGGTAGGTTCATCCAGGAGCAAAAGAGTCGGTTCTTGCGCCAAGGCGCGGGCTAACAAGACTCGCTGCTTCTCTCCCCCTGACAGGGACGAATAGAGACGAGTTTTCTTCTCTAGCATATCCACCTTGACAAGAGCATCTTGAACGAGGGCATAATCTCTTTCCTTTTCCTTCTGTAAAAAAGAGAGGTGGGGAGTTCTTCCCAGCAAGACGATTTCCTCAACTGTACAATCAAACTGCAATTGATTAAATTGGGTGACGACCGCCATTTGCTTGGCTGTTTCTTTGAGTGACCAATGCTCCAGTGGCTTCCCATCTAGGCTTATCAAGCCTTTGTCTGCCTTTTCCTGACGATAGAGGAGTTTAAGAAGGCTGGTTTTTCCACTTCCATTTGGTCCTAATATCGTGTGAAATTGATTCCCTTCAACCTTAAGAGAGACTCCTTTGAGGATTTTTTTCTCTCCTAGTCCAAAATGGATATCCTGACAAATCAAGTCCATATCAGACCCTCACCTCCCTTCGCCTACCTCCAACAATGTAGATAAAGAAGGGAGCACCTACTAAGGCT
Source organism: bacterium (assembly GCA_905221375.1). GTDB lineage: Bacteria > Bacillota > Bacilli > Lactobacillales > Streptococcaceae > Streptococcus. Next base: position 73,003 of record CAJNCY010000002.1, read on the forward strand.
GTGAAAATACCAATTGGCAGCTCAGCATTTTGAATAATGACACGAGAAAGTACATCTGCCCAAATAACAAAAAGGGCACCCAGTATGGTCGCAACAGGAAAAAGTCTCCTGTAATTCGTTCCTACTAACCCTCGAGCTAAGTGAGGAGTAATCAGACCGACAAATCCAATAATCCCACAGGTTGCCACTAATACTGCTGTTAGCACAGCCACCATGGTCACATAAAGATACCAATAAAAGCGTAAGGGAATCCCCAAAGTTAAAGCAGCCTCATCTCCCATCATCATCGCATTAAAAACACGATACTGAGTAGAGAAAAATAGAAAGGCCATTCCTACTACTATAGTTGGCAAGACTAAGTCAGACCAGGTAGTCCCAGCAAGCGAGCCCATGGTCCAAAACTTAATAGTCATCACACTGTCAGCATTAGCACCAACTGAGATAATAAAGTTTGAAAAAGCCAGAAAGAGAGCGTTGACCACCGTTCCTGATAAGATCAGACTGGAAGTCGTCATCCTTCCCTGCATAGAGGCAATGATGAGAACAACAATTGTTGCCAAAATAGCTCCAAGAAAAGCTCCAAGGCTAATCATCACTTTTAAACCAAGAATAATGCTCAAGGTTGCACCTAGAGTTGCACCCGCAGATATTCCTAAGACATAAGGCTCTGCGATGGGATTGTTCACTGTAGACTGCATCACGCTACCACACATAGAAAGACCAGCCCCCACTATCAGACCTAACAATACTCGGGGGAATCTCATGTTCCATACAATGGCAAGAGTAGACTTGGAAACCTCTCCTATCTCAAGAGTAAATCCCAACCTGCTCAAAATAATCCGATAGGTATCTCCTAGATGAATCGCAACGGATCCCATTGAAACTGATAGAAAGAGCGAAATACATAAAACAGCTAGCAAAATACATAAAAGAAATATAAATTTCAGGTCCTGTCGGCTTCCAGAAAATTTGGAAAGCATGCAAACCTCCTTTGATAGAATATTAAAAATTTAGACAATTCTCATGAAAAGTATACCATATTTTCAACAATGGAACAAGATGAGAAAAATGAATATAGTTGGTCTTACAGTGCTAATAATTTATACTTGAGTATATCGAGGTAAGAAAACAACATAAAAAGCCCTCTGAAGTCAGAGAGCTGATTTGAGTTCGAGCTAAAATCCTAGTGAAACAAAAAAATCTACACGATCAGAAAAGTCTCTATCGTGCCATTTTCATACATGATGTATAGTCCAAGTAGAATGAATACTAAGGGCACAATGATTCGCTCGTATTTTTCAATTGTCTCGAATATTAAGGGAATAGAGGATAACACCCGACTAATCTCGCATAAGATAATTATGCCGATTACAAACACAAGCAAGGCCACGAGGGTCTGTGACCAATCTAATGAAGCAAAATAAGGGATATAGATACCTAAATTATCTCCGCCAGACGCAATTGTTAGCAATGTAACTGTCCAAAACAGTTGATTTGCCTTGCTTTGTTCTAATCTTTCAATAATTTCTTCCTCTTCTTCCTCTTCTTCCTCACCTTCTCCAACAATTGCAAAGCGAATCCCTAAATAGATAGGGATTAAACCAAGCAATCCAACCATCCATTCTTCAGGCACGAAATTAACGACATAAGCAGCAACTAAACTCGCCCCTACAAGTAAGCCTGTGCCTAGATATTGCCCCGCATAAATATGCCATTTTTGTTTATTCTGTGATAGCTGTGCAAATAAAATAAATAAAATAATTAAATAATCGATACTGGTGGAAATATAAACACCAATAGCAGATATGATTGTCTGTCCCATAAAAAACCTCCTGTATTGGTCAGTAATAAATCAGCAGATTTTAGGGAAGCACAGACACATTAATTTAGCTATCGCTAGTGGGTAATGTCGAACATAGGAAAGCATTTTTACTCCTCCTCAAAACGTAGTTACAAAGTAATTTCTAACTGGAATTCGGTGACTACTTCCATGTAAAGTATAACATACTATACTTTACTTCGTAAAGTGTGGGCTCTCCGAGTAGCTACGCACCCTTATGGTGTAATTAGCTGATACCATTTGAGGTTTTTGTAGTCTCCAAAATTGTGACCGATAAAACCTCAATAAAAAAGCCCTCTGAAAATCAGAAAGCTGATTTGAGCTCAGGCTAAAATCCTAGTGAAAAAGATGAAACTCCTTGTGTTCATCGAACACGGTGTCGTTTCCCTATTTTCATACGGATTTCTCACGCCCTTAGCATCATGATTCTTGCTGGATAAATCGTTTATAGACTAGGCGACGAGGCGAAGATCGTACGAAACGTTCAGTGAAACAAAAAAAATCTCCCCGAAGGGAGAAGATCTGGTTTATTTTACCTTACAGTGCTATAACCAAAGATAATACTTGAGCATACCAAGGTAAGGTGACAAAAGTAAAAAAGCTACCCATTTTAGAGTAGCTTCATTATCAAGATATGCTCAATTGAACACGGCCTAAGCACTTGGCAAAAAAGATAAAATCTCCTAGAAACTGAAGTTTCTTCGTCAATTTTCCTATTTTTGCTTTGTGCTTTTGACGGCCTTTGTATCTTGAATTAGCGACGAAGTCCTAGAGAGTTGATCAACTCACGGTAACGATTAACGTCGTTTTTACGCAAGTATGCAAGCAAGTTACGACGGCGACCGATTTTTTTCATCAATCCACGGTAAGTAGCGTGGTCTTTTTTGTGTTGTTTGATGTGTTCGTTAAGGTGGTTGATTTCCCAAGTAAGGACAGCAACTTGAACCTCTACTGAACCTGTATCACCTTCGTGACGTGCATATTGTGCGATGATTTCATTTTTTTTCTCTTTTGAGATTGCCATGATGTTTCTCCTTTTTATTTGGCTTCATCCGAGTGACAGGTTGGCATGCCTGCAACCAAGAAGAAGTTATTTGTCTTTACGACAATCCCTATTCTACCAATAACTAACTTCTTTGTCAACAGATTTACTTTCTTGTTTGAAATATGCTATAATGATTATGGTAAGAAATCTAAATTGTCTGTTTTTTAAAACGAGGTGATTATCATGCCTAGATTCTATTCCCATCTCCCCTACTATTTGGTCATCTTTTTCTTTTATTGGCCACTTTATCAGTTGTTATCACTAATCGTTTCTGACTCCCTTACACTCAAGAGTCTATACGTAAATAATATTCTCTTCTATACACCTCTAGTGATCTTTATTGTGTCGTTACTATATAGCTACCGATTCTATTTTTCAATTTGGTGGTTACTTACTATTGGTTTGCTTTTTTGCTTTACTATCATAACCTTTGGTGAGTTTATACTCATTTACTTGCTAATCTATGAAACCTTGGCTCTGATGGGCATGGCTTCCGGTATTGGTATCAAGCATATTCTACAAAAAATGAAAAACAAAAAACTTTCACAAAATCCTTGAAAAATCTCACAATCATGCTATAATAATCCATAGAGACAAGTCACTTAGTCCCTTTCTACTAGAGAGTGCGTGGTTGCTGAGAACGCATAGAAAGACTATACTGATACTACTCTTGAGTTTTTTATGAAAACATAAAACGGTGGCTACGTTAGAGCCAATCAGAGGTGTCCCTCTTTTTTGAGGTACATAAATGAAGGTGGAACCACGTTGCGACGTCCTTTTGAGGATGTCGCTTTTTGTTTTTCTAGCTTTCACAATCCTCTGTCCCTGTTTTCAGAATAGGGTTAACACATTCGTCAATAATATAAGTAAGGAGAACATCATGATTAACATTACTTTCCCAGATGGCGCTGTTCGTGAATTCGAATCCGGCGTTACAACTTTTGAAATTGCCCAATCTATCAGCAATTCTCTAGCTAAAAAGGCCTTGGCTGGTAAATTCAACGGCAAACTCATCGACACTACTCGTGCTATCACTGAAGATGGAAGTATCGAAATCGTGACACCTGATCACGAAGATGCCCTTCCAATCTTGCGTCACTCAGCAGCTCACTTGTTCGCCCAAGCAGCTCGTCGTCTTTTCCCAGACATTCACTTGGGAGTTGGTCCAGCCATCGAAGATGGTTTCTACTACGATACTGACAATACAGCTGGTCAAATCTCTAACGAAGACCTTCCTCGTATCGAAGAAGAAATGCAAAAAATTGTCAAAGAAAACTTCCCATCAATCCGTGAAGAAGTTACTAAAGACGAGGCACGTGAAATCTTCAAGAATGACCCTTACAAGTTGGAATTGATTGAAGAACACTCTGAAGACGAAGGTGGTTTGACCATCTACCGTCAGGGTGAATATGTAGACCTTTGCCGTGGCCCACACGTCCCTTCAACAGGTCGTATCCAAATCTTCCACCTTCTCCATGTAGCAGGTGCTTACTGGCGTGGAAATAGCGACAACGCTATGATGCAACGTATCTACGGTACAGCTTGGTTTGACAAGAAAGACTTGAAGAACTACCTTCAAATGCGTGAAGAAGCCAAGGAACGTGACCACCGTAAGCTTGGTAAAGAGCTTGACCTCTTCATGATTTCTCAAGAGGTTGGTCAAGGACTTCCATTCTGGTTGCCAAATGGTGCGACTATTCGTCGTGAGTTAGAACGCTACATCGTTGACAAAGAGTTGGCTTCTGGCTATCAACACGTTTATACTCCACCACTTGCTTCTGTTGAACTTTACAAGACTTCTGGTCACTGGGATCATTACCAAGAAGACATGTTCCCAACTATGGACATGGGTGACGGGGAAGAATTTGTCCTTCGTCCAATGAACTGTCCGCACCACATCCAAGTCTTCAAACACCATGTTCACTCTTACCGTGAGTTGCCAATCCGTATCGCCGAAATCGGTATGATGCACCGTTATGAAAAATCTGGTGCCCTCACTGGTCTTCAACGTGTGCGTGAAATGTCACTCAACGACGGTCACCTCTTTGTGACTCCAGAACAAATCCAAGAAGAATTCCAACGTGCCCTTCAGTTGATTATCGATGTTTATGAAGACTTCAACTTGACAGAATACCGCTTCCGTCTCTCTCTTCGTGACCCTCAAGATACCCACAAGTATTTTGATAACGATGAGATGTGGGAAAATGCCCAAACCATGCTTCGTGCAGCCCTTGATGAAATGGGTGTTGACTACTTTGAAGCTGAGGGCGAAGCGGCCTTCTACGGACCAAAATTGGATATTCAAGTTAAGACAGCCCTTGGAAAAGAAGAAACTCTTTCTACTATCCAACTTGACTTCTTGCTTCCAGAACGCTTCGACCTTAAATACATCGGAGCTGATGGCGAAGAGCACCGTCCAGTTATGATCCACCGTGGAGTTATCTCAACTATGGAACGCTTCACAGCTATCTTGATTGAGAACTACAAGGGTGCCTTCCCAACATGGCTTGCACCACACCAAGTAACCCTCATCCCAGTATCTAACGAAAAACACGTGGACTACGCTTGGGAAGTGGCTAAGAAACTCCGTGACCGTGGTGTCCGTGCTGATGTCGATGAGCGCAATGAAAAAATGCAATTCAAGATCCGTGCGTCACAAACTAGCAAGATTCCTTACCAATTGATCGTTGGGGACAAGGAAATGGAAGACGGAACAGTCAACGTTCGTCGCTATGGCCAAAAAGAAACACAAACTGTCTCAGTAGATGATTTTGTTCAAGCTATCCTAGCTGATATCGCCAACAAATCACGCGTTGAGAAATAAGAGATAAAATCCTAGCTACCTAAAAAGCAACAACTATTTCAGCTGTTGCTTTTTATATTTTTACTCAATTAAAATCAAAAAGCAAACTAGGAAGCTAGCCGCAAGCTGTACTTGAGTACGGTAAGGCGACGCTGACGTGGTTTGAATTTGATTTTCGAAGAGTATTATTTAATCCGAGCTAGTAGTGATTGATCAAACCACCACACAAGATTTACTTTCATGAGTTAGATAAGGTCAATATCCTCAATCCTTATCTGCTTCATTTTCTTTTACGAGATCTTTTTGTGAATCCTTTTCAGAGAGTTTTTGATCGATATACTTGTTAATGGTTTCATAAAATTCCTTGGTCGTCTCACCGTCTAATTTTGTCGAATTATGGACTTGATTGACTTTCAATTGAACAGATTGAATACCGTAAGAGGCTTGTTTTTGGTGGAGCATTTCTAACTCTTCTTCTGAAATCGGATCTCCAACAACCGTCAAGACCAATTCATTGTTCCTTGACTTGTAGACTTGATTAATAACCGTGTGATTGGCGAACTCTTTTCCTACAAACTGTTTGATTCCTTCTTTTCGCGCTTGATCTATCGTCAGAGTGACTGCTGAATAACTAGCTGGAAGAATCAATAATACAATCAAGGATATCAACCCAATTCTCATTTTAATGTTTAGCTCTTTAAATGAACTTAAGGGAGATTTTCTCATCAAAATTCTTGTTCCAACAATATTGATTAGCATGATAAAAACACAGTTGATCAAGAAAAGATAAAGAGCTCCAAATAAAAATCGTACATTTCCATTAGCTAAACCGTAACCTGCAGTACAGATAGGTGGCATCAGAGCTGTTGCAATGGCTACTCCTGGCACGATATTGTTTGCTTCTTTTTTCCTTGACCCAATTACACCTGCTATCCCACCAGCAATAGCAATAAGAACATCCCAAATGGTTGGAGAGGTTCGTGCAATCAATTCGCTACTTTCATAAGATAAGGGAGAAATCCAGAAATACAGAGCCGAGACAAGCAAGCTGACCAATACTTGAGTAAATAAAACCTCTAGAGATTGCTTGATTAAACGCGTATCAAAAATAGCTAAACCGAATCCCAGTCCAACAATCGGTGTCATGAGAGGTGAAATCAACATGGCTCCTATAATGACAGCTGTTGAATTCATATTTAGTCCGATAGAGGCAATAAAAATTGCACACATCAAAATCGCTGTATCTCTCAATCGAACATGAAGGTCATCGTATAATTTCTCACGGTATTCCCGTGTTGAATAATTGGCAGTCATTTGTCCTCTCCTCTTTCCTTATTTAAATTGGTATAATAATTAAAAATAACAGCTGATAAACAGCCAAAAAATATGAGCCCATAAATCGTCAAGAAGACACTGGTAATCCTTCCAATCAAGGTCACAGCTAGGAGATCCCCGTAGCCGACAGTCGTCGAAGTCACAAAAGCATACCAAAGACCGTCTCCGTAATTTGTGATAGCAGGTTCAACTAGGAAAAGCACGCCTCCTGACCCAAAAACAAAGGTCACAAAACTCAGAGCAAACCGAGTAAAACCCGTAACCTGCATAATATGCCATAACATTTTTAAACGTTTCATTTGTTCTCCTTATTCATACTAGCTCCTGACCGAGCCGTTTTTTTCCAATAATCAAAGTGAAGATAGGACATGATCTCCATCACCAAACCCCAGTCCAACAATCGGTGTCATAAGAGGGGAAATCAGCATGGCTCCAATAATGACAGCTGTTGAATTCATATTTAGGCCAATAGAGGCAATAAAAATCGCACACATCAAAATCACTGTATCTCTTAATCGAACATGAAGATCATCATATAATTTCTCACGGTATTCACGTGTTGAATAGTTTCCAGTCATTGGTTACTCCTTTTATTTCGTATAATTTTGTTTCTGCATGGATGATGGTAGAGAGACTTCTGTCCAATCTTACATATTTTTCTTCTCACCTGTTATTCTTTTGAAAATTATCCTTTAAATATCCGTCAGTCCATCCTTAACATTATATCAAAAATTTTACAGTCTTTCTTCGAAGAAATCTATCAATTGAATAGATAGATGAAGCAAGAAATTTTTGTTTCCTTATCCGAAGAAGGAAAAACGGTATCTCCTGAACCTTGATACTATGCGTTTTATTCTTTATAATTTAGCTATTTCAAAATTACAAGTTCTCCATTCTTAATTTCCCAAACTTGGTCAAACTTACTTAATAATTCGTTTTGGCGATGTAAAGTAACAATGACGGCACTTGGTAGTTCCAGAACTCTTTCCAATTCCATTTTAAACTGATTAGTATCCAAGGCAGAGAAAGGTTCGTCTAGGATAAGCAATGGATTTTTACGATTTTTCTCACGATTTAAATACATTCGTTGTTGCTGACCACCTGACAGGGATTGTGGTGGAATTTTTTCAAATTCTTCTTCTCTGAATTTTGCATTGAAACTATTGAATAGCGTTACATTATTTTCATAACTCGAAATAAATGTATGTTCTTGTTGCAGAATCATACCGAATCTTCCCCAAAGATGGTCCAAAACAAGCTCATCTAGCACAATCTGTCCTTCAAAATCTTCATCTGTTCCATTTAAAATGTTGAGCAGACTACTTTTCCCAGACCCATTCTTACCAATAAGCGCAATTTTATCCCCTTTTTGAATCGTAGCGGAAGTAATTATCAATTTTGATTCTCCCAATTGCTTGGAAATATTTTTCAAACTAATCATATCAAAAGAATGTTGAGGTGCTTGAACTGAAACAGGTCTCCCAACAATGTTTTGAAAACTCTTGATTACAGGCTTTACAGACTCTAACATTTGTAAATCATAAAGGATTTCCTGTATTGGCTCAGAAAAAGCATTAATATATCCGAAACTCGCCACCACCTCAGGAATACCAAGTTGCTGGTGAGATAGAGAGTAAGCTAAATAAATAAACAGAACAAGACTAATGAATTCAAAAGAAACACCTGTCAATAAGATGCCTGTAATTTTTGTCAAACCATACTTAAAATACTTATCCTGCAAATTCTTTAGAGAACTCTTTTGTTGATTCAAAAAATGCGACATAGTTAGTTTATTTACCAAATGATGTCCCATGAGCAAATCCTCCAAAGTTCGATAGTAATCTCCTTGTTTTTTCAAGTAAACCTGTCTACGATTAGCGGTCAACTTCCCAACGATTTTAGGAATTTGAATACTAATTCCAGTAGAAAAGATTAAAATCAGTGATACAATAGGATTAATTGTTCTGCTAATAATGAAAGCGTAAATGATGATACGTAAAATTTGTTTGATAAAACTCATCAATGGAGGAAGGTAATCCTTTTCCAACGAATCTAGGTCATTAGATTGATAGGAAATATACTCTGCTACTGTTTTCTGCTTGAAATCGTGGTGACTGAGTCCCAGAAGTGAACGAAACCACTCATTTTTCAAAGTAGTCGAAAAGATAATCCCCTGCTTCCAATCAAGTATCATTTGGATATAGTTACAACTCAAATAGCCTGCCACTGACATAGAGTAACCATATAGAGCTACTTGATAATCCCCTTTGATTAATGCCTGCGTGAAATACGGTAACAAAGCTGTGCAGATATTCGATACTACACCAAAAAGAAAATTAAAGAAGAGATACCATCTAATAGTTTTAAGATATGGTAGCATATACGATACTCCTTGCTAATGCGTTTTTTTACATATCGCAGAACAATCTCTACTATTCCCTATTTCAGATAGTGCGATACTCGGACATTGAGTGCAATAATTGTAAATCACACAAGTACTGCAGTTTTTACTATCATTCAAAATATAATTTGCTATTTTGTAAAATATAGGTCTATCTCATGTTTCTTTGATAGATGTAAAATGAATATTTCCAATACTTCTATTGAAAGTAAGCTTTTTCAGCTTTTTCTAACGATTTAGGCTATTTCGTGACACACCCACAATCCGTGAAAATTCTGGTTATATCAGATTATGTGATTTTCGTAAGAATTTTATATTGTCTCCAATCATGGCAGTCTCCTTTTACTTGATAAAACTATTATAACATTTAGAAATTAAAAACTGGTTCAAAATCAATAGAATGTGTGTATTCGATACATTCAATAAATTCTTGGAAAGAGTTCTACACCAGTTACACAAATCTATATACACCTATCTCATTCAAAATAAAAAGAAAGCTGCAGTTCTTTTAATCCTGTATCAACGATTCATTCTGAAATCGAATAGGAGACATTTCCCAAGTCTACAATTCACTTCATCTCAAATTAATTTTTGTAATTCACCCTTAGTTTATAGATTTTATGCTCTACAAAAGTATAAAGCATACAAAACTTCACTTTGAACCAGTATTTATACTATATTCCGTATTAAAAATTCTATTATTGGTTTTGTAAAAAACAGTCTTCAAATATCCTGAAATATAGCAAAAAGAGATTGGGTAAAAACTCATTGTCTCTTCTCACTCAAGGACTAAGTTCACTTGAGCAAACTGAATCCGCACTGTCGTTCCTTTTCCGACCTCAGACTCGATCCGAATCTGATGACCCAGTTCTTCAGAAATTTTCTTAGATAGATAAAGACCAAGGCCAGATGACTGCTGGGTTAGGCGTCCATTATATCCTGAGAAACCACGTTCAAAGACTCGGAGGACATCACTGTTTTTTATCCCGATTCCTGTATCCTTGATACAAAGCTCTTGCCCCTCCATATAAATCTCCAGACCACCTTCCTTGGTGTACTTGAGACTATTTGAGATAATTTGTTCAATGACCACTAGTAGCCACTTCTTATCCGTCACGATTTCTTTATCAAGGTCATATAGATTGACATTTAGTCCTTTTTGAATAAAGAAAAGAGCGTATTTACGAATTATTTCCTTAACCAAGTCCTCGATTTGAACCTGCTTTAAGACCAAATCATCATGAAAACTTTCTAAACGCAGGTACTGTAAAACTAGATTGGTATAGGAATCAATCTTGAAAATTTCCTGTTCTAACTGCTGCTTCAGTTGGCGGTCGGCTACTTCTGCAACTAAGAGTTGACTGGCTGCAATGGGGGTCTTAATCTGATGGACCCACAAGGTATAGTAATCCAGCAAATCCGTCAGTTTTCTTTCTGAATCTGACCTCTGCTGATAGAGTTCCATCTCACGCGCTTCTAATTTCTCAGCCAAGGCTCTTTCCAAAGGAGACTGAGCTTCCCTCTCACCATAGAGAAGTTCCTGACGATAGACCTGCATTTCCACCAATATGTCCCAAGTGAAAAATAAGATGGTTACAAAGCAACATAGCAGGAAAAAGTAGAGAAAGTAAATTCCCAAACTGGCAAATAAAAACTGAAAGAGCAAAACCAGAAATGTTAAAGAAAGCAGATAGACAAACAGACGACTACGGGAACGCAGATAGGCTAGAAAAAATTGTTTCCAATCAAGCATGCTTCAGTCCGTACCCTATCCCTTTCTTGGTCTCGATAAATCCTACCAAGCCCTGCTCTTCCAACTTTTTACGCAATCGAGCTACATTAACAGATAGGGTATTGTCATCAATGAAAAAGTCACTGTTCCAAAGCTCCCGCATCAGGTCATCACGCGCTACAATATTGCCCGCATGCTCAAATAAAACGCGTAAAATCTGGAATTCGTTCTTGGTCAAATTCAAGACTTGCCCTTGATAATGTAAATCCATTGATTTGGTATTGAGGATAACACCAGCATATTCCAGTAAACTCTCGTCACGCCCAAACTCATAGGAACGACGCAACAAGCCCTGAACCTTGGCTAAAAGAACCTGCTGGTCAAAAGGCTTGGTCACAAAGTCATCCGCCCCCATATTGATTGCCATGACAATATCCATAGCCTGGTCTCTCGAAGACAGAAACATGATCGGCACCTTGGAAATCTTGCGGATTTCCTGACACCAGTGATAACCATTAAACAAGGGCAGTCCAATATCCATGAGGACCAGATGAGGCTCCGACTGGACAAAAAGACTCAAAACTTCCATAAAGTCTTCTACCAAGACCACTTCAAATCCCCATTCAGAGAGCATTTTCCCGACTTGTTGACGAATGACCTGATCATCTTCTACTAATAAAATCTTGTGCATCTGATTCTCCTTTGCTAATTTTAGGAGTCTTAAATCCTTTAGTATAAATAGAGGGCTTAGTATCTAATACTTTTTTGACATTTCCTTGTCACAACAGCTCAAAAACAGATAGTGAATAACCCCATTGATATCATACCTTATTTTCAGACATAGTGCCAGCACTACCCATTTATTTTTAATTTTTTCAACCCTCATTTCAGTTCTTTTATACATCCCCTTAACCAAAATTTATATCTATTCTTCCAAACCTTGAGTGTAGTTAAAACGACACTCTATACTCTTCTAACATTGAAAAGCTCCTTATCAAGTGGTATCCGTAAAAAGTTCTAGCTTTCAGATTGACAATCTGAAAAAGATTTGTTAAGATATGAATGAACAATATTTAATATTCATTCAGAAAAGAGGTGAATCAAATTGGACAAAAAACAGGCTTTGAAATCCGCAGCTTATGAAGTTTTTTCAAAAAAAGGATACAAGGCGACAGGAATTTCAGAAATTGCTAGACAAGCTCATATGGCAGTCGGATCTTTTTATAACTATTACGAAAGTAAAGAGGCTATTTTTTTAGATATCTATATTGATGAAAACAACCGTGTTCGCCAAACTATGATCGAAGAACTGGATTGGGAAATTGATATGATTGATCTTATTAGTCAACTCTTTGCTCAATCCAGAGCACTCGTTTCTTCCAATAAAATCCTTGCAGAATGGTACAATCCTGCCATAGCAGATGAGTTGCATAGCTACTATTCCTCAGAAGAAGGGAAAGTCACGAATCCATTTCATCAATTTCTCGTGAAAACCTTTACTCATCGTTTGCAGGCTGAAGGCCATTCTCCAGAAAAAATTCAAGATATTTTACAAGTTTACAACCTATTTTACTACATGGATATGCATATCACAGAAAATGATTTTCCAGATATTAGCAAAACTGTAGAAATACTAGCAACCAACTTCATTAAAGGAATACTGAAATAAAGAAATCTTTTCTTTATTTTTTGGAAATTATTGAATGAAAAAAAATATTATTCATTCATTCATTCATAGAAAATTACTACACTATAGGAGTTAAAAATGAAACGAGGGAAAAAAATGTTCATAATTATTCTAACTACACTTGGAGTGCTCGGCTTTATATCTTGGGGAATCATTACCTATCTTGGACGAAGTCAAACTTTATCGATAAAATCCATTGAAAATCCCAGCGGAGATTTGTATTTAGTTCACATCACAAAACCAAAAAATCAAATATGGAAAGCTGGCTCCTTTGCTCAGTTTAAGCTTCCTGACAGCGCGTTTGATCCAGACAAAAGTCCAGTAAAGGAGAATCAGGCTAGCCGATGGCTAACCCTTGCTTCCACTCCTGATGAGGATGAAATTCTTATTGTAACCCATAATAGTGGTAGCGTGTTTAAGGAAACCTTAACACATTTACCAGCTGGTAGTAAAATTGAAATGAGGTGGCTGGAGTCATCTGTATCTGTTAAAGACAATGACCAAGCACTGGTTTGTTTTGCCTCTGATGTCGGTATTTCTACTCTACGTCCAGTTGTGAAAGAGTGGGCTGGTAAGCGCTCCATCATTCTTAATCATTTAGACAAAGGAGTAAACATTTTTGATAATGAGTTAAGAGAGCTTAGTAAGAATAATCCGAATCTAACTTATAAAACTAGCGAAAACTCTTCTCAAAGCCAAGCATTTTTAAAAAATGCGGTTGTGAAATACGGCAACCAAGCTATTTATCTCTTAACCGGCCAACCTGATGATATAAATGAGATGAAAAATTTCTTAAAAGAGAATGGGATTGACGACAAACAGATACAAACAAGTATGTTTAGAGGTTTGAAATAAAAGCAAACTGTCTTCTATGTGTCTGAATCATACCATTATAGGTCGGTATGTAGAGAGCTCGTACAAACCAACTAGTAAATTCTATGTGATTGTGATAAGATAAATAAAAAGAAAGGAGCACTTATGGCCAATATTTTTGATTATCTGAAAGATGTTGCACACGATTCTTATTACGACCTACCTTTAAATGAATTAGACATTCTAGCCTTAACAGAAACCACCTACCTTCCCTTTGATAAGCTAGTCTCCTCAACTCCTCAGCGACTTTTAGACCTGACACCTCAGGTTCCAAGGGAGCCTAACATGTTGACCAGTAAAAATCGCCTCCAGCTATTAGATGAACTAGCTCGACACAAGCGCTTCAAAAATTGCAAACTCTCTCATTTTATCAACGACATCGACCCTGAGCTGCAAAAGCAGTTTGCGGCTATGACCTACCGCCTCACTCTCGATACTTATCTGATTGTCTTTCGTGGGACTGATGACAGTATCATTGGTTGGAAGGAAGATTTCCACATGACCTATATGAAGGAAATTCCTGCTCAAAAGCACGCTCTCCGCTATTTAAAGAACTTTTTTGCCCGCCATCCTAAGCAAAAGGTCATTCTGGCCGGGCATTCCAAGGGAGGAAATTTAGCCATCTATGCTGCTAGTCAAATTGAGCAAAGCTTGCAAAATCAAATCACAGCAGTTTATACCTTTGATGCGCCTGGTCTCCATAAAGAACTGACACAAACCGAGGGCTATCAAAGGATAATGGATAGAACCAAGGTCTTTATCCCACAAGGGTCCATTATCGGTATGATGATGGAAATCCCTAACCACCAAATCATCGTGCACAGTACTGCCTTAGGTGGTATCGCACAGCACGATACCTTTAGTTGGCAGATTGAGGACAAGCACTTCGTCCAACTGGATAAAATCAACAGTGATAGTCAACAAGTTGACACAACCTTCAAAGAATGGGTAGCGACAGTCCCTGACGAGGAACTCCAACTTTACTTCGACCTCTTCTTTGGCACCATTCTTGATTCTGGGATTAGCTCCATCAATGACCTGTCTTCCTTAAAGGCGCTTGAACACATTCATCATCTCTTTATCCAAGCGCAATCCCTCACTCCAGAAGAAAGGGAAACTATGGGTCGCCTTACCCAATTATTGATTGATACCCGTTACCAAGCCTGGAAGAATAGATAATACTCTTGAAAATTAAATGTATACAAAACAAAAGACCTAGAATACATACTTTCATGTGCATTCTAAGTCTTTTTAAATAAAATCTAACTACCAAATAATCCCTTTGTAGGCTATCAAAATGAGGACTGATAGCAGGACATAAAAGGCAAGGAAAAGCCATTTCATCTTAACACAGAGCGCTACGTACTCCCGAATAAAAGCAGATGGTATGTAGTAGCCTGCCGTCCTACATCCGAGGCCATCTCCCTTCATATTTAACTTACGCGCATAGGTACTGGTACGAAAAACATGATAGTCATTTGTAACAAAGAGGAATTGAGGTTTGGCTACCAGTTTCTCGCCTAGTTCCTTAGAAAAGAGAAGGTTCTCGTAGGTAGTCCTTGATTGATCCTCCAGAATAATCGCATCTTGGGGAACATCTGTCTCTTCAAGCAGATAGTTTGTAATGGCCTGCGCTTCAGAAATCTTTTCATCTCCTCCTTGACCACCACTGGCAATAATTTTTATGTTAGAATTCTTAGACTTGTGGTAAGCTTCTACCGCCTTATCAATTCTCCTCTTTAGCAAAGGTGTTACCTTTTCTCCGCCTAATAAACCAGCACCGTGAATGATAATAAAATCATAATGCTTCTTCTTAGGAATAAAGAGATACAAGATAGAGTACAGCATAAAACCCGTAAAAGCAAAGCCAAAAATAAAATAAGAGTAGAAAATGAATACAAATAAAATGTTTAGAAAGTGATTGGTGTAAAATAATTCATTTTGACCTCCCAATCGAAATGAAATCAAGGCAAAAAATACCAAAATGACTATTCCAAGGAGCATGGAGAGATAATTGGCCTTTGAACGTCCCTCTCGCTTCAACAAAATGACCCCATTATAGATTAAAAAGATACCACTCAGAAAAAGCAAAAAAGGAAGTAAAATAAAGGGAAATATAAAAAAAGCGAAATGAATCTTCTCATACCCATTTTGATAAAAAAGGTAGCCTAGATAAAAATAACTGGAAATGAGAGATAATAAAAATAATACTGGATTCCACAAACTTCTATTATCCTTCCAAAATGACACTATAAAGGCTAATACAATTCCTATAACGAGATACATTTCTTCCTCCTTTAATAACTACATTTTATCATAATTATCTAAAGAGAAAAAGAGGGCATCTATCCCTCTTACTCCTTCATTTGACTCTCTGCATCGGCCACAACTTGCTCTAAACTTGTCTGACCAAGCTCTGCCTCCATAGCCAACTGAATTCTCTCCAATTTTTGATCCAAAACATCATGAATATGAGCACCGACTGGGCAATTTGGATTTGGATTGTCATGAAAACTGAAGAGTTGACCAGTCTTTCCAAGACACTCAACCGCCTGATAAACATCTAATAGACTAATGTCCTTGAGGTCCTTGACAATCTCTGTCCCACCTGTTCCACGCGCTACTGAAATCAGCTCTGCCTTCTTCAACTGAGACAAGGTCTTTCTGATAATGACAGGATTGACCCCGACACTAGCAGCTAAAAAATCACTGGTCACCTTGCTTTCCTTCCCCTTGAGAGCAATGATTATCAGCATATGAGTCGCAATGGTAAATCTACTTGGAATTTGCATCCTCTTCTCCTTTTTACGAGGCTCCCCTGCCTCTACTCTTCTTTTTCTTTTATTATACCCTTTTTAGTTGTAATGTCAATCGTTACCACTTTTCAACCAAGCATCTAATTCCCTATCATAACCCTCTTTCTGGGCTAATTCTCTCAGAAATTCCTGATGATGAGTATGGTGGATACCATTGACCAGACTTTCATAGTAAACCTCAAAATAGGGAAGTTTGAGGTCTTTAGCCAGCTGCAATTCAGCTGCCACATCGTAGTCTACCCGTCGGAAGTCCATATCTACCAAGCCCTTGCCATCAAACTCTAAAATCATATACTGGGCCCGCAAGTCCTTCCGTAACTGGGCATCTAGAAAGAAAGGCTGGCCAATTGAACCCGGATTGACAATTAATTGCCCACCAGTCCCGTAACGAAGCAACTGCTGGTGAATATGACCATATACAGCAATATCACAAGGGGGATTGGTCACCAAACGGTCAAAGTCTTCTTGCGCTCCAGTATGAATCAACTCTCTCCCCCAGTTCTTATCAGGAAGATGGTGGCTAATTCCTACCGTCAAATCACCAAACTGACGATGAATCTGGAGTGGTTGATTGTGGAGCAGTTCAATTTCTTCTAGGGAAATTTCCTCTAAAACATACTGGCACTGACGCAAGAGATAGCGTTGACTGGGACGAGTACTATCCAATTCCTTGCGGACACCATGCCAAAGACTGTCTTCCCAGTTTCCCAAAACTCTAGCCGTAATCGGTAGTTGATCCAACAAGTCCAAAATCCTTCTACGCCCTGTCCCTGGCATGAGAATGTCTCCCAAAAGCCAGTATTCATCCACTCCTAGCTGCCGAGCATCTGCCAAAACAGCCTCCAAGGCGGTGGTATTTCCATGAATATCTGAAAGAAGAGCTATTTTCGTCATATCCATCTCCTCGTTTTTTCTCTTGCAATAAGTATAACATAAAAAGTCACAGCTAGAGAAATCTAGCTTTTTTTGATATACTAGATAAAGATATTAGACAAGAGGAAGCGAATGACCCCGAATAAAGAAGATTATCTAAAATGTATTTATGAAATCGGCATAGACCTGCATAAAATTACCAACAAGGAAATTGCTGCTCGCATGCAAGTCTCTCCCCCTGCCGTAACTGAAATGATTAAACGGATGAAGAGTGAAAACCTCATCCTCAAGGACAAGGAATGTGGCTATCTACTGACTGATCTCGGACTCAAACTGGTCTCTGAGCTCTATCGTAAACACCGCTTGATTGAAGTTTTTCTAGTTCATCATTTAGACTATACGAGTGACCAGATTCACGAGGAAGCTGAGGTTTTGGAACATACTGTATCGGACCTCTTCGTGGAAAGACTGGATAAACTGCTCGGATTCCCCAAGACCTGCCCCCACGGAGGAACCATTCCAGCCAAGGGAGAACTTCTGGTTGAAATCAATAACCTACCACTAGCTGATATCAAGGAAGCTGGCTCCTACCGTCTGACTCGAGTGCACGATAGTTTTGACATTCTCCATTATCTGGATAAGCACTCACTTCACATCGGAGATCCGCTCCAAGTCAAGCAGTTTGATGGTTTCAGCAATACCTTCACTATCCTCACTAAAAATGAAGATTTACAAGTGAATATGGACATTGCCAAACAACTCTATGTCGAGAAAATCGACTAATTTCTCAAGTCCCCTACCAACCCTGAAAGTTTAATTTTCAGGGTTTTATTTCTATTATTTGATTTTACTTTCATTTAGTTGTAGAATGTTTGTAAAAAACAAGAAAGATACCTTAAACTATGAAAAAATCACTAAAAATTTTTGCGACATCTAAATGGTTTGACCTCTTCGGAGTTGCTTTGGTCGTTGGGATTGCGATTGCATCTGGTTACCTCAACTCACGACTCGACAAATTTGTAGACTGGGGACCATGGACTGCCCTTGTACCCTTTGGATTGATTTCCGTAACCAACGTTGGGATTTCCATGTTGTCCACTCGTTTCACGGGAAAATTAAGCAAATGGGGAAATTACTTTGGTATTATTAATACCATTTTGTCTGGCACCATTGATTATATCCTTGGAAATAAGGCGGCCATCATCACCTATCCCGTCACCTTCCTCATTTATACCTTTGCTATTAAAAAATGGGAAGCTTCGCAAGAAGGCAGACCCAACCAAATGAGCCAAAAACAGGTAAAATTGGCGGCCATTGTCATTTCAATCATCGCCTTCCTCTTTGCCTTTGTGACCAACTATATCGGCTATGGGGGCAAGATGAATCTCCTTGCCTACGTAACAACTATTGCCTTCGCACTGTCCCTCATTGCCAATGCTTTGAATGCATTGAAACTGACAACTCAGTGGGAATTTTGGTTGATTTACAATTTCGTTCAGCTGACAAAGGCTGGCATTCAAGGAAATTTTGCCAATATCGGAAAATACATCTTTTATATCCTCAATGCAATCGGAGCTTTATTTGTCTGGAATGATGAAGAAGTGGAACAATAGGAGGAAACTCAAATAAAGAAATCTAATAGAATCTCCTTACTAAAATTTTTTATCATTTTACTTGTAACTTCCATTCTTTTGGAGTAGAATGAAGCTAGATAAAAGAGGGAGGTCTTGTCATGAAAAATCTCTTTAGAATCCATTTTGCAGCCATCGTAGTCAGCGATTTGCTACTATTTGCATTTTTTAGCACTAGACCCGAGACAGCTTTAGAATGGCTCTTGCTCTCTGGTTTTATTTTCCTCCTTGCTCAAGGACTCCTGCTATTTCGCTTTCTTGTCCGACTCAAACATCAATTCGCTGAGATTGATCCTCAAATCAGTAAAAAGATTCGCTTCTACTATTTAGGGGTTCTCACCATTGATTTTCTATTTTTTGTCCTTTTATCCTTCGTTAGTTCTCAGCGATTTTCCACTCTTATACCAATCGTCACTGCTTGCCATTCTACTTTATATTATCGGACAACTGACTACCTAAGAGAAAACTATCTAGACTTTTACGACAAACACATCTCTTTGTGGGAGTGTCTCTAGTGAAAAGGAGGTTTTATCATGAAAAAAATCATCTATATCAAAACCATTCAACTCCTTATCATCGATGGAATCATGCTGGCATTTTTGACATTTAAAGAGGGACTTACGTGGGATTGGATTTTGATTTATAGCGATTGGCTCATCTTCTTTCATCCTGTACTATTGACCTATCTTTCCAATCAACTTTGTGACCACTTCAGTCAACTCTATTCCCAGATTAGACCGAGATTCTGGCGTTTTACCTTACAAATCCTCCTCTGGGATAGCCTGATAATTCTCTCCTTGCTGTTTTTAAGGAGTGTCCCACTTTTCCTTCAGGGAAGTCTCCTCATCCTAGGACATCTCGTCCCTTCCTATCGCACCTGCCAAAGCCTGAAAAGAGACTTCCCAAAAGCCTATCAAGACCCCATTTCATTTTGGAATATTTTATGATAGATAAGAAAAACCAAGCCGGCTGGCTTGGTCTTTCTTATCTATTTTTCGTATCAAGGATAATGGTAACAGGTCCGTCATTGACCAGCTCAACCTGCATATCTGCTCCAAAGATGCCTGTCTGAACGGGCACTTCTTGCGCTAATTTTTGATTGAAAACATCATAGAAGTCTGATGCCATATCAGGTTTGGCTGCCCCTGTAAAGGCTGGACGATTGCCTTTCTTAGTATCCGCAAAGAGGGTAAACTGAGAAATAGAGAGGATTTCTCCTTCAATATCTTTGACAGACAGGTTCATCTTGCCTTCTGCGTCTGAAAAAATCCGCATGTTGACAAGCTTTCTCACAGCATAGTCCAAATCTTCCTCTTGGTCCTCTGGTCCAACACCAACCAGCAATAAGAGTCCCTGATTGATTTTTCCCTGAATCTGACCTTCGATACTGACTTGGGCTTTTTTAACCCGTTGGATAATGATTTTCATAATAGCCTTTCTAGTAAGAGCTAGGACAATTAGCCATTGGTCCGTTTGACAGAGTAAACTTCTGGCACACTCTTAATCTTGTCCACGACTGTGGTCAATGTAGAGAGGTTGGCAATACCGAAGGACACATGAATATTAGCAAACTTCATATCCTTGGTTGGTTGGGCGTTGACTGTTGAGATATTCTTGGTTGTGTTGGAAAGAACTTGCAGTACATCGTTCAACAGTCCTGTACGGTTGAGGCCGTAAATATCGATATGGGCCATATACTCCTTATTTGAGCTAGAGTACTGATCTTCCCACTCCACATCAAGAAGTCGTTGCTCGTAGTTTTCTTGGGCACGCAGGTTCATACAGTCCACACGGTGAATAGCCACACCACGACCCTTGGTAATGTAGCCAACAATATCGTCACCAGGAACAGGATTACAGCACTTGGCAATCCGCACTAGGAGACCTGATGCACCTTCAATGACCACACCACCCTCATGCTTGACCTTGAGGGTTTCTTTATTTTCAACCTTGACCTCGCCGCCTTTGACAAGTTCTTCTGCCTCCGCCTTGGCCTTGGCACGTTCTTCTTCACGACGTTCCTTTTCAGTCAGACGGTTAAAGACAGTAATAGCACCGATTTCTCCAAAACCAATGGCCGCAAAGAGAGATTCTTCTGTCTTGTAGCTGGTCTTTTGCAGCACTTGATCCATATGGCGCTTGTCCATAAATTTATTGGCCACATAGCCATTTTCTTGGAACTGGGCCATCAGCATCTCACGACCCTTGTTGACAGACAATTCCTTATCTTGGTTTTTGAAGAACTGACGAATCTTGTTACGCGCCTTGCTGGTCTTGACCATATTGAGCCAATCACGGCTTGGTCCAAAGGAGTTAGGGTTGGTGACAATTTCAACCTGATCCCCTGTCTTGAGCTTGGTTGTTAGTGGAACCATACGACCATTGACCTTGGCACCAGTCGCTTTTTCACCGACTTTGGTATGGATTTCGTAGGCAAAGTCAATCGGTCCTGAATCTTTTGGAAGGGAACGAACAGCTCCATCTGGAGTAAAGACATAAATCTCCTCAGCCAAATAGTTTTCTTTAACAGAATCCACAAATTCCTTGGCATCATCAGCCTGATCTTGGAGTTCCATCATCTCCTTGATCCAGTTCATCCCAATAGCTGATTCCTTGCTGTTAACCTGCCCCTTAATGCCTTTCTTATAAGCCCAGTGAGCTGCAACCCCATACTCAGCAACCTCATGCATTTCCTTGGTCCGAATCTGGAACTCAATCGGCCCTTTTGGCCCATAAACCGTCGTATGGATAGATTGGTAACCATTGGCCTTGCGGTTGGCGATATAGTCTTTGAAACGACCAGGCATGGGTTTCCAAAGCTCATGTACATAACCAAGCATGGCATAAACATCACTTTGGGTATCCAAAATACAACGAATAGCAATCAGGTCATAGATTTCCTCAAACCGTTTTCTCTTATCCTGCATTTTGCGGAAGATCGAGTAAATATGCTTGGGACGACCGTAAATCTTCCCTTTTAGGTGACGATCTGTCGTATATTCCTCTAATTTTGTGACTACCTCATCCACCAAGGCTTCACGCTCTCTGCGCTTTTCCTTCATCATATGGGTAATCTTATAAAACTCCGTTGGGTTGAGATAACGGAAAGACAGGTCTTCTAATTCCCATTTGACGCTAGAAATCCCCAAACGGTGAGCAAGTGGTGCATAGATTTCCATAGTTTCTTTGGAAATGCGCTCCTGCTTGTCTTTTCTAAGATGTTTCAGGGTCCGCATATTGTGCAAGCGATCAGACAGTTTGACCAAGATAACACGGATGTCCTCAGACATAGCCATGAGCATCTTGCGGTGGTTTTCAGCCAACTGCTCCTCGTGAGACTTGTACTTGACCTTACCGAGCTTTGTAACTCCATCGACAATCACGCGCACATCAGGACCAAACTCTCTTTCCAAATCATCCAAGGTCGCATCAGTATCTTCCACCACATCATGCAAGAAACCACAAGCTACTGTTACAGCATCCAGCTTGAGTTTGGCTAAAATACCTGCCACTTGGATGGGGTGAATGATATAAGGCTCACCTGATTTGCGATATTGACCACTATGGCATTCCACCGCATAGACCAAGGCCTTATGGACAAAATGAACATCCTCTTCCGTTAAATATTCTTTGGTTAAAGCGACAACTTCTTCGCCTGTTAAATTCACTTCTTTTGGCATCTCTACTCTCCAATTCTTCCTACCATTTTATCACTTTTTTAAGAATATGAAAACTAGATTGGAACAGAATAAGAAAAAATAATTCAGAATTGCTTAATAATTCTGAATTATCGGTCTATAATATATTACGAAGTTAGATTTTAAACTTAGGTGATAGAAGGAGAGATAGAAGAACGGAAACCATATTGTAACCAAAAGACTTTCTGACTTCCCCAATTCCATTGAAGATACGAAAGATAAACGGTGGAACTCGTGTCACATACACTGGTACCTTGACTGGATTTTGGAATTAATACTCAATGAAAATCAAGGAGAAAACTAGGAAACTAGTCGCAGGTTGCTCAAAGCACCGCTTTGAGGTTGTAGACAAGACTGACAAAGTCAGTCCGGTAAGGCGACATTGACGCGGTTTGAAGAGATTTTCGAAAAGTATAAAAATCCTCAAGATACTTTCTTTTATCCTTTAGTTTATAAGGAGAACACATATGAAAAAAACTGCTATTTCTATCTTTGCTCTCCTAGTGTTAGGAGTTAGCTGTTTGTTCTTATTCAACCAGCAAAGCTATAAAAAAACAGTCGTTCAATACTATGCTAACGACCAGAACCTGCCCAGTAGGATAAGTTATAGTGAATATAGCGATAAACGAGAAGCCAACTACGGTGGCACTCTAAACATTACATCTATCAAACAAGCTAATGACGGAGTTTATGCAACCTATGAAGGGCAATTGACACCTCTCCAATATTGATAAATTGATAACCAGCCTGTCTTCATCTAGTCATGCTGGTTTTTAAGTTCATTCTAAATCCTTACCTATTCTTCCCAACTGTGCTATACTTAATTTAGTACATTCTTTGAGATTGGAGCCAATATGAAAATCCATAAAACCGTCAATCCTGTTGCCTATGAAAACACCTATTACCTAGAAGGTGAAAAGCACATCATTGTGGTAGATCCAGGTAGCCATTGGGACACTATTCGTCAGACCATCGAGACGATCAACAAACCAATCTGCGCCATTCTATTGACCCACGCCCATTATGACCATATCATGAGTCTGGACTTGGTGCGCGAGACTTTTGACAATCCTCCTGTCTATATCGCAGAGAGTGAAGCCAGCTGGCTCTACACTCCTGTCGATAATCTCTCTGGTCTCCCTCGTCATGATGATATGACAGATGTGATCGCAAAACCGGCTGAACGCACCTTTATCTTTCACGAAGAATACCAACTAGAGGAATTTCGTTTCACTGTCTTGCCAACACCAGGTCACTCTATCGGCGGCGTTTCTATCGTCTTTCCTGATGCTCACCTAGTCTTGACAGGAGATGCTCTTTTCCGTGAAACCATCGGACGAACCGACCTTCCAACTGGTAGCATGGAACAACTCCTTCACAGTATCCAGACCCAACTCTTCACCCTACCAAACTACGATGTCTATCCAGGACATGGTCCAGCTACTACTATCGCTCACGAAAAAACTTTCAATCCTTTTTTCTAGAAAGATTTTGATGATAATAAATATCGCAATTTATAATAGATTGAAACTATAATAGTACGCCGCAACTTCTAAATCATTATTAGAAATTGATTTCAATTTTCCAATCGATTTATTCAGATTTTATTTCATCTCACTATATTTATACTATTTTAGAATTATAAAAAACGCATAATATCAAGTTCAGAAAAGTTTGATATTATGCGTTTTATCATGAAAAGATTTTCTAAATTATCTCCTCAAATTGATTTTTCACAGTCTAAAATATTTGATAGATAAACTATGAATTGGGGTTATTCTGACTCCTTACGAAAGCTAAATAATCCAGCAGTTAGAGTTAACATTCCAAATAGGGTGGCGAGAATTGAATTATTTTCTCCAGTATTTGGCAAAGTCTTAGCTACTTGTTTCGAAATAGTTTCAGTCTTAGTTGCTAACGGCTCAGCTTGAGTTTTTGTACTACTTGCGTCATTTCCTTTTTGTTCTGTGGTTGTTAGAGTATTACTACTATTTACAACTGGAACAGGAGTTGTACTACCTCCGTTATCACGGCTTGCGGCAACTTTAAAAGTCATAGCATAGATACTAAAGTGATTGGTTTCAAAAGTCACCTTATCGGCATTTTGTTTGAAATCAAGCGCAAACAAGATGCCGTTTTGATTCACGTAGTAAACATTTTCCACTGGCTGGTTTGCCAACACGCTAACCGTAACCCAGCCGTTTGGCTGAATAGCCTTGCCTCTCGCGTCATACAGATGAATGTCAAAGGCCTTGTATTTTTTTGATTCAAGTGAAGTCGACTTGGTTTCTTCTACCCTGATATATCTGACATTTTTGAGTGTTGCTTCTGAACCATATACTTGAACGCTTCCAGCTTCGCTCGAAAGAACACGAGTATTGTTTGGGATGTCTGGATTAAGCGTAGGAGTTACAGGGGTTGTCGGTGTTACTGGAGCAACTGGTGTAACTGGATTTACAGGATTTTCACTTGGCTTCTCTGCTGGTCTCTCTGGCTTAGTAGTCTGTGGTTGATCAGCTGGAATAGTAGGAACACTTGGTTGCTTGTCTGGCTTAGGCTGTTCGCTTGGCTTCTCAGCTGGTTTTTCGGTGTGGTTCTTAAATAAGAAAACGTAAGTTTGATAAACTTCTGCGTATAGACCAAACTCTCCCACGCTTCTTCCTCTCTCATTTAGCTGAGAACTGTCATAAAGTGGTGCTAACTGCCTATTTTTCGAAAATTGATAGACTTCCACATCATTGTCTTCTTTTTTAGTGCGGAAAACCATATAACCTTGACCTGTGATGTTAGTGTTTTTGTTTAGTTCAACCTTTCTTGTTTTTCCATCCAAAATACCTGTATAAATTGTATACGCTTCATAGTTTCTACCTTCCAATTCTGGAATTTTCACTCGAATCGGACGCATAAATATATCGCTTTTCAACATTTCTTCACGAGAAAATTCCCTCCCATTTTCTTCTAAATACCTATTCCCACTGCCCCAAAAAAAAGTTAATCTTGGTTTGTTATTGATAAAATCTTTTTCAGCAGTCCATATTCCATTGATAGGAGTTTCCTTCATATCACTGATAGGAAGTGGTGCTACAATATCTGCGTAGGTAACAACAGGGTGTTCATGAACGCTTCCGTCACGTAGAGGCCATCTTCTCACTGGTTTTCTGTTATTTTCCTGCGGTTGCTCTGCTGGTTTAACATCTGGTTGAGGGTTTTCTGCTGGTTTTGGAGTTGGAACGGGTGTTTCAGCAGGTTTATTGTCAACCGGCTTGTTCTCAGCTGGTTTTACTGGCTGAGTAGGCTGTGGTTGCTCTGTAGGTTTAACCTCTGGTTGAGGATTTTCTGCTGGTTTTGGCGCAGGTGTTGGTTGAGCAGTATTAGATTTAACAGCAACATTTGGTTGCGGCGCAACGTTTTCCTCTGCATGCACCAAAGTTGGCACTACAGCACTAAGAGTGACAGCAGAGAAGGTAACAATACCTAGTTTAGTGAGTTTATTCATAATTTTTCCTCCTCAGGAATATAAAATTGCCTTTTTAGGCTTATAAAATGACAAAATCAACTTCCTTTCAAGAGCACAAAAGCAAAATTTTGAGCCAACTCATTATCTAAACATTTAATGTTCTTGATAGAAGCCTTAAATGAACCTTCATCCATTAACTGAACAATACAGCTATCATACTATTACATATCTTAATGATTTTTAAGTTTTTTGTTACCAAAAGCTAGCTATCTCCTTTAGAGATAGGAAACTAACTGTATCGCGTAACGACCGTTAAACGATACACAAAAAATACCAGTCTAATACAGGTTAAAAACACTGTTAAACTCGCATTTTTTAAAATATTCATACTGTTGTTTTGACTGTTTTATCAAACGGTCGTTAATCGAAACAAATTTACGGCTTCATTCTACCATTTTTCCCTGTTTTTAGCAATGATTTTCCGTTTTTTTTTTTGACGATTGTTCGCCACTTTATTACGTTCTAACACTTTATATAGGGTTGATGTAGAAATTTGTTCAGTTTTTGCAATATTACGTATGCTTATATTTGAATGTAGATATTTGTTAAGTATCCGCTCCTCCTTTTCTTTTGAAATCCGTTTTGCTCCTAATCTAACACCATTTTCCTTAGCTTTTCGAAGTCCCTCTTTTGTGCGAAACCTCAGATTTTCCAACTCATTTTCTGCCACAAAGCCTAAAATGATGCAAAGTAACCTGCCAATAAGAGAACCTGTCTCTAGTTTTTCATGCAAACTGACTAGGTGAATATTAGATTCATTAAATAGTTCAATAAGTTCTAGCAGCTTAAACATAGATCGAGTCAGTCTATCTAACTTATAGATAGTAAAAGTAACCTGCTTGCCATCTTTCGAAAAGTCAGAAGCCAGTTTCAAGGCTTTTGTGAGTTCAGGACGAGTGTTATTTGCACCAGATTCCTTTTCTATAAAAAGTTTATCGCAATGTTTGAGAGCTTCGATTTGCACTTTTAATCCTAGGTCTTGCTTATGAGTAGATACACGGGCGTAACCTATGTTGATAGTCTTTTGAGACATAAAAATCCTCCTGTTATCTTGATACAGAGGGATATTTTACTATGAATTTTAAAATAAGAAAAGACCTCAATTTCATAATCCCTATGAACTACACCCCAAAAGCTAGATTGTTCTATCTAACTTTTTAGGGTGTACATAGATAGGGAAGGTATAATTATAGGAGTTTTACTTGCTTCTTTACATTACCAAATAATCACGCGCTCTTCTGGTGAACGCCACATACCGTCTCCTTCTTTGACATCATAGGTTGTAAAGAAATCATCGAAGTTTGGTACTTGTACATTGACACGGAGTTTGGCTGGCGCGTGCACATCGACACTAGCCAAAAGTTTCATAAATTCTGGACGACCTTTCATGCGCCAGATGCGACCGAAGTTGTAGAAAAATTCTTCTGCTGAGAAGTCTGGTTCTCTCTTGGCTGCTTCAAGCGCTGCAGCGATTCCTCCCAAATCCGCCACGTTTTCTGACACAGTCAATTTACCGTTGATGGTTGCACCATAAGAATCCTGTCCATCAAACTGGTCAATAACTTTTTGTGTTTTCTCCTTGAAGGCAGTATAATCACTCTCTGTCCACCAATCCTTGAGGCTACCATTTTCATCAAAGGAAGCCCCGTTGGTATCAAAAGCGTGGGAAATTTCATGGGCAATAACCGCCCCAATCCCACCGTAGTTAGCAGAAGATGACTGATGCAAGTCATAGAAAGGTGCCTGTAAAATAGCCGCCGGGAAGACAATCAGGTTCTTCTGTGGATTGTAGTAGGCGTTGACCATATGAGCAGGCATGCCCCATTCTTTGTAATCTACAGGCTGGTTCCACTTGCTCCAACTGTGCTTGATTTCCACACGTGCAAAGGCTAAAGCATTGTCAAAAAGGCTAGCATTTTCATCGACCTCCTTGTCCTTATATCGTTCTGGCAATTCTTCTGGGTAACCGATATAAGGCTTGATGACATTAAGTTTGACAATGGCCTTGTCACGAGTTTCAGGAGTCAGCCAGTCATTCTTAGCCAGGCGTTCCTTATAGACATCAATCATGGTTGCCACTTTTTTCTCTACGTCCGCCTTGGCTTCTGGGGAGAATTTTTCATGGGCATACCATAGCCCCAAGGCTTGCTTGAATGGGCCTTGTGCTAGCTGGTAGGCTGCCTTAACCTTGTCTTTAGCCTCTGGAACTCCAGAAAGCGCACGACTGTAGGCACCTGACAAGACACGGATTTCTTCTGTTAAATAGCTGGTTGACAGATTGACAACACTCAAAATCAAGGTTGCCTTGAGAAGAGGCCAGGCCTCTTCACTATAGAATTGATCTGCTACTTGCCAGAAACGTTCCTCGTCTACAATAACCTTGTCTGGTACTTGTCCAAGAACGGCTTGGAAGAAGTCATCCAAAGGTAGAGCAGGCGCGAATTTTTTGAAATCTTCATAAGAATATGGGTGATAGAGTTTAGCATATTCTGAACTTTCTTCATTAGAAAGCACCACTGCTGCAACGCGACGGTCCAATTCTAGTCTTTTCTCTAGCAAGTCTTCAATTTCTTCATCAGAGAAATCATAAGCCTTGAGGAGATTTGCGCTAGATTCTTTCCACAAAGTCAAGAGCTCTTCGCGCTGAGGATGATCTTCTGCATAGTAGGTCGTATCTGGCAGAATCGTGCTTGGAGCGCTAGCCCATAGAACATTGATTCTGGCATCCATAAAGTCTGGCGATACACCAAAAGGAAGGAAGTTTGGTTTTCCAGCAAGTTCAAACTCTGCTAGTCTAGCTGTAAAATCTGCAAAAGTCTCCAATTCTTGGAATTCTTTAAGGAGAGGCAAAACAGGTGTGATACCGTCAGCTTCTCTCTTGTCAAAATCACGAACTAGGCGGTGGTATTTGACAAAGTTTTCCAAGATAGCATCCTCAGGCACCTCTTCACCTGCCAACCACTTGTCTGTTGTCGCCAGCATCAGGTCTTCAATTTCCTGATCTAAATCAACAAAACCTCCCGTTTGAGACTTATCTGCTGGGATTTCAGCTGTTTTCTGCCATTCTCCATTGATAGCATCATAAAAATCATCTTGATAACGTGTCATATTGTTCTCGCTTTCATTTGTACTTGTTTTTAGCTTAACAAAAATTAACTGGGAATGCAATTAAAAATGAACTTTCTCTTTCCATCATTTTTCAGTTATTATTTTAATTTTTTTAAAAATTAACTTGACTTAATTTTTTTTTTAATGTATATTAAGAGGCAGGAGGAATACAAGTTTATGATACGTATCGAAAACCTCAGTGTCTCCTACAAAGAAACGTTGGCACTTAAGGATATTTCACTAGTGCTCCATGGACCAACAATTACCGGTATCATTGGTCCAAACGGTGCTGGGAAATCAACATTATTAAAAGGTATGCTGGGAATTATCCCACATCAAGGTCAGGCATTTCTCGATGACAAGGAAGTTAAAAAATCCTTACATCGAATCGCCTATGTCGAACAAAAAATCAATATCGACTACAACTTTCCCATCAAGGTCAAGGAATGCGTCTCGCTAGGACTCTTTCCCTCTATCCCTCTCTTTCGCAGTTTAAACGCTAAACATTGGAAGAAAGTGCAAGAGGCCCTTGAAATCGTCGGCCTAGCTGACTACGCTGAACGTCAAATCAGTCAACTGTCTGGAGGTCAGTTCCAGCGGGTTCTGATTGCCAGATGTTTGGTTCAAGAAGCTGACTATATCCTCTTGGATGAACCCTTTGTTGGGATTGACTCTGTTAGTGAGGAAATCATCATGAATACGCTGAGAGATCTGAAAAAAGCTGGGAAGACGGTTCTCATCGTCCACCACGACCTCAGCAAGGTTCCCCACTACTTCGATCAAGTCTTGCTTGTCAATCGAGAAGTGATTGCCTTTGGTCCAACCAAAGAAACCTTTACCGAAGCCAATCTCAAAGAAGCTTACGGTAATCGACTATTTTTCAATGGAGGTGACCTATGATTGCAGAATTTATCGATGGATTACAAAAATTCCATTTCTTACAAAATGCCTTGATAACAGCCATTGTCATCGGGGTCGTAGCTGGAGCTGTGGGATGTTTCATCATCCTACGCGGGATGTCACTCATGGGAGATGCCATTTCACATGCTGTCTTGCCAGGTGTAGCCCTCTCCTTTATCTTGGGCCTTGACTTCTTTATCGGAGCCATTGTCTTTGGACTGCTAGCTGCTATCATCATTACCTACATCAAGGGAAACTCGATTATCAAAAGCGATACCGCCATCGGCATTACCTTTTCTTCTTTCTTAGCCCTCGGTATCATCTTGATTAGTGTCGCTAAAAGTTCAACTGACCTTTTCCATATCCTTTTTGGTAATATCCTGGCCGTCCAAGATACAGATATGTTTATTACTATGGGTGTAGGGGCAGCCATTCTCTTGTTAATCTGGATTTTCTTCAAGCAACTCTTGATAACATCCTTTGATGAACTCTTGGCTAAAGCCATGGGAATGCCTGTCAATTTCTATCACTACTTACTCATGGTACTCCTAACTCTCGTGTCTGTTACAGCCATGCAAAGTGTCGGAACTATCCTGATTGTAGCCATGCTGATTACACCAGCAGCAACTGCTTATCTCTATGCTAATAGCCTGAAAAGCATGATTTTCCTTTCCTCAACCTTTGGAGCGACAGCTTCAGTTTTGGGGCTCTTTATCGGCTATAGCTTTAACGTTGCGGCAGGTTCTAGTATCGTGCTTACAGCCGCTAGTTTCTTTCTCATTAGCTTCTTTATCGCTCCAAAACAACGATATTTGAAACTGAAAAATAAACATTTGTTAAAATAAGGGGCAAAACCCCAATAAATTGGAGGATCTAATGAAAAAATTAGGTACATTACTTGTTCTCTTTCTTTCCGTCATTGCTCTTGTAGCATGTGCTAGCGGAAAAAAAGATGCAGCTTCTGGTCAAAAACTAAAAGTTGTTGCTACAAACTCAATCATCGCTGATATTACTAAAAATATTGCTGGTGACAAGATTGATCTTCACAGTATCGTTCCTGTTGGTCAAGACCCACACGAATACGAACCACTTCCTGAAGACGTTAAGAAAACTTCTCAAGCTGATTTGATTTTCTATAACGGTATCAACCTTGAAACAGGTGGCAATGCTTGGTTTACAAAATTGGTAGAAAATGCCAAGAAAACTGAAAACAAAGACTACTTTGCAGTCAGCGAAGGCGTTGATGTTATCTACCTTGAAGGCCAAAACGAAAAAGGCAAAGAAGACCCACACGCTTGGCTTAACCTTGAAAACGGTATGATCTTTGCTAAAAATATCGCAAAACAATTGAGCGCTAAAGACCCTAGCAACAAGGAATTCTACGAAAAAAATCTCAAAGAATATACTGATAAGCTAGACAAACTTGACAAGGAAGCTAAGGAGAAATTTAACAACATCCCTGCTGAGAAAAAACTCATTGTAACCAGCGAAGGATGCTTCAAATACTTCTCTAAAGCCTACGGTGTCCCAAGTGCCTATATCTGGGAAATCAATACTGAAGAAGAAGGAACTCCTGACCAAATCAAGACCTTGGTTGAAAAACTTCGCCAAACAAAAACTCCATCACTCTTTGTAGAATCAAGTGTGGATGACCGTCCAATGAAGACTGTTTCACAAGACACAAACATCCCAATCTACGCACAAATCTTTACTGACTCTATCGCAGAACAAGGTAAAGAAGGCGACAGCTACTACAACATGATGAAATACAACCTTGATAAGATTGCTGAAGGATTGGCAAAATAATACTCAATGAAAATCAAATTCAAACCACGTCAGCGTCGCCTTGCCGTACTCAAGTACAGCCTGCGGCTAGCTTCCTAGTTTGCTCTTTGATTTTCATTGAGTATAAGCCTCTGAAAAACGTCATTCTCACATGTGAGATGACGTTTTTTCTATACCCACATTTCCGGTCAAATCATTGGAAAATTCCGACTGTTTCAGCTAAAATGGAAGAAAAAAGATTGGAGTATCTTATGGTAACTTTTCTCGGAAATCCTGTGAGCTTTACAGGTAAACAACTACAAGTCGGCGACAAGGCACTTGATTTTTCACTCACTACAACAGACCTTTCTAAAAAATCTCTGGCTGATTTTGATGGCAAGAAAAAAGTCTTGAGTGTCGTGCCTTCTATCGATACAGGCATCTGCTCAACTCAAACGCGTCGTTTTAATGAAGAACTGGCTGGACTGGATAATACGGTTGTCTTGACTGTTTCAATGGACCTCCCTTTTGCCCAAAAACGTTGGTGTGGTGCTGAGGGAATTGAAAATGCCATCATGCTCTCAGACTATTTCGACCATTCCTTTGGACGTAATTACGCTCTCTTAATCAATGAGTGGCACCTATTGGCACGCGCAGTCTTTGTCCTCGATACCGACAATACTATTCGCTACGTTGAATACGTGGACAATATCAACTCTGAACCAAACTTCGAAGCCGCAATTGCAGCTGCTAAAGCCCTATAGAAAAAATCCTCTGTCACAAAAGAGTTCCCTACTCTTTGAAACGGAGGATTTTTGTTTACGAGTAAATAGAAGTTCAATCAGATAAAAACAATCGCCTTACTCTACAGATTTCAAGGCTTCAAGCATATCAACCTTTCTCAGATGATGATTGACAAAGAAACCAAGTAGGGTCAAAATGATGCTTACTGCTGCTACTGGGATTACATAGACTTCCCAACCTACCTGCGGATAAAAGAGAATAGTCGCAGGCGAAATCATTTGAATCAAAAATTGGTGTAAATAGAAACCAGATACCAGACCAAATACGATTCCCACAAGGGACAGCACAATCGTCTCACGATAAATGTAGAGGGTGACTTCATTATTATGAAAACCGAGAACCTTGATAGTGGAGAGTTCACGGATTCTCTCAGCTACGTTGATATTGGTTAGATTGTAAAGAATAACAATAGCCAACAGAACCGATACGATAACCAAGATGGTCATGGTCTGATTGAGTGAGCTGGCGACGGAGTCAAAAAGTCGAATGGCTGAAGCATTCTGGACAACGCTGGACACCGCAGATTGATTCATAAGTAAGCCGGCCTGTCTTTCGATACTAGTAGCACTGGTATCCCTTAACGAGACCAAATAAGTGTTGGCTTGGGGTAGCTGTCCGTAAATTTGCTCATAGCTAGCCTGACTCATATAAATAAAATGACCAACGTAGTTCTCAGCAATGGCAGCGACCTTTAGCTTCTTACCTTCAATTTCTAGAGTCTGTCCAACCTTGACACCTGCCAGCTGGGCAAGTTTAGCTGTAATAACGACGCCATCTTTTAATGTCAGCTCCTGCTGATGATGTTGCAGATGAATAAAGGGAGTCAAATCTTCCTTCTCTGTCATCATAAGGGTAATGGTTTGAAGACCAGCCTTACCTTTGAAATCCTTGTCTAGCGTTTTAGAATAGATTTTCTGGTAGGCTTTGATGTCCTGCCCTTTCAACACTTCTTCTAGATTTACCTCATCCTGATTGGTCGAACTAGGATTTTCAGAGACAATCATCTGATACTGTTGGATTTGTTGAAACTGTCTAGACGGAACTCCTGCTACAGAGGATTGGATTCCTAAACCTGCAAAAAGCAGAGCGACTGAACCTGCCACACCAAAGATCGTCATCAACATCCGTTGCTTATAACGAAAGATATTGCGGGCTGTTACCTTATGGGTAAAACTGAGACGACGCCAGATAAAACTGATGCGCTCTAGTAAGATTTTAGCTCCTTTGACAGGTGGTTTAGGTAGTAAAAGCTGGGCTGCTTCATCATGAAGTTCCCTCCGAGCCACCAGATAGGCTGGTAACACACTCGCCAACCAACTCAATCCAAGAGCTAGTATACTATAGCTCCAATAGAACTGAATCTGGGTTTCTCCCACCACCATGCCTTTTGTAATGACACTTGAAATCACACCGGCTAGCAAATAATGGCCAAGTATACTACCTAGAGCTGTTCCGACAGTCCCAGCTACTAGGCCGTAGAGGAGAAACTTGGCAATAATATCCTCACTGCGATAGCCCAAGGCCTTAAAAATCCCTGCATGTGTTCGCTCTTCATCCACAAAGCGAGTCATAGTTGTAAAGGTCACCATGGCTGCTACAGCATAAAGCACTACAGGAAAGATATTGCCTACTGCCCGAATACTGACTGAAGCATTACTGTACATGAGGTAGCCTTGACCGCCAGGCATGGTCTGACGATTATAGACTTGATACTTGGGCTCAGCTAAATCATCCAAGACTTGCTGATGTTTTTCTAATTTTTCCTTTTCTTGGGCTAGATTTTGTTCAGCTTGCTTTAGTTTGTCCTCTTCCTTGCTCAATTCCTGCTTGGCTTGGGTAAGTTGAGCACTGGCCTGCTCTCTCTGGGCTTGAGGAAGCAAGGCTAGTTGACTGTCTTGAGCCTGTATACGAGCTTGAGCAGTTGCTAAACGACGCTTGCCTTCCTGCAAATTAGCCTGTGCCTGGTCAAGGGTCTCTTTCCCCTTATCGATAGATTCTTGGCCTTCTTTTTTCAAGAGCTGCAGACGTGCCTTGCCATTATCTGACAAAGCTTGTTCAAGGTCTTCCTGATGTTGCTTGGATTTTTCTTCATAAGCTTCTGAAAAAGCATTTAAGCCTGCTAAATCTTGATATTTCAAACGAGCTATATTGTAGACTTTCTGATCAAACTGACTAGGTAAAATCACCCCATAGGCTGTCAGAGTCCCACTTCCACTTGCTGCGTAGCCCATATCTCGCTGGGAGAGGATTTCAGCTGAATCCACAAAACCAGTAATGGTATAAGTATGGTCTTTTAAAGAGGAATGACCCTCTTCTTTTTCTTTAAAACTAATCTCCTGTCCCACGCTGTATTGGCCTTGCAAATGAGTGGCCAAAGCGATTTCCTTGTCTGACTGAGGAAGTTGTCCCTCTCTTAGCTGAAAGATTGAAATTCGCTCTGGTTTGGAGTACAGCCGAATGGCATCCTGCCCATTTTCCATAGCCACATCTGTCAAATAGCCAAACTCAACCTCTGCGCCCTCCGTCTGTTCTAGTTCTTCTTGATCTGTTTGATCCAAACCATAGTTAGACATGACTGCCAAATCCAAGGTTTGAGCAGTTGTTAAATAAGCATTAGCTGTCGCCTCCATGTTGGGACTGGTTACTTTGAGACCTACTAAGGCTAGAGACCCTAACATCATCAAGGTCAAGATGGATAAAAAACGACCCTTGGAGCCTGTGAAGGACTGAATCAAGTCCTTCCAATAGGTTTTTCTCTTGATCATGCTAGTACTCCAAACTATCGATATCCTGAGGATGCTGGTTGATCACCACATCCTTGACACTGGCATCGTGCATATGAATCACGCGATCAGCAATGGGCGCCAAAGCTCCATTGTGAGTCACGATAATCACCGTCGCTCCCTTTTGACGAGACATATCTTGGAGGATTTTCAAAACCTGCTTACCCGTCTGATAATCCAAGGCTCCAGTCGGTTCATCACAAAGGAGAATTTTAGGATTTTTGGCTACTGCGCGTGCAATGGAGACTCGCTGTTGCTCCCCTCCAGAAAGCTGGGCTGGAAAGTTATTGAGACGATGAGCCAGACCTACATCTGTCAAGACCTGCTCAGGATTCAAGGCATCTGTCACGATTTCTGAAGCCAACTCCACATTTTCCTTAGCGGTTAGATTGGAAACTAGATTATAAAACTGAAAAACAAAACCGACATCATTTCTACGATAATTGGTCCTCTGGTGGGAACTATAGTCTGCAATATTGGCACCATCAATCCAGATTTCCCCCTCATCATTGGTATCCATTCCCCCAAGAAGGTTAAGAACCGTTGACTTGCCTGCACCAGATGCACCTAGAATAATAACCAATTCACCCTTTTCAATCTCAAAATTCACATCACGATTGGCCACAATCTCCGTGTCCCCAACCTGATAACGCTTGTAACAATGTTTCATCTCAATATAAGGCATAAGACCCACCCTCTCTCAAACAAATTACTTTCTACTACCATTATAACGCTTTTTCAACTAGTTGGAAACTGCTTACATTCTCAAATCCTTATTAAAAGGCAGTCTCAAATTACTGCCTTCTAATACTCAATGAAAATCAAAGAGCAAACTAGGAAGCTAGCCGCAGGTTGCTCAAAGCACCGCTTTGAGGTTGCAGATAAAGCTGACGTGGTTTGAATTTGATTTTAGAAGAGTATAACATCTTCTTAAAAATAAAATTGAACCAGATCACCTTCTGCTGTTGCCACCGAAATACAATCTTTCTCTATGCATTTCACTTTTGCTTTTTCTTGATTCACTTCAACCACACTATTTTCAATACCTGGATAAGAGACTCGCAAATTACCTACACTTCTTGATAAAATGGTCATCTGTAAGAGCTTTTTATCCTCCCACCGCATACTAACTTCAAAATGTCCACGTGCCATTAAACCTGAAACAGAACCTGTTGACCAAGCATCGGGTAGGGCAGCTAGGGGCACCAGATAAGCTGTATGAGACTGGAGCAACATTTCCGCCATACCACTAGTAGCACCAAAATTACCATCTATCTGAAAAGGAGAATGGGTGCACCAAAGATTGGGCAAGGTGGATGTCTTTAACTGCTCTGCTAATAATTTATGGGCTCGATTGCCATCTCCCAAACGCGCCCAGAGATTGATCTTATTGGCCTTAGACCAGCCTGTGCCGCCATCTCCACGATCATTGAGACTAGCACGCGCGGCTTCAAGATACTCCTGCCCCTTATAGCTAAAGAGATTGCCAGGATAGAGTCCCACCAGATGGGAAGCATGCCGATGCTGGGCCTCCACTTTCTCATTTTGAAAATGCTGCTCTTCCTCCTCATACCACTCCCTGATTCGACCAGATTGAGTGATTTGAAGAGGATTAAGCAAGTCAAACTTCTCCTTGACTTCCGTCAACAAGTCCGCATCCAGCTCCAATTCTTGAGCAGCCTGAATAAAATCATGAAATAACTGCCAAATCAGAGATTGGTCATAGGTATTGCCAATCGAAATCGGCCCATGTTCTGGAGAATAAGACGGAGAAGACACCCAACGCTGCGCCTGCTGATCCTTATGTAAAAAGGCATTCCAAAAACGAACCGTTTCCCTCAACATGGGATAAATTTTCTCCCTGAGATAGTCTTGATCCCTATAAAATGAATAGGCTTCATAAACAGTTTGCATCATCCACGCATTGGCAGCTGGTGACCAACCCCAATAGTAATCCCAACCAGGTGCCGTCCAGCCAAAAGGAGTCGCTTGAGTATGAACCAACCAACCATTCTCCTCCCCTTCCTGAGAGACGATTCCTGCATACCTTGCAGCCGCTAGACGACCATAGACTCGCAAATCATCGATATAGTTGATGACCGGAAAGGTCGTCTCTAGAAGATTAGTAACATAGGCTGGCCAATAATTCATCTGCAGATTGATATTCAGGTGATAGTCCGAATTCCAAGGAGGATTATCGACTGCATTCCAGACCCCTTGCAGGTTAGCTGGTAGCGCATCTGGGCAATCTCTGGAAGAACTAATCAATAAATACCGCCCATGCTGGAAGAACAGCTCCTCCAAAGCCTGCCCCTCTTGTGGCTTATAATTTTTTAACAAATCATCTGTAGTGGGTGCGTCAACATCAGCTCCCAAATCCAATTGAACACGCTGAAATAAAGCTTGGTAGTCCTCAATATGCCTTGATTTCAATTGGGCATAGCCCTTTTCTTTAACTATCTCCACCAAGTCCTTTACCTGTTGCTCTAAATCTATTTTCTTGCGATAATTGCTAGCAGGATTTTGGGCAAAATCTGTCTTAGCCGCCAAGAAAAGATTAGCATAACTGGCTCCTGATATCTGAACCTTATCTGACCTGACTATAATGTCTCCATCTGTTTCCCAAGCTAAACAGCTAGCAAACTGCAGGTCATTGTCCTTAACCCGTCCCTTCATCAAGATATGAGAAGTAGAGATATCCAGCTGGCACTCCTTGTAATCAGATTTTTCCTGCTCATACTTTCCATCAGAAGCCAAATCGCGGGTCAGCGACAGTTCTATAGTAAAATCTAGAGTTTCTGCCCCTTCCTTAGTAAAGCGCTGAAGCAAGAGATCATCTGGAAAACTCGCAAAGGCTTCACGTTCAAATTTCGTTCCCTTATAGACATAAGAAGTTGTCGCAAGCGCCTTACTGATATTAAGCTGTCTCTGGTAATCCGTCACCTGAGACAAAGTCTTGCCTTGCTTGCTAAACTCAATATGAATATCTCCAAAGGACAGATAGGTCCCATATTGACTCGTTTGGGGCCCAACTAGGTGCTGTTCAGCCAGTTCCTTAGCAATATTGTAATCTCTCTTTTCCAAAGCCTGCCGAATCTCAACTAAAAAACTATACTGGTCCTGAAGATTTCCACCCTGATAATCTGAACTATCAGGAAGTGGACCTCCAGACCAGAGACTTTTTTCATTGAATTGAATCCGCTCAGCCCCAATAAGACCAAATACTTTTGCTCCTAAAGAACCATTGCCTATCGGTAAGGCCTCTTCTTCCCAACCCTTATATGTTGTTGATGCTGGTTGCTTGTAGATCAATACATAATCTTGTTTTTTATTCCTTATCATACTTCCATACTAACATAAAAAGCCTAGAAATCAATTCTAGACTTACAATTTTTTATTTTCCAAGGTAGTATTCAGAAACGACGTTCAATTTTTCGTCGAATTCGAATACCAATGGTGGGAAGTTAGGGATTTCCACATCCATGATTTCGTCATCTGACAAACCTTTGATGTGTTTTACAAGGGCACGGATTGAGTTACCGTGAGCTCCTACGAATACGTTTTTACCATCTTTAAGAGCTGGAGCGATTTTATCTTCCCAGAATGGAAGAGCACGTTCCAAAGTCACTTTCAAGTTTTCAGCATCTGGGATAACTGAGTCGTCAAGTGAAGCGTAACGACGGTCAGTGTGAGCTGAGTGCTCATCATCACGATCCATGTTTGGAGGCAATACATCGTATGAACGACGCCAGATGTGAACTTGCTCATCACCAAATTGTTCAGCAGCTTCAGCTTTGTTTTTACCAGTCAAACCACCGTAGTGACGTTCGTTCAAGCGCCATGATTTTTCAACTGGAACCCACAATTGGTCAGAAGCTTCAAGAGCCAAGTTAGTTGTTTTGATTGCACGTTTCAATACTGAAGTGTAAGCTTGGTCAAATTCGATACCAGCTTCTTTGATCAATTTACCAGCGTCAATCGCTTGTTGTGTACCTTTTTCAGACAAATCAACATCAGCCCAACCAGTGAAAAGGTTAGCTTTGTTCCATTCAGACTCACCGTGGCGAGCAAAAACCAATTTTACCATTAGATGGATTCTCCTTTAAATTTTCCGAGGTTTTCCCTCGTTTATCTATTCTATTTTACACAATTTTTCACAAAAAAGCTAGTCAAAACCAAAAAGGAAAGGACTGTTTGACAATCCTTTTCCTTATTTTTTATCCTTCAACTTTGAATTTTTTGATACTTCCTAAAAATAGTGAACCACCAATAATTGCTAGGATTCCTCCTACCCATCCTAATACTGGAATCAAACCTACCGCACCGCCTACAATCAGAAGAACAGAAGGAGCAGATCCAACTCGCTCTTCTCCTTTATAGTAAACAATTGCGATGATTCCCAAAACAAGAATGGCTATTTTTAATACTGTTGGAAGTAGAAAACCTGCTATACCTGCTGTTGCTGCAGAAGCTGTTAATTCTGAACTTTGAGTCGCTACTGCTGTTGCTGCTGTATTGACAGCTGCAGCCAATAAGAATAATGGCGCAATTAATAAGTAAATACCACCTACTAAACCTACAATACCACTATAAAGTGCTAAAGCTTTTGACTTCATAATAAATCTCCTTTTTATTTTTTTCAAATAGAATTGTATCATATTTACTAAAAAAAAAAAGTATTTTCTGATATTATAAAATAAAAATTTGTATAATATAAAAATTGAGCGAATATCAGCAAATGTTTAAAAAGAAAATTCCATTTCACCCTTGCTAGTCTCCTTACTTTTTGTTAGAATGATGTCAAAAAATAAAGAAGGTTAACATTATGCCACAACATCTCTTTAAAGAATTGGCTCAACTGGAGCAAGTAGAGGCTCTAGCTCTAGGAGGATCACGGGCTGGACAAGATTTTGACAAAGACTCTGACTATGATGTATATGTCTACCTCAGTGCTCCTCTCTCGCCAGACATACGAAAAGAAATCCTCAGTAAACACTGCACCTATATGGAAATCGGTAATCAATTTTGGGAATTGGAAGACGATTGTGTTCTCAATAATGGTATCGAAATCGAGCTAATTTACCGCTCTTTGAACGAATTTGACAAAGATTTACAAGCCGTGGTTTTAGAGCACCAAGCCCAGAATTCTTACACTACTTGTATGTGGTACAATCTTCTCAACAGTAAGATTATCTACGATCAAGATGGTCACTATGCTGCCCTCCAGAAAAAGTACAATCTTCCTTATCCAGCTGAACTGAAAAAGAATATCATCAACAAGCAATTCCTGCTTCTCGACCAAGCTATGCCAGCTTTTTCAAGACAAATCAAAAAAGCTCTCAAACGCCAAGACTTACTCAGCATCAATCACCGCACTAGTGAGTTTTTTGCCTCTTATTTCGATTTACTTTTCGCCTTCAATGAGCAGCTCCATCCAGGAGAAAAACGCATGCTCCAGTTCGCAAAAAACAATTGCTCTCATCTACCTCAAAATTTTGAAAACGATATTCAAGACTACTTTCAAAATCTCTACCAACTAGCTCACCAGCAGAAAACAGTCCTAACTTTGGAGCATCTCCTATCAAATCTTAAACATTTGATTGATGAATCCCTTTAGAACGCCAACAGATAAAAGCTCATGAAATCTACTTTTCAGATGATTCATGAGCTTTTTGAAATTCAACAATAGACAACGATGTAAAGTTATACTCAATGAAAATCAAAAAGCAAACTAGAAAGCTAGTCGCAGGTTGCTCAAAACACTGTTTTGAGGTTGTAGATGGAACTGACGTAGTCAGTATCCTACACATACGGTAATACGACGCTAACGTAGTTTGAAGAGATTTTCGAAAAGTATTAATTGAAACAAGAAAACGACAATAAACTTCTAACATGATAAAAACGCATCATATCAGGTATTCAAAAACGTGATACAATGCGTTTTATAGATTATAAAATTAGTTGTCTTTCCTTCTCAAATTGAGTTTTCTCTAGATTTTTCAACCTTATTTCGCTTCAAATCCTTCTGCGACTGCGTCCGCGAAATTTTCTTCTACGATGCTTGCACAGTGGTCACAAATGACTGCCTGGTAGCTGCGTTCTGCTGTTGTTGGGTCGATACGACGGCAACGGTCACATACTTGGCCTGCAGCGCGTTCAACAGTGAAGGCTACATCTTCGAAGCTAACAGCAGTTTCTGGAGCTGGTCCCTCTGCGATAGTCAATTCAGACACGATCAAAAGTTGTGCTACATTGCTGTTTACTGCTTCGAGTAGAGTTTTCACCACTTCATTTGGATAAACTGTCAAGTGTGCTTCAAGTGATTTACCGATAACTTTTGCATTACGCGCTTCTTCCAAGGCTTTTTGAGCTTGTCCACGGAAGTCCATGAAGGCAGCCCATGTATCCAAGATTTCTTCTTGGTTAGCAAAAGTTTCTGCTTCTGGCAATTCTGACAATTGAACGAAGTCTTCTGCTTCAAACTCAAGATATGACCAGATTTCTTCCGCAGTGTGAGGAAGGATTGGAGTCAAGAGTTTGGTAATTTTGACAAGAATGTCATAGAAGACAGTCTGCATTTGACGGCGTTCCAATGATTTAGCACCTTCGATGTAAACAACATCTTTAGCAAAATCAAGGTAGAAGGCTGACAAATCAACGTTGATAAAGTTCACCAAGGCCTTGTAGATTGTCAAGAATTCAAAGTTTGCATAAGCATCACGAATGGTCTTGACAAGCTGATTAAAGCGAATTGTCATGTACTTATCAACTGAACGAAGTTCATCGTAAGCGACTACATCTTGAGCTGGGTTAAAGTCAGATGTATTGGCAATCAAGAAACGAAGAGTGTTACGAATCTTACGGTAAGTTTCAGAGACTTGGCTCAAAATATCCATAGAGATACGCACGTCATTGCTTGAGTCAACACTTGTTACCCAAAGACGCAAGATTTCTGCACCAAATTGTTTTTCAACATCGCTTGGAGCAATGGTATTTCCAAGAGATTTAGACATCTTCTCACCTTTACCATCAAGGGCAAAACCTTGTGACAAGATTTGTTTGTAAGGTGCTACGCCATGGTTAGCAACAGATGTGATAAGTGAAGAGTTGAACCAACCACGGTACTGGTCAGAACCTTCTAGGTAAAGGTCTGCTGGGTAAGTCAACTCAGGACGGTTTACTACCACTCCATTCCATGATGAACCTGAGTCAAACCAAACGTCCATGATATCTGTTTCTTTCTTGAACTCACCATTTGGTGAACCTGGATGAGTAAATCCTTCTGGCAAGAGGTCCTTAGCATCACGTTCCCACCAGATAATAGATCCGTGTTCCTCAAAGAGTTGAGCTACGTGTTCAATCGTTTCAGCAGTCATGATTGCTGTACCATCTTCAGCATAGAAGATAGGAAGTGGAACACCCCAAGCACGTTGACGAGAGATAACCCAGTCACCACGGTCACGAATCATATTGTAAAGACGGACTTTACCCCATTCTGAGTGGAATTTCACTTTTTCAATTTCGTCCAAGATTTCTTGGCGGAATTTAGAAACTGAAGCAAACCATTGTGGTACTGCACGCCAGATGATTGGTTTCTTAGTACGCCAGTCAAATGGGTATGAGTGAGAGATTTCTTCTTGGGCAAGAAGTAGGTTACCAAGTTTCTCGATAACAGTTGGAACTACCTTTTCATAGAATTGACCTTCAAACTCAGGACCAGCATTCTTCATCATGATACCACGTTCGTCAACAGTCACTGCGACTTCAAGACCATTAGCAATACCAACATTGTAGTCGTCCTCACCAAAACCAGGGGCTGTATGGACAATACCTGTACCAGAGTCAGTTGTAACGTGGTCACCAAGAATAACCAATTCATCTACAGCTGTATCCCATGGGTGTTCTGTTACGATATGATTCAATTCTTGACCACGGTAAGTTGCCAATACTTGAACATCAGCCCAACCAAATTTCTCAGACAAGCTAGTCAATAATTCTGCAGCAACCACAAACTTACGAGCTTCACCAGCAGGTTGAACCAAGACGTAATCAATATCCGCTCCAACAGTCAAACCACGAGAAGCTGTGATAGTAAATGGAGTAGTTGTCCAAACGACGATATAAGTATCTGTATCTAGAACATCTTTGCCATCCTTTACCTTGTTGGCATAGTAAAGAGAAGTTGAAACCAAGTCATGGTATTCAATCTCTGCTTCAGCAAGGGCAGACTCAGATGACCAAGACCAGTAAACTGGCTTGGCACCACGGTAGATGTAACCTTTATTAGCCATCTCACCAAATACACGGATTTGGGCTGCTTCATAGTCAGGAGTCAAAGTCACATATGGATTTTCCCAGTCACCAGAAACACCCAAACGTTTAAAGTCTTCACGTTGTTTATCTACTTGAGAAAGAGCGTATTCACGGCAAAGTTTCAAGTACTCAACCAAGTCCATTTCTTTACGTTTGACACCTTGTTTTGCCAAAACTTGCTCGATTGGCAGACCATGAGTATCCCAACCTGGGATAAATGGTGCGTAAAAACCTGACATAGACTTAGAACGAACAATGATATCTTTTGAAATCTTGTTCATAGCGTGTCCAACGTGGATATTTCCGTTCGCGTATGGAGGGCCATCATGCAAGGTGAAATGAGGTTTTCCTTGGTTCAATTCTTGACGACGTTGGTAAAGTTTTGCATCTTCCCATTCCTTTTGCCAAACTGGCTCTTTGGTAGGAAGGCCTGCACGCATTGGGAAAGCTGTTTTCCCAAGATTAAGGGTATCTTTGAGTTTCATGGTATCTCCTTTATAAATAATAACAAATTAAAAACCACGACTGCCAAAAAGGACGAAAATCGTGGTACCACCTTTATTCGGAAAAAGATTTAGTCTTTCTCCCTCTTATCCCGTAACGTGGGGAACGTCAAATCTTACTAGCTTCAGACTTGAGTTTTTGAGAGGATAATCTTATCATTAGGGAATGCAGGACTCACACCATCTCCTGCTCGCTGGAAATATAAGGATAAGATATTGTTCTCAGATTATTTCTTATAAAATTGTAACGGATTCTTGCGGTGCATCAAATCCTGGTGCTGAATCAAACGTTTCTGTAGCTGGTGTTGGAGCCG
Organism: bacterium; assembly: GCA_905221375.1. Classification (GTDB taxonomy): domain Bacteria; phylum Bacillota; class Bacilli; order Lactobacillales; family Streptococcaceae; genus Streptococcus. Next base: position 117,743 of record CAJNCY010000002.1, read on the forward strand.
AAGGATGTACTGGAGCTACTTCTGGTTCTTCATACATTGGACCAACTGGATGAGCTGTCTCTTCTTCAATTTGAGGACTCGATACAGGAGTTGGGTTTTCCACTTCCTGTTTAGCTTGAGCTTCAAATTCAGCCAATTCTTTATTGGCTGCCTCAATACGAGCCTGTAACTCTGTCATTTCTTCTTGAGAAAATTGACGTGTCATATCAATTGGTTCTTCCTCAATTGGAGCTGGAATCGGTTCTCCAAGTACTTCGCTAACAACTTCTTTAAAGGCTTCATCACTTGTCTGAAGATAAGTAGCTGTTGGACGAAGAATATCTTCCCAATCTGAAGATTCAACAATAGCCAACTGACTCTCAATTGTAGATTTGAGACGTTGGTGGAAGACACGACTCTTGTTCTTCAATTCTTCGGTTTCAACAGCAACTTTCTTAGCATTATCAGCTGCCTGACGAAGAATTTCATTTGCCTTGTATTTTGCTTCTTCCAATAATCGATGTGCATCCTGTTCAGCTTGATGAATAATATTATTTGAACGATCGTGTGCTGTTTGTTTCACTCTCTCAGCTGTATCTTGGGCAATCAATACAGACTGGCTCAACGAATCTTTCATCTCATCAAAGTAAGACAAACGCTCTTCCAAATTTTTAATATGTAAATCCTTATCATGATTAGAACGAACCAAATCTTCATAATCACGAACCACAATATCTAAAAATTCATCTACTTCTTCTGGATCAAAACCTCTAAAACGTGTGCTAAAGGTTTTATCTTTGATTTCTAACGATGTAATTGGCATATTTTTCCTCACTTACTTAATAATAACTGAACGGTTATTTTTTTCTTCTCTTTTTTTGTTTGTCCCTTATCTTGAAGCAACCTCAAACGCCCAAATTTTCTCACACTAATCAAGTCTCCAACTTGAACAGTATAATCTGATTTGTCTACCACATGATAATTTACTTGGACAAGTTTCTTATCAATCAACTGGTTTGCTTGATTTCTAGATAGTTTTAAAACATTTGATAAAAGAACATCTAATCTAAAACTAGACACGCATAAATCCAGCTCTCTATACTGTTCTAGCTTACCTATTTTCTCGGTGAAAGGACGTTCCTCCAGCGAAACGGGTATACGGCCAATTTTCTTTAATCCATCTTGAAAGAGAAGAAGAAATTGCTGATTAATCATAATCTGCGCTCGTTCTTCATCTACTAGGATATCTCCAAAAAGTTTCCGTTCAATCCCTAATTGATTGATGACTGTCCCTAAAATCTTAGCATGCGTTAAGTATTCAAATTTATTGGAATACACTATTTCCTGGAGAGATATTTCAAAATCTGAAAACTCTGGCTGGAAATAATCTGGGTATAATAAAACTCGAACATACTCACTCGAGACGAATTCCCCACTACTGCTACAAGCAAGACCATAGGTTTTGGCCAAAATCTTTAATAGCTTCTCCTGATGAGGATTGATAAAAGGAGTTAAAAAAGGAGCATAGCTATCTTCTACCTTCTTTATCCATTCCATTCCCTTGTCAAGAAATGGACGATCTTCTATGGAGAAATGCTGGTAAATCCCTTTATTCATCCTATCATCGCCAGAAAACGGACTAGGTTTTCTCCTAAAAATCGAATCAAAACAATCGCAACCCAAACAGATAAATCAAGACCTGCTATCTGTAAAGGCAGGCGTTGCAAAGGAGCAAGCACTGGTTTTACCAATGCTACAATCCAACGACCAAAACTTGATTCGTAGGCGCCTGGAAACCAAGACATGACAGCAAAGGCCACCAAAATCAGGGAGTAAATATCCACTGCATTATAAATCATACGAATTAAAAAAATCATTATCGTACTCTATTTCGTCTCATATCAAAATCAAACTCACCCTGTTGATCTTCATCTGGTAAACGAATATCTTCAACATTTACAATAACATTCACTGGTGTCAACAGGTACATGGTAGAAGCTACCTTTTTCAAATTTCCAGCTAGAACATGGCAAGCTCCATCCAGATAATCTAAACAACGACGAGCTTGCACTTCAGTCATATATTGAAAATCAATCAAAATACTTTCGTTTCCTGCTAATAAATCAACAATTTCTATCGCATCTTCATATTTTCTAGGATAACGAACATCAATTGTTACTTTTTCAGTAGAATGCTGATTTTGCTTTGCTAACTCTTGTTGACGTGCATGCAGTCTAGTAATATTATTTTCTTTTGTACTATTTGTGCTTGGTGATTGATTCGTTGAGAGAGCCTTTTCCTGTGTAGAATTTACTGGAGTTAAAATAGGCTCATCTCGTTTTTCATTAGGGAGACTTAGATCCTCATCCTCCGTAAAATAATCTATAAATCTATCGAATCTATCTTTTAAAGACATGGTTCTCTCCTACTTAAAAAATGCTGTACCTATACGAACAAAGGTGGAACCGAATTGAATCGCTTCTTTATAATCACGACTCATTCCCATACTTAACTCGGTCATAGGCATATTGGGAATTTGTTTTTCTTGAATTTCTCTTTGTAAATCTTGGGTCGCCTTGAAAATTTCTTTCAACTGCTCACTGCTAGCCTCAAAAGGTGCCATCGTCATTAAACCAACATATTCAATCTTATCTAGTTTGGCTAACTCTGGCAAGATTTCCAGCAGTTCTTCTCTCGAAAAGCCGTGTTTACTTTCTTCTTTAGAAATATTTACTTGAAGGAAACACTTGATGACTCGGTCACTTCTTTTTTGGATTTCCTCTGCTAGCTTTACTGAATCCAATGCATGGAAATAATCAACGTATTGAATGACATCTTTCACCTTACGTCTTTGCAAGGTACCAATCAAATGCCAAGTCACATCTCGATCTTTTAAAGCTTGATATTTCTCTAGAAACTTATCTACACGATTTTCACCGATATGATGAACCCCTAGCGGAAGCAAGGCTTCCGCTGTCGGTACATCTACATACTTGGTAACTGCAATGACAGAGACTGAGCCACTCTCGCGATGAGCACTCAGACTTGCTTCTGAGACTTCTCGAAAAACACGTTCTGTATTTTCTTTTACATTCATTTACTTAACGATTTTTGAAAAATGGAGGTGTATCCAACTCATCTTCATCTTGTGAATTTGGAATTTCAAAACGTTCTACCGGTGACACTACTGAATCAGTCGGACGAACAATTGTCTCGCGACGTAAATCCCAATCACCAAAAGCAGATCCTTGAGCTTGTTCCGAGCGACGTTGATTTTGTTTTGGCAATTCAGCCGTTTCTGCCATATCAAAATGACGATCAAAGCCATGTGAATGAGATGGTTTCACTGTCTCACGGTAGTTGGTAGTAGGTCTAGCTTGTGGAGCCACAACCTTTTCTACACGGTCTTGACGAACACCCGTTGCGACAACTGTTACACGAATTTCATCACGCATACTTTCATCAATTGAAGTACCGAGCCAGATGTTTACTCCTTGTCCCGCTGCCTGGTTCACAATTTGTGAAGCCTCTTCTGCCTCAATCAAGGTTAAGTCGAGACCACCAGTTACGTTAACAATCACATCTTCTGCTCCATCAATTGTTGTTTCAAGAAGTGGTGAATAGATTGCCTTACGTGCTGCTTCTACCACACGTTCTTCTCCACTACCGATACCAATACCCATAAGAGCATTCCCTTTATTTGCCATAACTGTTTTCACATCGGCAAAGTCAAGGTTAATCAATCCTGGATTGGTAATCAAATCGGTAATTCCTTGAACACCTTGACGAAGAACGTTATCTGCCTCGCTAAGAGCTTCCAAAAGCGGTGTCTTCTTATCAACAATTTCAAGCAAGTTGTTGTTTGAAATAATCAATAGAGTATCTACATGCTCACGTAGTTGATTGATTCCTTCTACAGCAAATTGTCCACGTTTGCTTCCTTCAAAACCAAACGGACGTGTTACAACACCAACTGTAAGAGCGCCTAAATCTTTTGCGATCCGAGCAATTACAGGAGCAGCTCCAGTTCCAGAGCCTCCTCCCATACCAGCAGTGATGAAGACCATATCTGCTCCACTGATAGCTTCAGTCAGTGTCTCTTCACTTTCTTCAGCAGCTTTACGACCAACCTCAGGTTGACCTCCTGCACCCAAACCACGAGTCAATTTAGGTCCCAACTGAATAACAGTCTCAGCTTTTGTACTACTCAATGCTTGTACATCTGTGTTTGCTGCGATAAATTCTACGCCTGTAACACCTTCGTCGACCATACGGTTGATGGCATTGCCACCACCTCCACCGACACCAATTACTTTAATCACTGCACCTTGAGCAGCAGCTGTATCAAATGAAAATGTCATAATTTATTTTTCCTCTTTATTCGTCAAACATGCTTCCGATCAAGCCACGGAAACGATCTGCTAATTTCGGTTTATTTTGTGAAACTTGTTGGAAATCCGCCATTGGTTCTGTAGGCGCCACAGGCTCTACTTCTGGAGCAGGGGCTGGTTGAACAGGCGTTGATTGTACAAACTGAGCTGTTTTCTGAATCATTCCCCCAAAACCAAGCGGTTGTTGGAATAGCCCTTCATCCCCCTTGACTGCTCGTTGAGCCAAGAGATGTACTTCTGTCAATTGTCCCGCAAATTCTGACAAGCTAATCACATGAGCAAAGGCTGGATTACGAATCCCAACTTGATTAGGAACATAAAGCTTGACACGAACACCAAAAACTTCTTGAGCAAGTTCCACAATACCCGGTAAAATAGCGGTTCCACCAATTAAAACAATGCCACCAGGAAGATCCAATAAATGTCTTCTGTCTAAGTCTTGTTTGATTTGTTCAAAAATATGCTTAATTCGTGCAGAAATAATCTCTGACAAGTAATTTTCTGTTACTTCAACAGGTTCTACTTCCCCAATAACCTCTACTTGGAAGGTTTCTTTACTTGCAAGAGGAGGATAAGCCTCTCCATAGTTTAATTTCAAACCTTCAGCCAACTTCTGAGAAGTTTTCAAGACTTTAGAGATATCCTTAGTTACATAATCTCCGCCTTCTTGGAGAATATTGGTAAACTGGAGTTCTTGGTTACGGATTGTAGCGACAGTCGTTTGACCTGCCCCCATATCAATCACTGTAGCACCAAATTCACGTTCACCTTCGTTCAAAACTGATTGAACCATTGCTAGTGGTGAAATGATAATATTTTCAACCTGAACACCTGCACGCTCAACCGTCTTACGCAAATTGTGCAAGATAGTACGAGGGCCTGTATAAAGCAAACCACGCATTTCAAGGCGAACCCCCATCATGCCACGTGGGTCACGAATTCCTTGGAAACCATCCACAATAAATTCTTCAGGAATAAAGGTAATGACTTCACGGTCAGGTGTCATACTTTTTGTCAAAGCTGATTTGACAACATTTTCAACATCTTGATCCGTAATTTCCTTGGTATCAGATGTTACTGGAATCATCCCTTGAGTTGGTTCTACCTGCAAAAGATTACCAGGCAAGCCGACATTCACTGATTTAATCGAAATGCCTGCCTTTTCTTCCGCTTGGGAAATAGCTGATTTGATAGCAGTTGCTGCTGCATCAATATCAACTATAATTCCATCCTTTACACCTTTACTTTTGGCATTACTCACGCCAATTACATTTAATTCACCATTTCTCTGCTCGGCTACAAGCACCTTGACAGAGCTTGTTCCAATATCTAGACCTGTAAAAAAGCCTTCTCTAGCCATTACATCGCATCCTCTCTATCTTCCAAGTTTCTAACTTCGTAATATTCAATAGCTAAACGTGGGCATAGCTATTCACAGAATATTATAACACAAAAAATCTCATCGTGCTCAGTTTTTTCCTAAATTTACTAGCCAATTTTTTTGTTTTTCTGTTCAGAAATTCATTCACTGTAAACTTTATCAACAATCTGTCTATTGCCAAAAAAGAAAGCTCATTTCTAAGCTTTCTTTGCAATCATTTTTTCTGCTTCTTGTTCTAAAAATAGTTCCAAGATTTTCTTGGTCAAAGTAATGGCTGCTGACAAGGCTACAGAAACAATCAAATAATTAGCTACTAAGCCGTGATCTCCAACCAATGGCGGTTTTGTCAAGAATCCGTAATCACCACCTGTTACTAAATTGACCACAAAAATCAAGGCATTTAGTCCAAAGGTCATAAGAAAAATTCTCTTCACATCTAGCAATCGTGCATCATACTGTCTCAATAGATAAACCAGTGAGTTCCCCAAGAGAGCTAAGTGCCCAAAGATAAAGGACAAAATGGCAATGTGGGGGAAAGGATAGGGATCTGGCACTGGATAAACAAAGGCAGCTAATGTCCCAAATGTTCCTAGTAATGCAAAATACTGCCTATATTTGGACTGCCCAGGAAGCAAAAGTACCACAAACATGGCCATACGGCAATGGTAAAATGGTAAGCTTTCTGACAGTGGCATATGATTGACCCAGTACCAACCATAGAGAAGGATTAACTGAACAGCCTGTAAAATCTGGAAAAATCGTTGATAAGCCTTCTTTTCACGATAACGATAGGCTGTATAAAAGGTCAAAGCCAAGAGTGTAAATATACTGACATACCAAAAAAGATCAAACTTGGGTGGCTCTGTTGCTTGGGTCGTAAAGAAAATATCCCATAAATTCATCTAGTCTTCCTCATGATTCAAAATTTTCCTGCATATTATTATACCATGCTATTTGTCAAAAATGGATTTAGAAATACGATAATCATCTTTTTAGTCAAGATATTGTTCCCTCTGGCCTTTATAAACCTGCCAAAGAATCTCTATTTGCTCCTTGGTAATGCGTTTTTCAGATAAGTTCGGCAGTTGGTCAATGGCAAAAAATTGAAGGTCTGCAATTTCTTGATTTTCTTGGAATTGTCCATCGAGAAACTTACATTCAAAAACAAACTTCGCATATTGCTTGCTCTGTAGTTGGAAACGATTTGTATCAAAAACAGCTAGTAGTCTTTCTACTTTAGCTTCAAAACCGGTTTCTTCTTCAATTTCCTTGAGAATATTTTCTGTTGGAGAATAACCAACCTCACCAAAGCCACCTGGCAAAGCCCAATCATTCTCTCCTTGTCCCCTAACCAGACAAATCTTTTCGTCCTCAACAATCCAAGCACGGACGTCCATTAAAGGAGTCGCATAAGCAGAAGTTGGCTTCAAGACTTCTGCCACTTCGTCTGCATCAAGGTCTGATACCTGATTCAACATTTCAGATAACAGACTTCGCAAGTCTTCGTAGCGCTCACGGTCAAAAGGATCCTTTGTAAAGGTTAGTCCAGTATCTGTAAGGGCAATCATTCTTTGAAGATACTTAGCAAAATCACTTGTCTTCATTTTCTAAACTTTCTACCAACTTGGCTAGGTTCATAGAGTTAGAGCCTTTGAGCAAGATTTGGTCATTAGCTCCTAGACTTTCCTTGACCTGCTTAACTAGGTCTTCAAATTGGTCTTGGTCTTCTGTTTTCTTGAAGTAATAAACGTGACCGATTGGGAACATTTGACTGGCAAGTTGGGCCAATTCAGCAATATCTTCCCCATAGAAAATCACGGTATCCAACACATCTGGCGAGAGACTCAAAATCATCTGGTTATGGAGTTGAACAGACTGGTCACCGAGCTCCTTCATGTCCGCCAAAACCGTAATTTTCTTGCCACCTTCGTTGGCTGGAATGGCAGAGAAAGTCTCCAAAATCAACTTCATAGCAGTCGGATTGGCATTGTAAACATCTGATAAGATATCTGCTCCATTGGCTGCTTTCTTCCACTCGGTACGGTTACGCGTCAATTCAAGATTTTGGAAGGCCTGACGAATTTGCTCTTCTGAAACTCCTTCTTGTAGGGCAACATAAGACGCAATCATAGCATTGGTGGCATTGTACTTACCAGTCACTGGCAAATCGAGGGCTTGTTCCAAGAAATTAGCCTTAAAGGTCAGACTATCCTTGCGCTCAATCAAGTCTGTAATTTCCAACTCTGCTCCTTGCCCAAATCGAACCACCTTTTTATCCGTTGGCAAGTAGTCTTCTACAATGGAGTCGGCTGGTGCCAAAAGCAAAGAACCCGATGCCATACCATCTGCAATTTGCATTTTCCCTTTAGCGATCTCCGAACGGTCTTTGAAAAAGGCCAAATGAGCCTCTCCAACCAAGGTCACGATGGCTGTTTTTGGACGAGCCAATTCAGACAAGAGATGAATATCGCCCAAGTGATCCTGTCCCATCTCCAAGACCAACTTTTCTGTTCCTTCAGGCATATGTAGAACCGTGTAAGGAAGGCCAATCTCGTTATTGTAATTGCCTTGTGTTTTGTAGGTCTTGTAGGTTGTTGATAGCAAGTGCGCCAACATATCCTTGGTCGTCGTCTTACCATTCGAACCTGTAACAGCAAAGACATCAACAGCCGTTTTCTCAAGATAGTAGGCAGCTAGTTGTTGAAAGGCAGTCAACACATCGTCTACTAGAATGTGAGGATGATTTGCAACCTCTTTCTCAGACAAGGTTACTGCTGCACCATTTTCAAAGGCTGTTTCAATAAAGTCGTGACCATCACGCGCACCTTTGAGTGGCACAAATAAGTCCCCTGCCCCAATCAAACGACTGTCAAACTCAGGCTTTTCTAACTGGACGTTCGCAAAGAGACTGACATCATTTTTAGCCCCAACAGCTTGGGCAACTTCATGGATTGTTAATTTCATTTCTACTCCTTTAAAAAGGGTTGAAGTCCGAGAACTCTGATCACCTTGCAGTGACGGTTCTGGCTTCTACCCTCTCTTTCATTTTTATAGCAAATGCGCTTCGCGCTTGTCAAAACTTTCCTTGGCAAGATCCACCAAACGCTCGATTAGTTCTGGGTAGCTGATTCCCATATTGTCCCAAAGTAGTGGATACATGGACCACTGGGTAAAACCTGGCATGGTATTAAGCTCGTTTAGGAAAATCTCTCCCTTATCTGTATAGAAGAAATCGCAACGAGATAGACCGAGGCCTCCAATCGCACGAAAGGCCGTTTCTGCATTTTGACGCATGACAGCTACCACATCATCACTGATTTTAGCTGGGATGTCCATGGTAATTTTGTTGTCAATATACTTGGCATCGTAGTCATAAAAGGCAACATCCTTGACTACTTCTCCTGGAAGGGTGCTTTTAACATCGTAGTTGCCCAAGAGACCAACCTCGATTTCACGGGCATTTACCCCTTGCTCTACCAAGACACGACTGTCATATCGGAAGGCAAGTTCCAAAGCTTGGCGAAGTTCTTCTTGATTTTCAGATTTAGAAATACCGACACTAGAACCCATGTTTGACGGCTTAGTGAAGACTGGATAAGCCAATTTTTCTTCCACTTCAGCGATTTTAGCAGTCACATCATCCCCTTCAACGATAGCCACATAAGGAACTTGGGCAATGCCTGCAGATTCTAAAACACGCTTGGTAGTGATTTTATCCATGGCAAGACTAGATGACAAGATATTACAGCCGACATAAGGCATTTTCAAAACTTCAAGGAATCCTTGAACAGAGCCATCTTCCCCCATCGGACCGTGAAGAACTGGAAAGACAACTGCCCCTTCTTCGTAGATGGCACTTGGTACAACTTTCTTATCCCAATCAATGGTCGCATTGGTCATGAGACGGTCCTCTTGACCTGGAGTCTGACTAAATTCCTGCGTTTTGATAAAGTCACCTGACTGACTGATAAAGAAAGTCTTAACTGTGAAACGGTCGTAATTGACCGCACGCATGACACTTTCCGCTGAAAGGACAGAGACTTCGCGTTCCGCACTCCGTCCACCATATAAAAGAATAATCGTTTGTTTCATATTACTTGTCCTAATTCTACTAGAATACTCGCTCTTTAGTATATCATATTTGCTTGGTTTTTTAAAACTTGAACCTGATCCTACTCATCACACTATACAAAAAGAGGCCGATATGAACGATTTTCAGCCTCCTTGATTTTTTTATAAATGAATGGAGTTCGTAAATTTGTCCACACTTACAACTCTGTTCGATTTTCAATAGCCCGTAAGAGGGTCACTTCGTCCGCATACTCGATATCTGCTCCCACAGCAAGGCCTCGTGCCAGGCGCGTAACCTTGATCCCAGCTGGCTTGAGTAAACGGGAAAGATACATGGAAGTCGCTTCCCCATCTGCTGTGGCATTGGTTGCTACGATTACTTCTGAAACCTCACTATCCATAAGACGAGTCATGAGACTCTTGAGATTGATATCGTCCGGACTGATACCATTCATAGGGGAAATGAGGCCATGCAGGACATGATAGAGTCCATGGTATTCTTGGATATTCTCCATGGCCGCCACATCCCGACTATCTTCGAGAACTAAAATCGTCGTTTGGTCACGAGTCGGATCGGTACAGATAGAACAAGGATCGTCGTCTGTCAAACGTCCACAAATAGAACAGTAGGTCAATTCTCTCTTAGCAGAAAGGAGATTTTTTGCAAATTCATTGACATCGTCATCAGACATCCCAATCGTATAAAAGGCCAGACGCGTAGCCGTCTTAATCCCGATACCTGGTAACTTGGAATAACTGTCAATCAGCTTGGCAATAGGTGTTGGATAAAGCATAAATTCCTTTCTAGTTCATTGGATGGTATTTTTGATACAGATTGATAATGTCACGCGCAATGGAAGGTCCTACACCATTTGTTAGATTGGTATTATGAGGAAAGACCACTGCAACAGCGATTTGAGGATTATCAGATGGAGCATAGGCCACCGCATTGGTATTGGTTGCTTCCTGACCATCTGCCACATAGCTTTCGGCTGTACCCGTTTTTCCGCTAATAGATACCAAGGCACCATTTGAAAAGGCACGTCCAGTTGTCAATCCACTAGTCCCATGAGCAACCTGATAAAAACCTTGATGCAAGACACTCATATCGGAGTCGGATATATTGACCTTATTCATCTCTGTCGGTTGCAGTTGCTGAATCAAGTCGCCTAGGCCTCCCTTATCATTATTACCATAAATGCCTTCAACAATACGAGGAGCCACACGAACACCATCATTTGCAATAGTTGCTACATACTGAGCCAACTGCATCGGCGTATAGTTATCAAACTGCCCAAAGGCATTGGTAATGAAATTGGCAAAGTTATACTCTTTGGGAATAAATCCAGTAGATTCATCTGGTAGGTCAATCCCAGTCGCAGATCCCAAGCCATATTCGCCAAAGGTTGAACGCAATTTACCCATAGCAGACTCTAGATTGCTGGTGCCGACAAACATATTTGGTTGATAGGTTTGCCCCATAAGACCTAAGGCTGTTTGGACCATATAAGTATTGGATGAATACTCTAGAGCCTGAACTGCCGTAATCGGCATTGGCCCAGAAAAGGCAGTATACCAAGAATTAATTGGAGCTGAACCTTGGAAGACAATGGACTGGTCTGTCAAGGTCTGATTTCCTGACAAGACTCCATTTTCCCAACCTGAGCTGATGGTCGCCGCCTTAACAACCGAACCTGGAACAAAGACATTGGTTACCGTTCCCAAGGAATCCGGCGTCAACTCTCCCGTTTTCAAGTCATGTTTAATCCCTGACATAGACAAAACAGCACCTGTTTTTGGGTTAAGGGCGACTGCATAGACACCTTCAGAATACTTGGCTCCACCATTCCCCAACTCTGAATTGAAATAACTTTTCAGCAAATCATCCACGCTATCTTGGAAGGCCAAATCAATAGTCAGTTTAATATTATTCCCTTTGGTACCAGCTTCGATATTTTCGACACTTTCCATGTTTCCGTACTTGTCTAGATGAATTTCCTTCACTGAGCGTTTACCTTGCAAGGTTTCCTCGTATTGCTTTTCTAGGTAAGAGGTCCCAACACGGTCATTAAGAGAATAACCTTTTTTAAGATAGGCATCCGCTTCTTCCGCTGGGAGACCAGCTTTTTCACTGGATACACTACCTACTATAGAAGAAAGGGAAGTCTCTAGAACTTTTCGATCCCATGAAGTTGAAATACTGACACCGGGTAATTGTTTCGAAGCAGAGGCAATCAGAGCAATCTGGGTATCTGTCAAGGCATCTGTCACAATGGTTCCTGTCGCAAAATTTCCAACGGCATTTAACTGACTAAAAAGATAGATTTCTTTCTTTTCATCCTCTGTATAGTTTAGTTGACTCGTTTGGATACTATCGACCGCATTGTTATACAGTTCTGATTCGGATAGGCGATTGCCATCTGAATCCAAGCGTTTCTCACTTGGGAGAGCCTCCACTGTTTTTTTATAGATTTCAGGATCAGCCAAATAATAATCTGCCAACTGACGTTCTGTCAAATTTGGCGAACTGATGCTCACATATCCCAGTAACTGACTAGCGATTTCTTTTAGATCTTTAGCCGTCATTTTATTACTACGCGTAAAGGAAACAACCTGCTTTAACGTATTTTCTACCAAAGGTTTTCCACTAGCATCATAGATTTCCCCACGGGCAGAACTGGTTGTGACCTTGGTCTGACTAGCTGAGGCTAGCTTTTTTTCGTAAAAATCCTTGTTCAAAACCTGCATATACAACAAACGACCAATAATGGTCATAAAGAGTAAAATGACAATTGAAAACAATAAATTAAGCCGAATCGGAATCGAATGGCTGTTAAATTTTCTCATACAAATCAGTCTCATTTCTAACTTAAAGTCTTACTCTTAATTGTACCACAATTTGAGCAGAAAATTATGGAAAAGAAAGAAGCTTTTTTCGTTTTTACGTCAAGATACGTTTTTATTTATTCATCCCTATATTATATGTTATAATGAATGTAAAAGTTCAATAATCTAGCCTTTTTCCAATACGACTCATTTAAAGGAGCCTTCCCTATGGACAAACCAGATATCGCAACTGTCATTGATTCCCATTTTGAAGAAATGACAGACCTAGAGCAAGAAATCGCTCGCTATTTTTTGCAAGCTGAAACGATTACAGATGATTTATCTTCCCAACAGGTCACTCAAAAATTACATATCTCTCAGGCTGCACTAACTCGCTTTGCTAAAAAGTGTGGCTTTACTGGCTATCGAGAATTCATTTTCCAATACCAACATCAGGCAGAAAATCAAGCCAACCAAGTCTCCAAGCACAGTCCACTGACCAAACGAGTCCTCAGAAGCTATAGCAATATGCGGGAACAAACACAGGACTTGATTGACGAAATCCAACTAGAACGAATTGCCCAATTAATTGAAGATGCTGAGCGTGTCTACTTCTTCGGAACAGGGAGTTCTGGCCTTGTTGCTCGTGAAATGAAATTGCGGTTCATGCGTCTGGGTGTGGTCTGCGAGGCTTTGACCGATCAAGACGGCTTTGCCTGGACAACCAGCATTATGGACGAAAATTGTCTCGTACTTGGTTTCTCACTTTCCGGCACAACTCCTTCTATTTTAGACAGTTTATTAGACGCTAAGGAGATGGGGGCAAAGACTGTACTCTTTTCAAGTGTTCCCAATAAAGATAGCCAGGCCTATACAGAGACTGTTCTTGTAGCCACCCACAGCCAGCCTTCCTATATCCAACGAATATCCGCTCAACTTCCTATGCTTTTCTTTATCGATTTGATTTATGCCTACTTTTTAGAAATCAATCGCGAAAACAAGGAAAAAATCTTTAATAGCTACTGGGAAAATAAAAAACTCAACGGCTATCGTAGACAAAAACGCGTCAGAAAATCCTAGTTTGGCTGAGCCAAACTAGGATTTTTATTCATCACCAAACATACCTCTTCAAGATTATGAATCAGTCGTATCTTGACTTAGTCTTGAATAATTTCATGTAATCACTTTTTGAAGGGAGTAAATAAGCAAGTCTGACGGTATCCTCAACAATTGTATATAATACGATGTAATCCTTACTCAAGGTCAATCCTCGCGTTTGGTAGCGAGGGTCTAATTTCTTACCAAATTTTTCATCGGCATCAAATCCAGCTTGGGGGAAAATTTCTAGACGATTAATATCTTTTCTGATACTCGCCACTTTTCGTCTCGCAGCCTCTACAGAACCGATTTCCTCTGCTATATACTGATATATTTTATCCAGACTATCAATCACTCTAGGAGAATACAAAATCCTATATTTTTTATAATCCATAGCGTGTCACGACATCCTCATCTGTCAAGTAATTTCCAGCCTCAATCTTGGCATAACTTTCTTGAACTTCTGCTTGTAATTGTCTAAACAAATACTCCTTCTCTAATTCCTCTTCACTCAGTAAATTTACTTCATTTGTTACGGCAACATTCTTTAAAAATAATCTGAGTGCCGATGAAAGAGAGAGATTTTTTTCTTTTAACACTTCCATGGCATCATTTACCAATTCTCTATTAGCTTGGAAGGTCACAATTTTATTTGGATTTGCTATAGACATTTTATATAACTCCTTTATATATTTTATTTATTATCTCACAATTATAAAGAAAGTCAAGGGAACTTGATTAGAAAATCCTAGTTTGGCTCAGCCAAACTAGGATTGTTTTGTTTTGAAATGATAATAAGCACCCAACATCCCTGCTGTATTTTGGTGATGAGCAAATTCTAATCGTGTTTTTTCTGCTAGACTTGGTACCAAGGCATTTTTTAAGGCTGTGCGGATTTTCGGTTTGAGGATAGCCTCTTGCCCCATGATACCGCCACCGAGAATGACCACTTCTGGATTGGCAACGTAGCAAATATTTGCCAGACCTTTTCCTAGATAATCTACCATGCGGTCAATACCAGCCATACAAATCTTGTTGCCTTCAGTGGCTTCCTTAAAGATGCGTCGGCCATTCCACTGATCAACTGAGTCGCCATGAGCTGTTGCTACATACTCCACCAAGGCTGTGGTAGAGGCGAGGTCTTGGAAAGCACCATCCTGCATATGCATATAACCAACTTCACAGGCTGAATTGCTAAAACCATGGAAGACTTTTCCATCCATAATCAGGCAACCACCGATACCGGTTCCAATGGTCAAGCAAAGAGTGACACTCGCTCCCTTACCTGAACCAGATACTGCCTCAGCAAGACCTGCACAGTTGACATCATTTTCAATTTCACAAGGAATATTAAAGCTAGTCTCGATTTCCTTTTTGAACTGGGTGCCTGCATAGTTAGGGATTTGAGGACCAGCATAGAAAATCTCACCCTTATCCGGATCCACCATCCCCGCAGAAGAAATAGCAACACCTGCTACTGGGCCTTTTTCTTGATAGCTGGCTACGATATCTTTGGTTT
This sequence comes from bacterium, assembly GCA_905221375.1. Taxonomy (GTDB): domain Bacteria; phylum Bacillota; class Bacilli; order Lactobacillales; family Streptococcaceae; genus Streptococcus. The sequence continues at coordinate 133,008 of CAJNCY010000002.1, forward strand.
TTTGCAAGATATGGGGTCCACCTTTATGCGCCCCAGTTGGCATTTCATGGGATTCAACAAGTTGGCCTTCTTGGTCGATCAAACCATATTTGATGTTGGTTCCACCGATATCAATTGCAACGTAGTGTGTCATAAATACCTCCTTATAGATTAGAGGAAGCGCTCCTTGGTTTCACGAATCAAGGCTGCAGCTGCTTCTACAACTGGACGATCTTCTTCGGTTACTGGTGTCAATGGTGAACGAACAGATCCAATGTTCAATCCTTCATTGATTTTCAAGACTTCCTTAATCACACCATACATATTTCCATGAGCTGCTGTGAGTTTGCCAATGATTGCGTTGATAGCATATTGCAATTCACGCGCTGTTTCTAATTCTTTATCCGCAATCAATTGGTTGAGTTTCAAGAAGAGTTCTGGCATAGCACCATAAGTACCACCGATACCAGCCTTAGCACCCATGAGCCGTCCACCTAGGAACTGTTCATCTGGACCGTTAAAGACAATGTGGTCTTCTCCACCAAGACTGACAAAGGTTTGGATATCCTGAACTGGCATAGAAGAGTTCTTAACGCCGATAACACGTGGGTTTTTCAACATTTCTGTGTAGAGACTTGGAGTCAAAGCAACACCTGCTAACTGAGGAATGTTGTAGATAACGTAGTCGGTGTTTGGAGCCGCAGAACTGATATCGTTCCAGTATTTAGCAACTGAGTATTCTGGCAAGCGGAAGTAAATCGGTGGAATCGTTGCAATGGCATCTACACCCAAGCTTTCTGCGTGGCGAGCAAGTTCCATACTGTCTTTGGTATTGTTGCAAGCAACGTGAGCAATGATAGTCAATTTACCTTTGGCAACTGCCATGACTTCTTCCAAAATCAATTTGCGGTCTTCAACGCTTTGGTAGATACATTCACCAGAAGAACCATTGACATAAAGACCTTGAACACCTTTATCAATGAAGTATTGAACCAAGGCACGCGTACGCTCTGGACTTACTTCTCCTTGATCATCATAACATGCGTAGAAGGCTGGAATGACACCTTCGTATTTTTTCAAATCTGACATAGATTTTCTCCTAAGATTTCTTTTTTCTGCTAGAAGCAGGATTTATTCTTTACGTGTTTAGTATACACCTTGTAAAAACCGCTTTCAATATCTTGTGTACACTTAGATTTTAGTTTCGATATGTATTTTGAAATGTTTATGGCTTGAAAGTAGTTTCAGAAACAAGCCATCCTATTGATATCTTGCAAAAATTTTCTCCATCAATCCAGTCTGGATAAAGACCAATAGTCCAAACCCAAAAAGTAGGAAGGCTGAGCCACCTAAAAGTAGACTGAAGGCGGACAGATAAAGAACCATTACAATGAGGACAAGAATGGCTAACATGAGGAAGAACCATGGAAAGTTAAAACTTGCCAAGATCAGCCCTTTTTGTAACACTTCTTTCCAAGTTAAATCATAGCGCGCAGCGATCGGATAGCTAGCCAGCATCACGATAGTAAGGAAGATAAGAATGCCTAGACAAATAGCTTTCACCATTTGGAAAGGCATAGCTGTCTGCCCCCAGAAGAGATAGAGGTCTAGAAGACTCAACAAAACAATGCCTAACTCAAGCAGACCTAACTGAAGACCTAGTTTCAGATTTTGCTTGAAAGCTCTTAGATAGATTTTAAAGACAGGCACTCGTCTGCTCTTCTTAATTTCAAACATGGTCTCGTAGAGGCTAATTTTAGCCACTCCAATCGTCACGATGGGCAAACAAGAAACGACAAAAAGAAGATTGGCTGTGACGATATCCAAAACCTTTTCACTAAAACGCATGAGAAAGTTATCTGTATCAAATGCTGCCTTAATAAGGCTTACTCCTTTTTGTGCCATATTTGCTCCTCCTGATTTTTTAATCAATTAAAATTTTAAAGAGATATTTGCGAACCTTCTCTTCCATACCTGCATAGCCATTCGGCTGGTGTGGTTCTCCTGGGAAGAAAATCGCAAAATTGTGATACCCCAACAAGAGTGGGTAGTTTTCATGACAATGAACAAAGCCAATGTCACTCGCTTCGTCGAATGCTACTGCTTCATCTTTGATACGTGAACCGTAGCTCGAATATTCATGCCCTTCTACCAGCAAATGCAAATCTGCATAGTTCTTATGGTGTTCAAATTGATCATTTTCAACTTGATTGAGGACATTTTCCTGAACAACTAGAAAGACCTTGTCCCCGTCAATCTCATACTTACCTAGTTCAAATGAAGCTTTACGATGTTGGTAGAGATAGTCGATAGCCTTGTCTAGATTAGGATGAATCCCTTTGTAAAAGGTAATGTTTTTCAAATCGTCAAAAATCATACTCTTTCCTTCGTTTCTGATAGTTAACTAAAATCATTCTTAAGTTGATAAGTGTCTGACAAAACTTCATAAAGTAACTGCATACTCTCCATTTTGTAGACACTTATAATCTCTATATTCTCTAAATCTATAAAATATATTTCTGTATCTTGATAGATTGATTTTCCTATACTCAATGAAAATTGAAGAACAAACTAGGAAGCTAACCGCAGACAATACTTAAGTATGGCAAGGTGACGCTGACGTAGTTTGAATTCGATTTTCGCAGAGTATTAACCTTTGACAGCTCCCATAGTAATCCCCTGTGTGAAGGATTTTTGGAAGACTAGGAAGACTGTTACGATTGGAACTGCTGCAAGAGCGGCACCTGCCATGATCAAACCATAGTTGGTTGTCATTTCAGCTTGCATAGTTGCAACCCCAAGTGAGATGGTCAAGTTTTGACGTGAAGTCAACATAACCAACTGCATGAAGTAGTCGTTCCAAGTGTTGATGAAAGTGAAGATTGCAAGAGCTGCAAATCCTGGTTTCACAATTGGGAAGGCTACGCTCCAGAAAGTACGAATCTCACCACAACCATCGATTTTAGCTGATTCAAGCAATTCTGTTGGGATGTTTTCGCTGAATTGTTTCATTAGGAAGACCCCAAATGGCCATCCAATCAAAGGTAAGATAACTGCCCAAAGAGTGTCATGAATTCCCATGAAGTTGACGATACGTACCAATGGTACAAGGACAACTTGTTTTGGAAGAGCCATAGCAGCGATAAAGATAGCAAATAGAATGCGTTGACCATAGAAACGTTTTTTAGCCAATACATAACCTGCTAGAGATGAGGTTGCACAGACTAAGAACATGGTTACCAACGAGATAAACACAGAGTTCCACATCCACTGCATAGCAGGATTTTGCACCATGAGTTGTTGGAAATTTTCCATGGTTGGCATTTTAGGGAACCACTGAGGAGGAATAACGATTGTATCAGGTTGTGATTTGAATGCCCCTGTCAAAATCCAGTAGAATGGAAAGATGAACAGCACAGTCAACAAGAGCAAAATGATTGTTGAAATAACAGTAAAGGCTGTTAATGGTTTTTTTTCTGTAGATTGCATAGCTGTCTCCTTTCTTTAGTATTCTACGTCGTTTCCAAGTACTTTAAATTGAACAAAGCTTACGATCGCAATCATGACTGCCAAGAAGACACCAATTGTGTTTGCATAACCGTATTCTGTCAATTGGAATGCTTTTTCGTAAAGGTAGTACATAAGTGTACTTGTTGAGTAGTTTGGACCACCAGATGTCAAAAGCTGAATCAAGGCAAAACACTGGAATGAGTTAATTGTTGTAATGATTGCAATATAAAGGGTTGTTGGAAGAAGGCTTGGCCATTTAATCTTCCAGAAAACTTGAAACTCAGTTGCACCGTCAACACGCGCCGCTTCAACCAATGAATTGTCAATATTCCCCATAGCAGCGATATAAAGGATAATCGGCTGACCAACAGATGTAGTCAAAAGGATAATCATAATCGCCATCAAAGCCCAGTGTTTGTCTCCCAGCCAAGAAATGTTCTGGCTGATGATATGACTTGACTTGAGGACAAAGTTTAGAATCCCTGATAGTGGGTCATAAATCCATTTCCAAACAACTGTTACGGCAACACTACCTGTTACAACAGGAAGGAAGAAGACGAAACGGTAGAAAGATCTGGCAATAGCATTTTGGTGATAGGTTTGTGATGCTACAAAGAGCGAGAATAGAACAACAACTGGCACAGATCCAATAACCAGGATAACCGTGTTGATCAAAGACTTCATAAAGACAGGGTCTTTAAACATGCGGATATAGTTGTTTAAGCCTACAAACTCAAAGTTTGTCATAGAGTAATTAAAGAAACTTGTAATGAATCCCATCACCATAGGAGCCAATACAAAGATGACAAAGAAGAACAACACTGGTGCTAGGAAAGCATAGGAAATCACTGTTTCCCGCATACGAATTTTATTGACTTTCACAGTCGGCACCTCTCTTTCAAATAGAATAATTTTTTGACTTTCTTGAACTGTTTTAAAATCAAAATGAAATTTTTTAAGATTCGCTTATGTAAGAACTTCATTTTAATTTCGTGACAGTTCCTTACATTTCAAACAAAATCCTCCCTTTTCTTACATAGACTATGCACAGGGAAAAGGGAGGGATCAATCTGATTTAGTGCTTATTGTTTTGTAGCTTTTTTAATTGTTTCGTTAGCTTTTTCAGTGAAGGCTTTCAAAGCATCCGCTGGTTTTTCGTCACCATTTGATACAGATTGCAACATTGGGAACCAAAGTGTTCTCATTTCAGCAAAACCATTGATAGTGTTGTAGTATGGTGAGTAGTATTTAGTCCAACCACTGATTGTTTCCATACGTTTGTCTTCATAAAGTTTACCAAATGAAGTACGAACTGGGAAGGCACCTGTACGAACAACGTCTTTTGGACCCCATTCTTTATCATCTGCGATGAATTGAACAAATTTCTTAGATGCAGCAACTTTCTTGTCGTCTTTGTTGTTGAATACTGCAAATCCGTTTACAAGGTATTCAAGAGCTGGTTTGCCTGAATCTGATGGGAATGGTACTTCTACCACTTCTACTTTACTTGCTTCCAAGAGTTTAGCTTGGATACCGTTTTGAGCTGGCGCCCAAAGGATTGTGTAAGATGTTTGACCGTTGGCAAAGTTTTGGATATCTGCTCCACCGTCAAATTGTGAACCATTGTTCAACAAACCGTCTTTAATCCAGCTAGCTGCTTTTTCAAGACCTTTGACGAATTTAGGATCATCAGTTGTATATTTTGTTACATCTTTATCTGTTACAGAAGCTCCATAAAGGTTTGCAATGAAGGCACGTGTTCCTTGGTCTCCCCCTTGACCAGAACTGAACAATGAACCTGGTGTGTAGCCTTTATCTTTAAGCGCTTTCAAAACTTTTTCAAAATCATCAGTAGTCCAACCTTCTTTTACAAGGTTTGCAACTCCAGCATCTTCCAACATTTTCTTGTTCATAGCCATGTAGAATGGTGCTGAACTGATTGGATACATATAAGCTTTGTCTCCAGCTTTACTTGCTTGTACAATGTTTTCATTGTTAACATCTTTGACGAATTCGTCTGTGAAGAGGTCGTTCAAGTCAGCCAATTTACCATTTTTACCGTATTGGATGATACGTCCTGGTGCATCAAAGAGCACGTCTGGAGCTGTTCCTGCTTCAATAGCTGTTGTGATTTTTTCAGGACCTGACTTGAAGTCAATAGTTTCCAATTTCACTTTTACATCTGGATTTGCTTTTTCAAACGCTTCGATGATTGATTTTTCATATGTTCCAACACCGTCACCAGTTTTTTCTTGAGTGAAGACTGGGAATGCCCACCAAGTGATTTCTGTTTTTCCACTATCGCTACCAGATTTTCCAGCATCTTTACTTGCACCAGAATTACCACATGCAGCAAGGCCAAGAATCGCAGCACCCGCAAGTACTGTACAAGCTAGTTTTCTAAATTTCATTTGTATTCTCCTAATTGATAAGCGTATCCATATTGGATAATGAGTAAGTTGAATTTGTATACGTTTTCATTTCATTCGACGCATTCACCACTCTCCTCTGTTTTTAAATTGTGTTATTTAAGACCAGCAACGAATCGTTCTGTAATCTCTTTTGGTCTAGTAATAGCACCACCGACAACGATGCCTCGCACTCCATATCCCAGGATTTGTTTGGCTTGTTCAGGTGTATGAATTTTTCCTTCTGCAATGACATCCACGCCAGCATCACAGAGTTTTTTGATCAATTCAAAATCTGGACCATCCACTTTTGGACTGTAAGATGTGTATCCTGATAAGGTTGTTCCGACAAAGTCAATCCCTGCTTCAACGGCTGCCAATCCTTCTTCGAAAGTACTTGTATCAGCCATCAAGAGCTGGTTCGGATATTTTTCCTTAACCTGACGAATGAACTCTTGAATCTCCAAACCATCGTAGCGTTCACGCTTGGTACAATCCAGAGCAATCACCTCGATGTCCAGTTCTGCCAATTCATCAACTTCTTTCATCGTAGCAGTGATGAAGGGTTCTTGCGGTGGATAATCTCGTTTAATTATCCCAATGATTGGAAGGTTGGTAACCTCCTTGATTTCTTTGATATCGCGAACACTGTTTGCTCGGATACCGACTGCTCCACCTTGCTCAGCCGCTTTGACCAGCAAGGGAATGACTCCTCCCGCTTCTGTATAAAGCGGTTCGTGAGGAAGGGCCTGACAAGAAACGATGATTCCATCTTTGATTTGTGCAATCAAGGCTTCTTTAGTAATCTGTGGCATCCTCTTTCCTCCTTTTCTTTGTTCTTATGAGTTGATTATATATCATTTATGAAGCGCTTTCAATACTTTGTAGTAGGATAGATTACAGTTTCAAAAGTATTTTATAGAACAGCTGTTTCTGAAAGTAGTTTCAGATAACATAAATATCCGTATATACAACCAAATGAACTAAAACTAATCATGACCACCCGTTTGAACCAGGTCTATAAGCCCAAATTACCAGCCAGCGCCTAAAGAAGCTGGCTTTCACGTTGTTCAAGCCTTATTGCTCTTGACTCGTCACTTGCCTCTTAAAGAGGCTTTAGTATTACTTACCACTATCCCTAAAGGGATCCTCATATTCTTTTACACTCAATTTATCTAGTGCTATATCATGCTTTACTCGTTCTCAAATTTTCATACTCGTGAAGAAATCATCCACTGGATAATTTCTTTAATCTTGGATATATTTCTTAATCGTGGCTTCATTGAGTCCCACCGTACTCACATAATAACCTTCCTCCTAGAAATACTTGTACTTGAGATTGGCGTGTTTGTCAAACATCATGAGTGCACTTTTACCTTTTAAATAGCCCATGAAACTCGAAACACTTATCCTTGGTGGAATACTGACTAACATGTGTACATGGTCTGGCATTAAGTGACCCTCGATAATTTCAACTCCTTTATAACTACACAAGCGATGAAATATTTCGCCTAAACTACTTCGATATTGATTATAGATGACTTTTCGTCTATACTTAGGGGTAAACACAATGTGATACTTACAGTGCCACTTTGTGTGCGATAAACTATGAGCCTTTTATGCCATATTTTCTCCTTTCGCGTTACAATTGCCTTGAACACCTTTATTGTATCGCGTTTGGTGTTTTTTTGGGTATAACCTTCGACGCGCACCCCCATAGCAGGTGTTTTTTTGTCTCGCACCTAACGGAGCGAGACGGACTGAAAGTCACATAATAAGAATCACAATAAGCTCATTCATAAATGGTTACCTAAAGAAACTAAAAAAACGACTCCTAAAGAAGTCGCATTCATCGAAAATTGGATTAACAACTATCATAAAAAATGCTTGAACGACAAGTCATCCAGAGAATTTTTTGTTGCTAACTAACTTGAAATTTAGCGTTTGTATTTAAACGACAAGTCTAACACAGAGATGTTTTCTTATGCCTATAATTAGCTTTTATTTACTCAAGAAGTTCCAATTAAATTTCTTATAAAAAATTGTATAGCGATTTTGACTATTCTCGCTATGTTCATATAAAATTCCGTATTCTCCGTCACCTAAGTCTTGTAATGAATTATATGCAAATTCCCCACCTTGAATTAGATTATGCTTCAGCCAAGTTAACTCGCCATTTTTCTCAACACGTGCCAAGTGAACTAGACCATCTTTTCGTTCGCGTCCTGGTCCAGCAGCATTGCTAAGAATAATATACTCTTTCCCATCATGCATAGTATGAATAGCTGACATTTGCACATAGGCATCTTTTACTTCTGGATAACGTTTTATTGTTTTCTCCCAAGTCACTCCACCATCTTTACTAGTAGCAACCTGAAGATCTCCAGTCAAGCCACGCATGAAGAGTTTGACATCACCATTATTTAATTGAAGAACAGTTGATTCTGTATTTTGAGCGCCACTATTATTCATATTAGACGAGTGGATGACACTATTTCCAACAGGTCGATTATCATTTGGGGCTTCTCCAGCATGCCAAGTTACCCCATGATCATCTGAATAAATTAGACGCGAAGACTGCGAACCACCTAAATGCGAAATACTGTTTGTTGTATAAGCTGGTACCAATATCCGTCCCTTATGCTCACCTGTACGTAATACAATACCTGTTCCAGGACCTGTTCCAAGGAATTTCATCCAATCTTGTCGAATCCCTGGTGTGATATCTTTCGGTGCAGACCATGTTTTACCATCATCATCACTATAAGACATCCATAAATAGCTAGTATTTGCAACTCTAAAAGGATTTTTTGTACTTTGTGCAAAGTAAACATTACCAATTAAATCCTTTCCTTTATACAAATCACCTTTGTCGCTATATCCTAGTTTTTTGGGATTTACTACAACATGATACTCTGTTTTTTGATTTTTAGAATTATAAACTTCACCATTTTCACGAATTGTATAATATCCTTTTTCGCCTGTTTTATATAAAATTTGATAAGTTTTATCCCCTATACGCTCGTATGCTTTTTCAGGTTTAGCAGGCATACCGAATACTGCTTTTCCTTCTGGGAACATATCATAAACCGAAAAGATTCTCTTAGTTTCTGGATCTTGAACTAATACCATATCAATATTTAAGGGTGACGGAGCAGTTTTGTCTTTGGCATCTGGATTATCACGAAGATTAGAAATTGTTATTCTATCTCCCCACGTCTCTCCTCCGTCCTGACTTCGACGAACTACCATACCAATATCTCCCCAATCTGCGAATTGTAAACGTCTTTCATCCGCTCCGGCAATTAATGTGCCTTTATCTGTTTTTAGCAGTGCTGGAATTCGGTAAGTATTAATTCCATCCTTATTCAATCCACCATTTACACCACTTACAAAAACTTCCTTCTTCTCTGTAATTTTTGCACTTTCCGATGATTTCACTTCTAAATCCGCTACTTTAAATAATTGACTGCGTTTTCCTACTTCTTCAGGCGTCAAGGCACGATCATATACGGTCAGATTACGAATCCTAAGATTTGATCCCCACATTGTTTGGTTTGCTCTTCTAGTGGTTCCAATCTGAACCTGATTAACATCTGGCATATCTTGAATAAAACGACCAGATTTTGTATTTGTTCTAGATAAAACTCCATTGACATATAAACGAACTTGTCCATTTGGTTGATCTGCTTTCGGTCTTTCCACCGTGAAAGTAACTGAATTCCATTGTCCAGGTTTTACTTTAAGTGGTGCATCTGAGAAACTTCCGTAAAAAAGACTTCCATCAGTTCCGCGAGCTTCTACCATTGCAGTACCTTTATTAACAGACATACTGAAATATTCGTCCCTTTTCTTATCACTTGATACAGAGAAAAGATTATAGAATTGCGGAACATTGGCATCTGGTTTAAACTCCATATGAATAGTCGCATTTCGAAGATGTTTCAACTTATCTAACGCTTCTATCAAGTCAACCCTTTGCCCATTTTCAGCATTTGTAGCAAGGTCTTCTTTTTCAAATACTGTTTCAACATTCTTCAAATCTCTAGCAAAGTAATCACGTGGAGGAAGCACAACGTCATCTGCACTTCTAGTTTTTCCTGGAAGATTCTCTGTTTTTTCTCCTCTTCCTGCATTTGATTCTACTGGAAAATTTCTAGAATTTCCCCCTTGATTAATTGGCACTTCTTCTTTCAGACTTTCCTTTTTAATTTCAACTCCATTAACAATTGCTGAAGCTAATTTACTAGAATCTACTTCTATTATAGGCCCTGATACAGATGTTCTACTTTCTAAAGTAGTTTCAACCTTATTTGTATCAATATTAGTAGTGGTTTCTTGTGCTAATACTGGTGAAATACCAGACAAGACCGAGCCGATAACTATAGAAGCAACTCCGATAGTAAATTTTCTAATGCCATATCGGTTTTTACGATTAATAAAACTCTGATTCATATAACTCCTCCGATGCTTTTGCTAAGCGATTTTTTAAATTTTTTGAATTAGTTAAAAGGTTAGCACTGGAAAGCAATTCAACTAATACGATTGCTTATTCTTGATTAATCTATGACTCTCTAAAAGTAATTATTTTATTTCCTAAAAATCTAGATTTTTCTTTATTATACAATAAAACAATATATTTTTCTATATTAATCTACAATAGATTCTATTTTCAGAAATGTTTTTTTACTTCTATCTTCTTTAAAAGTACTTTCGACTTCTATAACAAAAAGAGAAATAATATATTCTCCAATGTCATTAAGTTAGGACTAGACTTTCTCCTTAATAAAGAGTGTAAACGATAACCCCTGAGCCTTTTGTTTCATATTTTTCTCTTTTCGCTTTACAATTAGCGTGAACACCTTTACTGTATCGCGCTTGGAATTTTTGAGTATAATCTTCGACGCGCACTCGCATAGCGACTGGTTTATTTTATATGAACATAAAAGTTCAAAGAACAACTGTAAACAAATTAACTGTCTTTTCGCTTATAAGAAATCATTGCTCCAAGAAGCACTCCTACAAAACCAAATAAGATTGTTAGTAATGAATCAGACTCACCTGTATCTGGTAACTTAGCCTGCTCATTGTTACCTACTTTATTCTCTGATTGGTTTGCTTCTGAGTGTTGATTTATAGATAACAATTTAGGTGATGGTGCAAGCTCCTCTTCTTTTTTATCTTTTGTAGCATTTTTAAATAGTGGATTGTCAACAGGGTGTCGGAAAGTCATCGCATAAATACTAGAATTGCTAATCTCAAAAATAATCTTTCCATCTTTTTGTTCGAATTCAATAGGGTGTAGCTTTCCTTCTAGATCTACAGCATAAACATTCTCAACAGAATGATCCGTAGCAAAAATAACTAGGACTTTTCCGTTAGGCTGAACAGTTCTAGCAACTGTATCCTTCAATTGAATATCAAATGCTTTATAGTTTAATGAGCTTAGATCACTAACTTGAACTTCTTGAATTTGAACACCTATCACATTTTCCAATACTTCTTCTGAAGCTTGAATTTGCACACTTCCTGCTTCATTTTTGAAAATACGTTGTGAACTAGCAATTCTTGTGATACCTTGTTTCATTGTTGCTTCATTCTTACGATCTCTATTGTTATCATGCACAGGACTTGCTACCACATTCACTCCACCTGCAAAGTCATGGTGTTCAACTGTTGGGGCCGATTTTTCTCCTGAGGTTGATAATGTACCCGTATACTCTGGGATTTCCAGTATAGGAGATTCAGTGAAAGGAACTCCTCCTGTAAAGTCTGAAATGTGGTGGATATCAGCATCCGCACCATTGACCCCGTCTCTAAACTCTGGCTTAGCTACTGTAGGAGCTGGAGAATCACCTAATGTAAATAGGAAGCCTCTGTACTCTGGAACTTCTGTAACAAGTGATTCGCCTCCATTCACTCCGCCTGTGAAATCATGTTTTTCAACTGTTGGGGCTGTTTCTTCTACTACTGTTGGTAGTGTTCCTGTATACTCTGGAACTTCTGTAACAAGTGAGTCGCCTCCGTTCACTCCGCCTGTGAAGTCTGAAAGATGATGAAGCTCAGCAACCACACCATTAACCCCGCCTGTAAACTCTGGCTTAGCTACTGTAGGAGCTGGAGAATCACCTAATGTAGATAGAATACCACTATACTCTGGAACTTCTGTAACAAGTGAGTCACCTCCGTTCACTCCGCCTGTGAAGTCTGAAATGTGATGAACCTCAGCATCCGCACCGTTGACCCCGCCTCTAAACTCTGGCTTAGCTACTGTAGGAGCTGCAAAGTCACCAGATGTACCTAAAATACCAGAATCTTCTTTTCCACTATCTTTTTTTGGATCTAATTTCCCAGATAAATCCTTATCCGAATCCTTCTTAGAAGGTTCCACTTCTTTATCTTCCACATAGACAGGATCTTTTGGTTGACCCTCAATATAAGAACGAACCCAATCCAGCTGCTCTTTTGATAAGACTAAACCACCACTGCGACTTCCTACAACACCATTTTGATGAACTCCAATTAAAGCACCTTTATCATTATAAAGACCACCACCAGACGCTCCAGGTTTCGTACCTCCATAGCTAATTCCCGCTATTCCAGAACCGAAGTCTGTAGTTCCTACTACTTTGCTATCTAAAACTGGACTTAGCTTGTTATCTGGAAAACCATAGACCGAAACTGAATCCCCCTCTGCAACTTTCGAAGATTGTTTTACAATCTCTACAGGAGTTACTCCTTTTACTGCTTCTTTTAACCGAACCAAAGCTAAGTCATTTTTAAATCCAAATACTGAATCTTTCTTATTCCAATAAACAATATCATCATCTGAAAAATTCACAGACAACCCATTCGGTAAAGTTGCTTTATACACTGTATTGGTACGACCAGATTTAGTAACTACCTCAGAACCTTTAACTGTTAAGAAATTATGAGCGACTGTTAACACCAAATTTGGTGCAATTAAAGTACCTGACCCCGACCCATCTGGCGTTTGAATGTGCGTTGTAGCATAGAAATTTTCTGAACCATTCGGAGCTTGTAACACCTCTTTACTAGGCACAGGTAAGTTCGATTTACCACTTAAATCAACTTTACCAACTTCCGTTCTAGTAAAGTCAGAGTTAGACTTTGGTATCACATCAGACACTACCGCTCTTATAATTGTATTACCTAAAGCTAACTTACTGACATAGTCATCAGACCAAGTAGTATCACTTGCTAATTTGTTAATTGGCACTCCGTTATAGGATACAACTTTAGCTGTTGGGGAAGTTGCTATTAACTGTTTGAAGTCCGGATTTTGTCTTAAATAAAAATTCAAGCCACTTCCAACAGGACCTTCCTGAACAACCTTATCTGAAATCAAGCGAGTTCCTTTAGTATCTTCCACTCGAAGTAGAACACGACCTTTTTCTTCACCTTTTACTAAAGTAGCTCGACCTTTTTCATCAAAACTATACAAAGCACCGTCAATCTCAGACTCTACATCTTTTAAAGCTATATGATTTTCATCATAGTAGTAACGGTTTGAACCGTCTATATACCAACCCTTTATACCATATTTATCAATCATAGAACGAATCCAAGCTCTGTGCTTGTCCGTAAAAATCGTACCACCCCCAATACGCTCACTCTCAGGGGCGCTTGAAGTATTGGTTCCATGCTGGTGGATACCAACTACCTCTCCCTTATCATTAAACAAAGGAGCGCCTGAAAAACCTCCTAAAGCTGAGGAATGATAAGTGACTGCACCACTCTCTTTATTGATACTGCTCACAGTTGTGGAGACTGAATAAGCCTTACCATCTTTCAATCGAGCTTTATTTTCTTTACTTAAATTAGGAGTAGAAAAATCATTGGGATATCCTACCATAGTGATGCTATCACCCGTAGAAACCTCTTTATCACTCAACTCTCTTGGAGAGTCCTCACCACCTGTCATAGCTTCGACAGGTTTTTTAGTGATAACCACTGCTAAATCGTTGCTATAGTCTTTCCCAAAATTCTTCTCATCATACAAATGAATAGAGTCTTTTTCAAGAGACTCGGATACCCCTGATGTGGGTACTTTGTTACTCTTCTCTGTTTCTGAGTTCATCACAACATAACTACGAGCAGACTCTCCACCACGTAAGAGCGCAGACTTATCCTCTTGGTTTTTATCATAGTAGTTATGCGCCACTGTCACCATCACATTTGGTGCAACAAATACCCCACTACCAGAAGCCGTTTGTTTTCCACTTGTTCCACTATCATAAGTGGTATAAGTCATAGCAACACCTTCTGCAGATTTACTATGAACGTCCACATCGTGAATATCACTACCGCCTTGAATGACATCAGCATAAACAACCCCGCCACCAATAATTGGTAACTCTGGTGCAGCTAAGCCAATCACTGCGGATAGTGTCAAACAACCAACCAAACCATAAGCTTTGGATTTACGAAATTTTCCTAAACCTTTTAAACACACAAACATACATTACCTCACTTTAACTTTCAAAGTTAATTTATCCAAGTATATTCTAAAAAATAAAATATTACAGTTTCCATTAGCATAACATTCTCTACTTTGATTCTTACAATAAAAATAGCTATAGATTATTTTGTTCCTTTACAAATGCTATTTAAGTACTGTATCTACAGGAATATCGTTTTTACAAGATATTATCCTAATGAGAAAACCATCTTATACATAAACGTATATATAAATGTTCATTTGTAGCGAAACTGTATATTTTCTTATAAATTATAACATATTTCACAGACGCTTTCCAATGTATTGAAATAGCTTATACCCAACTAGATAGAAAATGAATTGTTTGACACCACAGCCCAGAAAAAAACTCATACTCAATAAAAATCAAAGAGCAAACTAGGAAGCTAGCCGCAGGCTATTCAAGACACTGCTTTGAGGTTGCAGATAAAGCTGCCGTGGTTTGAAGAGATTTTCGAAGAGAATGAATTTCAAAGGATATATGAACTAGAATATTTGCTGACTAGACTCTGTACAAAAAGAGAGCTACCAAGCTCTCTCATTCATCACTTCACATATTTAAAAGGTATCTCACTACCACAAAGCCAGTTGTAGACTTGGTCGTTGACAAAAACATTCATGGCTTCATGAGCATACTCTGGCATGATACGATAGGCCTTATCGCAGGTCAAACGATTGTAAATCGCAAACTGGGTAATAGGATAGCAAACATCGTCGTCCAAGCCAGTAATCATCTTAACTTCACCCTTGATACGATGAGCGAGATTTTTCACATCGATATAGGCAAGGGTCGCCATGATGTCCTCCTCAGTTTCATGGAAAGGGTCGTGAAACTTGAAATAACGGAAAAGTTCGTCGTAAGCCTCGCTAGTATTACCAATCTCAAGCACCCGTCTAAAGTCTGACAAGAAGGGATAGATGGCAACTGTTTTCTGAATCCGAGGATTGAGAGCTGCTGCAACCAAGGCTAGAGCACCACCTTGTGAGGCACCATAACTTGAAAGTCGATTCTCATCTACCTGAGGTAGACTAGCAATAATTTCAACCAACTGATAAATATCTAGATAAACATCCTTATAAAAGAGATGGTCCCGACCTTCCACAGCACCACGGATAATATGCCCTTTCACCATATTTCCAAGAGGAGAACGCATTCCGTCTTGCGAGTAACCTGACTGGCCCCGCACATCCATGGAGACAACACCGTAACCAGCCACAGTATAGGCCAGCATGTCAGCCCAGTCCCAGCCACGTCCCATATAACCATGGAAATGGAAAATTATTGGAACTTTCCCCTCAGTCTTTGGAAGAACGACACGTGCATAGACCTTGCCTGCATTTGTTCCTTCAAAGGTTAACTCATAGCACTTGACTTGAGGAATGTGGAAATCTCTTTCCTCCAACTGGTAGGCTGGAAGTGTTGAAACTTTTTTCACTTCCTCATCCCAGAAAGCATCAAAGTCTTCTGGAACCTCATCACATCCTCTATATGTCTTGATTTCTTCTAACAAAGCTGGATTTTTCATAACATGCTCCTTCATTTTTGTAATCGCTACCACAACTGTAGCATATCTAAGAAAGCAATGCAAGAAAGAAGGGTAATACTCTTCGAAAATCAAATTCAAACCACGTCAACGTCGCCTTGTCGTACTCAAGTACAGCCTTCGGCTAGTTTCCTAGTTTACTCTTTGATTTTCATTGAGTATAATATAGAAAGTGAATTTAGATTTTATTTCTTCAAACCTACTGACTGAAAGTCTAATAAATTGAATCTAGAATAGTACCAATTAACTTCTAAAGTATTTTTAGAAATTAATGTGAATGCCACAGTTGATTTGTCTACAGTTTATCTCGATATACTATAGTTTCAATGGAGATTGAATAGAGAATCACACACCAGAAAGCGAGGTAACATCATGAAAGCAATAGGTACGCAAATATTACAGACAAACCGTTTAATCTTGAGAAGATTTGTGGAGAGTGATGCGGAAGCCATGTTTCAAAATCGGGCTTCGTCTGCTGAGAATCTGACCTATGTTACTTGGAATCCCCATCCTGATGTTGAGGTCACTCGAAACTCAATTCGTAATTGGGTTGCTTCCTATGCCAATCCCAACTATTACAAATGAGCCATTTACCTCAAAGAAAACCCAGAGCAAGTGATAGGAGATATCAGCATCATTGAGATGAATGAGGATGATTCCAGTTGTGAAATTGGCTATGTTTTAGGAAAAAAACTATTGGAGTCGTGGTCTTATGACAGAGGCCTTAAAAGCTATCTTAGACTTCTGTTTTACTCAAGCAGATTTTCAAAAAGTCAAAGCACGATATGCCAGTCTCAACCCAGCTTCAGGTCATGTTATGGATAAGACTGGAATGTCCTATCTAAAGACTGTTGCAAACGTGGTAGAGAGAAAAGGCTATATTGCGAACCTTATTTATTATCAGATAAGCGGAGAAGACAGATAATCTTAAAATTTATTGCTTATCCGCTGTTCTTATTTTTTATTTACTATTTCATTTATCCTCTTTTTTCCGAATAAATAGATAGAACCATCGAATCTAGCAAAATTAGATTTTAAAATATGGTATAATAGAAGGAGGGAATGGATGATTCTCAGACATCCGGGCATCAGCCCAACCAATGATTTGGTTGCTAAGAAAATCTTTAGCAATCCAGAAATCACTTGTCAATTTATACGCGATATGTTGGACTTGCCAGCAAAAAATGTGACCATTTTGGAGGGGAGCAATATTCACGTCTTGCCTTCCATGCCTTATTCAGCCCAAGATTTCTATACCAGTATAGATGTTTTGGCGGAGTTGGATAATGGGACACAAGTAATTATTGAGATTCAGGTGCATCATCAGAATTTTTTCATCAATCGCCTGTGGGCTTACTTGTGCAGTCAGGTCAATCAAAACCTCGAAAAAATTCGCCAACGAGAAGGTGATACACACCAGAGTTATAAACACATCGCACCGGTATATGCTATCGCAATTGTGGACAGCAATTATTTCTCAGATGACCTGGCTTTTCATAGCTTTAGCATGCGAGAGGATACGACAGGTGAGGTATTGACAATCACAAATAATGGACAAGAAAATCATCTAGTCAAGATGGCATTCTTGGAACTCAAAAAATACAGAGAAACCAGCAAAGATAAAGTTCGCAAGCCATGGTTGGAGTTTTTTGGGAACAAACCCTTCACCCAGCAACCCGAGCGAGCCATCAGCCAAGCAGATCAACTGCTAGACTACAAGAGCTGGTCCGAGGAGGACAGGAAGATGTTTAGTCAACTACGTATGCGAGAAGAACAAGCCTTGTTGGCACAGGACTATGCCTTGGAACGAGCCGAAGAAAAAGGCTTAGAGCGTGGGAAAGTCGAAGGGAGTTTGTCTATGCTATTAAATCTAGTCCGTCAAGGCCTTCTGACAGCTGAGGTTGCAAGTGAACAATTAGGAATGACCGTCACTGAGTTTGAGGCCTTGTTGTAAGACCAGCACTAATGGTCAAGAAATCATTTAGTCAAGATGGCATTTTTGGAATTAAAAAAATATAGAGAAACCATCAAAGACGAGGTTCGCAAGCCGTGGTTGGAGTTTTTGTAAATCATTAAATCAATGACAGATTTTTCCGTAATAGATGGAAGAATCTGTTTTTTTAGTTATGCTAGATGTGGGCTCTGAAATAGTAAGATATGGTGTATTGAAATAAGATATGAACAAAGAAATTAGGAAAGTCAAATTATAGTTAAATGAAATAAAAACTGAACAAGTTGATTGCAGAATTCAAACTAATTTCTAACAATGTTTTAGAAAACTCGGTGGACTATTCCAGATTCAATCTACTATAATCTCTAGAAATTTTTTAGAATCCGCAGTGTGCTATTTTAGATTCAATAAATTGTGCTTTTAGAAACAAAAAAAGAGCATTTCCGCCCTTTTTCTCCTGTTCAATCTTATTTTTTTGCTTCTTTCTTTTGGAAAGTGGTTTGGTAATTTACTTTAATCGTTACTGTCATGTGAGAGTCCTCGTTTCTTTTTGATGACTCTAGTATAAGGGGCTAACCTGAAAGCTAGCTTAAGTTTTCCTTAGAGAAAGCTTAATCCAGATGTTCTTTCTTTTCCAGATGAAAAGCAATCATGCGCCACTCTGGATCCTCTTGCCAACCTTCGATAGAACTAATGTAGCTAGCAACCTTTCTGGCTTCTTCTAAAATCGGAAAATCTTCGATAATATCAGCTACTTGGAACTCTGGGAGTCCTGACTGTCTGGTTCCAAAAATCTCACCTGAACCACGCATTTTCAAATCTTCCTCCGCAAGGACAAATCCATTGGTGGTTTCTGTCATGATGTGCATGCGGTCTTTCCCAGAATCCGTCTTGGGATTAGCAACAAGGACAGCGTAGGACTGCTTGTCTCCCCGACCGACACGACCTCTGAGCTGGTGAAGTTGGCTAAGCCCGAAGCGATCGGCATCCATGATAATCATGACGGTCGCATTGGGAACGTTGACCCCAACCTCAATAACAGTTGTCGAAACTAGAATATCCGTTTTTCGCTCTTTGAAATCCTGCATTATCTGGTCTTTTTCGTCACTCTTCATCTTACCATGTAGAAGAGCCACCTCTGCCTTACCCGCAAAATGAGTTGTCAACTCTTCTGATAAGGCAATGGCATTTTTCAAATCCAGAGCTTCTGATTCTTCAATCAAGGGAGAGATGACATAGGCTTGAGAACCTTTTTGGATTTCTCCCTCTAACCAAGTCAAGACCTGAGGTAATTGCTCATGCTTGATCCAGCGTGTCACAATAGGCTTCCGCCCTGCTGGCATCTGGTCGATAATGGAAACATCCATATCTCCAAAGGCTGTGATGGCCAAGGTTCGTGGTATGGGAGTCGCCGTCATCATGAGGACATCTGGATTGTCCCCTTTTTCCCGTAAAATCCGCCTTTGCCCCACACCAAAACGGTGCTGCTCATCGATAATAATCAAGCCAAGGCGAGCATAATCCACTCCATCTTGTATCAAAGCGTGGGTTCCGATAATCAAGTCAGCCTCACCCTTGGCAATGGTCTCCAAGACTTCTCTTTTTTCTGCAGCTTTTAAGGAACCTGTCAAGAGAGCAAGTTTTAGGTCTGGGAAGAGACTCTGTAGACTCTCAAAATGTTGCTCTGCGAGAATTTCTGTTGGCACCATGAGAGCTGCTTGATAGCCAGCTGTTACCGCCGCAAACATTGCCAAACCAGCGACCACCGTTTTTCCGCTCCCCACATCCCCTTGCAGGAGACGATTCATGTGGTGGTCGGACTTCATGTCTGTCAAAATTTCCTGCAAACTCTTTTCCTGAGCTTGGGTCAGGGCAAATGGCAGACTTTCTTTAACCGCCGACACTTTTTTCTGAGACCAATCAAGGACCAGACCGCTTCCCTGAACTCTATTTTCAGACTTGAGCGTCTGCAATTGCATTTGGAAATAAAAGAGTTCCTCAAACTTGATACGGCGAAGAGCCTGCTTGTATTCTGCCAAATCCTTAGGAAAATGCATGGCTCGAACTGCCTGACAACGGGACATAAGTTTGTATTTATCCAGTAAAGACTGGGGCAGATTTTCCTCTATCAAGAGGTCCAACCCCTGATCAAAGGCCGTCTTGATAACCTTGACCAGACTGGCCTGACTGATTCCCTGAGCCAGACGATAGACAGGCTGGAGGTCATCTTCCACCTGAGCCAGGACCTTCATTCCTGTCAGACTAGCCTTGGCGCGGTCCCATTTTCCAAAAACAGCAAGGGTTGCTCCCAACTCTATCTTATCAGCCAGATAGGGCTGGTTAAAGAAGTTCACTGCAAAAACGACTTCTCCCTGCTTGAGGCTAAATCGCAGGCGATTGCGCTTGAAACCATAATACTGGACACTAGCAGGAGTCACTACCTGACCAGAAAGAACCGCCTTTTCACCGTCTTCTAGTTCCAATACTTGCTTAGTTTTGAAGTCTTCATAACGGAAAGGAAAGTAGAGCAAGAGGTCTTGCAAATTTTCAATTCCTAGTTTGGCGTATTTTTCTGCTGACTTTGGTCCCACACCAGGTAAGACATGCAAGGGTTGATGTAGATTCATGCTCCCCCTCCTTTCTTTGTTTTAATAATACTCTCTCGGAATGCGATCGCTGAGAAGACAAACCACCTCATAGTTAATAGTACCACGGTAGGTCGCTACCTGAGTAGCTGTGATTTCCTTGTCACCGTTGGAACCAATTAGTGTAACTTTTGTTCCCAGCGGATAAAGTTTAGGCAAACGAATAGTAATTTGGTCCATAGAAACCCGCCCAACAATTGGGCAAACTTGGCCATCTACCAAGACAGAAAAATTCTGCATGTCTCGTGTCCAACCATCCGCATAGCCGATTGGCACGGTCGCAATGACTTGCTCGCTGTCCGCCTGATAAGTTGCTCCGTAGCCCATACAAGCTCCAGCTGGAACTGTCTTGACATGGACTAAAGCAGATTCCAAGGTCAAGGCTGGAGTCAAGTCATAAGGCAAGTCCAAAACCTCTCCGCTTGGATTAAGACCATACATAGCGTCTCCCATACGAACAGCGTTAAAAATAGTCTCTGCATGCCAGAGTGTCGTTGCCGAGTTGCTGGCATGAACCAGTTCTGGAAGACCTTTCATACTGGCCAAAATAGCTTTAAACCGTTCTAACTGGACATTAAAGTACTCATCTGATTCTTCGTCCGCAGTAGCAAAGTGGGTAAAAATCCCTTCAACACGAGCACCATGTTGTTGGAGCAAGGCTTGAGCCTGATCAGCCTCACTAGCCTCTCTAAATCCAATTCGTCCCATGCCTGAGTCAATCTTGAGGTGGACTGTCAAACCTGATAGGTCTTTTTCTCTAGCTAAGAGTGCTTGAATCCACTCTAGCCCAGCCACTGTCAAGGTGATGTCGTATTCTTTAGCCAGAGCAACTGCTTCGATGTCAGAAACTCCTAAAATAAGGATTTTCTTGCTGAGTCCAGCTTGTCTGAGTTCAATAGCTTCATCAATATTGGAAACGCAAAAGCCATCAATATCATCTTGAATAGCCGTCGCAACAGCAACAGCCCCATGCCCATAAGCATTGGCCTTGACCACTGCAAATTTGAGCGTTCCCTCGGGGATATGAGCCCCCATTTGTTGAATGTTTTGTCGAATAGCTCCCAGATAAATCAGAGCCTTGGTTGGTCTATGTGGACTAGCTTTCATGATTTTCCTCCAAAATAACACTGGCTGTCACAAACTGATCTGTATGGCTGATAGACAGCCAAATCTTTCCTAAAAATGGTGACTGACTAAAATAAGGCGCCCCGCGTTCATTGTTCAAGACTTCCAAATCCTGAAAACCGAGCTTGCCAATGCCCGTTCTCATAGCCTTGGAAAAGGCCTCCTTAGCCGACCAGCGACCAGCCAAATATTCAATTTGCCTGCGCCCTTTAAGACTGTTAAACCGTTCCATTTCCTTAGCGGTCAGCACGCGCTTGGCAAAACCTTCATGTCGTGTAACTGCGCTTTCTATCGAAGTCAATTCTTCGATGTCAATTCCGTGTCCAACTATCATTCTCATCAAAAGGAGTTGAGATTCCCCAACTCCATCCTTTTCACTTATTTTGTCAAGGTAGCATAGATTTCTTCTACCAAAGCCTCTGTATTTTCCCAACCTAGGCAAGGGTCGGTAATAGAGCAACCAAAGACCTCTGGTTGGTTTTGGCGACCATCTGCTAGGTAAGATTCAATCATAAAGCCTCGAACCATCTTTTTAATCTTCTCATTCCAATCACGATTTTGCAAGGTCTGGCGAACAATTCGAATCTGCTCCATATATTGCTTGCCTGAGTTATCATGGTTGGTATCAATGAGGATAAAAGGATTTTCAAGTCCCATTGTCTCATACCGTTCAATGGCATTTAGCAGAGTTTCATAGTAAAAGTTAGGCTCATTTTTCCCATATTCATTGACTGCACCACGAAGAATGACGTGAGCCAAGGGATTTCCTGAAGTCTCAACTTCTTGACCATGGAAGAGGAAGGTTTGTTTGTTTTGAGCAGCATAGATACCGTTAAACATAACTCCAAGATTTCCTGAGGTTGGATTTTTCATCCCCACTGGTGCATCAATCCCTGAAGCCACAAAGCGGTGCTCTTGGTCTTCCACAGAACGAGCCCCCACAGCATGGTAGCTGACCAAATCATCTACCAAGACCAGATTTGACGGATAAAGCATCTCATCTGCTGTTGTCAAACCAGTCTCTGTAATTACGCGGTAGTGCAATTGGCGCACAGCCTGCAAACCGTTAATCAGACTTGGAGCCTTAGAGGTATCTGGCTGGTGTACCAATCCTTTATAACCGTCTCCGTTTGTGCGAGGTTTAGCAGTATAAACACGCATAACCATGAAAATCTTGTCCGCCACCTTCTTTTGCAAGGCTGATAAACGGCGGGCATATTCCAAGACCGCCTCTTCATTGTCAGAAGAGCACGGACCAATCACCAAAAGGATACGGTCATCTTCTCCTGAAATGATGTCTGCCAATTCTCTGTCACGGCGCTCCTTTAGGCGCAAGGCTTCCGCAGACAATTGGGTTTCTGCCTTGATTGCTTCAATATCGATTTCTTGACCTTTTTCAATAAATGCCATCTTATTCTCCTAGCGTTTGGTAGATTTCTCTGACAAGGGCTTCCGTATTTTCCCAGCCAAGGCAAGGGTCTGTGATAGACTTGCCAAATACTTCCGGTTCGTTTTGACGGCCGTCTTCTAGATAAGACTCAATCATAAAGCCACGAACGTACTGCTTGATTTTTTCATTCCAATCACGGTTAATCAAGGTCTGGCGGACAATTCGAATTTGGTCCATATGTTGCTTACCAGAGTTGTCATGATTGGTGTCCACAATGATAAAGGGATTTTCCAAGCCCATTTTCTCATACTGGGCAATAGTATCTATCAAATTATCATAGTAATAGTTAGGAATATTCTTACCATACTCATTGATCGCTCCACGAAGAATGGCATGCGAAAGCGGGTTCCCAGTTGTTTCCACTTCTTTTCCTAGGAAAAGGAAGCTTTGTTTGTTTTGAGCAGCATAAATCCCATTAAACATAATATTGAGATTTCCAGATGTTGGATTTTTAAACCCAGTCGCGAAATCTGCCCCACTTGCAACAAAGCGGTGTTGCTGGTCTTCAACTGAACGGGCACCAACTGCCATGTAAGAAATCAAATCATCTACAAGCGGAAGATTTTCAGGATAAAGCATTTCATCAGCTGTTGTCATGCCTGTTTCTGTGATGACACGATAGTGAAGATGGCGCACAGCTTTGATTCCGTTGATGAGGCTTGGTGCTTCTGTCGAATTAGGTTGGTGAATCAAGCCCTTGTAACCATCTCCGTTGGTACGAGGTTTGGCAGTATAAACACGCATAACCATAAAGATACGGTCTGCTACTTCTTCTTGCAAAGCTGCCAAACGCTTAGCGTACTCAAGGACAGCTTCTTCATTGTCAGATGAGCATGGCCCGATTACCAAGAGAATTCGTTGGTCTTCTCCACGTATAATGGCTTCTAGCTCTTGATCGCGCTGTGATTTTCTCTCCAAAGCCTGACCTTCTAGTTTTGATAAGGCACGAACTTCTTCAATATTAATTTTAGGACTTTTTGCTGTAAATACCATAACTCATCTCCTTATAAATCAAACGGATACCAAGTAAAAATTTACTTTTCACAAGGTATCCGCCTCTAAACTATCTCATTTTATTGTCTTTTACCGTGACAGTTTTTAAACTTCTTACCAGAACCACATGGGCAAAGTTCATTCCGTCCAATTTGGCTCAAATCCAAATCTTCTGGCATATTTGCTTGGTGGGCAGCGATATTGCGAGTCGCTGTTGTACTGATATGGTGTTCTGCTTGTGGTCTTTCTTGTTCATGAATTTGTGCTTTCATCATCAAACGTGTCACATCAAACTCAATCGAACCAATCATATCATTAAACATACGGAAACCTTCTGCCTGATACTCAACAACTGGGTTATTCTGAGCATAACCACGAAGTCCAACCGCGTTACGTAATTGATCTAGGGCATCGATATGATCTGTCCACTTGTTATCTACCACTCGTAGAATCAAGACTTTTTGGAATTCTTTAACTGCTTCTTCATCGCGTAGTTTTGAAACCTGACTATCATAAACCTGCAAGGCACGTTGGAAGAGCTCTTCCTTAATTTCCTTATCAGACAAGCCAGACAAATCTTCAATCGTAATAGAATCTTCTGGAAGCAAGTTGTACTTAGCAAAGTTCAAAATTGCCTCTAGTTTTTCATCTTGTTTGGCACGCGCATGACCATCAACGACACGACCAATCGTGCGTTTGATCATAGAGTGAATTTCAGGTGCCAAGTCACGATCTGCAGTGATAACGTCGTAACGTTGAGCGTAGATAATTTCACGTTGTTCACGCATGACGTCATCGTATTGAAGGACTTGTTTACGGGTATCGTAGTTATTTCCTTCAACACGTTTTTGCGCTGCCTCAACCTGACGTGTCAACATACGAGACTCAATCGCCTCTTCAGACATGTTCAAGCGTTCAAAGATGCCTTTCAAGCGTTCAGAACCAAAACGTTTCATCAAATCATCTTCAAGAGATAGGTAGAATTGTGACTCACCTGGGTCTCCTTGACGACCTGAACGTCCACGAAGCTGGTTATCGATACGACGGCTTTCATGGCGTTCTGTACCAATCACACAAAGTCCACCCAATTCTCGAACTCCTTCACCAAGCTTGATGTCGGTACCACGACCGGCCATGTTAGTCGCAATGGTAACAGCACCACGTTGACCAGCATTCATGATGATTTGAGCTTCTTTATAGTGGTTTTTGGCATTCAAGACTTCGTGAGGAACACCAGCTGCAACCAATTTCTTAGAAATATAGTCACTAGTTTCAACCGCTACTGTACCAACCAAGACAGGCTGACCTTTTTGGTAACGAGCCTTAACGTCTTCGACAACCGCTTTAAACTTAGCTTCAATGCTAGCATAAAGAAGATCTGAGTGGTCAATACGTTGAACAGGACGGTTTGTTGGGATTGGAATAACACGAATGTTGTAAATTTCACGGAATTCTTCTTCCTCAGTCTTACCTGTACCCGTCATACCAGACAATTTCTTGTACATACGGAAGAGGTTTTGGTAAGTGATTGAGGCAGATGTCTTGGTTTCATCCTGGATTGGCACACCTTCTTTTGCTTCAATGGCTTGGTGCAATCCATCAGAATAACGACGACCTTCCATGGTACGACCTGTAAATTGGTCGACAATCAAGATTTCTTGCTCTTCGCTCACCACATAGTCAATATCGAGAAGCATGATGTAGTTGGCACGAAGGGCGTTATCGATAAAGTGAGTCAAAGCCACATTTTCGATGTCATAGAGATTTTCAAGCTTGAAGTAGCTTTCAGCCTTGTCAATCCCTGAATCAGACAAACCGATAGTCTTAGACTGCACATCGATAATGTAGTCGTCTTTGTCCAAGGATTTTACATAGTGGTCTGCCATATGATACAACTGACTGGTTTCAACCGCGTTGGCACCTGATACAATCAATGGTGTACGGGCCTCGTCAATCAAGATCGAGTCAACCTCATCGACCAAGGCATAGTTGAGCGGACGTTGTACCATGTTTTCAGCACGAACGACCATGTTATCACGAAGGTAGTCAAATCCGATTTCTGAGTTAGTTGAGTAAGTAATATCACACTCATAAGCTTCTTTTTTCTCCATTGGAGATTTGGCAGCCAAGTTAATTCCTACTGACAAGCCAAGCCATGAGTACAATTCACCCATCTCAGTCGCGTCACGTTCTGATAGATATTCATTGACCGTAACTACGTGAACCCCTTTGCCTGAAAGGGCGTTGAGGTATACGGGCATGGTCGCAGTCAAGGTTTTCCCTTCCCCTGTACGCATCTCTGGCACGTCACCATGGTGAAGAACGATTCCCCCCATGACCTGAACCTTATATGGGAAGAGGCCTAGGACACGTTTGGCACCCTCACGGACAACCGCAAATGCTTCATAAAGCAATGAATCCAGTGATTCTCCATTTTGATAACGTTCTTTAAATTCAACTGTTTTTGCTTTTAGTTGGTCATCAGTCAAAGCAGCCATTTGGTCTTCATATTTGAAAACCTTATCAGCCATCTTTTCCAGACGACGGATTTCTCCTTTATCATTTTCGATAATTGTTTTTAAAATATTAGCCATGTTTTTCCTTACTTTAAATTCCGAATATTTTAGAATGTTCTTTTAATTTTAGCACAATTACTGATTATTTTCAAGGAAGAATCCCCATTTTGAAAAGGAAAAAGAGGCTAGTTTCCAAGCTAACCTCTCTGACTTTTATGAGACTTTAATTGCCAAAAATCGGCAAAATCGCAAATAGGATAAATAGATTAATCCAAAGAGAAAAACAGCAGATCAATCCAAAAACAAAGAGACTGACTTTCTTGGACAGCAAGGCCATCAAAATAGACAGAATACCAAAAACTAGCAAGACTTTCTGTATGCTGAAGAGGTCAATCTTTCCCCCCAGAATCGGACTGCCCCAAGGAAGAAAGAAGAAAGCAATCCAGATCAACAGAACTAAACCAATATAGACCTTGGAATAGCGTGTAATAAATGATTTTAGATGTCCCATAAGCCACCTCCTAAGCTTGTATATCTTTTGAATACTGTATATGTCCATTTTCGACAACTAATACATCTGTGCAAAGATCTGAAATATCTTCCGATATGTGCGACGTCAGGATAACCAAACCATTTTCTTTTTTTAGATAAGATAAAATGACCTGTTTGGTTAACCTCACACTCTTCTCATCCAAAGCATTCATAGGTTCATCAAGAAAGAGTATAGATGGTTCGGCAATAAAGGCTTGAATCAAAGCCATTTTTTGCTTTGTTCCTAAGGATAAATGACGGTATTCAACGTCTTCAAATTCCTGTAAATCATAGTATTGAATCCAATAGGCAATTCTTTTTTCAGTAACTTTAGATGAAAAATACCTTAACAGTTCCAAATTTTCTCTCAGGGATAAATGAGATAGAAACTCTACCTTTTCGATTAAAATCCCTGCATCCTGAATATAATGATTTTTCACCCCGTAAACTTTCCCATCTTGAAGAACTTTTCCTTTGTCAAGCTTAATATAACCAGCAAGTATCTTTAAAAGAACTGTCTTGCCAGATCCATTATCACCTTTAAGGCCATAAATTTTTCCTGATTGAAACACCAAATTCAACTGATTTAAAATAGGTCTTTTCCCATAAATTTTCTGTCCATTTATAATTTCAAGTCTCATCGTTTATCCTTTCTTAAATTTCTCTTCCAAGCGACTAACAATCAAGATAACTAATAAACTTAAGAGTCCTAAATATACTATCACAATATGATCCATCATCCATTCTTGTCCCACAAATGCTAAAAAATAGAGAAAAAAGGAAAAACCAGCGCCCGCACTAATAAGTGCTATCAGATAAGACAGTAGTAAGTACAAAATCATTAACTGAACAAGT
Source organism: bacterium (assembly GCA_905221375.1). Lineage (GTDB taxonomy): Bacteria > Bacillota > Bacilli > Lactobacillales > Streptococcaceae > Streptococcus. The sequence continues at coordinate 161,015 of CAJNCY010000002.1, forward strand.
AAAAAGAAAGGTGCAACTGTTTTAAAATGAATTCCTAGAGGAAGTAAACCAAGAAACCAGACAAATAAATCTTGAATAAAAAATTTAGAGATGACAACCAATCGTTTCCTTGTATAATCGAAAAAGGAGCTTGATTGATAGCGAATCAAGTGATAGTAATGGTCTGCCAAATCAGTTTCAAGCAAAATAACAGAGAGCCATCCTACCATGAAAATAGAAAGGTTTAACAAGAGTTTGGGGATTTCTAAATTTAATTCAGAATAGTCATTATAGGAAAAGATTGAAATCAATTCTCTCTTGAAAAAGATAACAGCATCCTGCTTTTGAACCGCTGTTGACAATAGATAGTTTATCAAAATCATCATCAGAACTATACGAAGTAATAAAACAATCTTTCTCTTTAGCAAAATATTGTTAAAATTCTTAAACATTATCTTCATATTTTTCAAGCACCATATAAGGGACAATATAAAGGATATAAGGAGTAAAGAGTTTTATCAAACTTACATCCCCATAGCTAGCTTGCATCAAACTCGTCATAGGAACCATATAGTACGGCAAGGCACTATAGAGTAACATAGAACCAAGCCAAAGAAACATCAAATAGGCGATTGCCGAACGAGTCACATTCCCTAAATAATCAACTATTTTTAAAAAATAGACCGTATTGATGAAGATACCGATTAGAAGGACACACATAAAAAACAAATAACTTTTTATTTCTCCATCTAGAAGCCTTTGTAAACTACTTCCATCAGAAAATAGGGAATTCCATTCCAGAGGAGAAAAAGTCCCAAAGAAATAGGTTATGATTGCAATTATCAGCACAGTCACTAAATATATCACACAAGGGATACTTGCAAGTTGAAAAGTCAACTTTCTTTTTAACCCTTGATAACTCACTTCTCTTCCAATACTCAATCGTAAAACTTTATTTTTCAGCTCAATATATTGAAAACCTAGCAAAGAAATGATGATTGGAATAATAAATGATTGATAAAAGCCTAGATTGAACTGGAGAATACGAAAATCTAAAGCTGATTTTAATAAGTCATTTTTAATTGCTTGTCCATCGAATTGGGCTAGGTCAGGCGCATGGATATCAAAAAAGAAATAAGTCATCAAAAAATCACGATAAACCAAAGCAAGGAAAAGCAAAGTAAGCAAGACATAAACAAATTTATGCCTTGCCAAAGTTAAGAGAGGAATCTTCATAAGCCACCTCCTACAAATAGAAAGTAATATAATACTCAATGAAAATCAAAGAACAAACTAGGAAACTAGCCGCAGGTTGCTCAAAGCACTGCTTTGAGGTTGTAGATAAGACTGACGAAGTCAGCTCAAAACACTATTTTGAGGTTGTGGATAGAACTGACGAAGTCAGTAACCATACCTACGGCAAGGCGACGTTGACGTGGTTTGAAGAGATTTTCGAAGAGTATAAATCAATGCCTTCCACCTTTTGACTTCCCTAGTTCTCGTCTCAAGCGAAGCATTTTTTTGAAACAGAAATAAGTTGACCTATTCAGACCAATAGCTAGCAGAATAAAAAGAAACCAAATGCCCCATAACTTGATATCTGTCAAATTTCTCAAGACGATATTGAAAAACAGAACTGAAACAAGTATCCAAGCAAGGCTAAACAGAGAATAGAGAGGGATGTAAACCCAGTAAAAATAGTAAAAAATTGGGAAAAATTTACTATTTCTGTTGGCCTTTTCAATCCAGTTATCAAAATAAAAGTACGGTGCTAAAAATAAGAATTTAAACAAATGTTTCATCACTAGCCCCTTTCTATTTGACAGCGCTTTCTTTACCTTCATTCTATCAAAAAAATCTGGAAATGTCATTCCAGATTCTACTTTTTTATTTACGTTTTCTTGCGATGAGATGGATTGGAGTTCCCTCAAAGACAAAGGCCTTGCGGATTTGATTTTCCAAGAAACGCAGGTAAGAAAAGTGCATGAGTTCTTCTTCGTTGACAAAGATGACAAATGTTGGTGGTTTGGTTGCCACTTGGGTCGCATAGAAAATCTTGAGACGCTTCCCTTTGTCTGTTGGTGTTGGATTGATGGCAATGGCATCCATAATCACATCGTTCAAGACGGCTGATGGAATACGTGTATTTTGACTTTCACTGATTTGCTTGATCATCTCAGGCAGTTTATGGAGACGTTGCTTGGTCAAAGCTGATACAAAGATAATCGGTGCGTAAGGTAGATATTGGAACTGCTCACGGATATCTTCTTCCCAGTTTTTCATAGTGTGGTTGTCTTTTTCAAGTGTATCCCACTTGTTGACCACGATAATCATTCCTTTACCAGCTTCATGGGCAAATCCTGCGATACGCTTGTCGTATTCACGAATGCCTTCTTCCGCATTGATGACCATCAAGACCACATCTGAGCGGTCAATAGCACGCATGGCACGCATGACAGAGTATTTCTCAGTATTTTCATAAACCTTACCAGACTTACGCATACCAGCCGTATCAATCATGGTAAACTCTTGACCATCTGTATCTGTAAAGTGGGTATCAATAGCGTCACGAGTTGTTCCGGCAACTGGACTGGCAATGACACGGTCTTCTCCCAAAATAGCGTTAATCAAGCTTGATTTTCCAACATTGGGACGACCAATCAGGCTAAACTTAATGACATCTGGGTTTTCTTCTTCATATTCATTTGGAAGATTTTCTACGATGGCATCTAGCACATCCCCTGTACCGATACCATGGACAGATGAGATAGGCAATGGTTCACCCAAACCAAGAGCATAGAAATCATAGATATCATTTCGCATCTCAGGGTTGTCCACCTTGTTAACTGCGAGGATAACTGGTTTGTGGGTCTTATAAAGCTTACGGGCTACGTATTCGTCTGCATCGGTAATTCCTTCCTTACCAGACACGACAAAGACGATAACATCTGCTTCTTCCATGGCAATTTCTGCCTGGTGCTTGATTTGTTCCATGAAAGGAGCATCGACGTCGTCGATTCCTCCTGTATCAATCATGCTAAAGGAACGATTGAGCCACTCACCCGTTGCATAGATACGGTCACGTGTCACTCCTTCGACATCCTCTACAATGGAGATTCGCTCACCAGCGATCCGATTAAATAGGGTTGATTTCCCAACATTGGGACGTCCTACAATGGCAATAGTTGGTAGGGCCATAATTTCTCACTTTCTACAATAACTTCTTCTGTTCAAGATTTTTTCTAGTTGAGCTTGGTTCTGCTTGACCAAACTGTTCTGCTAGACGCTGACTCCAGCTTGTGGTCGCACGCGCTCCAGCATAGTCAGCCTGTACACGGTCATAAGCCTCAATCGCATCAACTGTTTGTTCCTGGTATTCTTCCTCAAACACCACTTGATTCAATGGCAAGCGAGGTTTGACTTCATGTTCTTCATTTGGTAAACCTAGTGCCATCCCAAAGACAGGATAGGTGTAGTCAGGCAGGTTAAAGAGCTCTGCCACTTCTTCTGACTTGTAACGCACCAAGCCAATAATGACACCACCATAGCCCAAGCTTTCAGCTGCCAGCAAGGCATTTTGACCAGCAAAAGCCGCATCGACTGAACTAATCAAGATACCTTCCACACCTTGGGGTTGGAAGGTATCCGTATGAAGTCGGGCTCCCTTTTCTGCTCGGTTCAAATCTCCGACAAAGAGAAGGAAAACAGCAGACTGGCGAATGGCTTCTTGAGGCACCAATTCATACAAGGCATCTTTCTTCTCTTGACTTTTTACAACAATCACAGAGTATGATTGGAAATTCTTCCAAGACGAGGCCATTTGCGCTGCAGTCAGGATTTCAGTCAAGTCTTCCTGAGGAAGGGCTTGCTCTTTAAACCTGCGCACTGAAGTATGAACCTTCATTAATTTAATCGTTTCTGTCATCGACGGTTTACTCCTTCTAAACGAGTCTCCTCAGCCAAATAACGGATGCGTTCCATGACGCGTCTTGCTTCCCAGGTTTCGTCATTTCCTTGTTTCCCTTTAGCGAAATGCAGCTCCAATTCTTCAAAGTTGAAGTTGGAGGTGAAAAAGGTCGGTAAATTTTCCTGCATCCGATATTGGAGAATGACTTGTAGGATTTCATCCCGCACCCAAGCTGTTGATTGCTCGGCACCAATATCATCTAAAATCAGGACTTCAGAAAGCTTAATCTCATCCACCAAGGTCTTAACGTTGCCATCACCGATAGCATTTTTGACATCAATGACAAAGCTAGGATAGTGGAGGAGAGTTGATGAAACACCACGTTTTTCTGATAAATCATGGGCTAAGGCAGCCACCATGAAACTTTTGCCCACACCAAAATCTCCATATAGGTAAAGACCTTTTCGAATAGCTGGATATTGCTCCACAAAGGCTAATAGCTTTTCAAAAACTGGCAAGCGCCCCAAATCATCCAAGTCAACTTGAGCCAAACTAGCTTTCTTGAGACTAGCTGGCAGATTGATTAACTTGAGACGGTTCTTAATAGCCGCTTCTTTTTCCGCTGCGATTAGTTCAGGAGTTTCTTCATAAGAAACGTCCGCATAGCCATGGTTCATAACCAAAATCGGCTTGTAGCCTTTGGCAATATAATCTGTATCTCCACGGAGAAACTTATCGCGCTCGGTGATGTACTGATTAAACTTGGAGATACTGCGATTCAATTCCTCTGGGCTGAGGGATTCTTGCTGGATAAAGGCCGTAACATCAGGGTCCTTCATGATTTTCTGGACCAAATCTTGATAATGAAAACGGCTAGGTTGACGTTTGAGTACGTCTCCGACACTTTCCATCTAATCTCCTCCTTTTTCTAAGCGAGCTAATAGTTCTTGTTTCTTACGTTCTAGTTCCAGACGAGTTTCCTCACTGGTTTCATTCTTATAATCTGGATTGCTCCACTTGGGTACATTGGACTTGGTAGGACTGGGTTTACTGCTTTTTTGAGCCTGATTCTTCTGCCCTCGCTCACGAATACGTAAGACTGCCTCTTCTGCCGAATGAATTTTTTGATAGGCATAGTCATTGGCTACCTTCATGGCATATTTCTCATTGATGTTTGCCGAATCTACCTTATTAAAAGTCAACAAGAGAATAATATTGATGACTTCGTCCAGCAAGCCCAAACCAGCCATCTGTTGCAAGAGTTCTCTTTCTGTTTGGGTAATACTTGCCTTGCGTGTTTGCTTGATTTCTGCCAAGAACTGCAGGGCAGTCTTACTTTTGGCTTCCTTGATAATGGTTGCTTCCTTAGGACTAAAGTCAGAGGAAATCGGTTTTTGAGCGATTTTTTCCCGCATGCGTTTGGTTGAAATAACCTGGGAAACAGCTGTTGACTTGGCCAATTGATAAGTTTCAAACCAAGTCCATTTCTTCTCCTCAGCAATGGCAAAGAGGGTCAAAACATCGGACTGCTCATCCGCAAAGCGAAGCCCATCTCGAGCCATCAGCTGACGAAAATGGTCCAAGTCAAAATCGTTGGCCACTTTCTTCTTGAGACCAAGGTCTTCTTGATTTCCTAATTCTGCCAAATCTGGAAAGACTTGATTGAGTGAGACAGGTATTTCTTCACCATCAGCACTTTCAACTTTCAAATCCTCCACAGCTGCATCACCAATCTTTTTCTCTAAAAGTCTGCGATAAACAGGATGTTCCAAGAAATCCTGACTTGAAAGAGGAGCATGGAGGGCTAGCTGATAAACCTCTCCCTTTTGATAGAGGGTCAAGAGATTGAAAGCAGATAGGATTTTCAAGGATTTTATCAGTCTATCCATCCCAAAGTTGAGATGGTTAAGAATGCTTGAAAAAAGATATTCCTTTCTACCATTATCCCAAAAACTAATCGTATAAAGATAAAGGCTCAGTGCCTCCTGACCGATAATCGGGAGGTAGCACTGTACCAGAGATGAGGTATCTTGCGACACCCGATTATTCTTTAGATAAGAAAAACGGTCAATTGGCTTCATTTATCTTTCCTTTTTCTTTTTAGAGGACTGGGTGATTTGTTGGAGCAAGCTCTCTAACTCACTGACATCCTTAAAACTACGATAGACACTGGCAAAACGTACATAGGTAATCTCGTCCAGTTCAGCCAACTCCTCCATGACGAGTGAACCAATGTCCTCACTTTGAATTTCATTTTCATTTCGACCACGGAGTTTCTGTTCGATACGATTGACTACCATGTTGATTTCATCACTTGACACAGGACGTTTCTGGGCTGAGCGGATAATCCCATTAAAAATTTTATCTCTGGAGAATTGTTCCCGTGTGCCATCTTTTTTAACAACCACTAAGGTTCTTTCTTCTACCCGTTCGTAGGTTGTAAAACGGTGCTGGCATTCATCGCACTCACGTCTTCTACGAATAGTGTTCCCTTCTTCTGCTTGGCGACTATCGATAACACTTGACTTGGTAGCCCCACATTTTGGACAACGCATCCTTTCCCTCCTTATCGTTTTCTTTTCATTATACCATTTTTTAAACGATTCCCAAAACAATTCTTCTTTTTGCTTGACAAGTTTTTTGTTTTGTTGTATTATTTAATTAAGACAAAGAGATAAAAGAAAGGAGACCAAGATGTCCTGGACATTTGACAACAAAAAACCCATCTATTTACAGATTATGGAGAAAATCAAGCTTCAGATTGTTTCCCATACGCTGGAACCCAATCAACAACTTCCAACCGTGAGAGAGCTGGCTAGCGAGGCCGGTGTCAATCCAAACACCATCCAAAGAGCCTTGTCAGACCTTGAACGAGAAGGATTTGTCTACAGCAAGCGAACAACTGGACGATTTGTGACTGAGGATAAGGAACTGATTGCCCAATCGCGCAAACAACTATCCGAAGAAGAATTGGAACACTTCGTTTCCTCCATGACCCATTTTGGCTATGAAAAAGAAGAACTACCAGGCGTAGTCGGCGATTATATTAAAGGAGTTTAAGCCTATGTCATTACTAGCATTTGAAAATGTATCCAAATCTTATGGAGAAACCCCAGCCCTCGAAAATGTTTCCCTTGACATCCCAGCTGGAAAAATTGTTGGTCTCCTTGGCCCAAACGGCTCAGGAAAAACAACCTTGATTAAACTAATCAATGGCCTCTTACAACCAGATCAAGGACGCGTCCTTATCAACGATATGGACCCAAGCCCAGCAACCAAGGCTATCGTAGCTTATTTGCCAGATACGACCTATCTCAATGAGCAAATGAAGGTCAAAGAAGCCCTAACCTACTTCAAGACCTTCTATAAAGATTTCAATCTTGAACGCGCCCATCATCTACTTGCAGACTTGGGCATTGATGAAAATAGTCGTCTCAAGAAACTATCAAAAGGGAATAAGGAAAAGGTACAACTGATTTTGGTTATGAGCCGTGATGCTCGTCTCTACGTTTTAGACGAACCCATTGGTGGGGTGGACCCAGCAGCCCGTGAGTATATCCTCAATACCATTATCAACAACTACTCCCCAACTTCTACCGTTTTGATTTCTACCCACTTGATTTCTGATATCGAGCCAATCTTGGATGAAATTGTCTTCCTTAAGGACGGAAAAGTCGTCCGTCAAGGAAATGTAGATGATATTCGCTACGAGTCAGGTGAATCCATCGACCAACTCTTCCGTCAGGAATTTAAGGCCTAAGCAAAGGAGATTATTATGTTTTGGAATTTAGTTCGCTACGAATTTAAAAATGTTAACAAGTGGTATTTAGCCCTCTACGCTGCCGTGCTAGTTCTTTCCGTTCCCATAGGAATGCAAGGACACTACTATAATTATGTATCTTTCAAAGATAGCCAACCTGTCTTACTTTTCTTTCTGGCTCTCGTCTTTGGTGGATTGATGATTACACTTGGGATTTCAACCATTTTCTTGATTATTAAACGATTCAAAGGTAGTGTCTATGACCGACAAGGCTATCTGACCTTGACCTTGCCAGTTTCTGAACACCATATCATCACAGCCAAATTAGTTGGAGCCTTCATTTGGTCTATCCTTAGCTCCACTGTACTAGCTCTAAGCGCTTTTATTATTGTTACCATAACGGTTCCAGAATGGATATCAAATTCTGAGTTGATTCCACTTGTAGGAACATTCCTTCCTCAACTCTCTCTTGTGGGGTTATCCTTCCTGCTTAGTACAATTTCAGAAATCCTCTGCATCTACTTAGCCATTTCCATTGGACAACTTTTCAATGAATATCGTACTGCACTTGCTGTTGTAGCCTACATTGGTATCAAAATCGTCATTGGATTTATTGAACTTTTCTTCAATACCAGTACTAACTTCTATGTCAATTCACTTGCAGGATTTAATGATAATTTCTATATGGGAGCAGGTATAAGTATTGTTGAAGAACTCATTTTCATAGCTATCTTTTATCTCGGAACCTACTACATTTTGAGAAACAAGGTTAATTTGCAATAGTTTCATAATCAAAAAGGATAACATCTCATCGCAGAGAGGCTATCCTTTTTCTTTTATCTCATTTTCCGTCTAACTTTATTTAAAAAACAAATCCTTTTAAATCTGATTTAAAGGTCTTGTTTAATTTCTCTATTGTGACCCTATCATTATATTCCTTAAATATTTTCATAGCTTTGGAACATTCTTTTTTACCTAACTCTACTTGATTCGTTTTTATGAGATAAATACCTTTTAAAAAAAGCAAATAATTCTTTTCAAAATAATATCCTTGTCTGGTCAGTAAATTTTCTAAATCATCTATAAAAAATTGAGCGCTATCTAACAAATTATTTTTTAATAATAATTCTAAATTAAATAAATATAAAGGAATTACTCTATGTGTTCCCATATCTGTTTTTAAAAAATGTCGTGTTTTCTTGATTACCGCTCTATATAGTAAGCTAATAGTTTTAGCGTTCATAAAAAACACCGAATTATAGAAAATTTTTAGTTCATACTCCATCCAATTATCTACAGAAAGCAAGTACTTTATTAACTCATTACATTTAGAGGCATTATAAGGAAGGTTTGCAAGGCGATTAATCTGTTGTTCAGCAATCAATTTTATGTGACAATCGCATAAACTTTTTTCCTGCTTTTGTTTTAGTTCTATTTTCTTTATTAGTTCTTGTAACAAAATGATATCTGAAGAGTTTACAGCATGTTCTAGTTCTTCAAAAAAACATTCTTTTTTAGAATAATAGCAATGAACTAATTCTTCAAATTCCGAAAATGATATCCCCAGGCGATTTAACAACATGTAAAAATGATCAATAGATAATTTTGTAATCCCATTTTCGAAACGAGAAATAGTTGACTCACTAATCTTATCACAAGCCAAATCTTTAAGACGAAAATTTTTTGAAATACGGATATCCTTTAAAACTGCTCCAAAATTTTCCATAGTATTCCTCTTCCATTTCTGCAAAAAATAAAACCTGTTTTTTTATTTGTGGTATGATTATGATTATACAAAAATAAAACAGAAAGGACAATATGATTATGAAAAAAATTTTATTGTCATCAGTTGCTTTACTGAGCCTAGTGACATCACTATCAGTAAATAGTCCAGTTTCTGCTCAAGAATCTATTTCTCCCAAGTCTTATAGTCACTCTAATGGCAGTTGGATTCAATCGAATGGTCGTTGGTGGTATAAACATTCTGACGGTTCTTACACTAAAAACGGGTGGGAAAAGATCAATGAAACCTGGTACTATTTTGATAGTGAAGGTTGGATGAAAACAGGTTGGTTCAATGAGTATGGAAATTGGTATTATCTAGATGATAGTGGTGCTATGAAAACAGGATGGTGTTTGATTTCTGGTAGTTGGTATTATTTAAATACTAGCGGTGTCATGCAAACTGGCCTACAAACTATCGAAGGAAAACAATATTATTTAGCTGCCAGCGGTGCTATGCAGACAGGTTGGCACAATATTGGAGATGATACTTATTTCTTTGCTAATAGTGGAGAAAAGCAAAATATCAATCGTCGGGCCTTAGTTCTTGGTGAAACATCAACAACCGCTGTACCTATCGCAGATGTTAATGCTATGGAAAAGGTTTTTAGTAACCAAAACTTTAGTAAAGTTGTTCGTTTCCCTGATAAGACAAAAGCTGAGATTCTTGCAAAAATGCAAGAACTGTTTGAATCTTCTAGCGAAAGCGATGTGAACTATCTTTACCTTACTTGTCATGGAAAAGAAGATGGGACGATAGCCATTGGTAGCGATAAAACATCCTTTTCAGGTTGGGAATTAGCATCTATACTGAAACAATATAAAGGTAAGTTTGTGGTTATGCTGGATTGTTGCTATTCAGGAAAAATTATAGATGCAAATAAACCAAACAAAAAGGTTGCCTCCAAGTCTGAAGAAAAATTTGATGAACAAGCATTTTTGGCAGGATTTTCAACAGGAGATGTAGCAAGCAAGAATGGTGAAATGCTTGATTCTAAATTCCTCGTACTATGTGCCTCTTGGAAAGGTGAAGAATCGTATAGTTTAGTCGGAGTAGGTAGTCTTGCCACCAGATACTGGGCAATGGGTACAGGTTGGGATTCACTTCAAAATAGAATGATTTCGCCTATGGCAGACACCAATACTAACGGAAAAATCACTTTAGAGGAACTATATCAATACTCTTATCCTCTAGTCCTTGAAGATGCATCAAAAATTCACGAAGAGCAACATGTATCAGTTTATCCAGAAAACAGCCAATTTGTTTTATTCCAAAAATAAGGAGTTAAGAAAATGAAAGTATCAAAAAAAATCACACTATTTGGTTTGTCTCTAGCAGGTTTAGCTTTACTAGCTTTCCCTCATTCAGGAAAAGCCTTTGAGCTTAAAGAAGTTTGGCGTGTTAAAGGAGGAGTTGTATATCAAGATGACAAAATTCTTCGATTTAACAATGGTCATAGCATAGATATCAAAGTATTGGATTTACCAAAAACTGAGAAAATTGAGTGGAGGGTCAGTCTCAATGGTCAAGATCAAACTGTCAATTTCCTAAGTCAAGAAGTGGATAGATCCAATATCGGAGAAGAAGGACATTACCTGAATTTCTATGTACCTTATGGCTATAGAGGAGATATCAAGGTCGAGGCCAAGAGCGGAAATGAAGTAAAAACCTGGTCCACTAAAGTGGTAGATGATGTATATAATGGTGGAAAGAGTGGCTACTACCATATTAAAGAATCAAATAATCAATACACCTACCTTGATACTAAATGGGACTATCAAACCAAGACCTACACTGCTACCTTACCAGAGACTGTCAATGGTCAAAAAGTCTTTGCTTGGGCAGAGGAGTATGATAATATTAAACTTGTAAAACCAGGGACTATCAGTCATTTCTACAAAGGGGGGGGAGTCTTCAGAGAACTTTATCCGATTGTAAAAGCAGAAAGCTGGCTAAATCTAAAAAATAATCAAGGTGAAAAGTGGTACTATCAAAAACAAGGTCAACTAGTTCAAAATGCTTGGGTTAAGGACAGTGGAACTTGGTACTTTATGAACGATAAAGGAGTCATGTTCAATCAAAATTGGCTCTATCAAGGTGGCAACTGGTATGCCTTTAAATCATCAGGAGCTATGATTGCTAGTGATTGGCTATATGATAATCACTCTTGGTATTACCTAAAAGACTCAGGTTCTATGGCGACAGGTTGGATCAAAGATAGTGGTTCTTGGTATTACCTAAGCAATTCAGGTGCTATGTTAACAGGCTGGGTGAAAGATAGCGGCTCTTGGTATTATCTAAACAACTCAGGTTCTATGGCAACAGGCTGGGTGAAAGATAGCGGCTCTTGGTATTACCTTGCTTCATCAGGTAAGATGCTTCACAATACCTACACACCAGATGGCTACTATGTAGATGCCAGTGGCGCTTGGAAATAATCTAAAGTACACATTTTATTCCATCAGCTATTAGTGTACCTGCTCAAACTAAATGTTATCAGAACTACAAAAAAATCTAGATAATAATACAAAAAGCGAATCGAAACAATGAACTCTGTTTTGTTCGCTTTTTGTGTTCTATTCGAGAAATTATGGAAAAGAACCTCTCCTACTTAACTATCCCTCTTCCATTTCTGCAAAAAATAAAACCTGTTTTTTTATTTGTGATATGATTATGATTATACAAAAATAAAACAGAAAGGACAATATGATTATGAAAAAAATTTTATTGTCATCAGTTGCTTTACTGAGCCTAGTGGCAACACTACCAGTAAATAGTCCAGTTTCTGCTCAAGAATCTATTTCTCCCTAGGATTATAGTCACTCCAATGGCAGTTAGTTTCAATCAAAAGGTCGTTGATGGTATAAACATTCTGGCGATTCTTACACTAAAAACAGGTGAAACATCAACAAGAGTAGTACCTATTGAAGATGTTAATGCTATGGAAAAGGTTTTTAGTAACCAAAACTTTAGTAAAGTTGTTCGGTTCCCAGATAAAACAAAAGCTGAGATTATTGCAAAAATGCAAGAGCTTTTCAAATCTTCTAGCGAAAGCGATGTGAACTATCTTTACCTTACTTGTCATGGAGGAGAAGATGGGAAGATAGCCATTGGTAGCGATAAAACATCCTTTTCAGGTTGGGAATTGGCATCTATACTGAAACAATATAAAGGTAAGTTTGTGGTTATGCTGGATTGTTGTCACGCTGGGACAATTATTTCTAAAGATAATACAGGTTAAGCCAATGAAGAAGCCTCTACGAAATATTTTGATTTAGATGAATTTGTATCAGGTTTTTCTAATATGAATGGTGGCGAAAAAGCAGGTGAGATGATTGACTCTAAATTTTTAGTACTCTGCTCATCAAGTTCGTCAGAATACTCTAGCGGCGGAGCTTTAAGTTTGGCAACTAAATATTGGTCTTTAGGTTCAGGATGGAACCCTGTACAGCAATCTCAAGGTTCTTTAATTGCTGATCAAAATTATAACAATAGAATCACGTTAAACGAATTGTATTCTTACTCACGTGAACAAGTCTTAAAACAAAATCATAAACAACATATTGAAGTTTATCCAGAAAACAGTCAATTTGTTTTATTTCAAAAATAAGGAGTTAAGAAAATGAAAGTATCAAAAAAAATCACATTATTTGGTTTGTCTTTAGCTGGTCTAGCCTTACTGGCTTTCCCTCATTCAGGAAAGGCCTTCGAGTTGGAAGAAGAATGGGTTATCAAGGGTGGTGTTAAGTATCAAGATGGCAAAATTCTCCGATTTGACAATGGAAATGAAGTAGATATCAAAGTCTTGAATTTGCCAAAAACCGAGAAAATCGAGTGGACGGTCAGTCTCAATGGTCAAGATCAAACTGTCAATTTCCTAGGTCAAGAAAAGGACAAGTCTATGATGGGGGTAGAGGGGCGTTACCTGAATTTCTATGTACCTTATGGCTATAGAGGAGATATCAAGGTAGAAGCCAAGAGCGGAAATGAAGTAAAGACCTGGTCCACTAAAGTAGTAGATGATGTATATAATGATGGCGGAAAGAGTGGTTACTTCCGTATTGACGAATCAAATGATCAACACACCTACCTTGATGCAAAATGGGACTATCAAACCAAGACCTACACTGCTACCTTACCAGAGACTGTCAATGGTCAAAAAGTCTTTGCTTGGGCAGACGACTATGAAGAATTGAAACTTCAAAAACCAGGAGTTATCAGTCATTCCTACAGGGGGGCAGGAGCCTTCAAAATACTTTATCCGATTGTAAAAGCAGAAAGCTGGCTAAAAAAGAATTACAGTGAAAAGTGGTACTATCAAAAACAAGGACAATTAGTTCAAAATGCTTGGGTTAAGGACAGTGGAACTTGGTACTTTATGAATGATAAAGGAGTCATGTTCAATCAAACTTGGCTCTATCAAGGTGGCAACTGGTATGCCTTTAAATCATCAGGAGCTATGATTGCTAGTGACTGGCTATATGATAATCACTCTTGGTATTACCTAAGAGACTCAGGTTCTATGGCAACAGGTTGGATCAAAGATAGTGGATCTTGGTATTATCTAAACAACTCAGGTTCTATGGCAACAGGCTGGGTCAAAGACAGTGGTTCTTGGTACTACCTTGCTTCATCAGGTAAGATGCTTCACAATACCTACACACCAGATGGCTACTATGTAGATGCCAGTGGCGCTTGGAAATAATCTAAAGTACACATTTTATTCCATCAGCTATTAGTGTACCTGCTCAAACTAAATGTTATCAGAACTACAAAAAAATCTAGATAATAATACAAAAAGCGAATCGAAACAATGAACTCTGTTTTGTTCGCTTTTTGTTTTAATCTGTGTCATTACGATATTTTCATTTAATTGTATATTCCCCAAAAATTACATTTTTATATGAAGTATTTGAGATAAAGGAGTATAATGACTTTAAAACTAATTACATGTATATCGATAAGGAGGTCAACTCTTTATGCTGAGAAGATTTGTTACTAATAAACACCTCGTACTTTACTTCTTTTCTATTGCCGTTACCTGGCTGGAAGCAATTATCACGCCAGCCCTTGTTCAGAACATTGTTGCTAGTTTTACCAATCAAGAACTAGGCCTTCTTTGGAAAGTTTTGATTTTAGGAATCCTTGGCAATCTCATCCTCCTACTAGGTTTGGCTGGGAAACGCTATTACTACGCTCGTTTGATTACTGATTTCAAATATGGAATCAAGAGTGCTATTTTCAAGCGATTTTTAAACAGTTATGAGATTGATGAAAAGGATATTTTGTCTGACCTAGAAAACGACGTCAAGCAACTAGAAGAAAGCTATATTGAGCCAACGGTTATCATTATTTCTTCTCTTGGTTTCACCACTGTGTCCATTCTCTATGCCCTGTGGACCAATTTTTACCTGGGCTTGATTTTCATCCTCTTCTACTCCTTTCCTGTCCTCTGCAGTGCTATTGGATCAAAGCGATTGGATTCACTTTCTGAAAAGCGGTCCACTGTTAACCAGAGCTACTTAGCAAGCTTGACAAATTTTATTGGTGGTAGCCAACAAATTCGCCATTATCAGGGGCAAGACTACTTTTTTGCTCGCTATCAAAAGCAATTACAAACCAGTCTAGATACCGAAATTAACTATGAAAAGCAACGAACTTTAAACAGTCTCTTGATCAATAGCATCGATGCCTTTTGTTCTGTCACACCAATCGTCATCGGTGGCTTTATGACCTACTATAATTATTTAGATGCGGCGAGTTTTGTGGCCATCTATCTAGTTTCCCATAATATCGGCTATCAATTCCAAGAGTTGGCTTACTTTACCAACACCCGAAAAGCGAATCGAACTCTTCTCAACAAATACCAAAAACTTTTGGGCCAGTCTGACTTCATCTCGCCTAGAAGCATAGAAAACATTTTCCCTATCCAGCTTAACACCATCTCCCTAGAAAAATATGGAAACAACCTCCTGTCTCCGACTTCCATGCACATCAAGCAAGGAGAAAAAATTGCCATTATCGGGGAAAGTGGCTCTGGTAAGACAACCCTGCTCAATATCATTCATGGAGAAGAGACACCGACAAGTGGACAGATTAGCTTTGCTGGTCAAAACCTGTCACGTAAAGAAATCACAAGCTTTAGTTCCTATATCCTCCAAGATAGCCATTACTTTGACACGCTATCTCTGGACGACAATATCCTTCTAGGACTGGATAAAAAAGAAGAAATTTTAACTCACATCCTCAAAAAAACGGGGTTAGAACATTTGAAAAATCGAACGCTCAGCAATGATAGTCTGTCTGGTGGCGAGAAACAACGCCTTGAAATCGCCCGCGCCCTCTACCATGATAGCCAACTCATCTTAGCAGATGAGATTAAGGCCAATCTTGACTCGGAAAATAGCAGAAAAATTAGCGACTTGCTCTTCTCCCTACCTCAAACAGTCATTGAAGTCATTCACCACTATACAGAAGAAGACTTAAAACACTATGACCAAGTCATTCACCTACGAAAAGGAAAGTAATATTCTATAAAATACGATTTGAAAAGGAGGCTAGGCAAAAACTCAATTTCAGGAGAAAATGAATTAATATTACCAAAATAAAACGCATAATATCAAGTTTTTGCACACCTGATATTATGCATTTTTCTGATTTTAAAGACTTTTTACCCAGTCTATTCTTACTAATCTATTTCTTAAACTCAATAAAGTTATACTTTTCCTTACTCACTGTCACATGATTGAAGAGTGATAACTTCTGTTGGAAAATCGACTAAATCATCATCATGACTAATCAAAATCACTAACTTTTGTTTTGCTAACAAGTCGGACAGGATTTGCACGACTTTTTTCTTGTTTTGTGAATCTAAAAAATTACTTGGCTCATCAAAAATATAAACATCTTTCTCCACCGCTACTGCTTCTTGCAACTGCAACAATTTTAGTTGTCCCATGGATGCACCTTGACTCAATTCATTTTTATAAAATCGACTCGCAATAGGTTCTGCAGGGCAGTATGAAAAATTCGAATTCTTTCTATAATTAGGTAAGTAAATCTTACCATGATAATTCATGCTGTAACCTACTATCGCTAAAATCAGTCGCGTCTTACCAACACCATTTTCTCCAACAATACGATAAATATGTCCTTTTTCTAAACGAGTTGTTAGTGGCTCATGCAGTTCTTCACCATCTCTCCCCAAGCTAACATACTTTTCTAAGACTATCTCTAAAATTGGAATAGACTCATACGAAATCTGAACAGGTTCCAAAAAATTGATAAAATTTTCGATAATTTTCTTACTTCCCGAGTACTCCTTATAAACATCAAGGAAGTATTCAATAGGTGTCCAAAATTGTGAAATATATAGTTGGATAGCCATTAGATCACCAATCGTAATCCAACCTTTATAAGTCTGATAACCTGATATAATCGTCGTCATCATAATCATAAAATTCAAAAATGCATAAGAAAGAAAATTTTCAAATAAAGAAGTCATTCTCACCTCCTTATTTTTACATGAAATATATTTTTTCACCAAGGGAGAGAAATCAATCAAGCTAGAATGAGCTGAAAATCGCATACTAGGCATGAGTTTATAGCTATCCACTAGATAATCGCGTATATCCTTCATACAATTCACTGTATCGGAACCAAGCTTAGATAGTCGTCCACTATATTTCTGCGAAATAAAGATAAATACAGGTATCAAAATACCTATCATCACAGCAATAGTAGGAGAAATACTCCATAAAATCCCTATAATCACAAGTGCTCGTATCAAGTACAGGAGAAGAGCAACAGGATATTCGTTAAAAAATCGTTTCAACAGCTCATAGGTCTGCCCTAATTCTTGTGTAATGGTAGCTTCAGACAATTCTGTCTCTACCATATCATAGAGCTGGATATTTTCAGCAGTTTTTTGGCAAATATTCTGCCAAACATACGATTCTGATTCTCCTTGAAGCACATCACAAAAATAATATAAAACTTGAATAAACAGAGAAATTCCTACATAAAGCACCCCGTAAACAATCATAGCATGAACTTTCTGAGATAGAATATGGTCAATAAATAACTTACTAATATAAGGAATAGCTACAGTTAGTATAGTAACAAGGGTATTCAAAATAAAGCTTTTTAGAAATAGCACTTTATTGTTATAGGATAACAATCTTTTCATCTGCATGCCTCCATAGTTAAATTTTTATCAACATATATTTTATGAACAGATATATGTTGGATAGTCCCTTCAACATCCTCCTTTGTCAATAATCCTAATTCATCTAAAAATACAATCTTGTGAAACCACTCTAAATAGTCAAACTGACAATCGCGTTCCATCTTCCCATTATTTACAAATGTATTAAATGGGCAACCTCCATAACAAAATTCATAATAAGCACAATCTTTATAAGGGCACATGCTTCCCAGACCTGTTAATTCATTAGTAACTTGACCAATACTTCCCAACTGATAGTTTTCATTCCCTACTAATGAATAACATTTATATAAGTTACCGTTGGCATGAATTGTAAGAGAATCTTGATTTTTGAACATACAGTAGCCTCCTATTTTTAAATCATGATAATACGGTATATTTTCCTTTGATAAAAACAGAAATAAATCTAGACAAATCTTCTTTTTAGTTTCACTATCAATATATAGAATTGAATCGTTAGGTACAGCTACGAAATCAAAATAAAGATTAAAATTTTCAAATTCTGTATACTTTTTTAAATCTAAAAATAATTTCTGGATAGATATATAATTTCTTTTAGATATGTTAACTCTAGCCTGAATGGATAAATTTTTATACTTTTCCAACATAACTGACAAGTTATTTATGATTCTATGATAAGTTCCTTTCCCTAATCGATTGCATCTTTCTAGGTTATGATAGTGCTCATCACCATCAAAAGAAACTTGAATAGCGAAATTATGACAGTCAAGAAAAGACATTATTTTATTTGTGAATATCGTTCCATTTGTAATCAAAGTATACGAAATAGGAATAGCTAGTTTCTCATCTAAAGTTTCACATAAATTTCGTATAAACTGAAAGTTATATAATGGTTCACCACCAGTAAAACAGATATCCAGAGATTTATACTTCTTAAAATTGAGTTCATCTAATATAAAATTCACAATCTTTTTACCGTCATACTCACTACTTAAGGACGGTTTCCTATCCTTATCATTCTCAAAACAATAAGAGCAAGTCAAGTTACACGACATAGTTGTAACTATATATAGTGATAATTCATCCTCCCTCTACTATTCATTTAGAGTGAATAAAGGGCACTTGTTTATCAATCTCACTTATCAAGTAAGGAAATTCTTTTAAAGATAACTTCTTGAATAGTTCCTCATCAATCTCACAAATAGATCCTGTATATAAATTTTTTAAATAAACTACATCATCTGTAGAAAAAGAATAAATTGTTTCCATAACTTATCTCCCACTTTAAAAAGGCTGAGGGTATCCCCCTCAGCCTCATCATTATAATAGTAAAGTGATAAATTATCGCTTTTACATAAGCAACTCAAGGCAATCTAACGATAACGCCCTGGGCATTTATCTGGATACTGCTGTACTGAGGCTAGATGACCTTTTTTTAACAACTTTGATAACATCAGTCAAATTAAGCATCGCTTTCCCTCCTTTTTTAAAAAAGAATTATACGTATAATTCTTTTATAGAAAAGAAAAATCTCATATACTGTTAAGTAAAAATTATTTTGTATCCGTTTTCTCTGGCTTCATTGTATATCTTCTCATGTAGATTGTCAAGTATTTTTTTGAAAAATTTTTAAAATTTCGAAATTTTGCCGTTAATTTTTTAACTCAATATCAAACTGGCTACGATAGGGCTGACAAAGACATAGAGAATACCGGTAACACCGATAGCCAAACCACCCATAGCTCCTGCTACAGAGCCGTATCGAAAGGCTGTTCCCGTTCCGACAGCATGGCCTGTGCCTCCAAGGGAAAGACCAACAGCTACTGGATCATCTATTTTCAACCACTTCAAAAGGGTTGGGCCGATGACACTGGTTAAAATCCCAGTTGCCACTACTACCACCAAGGTCACAGTAGTCAGACCTTGCAATTTTTCTGTAATTCCCACTGCCATAGCGGTTGTCACTGACTTAGGAAAGAGAG
Source organism: bacterium (assembly GCA_905221375.1). GTDB lineage: Bacteria > Bacillota > Bacilli > Lactobacillales > Streptococcaceae > Streptococcus. The sequence goes on from CAJNCY010000002.1 coordinate 180,614, forward strand.
AAATGGCTAAGAAAAAGTCCATCCCAAAAATCTTAGCTATAAGGGCTGTGAAAGAGGTATTGACCACTACCGCTAACAGACTACCAAAGAGAATACTCCGAGCATGGTGCTTCATCAAGTGAAAACTCTTATAAAGGGGAATCCCTAGAGCCACGGTCGATGGGACAATCAAGTTGTTCAGATAAACCCCACCCTGGTAGTAATCTTGGTAAGAAATCCCCGTCACCTTTAGAAAGATGATAATGAAAACAGCTGACAAAAGCAAGGGCGTTGTCAATGGATGGGGAAAACGTCTGTAAATCAGCATTCCCACTAGATAAGCTAGGATAGACAGGGCAAGCCCAAATAGGGGATTGGAAACAAATTCACTCATTTGGCATCTCCTTTCTCATAATCTCCCTCAAACCGTCTCTTGATGAACTGAACTACCAAGGCTATGAGGATAATATTGATGACTGCTGCAAAAAAGACAATCAAAACAATTGGCAAAAGATAGGGAGCAATCACATCAAACTTCTCCATGATTCCCACTGCTGGCGGCAAAAAGAGAATGGTCATATTGGCCAGCAAGAAATTCCCCACCATGTTGACATGCCTAGTTCTCAGCCACTTAAATTGCAGGGCTAGAAAGAGAATAATCAAACCGATAATACTGCCGGGTATGGGCAAATGAAAGAAACTAGAGATCCCCTCTCCGATTAGAGAAATCACAAAGAGAATCATTAATTGAACATATAATTTCATCCTAAACTCCACGAAATAGACTTCTTGCATACCAGTTTACTCTTTTTTCAGAAAATTTCAAGGAAATACACAAGAGTCATTAAAAATTAGAGAGGAAAGGGGATACAAACAATTCTTGGCTTGTGAAAACAGGCATGATTTAGGATAAAAGATGCCAGCGTCTGTCTTGCCAGCTCTTTTGAAAAGTAGTATAATTATTGCATGCGCAATCATCTTGTGATGCAGAGACTGTCCGTAAATGGACTTTCTTCTATATTATAACTCTAAAAAGAAAGGAGATACTATGACCTACTTGGAAAAATGGTTTGACTTCAATCGGCGTCAGAAAGAAATTGAAGGTCTCTTGGAAGAGACCATTGCCCAGCAGAGCGAGCAAAGTCTGACCTTGAAAGAGTTCTACCTCCTCTACTATCTGGACTTGGCCCAAGAAAAATCTCTACGCCAGATTGACCTGCCAGATAAACTTCATCTGAGCCCGAGCGCTGTTTCTCGGATGGTGGCTCGCTTGGAAGCTAAAAATTGCGGTCTGCTTAGTCGCAGGTGTTGTGATCAAGATAGACGCTCTAGTTTTATCTGCCTGACAGGTGATGGGCAAAAGACACTGGCCTCTCTACAGAAAGCTGTCGAAGAAAGCTTGGAAACTGGTTTGGATTTCTTGATTTAAGATGATTTTAGAAAAAAGTTGCGTGCGCAATCATTTTTCTTGACATTCTCTTCTACAAGGAGTAAAATAAAATCATCATTAAACAAAGGAGTTTTAAACATGATTGAAATTACCTATCTAGATGCCAGCAAGAATGAAAGAACTGTAACTTTCGAGTCTTATGAAGACTTTGATCGTTCACAACAAGCTTGCCTTATCGGCGTCGCAGACTACTACCCCGTCCAAAAATTGACTTACAACGGTCATGATTTGGACTATCATGGGACTTATGGAGATGTCTTCTTCTATCTCATGAAACAAGATTTAAGCCAATATAACTAAAAAAAGGAGAAATACAATGGCAAAAGCAATTACAGATGCAACATTCGAACAAGAAACAAAAGACGGTTTGGTCTTGGTAGACTTTTGGGCAACTTGGTGTGGTCCATGTCGTATGCAAGGTCCAATCTTGGACAAATTGTCTGAAGAACTTTCAGAAGATGTTTTGAAAATCGTTAAAATGGACGTGGATGAAAATCCAAACACAGCTCGTGCCTTTGGAATCATGTCTATCCCAACTCTTCTCTTCAAAAAAGACGGCCAAGTTGTCAAACAAGTTGCTGGTGTTCACACAGCAGAACAAATCAAGGCCATCGTTGCTGAATTGAGCTAATCATATTAGAGACCAAGTACTTTCTTTGGTCTCTTTTTTCTTGCCCTTTGCCATTTTTCAAAAAATATGCTAGACTGTAGATAGAATATTACGATGTTTGGGACATGCCATCGCTAAAAAAAACCTCTACTTGGTATTTTTTAGCTCCCTCAAGGGAGCTTTTTGCGTGCTCTGAACATTCCCCATTTTGGAAGGAGTATTATGAAACGTCAATCAGCCTTGGTCGTCTTTAGTGGCGGTCAAGATTCTACAACCTGCCTCTTTTGGGCTAAAGAACACTATGAAACAGTCGAAGCAGTTACCTTTGCCTACGGTCAACGCCATCATCTCGAAATTCAAGTCGCTAGAGAAATCGCTAAGGAACAGGGGATTCGTCATCATATCCTAGATATGTCTCTGCTGGGGCAAATCACTGAAAATGCCTTGACCTCTGATATGGAGATTGAGCAAAAAGAGGGGGAGGTCCCCAATACCTTCGTTGACGGTCGCAACCACCTCTTTCTGTCCTTTGCGGCAGTTCTTGCTAAGCAACGAGGCATTAAAGATATCGTGACAGGTGTCTGCGAGACAGACTTCTCAGGCTACCCCGATTGTCGAGATGTCTTTGTCAAATCCCTTAATGTTACCCTCAACCTTGCCATGGATTACGACTTTGTTATCCAAACACCTCTCATGTGGCTAGACAAGGCTGAAACTTGGGAATTAGCTGACCAACTCGGTGCCTTTGACTATGTTCGTGAAAAGACCTTGACCTGCTACAACGGGATTATTGGAAGTGGTTGTGGAGATTGCCCAGCCTGCCACCTACGACAGCATGGTCTAGATGTTTATCTCTCACAGAAAGGAGAGAACTAATGTTTTTTGCACCCAAAGAAATCAAACAGGAAACCGGGGAGTCTCTTGTCTACAATCATCACAGAACCTTGGTATCAAAAGAATTTACCTTTGATGCTGCCCACCACCTCTTTCACTATGAGGGAAAATGCAAGTCCCTGCACGGCCACACCTATCATTTGCAAATTGCTGTCAGTGGATTTTTAGATGAACGTGGTATGACCTACGATTTTGGAGACATCAAAGCGATCTACAAGAACTTCTTAGAGCCCCACTTGGATCATCGCTATCTAAACGAAACTCTTCCCTATATGAACACAACTGCTGAAAATATGGTTTACTGGATTTTCCAAACCATGAACCAAAAGTTGCCAGACGAACGTGGTCTCCGTTTGGAATATGTTCGCCTCTATGAGACTCCGACTGCCTTTGCGGAGTTTAGACGGGAGTGGTTAGATGACTAGGGAACGTGTCCTCAAACTACCAGTTCTAGAAATTTTTGGCCCAACCTTTCAAGGCGAAGGCCGTGCAATCGGGCAGAAAACCATGTTTGTCCGCACTGCTGGTTGCGATTACCACTGCGACTGGTGCGATTCTGCCTTTACATGGGATGGCTCTGAAAAGCCAACTCGTATGACTGCTGACGAGGTCATTGCTGCCTTGGATAAATTAGGGAGCTACGACTATGTAACCCTATCTGGGGGAAATCCTGCTATCCTAGCAGCCAACATGGCTGAACTCGTCACTAAACTCAAGGAACGTGGTGTCACTCTGGCTGTTGAAACTCAAGGCTCTCGCTGGCAAAATTGGTTGAAAGACATCGACCAGGTTACTCTGAGTCCAAAACCTCCTTCATCCAAGATGGAAGTCAACTTTGAGACCTTGGACTTTATCGTTTCCCAACTGGATCCAGACAAGGTCACCTTTAAAATCCCTGTCTTTGATGATGCAGATTTAGCCTTTGCTAAAGGAATACAAGAACGCTACCAACCAGATGTCCTTTTCTTATCTGCTGGAAATCCTGAACCCAAGGCTACAGGAAATATTATCCAAGATCAACTGGACCGTCTCAAAGAACTCTGGGAACGCATCGCTGCCGACGATAGCTGGGGCAATGTCCGCGTCCTTCCTCAACTCCATACTCTCCTCTACGACAACCAACGTGGTGTTTAATACTCTTCGAAAATCAAATTCAAACCACGTCAGCTTCGCCTTACCGTACTCAAGTACAGCTTGCGGCTAGCTTCCTAGTTTGCTCTTTGATTTTCATTGAGTATAAAATTAGAAAGAAAAAATTATGTCACAACAAGAAGAAATGAAAAACCTAAGCCTCCTAGGCAACAAAGAAACCAACTACATTTTCGAATATCAACCAGAAGTCCTGGAATCCTTTGACAATCGTCATGTGGAAAATGACTATTTCATCAAATTCAACTGTCCCGAATTTACTTCCCTTTGCCCAATCACTGCTCAGCCAGACTTTGCGACCATTTATATTTCCTACATTCCTGACAAGCTCTGTGTTGAGTCAAAATCCCTCAAACTATACCTCTTTAGCTACCGAAACCACGGAGATTTCCACGAAAACTGTATCAACACCATCGGGAAAGACTTGGTCAACTTGCTAGACCCTCGCTATTTGGAGGTTTGGGGAAAATTCACTCCGCGCGGTGGCATTTCAATCGACCCCTACTACAACTACGGTAAACCTGGAACTAAGTATGAAGGCTTGGCAGAACAACGCCTCTTCCAACACGACCTTTATCCAGAGAAAATTGACAACCGCTAAACTCATACTCAATGAAAATCAAAAAGCAAACTAGGAAACTAGCCATAGGCTACTCAAAGCACTGCTTTGAGGTTGTAGATAAGACTGACGAAGTCAATCACATATATAATCCAAGGTGAAGCTGACGTGGTTTGAAGAGATTTTCGAAGAGTATCATACTAAAAAGCCCTGTTCCTCAAAATGAGGAGCAAGGCTTTTTGAGTTTCAATTATTCTTCTGTTCCAAGGAAGTTTTTCGCAACAAGTGCTGCAAGAACTCCACCAACGATTGGCGCAAGGATGAAAATCCAAACTTGTTGAAGGGCTACGCCACCTACCAAGACAGCTGGTGCCAAGCTACGAGCTGGGTTTACTGAAAGTCCAGTAATGTTCAATCCAACAAGAATCATAGCCATCAATGACAAACCGATTACCAAACCAGCAATCGCGCCATTTCCTTTACTTTCTGAAGTAACAGTCATGATAACCAAAACAAACAAGAAAGTTGCGATGACTTCAAACAAGAAACCACCAAAGACAGTGACACCGTTTGCCAAGGCATTTTCACCAAGACTAGCAGTTGACATACCTGAGTTCGCCAAGAGGAAGAATACCGCAGCTGACGCAAGGAAAGCTCCAGCTACTTGCCCAAGGATGTAGTTGACAAGCTCTGAAGATGATAAACGTTTGTTAACAAACATAGCGATCGAAACAGCTGGGTTCAAGTGAGCACCTGAAACAGTTCCGATTGAGTAGGCTGCGACTACGATTGCCAGACCAAAGGCAAAGGCGATTCCAAGGTGACCTAGGCCATCAAGACCATTTCCAAAAACAACAGCTCCTGTTCCGATGAACACAAGCATGAACGTACCGATTAACTCAGCAACAAATTTTTTCATTTTCTTTCTCCTTTTTTCAAAAACTAGATACTAGTCTATCAAAAGAAGGAAAGGGTTTCAAGAAAATTGTTTGGAAATTTTCAGGATAAAATTCTATAAAAACGGTAGTGTTTATTTGAAACATTTTTTCTAAAGATATATAATGTCAATATAGTTCTAATAAGTTATTTATTCCCTAATTTGAACTAATTTTTACAACTTTGCTGTTCTTTTATGAACGTTTGAATGGTATCGTGGATACCAAGGAGGAATCATATGTCTAAAGTTGCTATTGTCACAGGTGCAGGTCAAGGAATCGGTTTTGCAATCGCAAAACGATTGGTTCAAGATGGCTTTAAGGTAGGAGTCTTAGACTACAATCCCGAAACAGCTGAAAAGGCTGTTGCCGAATTATCAGCTGAAAATGCCTTCGCTGTCGTGGCCGATGTTTCGAAACAGGCAGAAGTTGCACAAGCATTTCAAAAGGTTGTTGACCATTTTGGTGATTTGAATGTTGTCGTAAATAACGCTGGTGTTGCTCCCACTACTCCTCTTGATACAATTACTGAGGAACAATTTACACGCACTTTCGGTATCAACGTTGGTGGTGTCATTTGGGGTTCACAAGCTGCACAAGCGCAATTTAAAGCACTTGGCCACGGAGGTAAAATTATCAACGCAACCTCTCAAGCCGGTGTAGTGGGTAATCCAAATCTAACTGTTTATGGTGGAACAAAGTTTGCTGTTCGCGGAATCACGCAAACATTAGCACGTGATCTAGCAGACTCAGGCATCACTGTTAACGCCTACGCACCAGGTATTGTGAAAACACCAATGATGTACGACATCGCTCATGAAGTTGGTAAAAATGCAGGAAAAGATGACGAGTGGGGTATGCAGACATTTGCAAAAGATATTACTCTAAAACGTCTATCTGAACCAGAAGATGTGGCTGCTGCTGTCAGCTTCCTTGCAGGACCAGATTCAAACTACATTACAGGACAAACCATTATCGTTGATGGTGGTATGCAATTCCATTAAGATATAGGAAAAGAGGTTGGAAAATGATTCAACCTCTTTTGTTAGTTTTCATTATTAGTTAGGAGGATACAATAGAAACTCTTTCAATAAGTACTATTAGCTTATCCCTAGAATTGAAAAGACTGGATAGCTTCTTTCAAGTCATCTTGTAAACTATTTCTCTGATCAAGTTGGACATAGACTTCCAACAGACAGGATCTGAAGTTGGAAAATTTATAAAAATCTTCCCTTTCTTCTATCGGAAAGTCAACAGCTTTTATCCAAGAAGTCACTTGCTCTTGCTCCAACTTCCCTTGTAAAATAGGTTCATAGATCACTCTTGCTAGACGCCAATCCTCATCATCTGTAAAGCGAATCGAAACTCTTTTAAATAGTTGGCCAAGTATCTCAAATACTTCATGAACTCTGTTTTTAGGAAAGTCTGGATGACAAACCACCTCTGTCAGTAAATCAGCTCCATGCGCAAAAGCATGAACCCAACCATACTGACTTGAAAAACCCGTTGTATCCTTTTCTTTTGAAAGATAATACAAACCTTGATGTAAAAGGACATTACGAATTCCTGCTTTTAATCCCTGATAAAAAATCGATTGCTGGTTGGCATCTGCAGACAAGAGATTTGCATAAATAAGCGCCCTAAAAGAACGTTCAAGGGTTGACAGTCCTACCTTATCAATCTCTTTATCTAACCCTCCATCAGCTGAGACCACCTCAGCAATCAAATAAAATTGTTCCTGTGTAAATAGCTCTTCCTGAATCCCTCTAGCAAAGTTTGTAAAAACAAGATCATCGCGAATTTCTGGAGAAGGATCTCCCAAATGATCAAGCAACCATTGGATTTCTTCCTCATGATAACTTGGTTTTTCTTCTGCTATTTTTCTAAGTAACTCTTGATACATGCTCAATACCTCTACATTTCTAGCAACTTGATATAATCCAGCCCCCATTTCTCGACAGCATCTAAAACAACTCTGAATTCCTGCCCCATTTCAGTTAAGCTGTACTCAACTCGTGGTGGAACTTCGGCATAGACCTTTCGTTGAACAATCTTATCCTTTTCTAATTGACGGAGATGACGGGTCAAAATAGTTTGAGTAATCCCAGGCAATAATCTCTGCAATTCTTTAAATCGTTTGGTACCCGTACTCAACTGATAAATGATTACCAGTGCCCATTTCCCCGTTAAAACCCTCTGCGTTGTCGCAAATGGACAAATACCATACTCACTCACTTTATTTGGCATAAAATATCTTCTTTCTATTTTTTTTAAAAAAATTTATCTTTTAGTATCAATAATAGTACCACTTTTGATACTAGCTATCAAAAAAGTGTCTACTTGTTTTTTTGTTTGTAACTGTTACAATTATATCATAAAAAAGAAATGGAGAATAGATATGTCAACAAACTTAGAAATTTTCAATGCTTATAACCAAGCTTTAATTGCTGGTGACTTTCCTGGTGTCTTTGAAACGATGGCAGACGATATTATCTGGCATCAACCTGGTACTCATAGTATATCGGGTACAGTTGTTGGTAAGGACAAGCTAGGAACTCACCTGGCTACATTTGCTGAGAAAACTAATGGAACCTTTAAGGTGATAACAAATTGGGTTTCTGACAATAAGGATTTAATCGCAGCCAATGTTACTTTTCTTGGAACACGGGCTGATGGTACTGAACTCAATATGAACGGGATTGACCTCTTCCGCATTGAAGACGGAAAAATCAAAGAAGTTTGGCTCTTCTCTTCAGATCAAGCTGAAGAAGATAGCTTTTGGGGATAATTTAAGAGGCTAGGACAAAAAATTTTGATTTTAGGAATTCTTTATTATAAATTTTTAAAATCGATAGATTAGAAAAAAAGCGAACAAGACAGAATTCTGAGTATCAGATAACTCGTTTTGTTCGCTTTTTATATTTAAGGTTAGACTTTTGTCCCAGACTCTTTTAATTTACTCTCCCAACTGGGCACTGTAGGCGATAATCTGGTCAACTGTGTCAGACAAGAATTGGATGGTATCACGGAGTGGTTTGTCTGTTGAGATATCTGCTCCGATAATCATGGCTGACTCAAGTGGTGTCTTGCTACCACCTGATTTGAGGAGATTGAGCCAATCTTCAGCTCCAGTTTCTGAATGTTTCAGATGAAGGTAACCCGCAGTCGAGATGACTAGTCCTGCTGAGTAGGTGTAGCTATACAAGCCCATGTAGTAGTGAGCTTGGCGCATCCAAGTCAAAGCTGCATCATCGTCAATTTCAATGGCATCTCCCCAGAAGTCTGTCAAGACTTCCTTCATAATGCTGTTGAGTTTGCTTGCTCCGAAAGTTTCTCCTTCTTCAATCAATGTATACACCTTACGCTGGAAGGCTGCTTCCAAGAGGTGGGTAATAAAGTTATGGAAGTAGGTGTCTGTCAAGCGATGGGCAAGAGCGAAACGTTTTTGACGTGGGTCGTCAGATTGGTGCTCCAAGTAGTCACTGAGAAGCAATTCATTGAAGGTCGAAGGCGCTTCAACATAGTAGGTCGACATGTGGGCATTAAAGTAGCTCTGGTGATTATCTGAAAAGATGAATTGACCAGAATGCCCGATTTCATGAATCAAGGTATAGACATCGCTCAAACGGCCTGTCCAGCTCATGAGAACATAAGGATGCACGCGATATGGGTCCGCTGCATAGCCACCAGAATCCTTGCCACTATTGGCAGCAAAGTCCACCCAGCGCTCTTCTTGATAGCGAGCAACTTCCTGACAATATTCTTGTCCCAAAGGTTCTACGGACTTCATGACCAAATCATAGGCGTCGTCAATAGTCACTTGAGGATTAAGGGCGCTGTCCAAGTCCAATTTCCAGTCTGCAAAGGTCATCTTTTCAAGACCATTTACCTTGGCAACATGCTTGAGGTATCTCTGAGCGACTGGCGCAAATTCCTGCATTATGAGGTCAATCTGGCGGTCAAACATGGCACGGTCCACTTCCTGCTCAGCCAGAAGATAATCAAAGACTGAGTCGTAACCTTTCATATCTGCCAGTAGTTTTTCAGACTTGACTTGGGCTAGATAGGCTGCTGCAGCCGTATTTTGGTGCTTACGAAGACCTTCTGAGAAGGAACGGAAAGATTTCTCACGGACCTCAGCATCCTCATGGTTTTGGTAGAAATTTTCATAGGTCACAAAGCTGTTTTTGTAGGTTTTTCCATGAACTTCAAAGTCATCCATTTCGAAATCCCCAGCTCGCATCTTAGTGTAAATATCCTGCGGACTGTAGAAAACCTCGCCGAGATTGGTCAAGGCCTTCTCCACATCAGCCCCTAGATAGTGGGCTTTTTTGATTTTGGCCTGACGAATGGCAGCTGTTAAATGAGGCAATTTACCCAAACGGTCCAAGACTTCCTCATCTGCTGCCACCAAGGCATCGTCAAAGAAGGTCAGAGCTACGCTGGCGTCTGTTTCAAATTCCATCCCAGCTTGGGCGATGTTAGCAAATTCGTCATTGCTATAGTCTGTCGTCTGAGGCATAAATCCATAGTTACCAATATGGCTCATCTGAATGTAGATTTGTTCCAATTCCGCAAAGGCCTTCTCAAAATCCTCAAAAGTATGAAGATTGCCCTTGTAATCACGGCTAAATTGATTGATGTCTTCACGAGCCTTCTCGATCGCACGTAAGAAATCCTCACGATCTTGATATAGGGCTGTTAAATCCCAAAGTTCCTTCTCTGGAAATTCTGAACGGTGTTTTTGTTCCATTTTCTTCCTCTTATTTCTCTAATTCTAATAAAACACTAAGGGCTGATAAGGCGTAAAGCGGTGCTGTTTCTGCTCGCAAAATACGAGGACCAAGTCCTGCTAAGACTGCTCCCTTAGCTTCAAAACTCTCAATTTCTGCAGGTGACAAGCCACCTTCTGGACCAAAGATAAAGAGCAATTTGTCTCCTTTCTCGAGTCCAGTAACTGCTTGTAAAAGCGCAGCGCTTTCTCCTTCTTTGGCCGACTCTTCATAAGCCACTACGACGCGGTCAAACTGGTCAAGTTGGGCTAGAAAGTCTGCTTTCCTTTCAAAAAGCTGAATACTTGGAACAACATTACGCTTGCTTTGTTCTGCTGCTCCAAGGGCGATTTTTTCTAGTTTTTCAACCTTTTTACCCAATTTTTTGCCATCCCACTTGGCAACGGACCAATCGGCAGGGAAGGCCCAGATTTGGTTAGCACCCAGTTCTGTCACTTTTTGAGTGATAAACTCCAGCTTGTCCCCCTTGGGAAAGCCAGATGCAATGGTCACTTGGACTGGCAGTTCCACATTGTCAGCCAATTCTTGGATCAACTCAAACTGACGGGCTTCCACATCCAGCACACGCGCCAAGCGCTTAATTCCATCATCAAAGACCAAAGTAACCTCATCATCTTCTTTCAAACGCATAACCTGAAACATATGCTTGCTGGTTTCCTTGTCCTCGATGGTGACAGGAGAGATAGCACTGCCTTTGACAAAATACTGTTGCATGCTAGCCTCCAATCACACCGGAAATATCCTTGGTCTTCTTGAAGACACAGGCATTCCATTCCCCTTGGATCATGTGGGTTTCAAGGAAAAATCCAGCTGACTCAGCTGATTGGCGCACCATATCCCACTTGTCCTTAATAATTCCACTCATGATGAGGTAGCCTTCATCCTTGACCAAGCGGTAAGCATCATCCGTCAGATGAACGAGGATATCCGCCAAGATATTAGCTACAATCACATCTGCCTCGATCTCAACTCCCTTAAGCAAGTCTCCTGCTGCTACATGGATGTTTTCCATACCAGGGTTTAGCTCAATATTTTCCTGAGCAACTCGAACTGCCACATCATCTAGGTCATAGGCGAAGATTTCCTTGGCACCAAGTAGCGAGCTGGCAATAGAAAGAACCCCTGAACCAGTCCCCACATCTAGCACCGTTTCGCCACCACGAAGAACCTGCTCCAAGGCAAAGAGACTCATCTTAGTTGTCGGATGTGTCCCAGTCCCAAAGGCCATACCAGGATCTAGCTTGATAATCTTTTCTCCAGCAGTCGCCTCATAGTCTGTCCAAGACGGCACGATGGTCAAATCATGAGTAATACGAGCTGGTTCATAATATTTCTTCCAGTTGTCAGCCCAGTCTTCCTCAGCCAAGGCAGTCGTCCCCATCTTGAGCTCACCCAAATCCATAAAATCCGTCAATTCTTCTAAGCGAGCCTGCAAATCTGCCTCAACTGTTGCTATATCAACCGTATCAGGGTAGTAGGCGGTCACCACAATTTCTTCTTGCTGCTCAACCTCTGGGAAAATCTCGCCAAAACGATCCACATTTCCCACATAGTCCATACTGTCTTCGATTGCGACTCCTTGCGCTCCCAGCTCAATCAAGAGATTGGAAACCAATTCCTCCCCCTCACGCTTCACTGTAACTTTTAACTCTTGCCATGTTTCCATATTTAAGATACCAAGCCCGTAGAACACAAAGCCAAAATAGGAAATTCTCTGAAGACGCTTGGGTCTAAGAGAAGTTTATCTTTTTGGCACAGTGTTTAGGGCGGGTTCAGTTTAGAAATTTAACTGAACCATCCTTTCTAATCACTTACTTTTAAATAATCTTTTAATCTCTCTTGCAACTGAGGCACAACTTGACTGGAACTAAGAAATTCCTCAACATTCACCAGCTGATAACCCTGTCCTTCATCACCAAAGGTGATATTGTCAAACTGTTCTTGACTTAGCTGACCAACCATAAAGACAGAGTGCCGACCTTCATAGAGCATACTTGGATAAACCTTACTCCAAAGTAGACAATCCTCAGTCAGATGAATGCCCAGTTCTTCATAAACTTCACGCGCCACGCACTCAAAAGGACTTTCATCCCCCTCTCGTCCCCCACCGGGCAGTTCCCACATATTGGGCCAGGGAATGCTCGCCTTATCATCGCGTAAGATAGTCAATAGCTTATCCCCACAAAACAAAGCAATCTTACAGCCTGTGAAATCAGAAATCTCTATTTCCATGTTAGACTCCTTCGGTTAATTCCTTCTCCAGCTCGGCTAACCAGTTTTGATAATAACTTTTCTCATCCCGTAACATCCGGCTGCTATTCATTTTCTGTCTAGCAATCTTCATAGCCTTGTGAGTTTGAACTACATCTTTCTTTACCTTAAATTGATACCAAGCTTGAATGACCTGCATATCTGCTGTTTTTAGAGATAAAAAGGATTTGACCCCTCGAATACTTGCATATTCTTCCGCTTTCTTATTATCTCCTTCTATCAGAGCAATTTGAAGAAGGTATAATTGAGAAATAGTTTTAGACATTGGATTATCTGTTTTCTCTAACACAGACTGAAACTGTTGCTTTGCAAGCTCTATATTATCATCCAATATGAATACCAACCCCTGAAGAGTCTGAACACTTTCTGCAAAACTCCCTCTCACATCCTCATCAACAGACATGATAAAGTCTTTTAAATCATATTCTTGAGGAGCTAGCAAGGTCTGGGCAGAATGCCTCAACATCAAGTAGGCGTATTTCGTATTTTCAGGGTGTTGTAGCAATTCCCAAATTTTTGCGCCATCGGTGATGCCGACTGGCAAAATGTTATTTAAGAAGAAAGAGAAATTAATAAAAATCCAAGTTCCTGCAAAATACCAGCTTCTTGTCAAAAATCCAAACACTATCGCCAATAATATCAAGCTGAGATGAACTATCAAGCCTCCTGAAAGCATCAGGATGATTCTTTGATCGCTTTCATCCTCTTTTAAACCAATGTATTGAGCACCAACATTTCTCAGAATGGCTGTTCTACTAAGATGAAACCTGCCTGACTTTTTAGTCAAAATAAAATGTCCTAATCCAAAAGCCACCAGCCGATAGCCTGTCAAGTAGCCACAAAAAGCATGTCCCAGCTCATGAAGAATAAAGATTAAATATATACTTAGAAGAGCGAAGGCATAACCAAAAGTAAAGACTAAAACTGCGGAATACCCCAACTCTGCAAATGCGATGGTTCCACAAGCAAAAGCTAGCATCATCACAAGAACAGACACTGTCTGAATCAAATACGTCACAATTTTTTTCATAAACTCTCCCAATAATCCCTAGTATCTCGGATAAGGATAAAATTCTCCCTCTTCCAAGCCGACTTTTCCTTCCTCAAAGACTTCTTGGTTCCATTCCATGACAAATTCTTCTGCTTCTGGGTCTTCCAAAAAGTCCATAAGGGCATCTAGCCCAACCTCAGCAGTATCTTTAAGGAAAAGAGCAAAATAAGCTAAAAATTCACGGGAAAATCCTTTTTTAGGCAGGTAAGGAATAACAGTCAAATAGTCTTCTGCATTGACGGTTGACTTAGCAGGATTGTAAAAAAGGACTGCTTCCTCAAAGAGGATATCGTCTGACGAAACCTCCCCGTCTTCATCCACCATCTCCACACCGGCAGCATTTTGCGCTTCCAATAGAAAACTCACTTCTACCGCATGGTTGCGCTTGTCCCAACTAATCTCAAAGTCGAAGGGAAAGTTCTTCTCCAACTCTTCCTCTAAAACATCTAAAAATCCATATGTTGCCATTTTGTCCTCTTTCTATGCGACTCTTTAATCGCCCCGATTGCTCGGAAATATGCTAAAATAGATACTACCATCTTACCACATATGTATCAGAAAATCCACGTTAGAAAGGACTGCTATGCCAGACAATCTTGCGCTTCGCATGCGCCCTAAAACTATCAACCAGGTCATCGGTCAGGAGCATCTGGTCGGACCTGGAAAAATTATCCGCCGTATGGTGGAAGCCAATCGCCTGTCCTCCATGATTCTCTACGGACCTCCAGGAATCGGCAAGACCAGTATTGCCTCTGCCATCGCAGGGACGACCAAGTATGCCTTTCGAACCTTCAATGCGACAGTTGATAGTAAAAAGCGACTGCAAGAAATTGCGGAAGAGGCTAAATTCTCTGGTGGTCTCGTCCTATTACTAGACGAGATTCATAGACTAGATAAAACCAAGCAAGACTTTCTCCTTCCTCTCTTGGAAAGTGGTCTGGTCATCATGATTGGGGCTACGACTGAAAATCCTTTCTTTTCTGTCACTCCTGCCATTCGCAGTCGCGTTCAGATTTTTGAGTTGGAACCTCTGTCCAATCAAGACGTCAAGGAGGCTCTTCAGATAGCTCTAAGTAACCCTGAGCGTGGTTTTGATTTTCCAGTGGAACTAGATGAGGATGCGCTAGATTTCATTGCGACCTCTACAAATGGAGACCTGCGTTCTGCCTTCAACTCACTAGACTTGGCTGTTCTCTCTACCTCTGAGAATGACAAGGGCATCCGCCATATCACGCTTGACATCATGGAAAACAGCCTCCAGCGGAGCTACATTACCATGGATAAGGATGGGGATGGTCACTACGATGTCCTATCAGCTCTGCAAAAGTCCATTCGTGGCTCGGATGTGGATGCCAGCCTCCATTATGCTGCCCGCTTGATTGAGGCTGGTGACTTGCCTAGTCTCGCGCGTCGCTTGACCGTTATCGCCTATGAAGATATCGGTTTGGCCAATCCTGAAGCCCAGATTCACACCGTGACTGCTCTGGATGCTGCACAGAAGATTGGTTTTCCCGAAGCTCGCATTCTCATTGCTAATGTTGTAATTGATTTGGCCCTTTCTCCAAAATCCAACTCGGCCTATGTGGCTATGGATAAGGCCCTTGCCGACCTCAAAACATCAGGTCACTTGCCTATTCCGCGCCACCTGCGTGATGGTCACTACAGTGGAAGCAAGGAGCTAGGGAATGCCCAAGACTATCTCTATCCACACAACTATCCTGGAAATTGGGTCAAGCAAGACTATCTGCCAGAAAAAATTCGCAATCATCACTATTTCCAAGCAGAAGATACTGGTAAATATGAACGGGCTTTGGCTCAAAGAAAGGAAACTATCGACCGTTTGCGAAAAATCTGAAATCCTTTTCAAAAAATTGCATTTTCCTCTTGATTTTTTTTGAAAAAGTGGTATCATATAAACATAGAAACGCTGTGGTGTACGACTTCACACTTAAGTGTTGACCGACTATTTTTTGTATTATTAGGGAAACAAAAGTCTTCTAACAGCATGTAGGCCGTCTCACACGGAAACAGCTTCAGTTAGAGCGAGTTGCCCACCTGCTTAATTGCGCGGGTTCAATACAAACCGTGAAGTTTCGGCACCAATACAGCTTTTTTCTTCGCCTCCTTAGCTCAGCTGGCAGAGCAGCGGACTCTTAATCCGTGGGTCACAGGTTCGATCCCTGTAGGGGGCATCTAATACAACAGGAAAAGCCTTGGTTTCAAGGCTTTTTTGTTTTTCTGTCCTACTTTTGGTCAACCAATGGATACTCACTTAAAAGGTTTCGAATAATCGGATATTCTTTTTCTTCTCCTTCAAAAGATGACCATATGTTTCTGTTACCTGTTTTATATTTTTGTGACCCATTACATGAGCAAGCAACATACAGAGCAAGTTGGTCATCTAGGATTTATTTTCTCAAAAAACTTTGAAATTAAGCTTGACATGGAACGCGTTCCATGGTTTATACTGTTTTCAAAAGAAAGAGAGGTAAATATTATGAACATCAAACGTATTTTTTGTGACATGGATGGTACATTATTAAATAGTAAAGGACAGGTCAGTGATAATAACGCAGCCTTGATCCGTGAAGCAGGTATTCCTATAACTTTAGTATCTGCTAGAGCACCAATGGAAATGAAGGATGCCATCGATGCTCTTCAACTGAAAGGAATTCAAGTAGCTTTTAACGGAGGATTAATTTATACAATAGGAAATCATCATCAAGTTCAACCTATTCATGTACAAACTATTAAAAACAAAACAGTAAAACAATTGTTGAGAGGAATACGCCAGCATTTTCCAAAAGTTAGTTTATCTTATTACGATATGAATAACTGGTATTGTGATAAAATAGATGTAGGAATCCTGTACGAACAGAGTTTAACTCGTCAAGATCCAACACTTATTGAGACTGAAGAACAGTTTTTAGAAGGCCGGGCAAATACTTTTAAAATTATGATGATTTCTTTTGATGAGGAAATGATTCGAGAATTAGAGAAGTATCTTCAAAGTTTATACTTACCCCAAATTACGATTCAACGTTCAGGTAAAGCCTATCTTGAAATTACACATCTCTTAGCCAAAAAATCTAAGGGAATTGCTCATGTCCTTCGAAAAGAGCAGTTAGCTAAAGAAGAAACAGCTGCATTTGGTGACGGACATAATGATTTGCCTATGCTTGAAATGGTTGGTTACCCTATTGTAATGGATAATGCCTTTGATGACATCAAAGAGATAGCTTATAAAATAACGAAATCTAATGACGAAGACGGGGTAGGATATGGGATTCATGAATTTTTAAAGTAGGAGCCCAATAATGACAAGTATTAGTGATATAGCTAAAAAAGCAGGTGTGGCTAAATCAACAGTTTCTCGTGTTATCAATCACCATCCATATGTTTCTGATGAAACACGACAAAAAGTTATGGATCTTATCGCTGAATTGGATTATATGCCTAATCAGCTGGCTCGGGATTTAAGTCGAGGAAAAACACAAAAAATAGGTGTCGTCATCCCACATACACGCCACCCTTATTTTACACAATTAATAAATGGCCTCCTAGATGCTGCTAAAGCTAGCGACTATCAACTTGTCATGATGCCTTCAGATTACAATCAAGAATTAGAACTCTCCTATCTGAAGCAACTCAAAATGGAAGCTATTGATGCTCTAATCTTCACTTCAAGAGCAATTAGTCTTGAGATTATTGAAACTTATGCAAAATATGGACGAATAGTCGTTTGTGAAAAATTGCAGGAATCTTATCACTTGTCCTCTGCTTACCTTGACCGCTACTCTTCATTTGTAGATGCTTTTTCTGCCATGAAAGCACGAGGGCTGAAACAGTTAGTATTGTTATTTTCCAGAAACAATGAATCATCGGCCACATATCAATCAGCACTATTAGCTTATCACCATGTTTATGGGCAACAATCGACTCCACATGCAGTATTTGGAAATATTCATGATTTTAATGATGGCTTGAACCTATCTTATCAATTGATAAACGATGCTCGTATTGACGGTATTTTAGCTACAAGCGATGAAGTTGCTGCGGGGCTTATAAAAGGATACGAAGAAAGTGGGAAAACACATCCCTATATGATTGGGCAGGAACATTTATTAGTTGGACAACTGTTGAAACTCCCAACCATAGACCATAAATCCTATTCTTTAGGAAAATTAGCTTTTAAACAAGCTTTAGCTGAAACAATTAGTCAAGAAGTTTTGATTTCAGAGTTTTTAGTTCAAGATAATTATACTCAATGAAAATCAAAGAGCAAACTAGGAAACTAGCCGCAGGCTGTACTTGAGTACGACAAGGCGACGTTGATGCGGTTTGAAGAGATTTTCGAAGAAGTAGCAGTTGCTAAAAGTAGTAAAAGTTTCCAATTCATATAGTTGGAAACTTTTTTAGTTCATGTTTCAGAGTCTTAAACAGTTGTTACTTGCCCCACTTTTGCCCCATTTTGAAATAATTATATTAAAAATCACTTCAAGTATCTTCCGAAAATCACTTATATTTCAACTTTTTTGATTATTTTCAAGATGAAAATTCCTCCAAAATTCATGTAGGGGACATCTAAATACAACAGGAAAAACCTTGATTTCAAGGCTTTTTTACTTAAATAAAATTTTTTTCAAATTCTTTAGAAAACTAGCTTAAATCATAATCCAACACCAATTTTACAAATGCAATAAACTAAACTTATATACCCAAAAAAACAAAAAGTTCTCTTTCCACTGTTTTAGAAAGAGAACTTTTTCTTTAGGAGAAATAACTTAATTTTTAATCTAAACGTGATAACTCAGCTGGCACTGTTAAGTAATAAGTTGCAGTCAAGCTTGCTTCACCTTGATTGACAAAAATCTCGATGGAATTTTTATCTAGAATAACTTCCAATTCTTTAGCTTCAATATCTACATATCTTCGACTAGTATCCTGTTCTTCTTCACCAAGAATCTTTTGGGCAAGATGGCTACGATCAATGTAAACTTGCTGCTCTTTACTATCATAACCAAATTCAAGATAATCTGTATCATTCCCTAAGTGATAATGACAATCTTCATCTATTTGGATTTGATATTGGTCTTTTTTAATAGGGAATTGTCTTAGTTTACCATCTTCTAATCGAAGGATTCTAGGCACAGTCATGACACCAGCCCACTTATGATCTCGGTCATGACTAGGAAGTGTACGTCCCCACGTCTGCATCCAAGCAATCATGATACGACGATTTTGGTCATCTAATAATGTCTGTGGGGCATAGAAGTCCTGACCATGGTCAATCTCTTCAACTGTATCTGCAATAAAACGTTTTTCTTCCCAATCTACCTTACCCGTGAACAAAACTGAAGAATTGATGTTGTGATAAGATGCTCCCTCACGCTGATAACGCATGGGCGAAATGATGAGGCAGTCCTTCCCATCTAACTCAAAGTAGTCTGGGCATTCCCACATAAATCCTTGGTGCTTCTCACCTTTTAAAAAGATAGATTCGAACTGCCATTCTACTAGGTTATCGGACCCTAGTAGAACGATACAGCCCACATTATCTTTGTGTTTTGCCGCAACCACAGAGTAATAGTGTCCATTCTTTTCAAAAATTTTTGGATCACGGAAATCAGAGGCAATTAATTCGTCTGGCAAGTCTGCTCCTGTAACAACTGGATTTTGTTCAATCTTTTCGAAATGAATCCCATCATCCGAATAAGCCATATTCTGAACTTGTCGAATACCTGTTTCCTCTTCGATATGTCCAGTGTACATGAGCCAGAGGCGATCATCCTTGACAATGGCAGAACCTGAGAAGCAGCCATTTCGATCATAATCTTGATCTGGAGCAAGTGCAACTGGTAAGTGCTCCCAATTCAATAAATCTTTACTTTTAGCATGTCCCCAGTGCATAGGACCCCAAACACTATCATATGGATAGAATTGATAAAAAAGATGGTATTCTCCACGAAAATAGACAAATCCATTTGGATCATTAATCCAACCAATCTCAGCTGAAAAATGTTCTTCTGGCTTATATTGAGTATTAACTAGATGTTTATTTTCTGCTATAAAACGATTGGCTCTTTCTACTGTAAATGTTTTATTTATCATAAGCATATCCTATTTTATTCCAGTTCCGGAACCACCCAGACCTTGAACAATATATTTCTGAGCGACTACATAGACCAAAATCAACGGAATCGTTGAAATAGTTAATACAGCCATTACCTGATTGATATAAACTGGTTGAGTTGTATTAATAGTTGTAATTGCAACCTGCATTGAAAATTTAGAAGAATCTGTCAAAACCATCAATGGCCAAATATAATCATTCCAACTTGAAATAAATGATAAAACACCAACTGTAGCAACTGCAGGTTTAGACATTGGAAGCATAATTCTAAAGAAAATTCTAACGATACTTGCTCCATCCATCTTTGCAGACTCAAGAATTTCTTCCGGAATTGCAATAAAGAAATTCCTAAATAAGTAAATATTAAATACACTCGCCAATCCTGGAATAATAACCGCAAGACGATTATTGACCAAACCTAAGGAATTGATAATGGTAAATTGTGGAATTAACACAGTTTCTACTGGAATAATAAGTAAAGCAAGTAAGAAACCAAATAAAATTTTCTTACCTGAAAAATTGACTTTTGCAAAAGCGAAACCAGCCAGTGCATTGACAATAATAGAACCAATAGCAAACGTTCCAGCATAAAAAATGCTGTTCCCTAGATAGGTAAAAATACTAAATCGCTCAAATACTTCCTGATAAGGTTTAAACCAATCAGCAGGATTTAAACTTGGTAAGAAGGCTTGCCAACTAGTCAAATTTTTATAAACATCCGCTTCTGGCTTCATAGCTGAAACTACCATCCAAACCATAGGAAAAAGGAAGAGACCTGCCAATAGGGTTAACAGAATATATTCTAAGATTGTTGTTGGTTTAAATCGTTTCATCTTAGTCATCCTCCTTCAGAACGCGACGTTGTACCAAGCTAATCATACCAATTAACGTTGTAAACACTAAAGCGATTGAGCTAGAATATCCTACAAGACGATCAGTAAAGCCTTGTTGATAAATATAGTACACCATAGTAATTGTTGAGTTTAATGGACCACCTTGCGTCATAACCATTGGTTGCACAATCAGTTTAAAGGCAGAAATTAAAGTTGTTAACAATACAAACAGGGCTGTTGGTTTTAGTAGGGGCATCGTGATATAACGAAACTGAGCCCATTTTGAGAATCCATCTAATTCAGCAGCTTCATAGACATCTTGTGGAATATTCTGCATTCCTCCTAAAAATAAGAGCATCTGATAACCTGCACCCTGCCAAGCAGAAACAAAAACAATTGCATACATAGCTTGTTTGGGACTAGTCAAGAAAGGTTGAGAAGCAATACCTACCTTATTTAAAATAGCATTTAATAAGCCACTATTTGGATTTAAAAGATAAAGCCAAAGAATAGAAATAACTACCAAGGACATGACAACTGGAGCAAAAAAAGCCACTTTAAAAAACATATTTCCTTTTCGCTTTTTATTGACAATCAAAGCCATTCCTAAGGCCGCTCCCAATTGAACTGGAATAATCCAAACAACAAATTTCAAAGTATTCAAGAAGCTCTTTAAGAAAATCGGATCTTTTGTTAATCGAATAAAATTTTCAAGTCCAACAAATTTTCTTTCATCTGGTGTCAACAAATAATAATCTGTAAAAGCGTAATAAATGACCATTCCAACTGGAATTACTAAAAAGATACCTAATAAAATTAAAGCTGGAGCTAAAAAACTATAACCTAGTATGTTATCCTTTATTTTTTCACGTCTTTTTGTATCCACAACAGTTTCTTTACTCATATCCATCTCCTTTAATCATATATATCAAACTAGGCTATTAACAAGAAAGGGGAAGGTAGTTCCAAACATTTTCCTTCCACCTTCTTTTTTACAGATTATTTGAGTGACTGATCAATAGCAGTTTGCATTTCTTTTGTACGAGTATCCAAGACTTTTTGCACATTTGGATTTTCTTCATAATAGCTGATATCTTGCATTGCTTGTTGAAAAGCTCTAGAAACCTGAGGATATGCTACGACAACTGGGCGAGCATGAGCTGTTTTTGAATTTTGTTCCATCAAGAAACGCATTGGTTCAGACACTTTATCTTTGATATTTTCAATTGTAGATTTACGAATCGGAAGGACCGAATTCCCCAAGCTAATAATTTCACTTGATTCTGTATTTGTAGCAAATTTAACAAATTCAGATGCTGCCTCTTTTTTATCAGATTTTGTCGTAACAGCTAATTGCCAACTACCTGAAGGGGATACTAATTTTTTCGTCTTACTAGATACTGGGTAAGGAAGGATACCAAAATCAATATCTTTGTAGTTTGTATTCATGTCAGCAATCGTCCAAGAACCACTCAAAAGCATTGGATACTCTCCTGTTTCAAAACCTTTTTCGACTGGACTAACAGTTGTATAACCTTCTTTTACAAGATTTTGAATGAATTGAACTGCTTCTACACTCTCTTTTGAGTTGAAGTATCCTTCTGCCTTTGTTCCATCTTCGTTTACGACAGAACCATTATTTGACCAAATCAACGGCATATAAGCATATGGTAACATTTCATCGTTTGAATTAATACGAAAATCAATTGCCGGTTTGTTATAATGATCTTTCAATTTTTTAGCAATCGTATTAAATTCATCCCATGTCCATGGCTTTTCTAGCGTTGGAAGCTCTGATTCCGCAATTCCGGCCTCTTTGAACATTTTTTTGTTGTAATAAACACCAACATTCGATTCAGAAAATCCAAATGCATAGAATTTGCCATCATAAGTTCCTTGTTGTTTAATACTGTCCAAAACATCATCCATATTATTATCTTTTAGATAATCATCTAGTGGAGTAATCACTTTAGATTTTGCATAAGCTGCCGTATTTGGCCCATCAAGGGTAATAACATCTGGAAGACTATTAGTCGTGATAGCAGCATTAACCTTGTCTTCATATCCTCCACCACTACCACTACGAGGAATATACTCAGTTACAACTTTGTACTTACTTTTTCCTGATTGATTAAAGTTGTCAACAACTTTTTGCCAAGCTTTTCCTTCATTGGTTTCGTCAGAGAATTGTACCCAGACTTTAATATCATTTGAAGAACTTGCTTGTTTTGAGTTAGTTCCTCCACTACAACCTGCAAGTATAGCTAACGATAGCCCCGCAACAACAGATAACATTGTACCTTTACGCATCATTTTCCTCCTTTTTGAAACGTTTCATTTTTTATTTATTTTTTAAACAAGCTTCTAGCCTGTTTTTGAAACGTTTCATTTGTTGATTATATTATAACAGCGCTTTCATTAATTGTCAAGCGCTTTTTAAATTTTTTTTGTTGTTTTATCTCCCCAAAAGTACGTGGGAATTACGATTCGTTTTTCTAAAATATCTTCCTTCTTAATCATTTTCAATATCATTACAACAGATTCTTTTGCCATCATCTTAATATCTTGAACTATTGTGGACACTAGATAAGATTGATCGACAGAAGTTTTTAAACCATCAAATCCAATTATCTGGTAATCATCAGGTGCTATTTTCCCCAGTTGTTTCATAATACTAATAACTCTCAGAGCCATCATATCATTTATTGTAAATATACCATCTATTTCTTTATGAGATTGTAAAAAAACTCTTATCTGATCTTCAGGATTTATTAAAGGTTCTTTCATCTCAAAATTATAGACTTCAGCTCCTAATTCTTTAGCTTTTTCTCTGAATCCTTTACCTCTGAGTATAGTCTCATTCTCATACATATTAATTGAACCAATAAAAGCAAGATGCTTATTATCCCTTCTAACCAGTTCCTCTGCTGCAGTTTGTCCTCCTTTGTAATTTGCTGAAGTAACATAGCATACATTTTCCGAAAAATGTCTATCTATACTTACAAACGGTAAATCAGATAAAATATATTTGTCAATATCAGAATATGTAATACCAATAATTCCATCTACTTTATTTTGCTTCAACATTTCGATATATTCAATTTCATTTTGTGAATCGCTATCAGCGTTACAAATAAATAATTTATAATTATATTTTAATAACTCTTTCTCAACATGATAAGCAAACTCCGAGAAAAACGGATGCCAGATGCTCGGAATAATCAAAGCGATAGTTTCTGTTCTATTCCTTTTCATACCTCTAGCATAATTATCAGGGATATAGTCCAATGTTTTTATAGCCCTTTGAACTTTCCTTAAAGTTACTTCTTTAATTCCTTTTTCTTTATTAATCACACGTGAAACTGTTCCAACGCTAACCCCTGCTTCTAAAGCCACATCTTTCATGGTAATTGATTTTCTTTGTTCTACCATATTTTAACCTCCTTTCAATATATAGTATCATGCAAACGCTTTTTTATCAACTATTTCTCAATCATTTTTGGCCAGATCATTTTTCCCATCATAAATCAAATCACTCCAAGTAGCTTTTGAACCCCCATGGATAGACATCTACATACAATAGAAAAAACCTTGATTTCAAGACTTTTTCCTTTCTACCTTCCCTTCTTCATAATGTATTTCCGTTCAGGTGTTTCAACCATTTGAACGATTTCAAATCCTTCTTTTTGGTAAAGATTGTAAGCCGCTTGATTTGCCTCGAAAACATTTAGAGAAATACTATCTATGTCTTCATTTTCAAAGGCCAAACTAACAAATTTCCTTAAAGCTTGTCTACCTAATCCCTTCCCCTGTTTCTGGGGATTGATAAAAAATCTCCCGATATGAAGATTACTGTCTTCTAGCCTGATTTTCTGGATAAGTCCCACAAACTCTTGTCCATCAAAAATAGAAAAGATTCCTTCCAAATCTTGCAAGACTTGAAGGGTCAGTGGAAAAGGAATTTTTGGTCCCATCCATTGTTCTTGAAAAGCCTTGCCGAGGGAGTTGGACCATTGGCATACGAGCTGGGCATTTTCTGTGCTCACATTTTCTTCAAAACGAATTGTCATCTTGACCTCACTATCTTGTTTATGTTTCTCCATTATACTACTTCTCCTATTTTTTACGAATAGATAAGTATGATTGATATTTATTTTTTTCTTGTCGGGAGCATTCTCGCTTCCTTTCTCGGTTTGGTCATTGACCGTTTTCCAGAGCAATCCCTTATCCAACCGGCTAGTCACTGCGATTCTTGTCAGACTCGCTTGCGTCTCTTAGATTTGATTCCGATTATCTCTCAAGTAATTAGTCGCTTTCGCTGTCGCTACTGCAAGGCTCGTTATCCTGTCTGGTATGCCCTTTTTGAACTAAGCTTAGGACTCCTCTTTCTGTCTTGGTCTTGTGACTGGCTTTCCTTAGGACAGCTCATCACGATCACTGCTGGCTTGACCTTGGGCATCTACGACTTTCGCCATCAGGAATATCCCTTACTAGTCTGGCTGACTTTCCACCTAATCCTCATGGCCTGTTCTGGCTGGAATCTGATTATGGTCTTCTTCCTTGTCCTTGGAATTTTGGCTCATTTCATCGATATCCGCATGGGTGCAGGGGATTTTCTCTTTCTAGCTTCTTGCGCTCTCATCTTTAGTATGACCGAACTACTGATCTTGATTCAATTCTCTTCTGCGACGGGCATCCTAGCCTTTCTCCTGCAAAAGAAAAAGGAAAGACTTCCTTTTGTGCCTTTCCTCTTACTTGCTACTTGTGTGATTATTTTTGGTAAGCTACTGCTTGTTTGATAAAGTCCTCAATTGGCTCTCCTTGGTGGAGAGCTTTTACAATTTTCGAACCGACAATCACGCCATCTGACACCGCATTGAAACGTTCTACATCAGCCTGACTTGATACACCAAAACCTGTCAAGACTGGAATGTCAGCTACTTGATGCAATTGCGCCAAGTGCTTGTCCAAATCTGCACGGTAATTGCCTGACTTCCCTGTCACCCCATTGATGGCAACGGCATAGACAAAACCTTCTGCTCCCTTGATCAACTCTTTTTGACGCTCAAGTCCTGTTGTCAAACTAACTAGGGGAATCAATGCAATATCTGTATCTGCCAAAAATGGCTCCACAAAGTTGGCATGCTCATGAGGCAGGTCTGGGATAATCAAGCCCTTAACTGCTGTATCTGCCAAATCTTTGACAAATTTCTCCACACCGTACTGAAAGAGGGGGTTGAAGTAGGTCATGATAACCAGTGGAACTTCTGTTTGAATGGTTTTCAAGGTTTCAACCAAGGCCTGGGTAGAAGTCCCGTGAGCTAGACTGCGCAAGCCTGCTTCTTCGATCACAGGTCCATCTGCGACAGGATCTGAAAAGGGAATGCCCACTTCAATGGCAGAGACACCCAAATCTTCTAAAAAGTGGATTGTTTCAGCGAGACCATCCAAACCTTTCTCATGGTCCCCAGCCATGATATAGGGAACAAAAATTCCTTTTCCAGCTGCTTTGATAGCATTCAATTTTTCTGTTAGAGTCTTAGGCATGAGTTTCTCCCTTCTTTGCTACATCTGCTTCCAAGCGGTCTTTGACTTGAACCACATCCTTGTCCCCACGACCTGATAGGCAGACAATCATAGACTTGTCTGGGCCAAGTTCTTTGGCCAATTTCACTGCAAAGGCAATGGCATGGCTAGATTCCAAGGCTGGGATAATCCCTTCCACACGAGACAAGAGTTGGAACCCTTCCAAGGCTTCCTCGTCTGTCATAGGAACATAGCTGGCACGTTTGATATCGTGGTAATGAGAGTGTTCTGGACCGATACCAGGATAGTCCAAACCTGCTGAGATAGAGAAGGCTTCAAGAATTTGACCATGGGCATCTTGGAGCACATCCATGAGAGAACCGTGGAGAACACCTGGGCGACCCTTAGTCAAGGTAGCAGCGTGGTGCTCTGTATCGACACCAAGTCCTGCTGCTTCAGCCCCATACATGGCTACTGACTCATCTTCTACAAATGGATGGAAGAGCCCGATAGCATTAGAACCACCACCAACACAGGCTACTAGGGCATCTGGTAAGTCTTGACCTGTCAATTCACGGTACTGTTGTTTGGCTTCTCGACCGATGACACTTTGGAAGTCACGAACGATTTCTGGGAAAGGATGAGGTCCCAAGGCAGAACCAAGGATATAGTGGGTATCGTCTATGTTAGCCACCCATGAACGAAGAGCTGCATTGACCGCATCCTTGAGCACGCGCGAACCATCTGTCACTGCCTCAACCTTGGCTCCCAAAAGCTCCATACGGAAGACATTGAGGGCTTGGCGTTTAACATCTTCCTCACCCATATAGATGGTACATTCCATGTTGAAGAGGGCCGCAGCTGTTGCAGTTGCCACTCCGTGCTGACCAGCACCTGTTTCAGCAATAATTTTCTTTTTACCCATGCGTTTAGCCAGAAGAACTTGTCCCAAGGCATTGTTAATCTTATGAGCCCCTGTATGGTTAAGGTCTTCACGTTTAAGATAAATCTTGGCTCCGCCAATATGCTGGGTTAAGTTTTTTGCGTAGTAAAGGGGAGTTTCACGTCCCACATACTGGCGCAAGAGTTGGTTTAATTCCTCTTGGAAACTTGGGTCTGCCTGACTTTCACGGTAGGCCTTCTCCAACTCCAAAACTGCTGTCATCAATGTTTCTGGGACAAAACGTCCGCCGAATTTTCCGTAAAATCCATCTTTATTTGGTTCTTGATATGCCATTCTTTACCCTCTCTATAAATCTTCTAATCTTTTCATGATCTTTTTGTCCATCTGTCTCCACTCCGCTTGATACATCTACTGCATAGGGAGTAAAGTGTTGAATTGCTTTTGCTACATTGTCTTCATTAAGCCCACCTGCGATAAAGAAGGGCTGTGCTAGTCCTGTCGTATCCAGTTGGCCCCAGTCAAAGGTCTGGCCACTCCCAGCCACAGGGGCATCAAAGAGTAGATAGTCTGCCTGAGAATTGGGTACATGTCCCTCTCCATCCACCTGCACAGCCTGAATACTGGCACAAGGCAAATCCTCAAACAAATCATCTGCCACCTGACTGTGAACTTGAACCAAGTCTAGGCCAACTTTTTCAATCGCTTCTAGCAGTTCTGCTCGACTTGGTGAAACAAATACGCCAACCTTTTTTACATCTACAGGAATGAGTTTTGCCAGCTCAGCAGCCTGATCCAAGGTCACCTGTCTTTTACTAGGTGCGAAGACAAAACCGATGTAATCTGCTCCTGCTGAAACGGCTGTCTCTACCGCTTCTTTGGTCGATAATCCACAAATTTTAACCTTTGTCAATTTGCAACTCCTTGATTCTCTGGGCCACATCTTCTGCCTGCATGAGAGCTGTTCCCACCAAAATTCCATTAAAATATGGTGCTACTCGTTCCGCATCCTGCCCTGTGAAAATAGCAGATTCAGAAATGTAATAGCGACCTTCCTCAAAGTGCTGAGCCAAGTCTACACTGGTCTGCAAGTCGACTTCAAAGGTAGTCAAGTTGCGGTTATTGACCCCAATAATCTTAGCATCAAGTCTATGAGCCACTTCTAGTTCAGCTAGATTGTGAGTTTCCACCAAGACTTCTAGACCAAGCTCTGTCGCATAGTCATACAGTTCCTTGAGACGTTCTTCTGGCAAGGCTGCCACAATGAGCAAGATAACTGTCGCACCTGCATTACGAGCACGGATGATTTGCTTTTCATCGATGATAAAATCCTTGTTGAGCGTCGGAATGTTTACCTGACTGGAAATCTCTCGCAGATAATCCAAATGTCCTTTAAAGAAAACTTCATCTGTCAGAACTGAAATCATCACTGCTCCGTTCGCTTCATAAGTCTGGGCCTGTTGCACAATATCCACATCGAGATTGATATCTCCCAAACTAGGGCTAGCTTTCTTGACCTCAGCGATTACCTGCAAACGGTCTTGATGTTGTTTTAGATAGTCAGCCAAGAGATAGGTATGGTGCAGGGGCTGGATTTCCTCCAGCTCCATCTGCTCAACCTCACGCGCCTTTTGCTCCAAGATTCGTGCTAAAAATTCCTTACTCATTTTTGGTACTCCTGTAACAGTCTGAGTTTTTCAAGGGCCTTGCCACTAGCAATCACTTGACGAGCCAAGGCAACTCCTTCCTTGATACTAGCTACCTTACCATTAGCATAGAAACCAAGACCAGCATTTAAAACTGTAGTTTCCAAGAATGGACTTGGTTCATTTTTAAGAACGCTGAGCAAAATTTCTGCATTTTCCTGAGCATTGCCCCCACGGATATCTTCGATAGCGTAGCGCTCCATCCCCAAATCTTCTGGAGTAAAGCTTGACAAGGTGATTTCGCCATTTTCAAGAAGAGCAATCTTGGTTGTTCCGTTCAAGCCGGCTTCGTCCAACCCTTCTGGTCCAGCAACCACGATGGCACGTTTGCGACCCATATTTTTCAAAACCTGAGCTGTACTTTCTAGAAGTTCTGGACGACTAATCCCAAGAAGCTGTGTTTCCAAGGCCATTGGATGAATCAGCGGACCAGTCAAGTTCATGATTGTTGGAATTCCTAGTTCCAAACGAGCTGGCATGATGTATTTCATAGCTGGGTGCATATTTTTGGCAAAGAGAAAGACGATGCCAGTTTTATCAAAGACCTTACCTAGTTCAGCTGGTTTGAGGTCTAGATTGATACCCAAAGCTTCTAGGACATCCGCGGAACCAGATTTAGAAGAAATCGAACGGTTGCCGTGCTTGGCCATATGAACACCGCCACCAGCCAAGACAAAGGCTGCAGTTGTAGAGATGTTAAAGCTGAAAGACTTGTCCCCACCTGTACCACAGTTGTCCATGGCATCATGGATTTCAGTTGGAATATGTTGGGCATGTCCTCTCATGACTTGGGCAATGGCTGTGCGCTCTTCAGGTGTTTCCCCCTTCATCTTAAGAGCCAAAAGGAGAGAAGCAATCTGCGCCTCTGTTACACGTCCAGTAACGATACGCTCAATGACGTCCGTCATTTCCACACCTGATAAATTTTCAAATTTTGCTAATTTTTCAATAATCTCTTTCATCCTAGTTTCCTCACTTTACAACATTCTCGATAAAATTTCGAATAGAAGACAAGCCGTCAGGCGTTCCGATACTTTCTGGATGGTACTGGAAGCCATAAATTGGAAGGGTTTTGTGTTGAATTCCCATAATAGCTTGGTCATCAGTCGAACGAGCTGTCACTTCAAACTCTTCTGGCATTTCTTCAATCAAAATACTGTGGTAACGCATGACCGCACGGCCATCCTCAATGCCTTGATACAATACAGATGGGGCTTCAAAGCTGATATTGCTCTGTTTCCCATGCATGACTTTTGGTGCCAAACCTAACTTCCCACCAAAGACTTCTGCAATGGCTTGGTGACCCAAACAAATCCCTAGAATCGGCTTCTTGCCTGCAAAGTCACGAATCATATCTTCCATCTTTCCAGCATCAACTGGCCAACCAGGACCCGGAGAAAAGACCAGACCATCTGCTTTTTCAGCTTCTTCATATAGCTTAGGATCATCATTTCTCAAGACTTGCACTTCTGCAAAATTCCCAACGTATTGCGCCAAGTTATAGGTAAAAGAATCATAGTTGTCAATCAATAAAATCATGGTCTTAGTTCTCCAATTCTAGTCATAGATTTAGCCTTGTTAATGGTTTCTTGGTATTCGTTTTGGGCGATGGAGTCATAGACAATCCCTGCCCCAGCCTGCACGTAGGCTGTTTGATTTTTGAGAATCATAGTTCGGATGGCAATGGCGAAGTCCATATCACCCGTCGCAGACAAGTAGCCGATTGCTCCTGCGTATACGCCTCGTTTTTCCGTTTCTAGTTCATAGATGCGTCTCATGGCCCGAATCTTTGGTGCTCCTGAAACTGTTCCAGCTGGAAGTGTAGATTTCAAGGCATCCATGGCAGTGAGTTCTGGAAGCAAACGCCCTTTCACCACGCTGGTCAAATGCATGACATAGCGGAAGAGCTCCACTTCCATATACTTGGTAACTTGGACACTGGCCGTTTCAGAGATGCGGCCAATATCATTACGCCCCAAGTCTACCAACATCCGATGTTCTGCTGTTTCCTTCTCATCCGAAAGCAGGTCTGTCGCCAAGGCCTTATCTTCTTCATCCGTTGTTCCTCTTGGTCGTGTACCGGCAATCGGATTGGTTGTCACGATACCATTTTTGACTGAAACCAAACTTTCAGGACTGGCACCTATGATTTGATAATCTCCAAAATCATAGAAATAGAGGTAATTTGATGGATTGGTCACGCGGAGATTTCTGTAGAAGTCAAATGGATTTCCAGTAACCTCTGCTGAAAAACGCTGGCTGAGTACACATTGGAACATATCGCCATTACGAATCAAGTCGCGAGCGGTTTCCACCATTTCCTCAAACTTCTGAGGAGCAATGTGCGGTTTGAAGTCTAACGGAGATAGATCCAAGTCTTCAAATTCATTTGGAGCAGGAATGCGTAATTCCTCAAGCACTTGGTTCAAGGCTTCTTCCAAGTCTTCTTGACTACGCTCACTATAGAGAGCATCCTCGATGACATGGATTTTTTCCTTCTTGTGGTCAAAAACAATGTAACTCTCATAAACGAAGAAATGCATGTCTGGCGTTCCAATTGTATCTTCAGGAATTTGACCAATTTCTTCATAAAGCGAAATCATATCGTAACCAACAAAACCAATTGCCCCACCACCAAAAGGTAGATCTGAATGGTGCTGGCTCTTATGAGTTACTTCATAAAGGTAATCCAAGGGATCCCGATCAATCACTTGACCATTTTGATAAAGGACTCCATTTTCAAACTTAATCTCAAAAACTGGATTATAGGCTAGGATAGAAAAACGAGCTGTTTCCTTGTCTCTCGGAATACTCTCTAAGATAACCTTGTGTTGCCCCTTTAGACGCATATAAGCCAAGATTGGTGATAAGACATCTCCATGAATGATTCGTTCCATTGTAATTTCCCTTTCAGTTCCTTATTTTTAATTTTTTATCTTTTTCTATTTCCCTTAAATAGTGCGGACGGGAGGTAAAATTATCCAGTGGATGATTTTAGCAATCCAGGAAATGAAAGACCTAATTTTTGAGCTCCTCGCTCATTCATTTCTGGGCTCAGGCTAAAATAGTTCCCCGAACTATTTTACTCTCAAAAATTCCGTCCTATAGAAGCATATTTGCTTCTATAGGATACCACTATGGCGGGAAATATCTTTTAAAAGCTCACTTCGTTCGCAAATTTTTTGTAGCAATCTATTTAATAATGAACAATAATTTAAAACTAAACAGCTGAACCTATAATAGACATATAAAAATCCCCACGCAAAATAACTTGCGTGAGGACGAAATTCGCGGTGCCACCTCAATTATAGGATTTCTCCTATCTCTCATTCCTGTCTTAGAAAGATTCTGTAACAGGCTGTGCGATAAAGGGCACTCCCTTGAGAATTATGTTTTCTTCTCTCGTTTCAGATGGACCCAACCTTACAGCTTTCTCTGCTTGTTCTCAGCAACCACAAGCTCTCTGTGAGAGAAAAGACTGTAATTTTTCCATCTTTTATTTTTTAGCTTCTAGGTAGTCTGCAATCGCAGCGACGTCCTTGTCTCCACGACCAGAGACATTGATGATGATAATGTCGTCTTTGCTTAGTTTCGGTGCACGTTTAACTGCTTCTGCGATAGCGTGCGAACTTTCAATCGCTGGGATAATCCCTTCAGTCTTGCTGAGAAGGAGGAGAGCCTGAACCGCTTCTTCGTCTGTCGCAGCCACATATTCCACGCGACCTGAATCTTTAAAGTAGGCGTGTTCTGGGCCAACCCCTGGATAGTCCAATCCAGCTGAGATAGAGTAAACTGGAGCCAGCTCTCCGTCTTCCTTAAAGACTGCATAAGTCTTCATGCCGTCGACAATTCCGATACTACCTTTTGTCATAGTAGCTGCGTGCTTGTCTGTATCAAGTCCGTGCCCAGCAGCTTCTACCCCAACCAATTTAACTTCTTCATCAGCCACATACTGTGAAAAAGCACCGATGGCATTAGAGCCACCACCTACACAGGCAATGACATAGTCTGGTAAACGACCTTCTTTTTCTAAGATTTGACGGCGAGATTCTTCACTGATGACTTTTTGGAACTCATGAACAATGGTTGGATATGGGTGAGGTCCCACAGCAGATCCCAGAACATAAAAGGCTTCAAGGTCATTCATCCATGCTCCAAAGGCTGCATCAACAGCATCTTTGAGGGTACGAGTCCCTGTTTCAACTGCGTGAACAGTTGCTCCCATCATCTCCATACGGAAAACATTGAGACGTTGACGTTCCACATCCTCTGCTCCCATGTAGACATCACAGGCCATACCAAACTTGGCTGCAGCCGCTGCTGTCGCAACACCGTGCTGACCAGCTCCTGTTTCTGCGATTACTCGTTTTTTGCCCATACGTTTGGCCAAAAGAATTTGTCCTAAAACGTTGTTGAGCTTGTGAGAACCAAGGTGGTTCAGGTCTTCGCGCTTGAGATAAATCTTAGCTCCACCTAGGTGCTCTGTCAAACTTTCTGCAAAATAGAGCGGTGTTTCGCGACCTGAATAGTCCTTCAAATAATGACGAAATTCTGCCAAAAACTCTGGATCATCTTTGTACTTTTCAAATGTCACTTCCAACTCATCCAACAAAGCCTGAATCGGCTCCGGTACGAAACTACCACCAAATTGTCCAAAATAACCTTTAGTTGTCATAAAATTTTCCTCTTTCAGTATTGATTTCAATATATGAAAAAAGCCCACACACAGAATATACTTCCATGTGAGGGCGTTGGTAACGCGGTGCCACCTCAATTATAAAGGGACTATCCCCTTTACATCTCTACCTTGTCTAACAACAAGTTGCACTGTAAGGTGTGCGCACCGAATTTTCATTGTTTCAAATTCATTTTTAAAATCAGCCCACTTTCACTACTTCCAACCACCTGTTCACAATCACCACAGGCTCCCTGAAGATCAAAAATAGTTACTTTTCTGATTTGTTGAACTTATTTTAATACTTTGTTTTTTCTTTGTCAAGACTTTTTTACGATTTTTTTGATAAAGTTAGCACTTTTTCAGAAACTGTTTTGAAAGTCTCAATGATATAGTCCACTTCTTCATCGCTTAATTTAGTGTGAAGAGGAAGCGTAATTTCATTTTCAAAGAAGGCATAAGCCTTAGGATAATTCGCCATATCAAAGCCAAGATTCTTATAGGCTGTCAAGAGCGGAAGCGGTTTGTAGTGGACGTTACTCGCAATTCCTGCTTTAGCCAATTCTTGGATGATGAGGTTGCGTTCTTCTAAGCTCGCTCCTTCTACATGGGTGATGTAGAGGTGGCGTGAAGATTCGACAGTATCAGTCTTGTGTGCCAATGGATGGATGCGAGAACCTACAAAACCACGATCATAGCGGTCCACAATGTCCTTACGACGTTGCAACAAACTTGGGTAACGGCCCAATTGTACCAAACCAAGGGAAGCCATGATATCGGTCATATTGCACTTGTAGGCTGGTGTGACGATATCGTATTCCCATGAGCCCAGTTGCATCTTAGCTAAAGCATCCTTAGTTTGTCCGTGAAGGGAAAGAATTTGGAATTCCTTGTACATTTCTTCGTCATCAATCGCTGGATTGGCTTTCCAAGTCGCACTTCCTCCCTCAGCAGTTGTAAAATTCTTAACGGCATGGAATGAGAAGGATGTGAAGTCAGCGATAGAACCAGCCGGTTGACCCTTGTAAGTTGATCCCAAAGCGTGGGCACTATCAGAAACAATCACAATACGGTTAAAGGCCTTTTGCCACTTGCTTGAAGCGGTAAAGAGGTCACGTTTTTTCTCCACAACTTGGAACAAACGATCATAGTCGCAAACAATCCCTGCAAGTTCTACTGGGATAATCACCTTAGTTTTCTCAGTGATGGCTTGCTCCAGCAGATCATAGTCCATCTCAAACGTATCAGCTTGGATATCCACCATGACAGGGGTCGCCCCTACGTGAGTGATGACACTACATGAAGCTGTATAGGTCATGGCTGGAACGATGACTTCATCACCAGGTCCCACTTCCAAGACGCGCAAAATCAACTCAAGAGCCGCAGTTGCAGAATTGAGGCAGACAGTCTTAGGCGTCTGTGTATATTGAGACAAGCGACGCTCCAGTTCTTTTGTCTTAGGACCCGTTGTAATCCAGCCAGAACGAAGGGTATCCGCTACTTCAGCAATTTCTGCTTCCGTAATATCGGGTGGTGAAAATGGAATATTGTAATTTGGCATTGATTTGCTCCTTTTATCTGTACTCATACTCAATGAAAATCAAAGAGCAAACTAGGAAACTAGCCGCAGGCTGTACTTGAGTACGGCAAGGCGAAGCTGACGTGGTTTGAATTTGATTTTCGAAGAGTATCATTTTCTCATGACTACTTTATTTTAACACTTCAAACACGGTTTGAAACATGATTTTGATGTCTCCAAGGAAACTAAACTCTCGAAGATAGGCGAGGTTATAGCGCATCTTTTCAGGAAGAACATGCTCTACATAGGCTTGGTCAACTGACAGGCCTTTTTCGGTCATTTGACTGATAATAGTGTCCTCATCCTTGTAGTTGATGCTGGCTGGAGAGGTAATCCCTGCTGGTAAAAGTAAGGTCGCCATCATTTCAGGGCTATACTGCTCTGTGTAGCGTGGCACTTCAGGTCGTGTACCGACAAAGGACATTTCGCCTTTAAGGACATTGACCAGCTGAGGCAGTTCGTCCAAACGGACACGGCGGATAAAATTGCCAACCTTGGTGATGCGGCTATCGTTAGCAGAAGTCACCAGACTTCCTTTTTTATCCGCATCCGTCACCATGGTACGGAACTTCCAAATCTTGAAAGGTCGATTGTACTGGGTCACGCGCTCTTGCTTATAAATCACTGGCCCCTTGCTATCCAACTTAATCCAAATGCTCAAGATGAGAAAGATGGGAGAGGTTAGAATCAGTAAGACAAAGGCTAGAACCCAGTCCAAACAACGCTTGAAAATCAGCGAACCCTTCCTTTTAGAGACAAGCTGGTAGTAAGACTCAACCTCGCTTGATTTCATTTCCACGGGCAAGTCTTCCCATTTCAGCATGCTGTTTCTCCTTTGTTTTTATTATACTATTTGTCAACATTTTTCATTATACCACAAAATGGAAAAGGCGGTGAAAGAAATCTGTAATTTGAAGGATTTCCTTCTTACACTCAATGAAAATCAACGAGTATTAGGCCATAGCCCCTGCCTGCAAGCTATACATCTTGTGATAGGTCCCTCCCAAGGCCAAGAGTTCCTCATGGGTTCCACTCTCGATAATGCGCCCCTTGTCCAAAACATAGATACAGTTGGCGTCTTGGATGGTCGAAAGACGGTGGGCGATGGCAATGGTTGTCCGCCCCTGTCTCATCTTAGCCAGAGAAGCTTGAACCAAACTTTCTGTTTCAGAGTCAATATTGGCTGTCGCTTCATCCAAAATCAGAATTTTAGGCTGACTAGCGACGGTTCTAGCAAAGGCTAGAAGCTGGCGCTGTCCAGTTGAAAAGCTAGAACCACGCTCAGAAACAGGTGCATCATATCCAAGAGGAAGTTCTTGAATAAAGGAATCTGCATCGACAAAGGCAGCCGCAGCCTGAACCTGCTCATCACTGATATCTTGGTACATAGCGATATTGGACTTGATAGTCCCGTGATAAAGGAAGGGATCTTGCAAGACCAGCCCGATATTTTTTCTCAGCTCGTCCTGACTGAAATCCCTAATATCCACACCATCCAAGAGAACTCGTCCTGACTGAAATTCATAAAAGCGCATGAGGACATTGATGATCGAAGATTTCCCTGAACCTGTATGGCCCACAAAGGCAATGGTCTCACCCTTCTTAACCGAAAAGGAAATATCATCCAGAATCTGGTGCTTGCCATCATAAGAGAAACACACATGTTCAAAACGGATATTGCCTTCTTGGACTTTGGCTTGCCCATCTTTTTGAAGAGGCTCATAGGTCTTCTCGTCAATCAAGGCAAAGACACGACCTGCAGAAACCATAGACGTTTGAAGAGTTGAAAAGTTTTGCGTCACCTCAATCAAGGGGTCAAAGAGACGATTGATATACTGGATAAAG
Source organism: bacterium (assembly GCA_905221375.1). Taxonomy (GTDB): domain Bacteria; phylum Bacillota; class Bacilli; order Lactobacillales; family Streptococcaceae; genus Streptococcus. The sequence continues at coordinate 217,503 of CAJNCY010000002.1, forward strand.
GCATACATGGTTCCAGCTGTTATTCCTAGATAAAGTCCGCGATAGCCAAAGTAGGCCATCAAGACCGCATAACCTAAGAGTTTCAGCAAACTCATGGCAGGGCGCAAAAAGAGGGCATCCAAGGCTACAGAACGGTTGGCATAGACCAAGTGTTCTTGGTTGATTTCATCAAATTCTGCCTGCAGGCGCCTCTCTTGATTAAAGGCATGGATAATCCTGATTCCCTCGATGTTTTCAGCCAGCTTGCTATTGATATCTGACAAGAGACTTCTGGTTTTCTCAATAATTTTCACCGATTTTTTCCGATAGAGATTGACCAAAAGGAAAATCAAGGGGAGAAAGAGCAAGACTAAAGCAGTCAAACGAAAATCCAACACCAACATGGTATAAAGGGTTGTCAGAAAGATAAAAACTGCTGAGATAAAGCTGGATAAAATCCCCGAAAACATATCACTGATGGTTTCGGTATCATTGGTCAAACGAGAGACGATGGAGCCTGCTGGCGTCTTGTCAAAATAAGACATGCCCAGCTTCTCCATATTGGCAAAGGCATCCCGACGAATATCCCTAACAATACTGTAGGACACCCTCGCAAAAAGAAGATTGCCGACATACTGGACCAGAGTTTGTAGGATATAAAGGCCATAGTAGGCCAGCAAAACCGTCACAGCGAGTTGGTTAAGATTGCTGAGATATTGGTCAATAAAGTGGGAAGCCACAAGGGGAATGACACTTTTAATGACCGTCGTTGCTAGGAGAAAACTGAGTGCCAAAAAAGTCAGAAGACCGTAAGGTTTGAGATAGGACATCAAGCGCTTCAATACAGCCCATTGTTCTTTTTTATTCTGCATCTTCTTCTCCTTTCATTTCTAACTGCTGAGACTGGTAGGTTTGGGCATACCAGCCATCCAGGGCAAGCAGGTCATCGTGCGTGCCCCGTTCGATAATTTGGCCATTTTGCAGAACCAAGATTAAATCTGCATGGACAACCGCACTAAGGCGATGAGCCGTGATAATGGTTGTCTTGTCCTTGCGCGTCTCCTTGAGATTGTCAATAATCGCATACTCCGTCTTGGCATCCACGGCTGACAAGGAATCATCCAAAATCAAGATATCAGGGTCTAAAATCATAGCCCGACTCATGGCCAGACGTTGCTTTTGCCCACCAGAAAGACTGACTCCTTTTTCACCGATAACTGTATCAAATCCCTGAGGCATGTCTACAATATCTTGGTAAACTTGAGCTAGCTTAGTTGCTTCCTCGACCACTGAAAGAGGCAGTTTAGGATTGCCGAAGCGGATATTGTCTAAGATAGAGGTCGCAAAGAGGAACTGGTCCTGAGGAACATAGCCCATAAGACTACGAAGGTCTGTCAGACGATAGTCCCGAATATCATGACCGTTTAGGTAAATAGCACCCTTATCCACATCGTATTCACGCAAGAGAAGCTTGATCAAGGACGTTTTTCCAGAGCCTGTCTGACCAACCAATCCCAGAGTTTGCCCTTTTTCCAAACTAAAGTGAACATTTGTCAGTGTTTCCTCATTTTCAAAGGCAAAGTTGTCAATGGCGTACTCCAAGCGCCCATTTTCAATACCATCCTGAGGAATCTCTGGGTCTTTTACAGGAGATTCCTGAGACAAAAGTTCCTCAATCCGCTGGTAAGAAACCTTGCCTCGCTGAGTGATATTAAAGAGGAAACCAATGGCCATAAGAGGCCAGACCAACATATCCAAATAACTGATAAAAGTGACCAGATTTCCAACGGTGATTTGCCCTTCCTGAACCATCAAGGAGCCGACCAAGAGGGTTAACACATAGGAGGAACCAACAAATAAGAGAACCATAGGGTCAAAGAGACTATCGTATTTCATGGTTTGCAGGTTCTTTTGGAAGGTCAATTCATTGACTGCCTGAAAGGACTTAAGCTCGTCCGCCTGATACCCGAAAGACTTGGTCACTTTGATACCTGATACAGATTCCTGTACCTTGTTATTGAGTTCAGAAAAGGCAGCTTGCGATTCTCCGAAAGCCTTATGAGTCTTTCTCCCTAAACGACTGGTGGCATAAGCCATGAAAGGCAGGGGCAAAATGGCAACCAAGGTCATCTGCCATGAAATGCTCAAGAGCATGGTCATCAAGGTCACCAACGCCGTGATTGAGGCATCCACCGCAGACATGACCCCACCACCTGCTAGACGAGTCAAGGCATTGATATCATTGGTTGCGTGTGCCATCAGGTCCCCCGTCCGATAGGTTTGATAAAAGGCTGGAGACATTTTTGTGAAATGCTCAAACAAACGAGACCGCATAATCTGCCCCAAACGGTAGGAAGTTCCAAGGATATACATACGCCAAACATAGCGCAGATAGTACATCCCAAAGGCTGCAAGCAGCAAGTAAAATAGGTCAAGAAGGAGGTCCTGCTGGGTTAATTGCTCCGAAGTAATGGCATCAATGACCCGCCCCATAACCATAGGGGGAATGAGATTGAGGACGGAAACCAATACCAGGGCCACAATCCCGACTAGATAACGGCGTTTTTCTAACTTGAAAAACCACCAAAGTTTTTGAATAATGGACATAACATCCCTTTCTGATTGCAAATGGAAACCTGAGGCCAAGACCCCAGGTTTTTCTTATTCATAGGTTACGACTGTGACCGCACCCTTGTCATACTCAGCGATAAAGATATTGGCTACATTGTCATACCCTTGTTTGCTTAGGTTATCAAGCAGCCACTCTTCGCTACGGCCAATCGATTCCAAGACTTCCACTTGGATCACACCGTCAGTCACAACTGGATACTTAGGATTTTCATCTCCCATTTGGACCACGATGAGTTGGCCATTTTGCTCCTGCACAGCTCGTTTGACTTGTTTCATCTGGAAAATCCCTTGACTACGAAGTTTGAGGGCCACATCCGCTGCAGACAAGCCAACTGAACGACAGGCTTCTGGGTCAATCTGCCCATTTTTGATGAGCAGAGTTGGTTTTCCATCAATCAAACGTTTGACAAAACGAACATTGTTGTTAAGCCATTTGAGGGTCAAGACCAAAATCGTCCACATCATCAGAATCACTGCGTATTGCAGGATGCTGATTGAACTATTGTAAATCACCCCACCGATGATACCACCAAGAACATAGTTCTGAATTTGGTCTGTCGCAGAGTTAGGTGCTAGGTTCCCCTTTCCTGTCACATTGATAACAAAAACAAGCGAGAAAAGACCCAAGGCCAGTTTGATTAAAATTTCCATATAGTTGAGTGTCATTTGCTTACCTCCACCAATTCAATAGCGTCTGTTTGATGCAATTCTAATTTCTCTAAAAGATACTTGTCTGGTTGGCTCCCGTTCATGGCGCGGTAGACATTTGAACCTACCTTTACAAGCGCTCCATCAGTGGCAGCTGAAGTATTGACATAAACTTCTGATTTATCCACTCCCAAGTCTTTAGAAATGACCTCTATGAAATGAAGGGAAGTTTGAAATTGATTGTTAGAGGCTTGATTGGTCTGGTATTTTGAAATTGTCACTAAAAGCATGGCCACTAAGGTCAAGGCCAAAATCATAACCAATTCCCGAAACTTAGTCCCCTTTTTATCACGATAGGCCTTAAAGGCAAAAAATCCTGTGATAGCTAGGAGCACAATCCCAAAGCCAATCATGATTCCATTTTGTTGACTGATTTGGCTAAGCACATAGTCATATGAGTAAAATTTCATTTATTTTCACTCCCTTTCATAAAATCATTCTTCATTATAAACGAAAGAGGGGGATTTTTCAAACCATACGTTGGGGAAATAGAGCTTTTTTTGGTATAATAAAATCTATAATCTGAATGAAAAAGGTAACTTTATGAAACTCATCTCATGGAATATTGATTCCCTCAATGCAGCCCTAACTAGTGACTCAGCTCGCGCCAAATTGTCCCAAGAAGTCCTACAAACCTTGGTCGCTGAAAATGCTGATATCATCGCTATCCAAGAAACCAAACTTTCTGCCAAGGGTCCTACAAAGAAACACTTGGAAATTTTAGCTGAACTCTTTCCAAACTACGAAAACACGTGGCGTTCTTCCCAAGAACCTGCCCGGAAAGGCTATGCTGGTACTATGTTCCTTTATAAGAAAGAACTTACACCAACTATCAGCTTCCCAGAAATCGGTGCCCCTTCTACCATGGACTTGGAAGGCCGCATCATCACTCTAGAATTTGATGAATTTTTCGTAACGCAAGTTTACACACCAAATGCTGGTGATGGTCTCAAACGCTTGGAAAAACGCCAAGTCTGGGATGTCAAATATGCGGAATACTTGGCTGAACTAGACAAAGAAAAACCAGTCCTTGCAACCGGTGACTACAACGTGGCCCACAATGAGATCGACCTTGCAAATCCTGCTAGCAACCGCCGTTCACCAGGATTTACCGACGAGGAGCGTGCTGGATTTACCAACCTTTTAGCAACTGGATTTACGGATACTTTCCGCCACATTCACGGCGATGTTCCAGAACGCTACACTTGGTGGGCACAGCGCAGCAAGACTTCTAAAATCAACAATACAGGCTGGAGAATCGACTACTGGCTGACAAGTAACCGCATCGCTGACAAGGTCACTAAATCTGATATGATTGACTCCGGTGCGCGCCAAGACCATACACCGATTGTCATGGAGATTGAACTCTAAGGAGAAAACGAATGGACTATCAAGCTGTCATTCCTGAATTTGTAGTATCTGACATCGAAAAATCACGCCACTTCTACTGCGACTTGCTGGGATTTTCTGTCGAATACGAGCGTCCAGAGGAGAAATTTCTCTTCCTCTCGCTTGAAGACTGCCAACTTATGCTAGAAGAAGGCAGCACAGAAGAATTAGCCCAACTAACCTATCCTTTCGGGCGCGGTGTTAATATTTCCTTTGGCATTGAAGATGTCCCTCAGCTCCACCAAAAACTGCTGGAAGCTGACTATCCTATCCATCGTCCGCTGACCAAAAGAGAATTTCGAGTGGGAGATAGCTTTATTTACCCTCACGAATTTGCAGTTTTGGACCCAGATGGCTATTTTTTAAGATTTAGCGAATAGAGAATAGAAAAAATCTTTCAAATCAGAAAAAGGCATATTGTCAGGTCTTGAAGAATCTTGATAATATGCCTTTTATGATGGAAAAACCTTCTAAATGTTAGCCAATAAGTTAATTTTTGCCCATTTTTATTATATTTGTTCGTTTTTCAAGCCAAAACACTAACAAAACATTTGATTTTTAAAGTTATTTGGTGTAAAATAAAAACATTGGCACAAGCCTATGTTAAATTGAATATCGTTTTACTTGTTTATGTCGTGAATTGGCACGACGTTTCTACAAGGTGCCGGAACACCTAACAATAAGTAAGTCAGAAGTGAGGTATGGTCGTTTTTGCCATGCCTATTTTGGGGACTTGCTTAGAGATTAAGTAAGTCCTTTTTGAATATTTTTAATATTTCCCTTAATTAGTGCGGACGGGAGCAACTTCCTCCGGAATTTCATCCCTAATTTTTGAGCCAAAAGTCTCAAAAATCCCGTCCTAGACAATAACAAGATTATTGTCTATGATACCACTACAACGGGAAATATTTGATAAGACTCGCTTCGCTCGTACTAGTTTTATCAAATATATAGTACTAGCAAACTGGATCACTATAGAAACATTTAACCAACAAGTAAACTGGCTTTTAGACTTTAGGAGGTCTTATGAAATTATTAGAAGAGCGCATCCTCAAGGATGGGCATATCTTGGGTGATAACATCCTCAAGGTGGATTCATTTTTAACTCACCAAGTTGACTTTAGCTTGATGCGAGAGATTGGTAAAGTTTTTGCGGAAAAATTCGCTACTGCTGGCATTACCAAGGTCGTGACCATTGAAGCTTCAGGCATTGCCCCAGCCATTTTTACTGCCGAATCCTTAAACGTTCCCATGATTTTCGCAAAGAAAGCTAAAAACATCACCATGAACGAAGGAATCTTAACTGCCGAAGTCTACTCCTTTACCAAGCAGGTGACTAGCACCGTTTCCATCGCTGGAAAATTCCTCTCACCAGAGGACAAGGTCTTGATTATTGACGATTTCCTTGCTAATGGCCAAGCTGCCAAAGGCTTGATTCAAATCATCGAACAGGCCGGTGCCACAGTCGAAGCTATCGGTATCGTGATTGAAAAGTCCTTCCAAGATGGCCGTGATTTGCTTGAAAAAGCAGGCTATCCTGTTCTATCACTCGCTCGCTTGGATCGTTTTGAAAATGGTCAGGTCGTATTTAAGGAGGCAGATCTCTAATGCAAACTCAAGAAAAACACTCGCAAGCAGCCGTTCTTGGCTTGCAGCACTTACTAGCCATGTACTCAGGTTCTATCCTAGTTCCCATCATGATTGCAACAGCCCTTGGCTATTCAGCTGAGCAGTTGACCTACCTGATTTCCACAGATATCTTCATGTGCGGGGTGGCGACCTTCCTCCAACTCCAACTCAACAAATACTTTGGAATTGGACTACCAGTCGTTCTCGGAGTTGCCTTCCAATCAGTCGCTCCTTTGATTATGATTGGTCAAAGTCATGGTAGTGGTGCTATGTTTGGTGCCCTTATCGCATCAGGGATTTACGTGGTTCTTGTTTCAGGCATCTTCTCAAAAGTAGCCAATCTCTTCCCATCTATCGTAACAGGATCTGTTATTACTACGATTGGTTTAACCTTGATTCCTGTCGCTATTGGAAATATGGGAAATAACGTTCCAGAGCCAACTGGTCAAAGTCTCTTGCTTGCAGCTATCACTGTTTTGATTATCCTCTTGATTAACATCTTTACCAAAGGATTTATCAAATCTATCTCTATTTTGATTGGTCTGGTTGTTGGAACTGCCATTGCTGCTAGCATGGGGTTGGTGGACTTCTCTCCTGTTGCAGCAGCACCACTTGTCCATGTCCCAACTCCCCTCTACTTTGGGATGCCAACCTTTGAAATCTCATCTATTGTCATGATGTGTATCATCGCAACGGTGTCTATGGTTGAGTCTACTGGTGTTTATCTGGCCTTGTCTGATATCACGAAAGACCCAATCGACAGCACACGCCTGCGCAACGGTTACCGCGCAGAAGGCTTGGCCGTACTTCTCGGAGGAATCTTTAACACCTTCCCTTACACAGGATTTTCACAAAACGTTGGTTTGGTTAAATTATCAGGTATCAAGACTCGCCTGCCAATCTACTACGCGGCTGGTTTCCTGGTTCTCCTTGGACTCCTTCCTAAGTTTGGTGCCCTTGCCCAAATCATTCCAAGCCCTGTCCTCGGTGGTGCCATGCTGGTGATGTTTGGTTTTGTATCTATTCAAGGGATGCAAATCCTCGCTCGTGTTGACTTTGCTAACAATGAACATAACTTCCTTATCGCAGCTGTATCAATCGCTGCAGGTGTCGGACTCAACAACAGTAATCTCTTTGTCAGCATGCCGACAGCCTTCCAAATGTTCTTTTCAAACGGAATCGTTGTAGCTAGCCTACTTGCTATTGTCCTCAATGCGGTATTAAATCATAAGAAGAAATAAGAAAAAGAGGTGTGAGCCTCTTTTATTTGAAAAAACAATAAAAAAGCGCAAAAAATCACTTCCTGTGCTATACTGTAATTGAAATTTTTTTAGTTTGGACGTTAGAACTGTTTCCTCAGTCCTAGCGCCTTTTCTTTTTGATAAGTCTGCTTGGTGGAGAGTAGTTTATAAATGATTCTTAGAATCTTATGAGCACAAGCAATAATCGCCTTCATCTTGCTTCCTCTTTGGGAAATTCGATTGTAAAAAGAAGAAAAAGCTGGATCCTTAGAATGTGCTACAATTAATCCCGACAGTGTCAGAGCCTGTTTGATATAGCGATTTCCTTGCGTAATGTGTGAGGATTTTTTAATGCCAGTACTTTCAAAAAAGACATGTGTGACATGATTTTTTGTCTCGCACCTAGCGGAGCGAGACGGACTAATAGTCACATAAATAAAAGCACTATCAGAGGAAGTTGACAGTGCTTTCTTTACTAGAAAGTTATTTTTATTACTATCTAATAGCTATTTGTATAAAGGAAACGTTAAAATTTTATAGAAAGGAGGTACTAACATAAAAAAGATAAAGCATGTTAGAGCAAAATTACCAATCTGATAATGGTTTTTAACGGAGGTGTACTAGATATCTCATCGGTACATTTAAAGTATATTAGATAATCAAAAAAATGCAAGGAGTTGTACAAGGATATGAATTCTTTTATAAGTTTATTTGATTTTGCTATAAAAAGCAAAATTTTTTTACTTCATCCAATTTATATCATAAAACTGTTCATAGAATTTCTCAGCTTTTTTAGGGTTAATCATATTGACAAAACAGATTTTCCCATATAGTTTTTGACGATAGGAGTATCTATCTAAATTTGTATTATGTTTTTGGTTATAGGCTTCTATACGTTTAGAAGCTCCGTATTTTTGTAGACAATATATTTCCAATCGTATTTCACTTATTAATTCTTTGGGGACATTTAATGTTTTATTGACAAGCACCCCTGTGATGATTTTCCTCTGTCCGGGACGCAAAATTTTAGTTTTTGCAGTGTTTAATTTCAAAAAATAATTGATGGTTTGTAAAAACTGTTCAATTGTTTGAGACAAATAATCTACTTCTATTGAAGAAATCTTTTTATTACTAGAAATGGTTATGTCATCTGCATACCTAGTATACTTGTATTCTGAAAGAGAACAGATGTTTTCTAACTTTTCGTCGAAATCACGGAATATTAAGTTAGAAAGATAAGGGCTTGTTGGAGCACCTTGTGGTAAGTATCCCTCATAGGTACAAAGTATTGTTAAGATATATGATACTTCTGAAGTATAGCCAAATTTTAAAAATAAGTTAAAAACATTTTTGAATTTTATAGATGGGAAAAAATTTGAGATATCAGTTTTAAAGATATAATTTTTCCCAATATGAGGTGTGGCATTATCTACAATGGATTTTTGCTTTATAAAGCCTGTAGCAGGTGTAGCAACAGGTTGTGTATATAAGATATTCTTTAAAATCCAGATTTGAATCAGTTTTAGGTTGAATCCAGGAATAAGTAGATGTCTTTTTTCAACAGGATGTCTTTTTTTTACGGTTCGTTTATCAATAAAACGAGAAATATAACTAGCCTCAACAGAATTAGTTAGTTTATAAAAGTAATTTTTTTCAACACCTATTAATCTTCGTAAATGTTCAACATCAAAAATTACAGGAAGTCCGTTAGACTTTAACCGTCTTTCATAAATTTCAATAGATTCCTTTGTCCACATTATTCCCCCTAAAATAACCCCAATATTAAAAAATATAATTTAAGTAAATAATTTCAAAAATTAGAAAACTATAACTTAAGTAAATAATTTCAATAGTACCTACATCTGTATGTACATTGTAATAAGTTCATAAGCAAATCTAATAGTACGTACAGATGTAGGTACTATTGTATATAATTTATTGATTTACACCTTTGCTTAATTAGAATGCACAGATTCGTGATTCAACTGCTTATCTCAGGGCGATAATCAGAGTCTGGTGCTAAACAATCTTCAGCTTCAAATACTATACTTTTTGATAAAGACTTTAATGATGAATTAGATAATTCAAGATTATTTAATAATTCAAATCCCAATTCAGACAATGTATAGTAGCTAGGAGATTTTTTTAGAAACTTATGATCCAGACAATCCTGTAACACATTACTATTATAATCTTTTACAAGTTCAATTACAACATCATTATCATCATTTATAAAATATTTTTTTTCATTTTGATTAATATAAACTAAAAATATAATTATACCTATCATCTCATTATTAGAAAACTCAAGATAGTCAATAGGATTTTTCTTAAAAGATCCATAAATATTTTGACGAATAAAAGTACATTGGCTGTTGTTAAATGTACTACGTTCTTTTGTAGTATATTTTTCACTTCTAGGAAAAAGAGGCTTCCATTTCTTATTTTCTGATTTTTTCCAAAATATACTAAACGTATTATTTGGAGTATTCCTATAGTTTGTTACAAGAGCTTGAGTCTTATCATAACCTAGAATATATTTTTTTTCAGATTCATCTAATACAGAATTTTCTTCGAAAGCTTCAAATTTAGTTTGAGCATTCTGTGTTTGAAATTCTATTCTATCAAAAAATCTTTCCTCTAAAGTCCGAAAAGTAACAGTTACATCTAAATTTGTATTGTTGTTAGACCATTCAATTAATTTTTGTTCCGCATCAGACATACCATGTAAACAAAAAATAAGAACACGTACTGTTGGAGGTAAATGTTTTTGTAATATACTTAAATAATCTATGATAGTTTCACCAGAACCACTAAAATCATCTAATAAAACTAGAAAATTTGTTTCTTTAAAAATATTTTTAGTTTTTTTCTTTCTTTTTCTAATTTCACTCTCTACTCTATCATACCTATAAAGAGTGTTATTTAAATCTTTATGAGCATTGTTAATTGTATTAGCAATCTGTATGCTATTTGTTTTATCAGTCATAAACTCATGTAGATAGTTTGATAAACTTAATCTCTGTTCACTAATCTTTTTTTGTAATGTAGTTAACTCGTATTCGAATCCAAATATTCTTCTTATATAACCATCTATAAGCTGATTCTGAATTTCCAGTCTATCTGCGAATTCTGACAGCATATGTTCACTACTATTATAGACGTGGGGATTTTTATTTAGAATTGAAGAAAATTTACAACGTTTAATATCTCCAAAACTAGCAGTATAAATTTCTCTAACTTTATCAAAAGCAAAATCATAGAAACTATCAAAGCTCTTTCTAGAATAATATCTATAATGATATTCAAGTATATTGACAGTAAGCTCTAAAATTTCTTTTCCGTTTTCCTCCTTTTGAATTCGTTTCAAAAAAAATAATAATTTATTGCGAAAATCTTCTAAATAGTGCTCACTTTCTGTAATTTCTGAAGTTATAGAATTCCTTGAATAAAATTTTTTTAAAATCTTATTGACTCTTCTGTTAAACATCATAACTTCTAAATGATGCTTAAACTTATTATAATAACTTATAATCATATCTCCCTCGTTATAATGAGCTCATAATATGCAATGTGTGTGAAAGGAATCAAATATTTTGTTTATAAAAACATTGGCTAAAAAATGAATAAAGTAATTCTTTAGAATATAGCTAGTAATTTGAAATTTTAAAGGAACATAGCTTATTAAGCATTGGTTTCAAATACTTGCTTTCTTAGTTAAGATGTTATAGTTTAGGTTGGTCAACATCTGATTACAATCCTCTACAAAAAGCTCGGAAGATTTTTGGAGTAATTCAGCATAAATCATTTCCTCTATGGATGATTCTCGTAAACTTCTTCGGCTCTATAATGAAAAGCGACCAAATAACTCATTAGAAAGAATCGTATGGAACAATTACATTTTATCACAAAATTACTAGACATTAAAGATCCTAATATCCAGATTCTAGATATCATCAATAAGGATACACACAAGGAAATAATCGCCAAATTGGACTACAACGCCCCATCTTGCCCTGAGTTCGGAAGTCAAATGGAGAAATATGACTTTTAAAAACCTTCTAAGATTCCTTACCTCAAAACGACTGGTATGCCTACTAGAATCCTCCTTAGAAAACGCCGTTTCAAGTGCTATCAGTGCTCGAAAATGATGGTCTCCGAGACCTCTCTCGTCAAGAAAAATCACCAAATCCCTCGTATTATCAACCAAAAAATTGCGCAAAAGTTGATTGAAAAGACTTCTATGACAGACATTGCACATCAGCTTGCCATTTCAACTTCAACTGTCATTCGAAAGCTCAATGACTTCCGTTTTAAACATGATTTTTCTCATCTTCCAAAGATTATGTCGTGGGATGAGTATGCCTTCACTAAGGGAAAGATGAGTTTCATTGCACAAGATTTTGATAATCTCAACATTATCACCGTTCTTGAAGGTAGAACACAAGCTATCATCCGAAATCACTTTCTGCGCTACGATAGAGTCGTTCGTTGTCAGGTGAAAATCATTACGATGGATATGTTTAGTCCCTACTACGATATTGCCAGAAAACTTTTTCCTAACGCTAAAATCGTTCTAGATCGATTTCACATTGTACAACATCTTAGCCGTGCTATGAGTCGCGTCCGTGTTCAAATCATGAATCAATTTGAGCGAAAATCCCATGAATACAAGGTCATCAAGCGCTACTGGAAGCTCATTCAACAGGATAGTCGTAAACTGAGTGATAAGCGATTTTATCGCCCTACTTTTCGTATGCATCTAACCAACAAAGAGATTCTAGACAAGCTTTTGAGTTATTCAGAAGACTTGAAACACCACTATCATCTCTATCAAATCTTGCTTTTTCACTTTCAGAATAAGGAACCTGACAAATTTTTCGGACTTATTGAGGACAATCTAAAACAGGTTCATCCTCTTTTTCAGACTGTCTTTAAAACCTTTCTAAAGAACAAAGAGAAGATTGTCAACACCCTTCAAATACACTATTCTAACGCCAAATTAGAAGCGACCAATAATCTCATCAAACTTATCAAACGCAATGCCTTTGGTTTTCGGAACTTTGAAAACTTCAAAAAACGAATTTTTATTACCCTAAATATCAAAAAAGAAAGGACGAAATCCGTCCTTTCTAGATCTTAGCTTTTCTTCAACCCACTACAGTTGACAAAGAGCCACTATTTGAACAATTGAACAAGAGGCTACTAGTAATTTTATTTTCATGCTCAAGGCATATTCGAGTTATCTCATGACTCTTGTTCATCCAGTTTTTTGTACAGGCTAGGAAAAGCCCTATTAAACACCACGGATTGGTATTGTTCATCTTCATTATAGACTAAACTTCTTTTTCTGTCATGAGCTAGCAGTCTCTGTCTGCTTAGAGTTTTTTATGTTATATCCTTACCTGTCTGTCATCTGACCGTTGGCCTGTGACAAACATGGTAAAGGTTGCTTTACAGACATTTCTGCCTTCTTGATTGGTAATATCCACATCCACTACGCAGGTTGTGCGACCTTGATGGACGCATTCTCCTTTAATAGTCAACACATCGTCGAGTTTTCCTGCTTTGAGGTAGTTGATAGAAGATTGGAGTGTCACTCCATCAAGCCCCAGCGAGATAACCACCAAACCACTGATCTGGTCACAAAGGGTAAAGAGATAGCCACCATGGGCATTGCCATAGTAGTTGAGCGACGAGTCCACTACTTTGGTCGTCACCACAACGTGACCATCTCTCATTTGTTCAATTTCGTAATTTTCAAAGGCAGATATAGCGTCAAAATGAAAGTCTTTCATCGTTTCCTCCTGATATTTCAAACGACACTATGATACTACTTTTTATAAGACTGTGCAAGGAGAAGGCTCCTATCCTGGTAAAATTCCGACCTGCTCTACAAAGCGCATAAAGGCTACCTGTCCTTGTTCCGTCTGCTTGTAAACTCCTGCATCCTCAAGTACACGCGCAAAGATGGCACCCACAGAATCCTTGACAATTTCAAGGGCTTTTTCTTTATCCGCTAGATCTGGATGTTGGGCTTTGAGTTGGTCTGCCCATTCCTGATGATAAGCGGCAACTGTATCCCCATCTCCCACGAGATAGCTGGCGACTTGCTCTACTTCTTCTTTCAGACGTGGTGGTAAGATAGCCAAGCCCATGACCTCAATCAAGCCGATATTTTCCTTCTTGATATGTTGGACATCCTTGTGGGGATGATAGATGCCATCAGGATGTTCTGGTGATGTTTGATTATCTCGTAAAACCAAGTCCAACTCAAACTGTCCATCGCGTTTACGAGCAATGGGTGTAATGGTATGGTGTGGTGTTCCATTACTTTCTGCCAAGACTTGCACACTAGGGTCTGAATATTGCCGCCATTCCTGCAAAATCTTATCAGCCAAGTTGATCAAATCCTCTTTGGAATCCGAAGTCAAACGCAGCACTGACATGGGCCACTTGACAATTCCAGCCTTAACCTGCTTAAAACCAGCAAATCGGAAGGTCTTTTGCAAGGGAGCCAATTCCATAGGAAATACATGCCGTCCCCCCTGATAGTGGTCATGGGTTAGGATAGAACCACCAACGATTGGCAGGTCTGCATTAGATCCAGCAAAATATCCTGGAAACTGCTCTACGATAGCCAGCAGGCGTTCAAAGCTCTGACGGCTAATCGTCATGGGACGATGCTGCCCATCTAAGAAAATACAGTGCTCATTAAAGTAAGCATAGGGCGAATACTGGAAGCCCCATTCCTGACCAGCCATTTCAAAACGGATAATCCGGTGGTTGCTGCGAGCTGGGTGGTTGACCCGACCATGGTAACCTTCATTCTCTAGACAAAGCTGACACTGGGGATAATTGCTAACTTGCACCAACTTGGCTGCCACAATCTCTTTCGGATCCTTTTCAGGCTTAGAGAGGTTGATGGTAATTTCAAGTTCACCGTAATCAGATGGAACACGATAAGCAATATTCTTAGCAATGGCCTTGAGTTTGATGTAGTCATTTTTCTGACTGAGTTGGTAAAAATCCTCTATCGCTTGCTCAGGAGATCGGACATAGGTTGCCCAGAAGTCACGATTGACCTGACTTGGACAAGGAGTTACCAAGTCCATCAGTTCAGCACCAAGGATTTCACGCGCAGTCTGACTATCCTCAATCGTCTCTAATCGAACCGCTTCCTCGACCAGCTGGTCCTTGAGGTCAATCAATTTATTCAGATTGGTCTCAACTTCCAAAACACCATCTCCCACTCGTGCCAAGACACGATTGGTCAGGTAGATTCGATCCATTTCCTCAAATGAACTTTCAGAAATGACATGTGTTACAAATTTATCTACTAAGGTCACTATAGAGCCTCCTTTTGACTAGTCAAGGACGCGAGTGCCACCTGCAACTTCAGCGATATAGAAGCTTGGAGCGTAGCCAACTACTTCCTCGTAGTGTTTGCCAACAGCTTCCTTAAAGGCATCAACAGCATCTTTTTGCACCAAGGCAATGGCACATCCGCCAAAACCTGCCCCTGTCATACGAGCACCGAGAACACTTTCTTGATCCCAAGCTGTGTGAACAAGGGTATCCAATTCCAAACCAGTTACTTCATAGTCATGCTCTAGGGAAACGTGTGACGCATTCATCAAACGACCAAATGTTTCCAAATCACCTGCTTGAAGGGCTGCTTGAGCTTTAAGAGTACGTTGGTTTTCAAGCACAGCATGGCGAGCACGTTTTAAACGATTTTCATCTTTAATCAGATAGCTGTATTGGTCAAAGGCCCACTCATCCAATTCACCCAGGGTCTTAATATCCAAGGCAACTTGCAATTCTTCCACTGCTTTTTCACACTCAGCACGACGTTCATTGTATTTAGAATCCGCCAATTCACGGCGTTTGTTGGTGTTCATGATAACAACGACATTGTCTTTCAAATCAAGCGGCACCAAGTCGTACTCCAAGGTATTTGTATCAAGGTAAATGGCACGTTGGTCAGCACCCATACCGATAGCAAACTGGTCCATGATACCAGAGTTGACTCCGATAAAGTTATTTTCAGTTTGTTTTCCGATTTTAACCAAATCCAAACGGTCTAGTTTTAAATCAAAGAGGTGCTCTGCCACAACCCCTGTCAAAAGTTCCAAGGACGCTGATGATGACAAGCCAGCACCATTTGGGATATTCCCATAAACATAAAAATCAAACCCTTTGTCAATCACATGTCCAGCTTCTTGCAAGAAATGAAGAACTCCTTTTGGATAGTTGGTCCAGCTATGCTCTTTTTCAAATTTGAGGTCAGCAAGAGGCACTTCGATGATTCCCTTGTCCTCAAAGTTGGCTGAGTAGAAACGCAAAACTTGGTCGTCACGCTTACGAGCTGCACCGTACGTTCCCAAAGAAATAGCAGCTGGAAAAACGTGCCCACCGTTGTAGTCTGTGTGTTCACCAATCAGATTGATACGACCTGGTGAAAAGAAAGTTTGGTCTGCTTCTTGACCAAAAACGGCAAGAAAGTCTTTGCGAAGGGCTTCAGCAGTAAGATGTTGTGTCATATGAATTCTCCTTTGACTGTCCGTTAAGTCGCCTTAACGTGTAATCGTTTTCTTCTATTGTATCCAAGGGATTTGCCAAGGTCAATCCTTTTTACTAAAATTTTACTAAACTATCAGTAAAAAGCAGAAAAATATGATATACTAACCTAAAAGAAGGAGGATTTATGGCTACTTTAAAAGACATTGCACAGCTAGCCTCTGTCTCTATCGCGACCGTATCCCGTGTCCTCAACCGCGACCAGAGTCTATCTGTCACAGAAGAAACCAGACACCGTATTTTAACCGTTGCTGAAGAGCTGGGCTACACCAAGCACCTCAAAACAGGGGAATCCCACAAGCCCAAGCAAAAGATTGCCATTATCCAATGGGTCAGCGAACAAGGGGAGCTGGACGACCTCTACTACTACCAGATTCGCCTAGGCATCGAAAAAAGAGCCCAAGAACTGGACTATGATATCTTGCGTTATTTTAATGACCATCCTTTTACTCTGAGCGAGGAAGTGATTGGGATTCTCTGCATCGGAAAGTTTAGCCGTGCACAGATTTCTGCCTTTGAAGAATACCAAAAGCCTCTTGTATTTCTAGATAGCGATACCCTCTCTCTAGGACATACCTGCATTATCACGGACTTTTATACTGCCATGAAACAGGTTGTCGATTATTTCCTCAGTCAAGGGTTGAATCGCATTGGGATTCTAACAGGCCTTGAAGAAACAACTGATCAAGAAGAAATCATTGAGGATAAGCGGCTGGAGAATTTTAAAAACTACAGTCAGACAAAGGGAATCTATCATGATGCATTAGTCTTTCAAGGAAGCTTTACGGCCCAGTCTGGCTATGACTTGATGAAGGAGGCTATTCAGAGCCTGGGAGATCAACTCCCACCAGCCTTTTTCGCAGCCAGCGATAGTTTGGCCATTGGCGCCCTCCGTGCCCTCCAAGAAGCTGGAATTAGCCTGCCAGACCGCGTCAGCCTCATTTCCTTTAACGACACCAGCCTGACCAAGCAAGTCTATCCACCCCTTTCTAGTATCACGGTCTATACTGAGGAAATGGGCCGAGCAGGCATGGATATTCTTAACAAGGAAGTCCTCCACGGTCGCAAAATCCCAAGCTTGACCATGCTAGGAACTAGACTGACTTTGAGAGAAAGCACAAGGAATGATTAAGATATTAAATAAGCTAGGCAAAAAGCGCATAGTGTCAAATGTTTAGAAACCTTGATACTATGAGTTTTTGTGTGAAGATTTACTTCATTCTCTCTTTAAATTGAGTTTTGTCCCAGCCTCTTTTTCTAGTGTTGATGCCCGTGGGGCTGCTCTAAAGCTGTTACCTTTCGCTTATGTTGCGCATGATTGCTTTGACTGGTGTCCACTTCGATAGTAATATTCTGCACACCTCTTTCTTCTAAGAGCTGACGTACTTGATTCTTTGTTTCCGTCATCTGCTCCCAATCTTCTAAACAGAGATGGATAATGGCATTATTTTCCAGACCATCCATGGACCAAATACTAAGTTGATTGACACTTTTGACATTGGTCAGAGCCTCCAAATCTTTCTCCAAATCACCTGTCTCTAGTCCTTCTGGCACAGCATCCAAGAAAATCTTGAGCGTAGACCAAAAACGTGGAAGAGCTTTTGAAAGAATAAAGAAAGAAATGACAAGGGACAAAAGCGGATCTAGGATATACCAGTCCGTAAATCGAAGAACAATGGCCATCAGAATCACAGCCAGCCACCCTAGGGTATCTTCCAGAAAATGCAGACTCAGAATAGACTCATTCTTTGTCTTTCCCTTACCAACCACTAAACTCGCTAACACATTAATAGTAATCGCAATAATTCCTAACCAGAGAATCCCCTCGTCATTGACTGGTTGCGGATTTAAAATCTTCGTAACATTTTCCAAAATGACTAGAACAGATCCTGTCATGAGTATTATCGCTGTTACCAAGGCTCCTAGCAGACTAAACCGCTTATAGCCCAAGGTGTACTGATTGTCTTCTTCACGATTAGAGATGGTTTCTAGAAAGGCTGATATTCCAATTGCAATCGCATCTCCCAAGTCATGCACCGAGTCAGCAAGAACTGCACTGGACCCAAACACTCCACCAGCGATAAACTCGACAATGGCATAAGTCAAATTTAAGAAAAAAGCTAGCCAAACAGTATATTTTGCCTTCATATTTCTCATTCCTTTGTTATAATAGATTTATGAACATCTTGTTCATTATCATTATCCACTAAAACTCAAAGGAAGGATAGAAGCAAAGCGTCAGCTTTATTCAGTTCTGAACAATTTGCTTCAAGTGTCCATATGACTAAGATTGACCGCCGTATCAGTAAAACAAAAAAAGCCATTTATCAAGCTTTTCTACAACTTTTGAACGATAAGGGCTACGAGGCCACTACTGTTCAGGATATTATTGACCTAGCAGATGTGGGACGCTCCACCTTTTACTGTCACTATGAGAGCAAGGAGCTGCTTCTGGACGAGCTATGTCGCTACCTCTTCCATCATCTTTTTGAAAAACAGATAGCCATTTCAACCGAAGATTACCTCGCCCACCTCTTTCTGCATTTTCAGAAAAACCAAGATCATATCACCAGTTTACTATTCTCCAAAAATGACTACTTCCTCCGTCAACTCCAGAGAGAGTTGGAATACCACGTCTATCCCATGCTGGCTGATGAGTTGAAAGAAGCTCACCCAGGTCTGCCTGCTTCTTATCTCCAACACTTAGTTGTAACCAACTTTATCGAGACATTGACCTGGTGGCTAAAAAAAGGACAAGACTTCACAGAACAGGAAGTTGTCCAGTTTTATCTAGACCTTCTCATTCCTAAAAATTGAATACAGAGTAGAGCTCAGTTGCCTTATTTCTAGGCTACTGAGTTTTTTATCTTTTCAACAACAAAAGAGAACCCACCGATCCTCTCTTTCATCATCTCAAATCCTCGATTATCAACTCTATCTGTTTTATCCCAAAACTTAAAACATCTTTTTCTAGTTAGGTAAATCCGTATTCTGCTTAGCTGCCTTGCTCCACTGGTACCAACCAACTAGACTGTTAATGAGATAAATCAAGTATTTCCCTTGGATTTGCAGGCTTTCTCCCCACCAGAGATAGATTGAAAAGACATTAGTAGCAGCCCAGAATATCCACTGTTCACGGTAAACAGCTGTCATGAGGATTTGCCCTACACCATTGGTCGCATCAGTGATAGAATCACGATAGGGACGATTAGCTCCGATAGACTGATAAATAAACCCAAAGGCCAACCACCAAAGAACACTAATAGAAAGATACTTTGTCCAACCCTTGCCGTCTAGTTTACGTGCGACAAACTCTTGTTGTTCTTTCTTAAACTGGGCTTGATAAATCCAAACCAAGAGACCAATTGGCTGCATAATTGTAAAATAGAGAGTTGTTAAAACCTCACCATAGAAGCCTTTTTGAAGGGCAAGCACCAGATAAATTATGGAGTTAATCAAACCAAATAGGTAGTTACTAGCACGACCTTCAGCTTCTCAAAGAGCAGAAAAAAGGTTAGTAAGGCTTGAGAGATGAATCATTTTAAAGGCAAACAATTCCAACAAGACGTCATCATTGTCGCTGTTGGTTATTACCTACGTTACAATCTGAGCTATCGTGAAGTTCAGGAATTGCTTTATGACCGTGGAATAAATGTTTGTCACACTACGATTTATCGGTGGGTTCAAGAATACAGTAAAATCCTCTATCATCTCTGGAAAAATAAAAATAAACAGTCCTTCTATTCGTGGAAAATGGATGAAACCTATATCAAAATTAAGGGGCGTTGGCATTATCTCTATCGAGCGATTGATGCGGACGGTTTAACATTGGATATCTGGTTACGAAAGAAACGTCGAGCAGACGATAACAGCTATAAGTTAGAAGATACCGCCTATCAAGAAGATAAAGCACGCAAAGCAGAAACCGAAGATAAGCTAGCTATTGAAGCAATGAAAAGCAAGTACACCACGCTATTGCTAGAAAATATGTTGCTAAGTCCGTTTGAAATGCAAGATACAAAAATCATGGCAGGATTGCAAGTCCATGTTTACCCCCTCTATGACGAACTGAAAGAATTAAGAGGGCTAAATAGTGTTAAAGACCACTTGTCTTATATTGCCAACAGACGTGAAGAATATTCTAAGCATAATATCGCACGCTACCTCAAAAAAGCCATTGAACAATATCTACCAACGGTTAAAAGGCAGAACTTAAACCATGAGTGAAGACTTAAAAACGATCAAAGAGCTGGCGGATGAGTTGAGTGTTACAAAACAAAATATTCAATATCACTACCAAAGGTTACCAAAAGAATTACAGCTTAAAAGTTCCAATGGGTCTAATCTAATAAATTCTAAAGCAGAAAAAATAATTTTAGGTAAAGTAGAAAGTAGTAGCAAATCAAATACCAAAGACCAACAAATAAGTAGCAAAGACCAACAAATAGAAAAACTAACTAATTTGTTAGACCAGTAACAACGATTAGCCTTGCAAGATAAAAAGTTGCTAGAAGAATACAAGGCGGAAAATGATAACTTAAAAGCCCTCAAAATGCCCTCACAGGAAACAGAATCCAAACACTTAGACAATCAATATAAAGATGAAGTGAACGCTCTTAAAGAGAAGTTGGAAAATTTGCAGGAACAAATCAAAGATCAAAAAAGGATAGAAGAACAAGAAAAACCAATAAAATGGTGGGGACTATGGCGAAAATAGATGATTCAGTTAAAAAGAAAGTTCCAGAATTGCGATTTAAAGGATTCATGGATGAATGGGAACAGCGTAAGTTGGGAGACGAAGTTCGAATAGTGATGGGACAGTCTCCTAATTCAGAAAATTATACTGATGATCCTAATGGGCGCTAAAAATGCGAAGACCTATGAAGACCTATTTTGTATTAGTCAAACAAAAAATCCAAAAGAAATGGTATATGATTATGACCATGAAACAAAGTAAAATCAAACCGAGTGATCTGAGGAAGCACCCGATGATCATGAAACGTTATTAAACACAAAAGTCACCCATGTGAGTTCTTGCCAGAAGCTGAAGTTAATCCTTCAACCTGGAAAACCCGCAGAGGTGACTTTTTCTATACATCTCGATTTTTCTGGCAATAATCATTAACCGATAAATATGTCTGTGAATCACCCAGCGACTCCGCTATGTCCATAATCCGCGGTGGTAGTAATCCCACTCGCTGGACAAGTTCGTGATTGCTGAACAATTCCCGTGGACTGCCGGCGAAGCCAAACTTCCCGTGTTCCATAACATACACCGACTCAAACTCGGCGGCGACCCAATCCATGTCATGGGTGATGGTCACAACTTGGTGGCCCGAATCAGCCAACTGATGGAAAATTGCGGTCAACTTGCGCCGGCTTTCCCAATCAAGCGACATCATCGGCTCATCAAATAAATAAATCGCCGGATCCACTGCCAAAACTGTGGCAACGCTCAACAGCTTGCGTTCCGACAATGACAGGTCATATGGACTTTCAGCTGTTTTATCATCCAAGCCAACTCTTTTTAGAGCCGCTAAAGCCCGCCTCGTAATCGTGTCGTGGTCATCCATGACCTGCGCGACACTCCACTCCACCTCTCGTTGAACGGTCGGGTTGAAAAGCTGATCGTCAGGATTCTGAAAAGTAATCCCAACCTTCAGTAACTTTTCGACTGGTTTAAGATCATTAAAATTTTCTCCATCGATCTTAATCACACCGGTTTGTGGTGTCAGCAAACCCGTCAACAATTTGAAGAGCGTTGATTTGCCGGCACCATTTTGGCCGACAATCGCCACCATCGGATCGGCGAAGTGTTTGTCTTCAACATCCAAGCTAAAGGACTGTTCCGGATAAGTGAACGTCAGGTGGCTCAGTTCAATTGTGGACATAACGAACCTCCTTCAGATCAGCGTCATTCACCGGATACCGGCCATCAGCCAAGTGCCAATCCATTTTTTGAGCAAGTTGCTGGATTGTCGGGGCTGGAATCTGCCAGTCAGCTACCAAATGATTAAACACCTCACCCGGCCTGCCCTGGGCTACCATTTGACCCTCGTGCAGCACCCACACAACGTCGGCGACTTCGCACAAATCGTCAATTTCACTGGTGACAATGAAGACAGTCGTCTCTTTGACTTGGGCCAGCCATTGGAAAAATTGTCGGCGGCCAAGGGGATCCATTTGACTGGTCGGATCATCCATAATCAAAACAGCCGGGTTAGCCACAATCGCCGTGGCAATTGCCAACCGCTGGCTCTGACCACCGGAAAGGCTCTCGGGACGCAAATTCAGCTGTTCAATCAGCCCCATTTGCGCGGCAACTTCTTCAACCCGTTTTTGAATCAGTTCTTCAGCCATTCCCTGATTAATCAAGTCAAAGGCGATTTCATCGGCAACCGTGTCTGCCAACCCGCTTAGTTGGCCAGCTGGATTTTGCAGTACAACTCCATTCATGGCATTATAAACGGGCCAATTGTCGGACACTCGCTGGCCAAACATGTGCCAATCGCCCTCAATCTCAGCAGACACAATTTTGGGAATGACCCCTGCCAGCACACGGCACAAAGTCGATTTGCCGGAGTGGCTATTCCCGATAATCCCAACCACCTGACCGGTATGAACCTCCGCGTTAATCTGACGCAGTTGTGGTTGCTCAGTACCCGGATAACGGGTGGTCAAATTTTCAATTACAATCCGTTTATCTTCGTCCATATCTTCCACCCAATCAATAAAATTGCCAATCCAGTCAGACCAATGTGCAGCGTCCGCGACAGGCGATACACGCGCTGGGAGGTTCTGACAGTCCGGTTGAGATTATCAAAACCTCTCAGTTGGAGAGAAATCGACCGCGTCATCGATTGATCCAAGGTCTTAATCACCAATGGAATTAGAACCGGCAGGACTGACTTTAATTTCTGAATCAACGTTTTTTGCGGATTGGTTCCGCGAACTTTTTGTGCCTGCTGGATTTTCCGCATATTGCGCATCATTTCCGGCAAAATATAACACACCGACATCAGAACGTAGACGGTTTTATAAGACAATCCGGACAGTTCCAAATAGGCCGCGTTTTCTGAAATACTCGTGGTCACCATAAAAAAGCCACTAGTCAAAATAATCACCAATACTCGACAACCCAGAGTGGTGGCGTAAATCAGGCCTTCTTTGTAGAACGACACCCCAAGCACAGAAAACAGCACAGTTTGATTCCGACTGTAAAATAACCCTTGGATGATCAGCATGGTGCAAATCAGAAACAGGCTGAATCCCAGCGCCTTAAAGGTGGTAGAACTCAATTTGGAAAATAACAATAGCAGTGTTGCGACAAGAATTAATCCGGCCTGAAGCAATAAATTCATACTGGCAAAGCTCAACAACGTCATGTCCAAGATGAACAAGAGCTTAGTAATCGGATCGATCACCTGGTACCACTTGAGCTTGACCCGTGGCGCTCCAGAAATCAATGTTTTATCAGTCATCATTTATCATCGCTAAAGAAGTGCACCATCCGCTTCGGCAGCTGACGATAGATGAAGAATGCCAGGTAGGCCACGCAGACTTTATCCAAAATATCCAAGACAAACTCATCGGTAAATGAGGCCAGCCACACTGGTGCATGATTGGCGACCATTACCGCAAACAATGAGTCACCCCAAGCGATACCGGTCTGACCACCCCAAAAGATGACGTTGAGTGGCGTTGAAATGACAGCTGAAACGATGGCAATAATAATAGCAGAAACAAATACTCGTCGCGCTGATGAGAACCACCCATTGGCATGCAAAACTCCGACAGCAATCCCAATTCCGATGCTGGTAATCGCATACACGGTTGAAATTGGCGATAAGGTCAGCCCATAGATCACGTTGTTGATGAAACCACTAATGGCACCGGCAACCGGCCCAGCCAACATGCTGGTAAGAAAGGTTCCCAAAGACCCCAGCCAAACGGGCAACTTTAACCCCTCCGCCAAGGCTTTGGCAACATAGTTAATCCCCACGGCAGCGGGAATCAAAGTCATGGTGGCAGCACTTAACTTAAATTTCCACATACTGGTACGATGAATCGGTTCTGTTTTCATAATCTTCTCCTTTTGTTTTTAAAGAGCCGTGTCTGGATAGACTTTCGGACGCAACGCTCTATTATATATCTACTGAACTGTCTATACACAAGATTTCCATCCTTGGTCGACATGAGCTGGAAATCTTTATTTGTTAAGTAGTTCACAACACATTATACACCTATTTTGTGAATAGTCAAGTGTATTTACAGTAAAATTTTAGAAAATCCTAAAAATTTCCTCTTATTTTCCATTTTAAAAGACATTCAGTAACTCTAATATCAAAAAAGCCCAGACGACATTGTCTGAGCATTATTTTCTATAGTCGTTTAAGCAAGTTGAGTTTGACATTTTCAAACTATTTCTTCAACAAACCTTGTTCTTGTAAAAACTCCTTGGCTACTTGTTCTGCTGACTTGCCTTCAACACCGACTTGGTAGTTGAGCTGGCTCATCTGGCTTTCAGTAATTTTACCAGCCAATTTATTGAGAACTTTTTCCAACTCAGGATGTTTCTTGAGAAGAGCTTCTTTCATGAGTGGCGCTCCTTGATAAGGTGGGAAGAGTTGCTTGTCATCTTCCAAGACCTGCAAATCATAACGCGCCAACTCTGCATCAGTCGAATAGGCATCCGTGATTTGAATATCGCCTGACTGAATTGCCTGATAGCGAAGGGCTGGTTCCATAGTCGCTACATTGAGATTGAGACCATACATTGATTGCAAGCCCTTATTTCCATCTTCACGGTCATTAAATTCGAGAGTAAAGCCTGCCTTTAACTGTCCTTCCACTTTTTTCAAGTCTGAAATGGTCTTCAAGCCATATTCTTGAGCAATCTTTTTCGGAACAGCTACAGCGTAGGTATTTTGATAAGACATAGGTTTGAGATAGGCTAGATGATCCTGTTTAGCAATACCATCACGCGCTACATCATAAACCTGCTCAGGCTCATGACTCACTTTCGGTGATGGTTGAAGCAAACTTTCAGTCACCGTACCAGTAAATTCAGGATAGATGTCAATATCACCTTTTTTCAGAGCTTCATAGAGGAAGCTTGTTTTCCCAAAATTCGGTTTAACAGTCGCAGTCATACTGGTATTTTCCTCAATCAGCAACTTATACATATTGGCCAAAATTTCTGGTTCTGGACCCAATTTCCCAGCAATCACCAAGTTTTCTTTCTCTTTCTGAGCCAAAAGAGCTGGACTATAAGACAGACCGAGTAATATTGTCACCAAGGCAAAACCAGAGAAAATCGTCCGCAATTTTGCTTTTTCCATCACTTTTAGCAGGAAGTTAAAGGCAATGGCCAGCACTGCAGAAGAAAGGGCCCCGATCAAAATCAGACTGGCATTATTACGGTCAATTCCCAAAAGGATAAAGGAACCTAGTCCCCCTGCACCAATCAAGGCCGCCAAGGTGGCCGTACCGATAATCAAGACGGCCGCCATGCGAATCCCAGACATTATGACAGGCATGGCAAGTGGAATTTCAAACTTCTTGAGTCGCTCCCATCTAGTCATCCCAAAGGCAATCCCAGCCTCCTGCAGACTTGGATCAATTCCCTTCAACCCAGTGATGGTATTTTGTAAAATCGGAAAAATCGCATAAATCACTAGTGCTGTTAAAGCCGGCAAGGTTCCAATTCCCATCAAGGGGATAAAGAGTCCCAACAAGGCCAGAGACGGGATAGTCTGGAAAATCCCTGCAATCTGCAAGACCCAGTCGGCCAACTTCTCATGATAACGAAGATAAACAGCCAAAGGAATCGCGATAAAAATAGCTAGTAACAAGGTCAAAAGCGACAACTGCAAATGTTGAGATAGAGCTGTCAACCAATCACTAAAACGATCCTGAAAAGTTGCAATTAAATTAGTCATGAACACTACCTCCAAACAAGTCTGCTACAAAGTCTGTTGCAGGATCTTTTAAAATCGTCTCAGGGTTCGCCACCTGACGAATCTCTCCATCCTGCAAAACAGCAATACGGTCTGCCAATTTCAAAGCTTCATCCGTATCATGGGTCACAAAAATAGTTGTCATTCCAAACTCTTTATGTAATTCTTTCGTCAAAACCTGCAACTGCTTTCTCGAAATCGCATCCAAGGCTGAAAAAGGTTCATCCATGAGGAGAATCTTAGGCTGACCAATCATAGCACGAACAATACCAACCCGTTGCTGTTCTCCACCAGATAGTTCACTAGGTAAGCGATGCCCATACTCGGCTACTGGTAAACCAACCTTATCCAAAAGCTCTTCAGTTTTCTGAGCAATCTCTTCCTTGGTCCACCCCTTCATCTCAGGAATCAGGGCAATATTTTCCGCAACTGTTAGATTGGGAAACAGAGCAATGGCCTGTAAAACATAACCAGTAGAAAGACGCAGTTCCCGCTCATCATAGTCTTTGATGCGCTTGCCATCCATATAAATATTTCCATCAGTCGGTTCCAAAAGACGGTTAATCATCTTGATCATGGTCGTCTTACCAGACCCTGAAGGTCCAACTAAAACCATGAATTCCCCGTTCTCAATCCGTAAATTAACATCTCTCAAAACATCTTTTTCTGTGTAGCGCAAGGCTACATTTTTGTATTCAATCATTCTTTGTCCTCATTTTAAAACTTGCCTCTGTTGGTCAAGTCTTCTATCTTAGGCATAAATTCCTTATTGTCCCAATGCTCCACAATTTTACCGTTATCTAGTCGGAAGATATCATACTGGGCATAGGCAAGACCATCAATCTGAGCCTGGCCATAGCTAACCACATAATTTCCTTGTCCCAAAAGCTGGAAAACAAAGTCGAAAGTGACACTATGTTCAGCCACATAGTTTTTATAAGCAACACTTCCTTGTCCAATCACCTGACTATGCTGCATCAAATCATCTGCCACATAATCACTCCACTGCTCCAGTTCCCCATTTTGAAAAATTTCTGTCAAGAAACGGCGAACCAACTTTTTATTTTCTGCTGTCTTATCCAAATCCGTGATTTCAAAATCGCCAAAAATTTGATCTAATTGACCATTTTCAGGCGTTCGATAGTAGTCAATAACATCCCAATGCTCCACGATACGCCCATTCTCATCTGCACGGAAAGTATCTGTCGTCACCCATTGAGCTTCCCCGCCATTCAGATATTGATGAACATGAACAAAGACCAGATTGCCATCCTCAATAGTGCGGACAATCTTAATCTGACGTTCTGGATGACGCTCGAAGAAATTTGCAAAGAAGGCCGCAAACCCTTCTTTTCCGTCAGGTACACCTGTCGAGTGTTGGATATAAGTATCCCCTACAGACTGGGCTTGAGCCTCAGCAACTCGTCCGTCTTGAATAGCATGAATGTATAGGTTGTGAGCATTTTTCACTTGTTCTGACATGATTTAAACCTCATTTTCCTTCTCTTTCAGATTCGCCAAAATTCTTTCTTGAAAGGCTTCAAATTGCCGAATTTCTTCCTCTGAAAATCCTTTGTAAAAAATCGTATCCAATTTCTGACTGACACGATGCCCCACTTCTTTCTGAGACTGCCCCAACTCTGTTAAAACCAAATACTTCTTACGTTTGTCTTTTCCACATGGACTAACGGTTACAAGATTTTGTTCCTCAAGCTTTTTTATCATAGTCGTCAGCGTATTATTAGCAAGCCCAGTCGCCAGCGCAATATCTGTCGCGGTTGCACAGCCTGTTTCACTATTCCATAAAACCGCTAAAATCTTCCCCTGCTCACTCCTATAAAGAGCTTCAGGGTCTTGGCTCAGTAACTTTTGAAAAATTCGCCCATTCAACAAACGAATATGATGGGCTAGTAAATGACTATCTTTCATAACACCTCCAATTTGTTTCGATATCGAAATGAATAAAACAATTGTAACACTCATTGTTCCAACTGTCAACTATTTCGATTTGGAAATAATTTTTCCCAGTAAAAAAATCTCCTACACAAGGTAGAAGATTTTAATCTTATAAATTTAATCCGTCATATCCGATACCAAAGTTCGATGCTCCAACGGAATACTGCACATAACTAGCAAGAAAATAAAACCTGATTGAATCCAGAAGAGGGCCAAATCAAAGATTCCGTGCACAGCAACCACTGTAAGGAAAGATAGATAAAGACCGATAATCGGACGTTTCCCCGACTCCTGACTCATATCCATCATCAAGCGAACAGGAGCAACAGAAGACAAAACTAATAAAATAGTTCCCACAATTCCGTAACTCAGAATCGTATCAATATAAAGACTGTGAGCATGTTCATGATAAGGAGCATTTATCCGAGGATAAGAGTGCATATAGGTTAATGGCCCCTCACCCCAAAAAGGATTTTGCTTAAACAAGGCCATCCCCGCATCCCAAATAGAGATCCGTTCTTCCATAGAAGAATCTAAAGTCCCCATCCGAACTCCCAAATCACTAGAAAAGAGGAAACTCAAGCCAATCGCGAAAACCCCAATACTAAGCCAAAAGGCCTTCCAGTTTTTAATGGTCGTAAAGAGATAGATGATGGCTCCAGCGATAATAGCAGGAAAGGCAGTTCGATTTTGAGTAAAGTTCAAACCAAAGAGATTCACAAAACCTGCAATCACACAGAATACTTTCAACCAATTCAACTTGGTCGTTGTAAACAGATAGAAGGCAATCATGATACAGAAACAACAAATAATTCCATAATAATTAGGATTAAAGAAGGTCACTTCTGCACGAT
Organism: bacterium; assembly: GCA_905221375.1. Taxonomy (GTDB): domain Bacteria; phylum Bacillota; class Bacilli; order Lactobacillales; family Streptococcaceae; genus Streptococcus. Next base: position 246,432 of record CAJNCY010000002.1, read on the forward strand.
TCTGATGCCAGACCTGCATATTGGGTGAAAGAAAAGCATAATTGAATTTCTTCACAATTTGGAAATGTTCTAAACTCGCAAAAGCAGCTGACAATACACTACCAAATAAGACGAGCTGCAAAATCAATCGAAAGAATTTATGTGATAAAATCGACTGATAGTGCAAAAAGAAAACAGTAAATAGAAAAATTCCTACTGAAGCCACAACTCCCATCCAATTTTGTGCAAAAACGGATATAACAGTACTATAGCCAAGAAAAAGAAGCAGCATCGGATGCTCCCCCATTTTCTGAAGAATACTTTTCATGTCCCCTGTAAAAATTAAACTGATAATATATAAACAGAATACAACTACAAAAAGATAAAAGGGTAAAAAGATACTCAGGATAATTCCCAATAAAATCAGCTCTTTACTAGACAACCCTTTCAGCTTTTCAATAAAGCCTATTGATTTCAAAACGAATCCTTTCTCTCCAAATCAGTTGATTCAGATAATAGTAAGCTATCCTATATTGTACCACTTTTTAAGCAATTTGAAAACAAAAGAAACGTTTTCTAAAATAAAAACCCTATTTTATCAACCATATCAAAGCTTCAAAATGTTACTTCAATTCCATTCTCAATTACTCGATAAGTCTGATTTTGAAAATCAATTTCTGCTACGGCTGTTACGGACTTATCTTTATTTTGACGTTTGATTACAATGCTGTGGGCTGTCGGTGTTTCAACATCAATAGTTCCTTCTAAATCAAATGCTGCTGATCGATTACGGAACGAAAATAGATTGAGAAGGGCCTTCACTACAGGACGTTGGACTTCTTCTGCTATTTCCTCATTGCTATAGTAATGACGATTAATATTTCGACCTTCTTTGGTTTCTTCTAATAATTTCAGGTCATTCTTTCCTGCTAGTAGACCCACATAGTAAACCTGAGGAATGCCTGGAGCAAAAGCTTGAATCAGACGAGCTAGGAAATACTTGACATCATCATCTCCAAGCGCAGAATAATAGGTTGAATTGATTTGGTAGATATCTAGATTGTTATACTCTGCACTAGAGTACTTACGTTTGACATTCGCTCCAACCTTATAGAGCTCATTTGAAGCATAGTCAATTTCCTCATCAGTCAGGATATCCTTGACATCCACCACTCCAATCCCATCATGGGTGTCTAGCGTCGTAAATTGCTTCATCGGGCTCATCTTTAACCACTTAGCCAAACGCTCTGTTCTGGAACTGTAAAGAGTATAAAGAGTCACCATTGGAAGAGCAAAATCATAAACATAGTAATCATGATCCGCTATTTTAAATTGAATAGAATAATGTTCATGAATCTCAGGTAAGAGCTCTGTTCCATACTCAGCAGCGATATCTCGGACTTTATCCAGCAAAGCCCAAATATCCGGTTCCACAAAGAAATCATTAGTATCCAATTTCTTCACTGCATAAGCAAAGGCATCTAGACGAATCAAATCACAACCATTACTTGCCAGGTGCTGAATGGTCTTACGGATGAATCCCATCGTTACTTCTTTGGTCACATCAAGATCAATCTGCTCCTCACCAAAAGTATTCCACAAATGTTCTACTGAACCATCTGCAAAAACAATCTCTTGCTTTGGTGCACGATCCTTACGCTTGTAAATTAAATCTACATCAGCTTGTGTCGGACGATTTTCCGGCCAAAACTTATCCCAGTTTAAAAAGAGATCTTTAAATTCACTGGCTTCATGTTTTTCTTGATAGTCCTTATAATACTTAGATTGACGAGAAATATGGTTAATCATAAAGTCAAACATAAGATAATATTTCTCACCTAAACGCTTAACATCCTCCCAATCACCAAACGCTGAATCCACTTCGTCATAGTCAACCGGTGCAAAGCCACGATCACCTGTTGACGGGAAAAATGGTAGAAGGTGAACTCCCCCAATAGCATCTCCAAAATGCTCTTCCAAATTATCATATAAGTCTTTAAGGTTATTTCCAAGACTATCTGAGTAAGTAATCAACATAGTTTTATTGTTAATTGGCATAATTACTCTCCTTTTTTAATTGAAGCCAAGTCTCGTATGACCTGGCTTCGTAAATGAAAGATATTTTAAAATTTTTGTTCACATTAAACTCGTATTAATATAGACGGCAAGCTAGAAAATACTACTTTTTTCTACATAAAATTGGCAACAAACTGAACTGTTCCTCTATATCTGAAATTATAGATTTCCTAAGCACTTTCTTACTTCACTGCCCCGTTGCTCATTCCTGAAATGATATGTTTTTGGAAGAAGAGATAGACAATGGTGATACTGATAATGCCGACAACGTATGAGGCAAAGCTTGGTCCGTAGTCGTTGAAATATTGGCCTGCGTAATTGTATTGGAACAAAGGCAGAGTCCACATTTTGGAATCCCGGTTCAAGACAAGGAGTGGCAACATGAAGTCATTCCAGAACCAAAGGGCATTGATTATCATGGTTGTCGCATGCATCGGTTTCATCATTGGGAAGATGATGCGGAAATAGGTTGTAAATTTATTAGCCCCATCGATCTCTGCTGCTTCGTCCAGACTTTCTGGGATCGAGATTTTGATATAGCCAACATAGAGAAAGAGGGTCTGTGGAATCGCATAGGTCAAGTAGAGCAAGATCAAACCAAAGGTATTAGCCAAACCGAGTTTACTCATCATAACCGTAATCGGAATCATGATGACTTGGAAAGGTACGAAGATTCCGAGGATTAAGAGGGTATACATGATGGTAAAGGCTTTTCTTTTACTCATATTGCGAGCGATGGAGTAGGCTGCCATAGGAATAAAGATCATTACTGCAAGTAAAGACAAGACAGTGATGACGACAGAGTTCCAATAATAGCCTCCGATCCCATCAACTAAGAGACGACTAAAGTTGTTCCATGTGAAGTTGGTTGGAAAGCCAAAGAAATTGTCTACAATATCCTTAGTGGGTTTGAAGGAACTAAAGAGGGTAGCAAGGAGCGGCACTAAAATCAGAACCGATCCTAGAATCAATAGAATGTATTTACCAATCAGGTCTTTTCTTTCATCTTGTTTCATCATGCTTCTCCTCTTAAATTTCAAATTTCTTAGATACTCTCAATTGGATGATCGAAATCACTACAATTAAGAAGAATAAGATTACGGCAATGGCATTGGCATAACCGAATTGGTTGTTTTTAAAGGCATAGTTATAAACCAAAAGCCCAAGTGAGGTTGTGGCATTGTTTGGACCACCACCGGTCATTGCAAAGACTTGGTCAAAGGCAGTCAGCCCACCTTTTAGGGCTAGGATAAAGACCATAGAGACACTTGGTAGCAAGTAAGGCAATTCAATGTTCCAGAAAACTTGCTTGCTAGTCGCGCCATCAATCCTTGCTGCCTCTGTAATCTCAGTTGGAATAGATTGCAAACCAGCTAGGAAGATGATGATGGGCATAGCCACCCCTTGCCAAAGAAGGACAAAGACAGCCGCAAAGATTGCTCCCCACTTAGTCCCTAAAAGACTGGTTTGTAGAAATTCAATATGAAGGGCATGCCCAATCGCTGGAAGACCGTAGTTGAAGACTTGCTTGAAGATCAAAGCCACTGTCAAACCAGACAAAACAGCTGGGAAGAAGAACCAAGCACGGAAGAAGGTTTGGCCTTTGATTTTAGAGTTCAAGACACGCGCAATGAAGATCCCGAGTGCAATCTCACCAACCACCATGGCAATCGTAATGATTGCGGTAAAACCAATCGCATTCATGAATTTTGGATCCATGAAGAGGAGCTTAAAGTTGTTTAAGCCGACAAATTTGTAGTTATAAGTCAATCCTGTCCAGTTGGTAAAACTGTAAAAGGCTCCTTGAAACATCGGCACATAGAAGAAAATTGCTTGTAACAAGAGGGGGATGACCACAAAAGCCCATGCCCAATATTTTTGTAATACTTTTTTCATAGTCTCTCTACTCCTAATCCACATCCGCTTTCATCGGGTTAAAGAAGGCATTCAAATCATTGACCATGCCTTGTTTATCACCGGTCAAGACATAGTTCATGGTCAAGGTATGGAAGTCTGCTTCACTGGTCCAGTATTGTTGCAACCAGACCAAGTGACGATCCGTAAATGCATATTCGGTCATACCAGCAAGCGGTGAATCTTCTCCTGCTTGTTTGACCCCTTCAATCGCTGTTGGAGATCCGTCCACATCGTAGTATTTTTGCATGACTTCTGGACGGGTCATATATTCCACAAAGGCATTGGCTTCTTTTGGATGTTTGGTGGTGGCTGAGATAGACCATGCCAAGTCTCCCGCACCAACGGTTAAGCTTTGTCCTTTTTCTTTTCCTGGAATCATGAAGGTCCCAATCTTAAAGTTCGGTTTTTGTTCATTAATCGCTGTGATTGCCCAAGACCCATTTGGTGTCATGAGGACATCCCCACGTGCGAAGGCTCCGATAACATCGGTATAGCCAGCACCTTCCCAGTTCTTTTGCTTAGAGCCATTGATGCGAAGGATATCCATGACCTTGATGTCATCTTTCATAATCGGATCCGACAATTTAATGGCATTTGGTTTAGAATAACGAAGGTATTGATTGGCTTCTTTTCCTCCACCTGTTGCTGTCGCAAAGGCTAATTGATTGTAACCATTGAGTGTCCAAGCATCTGCACCTGCAATTCCAAATGGTGTTTGTCCTTTAGTAACGATGTCTTTGACTAACTGTTCAAATTCATCCCAGGTTTCAGGAACCTTCAAGCCGAGCTCTTCGAATTTATCTTTGTTGTAGTAAATTCCATAAGCATTAGCTGTAAAAGGAACGTTGTAAACTTTTTCGTTTACAGCATATTTTTCAGCGTAGCCATTTTTCACGCGTTTCAGGTAGTCTTTGTTGCTCAAATCTTCAAAGACACCTGCTTTTGCCCATTCTTGCAGTTCGATGGACTGTGGGTAAATATTGACCACATCAGGCACATCTCCTGCTAGAACACGTGTCTTCAATACTTCACCAGCATTTGGTACATTGACGACTTTGACCTTGATCTTAGGGTTTTCCTTCTCAAAATCACGAGCGATTTCTTCCAAGGTTTTGGTCATTTCTTTTTTCTGGTTGAAATACTCGATGGTCACTGTGCCATCCGCAGATTTACCATAGTTGGAGCAAGCGCCGAGCCCAAACAAAGCTAAACCTGTAATTGCAAGAAGTCCGATTTTTTTATACCATTTCATTGGAAAGCCTCCTTTATAAATTTATACACCTTTATTATAGTCTTCTAAAAATATACTGTCTACTCAAAAAATCTCCTTGGGATAAGATAACAGTTAAGCCCGCATACATTAGTTCGGCACCTGAGTAAACTTCTCCATTTTCCTGTAATTCATACAGTCCCTCTTCATCCAAATCTTTTAACTTTAAAGTTGTTTCCATGGTCTCTACAACTGACAAAACTCGAACATAGGTCACAATCGTTTGATTTCCATAGTTAAATTGTACCGCTGCTTCATTGGATTCAGCATCGGGATTAATGAGCCTGTACTGCTGTCCTAACTGAACTACTGGCCGTAATTCCTTATACAAATTCACCTGAGTTTCAATGTCTTCTTTTTCTTTGTCAGTCAGACTAGTCAAATCAAGCTCATAACCCAGATTTCCCATCATTGCCACATGACCACGAGTTTCTAATGGTGTTATTCGTCCCATCTGATGATTCGGTACTGCTGACACATGAGCCCCCATAGAAATGGTTGGATAGAGATAAGATGAACCGTATTGAATTGGTAAACGTGCAATAGCATCAGTATTATCACTAGCCCAGACTTGTGGGAAATAACGCATCATACCAAGATCATTTCGTCCACCACCACCAGAGCAGGACTCAAAGAGAATCTGGCTGTGCTTCTCTGTCAGATAAGAAACAAGTTCATAAAGCCCCAGCATGTACTGATGAGATTGCATCTGTGTCTCTAGATAGTTCGAACCATTCCCCAGATTAGTGATATTGCGGTTCATATCCCATTTGATGTAGTCAATTTTATGATGAGATAGGAGTTCATCTAAGACATTTTTCAAATATTCTACTACCTGAGAATTTGCAAGATTAAGTACTAATTGATTTCTAGAATAGGTATGCTCATAACCTGGAACCTGAATAGCCCAGTCAGGATGTTTACGATACAAATCACTATCTACAGAAATCATTTCAGGTTCTAACCAAAGCCCAAACTGCAAACCTCTTTCATGGATAGCTGAAATCAGACTTTCAAGACTTCCACCCAGTTTTTCCTCATTAACAACCCAATCACCTAAAGCACGATTATCATCAAAGCGATTACCAAACCACCCATCATCTAATACAAAAAGTTCTATTCCAACTTTCTTAGCTTCATCAGCTAGCTCTAACAGTTTTTCTCTCTGAAAGTCAAAGTAAGTAGCTTCCCAGTTATTGATTAGAATTGGACGTTCTTTTTTAGAAAATTCACTTGGCATAATATGCTTAAGTACAAAATTCTGACTTTCATGACTAATACCAGTTAATCCCTGATCTGAATAAGTCACTAAAGCTACCGGTGTTTCAAAATATTCCTCAGGATTTAACTTCCAAGAAAAGTTTTCTGGATTAATACCAATAGCCACCCGAACTTCATTCAATTGATTTTTTTGAACAAAAGCTTCAAAGTTACCACTATACATTAGTTGAATAGCAAACACATTTCCAGCATCCTCTGTGACTCCTTGATTACATAATAGAAGAGCTGGTGTTTGAGCATGCCCAGAAGCACCGCGGTTCGAACTAATCGAAAAGATTCCTTGTTCTACCTGTTGATGTCGAACAGTCTTTTCACGAGCATAAGCACCCTGCAGAGTTACTATTTCGTAAGTTGCCGCTGGAAAATCAGCCATAAAAGAAAAGTCTTTATGGATGACAACTTCCTGGTTACTATTATTCTCCAATTTACTATAGCTAGCAATTGTCGAATTATTATCAAAAGCAGTATAATACAAAGTCAGACTAAGTTGAGCCTTAGAATCTTCTAAAATCAAGGCAAGAGTCTCTGTACCATCCATGCTGTGTGGAGAAGGTAAACCTTGTGGACCATTTTGACTTTTTAAAATCTTTGCTTCTATAAACCGAAAATCTGTTACCTCAGTTGCATCATGCTGAACCTGTAAAGTTGGTTTTCTAAAGTCACCCAAACCATGTTGTCCAAAAATTTGACGTTGCGTATCTAAGCTAAAGGTTCGATTAGTAGCTGTTGGATTTCCTGAAAAGGCATGGTCTCGTTCATAAACACTATTGGAACCTTTATAGTTCTTAATAGGCTTTCCTAAATGTTTCAAAAGTAAGTACCCATCACGATTTTCAATAATCAAACTTAGATTTTTACTTTCAACATAAAATAGATTATTCTCTATCCTAACTCCCATTTACTTCACCTCATCACTTTATTGATTATATTTTATCAACTGAAATCGCTTTCTAAAATAGAAAAATGTCTCAAGAATATGGTAAAATGTTAGGTAGGAGGTAGCACATGCTAGTTTTTTCAGAATACCAGACTGGAACAATTGACCTTTCCCTAAGCTTTTATGGATATGAGGAATGCACGCCTAACTACTCTTTTGGTCCAGCCATTCGTGATACATACGTCCTACATTACATTACCAAAGGACAAGGAAAATTTCATTACAAGGGTAAAATTGTTGATTTAAAAGAAGGAGATTTCTTTCTATTAAAACCAGAGGAACTAACCTTTTATCAAGCAGATAGTAAAGAACCTTGGGCCTACTACTGGTTAGGAATCACTGGAGGGAAAGCTCCTGACTATTTTGCTCTTTCTCAAATTTCTGATCAATCCTATCTCATCCAATCTGAAACTTGTCATACCCAGACTACTGCAAAACTCATCTCAGACATTGTCCGCTTCGCTCAGAATGCAAAATCCAATGAATTAGCTCAACTCCATATCATGGGACAACTCCATGAACTGATGTTTCATCTGGGAACTATTGCTCCCAATCAGAAAAAAAAGAATATTTCATCAACTTACCAACTCTATCTTGAATGCAAAAGATTAATTGATAGCCACTATCCTCAATCACTTACAATTCAAGATTTAGCAAAAGAATTATCCGTTCACAGAAGCTACTTATCAAGCGTATTCAAAGAATTTAATACCTTATCACCCAAAGAATACCTACTCTACGTTCGAATGCACCGAGCTAAACAACTTCTCGAAAATACCCAAGAGTCTATCAAAGTAATTGCATATTCGGTAGGCTTTTCAGATCCACTCCATTTTTCAAAAGCTTATAAACAATACTTTAATCAGACCCCAAGTCATACAAGAAAAGAATATTCCCAACACCAACTAGTGAGAAAGGAAACACTATGAAATCCTACCAAACCGTCTACCAAATTCTAGCAAAAGAAAGCGATTATATCAGCGGAGAAAAAATCGCAGAAGAACTATCACTAAGCCGAACATCAATTTGGAAAGCCATCAAGCGTTTAGAACAAGAAGGCATTGAAATTGATAGTATCAAAAACAAAGGCTATAAACTAGTGAATGGAGACCTTATTCTTCCGGAACTTCTAGAACAAAATCTTCCAATTAAAATCAGTTTTAAATCCGAAACAAGATCAACACAACTCGATGCAAAAGAAGCAATTGATTTAGGGAATGAAGCAAACACTCTCTATCTAGCTTCCTATCAAACAGCTGGACGAGGCCGTTTTCAACGTTCTTTCTACTCCCCACAAGGTGGCATTTATATGACACTCCATCTTAAACCAAATCTCCCCTATGACCAATTACCATCCTACACACTACTTGTAGCTGGAGCTATCTACAAAGCCATTAAGAACCTAACTTTAATAGATGTCGGCATAAAATGGGTCAATGATATCTACCTAAATAATCATAAAATTGGAGGAATTCTCACTGAAGCAATGACCTCTGTAGAAACAGGCTTAGTCACAGATATCATTATTGGAGTAGGAATCAACTTTACTATTAATGATTTCCCACAAGAATTAAAAGAAAAAGCTGCTAGCTTATTTAAAACTACAGCTCCAATAACAAGGAATGAATTAATCATAGAAATCTGGCGTGCTTTCTTCGAAACACCAGCAGATGAGTTATTATACCTATATAAAAAACAGTCATTCGTTCTTGGAAAAGAAGTTACTTTCACACTGGATAAAAAAGACTACAAGGGACTTGCTAAAGATATCTCTGAAAATGGAAAACTTTTGGTGCAATGTGATAACGGAAAAGAAATCTGGCTCAATAGCGGAGAAATTTCACTCAAGAGTTGGAAGTAATAATAAACTAGCACAACCATAAAAACGACAATATATAAAGATTTTAGCTTTTCTCCAGCCCACTACAGTTGACAAAGAGCGCAAAAAAACTTCAGATAAGTAATCCAATTAAGTTTTACAAATCTGAAGTTTTTATTCTACTACTCTTAAAAATACAAAAAAAGAGAGTTATAAACCCTCATTAAAACGGAGAATAAGGGATTCGAACCCTTGCGCCAGTTACCCGACCTAACGATTTAGCAAACCGTCCTCTTCAGCCTCTTGAGTAATTCTCCAATTAATGGGCACGAGTGGACTCGAACCACCGACCTCACGCTTATCAGGCGTGCGCTCTAACCACCTGAGCTACGCGCCCAAGTTAAAAACTTGGTAATTTGAACAAAGTTCAAAGCGGGTGACGAGAATCGAACTCGCGACAACAGCTTGGAAGGCTGTAGTTTTACCACTAAACTACACCCGCATACATACTATAATTAAAAATGGCGCGAGACGGAATCGAACCGCCGACACATGGAGCTTCAATCCATTGCTCTACCAACTGAGCTACCGAGCCTTATTGCGGGAGCAGGATTTGAACCTACGACCTTCGGGTTATGAGCCCGACGAGCTACCGAGCTGCTCCATCCCGCGTTAATAGAAAAGGAGGATGTGGGATTCGAACCCACGCACGCTTTTACACGCCTGACGGTTTTCAAGACCGTTCCCTTCAGCCGGACTTGGGTAATCCTCCATAATATTCAAATGGACCTTGTAGGACTTGAACCTACGACCACTCGGTTATGAGCCGAGAGCTCTAACCAGCTGAGCTAAAGGTCCAACAAGATCATTATAGCGGCGAAGGGGATCGAACCCCCGACCTCCCGGGTATGAACCGGACGCTCTAGCCAGCTGAGCTACACCGCCATATATCGGGAAGACAGGATTCGAACCTGCGACACCTTGGTCCCAAACCAAGTACTCTACCAAGCTGAGCTACTTCCCGAGTTAAATAGAAAAATGCACCCTAGAGGAGTCGAACCTCTAACCGCCTGATTCGTAGTCAGGTACTCTATCCAGTTGAGCTAAGGGTGCTCATTATATTATGCCGAGGACCGGAATCGAACCGGTACGATCGTTACCAATCGCAGGATTTTAAGTCCTGTGCGTCTGCCAGTTCCGCCACCCCGGCCTCTCTAAGCGAACGACGGGATTCGAACCCGCGACCCCCACCTTGGCAAGGTGGTGTTCTACCACTGAACTACGTTCGCACTACTTTCTTCTATCTAAAAATGCCGGCTACATGACTTGAACACGCGACCCTCTGATTACAAATCAGATGCTCTACCAACTGAGCTAAGCCGGCTCATTTATTATATCTTAATGCGGGTTAAGGGACTTGAACCCCCACGCCGTTAAGCGCCAGATCCTAAATCTGGTGCGTCTGCCAATTCCGCCAAACCCGCATATATGACCCGTACTGGGCTCGAACCAGTGACCCATTGATTAAAAGTCAATTGCTCTACCAACTGAGCTAACGAGTCTAAAATAACTTACGTTATTCTAACGGTCCCGACGGGAATCGAACCCGCGATCTTCGCCGTGACAGGGCGACGTGATAACCGCTACACTACGGGACCTTTGGGAGTTAACGGGATCGAACCGCTGACCCTCTGCTTGTAAGGCAGATGCTCTCCCAGCTGAGCTAAACTCCCTAGAGCTAAGCGACTTCCATATCTCACAGGGGGCAACCCCCAACTACTTCCGGCGTTCTAGGGCTTAACTTCTGTGTTCG
>CAJNCY010000003.1 GCA_905221375.1 bacterium
ATCAAAAAACATTCAATTTATTAGAAACATATATAAATAAAACAAGAAATGAATCAAATGATTTCTTGTTTCCAGGGAAACATTCTCTTAAACCATTGTCAGAGCAAAGTGTACGTTTAGTTATAAAGAGAATCGTTGAACAAAATAGCTTATCTAAAACTATTACACCACATATGTTTAGACATAGCTTTGCGACAATGCTTCTAGATAATGATGTAGATATTCGATACATTCAACAAATTCTTGGACACAGTTCTATATCAATCACACAAATCTATACTCACGTATCTCATTCAAAACAAAAAGAAATACTTAGTTCTTTTAATCCTGTATCAGCGATTCATTCTGAAATCGAATAAGAGAACTTTCCAAAGCCTACAGTTTAATTCATCTAAAATTAATTTTTGTAGTTCGAATTTAGTTAATAGATTTTATGCTCAACAAAATCAAAAAACATATAAAACTTCACTTTGAATCAGCATTTATAATATATTCTGTATTTAAGAACTCCATAATTGTTTTTCTAAAATATATCTTTCAAATATCCTTAAATATAATAAAAAGAGATGGGCAAAATCTCAATTCCTGAAGAAAATGGAGTAAATCTTCCCACAAGAAAACGCATAATTTCAAGTTTTTCAACACCTGAGATTATGCGTTTTTTGGTTCTAAAAAATTTTCGCCCACCTTAATTAAACAACTAACAAAAGTTATAAGTAGACTATATTTTAAAATTTGTGTTCTAACAACTATTTCAATTAGTTAAATCTTTAAATCTTTCTTCTCCAGATTTAAGCATCTCTTTCTCTACCTGACTCCACTCCCCAAACAGTAACTCTTGAAGAATATCTGCTGCTGAAATTTTATCTTCTCTTGAATCATGTACACAACTTCTATCTCGTTGATAAATTTGAATTCTTTCAAAGATAGCTAGTTCTTCCAACTGTCGGGTATTATCAACTAGATGATTTACAATGAAATCATGATGTTCTTTTGGAGTTGCGCGTGCTTGATTTGGATTGATAGCGTACAGTTCTTCGTATCGAATAAGAGTGCTTAGATAGGATAGCTTAGGCTTTGTTGCAATTAAGGCTAATTGTACTTCATATCCCTTATTTTTCAAGAGTTGTGCTGTTTTCTTTGGAACATCAATTGTTCGTAAGGTTCCCTCTATCAAAAGATTGTATCCCAAATGACTCAATTCGGTTACTAAAGACTCTACCATTTTCCCTGCAAAATCTTTGGTGTATTCAACACTATCTTTGCCATATTCTTGCTGAAGCTCTAAATAGTGTGGATGCTGAGAACGAAAACTATCGCCATCTATGATAACAATATTTCCTTGAAATTCCTTCTGTTTAATACGATGAATTGTAGTCTTACCAGCACCACTTTGTCCTCCAAGTAAAATCGCTATAGGTTGCTTACTGGACTTTTTTCCTCTTGTCAGTGAGCGAAGGTTTCTTGCTAAAGCCTGTTTAAATTGACTATCAGTATAATCTTGGATTTCCACTAGGCTACCATCCGTTTTTCAGATATCTCTAACATACGTTCAATTCCATCCAAATAGCCACTATATCTCTCTATTTCATCAAAAGTTTCTACTAAATAGATATTCGTATGAATCAAGTCAGATAGATCATCACTCATTAAAATCCAAGGGTTAGATTCATCATCAATGCTAATTCCCTGACTATCTTGATAACGATAGAGTCGAGATAGTAGATTAGCACCTCTTTCTTTCACAATTTCAATTTTTAAAGTCAATTCATAATCTTCAACAGGATTCAGCATTTTATCTTCTCCTACAATATCGACATAAGATACATTAAACTTCTGACAAATGATGTCTATTAGCTCCGTAGATACTGAACTCGTTCCATTTTCATAACGACTAAGACTATTTCGTGAAATTCCTACAATTCGGGCAAAGTCGTCTTGTGTTAAGTCATGTGTTTTACGTAAGGATTTTATGTTCTTTCCAATCATGGCAAACTCCTTTATTTTTATAATTCAATTATATCATAAAAAAGCATAATGCACCAAAATTGGTGCATTTTTTGTTGTTTTTCTAGCCTAAACTTTACTTCTAAAAAAGCCACCTTAAAGAGTAATTCCTTTTTCGGTGGCTTTTCAAAATACTATACAATAAAATACTCTTGTTTAATTTTTGTAAGCAGGTTGTTAGCAACCGAAGTTACACCAACATGCATCAGTTCAGGATCAGAATAATCTAGATTACGAGCATAGCCTTCTGCAACAGTCTGAGCAATACGCTCATCCAATTTATAATTAGAGGCTTTTAATAGTGCTTGAAATAATTCTGAACTATATAGTTTAATATTATTTTCCAACGATACTACTGCCATTTTTGTAACTCCTCTCCTGTCTTTGATTGATAAACTTTCTCTATTTTCATTATATCACAAAAAGATTGGTTGTGAATGGATAATTGTTTAAAAGAATAGGGTTTTCTAAACTCAGCAAGCATTTCTTCTTTTGTAATTTCATTCTGACGAAAACGAGCTAAAGCTTGGGTTGGATTGTCATCAGTCTGAACACCATAGATAAAATCAAAATGGTGTTGTAATTCATCTGGATTTTCCCGATTTTGAACGACAAATTCCGCAAAATCTAAATCTGACTCTGACTTTTTATGTTTTGCAAAATAGTGACAATGATAGTCAGGGTTCTTAAAAATTTCTATAAAATTTGAAATACGAAATTCTACTATAATTCCTACTTCTTCTTCTGAGTCAAAAATATTATTATTAGAAGTGCTTCGATTTAATACTTCAACTTGCTTGTTAATAAATTTTCTAGCTTGTTCAAAGTCAGGTGTGATATAGAAACCAGGTCCAAAGTCTAGCTCACTTCCTAAATTAAATTTAACATCGATTCCTTTTTTTAAGGATTCTAAATGTCTCAATAATGTAGCATGAAACCACTGCGTCTGACCTAGTTGCTTTTCCTGCTTGGTAGTCAACTCCAAAATATTTACTTCCTTCTCTAGTCTATACTAAAAGTATAACACAAGACTTTATGCAAGTAAAAGAAAATTTTATAAAACCATTTATTTCATTCCATTTTTCCTAAATCTCTCTAAATTCTTCTCCAATTGTTCTTTATGAAGTTGGTTCTTAGCTTCCTTTAATGTGTCGTCCAAAGTTTCTTCTCTATAAGTTGCTTCTGTTTTTAGTTGTTCTGATCCTTGATCTGGAGTGAAAATGATATCTAGCAGTCGGTCTATTTTTTCAAGATCTTGGACAGACATATCAGATAGTCTATGAATCAGCTTTTTAAATACATCACTATTGTCGTGATTTTTCTTAAAAAATGTTGTAAACATCTATAACCTCTCAAAAAAAGCAGCCTATCAGGACTGCTTAGTGTAATTCGGAAATCGCATCATAAATGGACTGCAATTTCTTATTGTCTTTATTCTTTGTGTCGATCAACGTATGTAGCTCTTCAATTTTCTTTTGACTACTTTGAATATCGCTATTGTTATCTGCAATCAGTCTTTTAAGATGTTGCTGATAACTTGTTGTGATATCTGTCTCTTTTCCTGTTCTAACCTCTGTAATTTTGGGTTTAGAACTAGGATTTGATTCCGTCACAGGTGCTTGTTTACGCTTTTGAAAAGCTGCTTCGTAATTTACATCATTACCTCCTTGATGATTTCCAAATAAAGCCGCAATTTTATCTGGATCTTCTTGATTTTCTGATTTACTTTCTAATGGTTGATTAAAATTCCAATCTTTTGTCATTCACTCATTTCATCCTTTCTAAATTCAGAATCATCGAATTGTCTTTCTTTGCCAAATGCATGGTCAAGAGCTTCTTCAAAACTCATGTGACTAATGCTTTGACGCCTTTTGAACGTCGCAAACATCGCTGTCTCAAGTTGCTCTTTGTAAGCAGCTAGTTTTTCTGTCTCTCTTGCTACCTTGTTTTCTTGCCTAGTGACCTTTTCTTCTAGTCGTTCAATAATGGTCATATACGATCCTCCTTCATTTTAATATTAGCTAAAACATCTTGATTTTGTTATCACAATTCTAAACATTGAGAGATTTGTCTTACTGGTTGATTCTTCAATGTCTCTTTTGCAGTCTCGATCATCAATTGTAAATCTGCTTTCTTTTCTCGAAGAATATCGTTCCAGTCTACTTTTTCTTTCCCAGATTCATTATCAGGAAAATCCAGGAAAACAGGAAATCCTGATTGAGATAACTTATCAGAAAAATCTTTTCCAGCATCATCACAATCTACTGCCAGTGTCAATAAATCAGGATGATTATCAAAATAAGTAGTGGTATCACGAATTGTATTAATCAAAGGCAATAACTTTGAAGGTATTACTGTATCTAAAAATTCCAACTTCTGATTTTCTTCAGCTATCAGTCGTAAAGTTTGATAAGCCACAACAGACCTTTTTAATCCCTCCATAGATACCAAACGAACATCTGATAGATTTTGTTGATGAAGTTCGTAATAGCTCATCAAGTCAATGAACGATTCACAAAAGACCAATCTATTTGGTTTACCAATGTCAAAGGATATTCCAACATGTCCATGGCTTCCTTTTAGAATCGTTTTTAACCTCTCTCTTGGGATAGAATGATTCTTATAAATCCCTTGTAGGCTTGCTGCCTGCAGTTTGTGACGATGATCAAAGCTTTTAAAAACAATAACAGGTTCAACTGTTTCATTTGTTTTCCAAGTGGCTTGTGCCATCAATCCTTGTTGAATCATCTTTTGTACGATTTCTTCTGCGATTCCTCTACATTCTGTTAAATAATATCTGGCCAGACTACAGTTAGAATCTTCTACTCTCTTTAAAGGATAATAAAATGGTCTCAATCTATTTTCTTGAACGGCTTCTTTTTGAAAAGGTTCTTCAGAAAGAAAGGCTAGAGCTTCTTTAAAGGAAATTCCCTTAACAAGTCGAACAAAATCAATGACATCACCTTGAATATCTCTTGAAAACCATTTAAAAGTATTGGTAGTTGAAAAAATCCGAAATGAATCGTGTTCAGGATGTTCATAGACACTGCTCGAAACTTGTTTAAAGGAGATACCTAAACGATTGGCTACATCAAGAATTGAAATTTGCTTACATTCTTCTATTTCCATGCAATATCATCATTTTGTCGTAGTATTTGGCAGTGATGGTATTGATGATGATTCTTCTAAAGTTTTGGGAGTGGCCTTATCCAAATCATCTAACCCAGATTTCCAAACCTGTACTTGATTGACCAATAACTTACCTGGTAGTTTCGAATAAGACAACTTAACCGTTCTGGTTTCTGTCTGATTGGTCTTTGATTGGTTGGCATTCTTTAAATCGGATACATAGGTTACATTATAAGAGACCATGGCAATGGCTTGATTCGTAGTCTGATTGACAAAGATATCTGCTTTTTCAAAATGATAATCCAAAATATAATCCTTATACACTTGGTTCATGGCATCATTTTGACTTGACAATTCTTGAGAATAAGCCGATTCAGTCATATAAGGTTGAATACGTGTATTATTTTCTCCGAGCTTTTCTTTCGTATAGTACTGCGTCAAAAATTCTTTTACAGTATCCGATGACAAAATGCTGGCTTTATCTTCTGCTTGTTTATCCTCTACAAGTTTAGCTGCAGCCAATTCGATTTCTTTCCGACTTTGTTTAGCAGTAGAATGTTGACCAGCAGTATATCCCATCATGAGAATAAAGCTAGTTGCAGCCACTGCTCCAACACTAATTAAGGCTTTAGTTTTGACTTTATTTAACATCTTAGACCTTCTTTCTATAAAAACTAGGTCAAGAATAACAAAAAGAACTTGTAAGTTTTATCACATCACAACGAAAGGTAATTCCTACATTTCAGGCGCAAAATCGTACAATTCAGAGAAAAATATCAAAATTAGCTGTCTTCAGCTTATAATATAAACATGAACAAATTAAAAGAAGAGAATTTGAGAAGAGCTCTTTCTCATATTGAACGACATAAACAAGCCATAAATACAAGTAATAATAGTGAGGATAATGATTTTCATAAATTATTACTCCAATTTAGCTATGATGTATATGAAAGAATCAAGGCTAATAAAAAACCTTATCCGAATTTAGATTCAGATAAAGTTTTTTAACCATCTAACAAGTTTACATTTTTTTCTTATTTATGGAGTTAATGAAACGCCAACTGAATCCTAGAACCAACATCAGATTGATGAAAAGGTACACAGCCGTAAAACTAGTTAAACCATGTTGTCTGATATCATCAAAATATAAACTAGGTTCAGTAAAGAACAAATAAATTCCATAGACCTCCACGAAAATAAGAAAACTGATAAAACCAATCAGGAAAAGTCCACTGGCAATAAGAAAGAGTCTCCATAAAAGAATGAGAATTCCTCCTACTGCTAAAAAAATTACTGGGATAAGGAGTAAATCATTCATAACTTTCTCCTTTCTAGTCAATCAACTGACGATAATGGGTGGCAAGAGAGGAATCAAACTCTTCTAATTTTTGAACCAATTCCAAATAGTCCTCTTTTTCATATTCTTCAAAGTCCACACCTCGATGATTCTGAAGAGCGATTTCCAATTGGCTAGTAAGTTCTCGTTTGGAAAAGCTGTAATCCCCTGTCACTTCCTCATAATGTTCCTTTAACTCCTTGTAGGCTTGGTATTCTTCAGGTGTTTGAAATCCCTGTACCAAAGCCTCTTCTAATTGATAATAGGTATCTTCCATCATAATCGTTACCTCGTTTCTTTCTATCTTTATTTTACCGCGCTTTTCTTTTCTTGTCCGCTATTTGTATCTATTTTTTAATCTAATTCAAAAGAAAGTTGTTCTTGCTTTTCTTTTCCTTTTTCGTGGAATTGTCTTAAGGCCTGATCAATAATATCTAAATCCGTTTCTGTTTCAATCAATGGCGCGAGTACATCGTATTCGGCCTTTTTAGTTTGATACTCCTCTTCCTTTGGAAAATTTTTCTCAATTTCTACCTTAGCAGTAGTCCATTTATCCTTTAATTCATCCAATAAGTTCTGAGTTTTCACTTGGTCCTCTTTAATGTGATCAATCGTATGCTGAAGCCTTTGAATCGTCCCCAAAGGAGAATACAAATCTAAACTGACAGAATACTGATTTTCTCCTACAATCTTAACAGAGAAGGTTTCAGGAAGAGGTTGATTGGTTGAAAGACTAAGCATTTTAATGTCAAATCCTCGATAGCTTGCTAGGGTACGAAATTCTTTGCTGTCAGCTTGATTATGACGAATAAGACGGTGTAGGGATTCCCCTGCTTCAGCTCGTTGATCAAAAGCTTGCTTACCTACCCTCATAGAAAATGCCTGGTCTTTCGATATTTCAGACTGTTGAATATCGCCTTCATACTTGCTTAATCGTTTCTCAAGAATGGGCATATTTTCTTCACAGTAAGAGATTGTATGACGATAGTGATCCTTGCTGCGTTGAAAGGCGCGTCTTTGATTTTCTAATAGAGTTAGATCATTCTCCAATTCCATCTTATATTTGAGATAAGGATTACCTGTTGCTAGTGCCTTAAAATCAGAAGCTGTCATGGTCTGCTCATCAATGTCTTCTGCAGCACGAATAGGCTCCTTAGAAGTCATAATCTGCTTAATATAACGAAGTTTGTTCTCCTGAGTTGCCCATAGATAATTATCAAACGAACCTTTAGTAATGTAGTGGTAAATATCCACTTCCTTGTTTTCATTTCCTTGTCGGATAATCCGTCCATTGCGTTGCTGAATGTCACTTGGTCTCCACGGTACATCCAGGTGATGAACTGCTTTCATCTTGCTCTGAACATTTAAACCTGTTCCTCCTTTTTCAGTTGAGGCAAGGAGAATCCGCACCTCTCCTGCATTGACCTTTCGAGACAAACTATTCTTTTTTTCATCACTATTGGCATCATGTACAAAGGCAATTTCCTTACTAGGGATTCCTCTATCAACTAATAAAGCCTTAATCTCAGAATAAACATCAAAGCCATTATCTTTTTTCTTAGGTGTGCCAATATCTGAAAAAATCATCTGAGTAGCCTTATTTTCCATTCCTTCACGATAAATTCTTTCAACATTATCCACTACCTGAAGCAGTTTGTGATTGTCTGCTAGACTATAGCTAGAGTCCAATAAACGCATATCAATAGCTAGTTTCCGTGCCTCACCTGTTATCTTTAACATGTTATCCTGACTCGGATCAACTGTTCCACATTTGACCATATCTGACCTCATAACTAATTCTTCTAAATAGAGTTTCTGGTTTTCAGTTAACTCACTCTCAATAGGGATAATATGAGCTTCTGGAACAGGTAAATCCAACATATCTTGTGTTTGAATGTCGGCTGTTTCTTTATAAATTTTCATCAACTCAGGTAGATTGACAAACTTTTTAAATCGTTTCTTAGGTTGGTACTTATCCCCTGTAGGAGCTAATTCCATAGAGTTTTGAATTTCTCCAAAAGCACCCACCCAAGAGTCAAAATAATCAACCTGATAGCGTTTTAAGATATCCGGTTGAATGTAGTTCATCATAGTATACAACTCACTAATAGAATTGGAAACGGGTGTTCCTGTCGCAAAGACAATATTTTTAAAATCATGTTCTTCTTGAATCTGTCGAACTTTCATTTCCATATCCACGTTCTTCTTAGAAGTTGTATTGGTAATCCCTGCTACATTTCCAAGTCCAGTAATGGGACGAATATTTTTAAAGTGATGTGCTTCATCCACAAAGAGAAAATCAATTCCTAAGTTCTCAAAATCAATAAAGCTATCACGATTAAAGCGTTGCAGTTCTTCCAATTGTTTCTCTAAACCACTAATTGATTGTTCTGCTTCTTTAACGGTATACTTATTTTCAGAATGTGTTTTAATCTCTCGTAGTTCATTGAGTTTATCCTCGATATAATTCATCTGTCTTTCCTTACTAACAGGGATTTTTTCAAATTGAGAATCCCCAATGACAATGGCATCGTAATCTCCTGTAATAATGCGTGACACAAATTGTTTTCTTCTCGCCTTCACAAAATCTTTCTTAGTGGTCACAAAAACCTTTTTAGTAGGGAAAAATTTCATGATTTCTTGGCCAAATTGAGCAGACAAACTAGAGGGCACTACGTACAAGGGCTTATGAACCATCCCCAACTCCTTTAATTTAAACCCAGCACCAAGCATGGTCAAGGTCTTTCCTGAACCTACCTCATGAGCTAATAAGGCTCTTTTTTCTTCTACGATTCTTTGAATGGCATTCTCTTGGTGAGGACGAAGACTGATGTTTTGTGCCAAGCCATCAATGACTAGATGGCTACCGTCATACTCTCGACTAACCGTTCGATTATAAAGACGATTATAGCTTTCCTCAATGACTTGTTGGACTTCTGGATATCGTGAGACAAATTCTTGAAAGAGCTCTTGTAAATGCTGCTCTTTTGCTCTTAGAACAGAGGTTTTTTCCAAATCTGTGATGGTCTTTTTCTTTTCTCCTTCCGTAACAGTCATAGTAATCGTCGGTTGGTTTGAATTTAGTAAATTCTCAAATATCTTTCTTCCTGTATCATAACGTGACCCACTAACTCCAAGACTACTATCTTTGGCACTTGGATAGCGATAAGCAAATGATGTCCTTAAATGAACCTGGCCATCGACAGGATTCACTTCAATGACTTGTTCAACATCAGGCGAAGACAATTCAAATTCACGATTGGTAAAAGATTCAAAGGCAAATTTACCATAAACGGATTGAGGAATCCAACGTGAACCGATTTTAAACTCAATATCTGCCAGATGAATCCGTGGAGGGCGAACTGATTCTAACAAATCTAAAGCATGGGACCAGTCACATTCTTGATTGTTTTCCTCCACTAATAGTTGAACTACTTCTATCTTGTTGAGAATATCTCCTGATAAAAACTGGTTCTTAGAAAGATATTTTCTTTCTCCTCTTAAATAGCTTTCTGGATCCATTAAAATCTGGTCACCTAACTCATCCAAAATAGCAGCTTGGCTATGTTCGGGATAAATTGATACCATATAGTCTAAATCAACCCCTCTACCATCCGATAAACTAGAGTTTAAGGCATCTAAAGCCGTTGAGACTCTTGTAATCACTCTCTCCGGCCTAACCAATGCTTTCTCAAAAGCTAAAGATTTTTTATATTTTACTTTCTGATCTTTAGAATCAATGTATTCATCTTCTAAACTAGCTAGTAAAGAATACTTATCATCACTATCAAATAAGTTCCGATTGACTGAGGCATTCAAGTATCCAAATTGACTTACAAAGCGGTCATAGTCACGATTGAGTTTACTAAGTAATACCTGAAAATCTGTCCGACTATAATCTTGATGACGTTGAATTTCAATTAAGGATTGATAGGTCTCTCTCAAATCAACCATGCCCTTAATGCGACCAATATCCTTATCCGATAAGGGACTTTCATAAAAGACAGTTTTTTTGAACAGTCCCTTATATTTCCCTCTTTTACTCGCTTCTTCTGACTTGTAAACATCTAGTGCTTCCTCATCTGTCAAATGAAGTTGCACGAATCGGTCTATTTTATGTTCAGACAAAGAACTGTCCCAAGCTTTAAAATCTCCCTTCTCATCTACATAATAACTAATTTCGTCTACTTTTGAACTTTTCCGAATGCCATGCGTATCTCGGTAATAAATTTGATTTCCCTCATATCCAAAAGAATAGAGCGCTAAGTCCTCACGTATACGACTTGGGATAGAATTATCCACTTCTTCTTTGATAAAAACAGGTGCTTTCAAAGAATTGTCAATTTGTTTAGGTACTTCCACATTCTCGAATGCTTTCATTATGTCAGTAGATAATGTTTCTAATCCCCCCTTAACATTGAGAGTTCCTCCATTAAAATTACGTACCTCATATTCACCCAAAACTTGTGTATTGTATTTCCCATCAAAATAAGGATTAATCCAGACACGCTTATCCTCCTCAAAGGGAATAGAGCCACTAAAGACAAGTTCCTCTTCATTAAGATTCTTTGCTTGATCCTTTTGAAAGAAGAGGAGATCTGTGGTCACTCGAGTACCTGCAATCTTTTTAAAAGCCGTATCCGGCAAACGAACTCCCCCTAAAAAATGAGTGTTGGATTTAATCTCTTGTAAGACATTATCTGTCCTCTTATCCATTGTGCCAATAGAAGAGATAATCGAAACTTGTCCTCCATCTCTTACTAAATCAAGTGAGTGTTTGACAAAGTAATCATGAATCATATAAGGTTTATCATAGTTTTTATCGGCAATGCGAAAATTTCCAAAAGGAACATTCGTTAAGACTAAATCAAAACTATTATTTTGATATGGAACTTCTTCAAATCCTCGCACTTCAATATGGACATTTGGATGGAGTTGTTTTGCGATTGCGCCAGTCACACTGTCTAATTCGACCCCATAGAGTTCTGATTTATCTCGTATACTTCTAGGCATAGCCGCAAAGAAGTTCCCAGTCCCCATAGAAGGATCTAAAATCCTTCCTCCTTCAAAACCATCATCCAGTAACTTTTGCCAAATCTGGCGAATAATCATTGGGTCTGTATAATAGGCTGTGAGAGAACTTTGTTTCATAGTGGAGTATTCTGATTTACTTACTAAACTCTTAAGAGTTAAACGTTCTGTTTCATACTTTGGATTGAGTTCATCGAAAAATTCATTGGCAAGACCGCCCCAGCCGACATACTTAGCTAGTAGCTCTTGTTCTTTTGGATTCGCTTGTCGTCCCTCTTTTTCTAATCTTTTAACAAGTTCAATTGCGGCGATATTCGTTTCAATCTTTTCTCGATTTGTCTTAGGATAAAAGTCCTCTAAATCATCTGGAAAAACAAAATCTAGAACAGGGACATCCGTCTCTTCTATGCCTACAATAAGCGTTTCTGTTTCCTTATCCTTATCTTTTTCATTTTCTTCTTCCAGATAGGAAAACAAATCTATTTCCTGGCTTTCACTTGGTGATTCAATCTCAATCTCTGAATCTTCTTTTTCAAGTTCTACCAGAGACAATACTTGTTCAATCTCTTCCAAACTGTTCAAATATAAAATAGGATTTTCTTCAAATAACTGGTTGGAATCATTGAATAGCTCTAGGCGAACTAAGTCATTTAACTGTGCATTTTCAATCGAAACCAACTGAAATACTTGTCCTTTATAACTTACTTGTGAACCGATTGGATATTCCCTCAAAGCTTCTTCTACAATTTTATCTACTTTAGATAGGGAATGAACTTCCACATTTTCTTCTACCTGCTCAATATTATCTAAAGGTAAGACCGCTTCCGCTACTTGCTTAGACTTTTCTCTTATAGCCTTTACTTCGTCAAAATGAGTAATAATCTTCAGCTTTTGTGTCAGTGGAAGTTGTTGGTAGTTTTCTTCATGATGGACAAGATCCGTAACAGTATCTAAAGTAGCCATCAATTCTGAACCCAAATAGGCTAGAACATCTCCTTCTTTTTCTTCAAAATGAATCTCAAGAACTTCTTTTTTAAGCTCTTTTGAGTCAACCATTAGAAGAAATTCCTCTATATCTCTACTAACACGGTCAGATAGATTATTCGCAACCCGATAGACATTGACTAAATTGACATCCTGATTTTGATGAAATACAAGCTCACTTAATGGTTCTAACTTCTCTTTTTCAGATTGGATATAAAATCGAGTGGAAAGGTTATAGGTTGCGACTTCTAGCACCAAGTTTTTCTCAAAATTACTTAATTGAGATAATTTACTTAAACCTGCTTGTCCAAAATTTCTTGTGTAACTTTCTAAATCTTGGTCATTATTTTCAGAACTAGCCTCTAGGAAAGAAATAATATCTTGATGAAACGAATACACATGAGGTATCTCTTCTATCTTGCCCTCTTCAGCTAAAAAACTCTCTACCAAGTCCTGCCATTTCTCATCAAAATGTTGCGCTTGATAACGAAGAAATAGGTCCATTTTCTCCCTATCTTTTGGAATTGTTCCACGAAACATAGCCAATAATTGCATTACTTCCATACTTGCTCCTTTCATCTATACGAAAATAGGAGAATCACATGATTCCCCTACAACTCTATCTCCATTTCAACCTCTTGAGGACTGGTTTCTAAATCACTAGACAAAAGAGAAACGGCATCTGTTCTCATGTAGTAAGTATATAAGTCTTCTAGGTCTTGTTCGTTTTCAATCCCTGTTTCAATACTAATAAGAGCCTGTATAAATTCCTTGTAGTGATTCTCCATCATATCTGAAATCTTTTGTTTCATTTCCATAAATACTGAAGACGGTTCAGTTATACTTGTTTGGTCTATGTCTTGTAAATCCTTTTCTAAGGGGTTGGTTCCTTCCTCTACTTCCACTAAATCTGAACGACCATCACCATCAGAATCTACGCTAAGAGGATTGGTTCCTAGCGCCAATTCTTGAGCATCAGTCAGTCCATCTTGATCTGAATCACGTTGATAAATGGCTTCCATATACTTCCTTCTTTCCTAGTTAATCTTTTTTTCACTCCAATCCTACCAAATATTCCTTGAAAGAAGTATCACAACAAAAAAGAGAACGAGCCAAAACTACGTTCTCAAATAATATTGTGATTATAAACAAGTAATTCGGATATTCGGAATTTATGATATATATAATCAAAAACTATCTTCTAACTGAATCTCGCCATATCATCTATGTGATAAATCGGTAACTCGAATAACTTGGTCCACTTGCTCCCAAATCAGAGGATTGTGTGTTGCAATAATAATAGTTCGATTCGGATTTTTTAAAGATTCTAGGATAGAAAGTAATTCCTCAGAGTTTTTTGGGTCTAGTGAAGCGGTTGGTTCATCTGCGAGAATCAAAGGTGGATCCTTTAAAATTATCTTCGCTAATGCAACACGTTGTGCTTCTCCTCCTGATAACTCAAATATAGGTTGCTTCAAATCCAAATAAGAGAGGTTTACACGGTTTAGAGCTTGTTTCATCAAAGAGATTTTCTCTTTTTCTTTCAACTTTTTACCAACTAAACCCAGATTGAGATTCTCTTTGACGGTTTGACTTTCAATTAAGCCAAAATCTTGAAATAGATATCCTAAGTAATCTCTAAAGAAAACAGAAGGCTTGATGTCCTTAAGAGAGGTGCCATCATAGATAATTTGCCCTTTGTCATATGGCTCTAATCGTCCAATCATATTCAAGAGTGTTGTCTTACCACAGCCACTTGTACCGATTAAGGCATAAATTTTCCCACCTTCAAAATGAAGATTCGTATCTGAAAATAGCTGACGGTTTCCAAACTTTTTAGATATATTCTTTAGTTCAATCATCCTATTTTCCTTTCATAATTGTCATAGAAACACGAGATTCTTTATGAGCTTGACGGTAAAGCGTCAGAACTGCACTAGCTAGAAAGACTAATAAAGTGAGCAAGCCAATCACCAAGTCTCTACTGCTTAAAATAAAGAGACTAGCACCAAATACAAAACTAGCAAATTGACTAACCATATACTGAGCATGTGTTTCAAAAAATCGTAAACCTGAAATTCGTTTAATCAAGATATCTCGGCGGAATTGCTCGAAATATAGAAGATTGACAGAATAAAAGAGTAACAAGGAACTAGCTATTCCAACAATAGCTCCTAGGATTAAAGTTGCTGTTTCAGTTTGAACTTCATTATAACGAGTTAGATAAACACTTCTTCCTTCTTTAAGATAAGATACTTGCTCATAAATTCCAGCTTTCTTCAAGAGTTCTAGCCCACTCTCATATCCTTTAATAAAGAGTTGTTTTCCAGCATTGATAGACCAAATAGATTTGGAAATGATACTATCACCTGTAGATGTTGGAGTAAATACAACTAAAATCGGATCAGTTAAGTACTGGATGGATACTGGGCTTTCACCGTTATTATAAATAAATCGCTTTTCTCCAGTTGGAAGATAGCTAACAATCGCTCTCATTTCATACTCTAAAGGAGCACTTGCCTCCTCACCAGATTTTCCATAATAACTCAATCTTTCTTCAAAAGCTTTCTTAAGTTCTGCTTCCTGTGAACGAAGAGATTCTGGTAATAAGAGTCCAAACTCCCCTTTTTGAAGATGAGCTAGTTTCTGTCTAGTATCATCATTTACAGTAACATTTTCCTTGTCCAAATAACTTGGGCTGACATAAAGAACATTAGCATCTGGACTATAGGTATCCAGTGTCTCTCCGTTTTTATTTTTTCCTTGAGGATTTGCAAAATGAATGAGATTATCTTTTACAAATAGAGCCTGTTCTTTTTCAACTGCTTCCTTGGCAAAGGCATACCACTTGCTCTGATTTTCTGTATCTTTTCCTCTATCACCTAAGCCAAAAGAAATTTGATAATAGTCTGCTCTGTCCTTCCACGCTTGTTTTGAAATTTCAAGTTCTTTCAATCGTTGGTAAGACGTCAAGCCTGTCTTAACAGCGTAGCCCACTGTAAAAACAGCTACTAACTGACACAATAAGGTTAAAATCATCAAGCGTTTAAGGGGTAATCTCCCTTTAATAACAGGAACTAATGCTTTGTAACTCAAACTCATTAGATAAAGGAGCATTAGTAAAATTGAAATACCCAATAAAAACAAAAGATAGAAACTAATCCCAAAACCATAGGTGGCTAACAAGATAGGATAAAACAAACCTTGACTAAAAAGAACGACTCCTCCACCTAGGAAGGAAAGGAGGGCTGATAGAAGGATCCACTTGATATCAGTCGATAAAGAATGCCCCATGATGGATAAGAGAGTCTGACCAGAAAAGAGTTTTATACCTGCTGCTCTCATTTCCTTAATCCGAGTAATAATCACTAGAGCAAAGAAAGATAAGCCAAATATTGCTAAACTAATTAAGATAAGTGGATTTAATAACATTCGAAAAGCAAGAGAATAGGGCGGTGTCTTTCGGTCAGCAATTGCTTTATAACCCAAATCTCCTAATTTATCGGCTAGCTTTTCTTTCGTCAAGGAGCCTGATAAAAGGAGATAACTATTTAGCGGATCACTACGTTCACGACTTTCTTGACTAGCTTCTTGGAATTCTTTTGGTAAAGTTCCCTGACCATAAGTTGCATAAGCAAAGTGAGTCGTTCCATCCTTACTCGGCTCTACGATTCTTCTAGCTATTAAACTCTGTTCTGAGTTTGCAAACTTCTCCAATTCCTGTTCAAATACCTCACGCGTCGGTTCCTGAGTATCTTTTTTGACACGAAGTAAAGAGACGGAATCATAGCTTGCATATAAATATTGTGGAGCACGTAAGACAATAATCCAAGCAAGGAAGAAGCTGAGAAAAAAAGTTGATAATAATATGAATAGTTTCTTCATAGTAGACTCCTTGTAAACAAAATTCCCCTTGTAATTTCTTACAAAGGGAATTATCTAAGAAAACTAAATATTAGTCATAGTCATAGTAAAATGATACTTGTTCCCCAAATTTAGTCCAAATCCAAGCCTCTGAAGTTTTCCCTGCAGGTGCTTCTCCTTTATCTGAATGGCTATCCCATTTACTTACAAGAGAAGAATAATGATATTTTTGACCATGATAGTAATTTGAAAAAGCCCAACCACCACCTGAACCTTCTCCATATGTCCATACTCCTCCATCTGGATATTGTACAGCGGCTGATGCAGCTCCCAATAATGTAAAGCTTGAAATAAGAGCTAGAGCAAGTAATCTATGTTTTTTCGTTTTCATTTTATTTTTCCTTTCAAAAAAAGCACACCCTGAGCGACAATGCAACAAAATAAATCCTCCTCTCTCTTTTTTTGAAACCGATTTCTTTATAGAACAATAATAACATTTTAACCATTATATGTCAATTAATTTTAAGTAAATCAGAAAATTTTTTTCAAATAAACTATTGTAACAATAAAAAGAATAGTGACTTACAGAACCTGTAAGCCACCTAGTCAGTCGGTTTATTCTGGTGTCTGCCACCGCTTGGCCCTGACGTCCAAGATTGCTATCGGATTTCGTTCTGGTGTCCGCCACCGCTTGGCCCTTATGTCCAAGATTACTATCAGATTGACCATGAGCCGACCACTCATTTACACCATTATTCTAACTAATATGAGCTACAAATACAAGAGAAAAACTTATTTTGGATTTATACACTATAGAAAACATACACTATCTTTAGATTGAACTTTTGTTCAAAATAAGCTATAATGAATTTAAGTAGAAACAGGAGGTAGAACAAATGGCTACAATCAGTTTAACACGTGATATAAAACTAACAAACGAAGATGCTCTAAAAATTCTTAATCATAAACCATCTAAAAAGCTACAAGCAGTCTTGAAATCTATTGAATCACAGGACGCTACCGCTCCAACGAAAAATAAACTCATTTCAAAGTATCTGTAAGATGACAATTCAAGTAACACCACTTAAGCAATATCTTGAAAATATTCAAGTGCTAGCTCCTGATAAAACTGAGAAACAAGTTCAGGAGCTATTTAAAACTATCATTTTAGAAAATGTTGATTTCAACGGTAATGAAGAGATGTTGACTTATCTATCTGATAAAGCTCCCAATTTTGAAAAACAACATCGTTCTCGTAATTTTATCGTTGAAGAAACTGAAACAAATAACATCATAGGATTCTTTAGTTTATCTCTCAAAGTTGTTGATATTTCTGATTTAGAGAAATCCTTAAAAAAGAAACTCGTCCTAAAAGGGAAAAGTCCCAAAAATATTGATTATCTCCCTGTGTTACTTATCGGTCAATTCGGCAAAAACACAAAGCTAAATAAACTATCAGGACAAGAGTTATTTGAAATTGTAATTCAAAAAATTGAAGAATTTCGAGCAATTGTAGGAACTCAGATGGTATTTTTAGATAGTATCAATCATCCTAAAGTCATTCAATTTTATGAACAGTTCGGATTTGTTGCTTACAGTCAATTGATTAAAGATGATCATCAAGTAAGTTATCAGCCTATGGCATTAAATATGTCACTCTATAAAAAATAAGAATCATGTCACCTAAACTGATGACATGATTCTTTTATTTCACCGTATAAGCAAAACTAATGGCGCTATCTGCTTGCGAGATTTTTCTAAAGGTATAGTTAGGATTGCCACCATAGTTTGTCTCAGACACAAGGAAAGAACCATCATCATATACTTTCTCGACAAAAGCCACATGACCGTAGATGGCTGGTGTGCCATGTGTACCTCCCACAAAAGAAACAATAGCACCTGCTCTTGGTATAGAGCCAGTTTCCCCTCCAAGACTTGAAGCTGTCGAAACCCAATCCTGACCATTTCCCATGGTATTAATGATTGAAATCTTTTCTCCATTACTTCCTTTTAATTTTAAGCCTAATTGATTCATACGAGCCGCAACACCCCATGTACATTGTCCATAGGCATAGGCCATACCATCTCCACCACCAGGAACAGAATGATCATACAAGTCTCCACGAACCCCTTCAAGGGATTGTGGGTCACTCTTTGCTTGTCCTCCGTTTGTTTGGCTAAATCCTTTTTCAATTTGGTAATACCATTCCGTTGCTCTGGTTTGTCTTTCCAGTAGTTTGTCACCAGAATTTCCCTCCCAATAGGTAAGGAAGAGTTGGGCGAGATTGGCTGCACTGCCCGTATTTTTAAAGAAATCCTTTAACCAACTTTGATAGTAAGGACTATCCCCATGAAGCATAAAATCAAGTTGTAGGTCTAAATCATACCATTTCTTATTTTTGGCGTGTGCATAATTCAATAAAGCTGTATGACGTGTTGAACCATCTGCAGTATCCGTCCATTGCCCTAACCCCAAACCTCTATGAAGAATATTAGGATAAGCACCACTATAAATGGCTGGACCTCCAATCGCTAACCAGCTTTCATCATCCCATGAGGAATCGGTAGCGCCAACTGGAGGAGATAAATAATCTCCTTCAGCTCGTTTAGGATTGATAGAAGACTCTACCGACCAATTTCCTAAAATAGCCGCAATGGCTTGGGGACTTGCCCCTTGAGATTTCAAAAACTCATAAATATGTTTTGCTCGTTCAAACTCATCCCCACCAAACTGACCAATGGCAGGTAAGATAGTTGTCTGAAGTTGAATGACTTTTGGAAAATAAAATTGCGGATTGACATACACTAATTTTTCTTTCTTGTTCTTATACTTTTGATAGGAAACTTTCAAACCTGTATCATCTGGTGTTTCACCGATAATATCACCTGTTAGGACTCTTGTTCCCTCAATCGCACGGCCATTATGGATGGAATATAAGGTTAAACGACTCTCATTCTCTCCTTTTCCGTTAGTGAGAATAACATTGTCACCGTCTAGAGATACAACTCCATCCATTGGCGCGACAATCGTTTGGTGAGCCTTTGCTTCTAGTAGAATGTACTCCTGAAGAGTAGGTTTCCCATCTAAATCATAATATCCGTAACGATAAGTCATGGTTAAACTATCTTCGTTGCTTTTCCCCTCAAATGGATTATCCAATTCCTGCATGGAAGCATAGACACCTTCTTCTTTTAGTTCCTTCATTTCCTCTTGATCGTCTTTCGAGAGTTTATACTTAGGAGTTTCATAAAGGTCTTGCATGGATTTCAAATCATCCCCATCGTTTAAATCATGCCATAAAGTAGACAGATAATCCTTGTAAGTTTCGGAACTAAATAAGTGAACTGGTTTGTGTAACTCATAGTCATGGAATTTAAAGTTCATATACCCCATCACATCATCAACTTTTGTGTAATAAGTAATTCCTTTGTCATTTGTGCGAGTATGTTCTGCATCTTCCCAAGTTAGGTGGGTATAAGCTTTTGTTAATTCAAATTCATCTTGTTGAATCAAACTAGCAGATGAAAATCCTAAAAAGAAGCTCATCATAAGTAAGAGAAGAAAGACTAATCCTCCAACTATCCATGTTGCAGGATTTCCAGCCGCAAATGTAAAGAAGGAAAAGGCTGCTTTTAGTTTTTGATAGATATTTCGGACACTTGTAAGACCTTGTTTCTTTAATTTTCGAAACCGATTTTTAAAGGAGCTTGGATTATCTTTCGCTAGTTTCCATCCTTTTCCATCCTTAAAATGATGGTATCGCTCTTTTGTGTTGGTCAGTCTTTTCTTGGTAAAACGACCTGTTGCTTGTCCTGTTTTGACACTAGCTTTCCCAATGTTATAAGAAAGCCGACTGTAGCGTTTTCCTTTTCTAATGGTCTCTTGAAGTGTGCGATATCCTTCTAAATCTTCATTTTCTGAAGCTAACTCTCCTCCTTCACGTCCAAGGACATAAAGAAAAGTTTTGGCTTTCCTACTGACTTTTTTGGACTTATAGGCTTGTTTAGTAGATTTTAGATTCTCTTTTGCGGCCTTGACTTCTTTCTTAGCTTTTAATTCTTCTAAACTCTTCCCTTGAAAGAAAAAATTAGATTTATGTTTCAGTTCCTGACCATAGAGAAATTTTTGATTGGTTTTTCTTTCTTTACGACGCTCTTTTCTTTCTTCTTTTGCTTCAACCTTAGCTTCCTTAAATTGTTTCTTGGCTATTTTCAATCGTTTCCTAGCATGAGGCAATCGTCTATCTCTTAATTCTTTCCGATTCAAAAGAGATGGAGGACTATTTTGAAGGATGTGATTGTAGTCTTCATTTGCTTGTTTTACTCTAGCCTTTGAAGCTTCTCTCATCCCCTCTAGCTTTTGCTTTATCTCTTTTTTCCATGCTTTTTCATCCAGTACAGCGGAATCTTTTTTCTGTTTCTTTACCTCCTTCTTTCCTTGTTTCAAGAATTTCTTCTCATCTTTTAGACTTCTTCTAAATGCCTTTCGGGCACGTATGATTTCTCTCTTATCCTTCATTATACTTCCCCTTAGTTAGAAGCCATTTTATCAGGATCCGTACTCATAATATCAAACAATTGAGTACCTTGAGGAATCTTATTTTTAAAGGGAACGACAACGGAACCAGCTTTTATCAGTCCAGCCCCTTTTTCTGGATTGACTAGGTATTTTTCAAGTTCTTTTGACAAGCCTAAGAGTTGAACCAGTTCTTCTCTATCATTTTTTGCTTGCTTGAGGAGAATCATAAATTCACTATTTGCAATAATCCGTCTACCATTTGGATCTAACAATAAGGTTTCGACATTTTGGGTTATCCCAGTCGGACTGGCTCCATATTTTCTGACACGACTCCACAATTTAAAGAAGAAATCACTGGCATATTTATCTAATAAGAGAAGCTGCATTTCATCAAAATAAATCCAGGTCTTCTTCCCTAATTTTTGGTTCCGAACGACACGATTCCATATCTGATCAAACACTACCATGAGAGCGATTTGTTTCAGCTCATCTCCTAACTTTTTAACATTATAGATTAAGAAATTAGATCCTGTCTGAATATTGGTCTTATGAGAAAAAATATCAAGAGAACCCTCGACATACAGTTCCATATCAAGTGCCAAATTCTGCGCTTCTTCTTCTGGTTGTTGACTCAAGACAAAAACCCATTCTTCCAAAGAAGGCTCTTTAAATGACTGATAGGTGAGTCTGGTGACTCGGTCGATAATCGATTTTTCTCTTCCATCCATTTTTCTATCCAATAACTTGCCGATAAAGGATAAAAGAAATTCTGATTTTACCTTTACAGGATCTTCATCCATATTTTCTTCAGACAAGTCAAGGACATTGAGATAAGTTTGGGAATCGGGCGCAATATCAATCATTTCTCCACCAAAAGCCCGTCCAATGACACTGTATTCTGCTTCTGGATCCACGATGATAATTTCAGTATTTTCACCAGATTCCTTGATTTTGGTCGTGATAATTTCATGCTTGGTTGCCATCCCTTTCCCAGCTCCTGATGTTCCTAAAATCAGACCAGACGGTGTATTTAATAGGCTGCGATCAATAGTAATAATATTGCTTGAGATTTGATTGATACCATAATATTTCCCACTACGGTCTTGTAAATCTACTGAAGTCCAAGGTGAGTTCACTGCTACATTGGACGTTAATAAACTCCGTGATACTCCCTCTAAAAAATCACAACCAAATGGCAGCAAACTATTAAAGGCTGCTTCTTGCATATATGGAAGTTTATCAATCATTAGGTCATTTGAGCCGGCCACTTGTTGAATCGTGTCTAGAGCTTGTTTAAGTTCTTCTTCATCCTGACCAAAAACACCAATCAAGAAGACTGTTTGAAATAGTTTATCTCCTGTCTCTGTCATGGTTTTTAAGAGTTCCTCAGCTTCATCGATATTGCTTTCTAATACATGACCTACTTTTTCCAAATAGATACCTGTACGAGCTAGTTTTTGTTGTTCCCCAATCTTTTGGGATTCCATCAAGGTCTTCTTTGTTCGTAGTTTCTTCATGGCATCCGCCTTGGTCGAACTTTGAGCATGAAGGCTTACAATCAATTCCAAATCTCCTTGCATGAGGTCTCTGATAAACTGATCTCCTAATTCCATACCGTAGTCTCTGACATAGACAATCTGCAATAAGCGGTCATTGATTTGTAGGTAATTCTTGTTTTTAAAATCCAAGAGATTAGGTGCTATGAAGTGACGAGTTGTCTGACCAGATCTCGTTAAATCACGGTAAGAAAAAGGAAGATGGTGTTCTCCTCTAAGCATATCGGCCAACAAGTTGACACGCTCTTCTCCAGCCAAGGATTCAAATCGTGCATCAATTTCTGAGAAACCACTCTTAAAATATTCTCCAATTTGGGACAAGGAACGATAGGCTTGTTTGGGATTAGAATCCTTTCTACCAAAGCTAATCAGTTTAACAGCCGAAAAGTTATTTTCACCACTATCTAAATTCTGATTCATCATCCGATTCAATTCTTTACGATAGCTATCATACCCATCTTCTTTTTCCTCATATAAAACACTTTGTCTGAATTTTTCTAAATTCAATCTTTTATTAAAAATAGTCAATTGGAAGTTGGTTTGGTCGTCTAGGGAGTTAATCAAATCAGAATACTTCTCAATGATTGCCCCCTTATCTTCTAAACCAACGGTCTGGTAATTGACATCACCAAGTAAATAGCTTTGTGAGAAATAATCTTCTTTCACCTGCATCAGACCATTTTGATACAGGGCTTGATAGGAAAGAGTATTCGCCGTTGATGGTAACACTTCCTCTTTTTTTCCTTTAACTACTTCTTTCTGATTAGTCATTGAAGTTTTTTGTTTCTTTAATGTATTTGATTTTCTTTTCATATTCAGATCCTTTCTTTCCTGTAATTGTGCGTAGGGGAACCGTTAATTCAAAATGAAGACGGTATTTCAAATAATGTTCAAAATATAAATCATTGGGTTTATAGACTCCAAAAAGCATGAGGGGAATGGTAAAGGCAAACACAAAACCGTAAACAAACCAATCTCCAAATTGCCAGAAAAAGAGATTCAAGCCCAAAACAATAATTGTGACAATAAAGGCTGGTAAAACAAAGATAATTTGTCTTGTGGTGAAGCCTAACCAAGCCCTGTGTTGGTATTTTGAGATGTCTTTAAAGACACGTGTATTCATGACTTTCCTTTCTAAAAAGGCTAAGAAGCATTCACTTCCTAGCCTTTATCTAATTACATACCTAAGATTGAGCGAGCCGTACGTTGAGAACCAACGAGGGCGATAATCAGTAAGATAGCTTGTATTAAACTACCAAACATAATCGCAAGTGATTGCAGGACTCCTGCACCATTTGAAACAGCTATTTTCCCAGCAGATTCAAACAAAGGAACAAGAGAAACAATCAGAAAAATAAGAACCCCTTGTACCGCATAGACCATAATATTTTTTAAATAGCCAATACCAATAGACTTCCACTCATCACTTAAAAATGTTGGAATCGTAAGAGGGGCAAATGGAATCATAAGGTAAA
Organism: bacterium; assembly: GCA_905221375.1. GTDB lineage: Bacteria > Bacillota > Bacilli > Lactobacillales > Streptococcaceae > Streptococcus. The sequence goes on from CAJNCY010000003.1 coordinate 23,902, forward strand.
GTTGAATAAATCGAATGGATACCAAAAGATTGACCATGGCTGCACTTACTATCCGAACAAGCCAAATGAGGAGGGCGAAAAATCCCACAATCATCCGGCCAATAAATCCTGAACCTTTTAATCCAGAGATGGTATCATACTTTGCCCCACCGTGAGCCACAATCGAAGCCACTTGTTCAATGGCATGACTCGCAATCCCGATGATGGCTTCTACAATGACGGTAGTGTTGGTAATTACAACTGCGACCATAATATAACTAATCAACATCGGCGCTAATGCTTCAAAGGTCATCGCTCCACCTGAGTTAGCAATTTTCTTTGCCATCTTCGAAAATTCTAAGATGAGAACAACTGATAAAATCGCAACTCCAATAGGCTGCATGACACTTTTAGTAATACTAGACATATAAGTCCAAACAGTTGGATTGTAGCTAGATAGAGATTTAATCAGATCTACCGTAGATTGTAAATCTACATTAAACCCTTCAAATAAATTTTCAGCTGATATTTTTTCAGATGCAAGGTAAACAAAGGGTGAGACTAAACTAAGATTCATATCATTGTTTATCCTCCTAAATTGAAATCTGGGTTACAAAGGCTCCAGCAGCCCCTACCATAACTCCACCGACAATTTCAAGAATGGCATTCCGAACACCTGGTCCACCATCTTTAATGTTGGTTGCAAGATTGACAATCCCCACAACAACGAGAAAGGCACCAACCGCAATCAAGCCCTTCTGTAACAAAGACATAGCTTGTGCAAACATAGCACTTGCGTCTACTCCATAAACAAAACCTTTAAAATGCGTAATCATCTATTTCCTCTTTTCTATTTTTATTTTAAACTAGATTCAAAAGTTAAATCACGAATTCTAAGGCCTTCAAGATGATTTTCTTGTCTTTGATTCAAAGGATTGATTTGATAGTTCCACCACCGTTCATCGCTTTCTTGATTGGCTAGGTATTTCCAGTTTGGATGCTTAATAGAATTGTATTTTTTGCTTTTAAAGACAGGCATATTGGCAATTCGAACCAAGCATTCATGCCGTTTCATATTTCCGACTTCATCGGGTGTCATTAAATCACGAGCAATCTTTTGATGAGAAAGGGATCCTGAACCTGTCTGGCCAAAGGAACGACTCGTATTTCGAACATCAATGGTTTGTTTACCGAGTAAGCCACTCATAAATTTAAAGGTATCTTCATCATTACCACCTAAGTAGACTAAGCTATCACAGTTCCCCAAAATGGTTTTCCAAGCTTCTTTTTCTTTATAGAGCCCTTGAAGTTGGGCAATATTTTGAAGAATGGGAACGAGACTCATATTCCGAGAACGGACTGTTGAGGTTTGTTCAGCAAAATCTGGAATTTCTCCGATATTTGCGAACTCATCTAAATAGACTCTCACATGAAGAGGCAATTGACCCTTAAAATCAATATCTGCTTGTCTTGTTAGGGTTTGAAATACGGTTGAAAAAAAGAGGGCTGAAAGAAAGCGAAAGGTACTATCGTTATCTGGGATAACTAGGTAAACCATTGATTTTTCCTTGCCCCATGTCTTCATATCAAGGGTATCTCTTTTGGTCAAATCCATGACACTTTGAATATTGAAGAGGGCAAATTTAGCAGTGGTTACAGCTATAACAGAATCCAGAGTCTTATCCTTATAATTTTGGAAATCTGCCCAATTTCGCATGGTGAAATTTTCAGTCCCATACTTTTTAGCATAATTTTCAAATAGAATTTCCAAGACACTTTTTTCTTGGTTTTCACCCTTGGATAAGTGTTTAATGAGTTTTGAGATTTCAGCAAAACTTGGATAACGCCCTCGTTTTTTTCGCTCTTCCACTTCTTTTTTTTGACGTTTCAACAAGTTTTGGTATTCCTTTTGACTTAAACGACTCTCTTCAATGAGCTGTTCTCTTGTTTTAGGTGGGTTATAGAAATCGACCAAGTAGGAAGCTAAAGCTCTTACCAAAGTCATAGAAGCTTCATCCCAAAATGGATCACTACGAGAGCCAGAGCCTTTGGTGTTATTGAAATAAACCGTCAGCATACGATTCAAATCATTTTCTGTCTCTATATAGCGAAAAGGATTGAAGCCATCTGAGTTCTTCATATTGACTAAATCTAACACCTTTACTTGATAGCCATGTTCTAAAAAGAGTTTGCCTGTTTTTTCGGCCAAGTGATCTTTAGGATCCACTACAATATTAGAACTATTCATTTGAATCAGATTGGGTTTCACAAAGCGAAATGTCTTCCCACTTCCTGAACCTCCAATCACCGCAATATTCTTATTCCTATCATATTGGGCTGATTTTTTATCTAATAATGTCAAACGAACATCTTGGGCTAAGATTGTATCATGAGAAAATTCCTTACCGTAAAAGAGCTTCTTTTCTTTTAGAGTTCCAAAACGGGCGCTCCCGTATTCTACTCCTTCTCGATATTGTTTTTTACCAGTCTCTAAATAGAGATAAACCAGCAACATCATCACAAAGCCTAGTAGAAAAAAAGCACTGGATTTTCCAGTAAAGGAAACATTCCATGGCGATTGAAGAACTTCATCTTGACCTTCCATCAGAAGATGAGTCCATTTATCTAAGGTATTTCCAGTATAGGAATCATACAAAAGCGTCAAACGATGAAAAAGATAGCCTAGTAAGATACCTAACAGTGAGAATAATAGGAATTTCTTTCCACTGTACATCATCTCACCATCTCTTTCTGTTTGACGGCTCCTTCTTGTCTAAAGGTAATTTGGGATTTAGCCTCATCAATTGCATCGTCTAATGACTTATCCATGGTAAAATCAGCTAATTTCTCCGGATCATTAACCATTTTTTCTAACAGATGGTCTAAATGATTGTCTAGAATCGAACGGTCTTTCGTGTAGAAATGAAGAGAATCCCCTTGCCAAGCGATGGCTAAAGGAATCTCTTCTTTTTCTAAAAAAGCTTTAAATTTCTCTATATCAATTGGTTTATCTAAAAAATCTTTTTTCAGATTAATCGTATCAATCGAATAAGGAGATTGTAGCAATTCTTCTAATTTCTGTACCCCTATTTTATAGGCGGAATCCTGTGCTAAAGCCTGACGTCTAGACCATTCTAGAATCTTTAAAAGACTTTTTACAGTAAATAAAAGACTACGCTCAGCATATTGAACTGCCATTCGTTCCTGTTGTTCAGAGGACATCTGATGCCTCCTTCTTCACAAATAGCAGCTTTCCTTCTTTATAGCGATAAGCTATCAATTTTTGACGTTGCTTAATCGATTTGACAACCTGCAGTAGATCTCTCGAATAAGGTTCTCGAAGAGTAACTTCTACTGCTTTCCCATCAAAGATACCAACACGTTTAAATTCAATGTAGTCTTTTTTGAGATGTCCTAAGCCCATACCAAAGGGAAAGTGATGAATCAATTGGATGGTACAACCACCTTTATTTCCCATTTGTTTCAAATCATACAAGTTTACTACCTTCATGATTAACTCCTTTATCTAGTTTGTCGCATCGTTTCAGTCTGGTAACGATAAACTCCGTGTCTGTTAGAAAATTCTCACACACGTCTTGTGCCAGTTGCCCTTCACAGGGAAATACTCTCAGTCCCTACTTACACAGGCACGCTAATCAAGACGGAGTGGATTCAATTTTCAAAGAACAGGTAGCTTTATTATAGATAAGAGTAGTTGAAATTTTTATCACATTTTTTATTTTCCTGTAGAGCTAAATTCATACTAAATAAAGATTTTGAAATAAAAGACTAACATTATGAAATAACGTTAGCATTTCATTTCCCTAAACAAGCAGCAAACTATAAACTAGTAGGTTCCACACCAAATGTAAACCCATACTTCCCCATAAGTCAGATTTATAGCGCACCATCCCTAAAAACATCCCAAGTGAAACATATAAACACCAAGCTAGAATGGTTCCTGGATGATGTACTAAGGCAAATAAAACACTTGTCAAAGCAACTCGAATATCTAATTTTCTAACCAAGTTCCATAAAATTTCTCGATACAGAAATTCTTCAACCATACTCGCATTGATTAAGAACAATAAAAATGAAAACCAAGGAACCTGATGTTGTAGGTCAATTAAGTTTGCTTGATTCGTGCTTCCTTGAGCATGGATTAAGCTAAAACATAGACTTATAATCAGTAGACTAGCTAATCCAATACCAAGCCATTTCATCCTAGATTTCATACTGACCTTATGCGCTTTTTTACGTTGACCATATATCCATAAAAATGAAATGAGTGACGAACCATAGAGAATCTGTAGTATAGTTAACTCACCGATACAAAGCAATTTCAGTAAGTATAGAGATACCAATAAGACATTTACTTGTTGGAATATATAAACTGGAATTATTCTTTTCATAGTTACCTCCGAAATAAATCTTCATAATCTAAATCTAATACCTGCACAATCCTTTCTACCCATGGACTTTGAGGCATTCGTTGTTCCATCTTATAGTGGCGAATCTTTTGATACAAACGATTCAATTCACTTGGATAGTGAAACTCTCCTGCAAACATTTTTCTGGTTAACTCAATCCAGCTAATATTTCTTTCAGCCAAAATAATGGACAAGTTCTCCCAAAATCGTTCAGCCATATTGCTTCTCCTTTAACTAGATAAATAATGTGTTTGTTCCATGTAAATCAATTGTTTCGTATCTCTTGGCAATAAAGCTCTAGCTTCCTCCAAATTTAGATTTGGATAAACTCTCTTATTTGAAACCGCAAGAGGAAGTCTGATGGTTAGTTCAGGATTTTTTAATATCATTTCAATGAAATCCGTTAATCTTAGATTGTCACGGTTCTTAAATCGTAATAAGTTGGGCGATAAAAACTCAAAACAATCTGAAGAATAGCTCATCATCTCAATTAATTTGTCCTTTGTCATTTCAGAAATCGAATGACAAGATACCTCGATGCCATAGTTTTGGAAGAAGTCTAAAAGAAGTTGATTTCTTTGGCTATTTTTACTTAGATAGAGATCAATCATGGGAGACCTCCCAAAGATTCGGTTCCATTTGATATTCTGAAACGATTAAGGAATCTAATAAATTTGCGAAGTTAATCGGTTGCTTGTCTTCATCATAAGCTTTTACAGTTACTTGGGTTGTAAGTATTCCCTCTTTTCCCTCGGCTCGATAGCCTTGTCCATATAAAACAAAAACAAGATTTTGATGATCATCTACAAAGGCATCAGCTCCGTTCTTTATATCCTGACTTTCAAGGAATTCCATAATGTTTTGAAGATAGGATTCATAAAATAGGGGGTAGTTGTGTTTTTTATGGTAATCATCTAAAAATGTCACCTCAAACTCACATGGATAATTGGGCATCAAAAATATTTGTTCATCCAGCTGTTTGATTTCTGCATCATGTAATTCTGTTTCTAATTCATCACAATCTAGTATTGACTCTTTATTTAACGCTTTCATCTTTTTCCTCTACTTCTTTTAATTTCTTTGCGATTGCGGCAATCACAGGAACGGTTACACTGTTACCAGCTTGTTTATAGAGCTGACTATTACTAGAGACTTTTCTAGCAGCTTCAAAAGCCCAATCAGGAAATCCCTGCAGTCTAAAACACTCTTTAGGGGTGATTCTTCGTATCCTCAAACGGTAAAATTGCCCATCAATTAAGACACCGGCTACATGATAAACTTGCTTATCTTCCCCTTCATAGCTAGCCACTACTACTCCCATTTGCCCACTAGTTGTTAACGTATTCGCTATACCTTTTCCAACTCTACCACGACGATACTGAGAACTTGGTCTTTCTAAATTGATTGAATCTCCAATCTCTGCTTGAGCATATCCTTTTTTAGTTGCTTCCCGCACTTTTAAAAATTGGATTGGTTCTGGAATCAGTATTTTGGGGATTTTATCTCCACCTTGCATCGTAGTCAGTGTTGGAGATAAGCCCTCACTTCCATAGACGCGACCTGTTTCCTTAAAGCTAGTTGGTAAATCTCCAACAACGACAATACCATGGCGATCCTGAGTATTTAAAGTAAACATTGGCTCTTGATTATCCTTGAAACGTCTACCATTTTGTCTTTTTTCTAATCTGTCTGGTGTCATACAAGGAATCGCAACTTTAAATCCTTCTCCTTTTCCACGAACTAAGGTTGGCGCAAGACCTTCTGAATAATAGACTTTACCACTCATTCCACTTCTTGATGGATTTAAATTCCCTAGTGCTTTCAAAGTCTCAGGGTTAGTTGCTTGACCTTCTCGTCTGAAAGGAAATAGGAGTCTGGTACCTTTCTTTCTAGAATGTCCGATAATAAACACCCTCTCTCTGTTTTGGGGAACGCCAAAATCCTTACTGTTAAGCACCTGCCACTCAACATCAAACCCCAACTCATCAAGTGTGGTAAGAATTGTGGTGAACGTCCGTCCCTTATCGTGATTGAGTAGGCCTTTAACATTTTCAAGAAAAAGAAAACGTGGTTGGATTTGTTTGGTCGCTCGAGCAATTTCAAAGAACAAAGTTCCTCTAGTATCTTCAAATCCCAATCGTCTTCCTGCGATTGAAAATGCTTGACAAGGGAATCCCCCACAGATGACATCGACTTTCCCTCTAAGTTTTTTAAATTCGTCATCTGAAACATCTCGTATGTCATGAAATTCTATTTCTCCTTTCGTTTGAAAAATGGACTTATAAGATTTTCTAGCAAATTTATCAATCTCACAAAATCCAATACACTTGTGTCCGACACTTTCCATTCCAAGTCGAAAGCCACCGATACCTGAAAATAAATCAATAAATTTCATTTCTTTATCACCCCTTTCTGATCGACTATCAATGTCCAAATAGTCACACCACTTGAAATGAAAATGAGCATAACTAATATCCACTCGATTGGCGACATTTAACCACCTCCTTTTCTAACACGGTTATTCCAAACGGAATACAAGCCATTAAACACAAATTCAGCAAGTACTTCCGCTCGTCTAACAAAGCGAACATTATCTAGAGCATACTGATAGACTCTCTCAAAATCAGTCATAGCAATTTCACTGGCTGTTTCAGAAAAACCCTCTCGTCTAAATTGATCTTGTACCAATCCCCAAATATAATCTCGATCATATTTTGTGACCTTTTCTACTTTTCTTTTCAAGATAGGTTGAGTATTCCTATCCTCCTCATCCTCAATAAATAAAGAATCAGTCTCACTATATTTAGTCTCACTAACTTCAGTCTCACTAGGGGCTGAATGTGAGACGGGGGCCGTTTCATTTTCAACCTGCCCTAGTCTTTTTTTAATACTAGGCCTGTTTGAATTACCTACTGGGGTAGAAGATAATTCCCCTAAATAAATCTTATTAGCTAGTCTTCCTTTCTCACTTGAAGACTGCTGGACTTCATCAATTAAGTCATATTCTTTAAGAGTTTTTTTGATGGACAGTAATTTTGACTTCGAACAACCTAATAGCTTCATCAGTTTAGAATTAGAAAATACTAAATAGACTGCTCCTTCTTCATCTATCCAACCACGACTGAGAGATAATTCTAAACGATCTTTTAAAATAGAATAAGCCACCTTTACTTCTAGTTTCATATCCATATATTTCTCATCCTCAAAAAGAATTTTAGGTAATTTATAATACCGTTCTGAAGTTTGGTATTGATTTGCGGTAATTCGTTTCATAGCGCTCCTCCAAGTTCTTTGAGTATTAAATCTCCACTTGATTCCAATCGAACCAAGCCACTTTTTTCTAATTCAGCCATAAGAGAGATGGCTTCAACAATGTCAATTCCCATTTCACGTACTAAAAATGAAATGACAATATAGCGTGATGATTGTAATTCTTTTGTCATTTTCCCTCCTGAAAATAAAAAAACGGAAAGATTGTGAAATTCCTTTCCGTAACATAATAAATATTTGAACACCAAACTCAACACCAAAAAAATGTTTTTATTGATGATTATTGCTCAATCAAGCACTTATAACAATGTAAAAAATAAAAATCTGTACTCACAAAAACCCTTGAAATTCAAGGGTTTTAAGCATTTATTCTACTTCACAATGTTTTATTATTTTAATTCTTCTAGACCAACCATTGAATAGTAGCCATTGAGTTTTTTTCCTTTCGTAGCAAGGGTTTAAATACCCTATTTTATTTTACTATCGTTTGAACATAGAGAGTTTTCAAATGAATGGTGTTCAAACAGTTCTTATTTAATTACATAGAAATCTACTTTATATTATATCATGCCTTCTCTATTTTGTCCGATGATAGCCCTTCAAGCTCCCTGAATAGAAAAAGCGACTCTATAATATTTGTAGTGGGTAAATCTCCTATAGATATTATGAATCCTATTTTGTTGTAGAAAAAGTTCCATAGAAAAAATCATATGGAATCATTACTTTTTATCACAAAACCACTCGATATCAAAGAATCAAATATCAAAAAAGAAAGGACGAAATTTGTCCTTTCTAGATCTTAGCTGACTTCAACCTACTACAGTTGACAAAGAACCAAAATTAATTTGATATTCCTAATCAATTTGTTCATATCTTATTCCAATCAACTATATATTAATTATGATGATTTGTTCAATATCCTAGTGAGAATAAGAGAACCACTCATTAATTAGACTAGCGATTTCTTTAGGTGCTTCAGTATAAAGCTCATGGCCAAAGTTCTCTAGAAGAATAGTATCAAAATAGTCTGGCAATTCTTTTAGGGCTTCCTCTCTCCATGTAGCTTCATTAGGATAGCGAGGACTGATAAACAAAGTATCTCCCACTTCTCTCTTAAAAGCTTGAATTTTTCTTCGTAGGCGGAGAATCGCTTCTATATTTTCATAATTGATAGCTAACTCATATCTATTATACTCCGCATTCCAGTGATAGGACTGTCTTACAGCTTCCTCCATATTTTCTGACCAATACTTTGCTTCGGATTTTTCTTTAGAAATAAGAAGATTTAAGTCCGAAACAACTTGAGATTCGATATAGTTTTTAGCTTCCTCTAACTCTGTATCTAAAGGTAAAATCTTATCTAAATCTAGATAGCCACCATCCAAAAGAATTAGTTTTTTCACTTCATAAAATTCCGATGCAAGATAACGAGCCAAATCTCCTCCAAGAGAATGGCCTATCAGATAAATAGATTTTTCCTCTACAATCTCATTTTTAAACCATGATTTCAATTCTGTTTCATCTCGAAGACGCTTTTCATATGGATTTAGAAAGTAAACCTGCGAATCTAGTTCTTGAAGAAAATCCTTGCTATGATAGATATTGCTTCCCAAACCGCCAATAAAATATATTTTCATTCTCTACTTAATACTATGCTTGTTCATCTTTTGTTCAAAGATAGTTGTGATAATCTGACGCAATTCTTCGCGTTCCTTTTCTGGAATCTCACCACTTGTTTGAGCTACAGCGTAGAGTGCAGGATATTCAATTGAAATGCGTTTAATTGTACGTGTCGTAGCGTGTTTTCTGACGAAAAATGGGATTCGCTTAATCAAGTCTTGTGGTACGAGTGCAAGAATTTTCTCAGCAGTTTCCTTGTCACTAATCTTAGACGTCGTAAGCCCCTTCTTAATCATTTCTTGTTCTTTTTCTGTAAAATCTTTTAATTCCATTCGATTAGTCCTCCTATTTTCTTTAAGTTAAATTATATACCAATTGTAGCAAGACGACAAATAGTCTGTTTGTAAAATGCTCTCTATACTATAATTTTCCTGTCGCTCATAATTGCTCTTTAATGAAAAATCACAAATCCTTTTGGAGAGATGACAAGCTGATTCTCTAACTCTTTGCAATTGCTTTCTAGTGCTACTGCTTCTTTCTCGAAAATATAATCTTCTGTTGATTGGTTAAAGATCGCTTTAAGGACTCGGCCTTCGTATATCCATTCCAGAGCTACTAGATCTGGTTTGATTTCTTTTAGGCTATACTTGCCATGCGAAATGATTACTGACGCGTGTTTGCGAATGTTAATCAGCCTCTTCATGAAATTCAGCATATCATTATCACTTGATACGCGTTCCCAAGGCATACAGCGACGACAATCTGGGTCTGGACCGCCAGTCAAGGAAAGCTCGGTTCCATAGTAGATGCAAGGTGTTCCCTTTTGTAAAAAGAGAAAGGCTAGGGCTGATTTGACCAGTTGAACATCCTCATTGGCCGTCCACAAGATTCGCTCTGTATCATGCGAATCCAAGAGATTAAACATAACTTCTGAAATCTGCTGCTTGTAATACATAGACTGACCATTTATTTCATCGATGAACTGATCAGTCTTCTTAAGCCCTCGTAAGAAATAGTCCTTGATACTATCAGATAAAGGATAATTCATGACCGCATGGAACTCATCTCCATTTAGCCAAGGCTGAGACGTATGCCAGACTTCTCCTAAAATATAAAGATCAGGCTTTTTAGCTAAAACTGCCTTGCGAAAATCCCTCCAAAACTGATGGTCGATCTCATTAGCCACATCCAAACGCCAAGCATCAATATCAAACTCTGAAATCCAATAAGTCGCAACCTTCAAAAGATACTCCTTAACCTCTGGATTGGCTGTATTTAGCTTAGGCATATAGTCCTCGAAACCAAAAGCATGATAGGGTAATTCTCTCTTATTGGCTAACTTTTCAGTCGTCACTGGAAATTGTTGAATATGAAACCAATCTTTATAAGCAGATTGCTCACCATGTTCGACAACATCTTGCCATTGGGGCGATTGCGAACCAATATGGTTAAATACAGCATCCAGCATGATTTTCATACCACGCTGATGAGCTTGCTCGACCAGCTCCCTAAAGCTCTCCTTGTCTCCAAAATGACGGTCAATTTCAAAGTAATCCGTCGTATTGTACTTATGATTGCTCGTAGATTCAAAGATAGGACAAAGATAAAGTCCAGTAATTCCCAAGTCTTGCAAGTAATCCAGATGGTCAATAATCCCCTGTAAATCACCACCAAAGAAATCATCACTCTGAGGTGTGATAGATGAATCCCAGTCTAAAGTTCCTTCTGGTGAGATATCAGAGTTTCCATTAGCAAAGCGTTCTGGGAAAATCTGATACCATACCGTATCTGAAACCCAGTCAGGAACCTTGCAGGCATCAATTTCATGTATATAAGGCAACTTAAATCCATTTCCAATTGCATGAAAATTTTCTAGAGAATTTTCCACGCAGCCTTTATCGCCATACAAAATTCTCTGGCTCTCTGTATCCTTGAGTTCAAAGAGATACTGGATACGTGCAAAGTCAACGGACACTTCAACCTGCCAATAATCAAATAAGGCATCAGAAGTTATTTTGGACATTTCTTTTGTATCCTGATAAAACTCCTCCATAAAGATAAAAGGGTCCCCATAATGCAAGTTGATGCTTTCAATGTCCCCTTTCTTAGTTCGAATCCGAATATGAAGCTTCTTATCCTTATAAAGATAGGCGAACTCCGACTCAGACCTATGGTAAATAGCGCTTAATTCCATCAATTTATCTCCTAAAGATTAATTCAAATTTTACGCAAACGTTTTCAAAATTGTGATTCTAGTATACTACTTTCGTATTTTATTTTCAAGGCTTGTCCGTAGATTCTAGTGGTTTGGTTCTATAAATAAAAAAGCAGCCAGTCTTACAACTTGCTACTTTTCAAATGATGATTTACAAATGTCTTTCCAGCCACTCAATTTTTTTAAAATCCTTATTGTTATTGTGCTCATTTCGATAAGAATCTTGGGAAGAAGCCTTGTAAATGCTTAAAAACTGTTCCAAACTTGGAACTCGAAAAGAGATGTCATCGAGATGAATCAGCTCTATATCCGATTCCGAAACTCCTGCAAAATCAGGTAAGGAATCAATACTTCCGAATTCAACACTCAGACCATCCTTTTGGAATTCATGCTCATGAATATCTATTAAGGCGTAACCTAAGTGTTTCATCACTTTCATTATCTTGTCCCACTCATAGATTCTGAGATGGTCAGGAGCTTCCCAACCTCTAGAGTCACCAGGCACATGAATGTCAATGTCAGACGGCCCCCATTCTTCATTTGAACGGTATTCAAAACCCAAAGACCCCATGAGCGTCGGTGTGATTCCGACTTTGTTTAAATGAGAACAGATTGTTCGAAATTCATCAAATAGAGAATTCATTCCTCCTCCAATCATTGATATACAACTCGATTTCGTTGTGAAAGATAAACTAATTTTTACCTTCTACTCTTTCGGTTTTGAAAAGACTTCAATATGTTGGCCCAGTACCTTGATTTCTACAGGTAGGTTATCCGATTTATCGCCATCAACATCTGACTCCAATTCACTATCTGAAGAGATCTTAATATTGCGCGCTTTGATATATTCGATATTGTCGTTTGCGACAACATCCCCTTTCAATAAATCAGGAATGACTGATAATTTGGAGAATATAGACGCATCTTTTAAAATCAAAATGTTGGCATAGCCGTCCTTGTTTTCTTCAAAAATTTTTTTGTCAGCGAAGTAATTTGTCAAGAGAACCAAAACATGGCTAGCTTCACCAACATAATTTTCATTTTCTGTCTCAACCTTAATGTTAAAGACCTGATCCGTCATGACAGACTTCATGGTATTTACAGCATAGGCTAAAATACCGAATTTTGTCTTGTCCTCGATTTCAACATTGTGAATCGCCTCTGGAAGAGAACCGATACTAAAGATGTAACCAAAATAGTTATCATTTGCTTTACCAATATCAATCTTATTGGTTAAATCAAAATCCAGTTCATCAATCGCGCCATCGATGTCTTGATTGATTTCCAACAGTTTTGTAATGAGGTTACCCGTACCCCCAGGGATAATACCCAACTTAGGAATGTAGTCTCTCTCAGCAATACCAGAAATGACTTCGTTGACAGTCCCATCTCCACCAAACACAACCACTGCATCGTACTTCTCACGAGAAGCTTCTTCAGCAAAATGTGTTGCATCCAGCGCCTTTTCGGTAATTTTGGTTTCCACGTGCTCAAAGTATTCTTTTACTTTATTTTCCAGCTTATCTTTGTAATCCAAAGCCTTCTCGCCACCAGAAGTAGGGTTGATAATTACCATTGCTTTTTTCATTAATTTTCTCCTTAATATTCGATAGAAATGGTTATATTTCATCATACGCATCTAACTATACCCTCATTATACAACGAAAATATAGAAAAGAGAAATATGATGTACTGGATATTAATAGACTTTTATTCTATTTTTCCCATCGCATAACTACATCCTTTAAGGGGGCATCCAAGTAAGAAATGGCCTTATCCTTTATCCAATCAGGAATACCATAAGCTACCTCTGCAATGCTACCAGTAATTGCTGCGAGAGTATCACTGTCGCCACCAAGTGAGATGGAGTTTCTACTTATCATACTCTTTTATTTTATCAGCATATTCAGTCAAAAGATTCTTTGAATAAATTTTTTCAGCTTTTGAATTTCTAACTTCTTTCCAAAGAATAGAAGCTACTTTTAACTTGTTTGAATAGTTAAGACTATTTTCGTCTGCACAGAAATCCTTTAGAAATTGGTTCCATTGACAAACTGAATGATCATACTTGGCATAATCTGAATTTCCATAATAAACTTTTAGCATATCTTGGATTGTAAAACTCAAATCATTTTCTCTTTTTACTTTTCTCCAAGCAGTCGCCATATCAGCAGTAAATTTAAAGGGTGAAACATCTGTTAAAATTGAGAAATATTCTCTAAAGTGAGTGTTAAAGGAGAATCCACATTCAAGTAAGGGCGTATTTAAGGCAATAGCTTCCACTCGTTTCTTATTTCTTTTTGTTGATGATTTTTTAATCAAATTCCCCTTAAAGTACTGCTCGATAATATGATTGAGTTCTTGTTTTGTACCTCTATATTCAAGTTCTAATAACTTGCATATTTGTGAAAGTTCATCACGATACCAATAATATTTATTAAACTCATCAAACGAAGTGATTTTATCAAATTCTGGTCTGTTCTCTATCAATATTTTAGCTCCACAGAAAAATTTAGGTTTTCATCTTAAAATAATGGAGTTTTAGTTTCTTTATTTTGAGCATTAGCTCCGTTTCACTAACAAACTTACACACTCCACGTGATGCGTTTGAGGAAATAAATCTACCGGCTGGACTTTCTTCAACTCATATCCCAATTCTTGGTAGAGTTTGATATCACGCGCCATAGTAGCGACATTGCATGATATATAGGCAATGCGGTCTGCTCCTGTTTGAGCGCTTGCCTTGATAAAGCTTTCTGTGAGCCCTTTTCTTGGTGGGTCTACTAATATAACACTTGGTTGAATTCCTTCCTTGAGCCAATTCTTCATAGCATTTTCAGCTGTGTCACAGACATAGTTGGCATTTGAAATATTGTTCAGTTGGGCATTCTTCTTACTATTCTCAACAGCTTCTGGAATGACTTCAACACCATAAACTTCTTTGACATGTTTCGCAACGGAGAGACCAATCGTTCCTATACCAGAATAGGCATCAATAACCACATCATCTTCTTTTAATTCAGCAAAGTCAATGGCTGTTTGATAAAGTTTTTCAGCCATTTCAGTATTGACTTGGTAAAAGGCTGGACCAGCGATTTGGTAGTCATTTCCCAACATCTGGTCAGTGATAAAGTCTTGTCCATAAAGTGTGCGCCATTCCTTACCAAAAATAGCATTGGTGTTCTGATCGTTGATATTTTGCATAACAGACACAATCTCTGGAAACTGCTTGATTAATTGTTCAATCAATTGTTCCACACGGAAAACTTTGGGACGAGTTGTTACCAAAATAACCATGATTTGTCCTGAGTAATGCCCACGACGCACCACAAGGTTTCGAATCAAGCCAGATTGTTCCTTTTCATCATAAGGTTTCAAATCATAACGGCGGAACAAGTCACGTAGGCCTACTACTACCTCATCAATCACAGGATCTTGGATAAAGAAATCTTCTAGAGGCATGAGGTCATGAGAATTCTTACGGAAAAATCCAGTTTCCAAGATACCATTCACTCGACGAACAGGCACCTGTGCCTTATTGCGGTACTTGACTGGATTTTCCATACCAAGCGTTTCAGCAACCTTTATATCAGCAATTCCTGCAATCTTGTAGAGACTGTCCTTAACTTGCTTGGTTTTAAACTTGAGCTGTTCTGGATATGCAAGATGACCTAAATCAGCGATTCCTGAACGCAGGTAAGCCAAATCTAGATCTTGATTACGGTGTGGTGACTGGACAAGGTATTCTTCAACTTTACCAAAACCAATCTTTTTATTAACCTTAAGGACACGCATAAGGATTTTTTCACTCGGTAAAGCATTCTCTACAAAAAATACCAAACCATCCACCTTGGCAACTCCTGCGCCTTCATGGGTCAAGTCAACAATTTCAACTTCTACAATATCATTTTTCTTTAACATTCTCTTCTCTTTCTATTGGCCGACAAAAAAGACGGCAACGTTACGGTTACCATCTATTATACCATGAAATTTGTAATCAGATTCTCTTTATCTATTCTAGTTCATTTCTTTAAAGGCTGCTTCTGCATCCGCGTTGCTGATAACACCAAATTGTATCTTTCCAATCTTCCCTTGACTATCAATTAAATATTCTGTAGGAATGCTTCGGATTTGATAAGCTTGGAATGTGGTTGCTTTTGTGTCATAAAGAACAGGGATATCCTTATAACCTTGATCTTGGAACCATTGTGGAAATTGCTCAACAGTTTTTTCACCTTGAATTCCTGGTGCAATGACACTAAGAATTTCAAAATCGCGATCTGGTTTTGCAGCTAATTCCATCAACTCAGGCATACTTTTCTTACATGGACCACACCAGGAAGCCCAAAACTTCAAATAGACTTTTTTACCCTTATAATCCGATAACTTAACTTCTTTACCATCCATGGATTGCAATGTGAAGTCTGGAGCATCTTTTCCAACAGCAATTTGTTGTACAGGCTTTTGTTGTTTTGGCTGTTGTGCTGCTTGAGTCTTTTTAGTTTCTTCCTCACCACAGGCCATCAATACAACTAATGACAAGAGGCTTAAGCCAGCAAACATTACTTTTTTCATCTTTTTCTCCTTTATTCAAAAATTCCAGCTAGGACATTTACTTGTCCTAATAGTAACAAAATTCCCATTAAAATAATGAGGAAACCACCAATTTTCTTCAGTAGCATCATATGACGCTTGATTTTACTAAAATAAGGCATGACTACACCTGAAGCTAGGGCCAAGACCAAGAAAGGAATTGCCATCCCCAGAGTGTAAATCAAGGTATAAATAGCACCTTGCCAAGCGCCATTGCCTCCAGAAGCCGCAAGCGCTAAAACAGAACTCAAAACTGGACCGATACAAGGCGTCCAACCGAAGCTAAAGGTAATACCGAGTAAAAAGGCTGACCAATAACGATTGGCTTCTGATTTCTTAAAAGTAAAGCTTTTTTGAACCTCTAATTTCTTAAAATGAAAAATTTCCATCTGGTGAAGGCCTAAAATAATGATAATCGTACCCATGGTATAGCGAAACCAATTGGCATAGAGAATATTACCAAAGTAACCAGCACCGAATCCTAGAATAAAGAAAATGAGAGAAATACCTGCGATAAAGCAAAGCGTTCGAATCAAGCCTGACCAGGCAACTTTTCTTCCAAATAAGGAGAAGCTTTTTGCACTTTCCTGATCATCCAATAAAATTCCAGCATAAACTGGCAGAAGAGGAAAAATACAGGGAGAAAAGAAGGACAAGACCCCTGCTAAAAAAACGGAGATTGAAAATACTAGCGTTTCCAATAAAGAACCAACTTTCTTAAGAATTTAAACCTATTGTACTATAACTGCCCAACGTTTTCAAATACTTGCTATTGCTTGTCAATAGTTCATTTTTTACTTATTTTTCGTTAAAATCATTCTCATTGATTGCTATCGTTTTTTTAAACCGTATTCATCTTCGTATTCATTTTTATAATCATATTTGCCCGTATAGTTGAGAAGGTTGCAATTTATTTCTAATAGTTTACAAAAGGATCAGTGACTAATTTCACTGTTTTTATTTTTGACAAAAACACTACTCCTCCAAGCAGATGATTTTACGCATTTGAAATGCGATTATTCGATTTACATTTCTTGGATTTTAAATCCATTTTTAACCAAACAAAAAACCGCAAGCCAATCGGCCTGCGGTAGATAAACATTTTAGAAAAATTTTCCTTTCATTTTATTTTTTTATTATTTAACTGTAATCAAGCCTTCGGGCTCTACTGTGAACTCTGGCTTGTCTGCCATTGTTCCGTCTGGTTTGATGTAGTACCAGCCTTGACCTGCTCTGACGAATTCATTAGATACCATGTTTCCGCCCTTACTATCAAGGTAGTACCATGTATCCTTATACTTGACCCAACCCGTCTTCATGGCACCTTCTACATCAAAATAGTACCACTTCTCAGCAATCTTCTTCCAGCCTGTGGCCATTGCGCCTGAGTTGTCGAACCAGTACCAGTTACCGTCTGAGTGCTTATGCCAGCGGTCTGCTAGCATGTAGCCTGAGCCATCGAAGTAGTACCAGGTTCCGTTGATTTTCTCAAACTTGTCTTTTGGATAAGAACCGTCTGAGTGTACATACCAATAGCCTGTATCATTCTTCTGCCAGCCTGTTTCAGAGCCTAACCCGTTCTCAATGTCTCGCTTAAACTGTTCACGGCTAACACCCCATTTCGCAAGATAAGGATACGGGTCAACGTGGTCGCTACTGTTATCCGGCTGGTTGTTGGTACAGTATTCATGCGTTTTGATACCTGCCAAGTCGTCTGTATCAAGAGTTTTCGGCAACCCTGCTTCGTCTGCTAGATTTCGCAAAAGCGGAACGTATAACCTGTAATCACGGTCGAATTCTTCTTGTGTCTTATGGCTTTCAATCAATTCAACTGCTGCATAAGTCTCAGCATTCCAGCCGCCTCCAACATCATAGGCTCCATTATTAGTTGGTCCTACTTGCATCACACGACCATTCCCAACAACATGAGAGAAAAAGCCTGAATTGACAGGCCTGCGCATATGATAGTCTGCTTCATTCTGAGCGGTTGAGTTGCGATTGCCTGTTGAGTGGGCATGCACTTGACGGAAAGGCTCGAACCCAACAATCGGCAAATCTGTACGTAGTCTGCTTGTATCGATATCCATACCTACTCCTCACTTGGTTTCTTGTATTCTAGCGCTCGTGTGCTGTCTGTGATTCCGCTTGTAGTCGGGTCATTGACCAAACCGATAGCAGTCAAGAACACGAATACCGCATTGACAAGCAAAATCAGCTTGTTGCCGATATCACCCAAATCCAGATGATATCCAAAGACTGCTGCGCCAGCTTGCAAGACAAGCAAGAAGGCTGGGATAGCAGTCAGCCAAAAGAATTTATTTTGTAGTCGTAGTTTCCAGTTAATCATATGTTTTTCCTTTCTTTTATGGCAACGTTGTTGGCCAAGGGTCGTTTGTTAGGTAGCTAATTGAGCTGAAACGAATGTTTGTGACATCATTCGTCGTTGGTATTGGCTTGAAAAACCTTAACAGCATGTAAAATCCGTCAGATTTTCCGCCTAGATACCAATTTCCAGCTAACTCAAGATTTAAATATAAATTGCCAACCAATGACGATTCAGACCTAAAGCCTGCAGGAATCCCGCTATTTCCTAAAATTAAAGTTTGGGTGTCATCTCGGAAACCAGCGAAACCTTTGGCTCCACGTCTGATTATTCCAAAATATCCCCAATCTAAGCCTCCAAATGAAAAAATAACCCAATTATTTACTCTTCTAATTTTTACCTCAGATTTTTTGTTGTTCACGGTTGCTAGTGACAAAGCATTCAACGTCCTCCATCCAGTATCACCAATCAGTACACGCCACCCTGTGTTGCTACTACCTTTTTCTTTTATCCATTTCAGAGCGCCGTTCGTCACATTGACATCTACATAGGTCGTCCCGATTTCAGCAGTGATACGCCCTTCTGGTGAGCCTGTACCACGGATTTCATGCCCTACGTTGTCTGGTAGCGGTAGAGTGACATTATTACCCCCGACAATGCCGAGGGTATTTCCTGTCAAGGTCAGCCTTGGTTCAGGCTTTTGGTTCAGCACCTTCACATCCCGACCAACCGCTTGAGCAAATTCCTCTAAATTACTCATAGCAATCACGCTTTCGCTGCGTTATAGGTTGCTACAAGGTCAAGGTTGGCAAATTCGTCAATACGACGACCGAGGTCAGCCAATTTTTGAACAACTGCGCCCTCAGTGCTACCACTCAATTTAGCGATTTCCTCAGCGATTTCTTTAAGCGTATTGAGATTTTCAGGGACCCCATCACCTAAAAGATCGTTCTTAACTGCGGTTTTTGCCTGCTCAATAGCCTGCGTTAGAGTAGCGCTATCAATCTTAGTATCGATTAACTGCTTCAGCGCTTTATAATCAACCCCCAATGCTTGAGCAAATGCGATCCATTTACTTGTATCCATAATTTTTTACACCTTTCCTAAGTTATAGTGCGTGAGCAAATCAGGAATTTCCTGACATGCTCCACCTTCGCTTGCAGGTCTTTCTGCAAGTTGTTTTTTAACTTCTTCTGCTATATCCAGCTCTTTTAGAGCATGGACTTCTTCTGTGACCAATTCTTTATCCGAAGCCACTATCTTGATGTGGGTTTCTTTGTCACTTGGGAAAATATACCCACCAGCACTAACTTCTAAGCGGTATTTCCCAATTGGCAAGATAGCGTCCAGATTAAAATTCACGCCTGAGTTTGTGACAGTTACCCTCTTCTTCCACTGGTACTTGCCCATGGTCAGACTAACGACCGCCACCTCCCCCTCAAGAGAGGGGACAGCTCGATAATCTTCGTCTAAAAGGACAAATCCAAAGGTAGAAGCTACATCACCTTGCTTGATAAGGTAACCACCATCAACTTGAGCAAGATTGGCCGTATTGAGATTACAGACCATTCTGCGCCCCTTTCTCATCTTCAATTAAGATGTCATCTCTAATCTGCAACGCTTCAAAATTGTTGTACAAGTGGTCAATGTAGCCATTACCACCAAGAGCCTTGTAGCTGTTGTGCATGTTCTCAACTACATAGAATTCATCCTTAGTAGTAAAACCACGACGGATTGCCCTGCGAATATCACGGTCGAGGCGCATTCTCATGGTTACAAGATGTGCTTCGTCGTGCAGTTTTAGCTTTGCTTGTACTTCGTCAATTTTGGTGTTACTGTCGCATGCAGTTTCTTGGACATCTTTGATTTTTCCTTTAACATCGTCCAATTCAGAAATGATTTGGTCTGTTAGTTCCTTTGATTTCTTCGGCATTTTATACCCAAGCCAAGCAACGACGATTGGTGTCGCAACTGGTAGCACGTTCATGAAGAAATGCTCTGTTGATTGTAAGACGTCCATAAAGCACCTCTATCCTTTAGGTTCGTACTTCCATGCTGCGCCCGTTCCGTCCAATTCCAGACGACCATTTCGGGCAAAGTCGCTGACAGATTCACCGTTGTAAGTAAATTCCTTGTTCAACTGAATCAAGATACGCTTGCCTTCTCCGTCAACTTCAACATGAGCTGGGTCTTCAATAGTAATCAAGTCATGTGCCATGTAACGTTTGCCAACTTCAGCAAGTGGAATCAACTCTACCAATTCTTTGTAGTTGGTTCCATAAGCGATTGTCTTGCCTGCTACGGCATTTAAAACGACCGCATGGATGATTTTTCCATAACGGTCTGTTTCAGCTTTGTTATGCTTAACTTCTTCATCTGTTGCGGTCTGTTTAGCCTCTGTCTCAGCCCATTTCTGTTCTGCTTCTTGCAATTTCGCTTGAGCAAGCACAATCGCATTTGTTGGGTCAAGTTCTGTGCGAATATGGTCTAGCACTGCTTGAATCAAGGTTGCTTCATTATCCTGCGTATGGTCACCGTGCAATTCTACTTGCTCGTAAGAATAGCGTCCGTTGTTTTCCATCTTGATTGCGACTACTGTTAAATTTTCTGCACCTTTAAGATAAGGCTTGATTGCTACTTCGTAATTCATTAGTTAGTTCCTTTCATTTTAGCTTGTGTTTCTTCAAATAACTCTTTTAGAGCTGGGTCGTATTCTAGGACCTCTTTCATCGTGTGTAATTCGCTTGCTGCATACAAATAAAGAGCCTCATTCTTAGCTGATTCTTGCTCACTGACTGCTAGCTTTTTAGTCAGCGAATCAAGCGTTAACTGATTTACTACTACGTCCATGTTGTTATTCATGCTATTGTTTTCTCCATTTTTTCTATTTTTTGATTTAATTCTTGAATGGCCTTGATTAAGTAAGGCACCAGTGCAAATGTGTTATATGTGTAAATCCCATATGGACCCTCACGAAAAGCGTCTGGAGCGTACTTCTTCACATCTTGAGCCATGATACCACATGAGATATCCTCTACCTTATTATTAAATTCTTTTCGGTAACTATATGTTTTTAAACGATTAATAACATCAACCCCTGAAACACTACTCTCTTGAATGTTTGATTTAAGTCTACGGTCAGAAGTATCGTTCCAAGCTGGGAACCAATCTCTGGCACCACTGGCTTTTTCTAGATAAAAATAATCTTTACTACTGCGTCCTATCTTTTCGTAATCACCAGAATAAATCCAAGCACCACCATCATAAAAGATTCTGCCTGTAACTTTCAGGTCCCCGTGAATAATTGGTGTTTTCCAAAATTCAGCTGTGTTATAACAATACATCTTGCCATTATTTTTCACAAACCATGCATAGTATCCAGGTTCGCTCCAATTGCTTCCCCAGTTAACCCA
Organism: bacterium; assembly: GCA_905221375.1. Classification (GTDB taxonomy): domain Bacteria; phylum Bacillota; class Bacilli; order Lactobacillales; family Streptococcaceae; genus Streptococcus. The sequence goes on from CAJNCY010000003.1 coordinate 45,745, forward strand.
AAGAGCTGTTTGTCCACTGCCGCCCTCACCATCACCCATTCCAACCGAGAAGTGATTCCGACCAGTTAACCAACGTCCGTAACCTGAATCATGCGTACCTAATTGAAATCCACCAATCCAACCTTTATAACCCTCTAAAACAGTTGAGCTAGTAATAACTGACTCGACTTTTGTCGCAAAAATGCGTTTAGAAGTCAGTTGGTCAATAAATGCTTCATTTGCCGTGATTTTTCTAATGAGCGCATTATCAACTTTCAATTTCTCAGCCGTGACCGCTTCAGCGTCTAATATCTTAGTCGTGACCGAACCAGTTTCAAAATTGGCCGTTTTCAATTTATCAATCATAGCTGACTTGATAACTGCGTTGTCAATCAGAGTTTCGCCAGTGATGTGAGTCAGTTTACCAGTGATGCGGTTTTGACCATTTGAGCCAAGGTTGATTCCTGAAATCAAATCACCAGCTGAGTTGATGTTTTGAACGGACCATGACCCAGCAAGTTGTGTCTGGACTGTGCGAATCGCTTCCTCTGTGTCTTCAGGGGAAAGAGTGAAATCGGTGGCAAAACTTCCTCTTTCAAGTTTTACTTCTGAAATATAGAGGTTAATTGTTTTACCTTGTTCACCATATAACATCAAATTTAATTCATCAATGTCTTTTGGAGTCACAAAAGAAAAACTCATTTTTTTGTATTTAAAACCAGGTATATCAGAATTTGGAATAGAAACCCATTTTTGAGATATGATTTCATTGTTTTTTCTATAGTGAACTCCTAAATTTAAACCACTATAAGTTGATGCACCATCCCTTGAAATTAAGAATGAGACAGTGAAAATATCTCCTTCTAAAATCTCAAATTTTATTCGTTGTTGTAGGCCATAATAAACAGCATCAGTTGCTCCGTAAATATGGACACCAGGCTTACCTCTATTACTACTTGAATGATTATAATTGAAATTCAAACCAGGTTTTACAGATTCATTCCAATTTTTATTACCCGCACGAAAATCGGCATTCTTAATATAGTTATGTCCAGCGCCTACATTTTTAGCAAGTTCAACTTGAAATAGTTGATTGGTCAAAGCCATACGAGAAACTTTATCGACAATACTATTCTCGGTATTTCCTAAAATACGTTCGTACAGCTGACTAGTTTCCTTCACACGCTGGAAGTCCGTCTGATTAGCCTTACCAGCAATCAATGAAGTGATATCTGCGAACCTACCATCTACTGATTTTTTGTAGTTAGCAATCTGAGTGGCAATCGAACCATTTTGTGGATTCGTGATAGATTCGAATTTGTTCTCAATAGCTCTTACAGTTTCCTGATAAGTCGCTTTGCCTACATAGTCCTTCGCAACGAGCTCACGTACAGCCGTCGCTTGTTTTGCACTCTCCTCACGAGCATAACGTTGCAAGCTCTCTTGTCGCTGGCCATCTTGATTGACGTAACGTTCAACTGCCGTCATCTTAGCAGACAGACCTTCAGCAGTCTTCTCAAATTCAGATTTGGCAACGACCAGATCCGTCTTGCCATCTTCAGGAGCAGGTCCTGCATCTATACGAGTCGAACTTCTGGTCAATTCCACTTTGCGAAATGCTACATGGCCAATCTCGTTATAACCAAGAATAATTCGCCAGAAATCAAAATTTTCAGGCTTGGTCAATGCTGGTATAGTGACTTGATAAGTCTGCCAGCTAGACGTGAGGTTGAAAGTGCCATACATAATTTCAGGATTACCGGAAACTGTACGGTTAGCCCTTAATGATAGCCAAACACTTGAAGAGCCAGAGTAGCAAATTCCTTGAAACGAGAGTGTGTAAGTCTCGCCAAGTTCCAACTCAAGAAGAGCTGTCGAACTTTTACCTAAAGCTATACTTCCTTCTTTTGAATAGATTTGCATCTGCTTCCAAGTGTTAGTCGTGCCTTTAACATTGTATTCGCCATTCAAAATGGTCCAATCTTGTGGACTACTATCGCCTTGACTATAGTGCCAAAGCCCTCTTGAAAAGTCGTAGTCTTCAGCATAGTTACGACTACCGACCTTCAGCTTAGCGAAAGTCTGAGTCAATCTATCGATACCTTGCTTAACCTCTGATTTCGTCGCAAATCCGTTCATCTGGCCAGTCATTCGGCTAAGGACCTCTGTGGTCGTTCTGCGATATTCCGAAGCTTGATTGACCTCGCTTGTGACTGTCTGTTTCAAAACATCCAAATCTCCCGACAGAGCCGTCTGAGCGTTCGTAGTCTGTGACTTAAAGGCTTCAAGTTTAGCGACAGAATCCAAGCCAATCTGCTTCGCTTCCTGAGCAAGAGAACTACTTGCCCCAGCACTTCGCAGAGCATCTTCAGCTTTTCGTCTAGCTTCTTGGATAGAAGCGTTATCGAAGTTTTGGAATCGTTTATCGATTTCGTTTGAAATGTCTTGCTTGACTTCTTCCGCCTTGGCCTTGGCGAGTTCGATAGCGTCCGTGATATCCTTCTCACGCTTGGCAAATTCAGCATCAAAGGCACGGTCAGCGTTTGCGATTTCCTTTTTCAAACGTTCTTCAAAAATCTGATGCAGATTTCGGCTTTCATTCAAAACGGCATCATTTACAATCCCGCCTATCGCATTAGCTAGACTGGACTGGAATGTCCCAAAACCTATTGATTTTAGACGTTTTGCCATTGGCGAATAGGTATATTTCGTGATTTTCTTACGAACATCAAGGCCGTACCAATCATGGTAGATACTGACCACATCGAACATCCGAACTGCAACATCACTCTGACCGACAACCGAGATTTCAAGGTTATCTTCCAGCATGTCGCACATACTCGTCCGAAAATACTGCTTACCGTATTCAATCAAGCTAGCTCGGTCTTTGACGTTCTGGTCATTGACCTCAACAACAGCTTCATAGATTTGGCTATATTTCCCGAGTAAGGGGCTATCAATCACTACCACATAGTCAACGTCAGGAGCCTTTTCTCCCTCGCCTTTAACGGTTGTTTTAAAGGTTATCCGAGTTTTCAAAGATTTCGTTGAGGTCTTATGCTGGTAGCTAGATAGATTTTTCTTGTACATAAAAAGCGATTCATTTTCAGAACCGCCATTCTTCAGCAAGCGTAAGTTGTAGCCGTTTCGCACCATATCTCCGCCCCACTGACCAAGAATAGAATGCTTGTCTTTCGCTAAGACCTCCATAGCATTCTTGTCCTTAATGTTGAGCGTATGCCTATCATCAATGTCTGAAAAGAAAGAAAAGGGATTGGCTCTGGTAATGCTGCCAGCCAATGCGCTCAGTACCCTTGTACCACTGACACGATCAACATCGATAGAGCTGACGATGTAGTTATTTAACAAGCTGATAACCTGATTAGCATAGACTTGGATATATCCTTGTTGCTTTTCAACCTCAAAAATATAAAAATCCTGCTCACCATGCAGGTCATCGGCTGTCAGAAAGGTTTCCTCTTTCAGCAATTCCCACTTGGGATCCGATGTAGGAAAGCGAAAGGTCAGCTGATAGGTATTATTACGCTCCTGAACGATTTCATCGTTGTAAGCTTCGTTTAAAGGCGTATTGCCTTCAGTAAGATAAATCATAAGATATACCTCCAATTCGGCCGAACTGTGACTTTACGAACAGCACCAGTAAAGACCAGACCGTTATTACCGACCGCCAACTCAAAGAAGCCTCCACGTTTTCGTAGCGTATTTTGCACCGCACCATCTGCATTATAGATATTTTGTTTCTTATGCCTACAATCAATGGTCACTTTTCGTCTAATGGTCAAGTGCATAGTTGTCCGTCCAATAGTCAAAGAAACATCACCATCTCCTTCAATCTCAATTACAGGCTCACTATAGACAGATCCTGGATTGTTGATATTTCCACTTGCGGTAAAGACCAAAGGAGCAACATCTTTCTGATATCGGAACGGTTGCATACTCAGCTTGATTTCTAGTTTCCAGCCGTGCATACCTTGGGGCTTGTATTTTGCACTGACGAAATCAGCATAAAATAAAGAGTCTAGCTGATAGCTAAGCTCTAGCGTATTATCGTTTGGTTGGAATCTCTCAACGATTTTAGACGGGTCTACCGTTCTTGGAAGGTAAAGTGCAAAAGTCCTTTCGTAACTTTCGTAAGCACCGTCCAAGATACGGTAATTCCCGTTAACCCCAAACAGGGTAGCTGTTTCCGAGACTTTAGGTTTAGCAGCCTCTACCTCGCCAAAATCTGTCACCACACAGTTAGGAATGGTTGAAGTATTGAAACCATTGATAATCATGTATTCCATTAAATTCCCTCCCTAGCATAAATCGCGCCTTGGCGTTGGTAGACGCTCATTGAAATTTTATCAGCGTCCAGATAAGTATCTGACGGCTTTTCAAGGATAGCAGTAAGGATCTTCTCCATACTTGTTCTCAGAATCGCTATCTCAGACACGGTTTGACTGTCTTTTGCCTCGAGTTGAGCGCTTGGCATGGCCAAACTTGCTTCAATATTTTTGGCAATGGTAGGTGTTCCAATCAAACCAAAATCATCGTTTGAAAATGCGTTTGAGATTTCACCAGCCATTCCACTGACAGATTTCTTAACACCTTTGAAACGGTCCTGCAACCCTCTATCCAAACCTTGCATAATCGCATTACCTGCAGGAATCAAGAGCTTGCGGTCGTACTCAATCGGACCCTTGTGGTCAGCAATCCAACCAGCAATACCTCCTACAAAGTCAGTAACTGCACTCCAAGCGGATTTCAAACCGCCTAGGAATCCATCAAGGATAGCCTTACCTGCTGACCATAGGTCAATGTTTCGAATGCCGTCAAAGATACTCGTAACATTACTTACAAGGTCACTAACACCTTGCTTCATACTTTCCCATGCTCGCTGAGCGCCTTGGACAAGTCCATCAATCAGACCTAAGACAGTTGATTTCAACCCTTCCCAAGCACTGCTTGCGACAGATTTGATAGTGTTCCAGATGTTGGATAATATCTGAGCAAAACCATCAAAGATAGCCTTACCTGCATCAGACAACCCTTTCCAGATGGCCTCACCAACACCCTTTATAGCATTCCAAGCTGTGCCCCAGTCACCATTGATGATAGCCATGACTGCTTTTATAATGCCACTGATAACATCCATAGCCGTCTGAATAGCAATCTTAATCAATTCCCAAACTGTTGTTACTACAGTGCAGATATTGTTCCACGTCGCTTCAATGAAAGGAGCAAGGATATTCATTGCGGTTTCAATAATGGATTGAATAATCGGCATAACCGTCTGAATAACTGTCTGGATTGCGTTCCAAACCGTTGTGAACGTTTGTTGAATCAAACCTTGATTTTCAGTCCACCATAGGGAAATACCGTCCCAAACGGACCTAATAAAATCAACAACTGCTTGGATAATTGGAGCAACAACAGCCATCATATTATTCCAGACGGTTGTAGCTGTTTCAACAATACCATTCCAAACTTCGGTCAAAACTGGTGCGACAGACTGCCACACACCAGAGAACCAATCCATGAAGCCTTGCCAGATTTGTCTACCCGTCTCAGTTTGAGTAAAGAAATAAACCAAACCTGCAGTCAATGCAGCAATCGCAGCGATTGCAATTCCGATTGGATTGGCACTCATAGCAGTAAATAGACCCGTGACTGCTGTTTTAATTGTCGTTAAGACAGCAGGTATTCCAGATAGCAATCCCGAGACTGCCGAAAATGCTTTAAAAGCTAAAAATGCAGAACCAAGAGCGGTAACGATACCACCCATGATACTTCCTATACCTTCGCCAAAAATCCCACTGAAAACACCCTTGATTCCTCCTAAAATAAGGTTAGGAATTTGCTTCAAAATATTTCCGATCATCGGAATCAAGTTTCCGAATAGAAATGTGGATGTCGTTTCCATTAAGGCTTGTAAAGCAGGTTGAATATCTTCACCCAAAGACAACTTTCCAAGTACATTCTGAGCAGCTGCTTTCATAGATTCAAATGATCCAGTGAAAGTTGTTGCTGCTTCTCTTGCTGTTGTGCCAGTGATGTCCAAATTCTCTTGGATAGCGTGAATGGCGCTATAAACATCTGACAAGTTATTCATGTCATACTTAACGCCTGTCAATTTTTCTGCGTCGGACAAAAGCCGTTGCATTTCTTGTTTCGTACCACCATACAGTACAAATTCGCTATGATTCGCTAGATCATAACCGTCTTTTTAAGACTGCTCTATGTCGCCATAGAGATTAGACTATCTCTTATGCATTAAATGCATCCTAGCGCTTCGGCTCGCTTGAGCCTACTCTACTCCATTAAAAAAACACCCTTTCGGATGCTTTTTGTTTCGATAGTCGTTACACTTTCAAGATTTTAGAACGTTCTCCGTCCCTGTAAGAAAATCTATATCCCCTTGTTTTTCCACGTCTTCCAATAGTTCCTTTTTCTAACATTAAAGAAATATTAGAAACAGTACAATCGAAGTATTTAGCAGTTTCAGAAATGCTTTCAAATTCCATTGTGCCTATAACACCTAGCCATGCTAAATGCCCGCCACCTCTTTTATTTCTTTCTTCTGCATATCTCGTTACTACGATTGTTTCACTTCTGACACCGACTGTTTCAAAACGTGAATTATTTTCTGAATAAGTTGCCCACCGCAGATTATCAATAGAATTATTTTGTCGGTTTCCGTCGATATGATCTACTGTTAATTTATTTTCCGGATTCGGCATAAATGCTTCTGCAACCAATCTATGAATCGGGATTTTTTCAGATTTATTATTCTTGTATAGGTCAACTATTAAATAGCCATTCTGCTTATTTGTGAATGGTTGCTTGATATGTCCGGTTTTATCATTTCTGACTTCTCCGAACTCATTTATTGAATAGTTGTCATTTCTTTTGATTTTCTTCCACATACTGCTTTTTCCTAGTATTTGATAATTTTATTTTATCATACAATTAAGGAAAAAGCGACTAAAATCTTGCTTAGCACGGTATTGTCTAGGCAACTCCTAGAGTTTCACCGTTTTCACTAGGTTTATACTCGGCTATGGTTTTTCTACCGAGTTTCAAGTTATCAAGCATGGTATAGTTTTGCTTGGCAAAACCTTGATAAGCCAACTGGATGCTTTCCATAGATGTACCCATCTTGTTCGCATTATCTGACATATCAATCATGGCCATGTTAGCTGTTTCTGCTGCTTTATTTGTATCTCCACCAAGAGATTGCAATAAACTTGCTGAGAAGCCTGTAACATTTTCCATGTAGGCATTGGCCGATAGACCTGTTGTTTTGTAGGCCTCGTTTGCAAAGCCTTTGACCTTATCAGCTGAATCTTTAAATAGGGTTTCGACACCACCAAGCGATTGTTGTAGTGCTGCCCCTTCAGTTATGGATGCTCCAATTGCCTTACCAATTCCTGCAGCAGCAATAACTCCTGAAACAGCCCCCATCATTTTGGATCCGAGGGATTCGCCTGCGCTAACGCCAGCGGAGGCGACTTCACCACCCATTTCCTTTTGAATCATGCCACTAATGCCTTTAGCAGACGGAATGATTTGTACATAGGCTTTTCCTAATTCGGTCGCCACTATTCCTCACCTCCTGTTTTCTCAAGCAAAGCCTTGCGATAGTTTTCAAAGTCCTCACCAGATTCAAAGACGAGATAGTCTTTCTCATCGTTCTCACTCTTATCTCTCTTAATGAGTTGATCTGCGATGGATGCAGGACGATTAACACCCTTTTGTCCATCCTTGGTTTGCAACCACAAAGAAAGAGACAGTCTGTCTACAATACTTGCAAGCAAAGTAGTTTCCAGAGGGACAATCTGATTAGACATCATCTGCTTTATCCGCGAATCATCACGCAACCCATACGCAAAAACAGCCACCTCATTTAAAGGCAGCTGTTTATAGTCGTATATTTGATAGGTTTCCGCTAAATCACAGACAAGAGCATCCTCGTCTAAGGAAATCATCTGAGCAAGGACTAGGATTTTTTTAAGTCATTACTTTTATCAAAGATACTCTTAATATCTGCAAACAATACTTCAGAGTCCACGATTTCATCTTCATCCTCCAAATGTTTTAAAAACGATAGGGCTTGTTCTTTACCAAATAGAAGATTTAAAAATGTTTCTGTTTCTTCAAGATCTTGCTTTTCAACTTTAGCGACAGATTTGAGAAGATAATAATTTCTCAATCGTTTTTTAGGAATTTTATATTCAAACCCTGATTCTGTTGTTCCTTTTAAGATTTCTTCCATTTGATTTACGCTCCTTGGATGTATTCGTAGTGAGTGTTCTCACTGTTGTCTGGTAATGCAGTGATAGTCAATTCATAGCCGATAGGTTCGCCATCTTTATAGCTGATTTCGCCAATTTCGCTAACCTTACCACGAGGGATGACAACGCGTTTTACGTAGCCATTTTTCAGCAAAGTATCAATAACCAAACTATGTTCTGGCAACTCTTTACCGTTTGCTTTCACGGTGATTCCAGTTTCAAGCGTTCCTGAAACGTTATCTGGTCCATAGACTTCTTTCAAGACTTCGATGTTAAGGCCCTCAATCAATTTGTATTTGAAAGTGTCTTTCTTTTCAGTTTGAGAAGACAAGACTGTTTGTCCGCCCCAGGCTTTGACTTCTTCTGACTCTGGTGAGTTCTCATTGGTCAATCCATCCTCTGAAATGTACCCTAGCGTTTTAAACGCTTGGTTTAAGGCTGTTTTTGCATTCGTTGGAAGATCTGTTCCAGCTGGAGCAGTAGAAACCGCCCCTCCGATTTTCGGCTTAGCAGCCGTTACATTTGATGCTGATGCAGTCGTCATATTCTTTCCTCCTGTTGATTCTGCATTTGGTGTTCTTACTTCTGGTGCTTCTAATTCTGGCGCCAAAACTACACCTCCTTTTTAAAAATAATTGATGTCATATACCGCTTGATAGCGATATTGCTTCGTTTCAGTGTCTGTAAAGTTGTAGTCACTATTGTGATGTACACCGCTAACTTCGTTGACTGTGATGAGATTCTCAACTACTCTCTTGACTTTCTCATTCAACTCAGCAGCCTTTTGAAGTGATGGTGCATAACTTTGAAAAGCGAATGTAGCGGAATGAACGTAGTCACTTCCACCACTTCCAGTCTTTTCTAAAATGACATAACTCTCAGGCATATTCGGTTTATGTTCAAAAAAAGACGGAACATCTAACTGTCCGTCCAAAAATTTCTTTATAACTAATTCGATCATCTCATAGCCTTCAGTAAAATATTATGTTTTTTATTTCTAGCCATGCTCTTGATATCTGTCGTACTAATTTTTGCATTGGCACGCTTTTGCCCTGGCGATACGGTCAATTCAAACCCCTCGCCAGCTCTTTCAGCAATACCTTGCCCCTTTTCTCGCAAAATGCCCTGCATTTCGGAAGAACGTAGCAAAGCAGACACGCCAGCTGAGTTTAACTGGAATTTCATATCACTCATAAACTTCAACCATGACCTTTCTATTCCAAGACAATGGAATCATTGACTCAATTCCCTCTTGAGGAAGGCCAATTGTCCGCCATTTTCGACCAAAAAACTTTACCTCACGGTTTTCCCACTTGTTAGTGTCCCCTTTGGGAATACCAAGTGTATAAACCGCCTTTTTTCCAGTCAAGTTCATTTGATTGATGACGTCCTCTGATGAAGTTGGCGCTACCAATACATTTTGAACCTCAATCTCAACATCACGATAGATTGGATGACCGAAATCATCGTTACCAGTTTCTACCTTGTCCACTAAAATGACAGGGATTCCTTTTAGGTAGGTCATAAATTTCAATCGCTCCATATCGTTGTTTTTTCTTCAAACCAAGCCTTTTTAGTTCGGTGTCTTTAATAAAGAGACCGCCTCCAGGAACAAGGTAAGAACCACTAAAAGAATAACCCAAGGCACTTTCAGATACCTGAGTCATTGGTTCATGGTCTGTTGAGGTCATGAGGGTTCGTGCCACGATATCGACCGTCACAGACTTGGCAACACTAGCGAATGACACGCTTTCCGCCACCATGTCGTCAAGATCTTTGCCGACTTTTTCAGCTTCAACTCGCAAAGAATTAGATACAACTTCCAATAGAGCCTCAGCCCTTGCACGCTCATCAAATTTCAACGAGCGCCACAACAATTCCAAGTCTTCAATCTTTGCAAAATTTTCCATAGCTTAACCCTTGTTTTCCTCGTACAAGGCTACCAAATCGGATTTTTTCAGACTTTTATCGTAATCAATGCCTAATTCATCCAAACTAGACTTCAATTCCGCTACAGTCATATCTCCTCCGCTTGGTGCCGTATCTTCCACAGGCACCCAATCTCCGCCAAGAACACTCTCAGCGGAGATAAGCACGCCCGTTTTCGTATCACGGTATAAAGCCATAAAACTTACGCTTTCACACGAGCGAAGGCATCTTCATCAAGGATACCCCAACCGATAAAGGCTTCTGCGCGCAAACAGATTTCATTGTAAGCTTTAAGGTCACGACCTGCGCCATCTGGATCACCGTATTCAATGATTTCCATTGGGATATTTTCAGCATAACCCCACTTGAAGCGGTTTTGGAAATCCCCTACAATGACGTGGTCTGTTTCAGCACTTCCACCAGTGACAGTAAGGTTCTTGTTGATATCTGATTTCATACCGTAGAATGAATCAGGGTTTTGACCAAAGCGGAACTCAGGATAAACAGGGCGTTTATCAGCGTCTTTTAATTTACCTAATGTATGACCTGCTGTTGGTGACAAGGCAATACCTGTTACCTCGCAACCACGAGCAATAACTTGCTGTACGACGTCTTCGATGTTTTCATCAATTTTCGTTTCATCGTACGTTGCAGTGCTACCAGTAATCAATCCGTCAAACGAGTTGGTTGCACGGAAAGAAGCGTCCGTCATTGTTTTTGGTTCCAAACCATGAAGAGCAGCAAGGTCAAAGGCTTCTGCAATCTTCTTAGCGAATCCGTCCATATATGCTGACAAGAAGTTCATTTGTTTTTCTTCTGAAGCGTACTTGAACTCATCTGTAATACGAGCTTGATAAACAAATTTAAGCGGTTTGATAACTTTCGAAGTCAACTTCGCTTTATTTCCAAGTTTTTGCTCACCCTCACCAACAATTTGCGCATTACCTTCAAGGTTGAAGATAAATTGCTCCACACCATTGAATGGAATTGGAGTTTGTGCCGACAATTTAGCCAGTACAGATTTTCCCTGCACCTTGCTAATCAATTCTGTTACTAGTTCTGGTTTAAAAAGTGTTCCAGCTTTCATTGCATTATCTGCCATAATTTCTATTCTCCTTTTGGTTGTAATTCACGAAGCATCTGCTTCATTTGCATTTCTTTGTTATCACCGATAGGCGGCTCCGTATCTCTTAGCGGTGCTTGAGGTGTTGCTGGTCTCATAAAACCAGCTAGACGCTCAGCGTCAGCCCTTAATGCCTCTTCATCAGCACCTTGAAGACGGTCAGCCAAGTCATAAGGCAAGCCATTTTGTAAAGCGATACGAGTTCGCAAGCTAGCGGTTTCATAATTGCTCACTTGTCCTTGCAATTCAGTGATTTGAGCGTCTAATCCCGCTCTGGTTTGCTTGTCCTCTTCAACAGTAGACTTCAAAGCACTGTTTTCAGATTCCAGTTCTGAAACACGTTTTTTAAGTTCATCATAATCACCGAATTTTTCACGCTCACGTCTGATACGTTCCTTCACGATGTTATCTAGCTCTTCCTGTGTTTCAATCGTTTTAAATTCAGACATCTTCATGTCTCCTTTCTCCTGCTTCCCCGGCAGTTCGGTAATTTTTTAGGCATCAAAAAAAGCAGTTTCTCAACTGCCCCTCTTAATAACTGATTTTTTGCTTTTTCTTTGGCTTAGTTGTCAAACAAGCCCAATGCGCAAGCAAGGCGCTATCCATCAAAGAAATATCCATATCCGCAAAATGCGAGCGATAGCCAAAGCCACCGTTTGAACCGATATTCCGCTTCTCACAGTTGGTTGTGATTTTCTTCAAAGACGGTTGACCAGCGTGGCACAAGGTCTTTTGATAAATCCCTTGTTCCCACATAGAGTTAGCCACGATGATTTCCTTGACCGTGGGCAATATCACGCTCTTCATGCGTTCCTTCTTCAACTCTTCATCAAGGATTTTCTGACCACTTGCCCCATCGACTACGATAGTAGCCACATCGGCACGCTTCACAAAATCCAAAATCCAGTCATTCCCATTACGGACGGACTGACAGTCAATCGTCTCAACGAAAATCCGTTCATCTACCGTACGAACAGCAATACTCAATGCCACATTTGCGCCATCTTGACCATATTTGACTCCGACAAACAACTTACCTGATAAATCAGGCATAGAGTCCACACACAACTCATTCCATTCCGTTTCCGAAATAGCAGATTTCTGGTTGTATTCAGGCCAATAACCCAAACGCTGAACATTATGGTCCAGCTTATCATCACCAAGCTCAGCTTCTATCTTCCGTTCATTCAAATGGTAACCCATAGAGGGATTGGAGTTATACCAGGCATCGACATCATTAATCTCTTTCTCCTCAGAGACAGACCATTCCGCCCAACCAGAGTATTTTCCTCTCCCAAAAAGGCAATTCTTACGGTAATTTGTGAATACCGTCCCATTTGAAACAGGTGTAGGTGGTGTCCCACACATGATTGTGATTGGATTGCTACTATCCGTTACCGTATATTTCAACGCCGACTCCTGCTCAGTTGTATATTCCTGAGCCTCATCGATAATCATCATGTCAAATCCTTCACCAAGACCACCATTTGATGTCCTAGTACGAAATTGGATTACACCACCTGTTGAGTAAAGTTCAATTCGCTCTTGTCCCTTAGCTCTGATAGAGTTAAAATCCTCTCCATCCACATACCCCATCTTTTCAAGGTATCGCTTGACCTTTTCAAAAGAGGAGTGGGAGGTTGAAATTCTATGGGCCGTATGCAGAATGTTCATCCCGTCGTGCAGACCCCAGATTTCAAAAATATAAACAACTTCAGTCTTACCATTACGCCGTGGGATAGAGTAGCCAAACTTCTGATGAACCCATAGGCCATCTTTATCAACGGCCATCATAGGGGTCAATAGGTTTATCTGCCAAGAATAACAAGATAACCCAGTTCTTTCATAAAGCTCAATCGCTTCTTTTGCCTTAGAATTTTTCTTGACGTACTTTAAAATTACCGATTGAGTAGGATTCTGATTGCCAAGTTTCTTTCTAGCCATCCACTGCTCCTTTCAATCGTACCGCATGATAACCCTGTCGCTGGGATGATTTAATTGATCACGTTCAAAATATAGTTTTTAGCAACATCTAGCATTCCCAATGCCTGCAAACTACTTTCCCAACTATAGCCAAGATTTATCTCACCATCTTTATCCAAAGAAACAACCAATACTGAAGTATAGTTATGACTAGCCTCAAGATTTTCCTCCAAAATTTCTTTCACGGAAGCACCACGCTCCAGACTAGACTTTTTCTCTGAAAAATCAATCGTGTTTTCCATCATTACTCCTTTCTAAGCATAATAAAAGCACTTAGATTTCTCTAGGTGCTTAATACCAAGCAACTTGCCCTGATTCTTTCAAGCTGCCGTCTTCATTTTTTAGATTTATGATGCATTTTGACACATAATCAAAACCATATCTTGGGGGATCATTTCGCTTTAGCTCACGGGTAGAGGGATTAAATTCAAAAATCTCCCTTCTGCTTACATCGCCTTCAGGAAAGACCTCGTAATGGTAAAAACCGTTCACAACTTCAATCAAATTAAATTTTAACATTATTCTTCCTTTCCAAATATCGAGTCAAAGCATTACCATAATTATATGTTTCATCTGTTTTAGCATGAGCAGTATCATAATCCATATTCCCTCTGACATACATATAATCATGCTCCAATCGCTCGTGTTTCAATAATATCAAATCATGTGATTGGATATCATTACCAGTAATCAGACGCTCCCACGACTCTGCCATATTGACTTCTGGATGAAATAAGCCTTCCCCGTCTTTTAAAATATGGATATCATTAAAAACATGATTAAAAGCAATGTCAACATCTTCCTTGGTAAAGTCTTTCATTTCCTTAAACTTTCCAATGTTCGAATAAATTTTTCGCTTCTCTAATTCTTGATTACTATTTTTTATTTTGTCATACGTAAGATAAGCGTGCTTTTCTGCTTTAATAAAATCTTTTGGCAAAATATCATCATTCGATTCATCACGAAAATAATTTCTTGCACCAGATTGAACAGGTAAACCTACACCTTTTAATACTTCTATTTTAGCACTTTTTTGAGATTCTGCCCAACGTTTAGTATGAACATTCTGTTTCTTCCCATTACCAGGATGATAGTCAACAGTACACCGACATTTGCCATGACGTCTATATATATCCTTAGGAACTTCTGGATAATTGTATGAACCCTCTAAACTCTTGCACCATTTACATGGATGACCGACAACTCTTCGAACGATTTTCGGACTCAGCCCCACTTTATGATGAAACTCAGCATTCTTCCTAATGCTATCATCAATAATGGACTGGGTGAAGTTCACAATAGGTTCACCAAGTAACCAGCCGACATCTTCAAAATTATCTTCAGACGAAAAACGATTGACCAGACCATCAATTCTGTCTTGATTCAATTCAGGAACCTGAGCAGCTAACCCGATTTTAGCCTCAGAGTTCAAATTCTTCTGAACTTGCTCAGCATAATCACTCACAAGCTCATGATTTCGCCCCAGAACGTCCGTCAGCACACGTTGAGCGATATTGTAGTACATTTTACCATCTGGTAGCGTTTCGTTCGTTAGAGAGGCTCCCAGAGCCTTAGAAAGTATCTCCCCAATTTCAACAGCATATTGATTAGCGTCCAAATAACTTGCCTTGCTATGATGTAGCTTAGACAGCAAGTCTTTCAAGACCTCGCTGTCTAGTCTAGCACCTTCAAACTCAGACTTGATTGTCTTGAGCAGGCTCGGAACGATATCCTCCACCATCTGCACCCTCCTTCACTACTGGAGCAGGCTTGTCTGACCCTTTAATACCAGTCAAGTCACGGATGGTTTCAGCATCCATATAGCCAGGCACCGCTTGATTCAGTTTGATAACACCGTCACCAATCAAAGTCAGCATGTTAGCGTCCGCCTCAAACAAAGGCTCCCACTTCACGACCGTTTTATTGAATTGTTTCCTCAGATACGGAAACTCATCACGTAAACAAGTTGCCACATAAGCCACATTTAGCAAACCAGAGCCCAGAGAGCGCTGAGCCTTACGACCAGCTAACCGCAAGTTCTCATGACTAGCCTTGATAGCTTCAACAGATGACGGATTGTCAGACACAAAACCAAGATCATCCAAGGTCAATCCCATCTCCCCAGCAAAGCCAGCAGCCGCAGTCCGTAACTGCTCAGTAAAGGGAGACATGCTGGATGTGGTGAATTGTCCCACATTCGGCTTGTCCCCCTCATCATCTTTCGTAAACGTCAGCAAGCTGGACACAGTCGCTTTCCAAGTATCAATCGCCTCGGCATCTTGACTCAATCCCAACACATACTTCTGAGGGAATGAATAGAACTCAGCAGTCACATCTGACCGTTCAAGCGTTCGTTTAGCATATCTCTGATAGTACATCCCAGCCCGAGTAATTCGTGACCGACCAAACGGACGAACCGCATCAGGTCTATGAATGACTGGCACCAGCAAAGGAACACTCGTTGGATTTCCGATTGCAAACGGCTTACCATCTTTCGGATAGAACCAAGTCACATCACTAGTGAAGTAAGCCTCAAGCACGGCATAACCATTGTTATCCCGTTTCAAAACGGCATAGCCCTCTGTCAACAAGCCAGTGATAGGATCCAGAACACCAGTCGCATTGCTTGCCTCGATAACCTGCAACCGAGGAGCGTCATCATCATCCCCTTGCGATATGTAGACAAAACAACACGACCCAATCAATGCTGAAAGGATCGCGCTATCAAAGAATACATCTGGATTGTTCTGAGCAAAGATTTCATTCGCTTCAAACTCATCATTGGCAAACTCACGAAAGACCAAACGATCTGCAAGACTGTCAACACCCTTAGCAGCCCAACCTAAGACTGCCCGATATTGTTGCCTGATTTGAGGGGGTATCGTAATACCAACATCTATGTCATTGTGTTGCATAGCATACTGATTATATCTAGTATCTACACCCATTTTGTAATTGGCTAGCTTCTTCCTGAGATAGCCCATACCTTTCAATGTCATTTTATACAACTACCTTTCATTTCCCGCGAGAAAAAATGTACAGTGACGGTGTGAAGCCCTGAAGCACCGAGGGGGAGGGGGTCATCCCCCCACCTTGGCAGGAACACTCATCCTTTTTTTCAATCTCTGTCTAATTATTTTTTTATAACAAGACCTATTTATTCTTTTTAAATGATTACTGATGGTTTTAATATTAACTCTTATATTTAAACCAATCTGTACTTTGTGGCAAGTTCCTATTGCCAATGACCTTTGTTCCATTTGTCTTCTCATCAGCATATAGCTTGTCAGACTTCTGTCTATTGCATTGCCAATGCGCCAACTGCAAGTTAGCTATGTCAGATGGATGTCCGTTCTTATTTACTGGAACGATGTGGTCAATGACTGGACTTAATGGATGAGGATATCTCAGGTCTTTATCTACAGGCTGGCCACATATCCCACAAGTGTTTCTTGTCTTTAAGATAATCTTTTTATTCTTCTCAAAGGCTACCCTGTGTGGTCCACTACGGTCCGCTCGGAGGGGGTTGGTATTCATCTAGGGAGGGGGTCCTTTCTTTTTAAGGGAGGGGGTTGGTATTCTCAAATGTACCCCTCGGTATCTTTCAAAGCAGGGGTGTTTTTAGTGCACCCACCCCCTCTTATATTTAACATATCTTATATTCTGTTAAATAAAATTAAACAACTTCAAAGTCAAGAGTACCAAGGCTTCCACTATATTTTTCTAAAAACTAATTTACATTTTCTCATTATGTAAAATAGATAGGTTGTTTAATAGTCAAATGATAGTATACTCTGGTCAAGTTCGTCTTGACTGTAACCAATATATCCTAGTGTGATGTCTGGTGTAGAGTGGTTAAATATCTTTTGAAGGATAGCTACATTACTATTCTTTTTGTAATGATGATAGCCAAATGTCTTCCTCATTGAATGAGTCCCTATGTGATTCAAGCCTACATACTTAGCTGCGTCTTGCAGTATTTGATAAACTGCTACCCTTCCAATGTGTGTGATACGAACACCATCTGTTCTCTTTTTCTTTTTACTTGGAAAGAGATAATCATACTCTGCTAACTGATTATCTTTAATGTATCGATTGATTTCTTTTCTGAGAGGTGGACTGATTGGAAAATACCTTATCTTCCCTGTCTTCTTCTCTTTTAGTTCAATCCTATCAGCAATCACTTGTTTAACTTGAAGAGGTACTATGTCGCTCACTCTTAGACCAGAATAGATTCCAAACATGAACAAAACATAGTTTCTATCGCTTTTGTTCTTCAAGTAATCTTTGATTCGTTCGATATCGTCTAGATCACGAATTGGTTCTACTTTCTTCATGTACCTCTCCTTCCTACATAAAAAGCCACTGATCGTGGCATTGAATATGACAGTAGCTGGAATTGAACCAGCTGGTCTAGCAGTAAAACGTACGCTTGGTAAAAGTTTCAAGGAGACCCAAACAACCTGCTAACCTGTCCTTACTGTCTAAGAGGCCGAAGCCTCTGTATTTTTAGGAGTCCTCATGACTGTTCGTTGCCAATCATTGGATAATACTATTTTAGCACGTAAAAATTGATATTTACTCTTGACTTACTCCGCTCTTACTCCAGAATTACAACTTGTTCACCACTTCGATATAGCTCTGCAAATGCCAGTAGAGCTTTGCCAAGAATTTCATAATATGAACTTTCTGAAATTGCAAGCTCATTATATACTGTTTCATCTTTTTTAGGATGCCATACAAGGTACTTCTCGTATATGATTTTACGATAGTAAGGGTCATGTAAATTACTAACCGCCTGCTCAATAGCATCTATCTCTAACTCTGCATCAACTTTTCGGATTGCCAGTTTCTCAACTTGGCTAGTTGTATTATTCCCAGGGCATCGTGGCATAAAAGAGTATGTATTTGTCACTTTCTGACCGTCTGTATCATTTGCTACACGACGCCAATGAGGATACCCTTCTAATACTTTCTTGGCATTTTCTTTTGTTTTGACTTCGTTTACTTCTGGAAAGAAAGGCATTGTTCACCTCGTTTCTATACCGTTTAAATTCTATTCTTTATTCGTAATCACGCTACCTGCACCGTTGACAGTGACCCAGCCATGCTTCTCTCTGGCTTCTGCTTCTTTCATCCGGATAAGATTGTCTGTGATTGAGTCTGACTTAGCTTTGTTGGCCTTGGCTTCACCTTCTGCTTTGATGATGCCTGCGTCTGCTTCTGCTTGAGCTTGAACTTTCTTTGTATCGGCTTCAACTTTAGCTTTTTCCTGTTCCTGTTTAGCTGTATCTATTTCCTTTTGTTTGACCGATTCATTTTTGATTGCTGCTTCAATCTCATCGCCTGCATCTTGGTCTGTGATGGTAAAAGAAACAAACTCCAAATCGTAAGACTCAAATTTTTCTTTAAGAGCTTTGTCGATCATTTCATAAACTTCAGTACGCTTATTACCGAGGATATCGTAAATATCGTAATTACCTGTTACAGATTCAATAGCACGCTGAACAGCAGGAGATACTACGCTATTATTCACGTTTTCTAAGTCTGTGTAATTAGAGAATACCGTCATAGCTTTCTCCTTATTGACACGATATTTCACATCGATATTGGTGTTGAGCCACTGACCATCTTTAGTCTGAGTCGTGATTTTCTCCATTGTTTTTGTTTGAACAGATGTCGATAAGGTGTAGACTTTATCAATAAATGGCATTTTTAGATGATATCCTGTTTGCAGGGTGTTTTCTTGCACACCTCCGATCGCACTGACCTTTACTCCAACCGTATTAGCTGGGATACGCTTAACGGCCGTGAGACGAAAAATCCCAAGTGAAGCAACGGCTGCGACTGTAATGATACCGCCCTTAGCAAGTTTTGTAAGTGTCGTTTTTCCTGTTTCGTGATTGTATTGTGTAAACATTGTTTTTACTCCTTTTTTAAATTATTTTTCCATCAAAAACTAGTGTTATTGTGCCTGTACCATCTTAGAGTTTTAATGCATTTCATTTACACGCTCCAAAAGTTCTAAGATTATTCGATTCCATTCTTCAGTTGTTGTTTCTCTAAAATCAAACTGAGACATCATTTCAGCTCTTTTGAATAACGCCCTCTTAAAGAATGGAGTTTTTTTATAAAAATCCATATCATCTGTTTTAAATTCGGTTATGATTTTCTTTCCGTACCCCTCTATTTCTACATAAACTCTTGTTTTACTATAGAGATGAAGAGGCTCCGCCCAAACACTTCCTTTCAAGTCTGAATCATCGACTTTTTTAAGCATTAACGATATTTTCTTAGCTTCACTCTCTTTTTTAGCACCACTGAAAGGGTATCTTTTTGGTCTCATTTTTCTACCTCAATTCCTACCGTAATGTTTACTCGCTCCATGCAAATAATACGTTCCATCTTTCCGCTTGTTCACGTAATACGTGTACTGCCCATCTGGACTAGCGTAAGAAATCTGCTTCTCTCCTGCCCAGACACCGTTGTCACGCATCATGTGGCAATTTTCCATAATCCATTCTACGTCAGGCATCTAGTAACTCCTGGTTCTCATAGATGTTGCCGATGATTTCAAACTCAAAATCTTTATCATTTACCAATTCAGCGAACGAAAGATGTTCATCTTCCATATGAATGAATAGAGATGATTCGGGATATCTAGTTTTACCGAATTCAAAACAAGCTTCACCTTTCACCACTTCGACGTAATTAACACCTTCGACCGAGCCATCTACATAGCCCTCGTGACAATATTCATTCCACTCGTCATTAAATTTTAAAACATCCCCCTCAAAGATTTCCTTCCCGTTCTTATCTTTGAGTCCTGTTGATTGCATGAGGTTCAATTCTGACTTTTCGAAAGGAATAGGAATTCCGTAGTCCGATGTTGGTTTCTCCATGTTGCAAATCAAGCCGTTATCTGTGATAAAAAAATGTTCTACGAATTTCTTTTCTACGTTATCCCACGCTCTAAATTTTGGTATCATGCTAACACTCCTTAAATAAACAAACTAGCTAACCATATTAAAAATGCACATGTAATGATTTTTGAAATACTACTTCTTACAGCATACGAATAATCCTCTTCAGATTCTTTTTTGCTAGATAATACAGGCCAGATGAAAGATAGTAGTGCATCCATCCCTAAAGCTTGCCAGACTGTAATTTTACCAACTGGAACAATTGTTGTGATAATCTCATTCCAACCATACTGAACTACAAATGGCGATGCAACGATTACAAATACCGCTCCTAATACAATTCCTAGTCTTCTCATTTTATAAATCCTCCTCTTTGACGAACGAACCATCAATCCAGCGACCTTTGCGGTCTTTGATTTCTTGGTAAGCCAATTCAAAACATTCTTCGAAGCTATAACCAAGTGCTTTGCTGATTGATTTTAGATAGCCGATTGAATGCGTTAAATTATATCGACACATTTTCTTGCTGGTTAAATCCTTATTCAATTGAAAATTACTAATGTTAGCACTTAACCATTTAAAGGGAAGCATCACATCTTTATTTTCGATGAAACTTACTTCCTCAAAGATCTCCTGCACATCCTCTTTAATCAGCAATGCCAACCCGACAATCACGACTGCACAATCTCCGATACTGTCTTTGGTCAGTTGCTCATTCTTCTTGAGATAGCCTGCACACAACTCACCAAACTCCTCGCTGAGCTTAAGTGACTGCTTGTCTAACCGTCCACCGTTCTCAAGGTCACGGTCGATAAACCATTGCTTGACTTTGTCTAGTGTGTTCATAGTAACTCCTATCTCTTCGTTAATCTTGGTAAAATCTCATTCACGATGAATATATAATTGGGCGCAAGAATTACTTTCAAAACAATTGAAACAACTAATGTTATCAAGCTTGCGCTCGATGAAATGCAACTAACTTTTATTGGTAGTTTAAGTTCCTTTCTTTTCCGTTCAATACGTTCTAATTTAACCTCTTCTTCACTCTTACCTCTACATTCGTAGGTATAAACGATACCACCATCATAAGTAAAATATATGAGAGTTAAAACTGCTAAAACCACTGAAGAGACAACCAGTATTGCAATTGAAATGGTTTGAAAAAGACTGAAGACGTCATAGAACATCTTTTCTTTAACAATCATTTCGTAAATCTGTGGTGCGTTCCCTTTAAATGTTATAAGCAAAGAACTTACTTCATCAACTGTCATATTCAGCATTTTTGCTAAAGCTTGTAAAATATCGTCCATTACAACATCACCTCATCTCCAATTTTTATTTTATCGTACATATCCTTCGTAACCACGAATACCCCGTAATCACGAATCGTAATCGTGTACAACTTCCCATGTCGTCCTTTCTCAACGACACGCCCGAATATCTCAGCGCCTGCGTTGTCAGCCTTGTAGATAACCATCGGCTTCTTGTTTTCCAAATCTCGAATCCTGTCCATCTGCCAGATGTTCAATCCAGCAGAAACAAGAATCCATACTACGATGAATCGTTTCAATCTGTGATCTCCTTACTTTTTTGAATTCTTTCGTTTAAAGACCGGATTATGTCTTTCTTTTTCCTTCTGTTTGTGGTAATTATTGTCTTTATCAAAAACAGAGTTTTCATCTCTCATAATTTTTTTTACAACATATGGATTCATTAACTCTTTTTCCTTTTTCTTTGGTTTTACATTTATTTCTAGAAAGAAAGATTGATTTGGAATTTCAAGTGCGAAAGTTGTTGTATTGTTATCAGGAGAGTTTAAAAGATTACCAATTTCAAGAATAAGCTCAGTAATACTACTTCCAAGCGTTAATGCCATCACTCCACCTCCTCATTTTTCTAACGTTTTGATTACACTTTCAATCTGTTCTTTCTTCTTCTGCAATTCTTCCAAACTTTTGACTTCTAATGCTTTTTTAATAATTTCAAGTTGTTCAATTTCTTTTTTAAACTTTATAAGTTCTTCAACTTTATGAGCATAATCCCTAAAATTATTTGCCCATTCATATTCATCCCAACCAAAAGTTCTTAAAAATTCTTGTTTTAAGTCATAGTATTTTCTTACCAAATCTCTATTGACCATCGCTTGAGAGTACATAATATAAAATGTCATAGCCGAAATTAGTAAGCAAGCTATAAACATTCCCCAAAACATTAAATTTTCCATTTAGTCCACCTCCTCAATCTCAATCCCTGGGCAATCGAATACCCAGCCAAAGCCAGCTTCTTCTAGTTCTTTGCGGGTGTGCTCCCCTCGTTTTGAACTGTCATATGTTCTTGCGAAAAAGTATCTTTTTACACCAAAACCGTAAACTAAAAGATTTTCTTCAATTTCCCCTTTTATCTTTACCCGATACCGCTTTTCGTTCTCGACCTCGTAGCCGAAAATCCAAGCTAGTGCGAATGTTTCTTGGTTATCTAAGTCTTCAAAGATCCAACGATAAACGCTTTTGTTTTTTGCTTCTTCAGAACGATATAATGCGTGAGCTAAAGTAATTTTCTTGACTTTGCAATACTCAATCCAATCCGCCACAAACTGCGGAACTTTGACTGGTTTTTGTTCGTCAAGACTTTTAATAAGCTCCTTTATATATACATAAACTGCCCAGCCAGTAAGTCTTATGAGGGTTTCTTTCTGTACCTCAATCCTTTTTAACGCTTCCTGCTTATTCATCTTCCAACTCCCTCTCGTAATCATCAACCAAACTATCCAACCATGCCCAAGGGTCACAATTTCCAATCGGTTCAACATCCCTTTCTTGCAACCAAGCTGAGAAATCAACCAAATTGCCAATATCAATCGTAAAGTAATCACTCCACGACCAGTAAGTTAGATAGATGTCAGTGGTTTCTCCTGTTTCATCTTCGACAGTCACATAACCATTCTCAACCATAGCTGTTCCGTAGCAAAGATCACATGTTCCTGTCAACTCTTCTTGGACATCGGAATTAAATGCAATTACTTTATATTTCATCTTCCAACTCCTTTATTCTTTTCTTCCAGTTTTTCACTTTCTTTTTAAGCAAGTCACGTTCCTCAGACCTGCTAAAAGCAAGCGATTTGACACACGGCTCAGATAGTTCTGCTATCCTTGCCTCCGTCTGCTCAATCGTGCGTTTCAGTCCTTTAATGACTGTCTGTTTGCTGTATTCCATGTTTTATCCTGTTTATAAAAATCCAGCTCTTGCCCCTCATGGCTCAAAGACACAAGAGCTAGCAAATTCTTTATACGTCATTCGTCCAAGTCTGACGCATATTCTAGCTCGCTTTTAACGTGATTCGCGGCACGTTGATTTTGTTGCTAAGTAATAGCAATCTACAGCGCCATAATCAAAACGCACATCGTCTTTTCCGATATATTTTTTGAATCTTGGTCTAGTAATACCAGAGAACGCCCATTGATGATCTTCCATCTGTTCAATGAGATCATCGACATTGTTAAACGTTCCAAGGTAAAACTTACAGTGCCCGTTGTAGACGAAGTAGAGATTTAACATCACTCCACCTCGACTGGGTAGAAGTTCCCAAAGGAACCCCTCAATGCCTTACCAACCTGTAAGGCTGCCACCCGAGAGACGAACCGCAAAGCTTTCTTCTCCTCAGAACATGAGATGTCCAAGCCAGTAACACCGATAATTGCAGTCCTCAAGAACGGCTTATCTTCTCTTGTCCCATGCTTTAAAATAAACATCAGCCACCTCCATTCTAAAAATATTGCTTCCGCTTGTTTGTCAAGTCGTTGAAAACCATCAAATGGTCTTTATCCACACCCTTCATCAATCTAGACATGAAGGGCCTACCATATCGTTTCTGAATATCAGCAGAAATTAAATTCGTAGTAATGATTGTATTTGAACGCTTATTCAGAATATTGTAGAGGATGGTAAATGACCATTCGCTATCCTTTTCCATGCCCAAATCATCCAAAACCAAGAACTTGGCACTTGCAATTTTATTGACCAGAAACTCTTCCTGACTAAAATCAGCTTTAATCTTCATCAACAAGTCAGTCACGTTGATGAAAATAGCAATCTCTTTCGTGTACTCAGATAAAGCTTTGACCATCGCAAAAGCCAAATGGCTCTTACCAGTTCCAGCTTCTCCCTGAAGTACAATGTTGTTCCTAGCACCCTCGGACCACTCACGACAAATCCTCTTTGCAAAAGCTAGCTTTTCCGCTTCTTGTTCAGTGGGTGTCTCAAAATTGTCCAAAGTCGCATTTTTCAAAACCTCATCATAAAGAGAGAACTTTTCTAGATAGTATTTCCTTTCTCGCTCATTATCAGCGTTAGCCAGTTCATTCACTCTTGCCTGATTTTCTTCATGGATCCGCTCAGATTCACACATGCGACATACAACACTATCAGTCCTCAATATTTTTATCAAAGGAATGTTGTGCTTTTCGCAAAGCTCTTTCTGTTGTTCTGTATTCCTGTGATAAGATAAGGCAATCTCCTCAAATACATTGTCTACCATACTAGCCTACCTCCGCATTCCTGCCAGCTGGCCATTTCAGACAAGCAGGCAATTACTTGATGGATTGGTTGGCCTGCTAAAAGAGTTTTCTTCTCGTAGCTTAACGGATAGTAATCTATCTCGAATTGCTCAATCAGTTCTAATACCCCCATTCGTCCTTGGCCTCCTGTTCTTCTTTCTTATCCTTGTTTTTCTTTTCGGATTGGCGAACCTGCTCAACAGTCGTGACATTGTTCATCTGCCAATTTCTTAAAATACCACCTATGTATTTGATGTTAGGCTTTCCTGAGTTGATTGCAGTCTTCAGTGCTTCCTTTACCAAATCAACATCATTCTCATTTAGTAAATGGTTGATTTCTTCAATCTCAAATCCAGATAAAAGTCTGCGAAATTCAGATTGAAAAAGTTCTAAGATATTTTCTTCACTACCACTACTACTAGTAGTAGTTATTCTTTTCTTATTCTTATCTTTATCTAATCTTTTCTTATTCTTATCTTTATCTTCTTCTAGTGCGTTACCGTCCGTTACTGTAACGTTACATGTAACGTTACCAAGAGCAAGATTTTTCTGTTTCTCCCGATGTCTGGCTACACGGTTGCGTGTCTGCTCCTTAATTTTTTCCATTCCGTCAATATTTTGATGCTTTTCCCAATTGGGTAAGGTAATGACACCGTCGATAATCTCGACCATCCCAAACTGCTCAAAGACTCCCAAAGCCATTCTGACTGTATTTAGTGGCCTACGAAATATGGTAGCTAGCATTTCATCAGTATAGTGGACCTTATCCGACATCATCAAAAGTCCATTTCTATTGTGTTTTCCAGCTAAAGCTAAGATTTTAAACCATATAACTATGATGGCATCACGATCAGGCAAGGCGTCAATCAGACAAATCTTTTCATCGTCAAAAATATCCGTTGTGATTTTTATCCACTTAATTTCAGACATACCGAGCCCCCCACTTCCTACGATTCGCACGGTACTTCATCCGCATATCCTCATAGATGTGCATACCCTCTAGCGCCATCTTCTCAACCTTTAACAGCTTATTTTCAGAGACTACATCACGATAGTCCTTAGCTAGTTTTTCATAGTCGGCCAGATATTCTTTGATGAGTGAAATTTTCCTATTCTCGTCCTCTAAATATATTTCAAAATCAGACTTCTCTTCATCAGACGACATCATTTCAATATTCACTCTCTCATGCCACAACAGCCATTCAATCAATTCTTCCATTTCCTGACCTCCTCATTTCAAAAATCTGATTGCAGACTGTTTAGGTTCTGGCAAAGCTAATGGCTCAGGGCGTAAGCCTACAGGCGGTTCGTTGTCGTACGTAAAGCCTTTGAACTCTCTGCGAATATTCTTGCGAATTTCTTGCCATTTGTCCTCTCTACCACGTTCGTATGCGTGATTGTAGCCTTGGGTAATCATAGACGCAAATTCTTGCTCTTCTCGTCTTTCTTTTTCCTTACGCTCCTCTTGCAATTTGATATGACGGCAAGCCCCTGCAAATCCAAGCAGCAAGGCTCCAACACCCATCAACTGGTCTAAAATCGGTGGTTCAAACATTTTTATCTCCTTAAGCTCTTAATTTTCGTACTTCTTTTTCTAACTCTAAAATCTCATAAACATCATTGATATCGTACATAATATCTTTCCCTTGCTTACGAAATCTTAAGCCTTTACGTTCTAACTTCTTAACATAGGCATGATTAAAGCCAAACTTCTTCATCAAAGCCTGTTGATTGATTGGCATGCGATCATTCTCTAACTGCTCCTTGACCTGCTTTTCAGCAAAGGCCAATAATTGATTAGTGAACAATTCGGCACTTTCGCCGTCCAATCGTAATTGTAGTGTTATCCCTTCCATTTTTTACATCCTCTCAACTATGCGGGCAAGCATTTTTGTGATATAATGGTTTTAATTATTTAAGTATGCGCCTGATTTCCGTCAGGCTTTTTTTGCGTTGTTGTCAAACTGTTTTACTTTCCATAGCCCTGAGTTCTATCTCATGGCTCACTTGTCTAAATAGCTTCTCACACGCTATCTTAGCTTCTCTGTACGTTGTAGATTCGCTGATGAAGTAATCAGCAAGTTCGATGATTTTGTCTTCCATTCAACCTCCTATATCAGTCTCAAGACTGATGTAATATCCTCCTAAATTGCTATAATAATCTTGACTAGGACCTCTCACCGTTTTAGTCAAAATTCAAATAGAAAGGAGGAAGTTTTATATGGCAAAACTTACTAAAGAAGATGTTTTACAAGTTTCTCAAGAAATTATCAACGACGCTATTCCGGTTATCAAAGATATGTTGGATGAAGTATTCCAAGAATATCCTATCGATATAGAAGTTAGAAAAGCCATTCTTAATAGCACTCTTGCTGTTTATAAACTCAGCACAGAAACCACGGTTTCGCTGCTAACAGAACTTGTAAACGCTCAAGAAAACTAGTGTTTCTTAGAATTTTTTCTACTAATTTAGGGTCTGCCTTTACAAAGGTGGACTCTTTTTTTCCGCTATACGGATATCGTCTTGGTCTCATTTTTCTTCCTCCCTACGCTTGACTAAAGGCGTTCAGCTCCATAATCTTCATCTTGGTATTGGTGCTTGGCTCCCACGTCATCCAGTAAGCAAGAGCAGCTTCTGCAAATTTTTTCGGTAGCAAGTCATAGCGACTGATGTTGAAGTGGTCTTTGAAATCAATCTCAGCTTGCCTAAATACCGACTGAGCGAAAATCTTATCCGCATAAGCTGGACTATCGATACCACCTAAGCAAGCCACAACCCGAGCCCTGCGTTTCTTCAGGAGCGACTGAGCATAGCTTGGATGGATTGGTTGCTCACTCTTCAGATAGTCGATATCTTCAATCATGCTAGCTTGTTGCTCACGCAATTTCTTCTGACCAGTAAACAGAGCGATGAAGGCATCCTCGTCCAAATCCTCGCGAATGAAACCGCCCTGCTTACGAATAGCTGGCAAGACTTCTGATGTCACCCAGCGCTTAAACTCCTTAGCTTGAGGCAGCTTGCTGGATAAAATAAGAGAGTAGAGACCAGATTCGTTAATGATAATCATGTCCTGTGTTCCACCACTAGTAGGGATGCCCTGTTTTAGGGCGTCCTCTTCATCAACGTGAAGAGCAATCGCATTTCTAGCCTTACTATATCCTAGGATGTCTGCAACATCTTTCCCAACGAACCAAGGCTCGTCATCAATTGTCAAAGTACGGACTTCCTGCCCGTGAAAATTAAAAATTTCGTTCATAGTATTCCTTTCTAAGCTCTCCCCTTTTTGCTATAATAAAATCAGAAAGGGGGTGATTTAATGACACTATCTGATAAAGAAATCGCTTTAGAACTTACAAAAATTACCGTCGAACACTTTAATATTCGAGTTGCACAAAGTGTTCCAAAATCTGGATTAACAGAAGAAGCCGTTGGACAATTCTACAAGCGATTCTATGAAACTGTTACGAATTTAAAAGATAATCATCCAGAATCGTAACATCTATTTGGAGCACATCTTCTGGATGTGCTTCTTTAATGCGAGCTATTTTTTCAATAGCTTCATCTACAGTTCTACTTCTTAGAGAAATACTCAGTTTCATCATTCCCCTCTCCTTTCTTCTCAGCAATATATGTAACCGTCCTCAATATCTCGTTGAGAGCTGTTCTTTCTAGTTCGTTCATTCCGTTCTCCTTTCTGCTTGTGATATAACGAAATCAAATACCAACCTCATTTCAAATCAGCTTGGCAATAAATTTTAAGTAGACAGTAGCATGGTTGCTTTCAGCCGTGCTTTTTGTTTTGATTGCTTGCACCCCTTTTAATTTTTGGTCATTCAAATAAATACCATCTTCTCTTATTTTGAGTTCATTCATCTCCACCCTCCTACTCTAGCACCTTACTGCCGACTACCAATCGTTTAACGACAACGTCCATCTCCTTAAATTCGGCATTCTCTGCACAGTAGCGGACGCTCTCGCTGATGATGTGACAAATAGATACGCCGTACTCGTTCGCCAGCTCCGTAGCAATCTCCCAGGCATCTTTGTCAATCCGTGTTACTTTTTGCGCTGCATTGTTCATAGTATTCCTTTCTTTAATTTGTCGCACTTATGCGACTGTTTCGCTAAAAAAAATAGATAAAGCTTCGTCTTTTGAAAGATTGAGGGAAGAAACAATCAAGTTTACTTCTTGTATAGAGAAATTACCATTTTGTTTCATTTTTCTATAGAACGTACTCTTATCAATCCCAATATCTTTTGCTAAAGCCTCTTGAGTAGTATTGCGTTCGATAATTTTTCCTTTTAATTTCGATACATTTACCATATCTGCTCCTTTCCATTTGTCGCATTTATGCGACTTGTTGTTTTAAGTATAACTGATAAAAAAGAAAATGTCAACAAGAAAATCGCATTTTTGAAACTTTTTATATTGCATTTTTGCGACTAATGTTGTAAAATTATTGTGTAATATATTATAAGGGGTAAAAAAATGAATGTCGGAGAAAGAATAAAACAACGTCGAAAAGCGTTGAAAATGTCTGCGGACGAGCTTGCAGAAAGTGTAGGTGTCTCTCGTTCTACTATTTTTAGGTACGAAAAAGGAGATATTGAAAAGGTTGGACCTGAAGTATTAAAAAAGATCGCTGACAAATTAAATGTATCACCTGGAGACTTGATGGGATGGGAAGACAATCAACAAGAATTGAAAATTCCAACCTCCCCGTTGGTTCACAAAATTACTGAAAAGGTTGTCAAGCTATCAACTCCGAGAAAACAAAAGGTTCTTAACTACGCTAACGAACAATTGAAAGAGCAAAATAATAAAGTAATCACAATTGAGGAAAAGCTTTTTGAATACCGTGTTTTTGAAAAACTTTCAGCTGGTACTGGATTCTCATACTTCAACGATGGGAACTATGATACTGTTTTTTACGACAAAGACCTAGACCACGATTTTGCTTCTTGGGTTTTTGGGGACTCAATGGAACCTAAGTACATGAATGGAGAGGTCGTTCTTATTAAAGAAACAGGATTTGACTATGATGGTGCTGTTTATGCAGTTGAGTGGGATGGACAAACTTACATAAAAAAAGTTTATAGAGAAAAAGACGGTCTCAGACTCGTCTCTATCAATAACAAATATAAAGATAAATTCGCACCGTATGACGAAGATCCAAGAATTATTGGGAAAATAGTCGGAAACTTCATGCCAATTGAAAATTAAAAGGAGAAAGTTATGAAAATAGGAATGAGAAAACCAAGTTTAACTAGAAGTTTAAAAGCTAGAACCACTAGTAAGTGGAAAAGACAGGCTAAAAAAGCTATTATCCCTGGCTATGGTAAGAAAGGGATGGGGTGGGTTAAAAATCCAAAGAAAGCCATGTATAACAAGGTCTACCACAAGACAACATTTGGACTATCTGATTTGTTTAAGTCGTCTAAAAAGAAAAAGAGAAAAGTAGTCACCAACAAACAGCAATCTATTCTTGCCTCGAACGGCAAAAAGCAACACACAGCAAAAGATTACAAAGAGACAGCGCTAGTTTTTCTAGTAATTTCTATAATACTGCTTTTTCTAATTCCACCATTCGGAGTCATACTTTTGCTCCTTAGTTTCATAATGTTTTTAATCGGCCATTTCACTGCAAAACAAGAAAAAAAGGCAAAGAAAAAGAAACAGATAGAGAATTATAGCGGTCCTAGTGTTGATAAGATCGTTTTCCATGATGATTTCTTGTTGATGGGGACAAATTATCATAAAGAAGAGGCTGAGCTTGCTGCTGATTTTCTTTCTGGAGGGATCCACTATTTCGGAAAAGATAATAAGAGTTTAAAATCTTATATGCTTGAAACATATAAAACAGTTTATAAATACAATAAATTAAAAACAGTAGATGTTCATCTACTGCCGGAGCCATCAAATCCTCATGATAAAAATGCTGTCAAAGTTTTAGTGAATAATATCTTTGTTGGATACTTACCAGCTGTGATCGCATCACAAATTTCATCATACATAGCTAATCCAAATTACCGATACGATGCAATCCTTACTGGTCGAGGTGGACCATATAAAACCCTAAATATTGAAACCGAGAGAGTCGTTTCTCGTAAAAGTGACTTAACTTACTATCTAGATTTAACAGTATGGCGTCTCGCTAAAAAATAAAAAAATCCCCACACTCGCCATCGCCAAATTTTGAGTGTGAGGTTTCAACCTTCCATGTGACAAGCAATGGAAAGGATGATAAAAAAATACAACTATAGTTTATCATAAGTTCTACACCTTTTCAACTATGCGGGCAAGCAATCGAAAAGAAAGGACTTTTTATGATAAAAAAATACGTTACTAAAAAAGGAGAGACTAGATATCTCTTTCAAACATACCTGGGCATAGACCCTGCTACTGGAAAAGAAAAACGTACAACACGCCGTGGTTTCAAAACCATAAGAGAGGCAAAGGCTGCCGAACGTGATCTTCTCTTAGATGTTGAAGAGAATGGTTTTTCAAACAATGAAGATTTCCAGAACCCTACATTCGCTGAAGTTGCTGAGTTATGGCTAGATAGCTATAAAAACACTGTAAAACCAACAACCTATCAAGGAGTTAAAATAAAACTTGATGTTATGATTGACTTGTATTTTACAGATATGAAGATTCAGCAGATCAGTGTAGCTTATTGTCAGAAGGTTGCCATTCAGTTAAGTAATCGCTATATCCTCTACACAAATTACTACTCTGTCATTAGCCGTGTTTTTAAGTATGCCACTTCTATTGACATCATTAAGTCAAATCCCTTAGACAAGATCATCAAGCCTAAAAATAAACCCTTAAAAGTCAAAGAGAACTACTATACAAAACAGGAGTTAACAGATTTTCTTAAAGTTTGCAAAGAAAATTGTAAGCCTGTAGAGTATACTTTTTATCACTTACTAGCTTTTACTGGTTTGAGGATTGGAGAAGCTATCGGACTCATGTGGTCAGATGTTGACTTTGAAAATAAACGATTGAACATTTCTCGGACAGCTGTCAAGATTGGCAAAGAACAAACCGTCCAGGATCCTAAAACCAAAAGAAGTAAGAGGGTTATTACCTTAGACGATGAAACTCTGAATGTATTGAAATTCTGGAAACGTCAACAAATAAAAGAATATTTCCAAGCTGGTAAAGCATATCAGCATGATTCGAATTATATATTTACGAATAACAAAGGGAAATGGCTTTTGACTGCAACTATGAAAGTGAAGCTTAGTAGCTTCTTTTGTAAACACAATAAGCTTAAAAAAATTACGCCTCACGGATTTAGGCACACACACGCTTCTCTCCTCTTTGAAGCTGGTGTTACAGCCAAAATCATTTCGGATAGACTAGGTCACAATAATGTTCAAACCACCCTTGATATGTATACTCACATCAATGATAATCAACGTGTTGAAGTTGTTGACCAGCTCATGGACTTCATCCGCTCCAGCTAAAAGTCATATCGTATTCAATATCGTATTCACTTTCGGTCAACACGCTAGAAACCAACTGATTTCAAGGGATTAGCAAGCGGTTTACTATTGTACTATAAATATTAAAATTTGTATCAAGTTTGCTACGGTTAACTGTTATTGTCATTATATTATGTAAAATAAACTCTTTAATAGTACACTATGCTTTCTAAAACATTGTTAGAAATTGATTTGATTTTCTCAATCAAATTGTTCGTTTTTGTCATTTCACTATAGATAAAAGAAAAAATTGAAGAAAATTGTCCAAAGAACCACTTTTTCTTCAATCTACTTTTACTTATTTTAATAAGTTCCTTCTTCACCCTGACTAGTCAAGATAACAGGTCCATCTTTCGTAATCACGAATTGGTGTTCATACTGACAAGATAGGCCACCGTCAATGGTCTTATGTGCCCAGCCAGTTTTCATATCTGTATCAATTTCCCAGTCACCTGTATTGATCATCGGTTCAATAGTTAAGACCATTCCTTCACGGAGACGAAGCCCACGACCAGCAATACCATAGTTAGGAACCATTGGTTCTTCGTGCATTGTTGGGCCAACACCATGACCAACCAAATCACGCACTACACCGTATCCACGACTTTCAGCGTATTCTTGAATCGCTGCACCGATATCACCGATACGATTTCCAACAACAGCTTGTTCAATCCCCTTGTACATAGCTTCTTTGGTTACATCCATCAAGTTTTTCACTTCTTCGGACGGTGTACCTACAGCATAAGCCCAACATGAGTCTGCAAGACCACCAGAATAGCTCTGAGTGTATTTCTTCATTTGCTCAACATTGTTGAAGTTTAATTTTGAGACATTCAGGTCAGATTTGGCAATTGGACCTCCCAAAACCATGTCAACCTTGAGCAAATCACCATCTTTCAAGATATAGTGACGAGGGAAAGCATGAGCCACTTCATCGTTAAGAGAGCAACAGGTAGCATAAGGATAGTCCATCATGGTACCGTCAACCCCAATCTGAAGCGGAAGGAAATTTTCTTCCTTACAACGACGGCGAACATACTCTTCTACTTCCCACATATCTACGCCAGGCTTAATCAAATCACGTAAGCCAATATGAATACTTGCTAGAAAATCTCCAGCCTTGTCCATAGCTTCGATTTCACGAGCTGATTTTAATGTTATCATCTTTTCTCCTAGTTTCTAATTAATTTTAACGGTCACATTTGCTTTTGAAACAATCTGATGACCATGATAAATATCGTAATCAATAATAGCTGACCGTCTAGTATGATGGATGATGCGTGCTTGAATGCGCAGTATATCATCTATCTGAACAGCCTGCAAAAAGTAGATCAGCATCTGCTCGATAATGAGATTGCGACCACTATTTACAACTAAATCTTGGGTCATATGAGTCAAGATTTCTGCCAATACTCCGTTAGCCAAAACACCATTTTTCTCAAGCATAAAGGGTTCCACTGTAATGACGACTTCATCATGGTGATAAGCGAGTTTTTGACCAATCTGCTCAGAAAAAGTTGGTAGAGCCGAAACTTGAGAACGACTCATCTTTTCCATGACATCTCGTCTGGTTACAACCCCAAGCAAGGTTTGATTATTTCGAATAACCGGTACCATTTCAAAGTCTTCTGCAATCATCCGTTGACTCACATTGGCAATATTTGTCGATAATCCAACTAAAAATAGACTACGAGACATGACCTTGTCAATTGTTGTACTTGGTGACTTATCACCAGCATCTCTCATGGTTACAACGCCAACAACAACCTGATGTTGATTGATAACAGGGAAACGACTGCTACGATTCTTACGAACTAAGTCCAAATAATCTTTAACAGTGTCAGTCTCTCTCAAAAAACCATACTCATGACTCGGACGGTAAAGTTTCTCAACTGTCAAAATATCTGTTTTGATTTGAACATTTGACAAGGCTTTATTGATCATGGTCGCGACGGTGAATGTATCATGCTTGCTTCTCAGAACTGGAATTCCTTTTTGATTGGCCAGTTTAATCACATCATCATGAACATGAAATCCCCCTGTCACAAGTACAGCATTTTCATTTTCAAGTGCTAGTAATTGGATACGGGTACGGTCTCCGACAATCAAGAGTCCCCCATCATGAAGGTAGGACAGAATATTTTGTTCAGTCATGGCACCGATTGAGAACTTACTAAATTCTCTCTCTAAACCTTCTTGACCAGCCAGAACCTCAGAAGAAGTCACTTCTGCAATTTCAGCAAAAGTTAATCTTTCAATAGCAACTTTCTGGGATTTAACACGAATTGTTCCACTCCTTGGGCGAGTCTCTACAATTCCACGGTTTTCAGCTTCTTTAATGGCCCGATAGGCAGTTCCATCACTGACTCCCAGATGGTTGGAAATACTACGAACACTCACCCTTTTACCTACTGGTAATTCCTCCAAATAGCTTAGAATTTCCTGATGCTTACTCATTGAATTCTCCTTTTACATACCGAAATTCAAGATAATCCCGCATTTTTCTTGTGTAGCGATCACTTCCCTTAAACTGACGGAACAAACGAAATCCAGACTTAAGAGCAACTCTTTGGCTAGCTTCATTTTCAAGGTGGGTAATGATAGATAATTGTTTTAAGCCAAATTCCTCAAAAGAAAGTTGGCAAATTTTTTTAACAACTTCTGTCATAAAACCTTGCGACCAAGAATCTTTTCTCAAAAAATAGCCAAGTTCTGCTTCTTTTTTAATTTCATCTAACTTTTCAAACTTAACAGAACCAATCATTTTTTCAGTTTTCTTGTCACAAATAGCCCATACTCCTAAAGGGGACTTCATAAAGTAATTCGCTAATGCATATTGACTTTCTTCCAGACTTGCCTGAGTTGGGAAAATAAATTGTAAATTGGCAGGATTTGAGGCTATCTCATGGAAGTCTTGACTATCACTAAAAAAGAAAGGACGCAAATACAAGCGATCCGTTTCAAAAAAAGAAAACATTGCTAATTTGGTCCAAATATTCATAAACACCTCTACGGTTTAATCCTCAACAAGTGTAATATCCGCTCCTAGATTACGTAATTTTTCAATAATATCAGAATAACCACGTAAGATAAACTCGATATTGGTAATTTCAGTTTTACCTTCAGCCATAAGCCCAGCAATGACTAGTGCAGCCCCAGCTCGTAGGTCAGTTGCTTTAACACTGGCTCCACGTAAATCACGACCACCTGTGTACAAAATATGACCATTTGTTGTAGAAATGTCCGCATCCATCTTTGCTAGTTCAAAAACGTGATTTACACGTTTTTCGTAAATCGTATCAACAATTGTACCACGACCATTCGCTGTTAGTAAAAGAGGGGTAATCGGTTGTTGCAAATCAGTTGCAAAGCCTGGGTAAGGAGCTGTCTTAATATTGATTGCTTTCAAATTAGACTGCTCTTCGACAAAAATGCTGTCTTCAGATACAGTCATTCTCACTCCCATTTCTTCCAGCTTAGCAATAAATCCTTCTAGGTGTTCGTAAAGAACATTATTTATACGAATCCCCTTGCCGACTGCAGCAGCTAAAGATATATATGTTCCAGCTTCGATACGGTCTGGAATCACCTGATGACGGGTTCCATGTAATCTTTCAACACCATCAATAATGATGATATTAGTTCCTGCCCCGCGGATATGGGCTCCCATATTATTCAAGAGGGTAGCTACATCAATAATTTCAGGTTCACGGGCTGCATTTTCAATAATGGTACGACCATTTGCTTTAACTGCAGCAATCATCGTATTGATCGTTGCCCCTACACTAACCGTATCCATGTAAATACTTGCGCCATGAAGTCCTGTATCTTTAGCAGATAACTTCATGTTATCTCCCTCGTAGCTAACAGTGGCACCCATAGCTTCAAAAGCCTTAAGGTGTAGGTCAATCGGACGAGGACCAAGATCACATCCTCCCGGTAGACCAACTGTCGCTTCACCAAAACGGCCTAAGAGGCTCCCATAAAAATAGTAAGATGCACGAAGACTGTTAATTTTACCATAAGGCATTGGAATATTTTGAACACCTCTTGGATCAATCTCCAAGACATCGTCATAACGCTTAACAGTAGCTCCCATCAATTCCATAATTTCGACAAGACTGGCTACATCCGAAATATCTGGAACGCAATCCAAAGTCACCACATCATCAGCCAATATAATAGCTGGAATTAAGGCCACAACGCTATTTTTAGCACCACTAATAGTGATTTCACCTTGTAGTGGTAATCCACCATTGATAACAATTTTTCTCATTCTAAGTTTTTAATACTCTTTCAAGATTTCTAATAAGGTCTTTAAAATAGATTATATCATAAATGCAACCTTTTTTCCATCCTTTTCAATTTTATTGGATAGTAAGTAATAAATGGATTACGTTGAAAGGTTGAGTCCATATTTTATGAAACATCTTTTGATACTAAAAAAGCCTAAATTAAGAATTGCAAAATACCTCAAAAATTAGATTTTCTATGTCTAACTTTTGAGGTATCGTTCAACTATAGAAATAATAGTCTTTTGGGGTGTTAATACTATGTGGAAATCAAAAACAACTCATGTCTGTGTCACCTTACAGATAATCTACTACTACCCTTCTCATCTCTATATTCAATTGAAAATAGTCGTATTTAGTTGATTCAGAACAAACTTCCGAGTTTTTTTATTAAGCATTGGAAGTTTGTTCTTTTTGATTCTCGTTCAGCAGGTTTTAAGACTTGTCCTATCCAGATAATATCTTTTCTGCAAGCCACAATGACTAACAAATAGCTTTTCTTTACTCTACTACCGCTTCAGCGATTTCTTCACTGCTAATACCAGCGAAGTAGCGTGTGATATCAATAGTTTCTAGGACTTTAAGAACATCTTCGCGTTCGTATTTAACGCCTCGAAGGACATCTTCTACAGCTGCAACATCCTCGATACCAAAGAAGTCACCATAAATCTTGATATCTTGGATTTTTGATTCGACGACATTAGCAAATACCTCGACCTTACCGCTGGTAAATTTTGTACCGCGACGGACGTTAAATTCAGGCGATTTACCGTAGTTCCAGTCCCAAGTACCAAACTTAGTATCCTTGATGCGATTGATTTCAGCCAATTCTTCTTCTGAAAAGACGTATTCAGTCATCTCTGGGTACTCTTTTTTCATGTATTCCAAGAGCAAATCACGGAATTCTTCAACTGTGATTTTTTCTGGTAATTCATTGACAATATTGGTTACACGAGCACGGACAGATTTGACACCTTTTGATTCAAATTTGTCTTTTGAAACCTTAAGGGCATTGACTAAGACTGACAAATCAACGTCAAAGAGCAAGCAGCCGTGGTGCATGATACGCCCATTGATATAGGCTTGGGCATTGCCACAGAATTTCTTGCCATCAATCTCAAGGTCGTTACGGCCAGTAAACTCAGCTTTAACGCCTAGTTGAGCCAAGGTATTGATAACTGGAGTTGAGAAGCTCTTAAAGTCAAAGGCCTTATTTTCATCTTCTTTTGAGATAATAGTGTAGTTGAGGTTATTCAAATCATGATAAACAGCTCCACCACCGCTGATACGGCGAACCACCTCAATCCCATTTTCTCGAACATAATCACGGTTGATTTCTTCGATAGTATTTTGGTGACGACCAACAATGATAGATGGTTTATTGATCCAAAGTAGGAAGATTTGCTCCTCATCTAAAAGGTGTTTAAAGGCATATTCTTCCAAGGCGATATTAAAAGCAGTGTCGTTTGAATGATTGATAATATATTTCATGATATCCCTTTATACGATAGAGACTGGAAAATATCTTTCCAGCCTAGTCTATCTTCATTTTATTTTTTCTTAGGTGAATGGATGGCCATTCCTAGAACATCGGCAAATGCTTCGTACATCACTTCAGAGTAAGTTGGGTGTCCGTGGATGGTTTTCAGCATTTCTTCAACAGTGATTTCCATTTCGATAATGCTTGACGCTTCGTTGATCAATTCTGCAGCTGCAGGACCGATGATGTGAACACCAAGGATTTCTCCGTATTTCTTATCAGCGATAACTTTTACGAAACCTTGAGCAGCGTCAGATGCAATAGCACGACCGTTAGCTGCAAAGTTGAATTTACCGATGGCAACATCGTATTTCTCACGAGCTTGTTCTTCAGTAAGACCTACTGCTGCTACTTCAGGAAGAGTGTAGATGGCTGCTGGAGTCAAGTTCAATTTGGCAACAGCATGATTTCCTTTAAGGGCATTTTCAGCGGCAACTTCACCCATGCGGAAGGCTGCGTGCGCCAACATCTTAGTACCGTTGATGTCACCTGGTGCGTAGATACCTGGAACAGAAGTTTCCATGTATTCGTTGACCTTGATACGTCCACGATCCAATTCAAACTCAACATCTCCAATACCTTCAAGGTCTGGCACACGACCGATTGAAAGAAGAGCTTTACTTGCGATGACATCGTCTTTTCCTTCAACCTTGATACGAAGTTGACCATTTTCCTCGATGATTTCTTGGAGTTTAGTGTCAGTCAAGATGGTCATACCTTTACGCTCAAGGATCAAGCGAAGGTTCTTAGAAACTTCCGCATCCATAGCTGGCACGATACGGTCCATCATTTCGATAACAGTCACTTTTGAACCAAATGTCATGAAAGCTTGTCCTAGTTCGATACCGACAACGCCACCACCGATGATAACAAGGCTTTCTGGGACTTCGTTCATTTCAAGAATGTCGTCACTAGTCATGACAAGTGGAGATTCCATACCAGGAACGTTAATCTTGCTGACTTTTGAACCACCAGCAAGGATAATTTTCTTGGTTTCAAGCAATTCCGAACCATTTACCAAGACGTTCTTGTCTTTAGTGATTGTACCAATTCCCTTATGGACAGTAACTCCGTAACTACGAAGAAGACCCGCAACTCCACCAACCAAGGTATTGACAACTTTAGATTTAGTTTCTAAAAGTTTTTCCATATCAACAGTGAAGTCTGGATTTTCGATGACGATACCACGGCTTGCGGCATGACCGATGTTTTCGATAATTTCAGCGTTGTGAAGATAGGTCTTAGTTGGGATACAGCCACGGTTCAAGCAGGTTCCGCCGAGTTCAGATTTCTCAACAAGGGCAACCTTACCACCGAGTTGGGCAGCTTTAATGGCTGCAACATAACCAGCAGGACCTCCACCAATCACAACGATATCAAAAGCATCATCGCTCTTACCATCATCGTTTGAGGCACTTGCTGCAGGTGCTGGGCTAGCTTCTGGCGATGCGGCTCCAGCTGTTTGGATGTTTTCCCCCTCTTCACCAAGGTAACCGATAACTTCCGTTACAGGGACTGTTTCACCGTCCCCTTTAAGGATAGCAATCAAGTACCCATCTTCTTCGGCTTCCAATTCCATGCTGACTTTATCAGTCATGATTTCCAAAAGGATTTCTCCTTCTTTTACAAATTCTCCGACTTTTTTATTCCATTGGACGATTTGTCCTTCTGTCATATCCACGCCGGCTTTTGGCATAATTACTTCTAAGGCCATGTCTTCCTTCCTTTATCTATATCTTTAAAATGAATACTCTTGTTCTTAAATCAACATTGAGATTGGATTTTCAATTAATTCTTTCAAGTCCTTCATAAACTTAGCTCCAGCCATACCATCTACGACACGGTGGTCAATGGTTAATCCTAGGCTCATGATAGGGCGAATCACAATTTCACCATTGACGACAACTGGCTTCTCGATTGTCGAGCTCACACCAAGGATAGCTGAGTTTGGTTGGTTGATGATCGGACCAAAGGACTGAACGCCAAACATTCCCAAGTTACTGATAGTAAATGTTGAATTTTGAAGTTCACTTGGAGCCAATTTGCCATCCAAGGTACGGCCAATAACATCCTTGAAGGCTACAACCAACTCTGAAAGAGTCATCTTCTCAGCATTGTAAACAACAGGCGTCATCAATCCATTATCCATTCCAACTGCCATCGCAAGGTTAACATAGTTATGAGTGATAATGGTCTTGCCGTCTTCTGTCAATGAAGCGTTGATATAAGGATGCTTCATCAAGGTTTTCACAACAGCAAGTGAAAGAAGGTCTGTTACAGTAGTCTTCTTCCCAGTTGCTTCCATGATTGGCTCAAGCACCTTCTTACGAAGAGCCAACATTTCAGTCATATCAACTTCATAGTTGAGCGTGAAGGTTGGCGCAGTTAGGTAAGATTCAACCATCCGTTGAGCAATAACCTTACGCATTGGTGTCATTGGAATACGTTCAATTTCACCGTATGGTGTTACGTTATCAGGAACTTCTTCCACTTTTTCAATTTGAGCAGGAGACTTGATGGTCTCGTTTTCAATATTTTCAGGAAGCAGGGCCAAAACATCCTTCTTCATGATTTTACCACGATGACCCGTTCCTTGGATTTCCTGCCAAGCAATGTTATGTTCGAGTGCAATTCGTTTTGCAAGTGGCGAAATGCGAACCACGTTTGTGTCTTTATAAGTTTCCACGTCTTCTTTGTGGACACGACCGTTTGCACCTGATCCAGAAACGTCGTAGAGGTTGATCCCTAAATCATCCGCTAACTTTCTAGCTGCAGGAGTCGCTCTTAGCTTGTCATCAGCCATGACCTCTCCAATTCTATACTAAGATATTAAGGACGCAGAGGGCAATGAAAAAATAGGAGATTGACGATGTGTTCGATGAACACAAGGAAATCTATCTTTTTTTCGCAGACCTCCGTCCGAATTCAATTAAATAATACTAAGGGCGTCAAAAGCTACTGAAAAATAGGAAATCGACGATGACTTCGACGAAGCCAAGGA
The DNA here is from genome assembly GCA_905221375.1 of bacterium. Classification (GTDB taxonomy): domain Bacteria; phylum Bacillota; class Bacilli; order Lactobacillales; family Streptococcaceae; genus Streptococcus. The sequence goes on from CAJNCY010000003.1 coordinate 86,857, forward strand.
GATTTATCTTTTTTCCGAGCTTTTAGCCCGTGTTCAACTCTACAAGCAACTTGGATACAAAACGTATCTCAAGTTGCTACGGTTGCCACCATTAGGCGGTCAACCTAGTAGACTTACTAATTCATTCGTCGAATATTATCGATTCGACTCACTCATGTCGCAACTCTTCAGATCACTTGAATACAACACGTATCTCAAGTTGCTAAATCTAAAAACTGCTAAAATTTTACATAACTTATCTTATGCAACTCTATTCTTTGTTATATGTCTTACGGATTGCTTCTTTGATACTTTCAACGGTTGGAATCATTGCATTTTCTAGGTTTTGTGCATAAGGCATCGGCACATCTTCTCCTGCGCAACGACGAATTGGTGCATCTAGATAGTCAAATGCTTCTGATTCTGAAATAATAGCTGAAATCTCTCCGATATAGCCACTTGTCTTGTGGGCATCGTTGACCAGAACAACCTTACCAGTCTTCTTCACTGAGTTGATGATGATATCCTTATCAAGCGGAACAAGGGTACGTGGGTCAACAATCTCAACAGAAATTCCTTCTTCTGCTAATTCTTCAGCAGCTTGAACCACACGACGGAGCATTTTTCCGTAAGTAACAACTGTTACATCCGTTCCTTCGCGTTTGATTTCCCCAACACCAAGTGGGATTGTGTAGTCTGGATCAACTGGCACTTCCCCTTTTTGGTTAAATTCTGACTTGTACTCAAGAATGATAACTGGGTTGTTATCACGGATAGAAGACTTAAGCAGTCCTTTCATGTCCGCAGGTGTTCCAGGTGCTACAACCTTAAGTCCAGGAATGTGAGTAAACCAAGACTCTAGTGATTGCGAGTGCTGGGCTGCAGAGCCAACTCCGTTACCAGCAGCGCATCGAACGGTCATTGGAACCTGACCTTTACCACCAAACATGTAACGTGTTTTAGCAGCTTGGTTGACGATATTGTCCATGGCAATAACAGAAAAGTCCATGAAGGTCATATCGACGATTGGACGAAGTCCTGTCATGGCTGCTCCTGCTGCTGCTCCCGAGATGGCAGCTTCAGAAATCGGACAGTCACGGACACGTTCTGGACCAAATTCTTCAAGCATTCCAACAGAAGTTCCGAAGTCTCCTCCGAAGACACCAACATCTTCTCCCATCAAGAACACATTTTCATCGCGACGCATTTCCTCAGACATAGCAAGGATAATGGTGTCACGGAATGACATTGTTTTTGTTTCCATTTTATCTCTTTCTCCTTAGTCTGCGTAAATATCTTCAAATGCTGATTCAAGCGGTGGGAATGGACTTTCCTCTGCAAATTTAACAGAAGCTTCTACTGCTTCCTTTACTTGCGCTTGGATTTCTTCCAATTCTTCGGCACTTGCAATAGTGTTTTCAATGAGGTACTTGCGGAGGTTTTCGATTGGATCTTTTTGTTTCCACAATTCCACTTCTTCACGTGTACGATATTTACCAGGGTCAGATGATGAGTGACCAAGCCAGCGATAAGTTACACTTTCAATCAAGACTGGACCATTGCCACCACGAACATGGTCTACAGCTTTCTTAAATCCTTCGTAGACATCGATGACATTGTTACCGTCTTCGATGAACATTCCAGGAATTCCATAAGCGGCGCTACGTTGATGGATATGCTCCACATTAGTCATTTTCTTGATATCCGCAGAGATTCCATAACCGTTGTTAATGCAGTAGAAAATAACTGGCAGGTTCCAGATAGAAGCCATGTTTACTGCTTCGTGGAAAACACCTTCATTGGTCGCACCATCTCCAAAGAAGCAGACAACGATTTTACCGGTATTTTGCATTTGCTGACTGAGGGCTGCACCGACAGCGATTCCCATACCACCACCTACGATACCATTGGCACCAAGGTTACCAGCATCAAGATCGGCAATATGCATAGAACCACCTTTACCTTTACAGGTTCCAGTGTATTTACCGAGGATTTCAGCCATCATTCCGTTGAGGTCAATCCCTTTAGCAATAGCTTGTCCGTGACCACGGTGGTTTGAGGTAATTAGATCATCCGGATTGAGAGCCAACATAGCACCCACGTTAGCTGCCTCTTCTCCAACAGAAAAGTGCGTCATTCCTGGCACTTTCCCTTTCTTTACTAATTGTGCAATTTTTAAGTCCATACGACGGATTTCTTCCATCTTACGGAACATCTCTAGCAAAAGATTTTTATCTAAAGTTGACATCTTCTTGCCTTTCTAACTTTCTTCTTACCTTACTATTTTACCGTTTTTGACAAATACTGTCAAAGTTTTTCTAAAGAAAATTTCACAAAATAAAAAAGAAAACCCCATTGGAATAAGGGATTTCCTTATCAAGAATATTTTTTCACAAACTTTTTAGCGTTTATATTTTTCTAAAGATTCAAATCTCTTCATAATCACAGTTAAACGCCAACGGTAGAGAACTCCACTCACAATTAGACTAATAATCAAGCCGATCCAGTAAGAATAAGCTCCAAAATCTGTTAGGGAATCAAATACCATAGCCACTGGGATTGCTACGCCCCAGTAACCAACCAAACCAAGGTAAAAAGGAATAACGGTATCCTTATACCCCCGCAAAATTCCCTGGAGCGGTGCCGCAAAGGTATCTGCTAACTGGAAGAAAAGGCTATAAGTTAAAAAACGCGCTGTCAAATCGATAAATTCTGGATCATTACCATAAAGACTGGCCACATTTCCTCTAAAAATATAAAGGAAAGTTAAGGTGAAGGCCGCAAAAATGAGGGCAGTCCATCTTCCTAGACCAATATAGGTTTTCGCATCATCAAATCGCTTGGCTCCCACTTCATAGGACACGACAATGGCCATAGCCGATGAAATACTCATAGGAAAGGCGTACATAAGACTTGAAAAATTCATAGCTGACTGGTGACTAGCGATAATCAAGGACGAAAACTTCGCCATAATCAAGCCAACCACGGAAAAGATAGCCACTTCTGCAAAGACAGTTCCCCCTATAGGAAGACCTAAACGAACCCCTTCTTTGATTTTATCCATATTAAGAGGAATACGTTTCTCAAGATGTAAGGCTTTGAGCTTCTCCTGTTTAAATAAAACTAGAATAGAAATCCCCAGTAAGACCCAATAGGCCAAGGAAGTACCTAATCCAGAGCCAGCACCTCCCAACTCTGGAACACCAAAGGCTCCGAAAATCAAGAGATAGTTAAATCCACTATTGAGAGGAAGTAACAAAAGCATGAGATACATGGACAGTTTAGTCAAGCCCAGCGAATCCAGCAAAGAGCGAATGACACTAAAGAGCAACAAAGGAATAATCCCGATAGATAAAAACCAGAGATAGCGAACCGCTACTGCTGCCACTGGTGCTTCTAACCCAATATGATTCAAGATTGGTGGTGCCAAGAAAAGCACCATCCCCAGCAAGAGTAGGGATAAGCCCAAGGCCAGATAGATGAATTGGTAAAAATCAGACGCAACCTCTTCCTTTTTGCCTCGACCAAGATGGTGACCAATGATGGGCACCAAGGCTGAAACAATCCCAGTTAGGAATGTAAAGAAAGGATTCCAGATACTGGTTGCCATCGACACGCCGGCCAAGTCCATGGTATTGTATTGACCTGTCATAGTCGTATCGACAAAGGAGGCAGAATAATTGGCAAATTGATAAATCAGGATAGGGAAAAATATCTTTAAAAATAAGATAAACTTGTCTTTAAAATGATGGGTTTGGTACATATAAGCTCTCTATTCTTTTTGTTTACAGAGCAGACTCCCACCTAGTTTTGATAGACGATTTGTCCTTTACAGATGGTATATTTAACCTGCCCTTTTAAGGTTTCACCGATGAATGGTGAATTAGCTGCTTTCGAAGCAAAATGGGAGTCCACAAGGCGGTCAGCCTTAGCATCAAAAATAGTGATATCCGCTGGACCATTCTCAGCCAAATAGCCTGCTTCAAAGTTGTAAAGCTTGGCTGGGTTGTAGGTCATTTTTTCAAGCAATTCCATCAAGCTTAGCTCACCAGCTTCCACCAAATAAGTCAAACCGAGAGACAGAGAGGTTTCCAAACCAGTCATACCAGATGGCGCTTTGGTAATATCCTCGACATTTTTTTCATCCGCATGGTGAGGCGCGTGGTCTGTTGCGATGACCGTGATAACACCTGACTTGAGACCTTCGATAACCGCACGACGGTCTGATTCCAAACGAAGCGGCGGATTCATCTTAGCATTGCTACCTTGTGTCAAAAGGAGAGCTTCCGTCTTAGAGAAATGCTGTGGCGCTACTTCTGCTGTGACTTGCGCCCCCAATCCTTGAGCGAACTCAACTACTCTAACACTTTCTTCTTTTGATAAATGCTGGATGTGAACATGAGCCTTGGTCGCATAGGCAATCATGACATCACGTGCCATCATAGCATACTCAGCCACCCCAGTTGCACCACAAATATGGAAATGTTCTTTAGCAATGTTTTCGTTAAAACCAAGGATTCCATTCAAACCTGGATCTTCCTCATGGAGACTGATAAAGGTATTGAGTTTCTTAGCTTCTTCCATGGCTTCCTTGACCACTTTACTGCTTTCAAGCGGAATACCGTCATCAGAAAAACCAACGGCACCTGCTTCTAAAAGCGCCTTAAAGTCAGTCAAGTCTTGGCCATTAAAATTCTTAGTAATGGTCGCAACTGTCTTGACATTGATTTTTTCCTTGGCAGCTGACTGGAGAACTTCTTGCAAGGTCTCCACGTCCGAAATAGTTGGGCTAGTATTAGCCATCATGACAACAGTTGTAAAACCACCTGCAGCGGCTGCTAGGGCACCAGTATGAATGTCTTCTTTATGAGTCTGACCAGGTTCACGGAAATGAACGTGAATGTCAACCAAACCAGGAGCAACTACAAGACCAGTAGCATCAAGCACCTCTGCTCCTTCTTCCTTGATTTCAGGCGCAATTTTGATAATTTTCCCATCTTGGACTAAGACATCACACATTTGGTCTAAACCAGACTTAGGATCCATTACACGACCGTTTTTGATTAGTAGCATCTGCTTTCTCCTTTATTCATAGAAATCGACTTGGGTATCCAATAATGTATCCCCGTCATAAACAAACTTGGCTGAAAAGAAGGGTTTGTCCTCTAAAAGCCATTCAACAAAGGTGTGGTCACCTTCCCAAGTTGGCTTGCTCAAAACCTCGTCATAGGGAACCCATTCTAGCGTTCCCTCGTTGCAATCAATCAATTCACCCTCAAACTCCGTTACCTTAAAAACATAGGTGTACCAGTCTAAATCTGGCGTAAATTCTGGAAAAGTGATAACACCTTTTAGAACTGGCTTGGCTTTGAGCCCTGTTTCTTCGAGGATTTCACGCGCTGCACATTCCTGAGGTGTCTCACCTCTCTCTAGCTTACCACCCACACCAATCCATTTCCCTTCATGGACATCATTGGGTTTCTTATTGCGGTGGAGCATAAGCAGTTCTTTCCCGTTATCAATGTAGCAAATCGTCGCTAACTGAGGCATATTTTCTCCTTATCTAAGCCAATCGATTGGCTCTTGTCCTGTCTCTGTTAAGAATGCATTAGCCTTGGAAAAAGGCTTGGAACCCCAAAATCCTCTATAAACTGACAAAGGACTTGGATGGGCTGATTCGATAATCAAGTGATGAGGATTGGTAATCAAGGCCTTCTTCTTGCGTGCATAAGCTCCCCAGAGTACAAAAACGACTGGTCTATCTAGATGGTTGACCACCTTGATAACTGCATCTGTAAACGGCTCCCATATCTGCCCAGCATGACCATTGGCCCGACCAGCAGGAACCGTCAAGCAAGCATTAAGAAGCAAGACTCCTTGCTCAGCCCAAGCCGTTAAATCATGAGATTCCTTAACCCCGATATCACCTGCTAATTCTTTCAAGATATTTTGCAAGGATGGCGGAGCTGGGATAGAGTCAGGAACAGAAAAACTCAAGCCCTGTGCCTGACCTGGTCCGTGATAAGGATCCTGCCCCAGAATCACCACCTTCACGTCTTCTAGGGGTGTGGACAAGAGAGCCTGAAAAACCTTTTCTCTGGGTGGATAAATTGTCCCCTGAGCATAGACCTGGTTCATAAACTGATTGATTTTACCGAAATAACCTTCAGGTAATTGCTCCTTAATCAAAGCATGCCAAGACGAGTGTTCCATAGCCAACTCCTTCGTTTTTACTGCCTCTATTATAGCAAAAAGTGGCTATCTAAACCACTTTTTACAGTTTATCCAAGCAATCCAGCAAGTCTTGGTAAGAATGGACTTCGTAAGTCGGCTGGGCTTGTGTATGATTTTCGAGGTGATGAGGATTGTACCAAATCGTGTCAATCCCAGCATTATTGCCACCTTGAATGTCGGCGGTTAGGGAATCTCCAATCATCAGCGTCTCTTCTTTGCTAAATCCAGCAATTTGCTGGCCAATCTTTTCATAAAAAAGTGCGTCAGGCTTTTGTGTTTGCAGCTGTTCAGAGATAAAAACTTGATTGAAATAAGGTGCCAGACCCGATTGAGCCAAACGACCTGTCTGAATGGCAGTTATTCCATTTGTCGCAGCATATAACTCATAATCACGCTCGATGAGACTGTCCAAGAGTTCATGAGCGCCTGAAAAAGTTTGTCCCTGTTGAGCGAGGTAAAATTGGTAACGCTGGGCTAGAAAACTACCATCTTTCTCCAGCCCAAAGTGAGCAAATAAACGAGAAAAGCGCGTGTTAACCAGCTCTTGTTTACTGATTTTCTTTTGCTCCAAGTCCCTCCAGAGAGCCTTGTTCATAGGAACGTAATAATCTTTATAAGCCTGAATATCTTCAACTCCTTCTTCTTTTAGGAGTTGCGTCAAAGCCACATCCTCAGCAGCATCAAAATCCAGCAAGGTGTGGTCGAGGTCGAAAAGTAGAAATTTGTAGGACAATTTGATAGTTTTCCTTTCTATGATAAACAAGTTTCACTTCAGCCAGCTGTTTAATGTAAAAACTTAAAAGTGGTAAAGTATAACAAAGAATAATCGTTCCAACTAATTAACTAACTCATACTATTCTAGTCAAGTTTATTTTTATTGTAGAAAAATCTTCTATAAATTCGAGCAATAGTCAAAATAAATACGGAGACTACCCCTATAATAGTTAAAACTGATTTTCCTACACCTATATCAGCATTTATTATGTAAGTGTGAAATAAAGGTGCTAGACCTATCAAAATATATAAGATGTAGAAAGCTAATTTTATCTCACCAATACCAGCAATAAAATGTTTCACTTAAATATTCTCCTTTTAGGTACCTAATGTTTCAAAATAATGACTGTTATACTGTACTCAGATTATTTTTGAAGTACAACCTTCTTGCTCTTATGGTTTAATTATATTATAACACTATAAAATTTTCAATTTAATTGATATTTACCATTTAATCGTATTCGATGTGTTGTGTTTTACAGATTAATCTTATTTAGCCTTCTTTTTTAGTCACTTGATACTAAATTTACAGTTCTAATTACCATCAATTTTTCAATTGAAAAAATAGTAATTCCAAATAAAATGAAAAATTAAAAATGATATGTATTGGAAGATAGTTTTTTGAAATAAAAATTTTTCTTCTATTCATTTTTCCGTTATGCAAATGATATCAACAAATATCTTTACTTCTACGTAACTTTCAGCACTTTTTGGATATCAAATTCCCTTTTTTATACAAACATAATATTCTTGAAAAAACAGTTTGAAATTAAGAATTTTCCTCCTCTTTTTATTCTGGTAGCACTACACACTCAACTCAACCAATTTATAAAATTCACCTTTCCTATCCATCAAGTTATCAAAAGAACCATCTTCAACAATAACTCCATTTTTCATAAAAAGAATTCTATTGTATTTTTTCAACATGCTCTTATTTAACTTATGAGTAACAACAAGAACCGTCAAATCTTGAATTTCTAAAATTGAATTTTCAATTTCAGTAGTAACTTTATTATCTAAAGACGAGGTAGCCTCATCTAATAATAAGATTGGTGTTTTTCGAATTAAAGCACGCGCAATACTAAGTCTCTGTCTTTCTCCCCCAGATAGATTTGATCCATTCTCGCCACATAAAGTTTGTAGACCTAATTCATTTTCTAAAATATAACTTTCTAAGCCAGACTGCTGTACAGCTTTTTTTATATCATCTTCAGTAAAGGATTGACTAAGGGTAATATTTGCTTTTAAAGTATCATCAAAGATATAAACATCTTGCTGAACAATAGTCATTAAGTTATAAAGGCTCTCTGCTGAAATAGCTTGCAAATCTTGATTATCAATTGAGATATACCCACTTGTTACATCATAGAAACGCAGTAATAGATTGAGTAAAGTTGATTTTCCACTGCCTGACATACCTACTATTGCAATTTTTTCCCCCTTTTTGATCTGCAAAGATAAATTATTAAAAATCTTTTCCTCAGCATTAGGGTAGGAAAAATCTATATTTGAAAAAGAAATAACATCATCAAAATATTCTTTCGTTTTACCAGTTTGAAGTTCGATTACATCTTTTACCTCAAATGAATTCAGTGTAGCCTGACCTTCGCGGAATTTACTCATTCCCATACCAATTTCATTTAGTGGCATTACTACAAAATTGACTAGTTGAACAATAGCTGTAACACTCCCAATTGTGGTATGCCCACCGAAGACCAGATACATTCCTCCACCAAAGGCTACTAAAAAAACAATCATCCCTGAAAGTTGAGAAATAACATTAGATAAAACATCAAATTTCCCTTTGATGAAATATATCTCATCCAATTTTTCGCTTTCGTTTTTGTAATCTTGACCGATAGCCTCTTTCACATTAAAACTCTTTATAACTAGAAACCCTGCTAAAATATCTTTAACCTTAGCTAAATACTTCTGATCGGCAATCATAGCGCTTTTTTGAAGTGAAGCTGATTTTTGCCCAATAAATCCTGATATCATCATTGGAATAATACTAGCAATGATAACTAATAAGGTCAAAAACCAATTACCTATAAACATGGCTACTAGTGAGAAAATCATTAAGGAAATATTTTTTGAAATATTAAAATACTGGTGCAAATAATCCTGCTCAATTTTCTTCATGTTCTCAGTTAATATTGAAATAAATTTCCCTGATTTTTCCTTAGAAAATTCTCTATAATCCCTATCTAAAATAGATTTAAACACCTTATTTTTGTATCTTGACATAATCTGCCTAACAAGTTTATTTCTTAATCGAAGGGATATAAAATTAAGACTGGCATAGATAAATATTACGATAGCGCCTATTAGTATCGCTTGGGTTAGAGCTTCCCTATTTTGGGACATTCCACTATCAATTATAATTTTAATAGAATAAGCAAAAGCAATATTAGTTAAAGGAACTAGTATATTAAAAATCATGAAAGTATAAAAAGACTTCTTATGGTACTTTATCAATTGTTTCATTCCTAATCTACCTCGTAATTCTTAAATTTCATTTAGAAAATGTGACATAAAATATTCTTCTAAGTCAATATTCTCTCTCCTAATCTCTTTCATAGAGATCTGTTCTAGCATTTTTCCATTTTTGATAAAACCAATCTTATCTGCTATCTGTGAAATTTCCGATAATATATGACTCGATATTAGTATTGTAATTCCATGCTCCTTAGAAAGAGACAACAAAAGATTTCGAATTTCTTGAATTCCTATTGGATCTAAACCATTGATTGGCTCATCTAAAATTAACAATTTAGGTTTTGTTAGAAAGGCACGAGCTAAACCAAGCCTTTGCCTCATTCCTAACGAAAAATCTTTTACTTTTTTAGTCGTATTCTTTAATCCGACCATTCTTAAGGCTCTTATTATATCTGATTCGGTAATATTTTTCCTCATATATTGCGCGTGAATTTCCAAAATTTCTTTTGCTGTGAGGTTTTCATAAAAAATTGGTGTTTCAATAACACTTCCAACTTGACTTAGAATCTCCTCTCTGTGATCTTGTAAATTTTTTCCAAAGATTTCAATACTACCAGATGTAACAGTTGATAAGGATAACATGCATTTCATTAAAGTTGTTTTCCCTGCGCCATTTGGTCCTAAAAATCCATAGATTTCTCCTTCAGCAATTTGAAGGTTGATACCACTTAAAATTTCTTCTTTATCAATTGTTTTAAAAACTTCTTTTACTTCAACAATATTTTTCATTTCTATCTCTCTTTCTATATCTAGCTTTAAATGCAAGAATTTTTCTTCAGGAGCATAAATACTAACTTATACAGTCTCTTCGTTTAAATAAATCATCACAAAATTAGCACTTTCCTTCCATTAAATTTAGCTATACTACTTGATATTAATATCTTTTCTTGAAATAGTATAAATTGAAAATGAAACAATTATTAAACTTATGAAACTAGCAAATATTAAGAAGAATAAGTTATCAACAAAATTATTAGTTAAACTACCTGGACTTACATTCGAAAGTAACGCTGCTAAACCAAGTCCTGAAAGCATTGTTATAGCTATTGAATGCCTAATCATACCTAAAACAAAAGGTAGTATTCCGATTAATACTGTTCCAACCGTAATTCCAGCTAAGTTAATCATTTGATTCGCTACTGGGATATAATTTGATTCAGTTACAACAGCCATGAATCTAATGAATAATTGAATCACTAAATGTGCAGAAAAATGGGCAATAAATGCTATTAGAATGACTGAAAGAATTTTTCCCCAAAGTAACTTTATTTTAGAAATAGGGTAAGAAAACAACTGAAAAATTGTTCTTCGTTTAAATTCATCAATAATAATCGTAGACAATAAATAAGATTCAAAAATCAAAAATGCTGCTTTGGTAAATAAAGATGCAAACAATGATGTTGCAATTGCCCAACTTCCCCATTTATCAGTAATTTTAATATTATTGGCACTCTGTCCAACAAAATCTCCCAGTTTATTATCAGTACCTAACCCCATGATTATGATTCCTGTAATACCTAGTACTATAAATATTGTACCTAACCAAGCACAAAATAATTTAGATTTTGAAACTTTATTTAATTCAATTTTAATAAGCGACAACATAGATTTTTCCTCCAAAAAATTTTCTTAATATTAATTACACTATTCAAAAAGCACCTTACATACTTCTGGTATGTTAAAATTTAAAAAATAAACATACTAAAGGTATGTATAATAAAATTTTTAATACCATATCTAGAGTATGGTATTTTTTAAAATATCAATACTTAAAATTTATTTAACACCTTTTAAATGATCAAATAATTGGAAAATCACCTCCATCATTTCATCAGTAATCAACTGCACTCCCAAACCTTCAAAAGTTAGTTTAATGAACTTCATTTTACTCTTTAATTCTTCTACTGAATAAATAGAAATTTGGAACCCAATCCAAATATTCAAAGTTAAAACAATCAAATCAGCTAGCTCTTCAGGATATTCTGTTTTAATTGATTTATCTTTAACACCTTCGAAAACTTTTTCTCTAATCCCTGGTAAAAAATCAGAAAATAAACTTAAATACTGCTCTCCTAACAAACGTGGACTTCTTAGCATAATTGAGACAGAGTATACTAATCTTTGTTGTTCTAAATTAGAGAACGCATCCATCAAAGAATTTTGTATTTTTTCTAATGCAGTATCTCCTCTCCAATTGTAATTTAAAATTTCTTGATTATTTTCGCTAATGATTGATTGCAATATTTCATCTTTAGACTCGAAATGATGATAAATAACACCTTTCGTCAATCCACCTAACCCATCGATTATATCTTGTATTGAGGTATTATCAAATCCTTTTTCTAAAAACAAATCTTTCGAAACTTCTAATATTTTTTTTCTAGTTTCATGTGAGTTTCTATTCCTTGCCATTATAACTCCTTCCTAACATACTAACGGTATGTAATTTCATTATAATGCAATAAACTAATAATGTCAAGATTCTTTTTATTCCCTCTAATTTTCAAAATTCATTGTCAAACTACTCTCCTATCCAATTGACAGCCCAAATCTTTCAGAATAGAACAATCCTAACTATCGAATACCTTGATTTCATAAATATCCTTGTAATTCTAGGCCTAGAATTCCTATAAACTAAATGTTTTCGTACTCTTCTAAGCCATTGATTGCCTTAAATTTTTATTTTTAAAGGATTCTAAAGCTAGAATAGTCCCATCCCAGTTAGTTTTGAATGATTCACAATTTAGAAACTCTATGGCTTTACTTCTGTTAAATTAAAAAGGAACTGCCTAAGCAATCCCTTTCTGATTTTGTAATAATCTACTTAAAATGTGATAGTTGAGATAATCAATAACCCACTTATAAAAAGAGTTATAGTAAAATTCCTTATTTATTGATTTCAAGCTCCGCCAACTGTGTTTCAATAACTGATAGTTCTGCCCCAGCCTGAAGAAGAGCAGCTGCAGTATAGGCGCCTTCTACAATTGGAACACTGTTGATGATGATACTCTTATCACTGAAATCAGCCACCATTTCTAAGTTCATTTTAGCAGAGCCTAGGTCAAAAAAGGCAAGTAAAGTATCTGCTGGATTTTCAGAAACAACCCTATCTACTTGATCAAAACTAGTTCCAATTCCTCCGTCCTCGGTTCCTCCTACATAAGTAATCGGAACATCTTTAGCCACTTCACTAATCAGTTCAACAACACCTTGTGCAATGTTTTTGGAATGTGAAACGATAACAAGACCAATACTTCCCATTAAACCACCCCAGTTTCTAAAAGAGCAGTAAAGAGTAATCCTGATGAGAATGATCCAGGATCAATATGTTCAAGAGAACGTTCTCCTACATAAGATGCTCTTCCTTTAGTTGCAAGTAAATCTTTGGTAGCATTCACTACCTGATCAATAACCTCTTGAGTCAACTGGCCATCAGACAAGGCAGCAATAACAGGAGTCCAAACATCAACCATTGTCTTTTCTCCAACTTCTGCTTTCCCGCGTTTGACAATCATATCCAAACCACTTTGTAAGATTTCTTCTAATTTCGAATTTGAATCAGCCTTGGCCATGCCCATAAAAGCAGAGCCATACAAGGGACCAGAAGCACCGCCTACCTTACTCAGTAGTTGCATTGAAACAAGTTTAAAAACATCACTACTTGTCTCAAATTGCTTTCCTTCTAAGTTTTCCATAACTGCAGCCATGCCACGCGCCATATTTCCACCGTGATCTCCATCTCCTATAGGTGTGTCTAGTTCACTAAGATAATCTTTCTGTTCTTGAATCTTTTCATTAAAAAGCTTCATCCATTCAAGAGCTTGTTCAACATTCATTTGACATTTCCTCCTTGAGTCTTACCAAGCTGGGGTTGTAACAGGTTCATTTAGAGCATCCAACCACTCATCATCTGCCAATCGAATCAATGTTAATGACAATCCAGCCATATCAATTGAGGTCATATAGTTTCCAATTTTCTTAAATGACAACTGAACACCTTTTTCATGAAGTAATTTAGCCACATCATTTGCAAATACATATTGTTCCATAAGCGGTGTGCTTCCTAAACCATTAATGAGGAGGCCATAGCGTTCACCAGCTTTAAGTTGGAAACCTTCAGATAGTTTTTCAACCAATTCTGAGGCCAATTGTGCTGAAGGTTGCATTTTCTCTTTTTTATATCCTGGCTCACCGTGAATACCAACTCCATATTCAAATTCATCGTCTTCTAGAACAAATCCTGGTTTGCCAACTTCAGGGACAGTTGCTCCAGACAAGGCAAGGCCAATTGTTTTAATTTCTAACACAAGTTTATCTGCCAAATCCTTCATTTCAGCTAATGATTTACCAGAACGAGCTGCAGCACCCAAAATTTTATGGACTAAAATAGTACCCGCAACACCTCGACGACCTTGGGTATAGAGACTATTTTCAACAGCGATATCATCATCAACCACAACACTTGCTACATCAATACCTTCCATTTCAGCAAGTTCTTGTGCAATTTCAAAGTTCATAATATCACCAGAATAGTTCTTGATGACCATAAAGACCCCGGCACCTTCATCAGCTGCCTTAATGGCTTCTAAAATTTGGTCCGGAGTTGGTGAGGTAAAGACTGCTCCACAAATAGCAGCAGACAACATTCCATCTCCTACAAATCCAGCATGACTTGGTTCATGTCCTGAGCCTCCACCTGAAATGAGTCCAACTTTTCCTGTCTTTTCTGCCTTTCTAACGATAACATCAAAACCATCTAAGCGTTCTACCAAGTCATCATGCATGAATGACAACCCCTGCAACATTTCATCAACAACTTGTGTCGGTTCATTTATAATTTTTTTCATGAAAAACTCCTTTCGGCATCTACCTTTGTTTTCGCTTTCATTATATATTTTTTATCGCTGGCTGATAAGGGACAGATTCTATTATTTGTCCCCTTTTAAACCCGTTTAAAACATTTTTTTGGTAAAATGAAGTAAGTAAAAGAAAGGTTTCCTATGGCATCATCACTTATTACAAAAAAACGGATTGCCAAGGCATTTAGAGACCTATTAGCTACTAGAGAATTTGACAAAATCTCTATTGTAGAGATCATGGAATCAGCTGGCATTCGTAGACAGACCTTTTATAATCACTTTCTTGACAAATATGAACTGCTCGACTGGATATTTGAAAATGACTTAACCGAGTATATCACCAATAACTTGGACTTCATTTCAGGCCAAAAACTATTACAAGAATTATTTTTTTATTTCGAACAAGAGCGTGACTTTTATATTCAACTTTTTGATATTCAAGGGCAAAATAACTTCTATGACCACTTTATCAGCTACTGTCGCTTGCTGGTATCAAAAATTTTAAGAGAATATGGCCAGATTGATATCGATTCATCTGCTTATACTTGTTTTTTGTTAGACTATCATTCACATGCTCTAGCAGAAATCGTGAAGGCTTACGTCAATAAAAAAAGTCCAGTTCCACAACCAGACTTTCTAATCATGACAATTATTGGAAAGAGACCACAATGACATTTATTTCAAATCATAAACAGAAAATTATTTCAAGTTACATTTCGGCAACTGTCAGCAGTCATCCTGAATTAGAAAAACACCCTACCTTACCATTAGTCTATCAAAAAAATCGCAATCCTCTTCAGGTTCCAATATTGTCGGGTGGAGGTTCAGGTCACGAACCTGCTCATATTGGATATGTGGGAAAAGGAATGCTTACCGCTGCTATCTATGGCCAATTATTTACTCCTCCTACAAGAACTGAAATCTTAGAATCCATTCGTTTTTTAAACAATGGTCACGGTGTCTTCATCATTGTAAAAAATTTCGAAGCAGACATCAAAGAATTTAGCTCGGCCATTAATACTGCTAGACAAGAAGGAATTAAAGTCGGCTATAGTCTAGCACACGACGATATTTCAATTGAACCTCACAATAGATTTCAAATTAGAGGAAGAGGGCTTGCAGGGACTATTTTACTTCATAAAATCCTAGGATTTGCAGCTCAAAATGGAGCCGACATAGAGCAACTAACTGATTTAGGTCATGAGCTTGCTCCCGAAATCGCAACAATTGGCTTTGCAAGGAAATCGGCTAGTCTCCCCCAAGCCACCCGTCCACTATTTAGCTTGGAAGAAGGAAATATTTCCTATGGCATAGGGATACATGGCGAAGAAGGATATCGTATCGTCCCATTTCAATCTTCGGAAATCCTTGCGAATGAAATTATAAGCAAATTAAGATTGCACTATCATTGGAAGAAAGGTGACCAATTTATATTGCTTGTAAATAATCTAGGCACTACTACCAACCTAGAAATAGGCATATTTCTCAATGATCTCCTTCAACTCTTAGAAATTGAAGGAGTCACTATCACATTTATAAAATCAGGAACATTTATGACCAGTCTGGATATGGCAGGTATATCCGTAACCCTTTGCCCTGCGAAAAATAAACAATGGTTAGAAGCACTTAATGCTCCAACGACAGCTTTTGCATGGTAATTTAATTGTATAAATCGAGTAGGGCTCCATCACTTGGTAGCCCTTTTAATCTTATATAACGTTTAGATAAAACGGTTGAGCTTGTCATAGTTTTCCTTAGAGGCCAGCACTAGCTCCTCTTTTGTTTTTGGTCTTGGCACAGGTGTACTCCCTCCATATCTCTAGTTATTATTAGAAATTTTTATCCTGTAGTCTCTGTTCAAGATTTAAAGCCACGAATCTCTATAACTTATCCTTTAATTTCTCAACAAAGAGATAGGCTGCTGGACAGGTCAAGGTATTCTTAATCGTCAGATGGTTGATTTGATGGATCTTTTTACGGTCTGTATGGGGAAATTCACGACAGGCCTTTGGACGAACATCATAGATGGAACAGAGGTTATCTCCCCCTAAAAATGGGCAAGGCATAGATTTGAAAACCTTGTCCCCATCTTCATCTACTTGCAAAAACTCTGCTTCAAAAGCAGGTAATTTCATTTTGAAATACTTGGCAATACGGGTAATATCTGCTTCCTTGAAGTCAGGGCCTAAAGTCTTACAACAGTTAGCACAGGCAGTACAATCAATCTCCGCAAAGACTTCTTGGTGAATCTGCTGGGCAATCTTGTCTAAGTTTTTTGGTGGCTTTTTCTTTAAATTGGCCAAGACTTTGCGATGCTCCTTCTGCTTTTGTAAGGCTAGCTGGTGGTAATACTCAATATCAATTTCTTTAGACATGGTTTCTCTCTTATTCTAATTACTTCCCCCTATTATACCATGCCTCTGCACCATTGAAAAGTGGACTTTATCAGACTATACTTTTTCAACATACATCAAAAAAACCTTGCAACTAGGTTACAAGGTTAATGACATTAATCGAAGTTAACGTATTCTTTTTGAAGTTCAAGAACTTCTTCCATTGTTGAACACTCTGTAAGGGCACGGTTAGCGTACTCTTCCATCTTAGCAGTGTCCAATTTCTTCATCAAGCTACGTGTACGAAGTACAGATGTTGCTGACATAGAGAATTCATCCAAGCCCATTCCGACAAGAAGTGGAACAGCTTTTTGATCGCCAGCCATCTCACCACACATACCAGCCCATTTACCTTCAGCGTGAGCTGCCTTGATAACATTGTTGATCAAGCGAAGGATTGATGGGTTATATGGTTGGTAAAGGTATGAAACTTGCTCGTTCATACGGTCTGCTGCCATTGAGTATTGGATCAAGTCGTTTGTACCAATTGACATGAAGTCTACTTCTTTTGCAAATTGGTCTGCAAGCATCGCTGCTGCAGGGATTTCAATCATGATACCAACTTGGATGTCATCCGCAACTGCAACACCTTCAGCAAGAAGGTTTGCTTTTTCTTCTTCATAAACTGCTTTAGCTGCACGGAATTCTTTCAAAAGGGCAACCATTGGGAACATGATACGCAATTGACCATGAACAGAAGCGCGAAGAAGGGCACGGATTTGTGTACGGAACATTGCATCTCCAGTTTCAGAAATAGAGATACGAAGGGCACGGAATCCAAGGAATGGGTTCATTTCATGTGGCATATCGAAGTAAGGAAGTTCCTTATCTCCACCGATATCCATTGTACGAACAACCACTGGTTTACCATTCATTCCCTCAAGAACAGCTTTGTATGCTTCATACTGCTCATCCTCAGTTGGGAAGTCTTGAGAATCCATGTACAAGAACTCTGTACGGTAAAGTCCAACAGCTTCAGCACCGTTGTTGTTAACACCTTCAACGTCTTTTGGAGTACCGATGTTAGCAGCCAACTCGAAGTGTTTACCGTCAGCAGTCACTGTTTGAGCATCTTTCAAAAGTGCCCATTCAGCTTTTTGTTTAGCATAAGCTTCACCAGCTGCTTTAAATTCTGCCGCTTGTTCATCTGTTGGGTTGATAATCACTTCACCAGTAATTCCGTTAACGGCAAGGATATCACCGTCTTTCACTACTTCAGTGATGTTATTTGTTCCCAATACAGCTGCAATTTCAAGTGTACGTGCCATGATAGCTGAGTGGCTTGTACGTCCACCGATGTTTGTTACAAAAGCTTTTACAAAGTTTTTGTCCAATTGAGCTGTATCAGATGGTGTCAAGTCATGCGCAATCACAATTACTTCTTCATTGATAGAAGCTGGGTTTGGCAATTTCTTACCAAGAAGGTTTGCCAATACACGTTTTGTCACGTCGCGGATATCCGCTGCACGTTCTTGCATGTATGGGTTGTCTTCCATGCCTTCAAAGATAGTGATGAACATGTCAGTCACTTCTTTAAGACCTGCTTCTGCATTGACTTTCTTAGCACGGATTGTTTCTTTAATCTGACCAATCAATTCTGGGTCAGAAAGAACCATCAAATGAGCGTCAAAAACTTGAGCCGCTTCTTCACCAAGCGTACCTACAGCTTTCTCACGGATAAGAGAAAGCTCGTTTTGAGAAGCTTCAAGAGCTACATCCAAACGAGCCTCTTCTGCGTTTGTATCTTCGACTGAAACAGTCTCGAATGACAAATCCGGTTGAACGAGTAGATATGCTTTTGCAACTGCAACACCGTCAGATGCCGCGATTCCTTTAAGCATTTCTGTCATTTTCCTTATGCCAATCCTTCTTTTTCCATTGTTTCTGAGATTGCAGCGATAGCGTCATCTGCATCTGCACCTTCAGCTGAGATAGTTACGTCAGCACCTTGGCCAACACCAAGACTCATAACACCCATGATTGATTTAAGGTTAACTGATTTACCTTTGTACTCAAGAGTGATATCTGAAGCAAATTTGCTAGCAGTTTGTACCAACAATGTTGCTGGACGTGCGTGAATACCTGTTTCTGCCACTACGTGGAAATCTTTAGAAGCCATAGTTTGACTCTCCTTTTGTTCTTTCTTTTTTGAGTTATATGTGATAACCCTTACAATTTGGTATTATATCATCTTCTAGGATTTTTTTCAAGCATTTTATGGGATTTATTCAATTTCCTTTCAGATAACTTGCTGAAAATCTTCTATATTTATTGACAAAACACAGGATATAGTTTTCCAAAAAACAACTTATAGGATAATTATCATCATTTCACAAAACAAACACTACATATTGTGTTTCGAGACCTCGAGTAGAAAAATAGACCACTATATTTAGTTTCAAATCATTGACAAAAATTTATTTTCTGATATACTAAGAAAGTAATCTATTTTGAAAGAGGAGTTACACAATGGTAACCGTTTATTCTAAAAACAACTGTGTCCAATGTAAGATGACCAAACGTTTCTTGGACAGTAATAATGTCGCTTATCGTGAAATCAATCTTGATGAGCAACCTGAGTACATCGATCAAGTGAAAGAGCTTGGTTTCAGCGCAGCTCCTGTTATCCAAACACCAACTGAAGTCTTTTCAGGTTTCCAACCAGGAAAATTGAAACAATTAGCATAATCTTAGTACATCATCCAGAAGAAACTGCTTCTAGGGCTAACTTAGAAGCCTTTCTTTTGTAATTAGATAAGGGAAATTTTATGGGATTAAAACATCTTGAGGACGTGACTTACTTCCGTCTCAATAACGAAATCAACCGTCCTGTCAATGGACAAATCATGCTTCATAAAGATAAGGAAGCCTTGGATGCTTTCTTTAAAGAAAATGTAGTTCCAAACACTATGGTTTTTGATTCAATCAAGGATAAAATCAACTACCTCATTGAACACAACTACATCGAAACAGCCTTTATCAAGAAATACCGTCCAGAATTTTTGGAAGAATTGCATCAATTTATCAAAGACCAAAACTTCCAATTCAAGTCTTTCATGGCTGCCTATAAATTTTATAATCAATATGCTTTGAAAACCAACGACGGTGAATATTATCTTGAAAGTATGGAAGACCGCGTCTTCTTTAACGCCCTTTATTTCGCTGATGGTGATGAAGCTGTTGCAATCGATATTGCTAATGAAATCATCCACCAACGCTACCAACCCGCTACTCCTTCCTTCTTGAATGCTGGTCGTGCTCGTCGTGGGGAGTTGGTATCTTGTTTCTTGATTCAGGTCACAGATGATATGAACTCTATCGGACGTTCTATCAACTCTGCTCTTCAACTTTCACGTATCGGTGGTGGTGTGGGAATTTCCCTCAGCAACCTTCGTGAAGCTGGAGCTCCTATTAAAGGCTATGAAGGAGCCGCTTCTGGAGTCGTTCCTGTTATGAAGCTTTTTGAAGACAGCTTCTCTTATTCAAACCAATTGGGGCAACGTCAAGGTGCTGGGGTTGTCTACCTCAACGTTTTTCACCCAGATATCATCGCCTTCCTTTCAACTAAGAAAGAAAATGCTGATGAAAAAGTTCGTGTCAAGACCCTTTCACTTGGCGTTGTAGTACCAGATAAATTCTACGAATTAGCTCGTAAAAATGAAGAAATGTACCTCTTCAGCCCATACTCTGTAGAGCTTGAATACGGTGTACCATTCAACTATATCGACATCACTGAAAAATACGATGAATTGGTCGCAAATCCAAACATCCGCAAGACAAAAATCAAGGCGCGTGATTTAGAAACTGAAATCTCTAAATTGCAACAAGAGTCTGGCTACCCTTATGTAGTTAACATTGATACGGCTAACCGTGCAAACCCTGTTGATGGAAAGATTATCATGAGTAACTTGTGTTCTGAGATTCTTCAAGTTCAAGAACCAAGCTTGATCAACGATGCTCAAGAATTCCTTCAAATGGGAACGGACGTTTCATGTAACCTTGGTTCAACCAACGTGGTCAACATGATGACTTCACCTGACTTTGGTCGTTCTATCCGTGCTATGGTTCGTGCCCTTACTTTCGTTACAGATAGTTCACACATTGTAGCTGTACCTACCATCGACCATGGAAATAGCCAAGCTCATACTTTTGGTCTTGGCGCAATGGGACTTCACAGCTACCTTGCCCAACAACTGATTGAATATGGATCGCCTGAGTCTGTTGAATTTACAAGCATCTACTTTATGCTCATGAACTACTGGACCTTGGTTGAGTCAAACAATATCGCGCGTGAACGTGATATCACCTTCCACAACTTTGAAAAATCAGACTATGCTAACGGAAGCTACTTCGACAAGTATGTAACTGGCGAATTTGTTCCAAAATCAGATCGTGTTAAAGAACTCTTCAAAGATGTCTTTATCCCAAGTGCTGCTGACTGGGCTGAACTTCGCGACAAGGTTCAAACAGATGGTCTTTACCACCAAAACCGCCTTGCTGTGGCTCCAAATGGTTCTATCAGTTACATCAACGACGTTTCTGCTTCTATCCACCCGATTACGCAACGTATCGAAGAACGTCAAGAAAAGAAAATCGGGAAAATCTACTACCCTGCTGCTGGATTGTCAACAGAAACCATTCCTTACTACACTTCTGCTTACGACATGGATATGCGTAAAGTGATTGATGTTTACGCTGCTGCGACTGAGCACGTGGATCAAGGACTTTCACTCACTCTCTTCATGCGTAGCGACATTCCAAAAGGTCTTTACGAATGGAAGAAAGAAAACAAACAAACGACACGTGACTTGTCTATTCTTCGTAACTATGCCTTTAACAAGGGTATCAAGTCTATCTACTACGTCCGTACCTTTACTGATGATGGTGGAGAAGTCGGTGCCAACCAATGTGAAAGCTGTGTGATTTAATCCTTGCTTGAGGAAACTACATTTTCTCAAGCTATCGATTCATTTACCAAGCTAAGCTGGAATAAGCATCTATACTATGAAATAACAAAAAAGTCGGGCTTCCGACTTTTTGTGCGATACTCCTCTGGAATTATGATAAAATAGAAATAATTGTGAGTTCGCAATATTAAACACAGAAAGAGATTTCAAATGGAAACTTACTACAAAGCCATTAACTGGAATGCCATCGAAGATGTCATCGACAAATCAACTTGGGAAAAACTGACCGAGCAATTCTGGCTCGATACGCGTATCCCCTTGTCAAATGACTTGGATGACTGGAGAAAGCTATCAAATGTTGAAAAAGACTTGGTAGGAAAAGTCTTTGGTGGTTTAACCCTTCTCGACACTATGCAATCTGAAACTGGTGTTCAAGCCCTTCGTGCAGACATCCGTACACCACATGAGGAAGCTGTTTTCAATAACATCCAATTTATGGAATCTGTCCATGCAAAATCTTACTCATCAATCTTCTCTACCCTGAACACCAAGGCTGAGATTGAAGAAATTTTCGAATGGACTAATACCAATCCTTATCTACAAAAGAAGGCTGAAATCGTCAACGAAATCTACCTAAACGGTAGCCCACTTGAAAAGAAAGTTGCCAGTGTCTTCCTCGAAACCTTCCTTTTCTACTCTGGTTTCTTCACTCCTCTCTACTATCTTGGTAATAATAAACTAGCCAACGTCGCTGAAATTATCAAATTGATCATTCGTGATGAGTCTGTTCACGGAACCTACATTGGTTACAAATTCCAACTTGGTTTCAATGAATTGCCTGAAGAAGAGCAAGAAAAGCTCAAAGAATGGATGTACGATCTGCTCTATACTCTTTACGAGAATGAAGAAGGCTACACAGAAAGTCTCTATGACGGTGTTGGTTGGACGGAAGAAGTCAAAACCTTCCTTCGCTACAATGCTAATAAGGCACTCATGAACCTGGGACAAGATCCACTCTTCCCAGATTCAGCTGATGATGTCAATCCAATCGTTATGAACGGAATCTCAACAGGAACTTCTAACCACGACTTCTTCTCTCAAGTCGGAAATGGTTACCTCCTTGGTGAAGTTGAAGCCATGCAAGACGAGGATTACAACTACGGTTTAGACTAAGTCATCTATTTTATGAGTGATAACAAATATCATGGTTTGTTTAAAACAACCATGATATTTTTGTTTTTGTTTTCTTTTGTTTTTTAAATTGATTGATTGAATACTTTATGATAAAATAGTAATAGAAATAGAGGTGATAACGATGTTAAAGCAGGAAAAACTAGATAATATTCTAGAAACGGTAAATACAAAGGGAACTATTACTGTAAAAGAAATCATGACTCGCTTGGATGTGTCTGATATGACTGCTAGACGCTACTTACAAGAGTTAGCTGACAAGGATTTACTTGTTCGTGTACATGGTGGAGCTGAAAAAATTCGCACAGGTTCCATTTTAAACAATGAACGTTCCAATATCGAAAAACAAAGCTTACAAATCGCAGAAAAACAAGAAATCAGCCGTTTTGCAGGCCATTTAATCGATGAAGGAGAGACCATTTTTATCGGCCCTGGTACGACCTTGGAATCTTTTGCCCGTGAACTTCCAATTGATAATATTCGTGTTGTAACAAACAGTTTACCAGTCTTTCTCATCCTAAACGAACGAAAACTAACAGATTTGATTTTAATCGGTGGAAACTACCGCTCTATCACTGGAGCCTTTGTGGGAACACTAACCTTGCAAAACCTAGCCAATCTCCAATTTTCCAAAGCTTTCGTGAGCTGTAATGGTATTAAGGACAATGCGATTGCGACCTTTAGTGAAGAGGAAGGCGAATCTCAACGCATCGCCCTCAATAATTCCAATAAAAAATACTTACTAGCTGACAATAGTAAGTTCAATAAATTTGATTTTTACACCTTCTACAATATCTCAGATATTGATACCATCGTTTCAGATTCTAAATTGAGCAAAGAAACATTTGAACAACTTTCAAAACAAACAAAAATTATTCTTTCTAAACCATAAAACGATCCCCACCGATTGGTGGGGATTTTTGTCAACAATTTAATCAATAATCTGAGTTTTCGCTACTTTCTTGTACCAGTGAGCTGATTTCTTAGGATAACGTTCTTGAGTTTCAAAGTCTACATAGAAGAGACCGTAACGTTTTTCATAACCGTTTGACCATGAGAAGACATCCATTAATGACCAAATGAAGTAACCTTTTACATTAGCTCCATCTGCAATAGCATCAGATAATACTTCCAAGTGTTGTTTCACATAATCAATACGACCATCATCGTAAACAGTGTTATCAACGAACTCATCTTTATATCCGAGACCATTTTCAGTGATGTAAATCTTCTTATAGTTCGGATAATCTTTCTTCACGCGCATGATTTGGTCATACAAACCTTGAGGGTAGATAATCCAATCCCAATCCGTACGTGGTACATAGTCAGGAGCTACACGACGACCAACACCTTTGATTTGGTATTTAGAGCTTCCTTTTTCACCTTTACCATTATGGATAATTTCAGTCTCTCCATCAAAGGCTTCCATCCAGTCACTCATATAGTAGTTGATTCCAAGGAAGTCATTCAAGTCTTTTGCGGCTTCTAATGCTGTGAAATCTTCTTCACGAAGATCTAAGCTACCACCATTGGCAGCCAAGATAGCCTCTACCCCTGCCAGAGTCTTTTCAGAGTAGTGACCCAGATAAGTTGCATCCAAGATAAATCTATTATGGATAATGTCCTCCAACTCTGCCGCAATAACATCTGCAGGATTTTTAGGATCAAGTGGGTACTTGGTTGGGAGAGCGTGCACAACACCGATTTCGCCTTTATAGCCTTTATCTTTGTACAATTTTACCGCGCGTGCATGAGACACCATCATATTGTGATGCGATTGGAAAACTTTGGCAAGGTCGTACTGAATACCTGGAGGGAATTTACCAACCAAATATTGACCATCACCGATTGGTCCAATTTCATTGAATGTTGTCCAATAGTTTACTTCTGGAAATTCTTCAAAACAGAAGGCTGCGTAGTCTACAAAGTGTTCGATATTTTCACGGTTTAAGAAGTCTCCATTTGAGTGTAGAGCTTCTGGAGTGTCAAAGTGATGAAGAGTTACAAAGGGCTCAACATGACGTTTGTGACACTCTGCAAATAAATTATGATAAAACTCGACACCTTTCTGATTTACTTGACCGTAACCAGTTGGGAAAATACGTGACCAAGCAATAGAAATTCGAATACCATTGACACCATACTCTTCTGCTAGTTTGAGGTCAACTGGATATAGATTGTAAAAGTCACTGGCTGGTTCAGCAGTGTACCAATAGTTATCTTCAAGATATTTATCCCACGCAACTGGTCCTTTTCCATCAGTATGTGTAGCACCTTCTGCTTGATAGGCAGCTGTTGCGCCACCAAAAATAAAGTCTTTTGGTAATGTTTTTGACATATAATTCTCCTTTTAATTAAAAAAGAAATAAGATGGAGAGGAGGCTAGTGAGGCTTTATTCTCCATCTCACTTCTTGTACTAAGTCACCGAATTGTAACATGAGAAGGTAAAAACAATATCTTTTTACCGACGAATTAACAAGGCGATTAGGAAATTTGCCATAGCGATTTCCGTAACGAGAGGAAACTATTTCATAGTCCCTATTATTAATCGAATTGTGACATGAGAAGGTAAAAACGATATCTTTTTACCGACGAATTAACAAGGCGATTAGGAATTCGCCATAGCGATTTCCGTAACGAGAGGAAACTATTTCATAGTCCCTATTATTAATCGAATTGTGACATGAGAAGGTAAAAACGATATCTTTTTACCGACGAATTAACAAGGCGATTAGGAATTCGCCATAGCGATTTCCGTAACGAGAGGAAACTATTTCATAGTCCCTATTATTAATCGAATTGTGACATGAGAAGGTAAAAACGATATCTTTTTACCGACGAATTAACAAGGCGATTAGGAATTCGCCATAGCGATTTCCGTAACGAGAGGAGACTGTTTCACAGTCCCTATCGTTAATCGAATTGAGCTTGTACAAATGCTAGAGCACCTTTTCCATCACGAGTTAATTTGATGTATTGAGCGCCTTCTGTCTTAGCAAGTTTAATACCGAGTTTATCTGTTTCTGCTTTCATATCTTCAAAGTTAGAAGCTACTTGAGGGGCAAGGATAACCAAGTCAAACTCTGGCAACATTTCACGGTGAGCACCATAGCCACCTGCTGCCGCTTTCACAGGGACATTGTATTCTGCTGCTGCCTTATTCAAAGCATTCGCAAGAAGTCCGCTTGTCCCTCCACCTGCACAGAGAACGAGGACATTTGTTTCTTCAGTGATGGTATTTTGTGCTGCATCGACACCCGCTTTTTCAAGAATAGCATCTGCTTTTGCAGTGTTGAAGTTTGCAGCAACTTTTTCTTTCAATTCATCATTAGACTTACCTGAACGTTCTTCTTCAAGAATTTGTTCATCATAAACTTTAAGGAATGGATAGTAAATGACTACGTCAACCACAATTAGAAGGGCGGCAAGAATGAATGATAGCACTTGGAAGTTAGTTCCAAGAACTAGACCTAGTGGAGCTGGAGTTGTCCATGGTAGATTAGCAGTAAATGAGTTCATTCCAAGTGTTTCAATAAAGAATTTGAAAATCCATACGTTTGCGATTGGAGCAAAGATAAATGGAATGAAGAAGATTGGATTCAATACAAGTGGTGCACCAAACAAGATTGGTTCGTTTACACCAAAGAAGGTAGGAACTACTGAAGCACGACCGATTGCACGGTTACGTTTTGATTTTGTTAACCACATGAACATGAATGGAACAACCAGTGTCGCACCAGTACCACCCATGGTAACGATAAACATTTGTGTACCAGAAGTAAGAATCTTGTCAGCGTGCATGCCTTGTTGGAGGAGGTTCAAGTTGACTTCGGCATTTGCATAGGTAATAGCTGCGATTGCTGGTTCAACGATAGATGGACCATGGATACCAACAAACCAGAAGAAGGCAAAGGCACCAAAGATAATCGTAATACCTAGATAACCATCAGCAGCAGAGAATAATGGTGCAAAGAATTTACCGATTGATTCAGCTACGCTTGCACCAACAAAATGACGAGCTAGTAAATCAAGAGCATAAAGTGAAACAACTGAGAGAGTGAATGGAATCACATCTTTAAAGACTTGTGAGATATTTGGTGGAACTTCGTCAGGCATACGAATAGTGACGTTGTTCTTAACACAAACCTTATAGATTGCTACAGTAACAAAGGCAGCAAGGAAGGCTGAAAGCAAACCTTTTGTCCCCAAAAATCCAGTAGCTAGGCCATTTTCGATAGGATCAGCTGCCAACATCAACAAACCAACAATCGCTGCTAACAGTGTTGACATATAGTTGATTTGATTGGTTTTCTCCATGCTTCGATTGACTGAGTCAGTCAATGACTTAGCTGTTGTACCAGCTACCAAGAGAGCCAAAATTCCCATTGAATAGCTGTAAGGTTTCATCAGAAAGGCTACAACTTCATCAGACCATTTAAAGCCCCATGAGTTTGGTACAAAAGCAATCAAGATAAAGATACTTGAGAAGAGAATAACAGGCATACCTGCAATAAAACCATCACGAATAGCACGAAGATAGATATTACGAGATAGTTTCTCAAAGAAAGGCTTTCCTTTCTCAATAAATGCAATTAGTTTATTCATTACTTAACTCCTCTCTTGTAGAGTTCAATTAAATGGTGCATCAAATCTTTTAACAAAATAGTTGTCATCAAGTGATCTTGACCATGCATCATGGTCACACTATACGCTAAGTCCTCACCAGAAGCTTCCTTAGTCAATAGACTTGTTTGTGCGTGGTGAGCCTCTGCAATGCAAGAACCAGCTTCCTCAACTAAGCTATCCGCTTTTGCAAAATCACCAGCTTCAGCAGCCTTCAAGGCTTCCAATAGTTTTGAACGAGCATCACCAGCATAGGCAACAATCTCAAAACCTAACAATGTTACTTCTTCTCTATTCATGATAGAATACTCCTTATATAATTTTAAATATTTTTATGACAATAAACGTTGGATATGTAGAACTAGATAAACTCGTTCACTCTTATACAAATCAAGACCCGTATGTTGCGTAATCACATCATAGATCTTGGAACCAATTTCAAACGCTCTTGGATAGGATTGTTTGATATGGTCTTCCATATCCAGAAGTGATTGGTTATCATCTCTAGAGCGGTCTAAATAATCCAAGAAATAATTCAAATGGATCATAAAGCGATCATAGAAATGGTTATTCTCTTTGGTTCGTTGAATTGCATAGTCCTTTAGCACTTCTTCAACATTCCTGAGAATTTCTTTCCTCTTATCAATCGACTCAACTACTTGGACTTCATTCTCACCCTCAGCATTAATGAAATGATAAGCAATCCGAATAATTTCGTCCTCAGGAAAATGATCTGCTAGCTTCTGACGGTAAATTTCAAATGCTTCATTAGCGATTTGAAAAGCGACAGGATACTTAGTGGAAATATCTGGCAGATTACTATCCTTGTACCTTCCTTGTGCTAGAGCTTGGTAAGAACAGTAAATATGATCTGTCAAGGTTACGTAGAGATACTCTTGAATCGGATAATGATATTTCTTTGAAAGCTTATCAATGATCTCATAGGTCACCGTGATAAAATCAAGCGGAACATCTTTGAGGAGAGCCATAAAGTTTTCCCTAGACTCTTCGGTCTTCATCCGAAAGATTTTCTCAACCTGCTGTTCAGCAATCAAGTCTCCCTTCTTCTTTCCAAATGCAATCCCCTTACCAATTACAATCACTTCTTCTCCTTTATCATTTCTGACAAGCGAAACATTATGATTTATTGGATTTAGAATTCGATACATGTCAACCTCCTTTTATATCTTAAAGGTATATTAGTACAAAAAATGACCACAAATGAACTAGAAAATCAGCTGATTTCTAATTCACCTGTGATCATGCCTAATATTACTTAGTAACACTCACCTTGTATTAACTTGTGATTTAAGTATAGCACAAGTAAGTTATTTTGTAAACCTTTACATACAACTTTTTTTAAATTAATGTTCCTAACCTAGGAGGAATTTCTTACACACGTTCTTTCCATGAAGTCGCTGTTGTTTGAAGAACTTTGTTGAGTTCGTCAATATTTTCAAAACCAGTTGTGCGTAGCCATTCGCGGGCTGCTGCTTCACCATCTTTGATGTAAGCTTCAACTGATCCAGCCCATGTAGCACGTCCACAAAGAACTCCATTGAAGTTTGCACCTGATTCATGAGCAAATACAAGAGTATCTTGGAAGAGTTTAGCTGATACACCAGCACTCAAGTAAATGTATGGCAAGTTAGTTGCTTCATCTTGGGCTTTGAAGAAGGCCGCTGCTTCTTCACGTGTGTAAACTACTTCACCTTCAGCGAATCCTTCAACATATTTAATGTTAACAGGAACTTCTACTTTCAAGACATCAATGTTAAAGCGTGGGTCTGAGAAGACTTTCATAGCACCAATAACTTTGTGTGGTTTTACTTTCGCGTATTCTACTGAACCTGCGTCAGCAATTTTTTCATCGTAAGCAAGGATTTCAAGGAAGAATGGGATATCTTCAGCCACACACTCAGAACCGATACGTTCGATGTAAGCTTGTTTTTCTTGGTTAAGTTCGTCTGAGCTATCTACATCATAGTAAAGCAAGAATTTAACCGCATCTGCACCTTCTTCTTTAATACGTTTTGCAGACCAAACATCCAAGCAGTCTGGCAAGCGTTTTGTGCTTGTTGTGTCATAACCTGTTTTTTCATAAGCAAGGAGAAGACCAGCTTTTTCATCAAGAGCTTTAGTCGCTGGAAGTCCATATTCAGGGTCAAGAAGCATAGATGAAGCGTATTTAGTCAATTCATCTGCAACCAAGACTTTCAATTCTTCCATTTGAGCCACAGTTGGTTCTTCTGTTTGGTGTTGAGCCATGAGGCGTTTCAAAGCACCACGTTGGTCAAAAGCAAGAGCTGAGATGATTCCATTTTCATCAGAAAGTTTTTCTAAGCGTGCACGTTTTTGTTCTGTTAAAGCCATTTTATACCTCTTTTACTATTAATTGATCATATAGAGCTTGATAGTTGGCCATGTTGACATGACCAGTCATTTTTTCTTGAGCATTGAGCATACCAAGGACATTTGCCTTGATGAGTAATTCTGCATCCGATTCCTTATGAAGAAGTCCAGAAGAAATCCCTGCAACAGTCGAATCTCCAGATCCGACAGGGTTAACCACTTGGATTCTAGGAATATCTACCTTGTAGAAAGTGTTCCCATGTTTGGCAAAGGCACCGTTGGCACCAAGTGAAACGATAATCCATTCAATCCCTACAAACAAAGGTTCTTGGAGAACTTCTTTTAATTCAACCAAATCCTCAGAAACTTCTCTTCCTAGAAGTTGAGACAATTCCTCATTATTTGGTTTGATGACTGTTGGTTTATGTGATGATTCAAGAACTGCCTGAAGAGCTGGACCAGAACAGTCCAAGACTACAGGTTTGCCAGCTTGATTCGCAAGTTCTACCAAGCTCGCATAGTAATCAACTGGAAGACCAGCTGGGAGACTACCTGAAATAGCGACTACTTCAACTGACTCCAGGAGATTTCTGAAATGTTCCAAAAAGTCATGACCTTCCTGTTCCAAGACTAAAGGACCTTTTTCAAGAACTTCTGTTTGGTTGTCTCCGTGTAAAATAGCGATACAGTTACGAGTTTCTCCCTGAATAGAGAAGAAATCTTTCTTTACTTGATCATCGATATTTTCAACCAAAAACTCACCAAGTTTGCCACCCACTAAACCAGTAGCAAGAACAGAATCCCCAAATTCTGAAAGTACTCGGGTAACATTGAGTCCCTTGCCACCAGCCGTTTTGGTTACATCCACCACACGATTGACAGTATCAATCTTCAACTCATCCAAGGGATAGGAAATATCGATGGATGGGTTCATTGTGACTGTTAAAATCATAGGTCACCTCTTAGTCGTGGTATTCTCCGCGATCCCATTTTTCAAGGAATTCAGTGAAGAAGTTTGCATCTGCTTGATGAGCATTGTGACTTTCAAGGTGTTCAATTTTCGCAATCAATTTTTTGTTTTCTTCAGATGGTTTGTATTCAGCATGGATGAAAGCTTCAATGATGTCACACATGAGCAATTCTCCAGTAATCTTACCACCAAAACCGATAACGTTAGCGTTCAATTGTTCTTTAGCATAAAGGGCTGTTGTCATATCACGAACCAAGGCAGAACGAACACCTGGAACTTTATTTACAGCGTTGTTGATACCAACACCTGTACCACAGATACATACCCCAAGATCAGCTTGACCGCTAGTTACAGCTTCCCCTACTTTTTTACCAAAGATTGGGTAGTGAGTACGTGTGTGGTCATATGTACCAAAGTCAATGACTTCATATCCTTTTGATTTCAAAAATTCTGAAACCGCCATTTTTTCATCTGTTACGATGTGGTCACATCCAATTGCAATTCTCATTTTTAACTTACCTTTCTTACTGTAATCTAATTAGCACATTTTGTTCAACATATCGACCCTAATTTGGTGACGTCCACCATCGTATTTACCGTTAACAAATCCTTTAGCGATGTTTTTAGCCAATTCATCACCAACAAGTTGTGCACCCATAGTGATCATACGTGAGTTGTTGTGCCCACGAGTCATATAAGCTGAACGTTCGTCAGATACTTCTGCAGCAACCATTCCTTTGATCTTAGTTGCGACCATAAATGGACCTGCTCCATAGGCATCAATCACAATACCAAGGTTTTGTTCTTCTTTGTTTACTTCTGCAGCAACAGCAAGAGTCACATCAACAAAGTCTTGACCTTCAGCTGTAACATCCACAACGTGGAAATTTTCTTTTTCCAAAAAGTCTTTCACAACTTCTTTCAATCTCAAACCTGCAGCATCTGCACCGATAACAATAGACATATTGTATACTCCTTTTTATTTTTCTAGGCTAATAAAACCTTTTATAGTTAGCAGTTTATACTCTTCGAAAATCAAATTCAAACCGCGTCAACGTCGCCTTGCCGTACTCAAGTACAGCCTGCGGCTAGTTTCCTAGTTTGCTCTTTAATTTTCATTGAGTATTACCTACAAAAAGCTTTCTAGCGGTTTATTGACAAATTGGATTGAATGAGATGACTTACACCTTATTCAAGTTTAGGAAATCAGTTTCCTAGAAATAATCCTTCTCTACGAAAGAGAATATAACAAGTGATTGTTTGTTTGTTACAAACATCATTTGTCGCTTACAAACATAATATACTCCTATTTTCGGAAAAAGTCAACAGTTAGTGTTTGTTTTTGTGTTTTTTTAACTAAAAAATTTCGATATCAAAACCAATTTGATCCACTTGACCAGGTTCTAGTAGACGAACATTCTTCTTATCTTCTAGATGATCTCCTTCTTCAAGGGATGTTGACAAGCCAGACCATGGTTCAAAGGCAATGAAAGGTCCCTTATTCAAAGTTGACCAGATAACAAGGTTTGGAAACTCTGCTAAGTGCACTTTCAATCCCTTATCATGTTTACGAGAACGAAGGGCAATTGTTCTAGATTGCAATTCATCTAAAGTAACTGCATCTGTGCTAAACAAATCATAGCTGAGGTCTACTTCTTTTTGACCTTCTAGCCATGGACTTCTATCTTGGAAATCCAACATACCTGTTTCTGGGAAAGGGTGTGGAACAGAGCAAGTCTCTTCTTTCTCAAACTCTAAATAGTAATCTTCATAGACTTCATCATCAAGTAGAGGACAATTAAAGCCTGGATGGCCACCAATAAAGTAAGGCATGACCCTGCTAGTTTCTTTATTGAAAATCTTGTATTGAGTCCGTACTGTTTTACCAGTCAGGATATAAGTGATTTCTAGGCGGAAATGATAAGGGTAGTTTTGATAGCTATTCTCATCGTCTTCAATTGCAAAAGTTACACTATTATCTGTCTGTTCAACTAATTCAAATTCTTTCTTGCGAACCAAACCATGACGAGGAATCTTTCCTTTACTTTCTTGTCCATTATCATCTATATAGACGGCTGTATCCTCTCTCAAAGAACCACAAATGGGGAAGAGAACAGGGGCTTGTCCGCTCCAATAAGTAGCATCCCCTTGCCACAAATACTCAAGTCCCTCAGCATCTTTTATAGAAGAAAGAGCCCCACCAAAACTGTTAAATTGAACACTTAATTGTTCTGATTTTAATTCAATTACCATTATTTTCTCCGATTTCTTGATAGTTTATAAAAAACTAGGCTGTCACTCCTAGAAGGTATGACAACCTAGTTTCAACAATTTACGCTCTGCGAAAATCAAATTCAAACTTCGTCAGCGTCGCCTTGCCGTAGATATGGTCACTGACTTCGTCAGTCTTATCTACAACCTCAAAACTGTATTTTGAGCAACCTACGACTCGCTTTCTAGTTTGCTCTTTGATTTTCATTGAGCTTACATTTTATAGGAGCGCATTATTTTGCTTTCGCTGCGTACTCTTCGTTACGTTTGATCATTTGTTTTCTGTACCAAGCAAAGATACCGATATAGAATACAAGGAAGACTACAGCACCAAGGATTGCTTTGATATCACCTGTTGTAGTGTTACCAATTGTCCAACCAAGAAGTTTTTCGATTGGTCCTTCAAGAGTTGAGTGAGTGATCAATTGAGTTTCGCTCACACCTGCTGGGAAGGCACCTACACCTTTAGCAAGTTCTGTTGCAAATGGTGCGATAAGTGTACCTGAAAGAAGGAAGAGTGGCAACAAGAGTGTTCCGAAGATAATCATACGGAGCAATTTACCACGAGTTACAACCAAGAGAGCTGGTGTAACACCCATAGCGATGATACCGGCAAGTGGCAAGATACCATTTCCGACTTTTGAAAGAAGCACTGCTTCAATCAACATGATTGGTGCAAGTACGTTGGCACAAGCCCAGATTTCAGCACGACCAGCGATGAATGGCCAGTCAAGACCGATATTGAATTTACGTCCTTGAAGACGTTTAGTAGCAACGTTTGTAATACCTTGTGAAAGTGGTTCTACGGCAGCGATGAACCATGAACCGATAAGTGAGAAGAGTTCCAAAGATACACCGGCAGTCAAACCAAGAGACAACCATCCTTTGATAACAAGACGCCATTTATCTGCATCTGCAACCCCTTCAATTGGATGTGGAGTTCCCATAATACCGATTACAATACCAAGAATGAAACCGATAAAGAATTTAGATCCCCAGAAACCGATTTTCTTGTTCAATTTAGCAGCATCAAAGTCATATTTATCAAGACCTGGGAAGAATTTTTCAAAAATCTTATCCAAAACCATGATAACTGGGTTCATCATGTAGTTCATGTGAGTTGAAGTCATTGGAGATGAACTTGGAGCGTTAAGAAGGTCATCAAATGTAGGTTTCATCAAGTCAGAGTTGATAATTTTCAACACACCAACAAGGACGATAGCTGCTGTAGCAATCAATAGTGAAACCCCTTGGCTCACACCGTTATTGTCTGCATACCATTTAATCAAAAGACCTGTGATAGACAAGTGCCAGATATCGAAGATATCGACGTCAAGTGTATCTGTTTTCTTCATAGCAAGCATCACTATGTTGACAATCAACATGATGAGCAAGAAGTAAAGTGTCCAAGCAGAACCCCAAGTGATTGTAGCAAGTGGTGCCCAACCAACGTCGGTAATACTCAACTGAATACCAGTATTTTCAACGAATTTTGCAAGCGACGCTGAGAAAGCAGTGTTTAGCATACCGATGATAGCACCGATACCAGTAAGAGCGATGGCAAGTTTGATACCACCTTCAAGCGCTTTGGAGAATTTCACTCCAAAAAGTAAAGCCAATACTGTCAAAATGATCAACATGATGACAGGACCACCCATATCTAAGACGGGCGTAAAAACCTCTTTGATTAGGTCAAAGATTGCATCCATAACAGTTCCTCCCTTTTTTATGTTATATGAATGTTAACAAATTAGAATTAGCTTAATCCGTGTTCTTTGATAGCTGCTTCAATATTGTCAAATACTGGAGCACTCATTGCTGGGATACGGAATAAGATCGGTCCAGCTTCGATAACTGGGATACCTGGGTCAAAACCAAGATCTGTAGCAGCAATTGGTGTGAAGATGTCATAACCTTTGATAAGGTCTTCGTTAACGTCTTTTACCATAACTGCATCACAGTGAACATCAAAACCGCGGTTTGAAAGTTCTTCTTCAAGAGCACTTTTAATTTGGTGGCTTGAGTTAACACCTGCACCGCAGGCAGCAAGAATTTTAATCATATGGATTTCCTCCGATTTAATATTTTTAATAGACAAAATTATGCAGTTGCTTCAGCTATATAAGCATAGAGAGCTTCTGGTTCAGAAATTTTTGATAGATCTTCAAGATGACCATTTCCAGTAAAGAAGTCCATCAACTGAGCAAGAATGTTTGTTTGACTTGAACTTGAGTTATTAATGATAAAGAAGAGTAAGGATACTTCTACTTCCCTATCTGGTGCAATCATATTGTGGAAAGTCACTGGTTTTTCTAATCGAACGACCACAACTTTTTCGGCTAGATTATGAACAATATCTGTGTGAGGAATAGCCACATTCGGCAAATCCTTACCCAAAAATTCCATATCTAAGCCAGTTGGAAATGACTTTTCACGCGTGATCAAGGCTTCACGATAGGTTGGAGTTACGATTTCTCGTTCTTCCAATAGAGTTGCAACCTGATCAAAGAGATGTTCTTGATTATCCGCTTCTAAGCAAAACACAAGGTTTTTGTCAAAGAAATGATCTAATCCCATAAGGTTTTCCCTTCTTTCCATTAACTTTATGCTATAAGTATAACACTATATGAAATCGTTGTCAATAATTTTCTGTTGTTTTTTGTCTCTTTTTTTATATTTTTGTTGTTTTTGTACTTCATTATATAAAAACAAACACATAAACAAACACTTCAAACATTTTTTCTGTTCTAGAAACTAAAAAAGCAGACCATTTAAGCCTGCTTTACTATTGATTCTTATATAAATTTCCTATTAACAAGAAAAACAATTCTGATAACTTATTCTTCATCCATACTCAAGACGCTTAAGAAGGCTTCTTGCGGAACTTCTACTGATCCGATAGCTTTCATGCGTTTCTTACCAGCTTTTTGTTTTTCAAGCAGTTTACGTTTACGAGAAACGTCACCACCATAACACTTGGCAAGTACGTTCTTACGAAGGGCCTTGATATCAGTACGAGCCACAATCTTGTGTCCAATTGCTGCTTGAATCGGAACTTCAAATTGTTGACGAGGGATGATTTTCTTGAGCTTATCAACGATAAGTTTCCCCCGTTCGTAGGCAAAATCCTTGTGAACGATAAAGCTGAGGGCATCCACCTTGTCTCCATTGAGAAGGATATCCATTTTGACTAGCTTAGATGGGCGGTACTCTGACAATTCGTAGTCAAAACTTGCATAACCACGTGTCGAAGACTTAAGCTTATCAAAGAAGTCGAAGACGATTTCAGCAAGAGGAATTTGATAGATAACATTGACACGGTTATCATCAATATAGTCCATGGTCACAAAATCCCCACGTTTGCGCTGAGCCAATTCCATCACTGCTCCTACAAACTCTTGCGGTACCATAATTTGAGCTTTAACATAAGGCTCTTCAATAGTCGCAATCTTGGTTGGATCTGGGAACTCTGATGGGTTAGAGACGTCCATAGACTCCCCGTCGGTCAAGTTGACCTTATAGATAACGGATGGAGCTGTCATGATAAGGTCAATATTGAACTCACGCTCTAAACGTTCTTGGATAACATCCATATGAAGAAGTCCAAGGAATCCACAACGAAAACCAAATCCAAGTGCCTGAGATGTTTCTGGTTCAAACTGCAAGCTGGCATCATTTAGTTGTAATTTTTCAAGTGCTTCACGAAGGTCATTATACTTGTTTGACTCGATTGGGTAGAGACCCGCAAAGACCATAGGATTCATCTGCTTGTAACCATGTAAGGGCTCTGCAGCAGGATTGGTTGCCAAGGTAACGGTATCACCCACACGAGTGTCCTGAACCGTCTTGATAGAAGCCGCAATATAACCAACGTCACCAGTCGCAAGGAAATCACGACCAACTGCTTTGGGTGTAAAAATACCGACTTCCGTAACATCAAAGGTCTTGCCATTGCTCATGAGCTGAATCTTATCACCAGGTTTAACCACCCCGTCCATAACACGAACTTGGAGGATAACCCCACGGTAAGCATCGTAAACAGAATCGAAAATCAAGGCCTTAAGTGGCGCCGTCACATCACCTGTTGGAGCTGGCACTTTTTCTACGATTTGCTCGAGAATTTCTTCGATACCAATACCAGCTTTAGCTGATGCTAAGACTGCTTCACTAGCATCCAAACCAATGACATCTTCAATCTCTGTACGCACGCGCTCAGGATCTGCAGCCGGCAGGTCAATTTTATTAATGACTGGCATGATTTCCAAATCATTATCTAAAGCAAGGTAGACGTTGGCAAGAGTTTGAGCCTCAATTCCTTGGGCGGCATCGACCACCAAAATCGCCCCCTCACAGGCAGCGAGCGAACGTGAAACTTCATAGGTAAAGTCCACGTGCCCAGGTGTGTCTATCAAGTGGAAAATATAAGTTTCCCCATCTTTAGCAGTATAATTGAGCTCGATGGCATTCAACTTAATGGTAATCCCACGTTCTCGCTCTAAATCCATACTATCCAAAAGCTGTGCTTGCATTTCACGGCTTGAAACCGTCTCTGTCTTTTCCAAAATGCGGTCTGCAAGAGTCGACTTTCCGTGGTCAATATGGGCGATAATAGAGAAGTTGCGGATCTTCTCCTGTCGTTTTTTCAATTCTTCTAAGTTCATGATTCTCTTCCTTTCAGGGTATCTATTTATTATAAATTGTTTTTGATATTTTGACAAGACCATACCCTGCTAGGAGTACTAATCTTCAGCAACAAAGCCGTCATTTTCGATAAAGTGATGTTCTGTCATTCCATGGTCTGTAAAGACAATCCCATGAAGGACACCACCATAAACAGCTCCTCCATCCATACCAATCTTACCATCTTCTGTCGTCCAAAGCTCAGCAGTACCACGCTCTTGCTTTAACAAGCCATAGACCGGTGTATGACCGAAGACAATGATTTTCCCAGTATGATTTTCAGCTTCGTGGAATGGTTTTCTAAGCCAAACTTTCTTGTAATCTGTTGTTTCATGCCAGTCATCCAAGGTCAAATCAATACCTGCGTGAACAAAGATATACTTGTCTGTCTCTACCACAAATGGCATTTGACGAATAAATTCGACCAAATCTGCTACTTCTGTAGCCACACGCTTGGCATCTTCTACTCCATCAACTGGGGCATCCAAGGGACGACCTAGGATAGAGTTAATGGTTGTATCTCCACCATTGCGGCGATAGTGGTCATAACTTTCTTCTGGGTCATCTAGCCAAGTCAAAAACATATACTCGTGATTTCCTGACAAACAGATAGCCCCTTGATTGTCCACTAAATCCTTAACCATTTCAAGAACACGGCGACTATCTTCACCGCGGTCAATCAAATCCCCTAGAAAAAGCAACTGGGTCTGACCATCCCAGGTTTTGAGAAGGTCTTCTAGCATCCCAGCTTTTCCGTGAACATCTCCAATTACATAATAGTCTGTCATCTTATTTCTCCCTGTTTCTCAACAATTCTCTGGCTTGCGTCAGGGCTGCTTCCGTCACATCATCACCTGCCAACATCTTGGCAACTTCCTCAACTCGCTCTTCAACCGTCAAAAGACGAACAGTCGAAACCGTTGAATGCTCATTGCTAATCTTCTCAATAAAGAATTGATAATCCGCAATCGCAATCACTTGTGGCAAATGGGAAATAGCCAAAACCTGACCATGCTGACCAATCTTGTGAATCTTTTGTGCAATAGCTTGGGCAACACGACCTGAAACTCCCGTATCCACTTCATCAAAGACAATGCTAGTCTTACCTTCTTTACGTGAAAAGGCAGACTTGATAGCTAGCATGAGACGGGATAATTCCCCACCAGACGCAACCTTGACCAAGGGTTTAAAGTTTTCGCCAGGGTTAGTTGAAATGTAAAATTCGACCATTTCATTGCCCTCACGACTGAATTTGCCCTTGCTAAAACGAACCTGAAACTGGGCTTTTTCCATATAAAGGTCTTGCAGTTCTTGTTTAATCTCAGCTTCGAGCTGCTGGGCCAAATCATGACGAGCAGATGCAAGTTGACCAGCCAAATCGACAAGATTCACTTCCAACTTCTTAAGCTCTGCTTCCATGTCCTCAGACGAAAGGTTATTGCCTGTCAAGAGATTGTATTCTTCTGTAATCTTAGCAAAATAAAGTAAGACATCGTCTACAGTCCCACCATACTTACGGGTAATAGTATGAAGGAGATCCAAACGATTCTCAACCTGCATGAGACGATTGCCATCAAAATCAAGATCCTCAATAATAGCTTCCAAACGTTTGCTAATGTCTTCTAAGACATAGTAAGTCTCAGACAGTGAGCTTGAAATTTCACGGTATTCAGGGTCATACTCTTCGACACTTTCCATGTCATTCATGGCTGAACGAACATTGGCCAGACTTGAAAAATCTTCATTGTCCAACATACTGTAGGCATTGGTCAGTGTATCCGCAATATTTTTATGGTTGAGCAGTTTATCACGCTCTTGATTGAGAGCCAAATCTTCTCCAGCCTGTAAGTTTGCTACCTCAATCTCTGCCATTTGAAATTCCAACATTTCTATACGAGCCTTGTGTTCCTGTTGGTTTTTCTTGACTTCCAGAACCTGCTTACGCATTTTTCGATAAGCATCAAAACTCGTTTGATAGGTTTCTTTCAAGTCCCAAAACGCTGCATCGCCAAATTCATCCAACATCTGGATGTGCAGTTGAGGACGCATTAACTCCTCTTGGTCATGCTGACCATGAATATCCACAAGATGTTGCCCAATAGCACGCAAAACAGACAGATTGACCATCTGGCCATTGACACGACTAATACTACGACCATTTTGCAGAATTTCTCGACGAATGATAATTTCATCACCCAATTCTAAACCTTGCTCATCGAAAATTTCCTGCAAAAGGCGACTATTCTCAACTGAGAAAAGCCCCTCAATCTCTGCCTTTGGCGCACCGTGACGAATAACATCTGTCGTAGCACGTGCTCCCAACATCATATTCATGGCATCAATGATAATCGACTTCCCTGCACCCGTTTCACCAGTCAGGACAGTCATTCCCTTTTCAAAATTGAGAGAAATAGCCTCAATAATGGCAAAGTTTTTTATCGAAATTTCAAGTAACATATAGACCTACCAATTTTTTACTTGTTCAAAGATTTCCTCAGCTAGACTTTCACTTCTGGCAATGACTAAAATCGAGCTATCATCAGCTAAACAGCTAAAAATCTTGTCAGCAAAAGTCTCAATTAACTGAGCTTTTACAAAAGCTGTATTTCCTGGGATAACTTGGAGATTAATCATCTTGTCCATCAATTCAGCCGATTCGATATTGTCTTCAGCCAGTTGCAAACTTTTTACGATTGATTTTGGTAATTCATAGACATAGGTGTTGTCTCTCAAAGGAATTTTGACAATACCTAATTCTTTGATATCTCGGGATACAGTTGCCTGAGTGGCAGTGATACCTGCTTCTTTCAAATGTTCTACGATTTCTTCTTGCGTACCGATTTGATAATCTGTCACAAATCGTCTAATTTTTTCAAGTCTCTCTTTTTTATTCATTTTTAAATTGACTATGCGCCCTCTCTACTACTTCTTCAATCTCAGCAAGAATCTGATTGCCTGCTGACTCTTCTTTTTTCAAATACGCTAAAAACTCAATATTTCCATGACCACCCTGGATAGGAGAAAAGTCCAAACCAAGGACTGAAAAGCCTTCCTCTACTGCCAGAGCTGTGACAGATTCAAGGACATGTTGATGCACCTTAGCATCTCGAATAATTCCGTTTTTCCCAATCTGCTCACGTCCTGCCTCAAACTGAGGCTTAACTAAAGCCACGACCTGACCTTGATCGGCTAACACTCGGTGTAAGGCCGGCAAAATCAGACTGAGGGAAATGAAACTCACATCAATACTGGCAAAGCTCGGTTCCTGCTCAAAATCAGTCTTTTCAGCATAGCGGAAATTAAACTGCTCCATGCTGACAACCCGTGGGTCTTGGCGTAATTTCCAAGCCAACTGATTGGTACCAACATCAACTGCAAAGACCAACTCAGCACCATTTTGCAACATGACATCGGTAAAACCACCAGTAGAAGCACCTATATCAATTGCTGTAGCTCCTTCTACTGACAAATCAAAGACCTGCAAGGCCTTCTCCAGTTTCAAGCCACCACGACTAACATATTTGAGTTTCTCCCCCTTGAGTTTTAACTCGGTGTCATCTGGAATTTTCTCTCCTGGTTTATCAAACCGTTCTCCATTCAGTACTGCTACGACTAGTCCAGCCATGACGCCACGCTTGGCCTGTTCTCGCGTTTCAAACAAGCCCTGTTTATAAGCTAGTACATCCACTCTTTCCTTAGCCATTGATTCTCAAACTTTCTACTACTCTTACAATTGATTCTGTTTCAAAGGGAACTTGCTGGGCGATTTCTTCTAATTTAGCCTCGGCTTGATTAAGAGTTTGGTTACAAAAGGCAATTGCCTCTTCCAAGCCCAACAGGGCAGGATAGGTTGACTTTTCTGCCTGCAAGTCCTTTTGAGGAGTCTTGCCGATTTCCTCAAAACTAGCCGTCACATCAAGCACATCGTCTCTAACTTGAAAGGCAAGTCCAATCAATTCACCCACAGTTTTCAATTTTGTTTGGATTTCTGGTGCTAATTCAGCTATGATAGCAGCTGCTTGGAAGGGATAAGCTAATAACTTCCCAGTTTTATTGGCATGAATGGTTTGGAGCTCTTCCAAAGACAAATGCTGGTGTTCGCCCTCCATGTCCAAAACCTGCCCTGCAACCATCCCCAGACTACCTGAAGCAAGCGATAAGTTGGCAATCAAGTCCACCTTGATCTGACTTGGCAAATCTGCCTGTGCTATCAATGCATAGGGATCTAGGAATAAAGCATCTCCTGCCAAAATGGCCATTGCTTCGCCAAATTTCTTATGATTGGTCAAACGCCCTCTACGATAATCATCATCATCCATGGCAGGAAGATCATCATGAATCAAGCTCCCTGTATGAATCATTTCCAAGGCCGCAGCCAACTGCGCGTGAGCAGGTTTGAGAGCAACATGCAAGGCTTCCAAAACTTCCAACAGGAGAAAAGGCCGAATACGCTTGCCACCAGCATGAATGGAATAGAGAACAGACTCTCGCAAACTAGAGGCAAACTGCTGGTCTCCATAAAAGTCTTCCAAGGCCGACTCGACAAGAGCTAATTTTTCTTGCTTCTTCATTCAAAATCACTTTCTGTTCCGTCTTCTTGCATGACCTTGACCAAGGTCTTTTCAGCCTTGTCCAGCGTAGCTTGGAGTTCTTTTGACAAGACCATGCCCTTTTGAAAGGCTGCAATCGCATCTTCTAGAGCTATTTCACCATTTTCCAAACTTTGGACAATGGTCTCCAGTTCTGCTAGATTTTCCTCAAATTTCTTTTGTTTTGACATCTTTAACCTCTAATTCTACTTGACCATCTCGCATCAAAAGCGTCACTTGGTCTTTTTTCTTCAAATTTTCAACCGAATCGATGACTGACTCTTCTTTTTTGACAATAGCATAGCCACGCGCCACGATACGACTGGTATCCAACATCAGCAGGGCTTCTGAAAGTCTTTTCACCTCAGCAACCTTGGCATCATAAACCAGCGCCATTTGGCTACGTATGAGCTTATCCAACTGGCCTAGACGGTCTTGATAACGTTGGATTTTGGTAACAGGTGATAATTGCACCAGTTGATGCGTCCTTGCTTGTACTACCTGTTGGTTCTCAGAAATCCGTGTTCGCAAACTTTGTTTTAAGCGCAGTTGCAGTTGGTCCAAGCGTTGCAAATAACCGTCATACAAGCGCTCTGGCTGTCTAAAGATAACAGACTGACTGCATTTTTTCAAAGCTTCTTGTTTCTTAGATAGCACATTTCGAACTGCCGTTGCCATCCGTTTTTCCTGATTTTGCAAATGAGCTAATACATCCAACTTGGTCACAGGTGTTGCCAGTTCAGCTGCCGCCGTTGGCGTCGCAGCCCGTCTATCTGCTACAAAATCTGCCAAAGTCACATCCGTCTCATGCCCCACACTAGAAATAACTGGCAAACGAGACTCAAAAATAGCTCGTACCACAATTTCTTCGTTAAAGGCCCAGAGATCCTCTATGGAACCACCACCACGACCAATAATCAGCAAATCCAAATCGTCACGCTGATTAGCACGCGCAATATTCCGTGCTATTTCCTCTGCTGCTCCATCTCCTTGAACCTTGGTCGGATAAAGAAGGATGTCAACACCTGGAAATCGCCT
Organism: bacterium; assembly: GCA_905221375.1. Lineage (GTDB taxonomy): Bacteria > Bacillota > Bacilli > Lactobacillales > Streptococcaceae > Streptococcus. The sequence goes on from CAJNCY010000003.1 coordinate 130,217, forward strand.
GCTGACGGTCGTGATAATATCTCGAATAACGGCTCCACTGCGACTGGTCACTACACCAATTCTCTTAGAAAATTGGGGCAGAGGTTGCTTGAAGCGTTCTTGAAACAGGCCTTCTTCTGTCAATTTTTTCTTGAGTTGTTCAAACTGAATCGCAAGCGCACCAACTCCATCAGGCTCTGCCTTTTCTATGATGATGGAGTAGCTACCACTTGGTTCATAGACCTGCACGCGCCCAATCACATTGATCTTCATCCCTTCTTCCAGGTCGAAACCTAATTTCTGATAAATTCCAGACCAGATGGTCGCTTGAATGACTGCGTGATCATCTTTTAGGGAGAAATATTGGTGAGTAGGTCGTTTACGAAAGTTGGAAACTTGACCAGTTAAATAGACCCGTTCCAAGTAAGGGTCTTTATCGAATTTCATTTTCAGATACTTGGTCAAAGTTGTTACCGATAAATACTTTTCCATCCCCACCTACTACTCATTTCCTTGCTCTTTCATGGGTATTATTATACCAAAAATATGCCTAAAAATCTCCATTTATGTACCATTATGAGAGAAAAATAGAAAAAGGAGGCAAGGCCTCCACATCTGATTATTTGCTATTTCGAGCTTCTTCCAAAATCTTTTCAATCTTGGTCGTCAACAGGTCGATAGCAACGGTATTGCTGACTCCCTCAGGAATGACGATATCCGCATAACGCTTAGTCGGCTCGATAAACTGGTGGTACATAGGTTTAACCACACCTAAATACTGGTCAATAACGCTGTCAAGGCTACGGCCACGCTCCTCCATATCACGCTTGATACGACGAATAATGCGCACATCATCATCCGTATCCACAAAAATCTTGATATCCATCAAATCGCGCAGGCGCTTGTCCTCCAAGACTAAAATCCCCTCAACGATAAAAACATCTTGAGGCTCCTGACGATAGGTCTTGCTACTTCGTGTATGCTCTGTATAGTCATAAGTCGGAATGTCCACCGGACGCCCTGCCAACAATTCCTTAATTTGCTCGATCATCAAGTCTGTATCAAAGGCAAAAGGATGGTCGTAGTTGGTTTTGACACGCTCTTCAAAGGTCAAGTGAGACTGATCCTTGTAGTATGAATCGTGCTCAATCATGGAAATCTTTTCATCAGGGAAATGCGATAAAATGGCTCTTGAAACACTGGTCTTACCTCCTCCAGAACCACCTGTCACTCCGATAATGATTGGTCTATTTTGCATGCTATCCTCCGTTTTTTTATCCGTCGTCTATTCTATCACATTTTTTGCAAAATTTATAGTCTGATTTGGATAGTCTAGGGGAAACAACACTCCTTACACCCAGTTAGACTAGCTAAAAACCTTCCTTGGCTTGTAGAGATTGTCCCTTTTTTCTAAAATAGCTAGCAATTTATCTCCCTCAAAGGCAGCCAGTTCTTTGTCTGTTTGGTCGAGCTCGATAAAGCGACCAAAGCGTACTTCTGTAGCCTCTTCTGGACTTAGGAAAACTTTGACAAGGTCCCCTGTCCCAATCTCTAAAGGATAGAGAAAGTCTAATTGCCCATCCTCCACTTTTGCAGCAATTTCTTCCAAAGTCAAGGAATCTTCTAGTTGTAAACCTGCAGCACTAGTCCGTGTTAAATGTGACATATGAGCTGCATAACCAAGTTTCTCTCCCAAGTCAACTGACAAGGTACGGATATAAGTTCCCTTACTGCATTTCACACGAAAAGTAAAACGTGCAAGTTCGCCATCATAAGAAATCGGACTTGTTCGCTCAAATTGATAAATGGTCACCTGACGTTCTGGACGTTCCACTTCCTGACCAGCACGCGCATACTCATAGAGCTTACGACCATTAACCTTGACAGCCGAATACATAGGGGGAATCTGAGTAATAAGCCCAGTCAAGCTAGCAATCGCTTCATCGACAATGGTTTCATCCAAGGGAGACAAAACAGGTGTTTCTGCGACCACTTCCCCACTGGCATCCTCGGTCGTTGTTGAATAACCTAGAGTGATTTCCCCCTCATAGATCTTGCCCTCGTCCTGCATAAACTCAACCATGCGTGTCGCCTTGCCAACCGCAATGGGCAAAACACCCACTACATCCGGATCCAAGGTCCCACCATGACCAATCTTCTTGGTTCCCAAAATCTTACGCAGTTTAAAAACCGCATCATGCGAAGTCATCCCCGCTTCTTTTTTTAAGTTAATAATACCGTTCATTTTTGCTTTCTCACTCCCCCTTCAATGCTTCAAATTTCGCTTTCATGGTTGGATTTTTCCGGGTCAATTTTTTAACTGAAACATCTTCCAATTTGTTATTTGCAAGACGAAGTTGGTTTTCGGATGTGGTAAGGAACTTTTTGACTTCTTCCATGCGTTTGATGGCCTTGTCAATTTCATCGATAGCTTTACCAAAATTAGTCGAAGCAGAGTTGTAGTTTTTGGCAAAGGCTAGTTTAAAGGCATCCAAGTCTTCCTCAAAATGCGTGATATCGATATTTTGTTCCCTAACCAAGGCCAACTCCTGCTTGTATTTAAGAGAATTCAGAGCCGCATTTCGTAAGAGACCAATCAACTGGATAAAGAATTGAGGACGAACCACATACATCTTTTCGTACTCGTGGCTGACGTCTACAATCCCTGTGTTAAAGTAGTCATTATCAGCCTCAAGCATGGTCACCAAAACCGCATACTCACAGTTCTTCTCCCTACGGTCCTTGTCCAATTCCTTATAAAAATCTGCATTCTTGTGCTTCTTCTCTGTTCCATCTGCTTCATTTTTCATCTCAAACATAATGGAGATAATCTCTACTCCATTTTCATCACATTCACGGAAGATAAAGTCTCCCTTAGAACCACGCGCAGAAACCTTGTTATCCTTCTCAAAGTAAGCATTTGGAAAGGCAAAACTGCGGACCTTGTTAAACTCACTCTCTGCATAGTGTTCCAGACTTTCCCCGATAGCTTTTGTAGATTGTTGGGCTTTGAAATTCTTATAAAATTCGACTTGTTCACTGGCTGCCTTGAGCTGGGCTTCGTAATTCTGCTTAACAGAAGCCAAAGACAACTCATTTTCTTTTTCTTGCAAGAGGAGCTGATTTTTGACCTGATCCCGTTCTTTTTCTAGGTCAGAAAGGGTCTTTTGCAGTTGATTTTCATGTTCCAAACGCAAGGTCGCCAACTGGTTTTCCAAGGCCTGTACTTCCTTGTCCTTTTCTAATAAAGCCTGATGGCTTGTCTGTTCAACCTCTTTCTTGGCCAATTCTTTTTCTGTATCAAAGTTTTGGATTTGACTCTGTAATTGCGCAATTTCTTGGTCTTTTTGAGCTAGTTTAGACTGTTGTTCATTCATTGCCTTTTGCTCAACCAAAGCCAGTTCCTGCTTCATGCGATCGTGCAATTCCTTATCAAACTCTGCCGTTCTCACTTGAGACAGAAGTTCGGCATACTGGCTTTCATTTACTGTAAAGACTTCCCCACAATTGGGGCATTTGATTTCGTTCATATCGTTCCTCTTTCTAGACTTCTTTAACCATTATATCATGCCTGAGGGAAAATCAAAAACAGCGAGTCGAAACCCACTGTTTATATCTGTTACTTTAAATTTTTTCCAAGGCCAAGCGCAAATCTTCAATCAAATCCTCTACATTTTCAAGACCGATAGACAAGCGGATTTGGTTTGGTGTGACACCTGCTGCTTCCAGGTCTTTTTCTGACAATTGACCGTGAGTAGTTGTTGCTGGATGGACAACAAGCGATTTAGCATCCGCTACGTTCGCAAGGTCAGAGAAGATTTCCAAATTATCAATTACCTTGCGGGCTTCTGCCTCCCCACCTTTGACATGGAAGGTAAATATGGAACCAACACCTTTAGGCAAGTATTTCTCAGCCAAGGCATGATAAGGACTGTCAGCCAATTTTGGATAATTTACCTTTTCTACCTTAGGATGGTTGACAAGGAAATCAACAATTTTCTCAGCATTTTGCACATGGCGTTCCACACGAAGAGAAAGTGTTTCAAGTCCTTGGAGCAAGAGAAAGGCATTAAATGGCGACAAGGCAGCACCAGTATCACGAAGCAATTGGACACGAACAGCGATAATAAAGGCTGCAGCACCCACATCACGAGTATAGCTCAAATTGTGGTAACTTGGGTCTTCCTCAACAAATTGAGGGAATTTCCCTGAAGCCGCCCAGTCAAATCGACCACTATCGACAATCACTCCTCCAATAGTCGTACCATGTCCACCGATAAACTTAGTCGCTGAGTGAATGGCAATATCTACACCGTGAGAAAAGACATTAATCAAATATGGTGTGGCAAAGGTGTTGTCCGAAACAAGTGGAATCTGATGTTTATGCGCAATCTCTGCCAATTTTTCCAAATCAGGAATGTTAATCAAGGGATTGCCCAAGGTTTCAATCAAGACTAGCTTGGTATTGTCATTGATAGCTGCTTCTACTTCCTCCAAATTATCCACATCGACAAAGGTTGTTGTGATACCATAACGAGGAAGGGTTTCTTTCAAGAGATTGAAGGTCCCACCGTAAATAGTTGACGCAGCCACCACATGGTCACCTGCGTGAGCAAGCGCCAAAATCGTATAAGTCACTGCGGCCATACCTGAAGCTGTTGCAAGCGCACCAACACCACCTTCAAGGGAAGCGATTCTTTCTTCAAAAGCAGCCGTTGTAGGATTTGTAATACGAGTATAGATATTACCTGGTTTTCTCAAGGCAAACAAATCGGCACCTTCCTGCGTATCATCAAAAACGAAGGATGTTGTTTGATAAATCGGCACTGCACGAGACTTGGTAGCTGGATCCACAACTTGCCCAGCATGTAGTTGTAGAGTTTCAAATTTAAAATCACGAGTCATAAGGCGACCTCCAAATAGTTTGATTAAGGATATTGTAGCACTATCGACCTATCTTGACTAATACCTCTTTTCTATATTTTGATATAAGGAGTAGCTATTGCTTCTTACAAAATCGAAAAAAGCACGATTCAATCGTGCTCATTTTCTTAATCTACATAAGTATCTTCGTTTTTATTGAGGAAGGCATATGGAAGACCCATCAAAAGGCCTCCTCCGATAAAGTTTCCGATGAAGGTTACACCCCAGTGGCGAAGCATATTTCCAACACCGAAGTTAGCAATTGAGTCAGCAGCAACACTGAATTTTACAATCGCGAAAGAAGCAAAGTTCGCCGCAATGTGCTCGTTTGTTAAGAATACAAACATGTAAATAGCTGACAACACAAGCCAAAGTTTGGCACCACCATCTTTGACCAAAACAAATGAAAGAATCGCAATATTTACGAAAATATTTGCCAAAATCGCCTCAAGCAAGATTAATTCATTTGAACGGCCTAACTTCATCTCAACAACCCCTGAGATGAAACTATCGTGAGTCAGATGTGCATAGGCTGCCGAATGAGCAAAGCCCCAACCTGCTATTAAAGCTCCGATAAGGTTGAACAAGGTACAGTAAAGTAAAATCTCAGCTGTTTTTCTCCAAGAGATTTTTTTCAAGAAACTACCAGCAGTCAAGAACATCATGTTTGATGTTACCAACTCGGCATTCAAGAAAACAATGTAGGCCAATCCCCAAGCGAAAACGAATGGAAAGAGGAAGCGTCCACTACCTGGTGCGATTTTATTAATCAAGTCAGCCCCAACTGCACCAGCAGCTGTACTGAAGGTTAAAAAAGCACCTGCGAACATAGAACGAATTGCATACTTAAATTTGCTTTGGCTATAAAGACTTTCTTTCTTCTTGCAAGCAAATTCAATCTTTGAGATAAATTCTGAAGAAACCATAATAAACTCCTAAAAATTTTTTACCTGATAATTATATCACAAACTCTTGAATTTAGGAAACGTTTTCTGTATTTCATAAAAGTTTATTCTTATGAAAAGCTTAAAAAATCAGTGAAATCCAGGATTTCACTGATTTGTATTAATAAAATTGTTTATATGGTTGATTGAAAGCTGTTAGGATTTCATCAGATGTTTGTGAATATTCTTTTGTTTCTTTCAAATCGCCTTTTACAATAATACGTTCTGTAGCAGCAAGGTCTTCACAGGTTACTAATGTAATCTCATTGACCCCATCTCTATCATCAACTTCATCAACACGATCCGGTGTCACACGTTTGACTTCACGTATTTCATAAGTATAAACTTTATTTTTATCGGTTAGATAAATCTTCATACCATTTTTAGCATTATCTAAAGGAGAAAATAACATTTTATTAGCATTATTGACACCAAAAATATGATGACTAGCTAGACTATAATTTCCTTTCCCCATCACTTGATCGCGTTTCATCGTACCAGCACCATAGAAGAGATTGACATTATCAAGCCCTTTAAAAATTGGCAGATTCATTTCTAATTCAGGAACTGCAATTCCGCCGATAACTGGTAATTTTTGAGCATCCCATTGAGAAGCTAGAACAGCTTCCGAAGAGATAGCATTGACAGAATCAAAATCAAAATTTCCTTCTGTATCCTGATTTTCTTCTATTTTTTCTTTTGATACCTGACTGACTTGGTATTTATTGGTATTCCAAACTATGAAAATATCACGAATTTTAGCATTAAAAATCAAAGCAATTGATAGTAGTATCAGAAATCCTGCTAGGATATTTGTCAGCAGATTTTTTCGTTTATTTTTCTTCTTATTATTTTTTTGAGACATTATGCTTCACCTTCTGTTTCGTTTTCTGTCCCAACTTCTTCTTTTTCTGCCGCTGCAACCGTAGTAAAGGTCACAATTTTAGCATCTTGATCCAGACGCATTACTTTAACTCCCATAGTTGAGCGTCCTGTTTGTGAAATATTGGCAACATTGGTTCGAATCATGACACCAGTATCAGTGATAATCATCAAGTCTTCATCACCTTTCACAGTCAAGAGACCTGATAGAGGACCATTTTTTTCAGCCACATTAGCCGTCTTCATTCCTTTACCACCACGACCTTTTGTTGGATATTCGGTGGCAACTGTGCGTTTACCAAATCCTTTTTCTGTGATGATAAGAACCTCATCCTGGTCTGTTATCACACTAGCACCAACAACTGTGTCTCCGTCACGAAGGTTAACACCTTTCACACCAGTAGCGATACGACTCATACCACGAACAGCTGATTGATTAAAGCGAACTGCATAACCAAACTTGGTACCAATGATAATATCCGTATCTTCTTCCGTCAACAAGACATTAATCAACTCATCTTCATCTTTGAGGTTCAGTGCTTTAAGTCCATTCTGACGAATATTAGCGAATTCCTTAACGCTGGTTCTCTTCACAATACCATGACGAGTTGTAAAGAAGAGATAAGCGTCATCACTGCGTTCAGACTCAACATTGATAATAGTCTGAATACTTTCGCCTTCATCCAATTTCAAGAGATTAACTACTGGTAGTCCTTTGGCCGTCCGACCATACTCAGGAATTTCATAACCTTTAAGACGATAGACACGTCCTTTATTTGTAAAGAAGAGCAGGTGATCATGGGTGCTAGTTGACACTAACTCACGAACAAAATCGTCATCTTTGACACCTGTTCCTTGAACACCGCGGCCACCACGTTTTTGAGCAGTAAACTCAGCTTGGTCCAGACGTTTAATGTATCCCTTGTTAGAAAGCGTAATCAAGACATCCGATTCTTCAATCAAGTCCTCATCTTCAAGACTCAAGACTTCACCGACCATCAACTCTGTACGACGTTGGTCACCAAACTTACGCTTAACTTCATCCAATTCTTCTTTGATGATTTGAGAAACACGTTCTGGTTTAGCAAGAATATCTGCTAAATCCGCAATCAGAGCCAAGAGGTCATCATACTCAGACTGAATCTTATCGCGTTCCAAACCTGTCAAACGACGAAGACGCATATCTAGAATAGCCTGACTTTGACGTTCAGAAAGCTTAAACTTGCTCATCAACTCAGCTTGTGCTTCCGCATCTGTTTCACTAGCACGGATGATACGAATCACTTCATCGATATGGTCTAACGCAATCAAGAGACCTTCTAAAATATGCGCACGTGCTTCCGCTTTTTCCTTATCAAAACGTGTCCGACGAACAACCACTTCTTTTTGGTGCTCAATATAAGCATCCAAAATCTGACGAAGAGACAAAATCTTCGGTACACCATTTTGGATAGCAAGCATATTGAAACCAAAGTTGGTTTGCATCTGGGTCATCTTAAAGAGGTTATTTAGGATAACATTGGCTGAAGCATCGCGCTTAACTTCGATAACAAATCGCACACCTTCACGGTTGGACTCATCACGTACTGCTGTAATCCCCTCAATACGTTTTTCCTGAACCAAGCGAACAATATGCTCATGCACCTTGGTTTTATTGACCATGTAAGGAAATTCCGTTACAACGATGCGCTCACGGCCAGTCTTAGTTTCTTCGATTTCAGTACGGGAACGAAGAACAATAGAACCTTTACCTGTTTCATAAGCCTTATGGATACCTGATTTCCCCATGACAAGGGCACCTGTTGGAAAATCTGGACCAGGTAAGACTTCCATCAAGTCCTTGGTAGTCACTTCAGGATTGTCCATGACCAACTTCACTGCATCAATGGTTTCACCTAAATTGTGAGGAGGAATGTTGGTAGCCATCCCAACAGCAATACCAGTTGCTCCATTAACTAAAAGATTTGGAAAACGTGCTGGCAAGACCAAGGGTTCACGTTCATTGGCATCATAGTTATCGACGAAATCAACCGTATTTTTATTGATATCACGAAGCATTTCCAGAGCAATCTTGCTCATGCGTGCCTCAGTGTAACGCTGGGCGGCAGCACCGTCCCCGTCCATAGAACCAAAGTTTCCATGTCCATCAACAAGCATGTAACGGTAACTCCACCATTGAGCCATGCGGACCATTGCTTCATAGATAGAGGAATCCCCGTGTGGGTGGTATTTACCCATGACGTCCCCTGTAATACGAGCAGATTTTTTATGAGGTTTGTCTGGAGTAACACCCAATTCATTCATTCCATAGAGAATCCGACGGTGAACAGGTTTCAAGCCATCTCGAACATCAGGAAGAGCCCGCGCTACGATAACACTCATGGCGTAATCGATAAAGCTCGTCTTCATCTCCTTTGTCAGATTGACATTCACTAAATTTCTATCCTGCATTAATAAATGCCTCATTTCACTATTAGTAATTAATAATATTATACCATAATGTCCGCCATATTTCAGGTATACAAATTAGCTAAAACGTTTACATCAAGAACTCCAAGGCACAGACGTGACAAAGCTTTTTAAAAGTGATAGAATTAAAACAACTGGGTAAATCCCTGAATAAAATTAAGGAGATGTTTAGAACAATGACTTCAACTAAACAACACAAAAAAGTTATCCTTGTCGGTGATGGTGCTGTAGGTTCATCTTACGCTTTTGCACTTGTTAACCAAGGAATTGCACAAGAGCTTGGAATTATCGAAATTCCACAATTGCATGAAAAAGCTGTTGGTGACGCGCTTGACCTTAGTCACGCCCTTGCCTTCACTTCACCTAAAAAAATCTATGCAGCTCAATACTCTGACTGTGCAGACGCTGACCTTGTTGTAATCACTGCAGGTGCACCTCAAAAACCAGGTGAAACTCGTCTTGACCTTGTAGGTAAAAACCTTGCTATCAACAAATCAATCGTAACTCAAGTTGTTGAATCAGGTTTCAAAGGTATCTTCCTTGTTGCTGCTAACCCAGTTGACGTTTTGACTTACTCAACTTGGAAATTCTCTGGTTTCCCTAAAGAACGTGTTATCGGTTCAGGTACTTCACTTGACTCAGCTCGTTTCCGTCAAGCACTTGCTGAAAAATTGGATGTAGATGCTCGTTCAGTTCACGCTTACATCATGGGTGAACACGGTGACTCTGAGTTCGCTGTTTGGTCACACGCAAACATCGCTGGTGTAAACCTTGAAGAATTCCTTAAAGACACTCAAAATGTTCAAGAAGCTGAATTGATTGAATTGTTCGAAGGTGTTCGTGATGCAGCCTACACAATCATCAACAAAAAAGGTGCAACATACTACGGTATCGCAGTAGCACTTGCTCGTATCACTAAAGCAATCCTTGACGATGAAAACGCAGTACTTCCACTTTCAGTATTCCAAGAAGGTCAATACGGAGTTGAGAACGTCTTTATCGGTCAACCAGCTGTTGTTGGTGCACATGGTATCGTTCGTCCAGTAAATATCCCATTGAACGATGCAGAAACTCAAAAAATGCAAGCATCTGCTAAAGAATTGCAAGCTATTATTGATGAAGCATGGAAAAATCCAGAATTCCAAGAAGCTTCTAAAAACTAATTAAAGTTGAAATAACTCCTTGAATCCTCAAGGGGTTATTTTTTGTGTTTAAACTCAATATCTTGCTTGCTGAAAGCAATGTACCTCTTAAAGCTATAAGCGCTTGAAGTTCATAAAGACGCCAAAGCAACAAATCAGATTTATACTCACATCACAAAGATCATGAAGCAAGCCGTGCTTGACGTAATTAATACCGTCGCATTAAATCGCAAGTAAAAAATTTTGCCCCATAAACAAAAAAGCCCATCATACAGGCTAGAAAGCTTGATATGATAGGCTTTTTCTTATTTTAATTAACGTACTGTGCGGATACGCATTGTGTTCGTACGAACAGCTTCTCCAACTGGTACACCAGCTACGATAACGATATCGTCACCAGATTGTACAAGTCCTGCTTCAACTGCTTTACGTTCAGCGATTTCAAACATATCGTCAGTTGATGATGGAGCATCTGTCAACATTGGGATAACACCCCAGTTCAACATCAATCCACGTTCTGTCAATTCGTCGAATGTCAATGCTAAGATGTCAGCATTTGGACGGTATTTAGAGATCAAACGTGCAGTGTGACCAGTCTTAGTAAGAGTTACAACCAATTTAATGTCCATTGAGTTAGTAGCATCTTTAACAGCTGAAGCCATTACTTCTGTCTTAGAGTTACGTTCGAATGAATCTGAGTTCAAACGTCCGTATTCGTTAAGAAGAGTTTGAGCGTTCTTATCGATTGTAGCCATTGTAGCTACTGACTCAAGTGGGTATTTACCGTTTGCAGACTCACCTGAAAGCATTGTAGCATCAGTTCCGTCGATAACAGCGTTAAATACGTCTGATACTTCTGAACGAGTTGCACGTGGTTTTTCAGTCATTGTTTCAAGCATGTTTGTTGCAGTGATAACAACTTTACCTGCAGCATTGACTTTAGTGATGATCATTTTTTGGTAAACTGGAACCATTTCGAATGGTACTTCGATACCCATGTCACCACGAGCGATCATGATACCATCAGCAGCTTCGATGATTTCATCCAAGTTATCGATACCTTGTTGGTTTTCGATTTTAGCGAACAATTGAACGTGTCCGTTTCCAGTTTCTTCACAGATTGCACGAACTTCGTTCACATCTTTTGCAGTACGTACGAATGAAATCGCGATGAAGTTGATACCTTGTTCAAGACCAAAGCGGATATCGTCGTTATCACGTTCAGCAAGAGCTGGGAAAGGAATTTTAGTGTTAGGAATATTCACACCTTTTTGTTTAGCAATGATACCATCGTTTTCAACTTCAACTTCAAATTCACGAGTTGCATCATCTTTAGCAACCACACGAAGACCAAGTTTACCATCGTCAACCAAAACTTGACGACCAACTTCAACATCATCATAGATATCAAGAGCACCAGCAACGTTTAATGCAATCACTTCACGAGTTGATTTGATTCCTTGTTTAGTTGCAACACGGATTTTCTCACCAGTTTTGTATGAATACTCTTTAGCTTCACCTTCGAACAATTCTGTACGAATTTCTGGTCCTTTTGTATCAAGAAGGAAACCAACTTTTTTACCTGCAAGTTTTTCAGCAAGTTTAACAGTTGCCATACGCTCACCTTGTTCTTGGTGGTCACCGTGTGAGAAGTTGAAGCGGAATGTGTTAGCACCAGCTTCAATCAATTTAGCAATGTTTTTAGCTGAAGCTTCAACATCAAGTTTTTCACCCCAGTATCCGTCATCACCAAATTTTTTACCACCACGGATTTCTACCGCAGGACCCAAAGTTGCAACGATTTTTACACGTTTATTCATGATTTTTGTGACTCCTTTATATATATGACCTTTTTGGTCTTATTAACTAAATTGTAAATTATGACAAGCTCTTATTCAAGCTAGATAGCTCAAGGTCAGCCTTGTGTGGGTTGTTAACCACAATTTTACCATCTGCAGTAAGGCTAAACAATGCTCCTTCTTCTGCAGTTCCAAGGATTGGGTTTTCAACCATTTTCTCGTTACGGATACCAACCGCAACACCACCGATACCTTCTTTAAGAAGTTTAACAGCATGCGCACCCATGCGTGACGCCAATACACGGTCACGCGCAGTTGGAGAACCACCACGTTGGATATGTCCAAGTTCTGTTACACGAAGGTCGCTTGTATCCCCAGCTTCTTTTAGTTTTTTACCAAATTCAGCTGCTGACATCACACCTTCTGCCAAGACGATGATGTTGTGTTTTTTACCACACTCATAACCACATTTAATGCTTTCTACGATATCTTCAATCTTGAATCCTTCTTCAGGAATGATGATTTCATCAGCACCAGTTGCGATACCTGCCCAAAGAGCGATATCACCAGCGTTACGTCCCATAACTTCAATAACAAAAGTACGACGGTGACTTGATGATGTATCACGAATCTTATCGATAGCATCCATAGCAGTTGTAACCGCTGTGTCAAAACCGATTGTGAAGTCAGTACCAACGATATCATTATCGATTGTACCTGGAAGACCGATAGCTGGGAAGCCATGTTCAGTCAAACGCATAGCACCGTGGTAAGATCCATCACCACCGATAACAACTACACCTTCAATTCCGTGTTTTTTCAATTGCTCAATCCCTTTAAGTTGCCCTTCAAGTTGAGCGAACTCTGGGTAACGAGCTGAGTGAAGGAAAGTACCACCACGAGAAATGATGTCTCCTACTGAAGCTGCATCTAGGGGATGAATTTCACCGGCAACCATACCAGCATATCCGTCATAGATACCAAACACTTCCATTCCTTCTGAAATTGCTTGACGAACAACTGCACGGATAGCAGCGTTCATACCAGGGGCGTCTCCGCCACTAGTCAAAACAGCAATACGTTTCATATTGGTTTATGCTCCTTTTTCTTTTAACATTCTTATTGATTATACCACATTTGATTTTAAAATTCTTCTATTTTCCGTATTTTTAGCGATAAATCGTTTTCATAACGATTTCATTCAATTTCGCTTCTAATTCATTGGATTTAGCTACAAAATGATGAGGAGAAACGATGGTTTTCTGTTCCTCTTCATACCTGATGATGACTGGGATTGGGCCTTTATACTGGTCTAAAATACGTGACATTTCTTGATCCGATTCATGATTTTTCACCTGAATCCAAAAGCGCTCAGCCACTGCTTCTCTTATTTCTTGTGCAATCATTTGCAGACGGCTATCACGTGACTGGATTTTTCCTTTTATATAGTAGAAGGCTCCCTCTTTTATTTCCTGTCCAACCTGACGATATAAGTCTGAAAAGAGAGTGACATCCAATTTTTTCTTACTGTCATCCACCTGTAAGAAAGCCATGTTTTCGCCCTTTTTGGTACGAATTACTTTTATTTTCTGAACTTCAACCAAAATAATAGCGTAGCTATTTTCTGACAAATTCCCAATTGGGGTAATCGGGTAAATAGCCTTACTTGCAATAGCTTGCAGTGGGTGTTTGCTGACACCTATTCCTAAAAGCTCTTGTTCCATATAGAATTTTTCTTGCTCCGTCCAGTCCTCCGAATCTTGCCAACTATAGATGGTCTCACCAAACAAGCTTCCTAACTCTTTCACAAATTCAAATAGATTAGCTAAGTTATTAAATACTTTTTGACGATTTTTTTCAAATGAATCGAAAAGGCCAACTTTTACCAAAGGTTCTAGCAGAGGAAGTTTCAGATAATTCTCAGGTAATTTAGCTATAAAATCTTCAATGTTAGAATAAGGTCTATTTTCAATAATCCAAAGTGCCAAATCTTTGCTGACTCCTTTAATCGATTTCAAACCTAGATAGATGGCCTTGTTTGCAATTTTATCGTGATAGGGAATGGTGTTGATGGACAGAGGCGCTACTTCAAAGCCTGCTTCTAGGGCATCTGTTAAGTAATCACTGTTGGCAGAATTCAACATGACCTGATAAAAAATAGCTGGATAATGTGTTTTGAAATAGGCCAACTGGAAGGCCAGGGCTGAGTAGGCATAGGCGTGTGACCTGTTAAAACCATAACCTGCAAACTTCTCCATGACATCAAAGACCTGTTCTGCCTTTTCCGCAGTATGACCAGCTTCTAATGAACCTTGAATAAAAGAAGCCCTCATCTCATGCATGGCAGAGGCATCCTTTTTCCCCATAGCTCTGCGCAAAATATCGGCTTTCCCAAGACTAAATCCAGCAAAACGCTGGGCAACTTGCATAACCTGCTCCTGATAGAGCATGATACCATAGGTTGGAGCCAAAATATCCTCCAGCACTGGATCCAGAACCGTCACTTCTTCCTGACCATGCTTTCTTGCCACAAAATTATTGATATAGTCACTTGCACCTGGACGATTTAAAGAAGTAGTTGCTACGACATCTTCAAAACAGACAGGCTGCACACGCTTGAGCAAGCGAATGGCACCAGGTTGTTCAAATTGAAAGATACCTTTTGTATTACCAGAAGCAAAAAGAGCTAGCGTTTCTTTGTCTTCCAAATCAATTTCTTCAATTTTAAGGTGAATACCCTCTGTTTCAGCAAGAAACTCTTGCATTTTCTGGACAAAGGTCAAATTTCGTAGTCCCAAAAAGTCCATCTTCAAAAGCCCGCTAGCCTCAACTCCATGAGCATCATACTGAGTCAGTGGAATTTCATCACCGTGCTTCAGAGGGATGTAATTGGTCAAATCTTGGTCACTGATTACAACACCAGCCGCATGGACAGAGGTTTGTCTTGGATAACCCTCAATCTTGCAGGCAATTTCAAAGGCTTTTTGGTATTCTAACTTACTATTGATTTGCTGACGAAACTGGAGATTGCCCTCATAGGCCGACTTAAGATTGTCCCGAAAACTGATTTTCTTAGTAATTGCAGATAATTCATACTCGGGCACACCAAAGCGTTTCAATACATCTCGTAGAGCCTGCTTAGCTCCAAAAGTTGAAAAAGTAACGATTTGTGCAGCATGTTTACTGCCATATTTATTGCCAACATACCTGATAAAATCTGGACGATAAATATCAGGAATATCAATATCAATATCAGGCATGGTATAGCGTTCACGATTGAGGAAGCGTTCAAAAATCAGATTTTTCTCTACTGGGTCAATCCCTGTGATATCTAAGGCATAAGAAACCAAGCTGCCTACTGCAGAACCCCGTCCCATTCCCATATAGTAGCCATTCGAACGTCCGAAACGCAACAAATCCCAAACAACCAAGAAATAATCATCAAAGCCCATATCATGAATAACAGCCAATTCTTGGTCTAGTCGATCTTGATATTCTTTACTAGACAACCCCTTCTGAGCAAGTCCCAGTTCAGCGCGTTCTCTCAACTCTTCTACTGCTGGTCTCGCTGGATTAAATCGAGGCAATTTTAGACTAGTATCCAAGTCATAAGAAATACCTGAAATAAGCTTTTCTAAGTTTTCCAAGGCTTGAGGAAAACGTTCTTGGAATAGTTTCTCTAAAGAACTTGCTGATATAAGGACATCTTGTCGCGAGCACAAAGGGACTTCTCTGAGCGGTAGGTTTTCTTTAATTGCTGTTAAGACTTGCAGAACTTCTCTATCCTTATTTTCGAAAGCATTGACCCGATAGAGGGGTAAGATAGGACGATAAAATTCGCTTACCAGTGTTTCTGGGTAAACCCCTATATAGTAATCACAGCCTAGATTTAACAATTCAAGTTCTTCAAAATAAGGCACAATTACCGCAATATCCTCTAGATACTGAGATAGAACTGACCAACTTTTCTCCCCCTGCATCTTGGCTGTTGAAAGCTTCATCAACTGCTGATAGCCCACACTAGATAGAGCTAAAAAGCGCAGATTCACTTCCTGATCATCCATAAATACAGTCATTTCAAGCCCTAATAAAGGATGAATGCCATATTTTTTTGTAACCTCTAGAAAGTCAAAAGCACCATAAAGATTATCAATATCCATCATAGCCAGATGAGTGTAGCCGAATTCTTTAGCTGCTCTCACATACTTTTCAATCGAAATGACGCTCTCCATAAAACTATAGACTGTTTTTGTATCTAGTTGTGCGATCAATTTACACTTCTCCTCTATTCCTTCTCACTATATTATACCATTTTCAAAAAGAGAAAGACAAAAGCAATGACTCCTATCTCTATTTTATATTTTAAATAAGGCATTTTGGATGAAAAAATAACAAATATATTTGCAGTAAAAATGTTTCTGTAAAATATTTTGAAGTTTTTATCCCAATAAATGGATATCTCTTTTAAAGAAGTGAGATAAATTCACTCAAAATTCTTGTTAGATATCGTTTAATTTATGAATGCTATAGAATATCACATATTATTTCATATAAATTGTATTCATTATTCTTTAATTAATTTCTTTCTCACTTAATAATTCCCTTTCTCCTATTTTTTTGATATAATAACCTTAATTATTATTTTACAAGGAGGTTTTATGCGCTTTAATCAATTCAGCTATTTATCACTTCCAAGAGATACTATTTTATATGAATTAAAAAAGTATGGATTTGATTTTCCATCTGAGTCAACAAATAAAAAGATGTTGGAGTCTTTTCTAAGTCGTTTCTTTTTCACTTATCAAGACACCAACTACCCACTTTCCATCCTAGCAGCTGATAAAAAAACAGACCTGCTGACATTTTTTCAATCAGAAGATGAACTGACAGCAGATATTTTTTATACTGTTGCTTTTCAGCTTTTAGGCTTTTCTTATTTGGTTGACTTCGAAGATAGTGACGTTTTTCGTAAAGAGACTGGATTTCCTATTGTATACGGTGACTTGATTGAAAATCTCTATCAGTTACTCAATACTCGCACCAAAAAGGGGAATACCCTTATCGACCAACTTGTTAGTGATGGTCTTATTCCGGAGGATAATGACTATCACTACTTTAACGGCAAGAGTTTAGCGACTTTTTCCAGCCATGATGTTATTCGAGAAGTGGTCTACGTTGAGTCTCGTGTCGATACTGACCAAAAAGGTCTACCAGACTTAGTCAAGGTTAGCATTATTCGTCCACGTTATGAGGGGCAAATCCCTGCCATCATGACAGCCAGTCCTTATCATCAGGGAACCAATGACAAGGCCAGTGACAAAGCTCTCTACAAGATGGTGGGCGAGCTCGAGGTT
Source organism: bacterium (assembly GCA_905221375.1). Classification (GTDB taxonomy): domain Bacteria; phylum Bacillota; class Bacilli; order Lactobacillales; family Streptococcaceae; genus Streptococcus. The sequence continues at coordinate 147,709 of CAJNCY010000003.1, forward strand.
AAACCTGCTCATAAGATTGAGCTAGAGGAACCTCAACTCAATCTCGTCCAACCTCAAGGCCAAGCTGAGCTTGTGTCAGAAGCTGAGGAAAAGCTAACGCACATCAATGCTAGCTATACACTCAACGACTACTTCCTCCCACGAGGTTTTGCCAATCTCTATGTGTCAGGTGTTGGTACCAAAGACTCTACTGGTTTCATGACTAATGGCGACTACCAACAAATTGAGGCTTATAAAAATGTCATTGATTGGCTCAATGGCCGTTGCCGAGCCTTTACTGACCACACGCGCCAACGTCAAGTCAAAGCTGACTGGTCAAACGGAAAAGTTGCCACAACTGGACTTTCCTATCTTGGAACTATGTCCAATGGGCTTGCGACTACAGGCGTCGATGGTTTAGAGGTTATCATTGCTGAGGCTGGCATTTCTTCATGGTACAACTACTACCGTGAAAACGGTCTGGTAACTAGTCCAGGCGGTTATCCCGGTGAGGACTTTGACTCCCTTGCTGAGTTAACCTATTCTCGTAATCTCTTGGCTGGCGACTATATCCGTGGCAATGAAGCTCACCAAGCTGACTTAGAAAAAGTAAAAGAACAACTGGATCGCAAGACCGGCGACTATAACCAGTTTTGGCATGATCGCAACTACCTGCTCAATGCCCATAAGGTAAAAGCAGAGGTTGTCTTTACCCACGGGTCTCAGGATTGGAATGTTAAACCACTTCATGTTTACCAGATGTTCCATGCTCTCCCTGCTCATATACACAAGCATCTCTTTTTCCATAATGGCGCACATGTTTACATGAACAACTGGCAGTCCATCGACTTCCGTGAGTCCATGAATGCTTTGTTGACTAAGAAATTACTGGGACAGGAAACGGATTACCAACTTCCTACTGTTATCTGGCAGAACAATACCGCTCCTCAGACTTGGTTATCTCTTGGTAACTTTGGTGAGCAAGAAAACTTTGAAACCTTCTCACTCGGTCAAGAAGAACAGGTCATTCAAAACCAGTACTCAAATAAGGATTTTGAGCGTTATGGTAAGACATACCAAACCTTCAATACGGAACTCTATCAAGGGAAAGCCAATCAAATTACTATTGACCTTCCTGTGACCAAAGATCTTCACTTGAACGGTCGCGCTCAGCTCAATCTTCGTATCAAATCCAGCACAAACAAGGGACTCTTATCAGCCCAACTGCTAGAATTTGGTCAAAAGAAATACCTACAACCTTATCCAGCTATTTTAAGTGCTAAAACCATTGATAATGGACGCTACCACATGTTGGAAAATCTCTGTGAATTACCATTTAGACCAAATGCACAACGAGTCGTGACAAAAGGTTACCTCAATTTACAAAATAGAAATGATTTACTGTTAGTAGAGGATATTACTGCAGATGAATGGATGGATGTGCAATTTGAACTACAACCTACTATTTACAAGTTAAAAGAAGGAGATACTCTTCGTTTAGTCCTCTATACGACTGACTTTGAAATCACCATACGTGACAATACCGCTTACCAGCTGACTGTTGATCTTGAACAGTCTACACTTATCCTACCTCACTAAAAAAGGAGTTAAATTATTATGAATAAATCTGAACATCGACACCAACTCATACGAGCTCTTGTAACGAAAAATAAGATTCACACACAAGCTGAGTTGCAATCTCTTCTTGCTGATAATGATATTCAAGTTACACAAGCAACACTTTCGAGAGATATTAAAAGTATGAACCTCTCAAAAGTACGAGAAGAAGATAACTCTTACTATGTGCTCAATACAGGTTCTATCTCAAAATGGGAAAAACGCCTCGAACTCTACATGGAAGATGCCCTTGTCTTGATGCGCCCAGTTCAACACCAAGTCCTACTAAAAACCCTTCCTGGACTGGCTCAATCATTTGGTTCTATCATTGATGCTTTGAGTTTCCCTGATGCTATCGCTACCCTCTGTGGTGATGATGTCTGCCTTGTCATCTGTGAAGATGCAGAGGCAGCCCAACATTGCTTTGAAGAGCTGAAACGGTTCGCCCCTCCATTTTTCTTTGGTGAATAAACAGAAACTGAACTCAACAACTGCAAAACTCTCAAAATTTTAAACAGTAGTGAATTGATGTCAGCTAACAGCTAGCGAATACAATAGCTGATTCCTGCTGAAAAGTGAGCTATGCAGCTTAATAAAACAAAAAAAGAAATCTATCTCATACATGAGTACAAAAGCTCCCCTTATAGTTTCTAGTGAAAAACAAATATTCACTAGAAACTATAAGGGGAGTCTTCATATATCTAAAAGAAATTCTAAATCTGTTTCAGCTTGATATAGTGTTTGAATAAAATGTGAACAAATTTATTAGGGAATTCAAATCAATTTCATGCTTTAAAAGTCGTTTCGTACTATTTTAGATTCAATTAATTATACATCATAGATAATCCGCTTCAAAAACCTCTTCAAATCACGTCAGGTTCACATTTCCGTATAAGAGAGAAATTTATTGTTGCAATACTTTTCTTGGTTTGGTACCTTCAGCTGGACCAATGACACCTGCCATCTCAAGCTCTTCCATGAGACGGGTCGCACGGTTAAATCCAACTGACAAACGACGCTGAATCATGGATGCGCTGGCTTTCTGGGTTTCGATTACCAAAGCCTTGGCTTCTTCAAAAAGCGGATCTCCACCAGATTCACTATCTGAAAATTCTCCATCATTTTCAGAAACTTCTCCCGGATCAAAACTCTCATCGTAGTCCGCATCAGCCTGAGCCTTGATGAAGTTTACGATGCGTTCAACATCATCATCCGAGATAAAGGAGCCTTGGAGACGAACTGGATGATTTTCATCGATTGGTTTAAAGAGCATATCTCCACGTCCAAGCAGTTTCTCAGCTCCATTTTCATCCAAGATGGTGCGCGAGTCTGTACCTGATGAAACCGCGAAAGCGACACGAGAAGGAACATTGGCCTTAATCAACCCAGAGATGACATCAACGGATGGACGCTGGGTTGCAAGAATCATGTGGATACCTGCAGCACGCGCCTTCTGTCCAAGGCGAATGATAGCATCTTCCACTTCCTTGCTGGCTACCATCATAAGATCAGCCAACTCATCCACAATCACGACAATGAGTGGTAGCGGAATCTGCTTGTACTCAGACTGGGCATTGAACTCTTCTACCTTGGCATTAAAGCCTGCAATATTCCGAACTCCCACCTTGGCAAAGAGTTCATAACGATTTTCCATTTCATCCACAACCTTTTGCAGAGCCTTACTGGCTTTGCGTGGATTGGTCACAACTGGAATCAAGAGATGGGGAATGTCATTGTAAACAGACAACTCAACCATCTTAGGATCGACCATCATAAATTTAACTTGATCAGGTCTAGCCTTCATAAGAATGCTAGCGATAATGCCGTTAACTGCTACCGACTTCCCTGAACCCGTTGAACCTGCGACTAGCAAGTGGGGCATTTTAGAAAGGTCAAAAGCTCTTGCGGTTCCATTAACAGCCTTTCCTAAAGGAATTTCCAAGAGATTTTCTGCTTTCGTTTGAGATTGTTCCCATAGTTCGCGGAAAGAAACTGTCGCAATTTCAGAGTTGGGTACTTCGATTCCGACTAGGGATTTCCCTGGGATAGGTGCTTCGATCCGGACATCTTTGGCTGCCAAGGCTAGAGCGAGGTCATCTGCGAGATTGGAAATGCGATTGACCCGTACACCGACTGCTGGCTTGACTTCATACTTGGTCACTGATGGGCCAATTTCAGCCCGTTCCACCGTCACCTTTATACCAAAGCTAGCAAAGGTTTCTTCTAGGATTTTGATATTTTCCCGAACGATTTTCTTCTCTTTAGACTGATCTTTGGGTTTATCCGGAGCAAAAAGTTGTAAACTAGGAAGTTTGTATTCAAGAGCTTCTTTGGCCGAAAAATCGACCTGAACATCTTCATCATCAGAGCTATCTTCCTTTTCAGAGAATTCAAGCTCTGGTTGAGGCAGGATGATTTCTGGTTCCACACACTCTTCTTCTGGAACAGGAGGAAAGTCAAGCACAACATCAGCAGTCAGAATTTCACCCGTTTCCATATCAACAGGAGGCAAATCGAGTAAGGCTTTCTCAGCTGCTTCTTTTTCTAATCTAGCCTCTTCCTCAGCCTTTTGGCGAGCTTTTTCTTCTTGTTTGACAAAGCGTTCCTCTTTTCGACGCTCATGCCCTTCCCACCATTTAGCAAAGCCTCTACTGAAAAATTCAGCAATATCGTAAACAGACCAAGGACTAACTAGGAGAGCGCCTGCTAAAATAAAGATAGAACCAATAAAGTAAGTACCGATATTTGAGAAGAGAAAGGCTGTTGGCACATAGAGTCCAACACCAATCAAGCCTCCACCAGCAAAACTGGTCGTTCGAAAACCAGTCAAATCAGTTACAACCTGAGCCATAGTTCCTTTTAAGACCGACTTGTCCAAACCATATTTCCAAACTAAGTAGGCTTCAAAAATCAGGAGCAAGCCCGCAAATATAGTGAAAAAGCCAGATAGAAGCCCTTCCTGTTTTCGGATCCACTTGAAAAAGAAGAGATAAATCAAGAGGGCAAATATTGCCAGATAGGCTAAGCTTCCCACTAGCAAGCGAATTAAATTGTAAAGGGTAATACCTGCAGCCCCTAATTTAAAAGCTGCGAAAATCAATAAAATCGCGATTCCTAGCGAAATCAACATTCGTTGAATCGCTTCTTTTCTTTCGACTTCTGCTTTAGACGGTCTCCGTCTTGTTTTACTTGTATTCTTGTTTGCCATTCTTCTATTATACCATATTTGACAGACATTTCGGAAAGAGAAAAAGATTGGATAAGTGTCCAGTTCTTTGTCCAATCTTTCGTTATCATGATTATATTTAAAGTAATTATTATATTTAAATAAGCAAAGTCTCTAAGTTTAGATTTTTAAGATTTTACTTCAAAATTTGTATTTTTTATTTCTTGTTCTCTATCTATTTCCCTATCCGCAACTTTCCAGACACACTCAAAATGAGCTTCCATCATCGAAATAAAGTCGATCTGTCCATTTTCATTCGCAAAAAGATTATCCTCTGCTGTATATTTTCGTTCACCAACTAATGCAAAATTTGTTACCCAATTATATGGAGGTAGAGTAACTCTCAACCAAGCCTTAGTAATTTTCCCATCTTCACCATTTTTATAGACTAACATAAAAGGCAATCGATATTCTGATGAATAAAATCCAATCTCCATTTTATTTTCTTGAATATAAGATTCATATTTTTTCACTACACTTCTAATTTCATCACTAATCTTTGTTCCTGGTTTACGCAACTGATTTTCAATTTCAAGTTGTTCAAGATCTGATAAAAAAGAGGTTTCTACCTGCGAACATAGCAATCTAATCCTCATCCCACGATCCATTGCCGATTTTAAAATATATTCATTATTACTAAAAAATCCAATTCCTGATATAAAAAATAAATCTAACTTGTCAGCATTCTCGCATAAATCCATAATTTCTCTTGTGGTATGAGTTTTCATTGCTACTACACCTTTAAAACCATACGATTTCATTTCTTTTGCAATGCGTAAGTCTCTCGTAATTTTTTTCGTTATTAAGTATCCAAAGCTACCAATTATTCCTGAAGCTAATAGAGCTGATAAAATTGATTCTACTATCTTCTTCCAGTCCAAATCCATAATAAATTCAATTATATTCATTTAAAATACTCCCATTATATTTTTATGAGTCATATTTTAGAATATCATTCAACAATTTGTTTGTCAAATTCTTTAAAAGAGTCTGGGATAAAAATATTTTGATTTTAGGAATTCTTTATTATAAGTTTTTAAAATCGATAGATTAGACAAAAAAGCGAACAAAACAGAATTTTGAGTGTCAGATAAGTTGTTTTGTTCGCTTTTTATATTTAAGGTTAGACTTTTGTCCCAGACTCTTCTATCCTAATTCTTTTTATGCTTGTGGTTTGCGTAGGTAACCATAGACCACACCACTTACGATTGCTCCTACCAAGACAGAAACGAGGTAAAGGAGAGCATTTGAAGTAAGGGCAATCACGAAGATTCCTCCGTGTGGCGCCATGAGTTTGATACCAGTAAGACCAACGAGGCCACCTGCTACTGCTGAACCAAGGATGAAGCTTGGGATCGCACGAGCTGGGTCAGCGGCACCAAATGGAATCGCTCCCTCAGTGATAAATGACAAGCCCATGATAATGTTGGTCAAACCAGAGTTTCGTTCTTCCTTAGTAAATTTATCTTTGAAAAGAAGAGTTGCGACAAAGATTGCAAGTGGTGGCACCATTCCTCCAGCCATAACTGCTGCCATAGCTACAGAACCACCTGAAGAAACAGTTGCTGCAAGCGTACCTGTACCAAAGACATAGGCAGCTTTGTTAACTGGTCCACCCATGTCAACAGCCATCATTCCACCAAGGACGATACCAAGAAGGACAGCTGAACCACCTCCAAGACCGCCTAGGAAGTCATTCATAGCAGTGTTGATTGCTGCCATCGGGATGTTAACAGCTAGCATGACAAATCCTGTCAAGATTGTCCCAAGAAGTGGCAAGAGAAGGATTGATTTTGCACCTTCAAGTGAACGAGGAACTTTAACGTATTTCTTGATAGCAAGAACCAAAGCACCTGCGATAAATCCACCCACAAGGGCACCTAGGAAACCAGATGAGACACCTGCAAGAGTTGACGTTGCTTCACCACCTGCAGCATAAGGAATTTTACCAAAGGCAAAACCTTCTTTGGCAATAGCACCAGCCACGAAACCTGCTACCAAACCTGGTTTTTCAGCAATAGAATAGGCAACATAACCTGCAAAGACTGGAAGCATCAAACCAAAGGCAGCACCACCGATTTTCATGAACATAGAAGCTAGTTCATGGTAAGAACCAAGACTGCCAAGGTTTTCATTCGGAACACCCAAAGCACCGTCAATCAAGAAGGCAAGGGCAATCATGATACCACCGCCAATAACAAATGGCAACATTTGCGATACACCACTCATCAAGTGTTTGTAGAAGGCACCACCAAGGCTTTGTTTTTCGTTAGAGGCTGTTGCGGCTTTGGCTCCATTAGCAGCACGGTAGACTTCAGCATCTCCAGAAAGAGCCAAGTTGATCAACTCTTCTGTCTTGCGGATACCGTCAGCAACCGGACGATTGATCAATGGTTTACCATCGAAACGATCCATCTCAACTGCCTTGTCTGCTGCGATGATAACAGCTTTAGCCTTGCGGATGTCCTCAGCAGTTAGTTGGTTACCAACACCGCTAGCACCGTTGGTTTCGACCTTAATTCCAACACCCATTTCAGCAGCCACTTTTTGAAGAGCTTCTTGGGCCATGTAAGTGTGGGCGATACCTGTTGTACAAGCTGTAACAGCTACGATAAAGTCGGCAGATTCATTGGCAGGCGCTTGAAGAGGCTCCCCAGCTTTTTCTGAAGCTTGGTCAAAAAGTTCGATGACTTGATCAGCTGATCTTGCTTGGCGAAGTTTGTCGGCAAAACCGTCTTTCATCAAGTATTGAGACAATTCTGCCAAGGCAGCCAAGTGAGTGTCATTGGCACCTTCTGGAGCCGCAATCATGAAGAAGAGGTCAGTTGCTTGCCCATCCAAGCTCTCATAATCAACACCCTTATTTGACTTAGCAAAGAGAACTGTCGCTTCTTTGACAGCAGCGTTTTTGCTGTGAGGCATTGCGATTCCGTCACCCAAACCAGTAGAAGTGAGAGCTTCACGCGCCAAAATGCCTTCTTTAAATGTTTCAAAATCTGTCACATAACCGTGGTCTGTCAAGCTTTTAATCATCTCTTCAATGACAGCTGTTTTTTCAGTTGCCTGCAAATTTAACAGCATAACATCTTTTCTCAATAGGTCCTGAATTTTCATCGTTTTTCTACCTCAACTTTTTCATATGTTTCTTTAATAAATTCTGCCGTTGCCAAGTCATCTGAGAAAGTAGTTGCCGTTCCGCAAGCCACTCCCCATTTGAAGGCTTCTACTGCATCTTTTGATTTGACAAACTCACCTGTAAATCCGGCAACCATAGAGTCACCAGCTCCAACTGAATTTTTGACTGTCCCCTTGATTGGTTTAGCAAAGTAAGCTCCCTCAGATGTGACAAGAAGGGCACCGTCCCCAGCCATGGAGATAATGACGTTTTGAGCACCTTTAGCCAGTAACTCACGAGCGTATTTTTCAATTTCATCTAAACTTTCGAGTTTAACCCCAAAAATCGCTCCAAGTTCATGATTGTTTGGTTTGACCAAAAGTGGCTGATAGTCCAAACTATCAATCAAGGTCTGTCCTTCAAAATCACAAACGACTTGCGCACCCGTCTGACGCGTCAAGGCAATCAAATCTTTATAGATAACATTGCCTAGATTTTTAGCACTTGAACCAGCAAATACAACTGTATCATCTGCTGTCAGACTAGATAAAATAGCTTTCAATTCTTCTAACTGGGCTGGTTCGACATTTGGACCCGTTCCGTTGATTTCTGTCTCTTGGTCTGCTTTGATCTTGACATTGATACGAGTATCTTCTGCCACTTGGACAAAACGTGTCTCGATTGCTTCATCAGCCAAAGTATCTGTGATAAATTTACCAGTAAAACCTCCGATAAATCCAGTCGCTGTATTTGGAATATCCAAGCGTTTCAAGACACGACTGACATTGATTCCTTTCCCTCCAGCAAACTTATCATCACTATCCATTCGATTGACACTACCGACTTGGACTTGGTCCAAACGAACGATATAGTCAATGGATGGATTGAGTGTGACTGTATAAATCATATTTCTATTACCTCCGTTTTCTCCTTAATAGCCTGCAAGAGCTCATGCCCTTGACTTGTGATAACAATAGCTCGTTTGAGTGGTGCTACCTTGGCAAAGCAAGTTTGTCCAATTTTAGACGAATCCACCAAGACATAGGTCTGTTTGGCATTCTCTAAAATAGCACGCTTCACAGCCCCCTCCTCCATATCAGGAGTCGTATAATAGCTATCGTCCACACCATTCATCCCGATAAAGGCACGGTCAAAGTGCAATTGGTTAATCTGGTTAAGAGCAACGCCCCCGATGCTAGCATCTGTCGCCATCTTGACACTTCCTCCAACCATGACAGTTGGAATCTGCTTTTCAACCAACTGTGCGGCATGGTGAATCGAATTCGTCACAACAGTAATATTCTTATTGACCAATTCATGAATCAAAAAGGCTGTCGTTGTTCCAGCATCAATAAAGATGACATCTTGTTCCTTAATGAGAGAGGCAGCTTTCTGAGCCAGCAACTTCTTCTCTTGAAGGTTTTTGACAGATTTTTCTTGAATGGTTTCTTCTTCCTGCAAGGAATGGGGCAATTCTGCTCCACCATGCACGCGACGAAGCTTATTTTCCGCTTCCAATTCATCCAAGTCTCTTCGAACCGTTGATTCTGACGTTTCTAACAAACTAACTAATTTCTCTAGAGAAACTACATGGTATTGATTTAACTCCTCTAAAATCAGTTGCTTCCGCTCTGTTTTTAACACTGAATCACCTCCTGTTATCGTTTACACTATTCATTCTATCACACTTCATTTAAAAGTCAAGCATTTTTTATCATTTTCTTTCAATTTCTATCATTTTTCTTATTTCCAGAATTTTTATTGCAAGATAAGAGCCTTTATGGTAGACTATTTGAGTAAGTATTGGAAGATTACTCAAGAGGCTTAAGAGGCCGTGTTGGAAACGCGGTAGGCGTGTAACAGCGTGCGTGGGTTCGAATCCCATGTCTTCCGTGGAAAAACAGATTTAATACATGATACCCTGAAACTTTTGTATTTGTATCTTAGTTTTGGGGTATTTTATAATTTCTCTACAACTCCACATCGTATCAGTATTCAAATTGAATAAAGAGTATGAGTTCTTTTAACTCTCTTCTTATCTCATACCATCTTACGGACAGTAAAAGACAAATCTCAAATACTTTAAGCAAAATCAGTCTACTTCCTTCAGCCCTTGCTTTTTAACTAAACCATAAAAGATTTTCTTTTCGTGCTTTTTTTGATATACTTTACTTATAAAAACAGATAAAATAAATATCAAAACTCATTATTAAAATCTATAGATGGTAAAATGAAAGGAAAAACAAAATGTCAAAAGTTGTTAAAGTTACAGGATCAGAGGTTGTAATCTCCCATAATGAAGAGTATTTAAAAATAAACCCATCCGAATTGAATTTTGTTCCAAAATTAGGTGACGAAGTTGAAGTGCATAAAGTAGATGGTTAGATTATCATCATAAAAGTTGAAGATAAAAAAGACGACAAAATTAATATTAACATTGTCAATGAAAACAACGCTGTGCAAAATCAGTCACAAGTCGTTCACACTCAAGAAATAGCTATAGGTGTACATTATGTTAATAAGTGGGTTTATGTTGTTCTTGCTTTATTTTTAGGCGGATTGGGTATACATCATTTTTACGCAGGATATAACGGAAAAGGTTTCTTTTTTCTGATTTTATCTTTAACAGGAATACCTGCTATTATTGCACTTTTTCAAGGCATTATGGCTCTCTTTAAGAAACCAGATGCATACGGAAGGATCGCTGTCTGATCTAAATCACTATATTGCGTTTAATTTTTTTTGTATAACCCCTCATAGAGGATTGCCTATCCTTATCACACTTTAAAAAACAAGACAGACTCATAGCTTCATACATAATATAACGAGTATCTCCATCTGTGGGGATACTCGTTTTTTGCTATTTTCGAAGTGATTTTTTGCTCAATCTTATATATAGTTTTTTAAGTGTTTTCAATAAAAGACACTTGAACACCATATTCAGTATATAAGCTTTATGCCCTAAGTCAAAACAATCATTCTTTTCTAATTTATCGTAAATAAATCTAAAATCACAGAATACTGTCAGATGACTTAAAAAATGATTTTTTGGAAAAAGCGAATCGAAACTTGATTTATCACTTTTTATTCCACTATCTTTTCTTTACACATTTCGATAAAGTACTGGTGCAAGCGCACATCATCAGTCAATTCTGGATGAAAAGAAGTTACCAGCATATTTTTTTCTTGGGCTGCAACGATTTGATTGTCCACTGTTGCTAGAATTTCTACATCTTCTCCAACACTGCTGATAATTGGACCACGGATAAAGGTCATTGGAATCTGACCAACTCCTTTACATTCTGCTTCCGTATAAAAACTTCCTAGTTGGCGCCCATAAGCATTGCGCTCGACCACCATATCCATAGTTCCAAGATGACACTCTTCCTGAGAAGAAATTTCTTTAGCTAAGAGAATCAAGCCTGCGCAAGTACCAAAAACGGGAAGTCCAGAAAGTATGGTTTCTCGAATAGGAATCAGCATGTCTTGCTCACGTAAGAGCTTGCCCATGGTTGTAGATTCCCCACCAGGTAATATCAATCCCGACAAATCACTCTGATGTTTCTGAAAATCATCTAAATTTCTAATTTCAACACTAACAACACCTAAGTTTTCTAACACTTTTGCATGTTCTTCAAAAGCACCTTGCAAGGCCAATATTCCAATTTTCATCTATTTTCCTCGCTCTGCCATGAGAATTTGGATTTCGTTCTCATTAATTCCAACCATGGCTTCCCCTAAATTTTCAGAGATTTGAGCTAGGATTTGAGGATTACGGAAGTTAGTCACAGCCTTAACAATGGCGCTCGCTCGTTTAACAGGATCTCCTGACTTGAAAATACCTGAACCGACAAAGACACCTTCTGCCCCTAATTGCATCATCAGCGCAGCATCTGCTGGCGTTGCAACGCCTCCAGCTGCGAAGTTAACAACTGGCAATTTTCCATGTTCATGAACATATTGAACCAATTCTACAGGAACTTGCAATTCCTTAGCGGCAACATAAAGTTCGTCCTCACGTAGATTTTGAATGCGGCGAATTTCCTGATTCATCATACGCATATGGCGAACAGCTTGGACGATATCCCCTGTACCTGGTTCTCCTTTAGTACGAATCATAGAAGCACCCTCAGCGATACGACGCAAGGCTTCACCCAAATCCTTAGCGCCACAGACAAAAGGAACTTGGAATTCTTTTTTATCCACATGGAAACGGTCGTCTGCTGGAGATAAAACTTCACTCTCATCGATATAGTCAATCTCAATAGCCTCTAAAATCTGAGCTTCAACAAAATGCCCGATTCTGACCTTGGCCATCACTGGAATACTAACTGCTTCTTGGATTTCCTTAATCATCTTTGGATCGCTCATACGGGAAACGCCACCAGCTGCACGAATATCTGCTGGAATTCGCTCTAAGGCCATAACAGCTGCCGCACCAGCAGCCTCTGCAATACGGGCCTGTTCTGGATTCTGAACATCCATAATTACACCGCCTTTGAGCATCTGTGCCAAGTTTTTATTTAGTTCATAACGATTTTCAGTCATTTCTTTTTCCTCATCATTTGTATTGGTAGCTACCATTTCATTTTAAGTCAGATTAGAAGGAATCACAAGATAAAAAAAGGATAATTGTATGGGTACAAATTGATGCTCAATGAAAATCAAAGAGCAAACTAGGAAGCTAGCCGTAGGTTGCTCAAAGCACTGCTTTGAGGTTGTAGATAGAACTGACGAAGTCAGTAACATATATACGGTAAGGCGAAGCTGACGTGGTTTGAAGAGATTTTCGAAGAGTATGACTAAAAAACTATCTAGCCTTAACTTAAGGCCAGATAGCTCATTCATTTTTATTTTTCAGCTGTAAGGGCAGCCATTGTGATGTAGTTGTATGGTTTGTTAAAGTGTGGCAAGAAGAAGAGGTCTGTCAATGCCAATTTATCAATTGTCACATGCTCTTGGATAGCAAGTGAGAACATGTGGATTCCCATGCTGATTGCAGAATCGTGTGAAACCATTTGCGCACCAAGAATTTCACGGCTATCTTTGTCAAAGACAATCTTGATGGCAACTTCGTGGTTGTCATGCTTCATAAATTCTGGTTTTTGAAGATCATTAAAGCCTGTTTCAGTTGCATTGTAACCAGCAGCTTTGGCTTTTTCAAGAGTCAAACCAGTTGAAACCATGTGAAGGCCGTAGATTGAGATACCGTTTGAACCTTGAACACCGATTCCTTCTAATTCATGTCCACAAGCATTGTAGGCACCAACGATACCAGTACGAACAGCGTTTGAAGCAAGAGCGATGTAGCTTGTGTCTTTACGAGCGTTGTCATAAACAGTCGCACAGTCACCAACGGCAAATACACCTGGAAGTGAAGTTTCTTGTTTCTTATCTACAAGGAAGGCACCGTTGCGGAAGAGTTCAATCTTACCATCAGCAAGTGCTGTGTTTGGACGGAAACCAACTGCAAGAACAACCATATCCACATCAAAGCTTTCTTTGTCAGTAATCAAGCGTTCAACTTTACCGTCACCTTCGATTGCTTTAACAGTTTGACCAAGCGCCAAGCGGATGTTGTGGTCTTCTAAGTTCTTCGCCATCATTTGTGTGAAGTCTTTGTCATAATAACCGTTCAAGACAGTATCAACGATGTCTACAAGGACAACTTCTTTTCCAAGACGCTCAAAGGCTTCAGCAAGTTCAACACCGATGTAACCCCCACCAACAACAGCGATACGGTCAAGATGTTTGCTCTTGTCAGCAAGTTTATTGATAACTTCTTCAGCGTTTTGGTACAATTTCACGAATTGTACGTTTTCAAGAGTTGCTTTAAATTCGCGGTTTCCTTTAACAATTTCAACACCTTCGATTGGTGGCAAAATTGGTGTAGAACCTGTAGCGAAAATCAATTTTTCGTATGATTCTTTGTGCTCTTTTCCTTCAACTTCGGCTGTAACTACTTTATTATCATAGTCGATTGAAAGAACTGGCGAGTTCATGTAAACCTTAGCGCCTTTAGCTTCCAATTTTTCTTTATCAGAATAGAACAAGCCTTCAGCACCGTCAATTTGTTCACCAATCCAAAGGGCCATTCCGCAACCTAGGAAAGAGATATTAGAGTTTTGGTCAAATACAACGATTTCGTTCTCATTTCCAAAATTATCCAACATCGTATTAATACATGCTGTACCAGCGTGGTTAGCACCGACTACAACGATCTTACTCATAAAAAATTTCCTACCTTCATTCTAAATTTACCCTACTAGTATAACATTTACTGTTAGCGTTTACAAGAGTTTGGCTGATTTTTCCTATTTTTTTGTAAAAAATTGTAAATAATCTGTATCTTAACACGGATTCTTGCAATTTTTCTTCATTTCCTGAGCATATTTCTTGACATCTTTACAAATTTTATTTGTGAAAACGCTGACTTTATGGTATGCTAGTATCATGGAAAGAAAATGTAAGGGGTTCATTTTTCATAAATTTACTATATTTCAACCTTCTTTTCATAAGAGAAAGGAGTTGGTAGCTTGCCTCTTAGTTCACATTCTGAACGCCTAATGGGAACCACTATCACGATTTCATTAGTGGATGAGCGAGCCGATAGCTTGCTCCAAAAATCCTTTGATTTACTCAGAGAGCTAGAATACCGCTTCAATGCCAATAGTCAAGAATCTGAGTTGATGGAAATCAATCACCAATCTGGAATAGCCCCCGTCAAGGTTCATCCAGACCTGTTTGAACTGATTTCACTTGGGTTAGAGCATAGCCTAGCGCCTTCTAGCCATCTCAACATCAGTATTGGTCCCCTAATTCAAACTTGGCGCATCGGTTTTTCAGATGCCAAAGTTGCCCAACCTCAGGAAATCGAAGAGGTTCTCCCTTTAATCAATCCTCATTATATCGAGTTAGATTCTTCTACTTCTACTGTGTTTCTAAAACAGAAAGGAATGAAGATAGACCTAGGTTGTTTAGCCAAGGGTTATAGTGCGGATAAGGTTGCCCAATTTTTTAGAGAAGAGGGAGTGACTTCTGCCTTGATCAATCTGGGAGGGAATATCCTGACCATTGGAAAAAATCAGGCAAGAGGAAATCAACCTTGGCAAATCGGGATTCAAGACCCAGCTAATCCGAGGGGAAATCACTTAATGACCATCCCTGTTGTCGATAAATCTGTCGTGACTTCAGGCATTTATGAACGTCACCTGACAGTCGATGGAAAAGATTACCATCACATTTTTGATAGTCAAACAGGCTATCCTGTTGAAACGGAACTTGCTAGTCTCACAATTATCTCTGATAAATCAGTCGATGGTGAAATCTGGACAACTCGTCTCTTTGGAGAAAGACCCGCTTCTATCCTCTGGCAAGTCGAAAGTTTGGAGGGCATCGAAGCTATCCTCATCGATAAAGAAGGTCACCTAAGCTGTTCTTCAGGAATTCCTACTCTATAGAAACAACTGTTTCAATGGAGTTTTAAATTCGTATTATGTAAAAAGAGAAAGGAAATCTCATGTTAAAACTTATTGCTATTGTTGGAACAAATTCAAAACGTTCTACAAACCGTCAATTGCTTCAATACATGCAAAAACACTTTGCTGACAAAGCTGAAATTGAACTTGTTGAAATCAAGGACATCCCTGTCTTCAACAAACCAGCTGACAAGCAAGTACCTGCTGAAATTCTGGAAATTGCTGCTAAAATCGAAGAGGCAGATGGCGTTATTATCGGTACTCCTGAGTATGACCACTCTATCCCAGCTGTTTTGATGAGCGCTCTTGCTTGGTTGTCTTATGGTATTTACCCACTATTGAACAAACCAATCATGATTACAGGTGCTTCTTACGGTACACTTGGTTCATCACGCGCCCAATTACAACTTCGTCAAATCTTAAACGCACCAGAAATCAAAGCAAGTGTCCTTCCTGATGAATTCTTGCTTTCACACTCTCTTCAAGCCTTTAATCCAAGTGGAGATCTAGTAGATCTTGATGTTATTAAAAAACTGGATGCCACTTTTGACGACTTCCGTATCTTTGTAAAAATTACAGAAAAATTGCGCAACGCACAAGCCCTGCTTCGCAAAGATGCTGAAGAATTTGACTGGGAAAATTTGTAAGATAGGAGACCAAAAAGAATGAAATTTGTTGGACTTGTAGGATCAAACTACGATCAATCATATAACCGTAAACTCTTGGAATTTATCCGTCGTCACTTCAAACTCAAATTTGAATTAGAAGTCCTCGAAATTGACGAAGTTCCAATGTTTAACCAAGACGAAAAATGGGATGAAAGTTTCCAATTGCGTCTCTTGTATAACAGAATTACTCGTGCTGATGGTGTCATTATCGCAACTCCTGAGCACAACCACACAATCTCAGCTTCTCTTAAATCTGTTCTTGAATGGCTTTCATACGAAGTTCATCCATTTGAAAACAAACCAGTCATGATTGTGGGAGCTTCTTACTACGACCAAGGTACTTCTCGTGCCCAAGTTCACCTTCGTAAGATTCTTGACGCTCCAGGTGTTAATGCCTATACGCTTCCAGGAAACGAATTCCTCCTTGGTAAAGCCAAGGAAGCTTTCGACGATGAGGGTAATATCACAAATGAAGGAACTATTAATTTCCTTGAAACATGCTTGGACAACTTTGTAAAATATGTGGGAGTCGTTTCAAAATTGAAAAAACCAAAACCAATTGAACCAGAAGATTTATATTGTACAAATTCAATTGCAACTACCATTCAAGGTGTTGACCCTGATGATCCTGAATGGGTAGAAAAAGCAGCTGAACTTGTTGGAGCTGTTTCAGGAGATACTTACGTTAAATTAGACCACGGTATCTTGACAGTTAACCAAATTGACATGTTCTTGAAAGCAATGCCATTTGAATTGACATTTGCAGACGATAATAACCAATTCTTGTACTTTAATAACGCACACCAAGATCCAAATACAATGTTTGGTAAACGTGTACGTGCTCAATCAGGAAACCGTTTAGGAACTGTACACGGTTCATTGCCAGATTCTCGAATGAAAAACGTTGAATGGGTTGTCGGCGTATTGCGTAATGGGGACCAAGAATATGTCCGTACAATTGTACCAGGAACACCAGAAGGCGTTATTAATACCCATAATTACCAAGCAATGTACTATCCAGATGGTTCATATGCTGGAATCAATGAGATTATCTTTAATTTCCAACCATGGCTTGACTGGTACCTCAATACAACTGGTCAACGTCTAGTTGGTGGAAATGCTGCAGCTCCTGCTGGAGGACATGGTGGAGCAGATGCTACATCTGGAGCTTCTGATGCAGGTGATGCTGGAGGCCACGGTGGTGGCGCAGACGCTACATCTGGAGCAAGTAACTAATAATAGTTTTAGGAACCATTTTGGTTCCTTTTTAAGTGACTCTTTATCAACTGTATTTGGTGGTATGTCTATCCTTCTCTATGGTATTATCGCAAGCAACGGTTTGAAAGTCTTGATCAAAGAACGTGTTGACTTTAGCCAGATGCGTAACCTAATCATCGCAAGTGTTATGTTGGTACTTGGACTTGGAGGAGCTATCCTTAAACTTGGTCCAGTTACCCTTTCAGGTACTGCCCTATCAGCCATGACAGGAATCATCTTGAACTTGATCTTGCCATACGAAAATAAAGACTAATACTCTTCGAAAATCTCTTCAAACCACGTCAACGTCCCTTGCCGTAGATATGGTTACTGACTTCGTTAGTTCTATCCACAACCTCAAAACAGTGTTTTGAGCAACCTGCGGCTAGTTTCCTAGTTTGCTCTTTGATTTTCATTGAGTATAAGAGTCTAAACATATCAAAAAACGAGCATTTCCAATTACGGAAGTGCTCATTTTTCTTCTTTCTAAAAAAGGAAAGCCCTGAGACCTTCCTTTGTCTTACTTACGTTTCTTCTTCGCTTTTTTCATTTTATTCGCCATGCGTTTCATGGACTGTTTCATAGCAAATTCACCGATTTTACCTTTGAGTCCGCCACCAAACATCTGGCTCATATCTGGCATTCCTGCTCCTCCGAGAGCTGACAAGTCAGGCATACCACCTTGTCCCATCATTCCTTCAAGGGAAGACATATCCATTCCTCCCATATTTGGCATATTTTTAGGAAGGTTGTTTGGATTGATTCCCATCTGCTTCATCATCTTGTTCATATCTCCAGACATAACACCCTGCATGAGCTGTTTAGCCTGGTTAAAGTCTTTGATAAATTTATTGACTTCGACAAAGGTATTTCCAGAACCAGCTGCGATACGACGACGACGGCTTGGATTTAGCAAATCTGGGTTTTCACGTTCTTCAGGTGTCATCGAAGACACGATGGCACGTTTGCGCGCAATCTGACGCTCATCCACCTTCATGTTTTGAAGGGCTGGATTATTGGCCATACCTGGAATCATCTTGAGCAAGTCTTCCATTGGCCCCATATTTTGCACCTGATCCAATTGATCGATGAAATCATTGAAATCAAA
The DNA here is from genome assembly GCA_905221375.1 of bacterium. GTDB lineage: Bacteria > Bacillota > Bacilli > Lactobacillales > Streptococcaceae > Streptococcus. The sequence goes on from CAJNCY010000003.1 coordinate 166,157, forward strand.
GGTGTTTTCACGCATCTTCTCAGCCATTTCAAGGGCTTTTTGCTCATCGTATTCCTGAGAAGCTTTCTCAATCAGAGTGAGCATATCCCCCATACCAAGGATACGGCTAGACATACGGTCTGGGTGGAAGGTTTCAATGTCTGTAATCTTTTCACCCGTACCAGTGAACTTGATTGGTTTTCCAGTAATGTGACGAACTGATAGAGCCGCACCACCACGAGTATCCCCATCAATCTTAGTAAGGATAACCCCAGTCACTTCCAACTGAGCATTAAACTCACGCGCAACATTGGCCGCTTCTTGACCAATCATGGCATCAACGACGAGCAAAATTTCATTTGGCTGAGCCAGTGCTTTCACATCACGAAGCTCATTCATCAGAAGCTCATCAATCTGCAAACGACCTGCCGTATCGATCAAGACATAGTCGTTGTGATTGGCTTGTGCTTGTTCCAAACCTTGACGTACAATCTCCACAGCTGGAACTTCTGTTCCTAGAGCAAAAACTGGTACATCAATCTGTTGTCCCAAGGTTTTAAGCTGGTCAATGGCAGCTGGACGATAAATATCCGCCGCAATCATCAAAGGACGAGCATTTTCTTCTTTCTTGAGTTTGTTAGCCAATTTACCGGCAAAGGTTGTTTTACCAGCCCCCTGCAAACCCACCATCATGATGATTGTAGGAATCTTAGGTGACTTGATAATCTCCGCTGTGTCAGAACCTAAAACAGCTGTCAGTTCCTCATCAACGATTTTAATAATCTGTTGCGCTGGATTAAGGGTATCAATGACCTCATGCCCGACTGCACGCTCACGAACTTTCTTGATAAAGTCTTTTACAACAGGTAAGGCAACGTCGGCCTCAAGCAAGGCCAAGCGAATCTCTTTGGTTGCCTCTTGGACATCAGCCTCTGAGATTTTTCCTTTTTTACGTAGATTTTTAAAGACGTTCTGCAAACGTTCTGTTAAACTTTCAAATGCCATGTTTCTTCCTCTTATTCTCTATTATCAATGCTTGTTAAAATTTCTATCTGCTCCTGCAGAAAATCATCCTTGGGATAGCGCTCCAAAATCTGGTCAAAAATCTGACTGCGAACAATGTAGTCCGAGTACATGTGCAATTTCATCTCATAATCTTCCAGAATCTTTTCTGTTCGCTTGATATTGTCATAGACAGCCTGACGACTGACACCAAACTCCTCGGCAATTTCAGCAAGGCTGTAATCATCAGCGTAGTAGAGCTCGATATAATTCATTTGCTTGTCTGTCAACAGCGCTGCATAAAATTCAAAGAGCGCATTCATACGATTGGTTTTTTCAATTTCCATAACTTTTATTATACCAAAAAATAGCCTAATCTACCACACTAGGAAGTCAATACAAGAAGATAGCTAGCTAAATTTGAGAAATTTGAAAAAGACATGAACCTAGCCCCAAGTAATTTCCAATTGATAGCTGGCAAAGGGATGTCCCTCTTGATTTTGTAGTTGATAATCTAGTTCAATCTTTTGACCATCAACTTCATAGCGACTGGTTTGGATAACAAATTCCTGCATCCCCATAGGTGTGGGAATATAGGCTAAACTATCACTATCCTTTAAAAAGCGCATAATGGTCTTGGGATTGGAAAATCGACTCATCACTAGTTCTTGACCATGAAATTTAATCACTACTTTTTCCTTTTCCTCATTGTAGAAAAGTAAATAGCTATAATCTCCCTTCTTATGCACTTCAACATCATAAAGCTGGTCAATCACTTCCAACTGCTCATCAAACTGAATCCTATTTCGCATCCGAATCTTCACATCAAGTCCTCTTTCTTGTCTCTTGTCCTACTATTTTACCAAAAAGAGCAGTATTTTGCTATAATGGTCATATGAACGAAAAAGTATTCCGTGACCCAGTTCACAACTACATCCATGTCAATAATCAAATCATCTACGACTTGATTAATACAAAAGAATTTCAACGTTTGCGTCGCATCAAGCAACTGGGGACTTCCAGTTATACCTTCCACGGTGGAGAACATAGTCGCTTCTCTCACTGTTTAGGAGTCTATGAGATTGCTCGACGCATCACAGAGATTTTTGAAGAAAAATATCCTGAGGAATGGAATCCTGCTGAATCACTTCTCACCATGACAGCTGCTCTCCTACATGACCTTGGGCATGGCGCCTACTCCCATACTTTTGAAAATCTCTTTGATACAGACCATGAAGCCATCACTCAGGAGATTATTCAAAGTCCTGAGACAGAGATTCACCAAGTCCTGCTACAAGTGGCGCCTGACTTTCCTGAAAAAGTTGCCAGTGTCATTGATCACACCTACCCTAATAAGCAGGTCGTGCAACTCATTTCCAGCCAGATCGATGCGGATCGCATGGACTATCTCTTGCGCGACTCCTATTTTACAGGAGCATCTTATGGGGAATTTGACCTGACTCGCATCCTCCGAGTCATTCGTCCTGTAGAAAACGGTATCGCCTTTCAGCGTAATGGCATGCATGCCATCGAAGACTACGTCCTTAGTCGTTACCAGATGTATATGCAGGTCTATTTCCACCCAGCAACACGCGCCATGGAAGTTCTCCTACAGAATCTCCTCAAGCGCGCCAAGGAACTCTATCCTAAAGACAAAGATTTCTTTTCACGAACTTCTCCACACCTCCTACCTTTCTTCGAAAAAAATGTGACCTTGACTGACTATCTGGCTCTGGATGATGGTGTGATGAATACCTATTTCCAGCTCTGGATGACCAGTCCTGACAAGATTCTTGCAGATTTATCGCAACGTTTTGTCAACCGCAAGGTCTTTAAATCCATTACCTTTTCACAAGAAGACCAAGACCAACTTGCAAGCATGAGAAAATTGGTTGAGGACATCGGCTTTGATCCCGACTACTACACTGCCATTCATAAGAACTTTGACCTTCCTTATGATATCTATCGTCCCGAATCTGAAAATCCGCGAACACAGATTGAGATTTTACAAAAAAATGGAGAACTGGCTGAACTCTCTAGCCTGTCTCCTATCGTCCAATCCCTTGCTGGCAGCCGCCACGGTGACAATCGTTTCTATTTTCCAAAAGAAATGTTGGACCAAAACAGCATCTTCGCAAGTATTACCCAGCAATTTTTACACTTGATTGAGAACGATCATTTTACCCCAAATAAAAACTAGAAGAGGAAATTTATGAGTATTAAACTAATCGCCGTCGATATTGACGGAACCCTTGTTAACAGCCAAAAGGAAATCACTCCTGAAGTCTTTTCTGCCATCCAAGATGCCAAAGAAGCTGGTGTCAAAGTAGTGATTGCAACTGGCCGCCCTATCGCAGGTGTTGCCAAACTTCTGGACGACTTGCAGTTGAGAGATGAAGGTGACTATGTCGTGACCTTCAACGGTGCCCTTGTCCAAGAAACTGCTGCAGGTCATGAGATTATCAGCGAATCCTTAACCTATGAGGATTATCTAGATATGGAATTCCTCAGTCGCAAGCTCGGTGTCCACATGCACGCCATTACTAAGGATGGAATCTACACTGCCAATCGCAATATCGGAAAATACACAGTACACGAATCAACCCTCGTCAGCATGCCCATCTTCTACCGCACCCCTGAAGAAATGGCTGACAAGGAAATTGTCAAGTGTATGTTCATCGATGAGCCAGAGATTCTCGACGCTGCCATTGAAAAGATTCCAGCCGAATTTTACGAACGCTACTCTATCAACAAATCTGCTCCTTTCTACCTCGAACTCCTTAAAAAGAATGTAGACAAGGGTTCAGCCATTACTCACTTAGCTGAAAAACTAGGATTGACCAAAGATGAAACCATGGCTATCGGAGACGAAGAAAATGACCGTGCTATGCTGGAAGTCGTTGGTAGCCCCGTTGTCATGGAAAATGGAAATCCAGAAATCAAAAAAATCGCCAAATACATCACCAAAACAAATGACGAATCTGGCGTTGCCCATGCCATCCGCACATGGGTACTGTAAAATAATTTGAATATAGAAAAAGCACTCCAAAAGTTAGACAGAAAAAATCTTACTTTTGGGGTGCAGTTTAAGATTCAGTATTTTTTGTCTCTAGTTCTATCCCCTAAATAATTATTAAATCTGAAAAAGGTAGTACATTATGTAAAACCTTTTTCATTTTTTTATTTTACTACGAATTAATATTATTTTTTCTAATGATAATTAATCCACTAATCTTCCTTTATAAATATTGCGGTTCTTTTCTTAGTTAGCTTTTTTTCATAACTCTTTATAAGAATAACCAATAAACTACTTAGTTATCCCAAAATAACTAGACTTAATCTCGGGTTTAAAAGCCAATTAAAATAAGCAGCCAGTATCCCTCCAAAAGGAGCAAAAATGGTAGCTATTATAAAAGAACTAGAAAGTATCTTTCCAATATTATACACAGTACTTTCTTGTTGCTGTATTGTTGTAATGGAGACAGAAGCTATTGTAATTAATCCACTCAAAATTGAATAACAAATTCCAAAAAATATCCAATTTTCTACTATTCCACTCGCCATAATGACAAGTGGGATGGTTGCCATTGATATATTCATCAATATAAAGGCATCCTTCTTATTCAAAAAAGTAGAAAGAAAGGTTACTGCTATCAAACTTCCAAATCCAGTAATTGAATAAACAATCCCAACAAGACTATTTGATAATCTTAATTACGTCCATTTTTTTCTCTCATTAATTGGACATAGCCCTTTGTTTCTATTTTTGAATTTAAAAACGAGAACTCTCCGCACATTTTATCATAAAAATTACTATAATCTTCTTTTGAAAAATCTCCTAAAATCTCTATCTCAAGATAAAACCCAAGACCATCAATCTTATCTAGATTAATCGTTTTATTTTCTAATTCATCATGATAAGTCTTTCTATGTTTACTTATTGTGAAAATATTTGAAAATCCATCTTGCAAGATATTTCTTACAAATTCTAATTTTTCAGATTCTAACTCTATTTCACTTTCACTCCACATTCCTTGTTTTATCGTATCTTTTCTTGTGAAAACACATGCTTTATTATCAGCTTCTTGGCGAATTCTGTAGATAAAGCTACCTACCTCATCATTTTCAAATTCTCTTCCTTTTATTTTAAAATATTCATCAACTTGCTTATTTTCACTCTTAAATTTATAAGATTTTTCTAAATATGAAATAGCATTATTATAATCTCTCTCATTGTTTAGTTCAAATCTAACTTCTAATTCATTCATTAATTTTACCTCTCAATTCTTCAAAGGCTGAAGTCTTTTTACATTCACTCAGTCTATAGTAAGTTTCTGTAGATGTTTTATGGACAAAAAGCCTAATATTTTCTTGCACTCATTTTAGCACTTCAATATAATACTGTCAACATTTTTTATTTATTTTCATTAAATACATATTTGTATTGTTTTGGATTAAAAAAACGATGCTTAATTGAACATCGTCTTTACTATTCTGTTAGATCTGCAATGTAATGCTCGATTTTAAGAGCCATTGACATATTTCCCTCAAGCTTATATAGGAAATAAGCCGTTTCAAAGTACTCTTTTACTGCAACTTTAGAAGAAAAATTCTTACTGACATTTTCCATCAATACATACAAATCAGCCAAAAGATATGTTGTTCTATACGTCTTACATTGCTTTATCGTATCTGTGATTTTAGTAATAGCCTCTTCAGTATTATTCTGCAACCATAGATAGCGACAAACATTATAATTAAATTTAATAGAAAGGTTTAATTCTTCGATTGTGTTTAACTTGAGTTGATCTACTTGATACTCTAACTTTTCTCGAATTTTATTAAAACTCTCTAAATCTTCAATATCATAATAAAAATTAAATAGAGTATTTGAAACTTGGAGGTAGATCAGGTCAGTTACATTTAACTGAGACAGTACCTTCTCCAATCTTGCCACAGCCTCTTCTTTTTGCTCATAGAAATAAAAATCTATAAGAGATTTTATCCACTCCATATAAAACTTATCTACTAAAGACAAGCGATGTATCTTTACACTCTCTAGTTCATATATATATTTCAAAGACTCATAATTTCGATTTGTGATAAAAGTCTGGGCTAACTTCTTAAACTCTGATAGCTCATCAATCTCCTCTCCAATCTGCTCATTAAAAAAATAATCTATACTAACTTTTAACTTCTTAGACAGAGCATATAAAAAGTCTGCTCCTGGAGTAAGTTCTCCATTCTCTAATCGACTAATCTGTCCCTGTTTACATATCCCGTCAGCCAATTCTCGCTGAGACATTTTTAATTCTTTTCGTCTATTTTTTAATCTTGTTGCTAATAGTGTGCCCACATCTGCATTTTCCTTTTCTATTCGATTTCAATTGTAACATGATTAAATTTTAAATACAAATTAATAAACCAAAAGATACAAATTATATATAAGCAATGACTAGATATGTTATTTTTGAAAACCTATCCCTTCTTCTTTTGAAATTTTCTTACTCAAACGATTGATAAACGTATTCACTTTAAATGGATTAGATATTAGACTATCATGTTTAAATTTTGCTATTGATATATTTAACAGACCAGAAATAATCTTTTACAACATATCAAATTCAGGGGAATAATAACGATTTTCCCCATTTTTTAGGCTCTCTATTTCATAACAATCAATTCATTTTATCACATACCTTAGCCCGAAAAATCCACACCAAATCTTTTTGAAAGCTGTTTAAAGCTTTGTACTTGCTTTCTAAATTCATAAATCTGTATCTTTACCTCATTTGTCCCAATTCCATAATAAAAATAAGGACATTCTAATAAAGGAAGTCCTTATTTTCTAACTAATAGATGTCAAAGTTACTTTACTGATCCACTTTATTCGGCTCTATAATCATTGTCCAAAATATAATTTTTGGTCATGATTTGGTCAAAAAGACAAAAAATACTAAATTATCTTTAAAAATGAACTTGTGATAATCGCCTTCAAATAAACATTTTGAATTTTCTTTGTCTTTCTTTACATTTCTAAAAATGCCCCCTGCAAACATAATAGTATATATCAGTCTTTCTGATTTGTTGTTATTTATGGTTTTTATAAAAAGAAAAACGATTGAAAAATATAAAAAAATAAGTTTTTTGGGGCAGATTTGGGGCAAAAACCATGATAACAATAAGCAGTGATTTCGGTCACTGCTTTTATTTTTAACAAAACACCGTTTTTGACAATAATCAAAAAATGAAAATGAATTATTATTGACAAAATAGCATTTTTGACAATAATACACCACGATTTCCTCTTCCTATTTTTCAAGAAAGCGTTTTTTTAAACAATAGGATTATGATTTGGGTTTTTAAAGTTAAATAATAAGCATTTTTGTAAAATAGAAATACAAACTCTAATTTTGTTAACCTCAACAAAATTGGCAACCAAGCGCTTTGTAAAGCTATTTGTTGATGTCAACAAGTAAATTTCAGAGCAAACAAAAAAACCGCAAGCCTGAGCCTGCGGTGAAAGAACATTTTAGAAAGTTTCCTTTCATTTTATTTTTTTAAGATTATTTAGTCGTAATCAAGCCTTCTGGCTCTACCGTGAACTCTGGTTTGTCTGCCAGTGTGCCATCTTCTTTTAGGTAGTACCAACCACTCTTGTCTGCTGACTGGATAAAGGCATTAGATACCATGTTCCCGTCCTTGCTATCAAGGTAGTACCATGTTTCCTTGTACTTGACCCAGCCTGTCTTCATAGCACCTTCTACGTCGAAGTAGTACCACTTGTCAGCAATCTTCTTCCAACCTGTCGCCATTGCGCCTGATTGGTCAAACCAGTACCAATTGCCGTCTGTGTGCTTCTTCCAACGGTCTGCAAGCATGTAGCCTGAGTTGTCGAAGTAGTACCAGTTACCGTCAATTTTCTCAAACTTATCTTTTGGGTAAGAGCCGTCTGAGTGTACATACCAATAGCCTTTATCGTTCTTCTGCCAGCCTGTTTCGGCGCCTAGGCCGTTCTCAATATCTCGCTTAAACTGTTCACGGCTAATACCCCATTTAGCAAGATATGGATAAGGGTCAACGTGGTCGCTACTGTTATCCGGCTGGTTGTTGGTACAGTATTCATGCGTTTTGATACCTGCCAAGTCGTCTGTATCAAGAGTTTTCGGCAACCCTGCTTCGTCTGCTAGATTTCGTAGCAATTCGATATAAAGACGATAGTCCGTCATGAATTCTTCTTGAGTTGAGTGGCTCTCAATCAATTCAACTGCTGCATAGGTCTCAGCATTCCAACCGCCCCCAACATCCCACATTCCCTTGTTTACAGGGCCTACCTGCATAACACGGCCATTTCCAACGACATGAGAAAAGAACCCAAGTCCAGGGTCCTTTCTATAGTGGTAGTCCGCCTCATTTTGAGCCGTTGAGTTGCGGTTTCCTGTTGAGTGGGCATGTACTTGACGGAAAGGCTCAAATCCAACAATCGGCAAATCCGTGCGTAGTCTACTTGTATCGATATCCATACTTACTCCTCACTTGGTTTCTTGTATTCAAGCGCTCGTGTGCTGTCTGTGATTCCGCTTGTGGTTGGGTCATTGACCAAACCGATAGCAGTCAAGAACACGAATACTGCATTAACAAGCAGAATCAGCTTGTTGCCGATATCACCCAAATCCAGATGATATCCGAAGACTGCTGCACCAGCTTGCAAGAGAAGTAAGAAGGCTGGGATAGCAGACAAGTAAAAGGTTTTATTTTGTAATCTAAGTTTCCAGTTAATCATATTGTTTTTCCTTTCTATTATGGCAATGTTGTCGGCCAAGGGTCATCTGTTAGATATAAGATGGTACTTACACGGATATCTCCGATGTCTCGGTCAGTTGGGATAGGGTTTAAGAATTGAAATCTTAAATGATTTTTGTCTTCATATCCACCTAAATACCATGTTCCGTATGGTATTCCATTATCGTTATATATATTACCAATTAAGGATGATTGCGTTCTAAACCCTTGTGGTATGTTATGATAAACTATGATGAGCACGTTTCGTTCCACATCACTATCTTGAAGTCGATATCCTGCTCCGTTGCGTCTTACAATCCCAAACCAACCCCACCGAAGTCCTCCAAATTGATAAGTCACTAGATTATTCACCCGTCTTATTTTTACGAATGAGTCCCCTAATTTTGAAGTGATGTTCAACGTCCTCCAGCCAGTATCCCCTATCAACACCTTCCAACCTGTGTTACCATTTCCGCTCTCTTTAATCCATTTCAGAGCACCATTAGTCATATTGACATCTACATAGGTCGTCCCGATTTCAGCAGTGATACGGCCTTCTGGTGAACCTGTACCACGGATTTCTTGCCCTACGTTTGTTGGCAAAGGCAGAGTGACATTATTACCCCCGACAATGCCGAGGGTATTACCTGTCAAGGTTAGCCTTGGTTCAGGCTTTTGGTTAATAGCTTTCACATCACGGCCAACCGCTTGAGCAAATTCCTCTAAATTGCTCATGGCACTCACGCTTTCGCTGCGTTATAGGTTGCGACCAAATCAAGGTTTGCAAACTCGTCAATGCGACGGCCAAGGTCAGCAAGTTTTTGAACAACCGCTCCTTCAGTGCTACCGCTAAATTTAGCGATTTCCTCCGCAATTTCTTTAAGCGTATTGAGATTTTCAGGGACACCCTCGCCCAAAATATCATTCTTGACTGCAGTTTTAGCCTGCTCAATAGCCTGCATTAAAGTAGCGTTGTCAATCTTCGTATCGATTAACTGTTTCAGCGCCTTGTAATCCACTCCCAATGCTTGAGCAAATGCAATCCATTTACTTGTATCCATAATTTTCTACACCTTTCCTAAATTATAGTACGTGAGCAAGTCTGGCAATTCCGGACATACTCCACCATCTGTTACTGTTTTTTCTGAAAGTTGTTTCTCAACTTCCTTTGCGATATCCAGCTCCTTAAGAGCATGGACTTCCTCTGTGACCAATTCCTTATCTGAAGCCACTATCTTGATATGCGTCGTCTTGTCGCTCGGAAAAATATATCCGCCAGCGCTAATCTCTAAGCGGTATTTCCCGATTGGCAAGATAGCGTCCAGATTAAAATTCACGCTTGAGTTCGTGACAGTCACCTTCTTCTTCCATTGGTACTTGTCCATGGTCAGACTAACGACCGCCACCTCCCCTTCCAGAGAGGAAACGGCTCGATAATCTTCGTCTAAGAGGGCAAATCCAAAGGTAGAAGCTACATCACCTTGTTTGATGAGGTAACCGCCATCAACTTGAGCAAGATTGGTCGTATTGAGATTACAGACCATTCTGCGCCCCTTTCTCATCTTCAATTAAGATGTCGTCTCTGATTTGCAACGCTTCAAAATTGTTGTACAAGTGGTCAATGTAGCCATTGCCACCAAGAGCTTTATAGCTATTGTGCATGTTTTCCACTACATAGAACTCATCCTTGGTTGTAAAACCACGGCGGATAGCCCTACGAATATCACGATCAAGGCGCATCCTCATCGTAACAAGGTGCGCATCGTCGTGTAGTTTTAGCTTTGCCTGTACTTCGTCAATTTTGGCGTTGTTCTCATCGGCAGTAATCTGGACATCTTTGATTTGTTTCTTGACTTCACTCAACTCTGAAATGATTTGGTCTGTCTGTTCCTTTGATTTCTTCGGTAACTTATAGCTAAACCAAGCTACGATGATTGGCGTAGCCACTGGTAAAACATTCATGAAGAAATGCTCAACGTGTTGTAAGACATCCATAGAGCACCTCCATTATTGGTTAGGTGTAACTGTTGTAGCAGAAGGCTCTGTTACTGTAGCAGTCGTAGAAACTGCAGCTGCTGGTGCAACAGTTGTAGGCTCATTAGGTGCTTTCTGTGCACTAAACTTCCAAGTTGCTAGAACGCCATTCCGGTAAGGTGTGCCTTCAAGTTGAGCAAGGGTTTCTCCTCGATAAGTAAATGACTGATTGGTTTGAATCAAGATGCGTTTACCTTCTCCATTGATTTCAGTGTGGTTAGGATCTTCGACCGCAAAGATTGCTCCAGGCTCGTAAACTTTACCGACTTCAGCAAGAGGGAAGAGTTCAACCATTTCTTTGTAGGTTGTGCCGTAAGCAACTTTTTCACCCATGATGGAATCTTGTGCCATGACTCGCACTACTTTGTCAATTTTATTTGTAAGAGCAGACAGTCTATCCTGTTCGCTCTTGTTTTGAGCAATCTTCTGCTCAGCCTGTTCGATCTGCGCTTGTGCTTTAACGATTGCTGAACCTGGATCTAGTTCAGATTTTAGGATATCAAGCACCGCTTGAATCAAGACATCTTCTGGTTCACTTGTGCGATCTCCTAAAAGTTCGCGCATGTTCGTACTGTAACGATTGCCTTCTGATAAACGAATTTCAACTACTGTCTTGATATTATCTCCAAATCCTCGAATATAAGGTTTGCTTGCTAGTTCATAATTATTAATTGCCATTTGTCATTTTTCCTTTCACTTCTTCAAATAACTCTTTTAGAGCTGTGTCATATTCTAGAACCTCTTCCATCGTGTGCAATTCGCTTGCTGCATACAAATAAAGAGCCTCGTTCTTAGCTGATTCTTGCTCACTGACTGCTAGCTTTTTAGTCAGTGAATCAAGTGTTAACTGATTTACTACTGCGTCCATGTTGTTATTCATGCTATTGTTTTCTCCATTTTTTCTATTTTTTGATTTAATTCTTGGATGGCCTTGATTAAGTAAGGTACCAATTCAAATGTTCGGTACGAGTACGCACCGTCAGGGTTTTCGAAAAATGCTTCAGGAGCATATTTCTGGACATCTTGAGCCATGATACCGCAAGCGATATCCTCAATTTTGCCATCGTACTCTTTACGATAGCTGTAAGTCTTTAGTTTTTTGATGACATCTAGACCAGAAACTTGACTATCTTGAATATTTGATTTATAGCGACGGTCTGAGATTTCTTTATTCATAGGAATCCAGTTATAACTTGAACCGCTATAGTAGAGGTAAAGATAGCCATTGTCAGGGTCAATTTTTGAATAATTCTCTGAATATACCCAATTCCCTGCTCTACCTCCATTTTCTCTATTGTCATAGAATATTCTACCTGTAACTTTCAGGTCCCCGTGAATAATTGGTGTTTTCCAAAATTCAGCCGTGTTATAACAATACATCTTGCCATTATTTTTCACGAACCATGCATAGTATCCAGGTTCGTTCCAATTGTTTCCCCAATTGACCCATAGCGCAGTGTGTCCATCTCCACCTGTACCATCACCCATTCCAACCGAGAAGTGATTTCGACCAGTTATCCAACGCCCATAACCTGAATCATGCGTACCTAATTGAAATCCACCAATCCAGCCTTTGTAACCCTCTAAAACAGTTGAACTAGAAACGACTGACTCGACTTTTGTCGCAAAAATCCGTTTAGATGTCAGTTTGTCAATAAAAGCTTCATTTGCAGTGAGTTTTCCAATGAGCGCAGTATCAACTTTCAATTTATCAGCCGTGACTGCCTCAGCATCTAATATCGCAGTCGTGACGGAACCAGCTTCAAAATTGGCCGTCTTCAGCTTATCAACCATAGCCGACTTGATAACTGCATTATCAATCAAGGTCTCGCCAGTGATGTGAGTCAGTTTACCAGTGATGCGGTTTTGACCATTTGAGCCAAGGTTGATTCCTGAAATCAAATCACCAGCTGAGTTGATGTTTTGAACGGACCATGACCCAGCCAACTGTCTTTGAACGGTTTTCAGACCTTCATTCTTAGACACCTCAACCTGAAACAACTGATTAGTCAGTGCCATGCGAGCGACCTTGTTAGAGATGTCGTTCTCATTGTTGCCAATAATACGCTCATAGAGCTGACTGGTTTCTTTGACACGCTGGAAATCGGCTTGATTAGCCTTGCCAGCTATCTGAGATGTGATACTTGCAAATCGGCCGTCTACTGTCTGCTTATACTGAGCAATCTTTGAAGCAATATCATTGCTCGTCTGTGTGCTTATCGCACTAAATCTACGCTCAAGACCTCGCACATCTTCTTGATAAACCGATTTCCCAACGTAGTCTCTGGATATCTGCTCACGTACAGCCGTCGCTTGTCTCGCGCTCTCCTTACGAGTATAGCGCTGTAGGGCTTCCTGTCGCTGACTGTCCTGACCGACATAGCTTTCAACCGCTGCTAGCTTCATAGACAGACCTTCGGCGGTCTTCTGAAATTCAGATTTAGCGACGACAAGATCTGTCTTACCATCTTCGGGGGCAGGACCCGCATCTATACGAGTAGAACTTCTGGTCAATTCAACCTTGCGAAAGGCTACATGGCCAACCTCGTTATAACCAAGAATAATTCGCCAGAAATCAAAATTTTCAGGCTTGGTCAATGCTGGTATAGTGACTTGATAAGTCTGCCAGCTAGACGTGAGATTGAAATTGTCATGCATAATTTCAGGATTATCGGAAACTGTACGGTTGGCCCTTAATGATAGCCAAACACTTGAAGAGCCAGAGTAGCAAATCCCTTGAAACGAAAGCGTATAAGTCTCGCCAAGTTCCAACTCAAGAAGAGCTGTCGAACTCTTACCTGAAGTTATACTTCCTTCTTTTGAATAGATTTGCATCTGCTTCCAAGTGTTGGTCGTTCCTTTGACGTTGTACTCACCGTTTGAGATAGTCCAATCTTGTGGACTATTATCTCCTTGAGTATAGTACCAAAGTCCCCTTGAAAAATCGTAGTCTTCAGCATAGTTGCGACTACCGACCTTCATTTTTGAAAATTCTTCACGCAATTTCCCTGCTTCAGCCACAACTAAGGTCTTATCTGCTTTATCCTTGGTTGCGTTCAGGATTTCCTGACGGATAGAGCCAGCCTGCACCTCGAATTCAGCCTGATTCAACTTCTGATTTAGCTTGTTCTGCGTGTCTGTCTCAAGCCTCTTCACCGACTGCCTAATATTCTCAGCAGTCACATTGAGTGAGCTGATATCCGCTTTGGTTCTGAGGCCTTCAGTCAGACTTCTCACACCAGCATCTAGTGAATCGGCCCGTTGCTTAAAGGTTGATTCGACGGCTGAGATTTGGCCGTCTGTATCTTCTGGAGCTTCTTTGTAGTCCGTCGCGACAGAACCTCTTTCGAGTTGAACATCTGTCACATAGAGATTGATGGACTTCCCTTTTTCTCCGTAAAGCATCAAGTTCAGATTCTCGACATCGTCCGATAAAGTAAACGTAAATGTGAAACGCTTATACTTCGATGTTATTTGCGAACTCGGGATACTTTGCCACTCTTGCTCAATAATGTTTTTGTTTTTGATGTAGTGCAAAGCGACTTTCAAGCCACTGTTGCTGTCACCGCCATCTTTTGAAACAAGAAGAGATACACTCACCTTTTCCCCTCGGACACCTTCAAAAGCAAAAGTCTGTTGTAGACCAAAGAAATTAGCGATATTCTGCGAGTCGTGGAAGAAATGAGCTCCTGGCCGATTTCGATTATTAGGATTTTGAGAGTGTTGATAGTTGAAATTCAAACCAAAATCAACAGATTGATATTCAAGCCAATTTTTCGAACCGTTCTTAAATTGACCATTTCTGATATAATTCCGCCCCCCAACCTGCACACTCGCTATCTTACTAGCTAGCTCCTCGGCTGTCTGTGTGAGTTCTGACTTGCTTGCTTTACCATTGGCCAAGTTGGTCAGTTCTGACAGTCTGCGAGTCGTCGTCTCTTCATACGTCGCTTGCGCTGACTTCACACCAACCAATTCATTCTTGGTCTTGTTAAGTGCTTCAACTTGCTTGGCAATCTCAACTTCAGCCTGTGCTTGCTTCGGTCGAATATCGTTCGTGATAGTCCGTTTCAGAGCGTCCAAGTCACCCGATAGAGCTGTCTGAGCGTTCGTAGTCTGTGACTTAAAGGCTTCAAGTTTAGCAACAAAATCCAACCCAATCTGCTTCGCTTCCTGAGCGAGTAGGCTGCTTGCGCCAGCGTTTTTCAAGGCTTCCTCAGCCTTTCGTCTAGCTTCTTGGATAGAAGCATTATCGAAGTTTTGGAATCGTTTATCGATTTCGTTTGAAATGTCTTGCTTGACTTCTTCCGCCTTGGCCTTGGCGAGTTCAATAGCGTCAGTAATATCTTTCTCACGCTTGGCAAATTCAGCATCAAACGCACGGTCAGCATTGGCGATCGCACGCTCCAGCATAATGTCAAATTGTGTTTCTTGCTTGTCCAAGATTGCATTGGCTACTGCTGAAACACCGCCACCGTTTCCTCCTGATTTCACTTTGTCATCAAAGGTAATGGTCAGATAAGCTCCCTGTCCATTGTTTGCTAAACAGTCATACTCATAGGCAATTGCTTTCTTATAAACGTCCACATTATGCTTATAACTTTTTAGGTTAACTGTATCACCCATGTGGACAGTCTGCCCATCAAGTTCATAGGCTTCAATCTTAATGGCATCTGTAGCCTTATCTATGTGTTCGTTAGTAAATTTAGCACTAGCCCACTTTGTCAACTCCTCAACGTTCTGAATGTTATTATTTGTATAACTTCTTTCGTTGATATAAGGATAATCACCAATTAAGGGACTATCAACCGTTATAGCAATCGTTGTATCTTCCTTGGCGCCCTCTGCCTTAAATGTAGACTTAGCATGGATCCGAGTAACAACATTTTGTGAGTTTTTGGTTCGTTGATAGGATTTAAGGTTTTTGTGAGTAGAGATGATAACACCTCTGTCCTCTCCTCTATTTCGCTTGATTGAGATAGCAAAATTATCCCGAACCATCTCTCCTTCCCATGTTCCCACAATTGAGTGAGCGCCATCCATTAACACACTGTAGAGTGTTTCTACCTCTTTTGTGTTGATGGTTCTCCTGTCTGTGATATCACTGGTAAATGAAAAATCATTGATAGGAGACTTAGCAACTTGTACCAATTGAGAAAGAGCCTGCCAACAACTCTGCTTGTTGACAGACAGAGGATTGATAGACCGCTGCATGACGTCGTCAGTGATGTGGTAAGCAGTGATTTCTAAATGATCATCATTCTCTACTGGCTTCTTGATACGGAACAACTGAGGTCCAATCACAGGTGCTGGCGCCTTTATCAACATATCTTCACGGAAAAGCTGATAAATCTCAGAGTCGGTGATAGGATAGCGAACAGTAAGGATAAAATCCCCGTTCATTTGCTCTTTTATGACTGCCGAAGTCGCTTCATGCAGTGGAATACCGTTCCATTTAACGTTACGAGTATCACTTTCAAGCAAATATAACATTATGCCCACCCCCAGACAGTCTCAATCGTCATGGAACTGATACCAGCTCCTAAGACAATCCCGACATCTTGTTTCTTGATTGGGTCAATCGTGATGAAATCCCCTGTCCACTTAATTCTGGAACCTGTTCCGTCCAAGAAACTAGGATTGTTAGGGTTATTTATCATGATGGCTCTTCCAGATAGTCTTTCTAAGCGAATGATCTGCCTGTCCACTGTGAAACTAACCTCAGTCGTACTCTGACCAGTTATGGTAATTGTCGGAAAAGCCAAAGCAGAGCCTTTGGTTCTTAAAGTTCCACTTCTTGAAAAGGTTTGATTGTCTGTAACTTTGAAAAATTTGGTAGGGTGACACTCAAATGTGACTTTAAGAGCATAATACCCTGCACGGTTTCTAATAGTCTCAGAAATCTTTACCTTATAACACCACATCTTGGTTGTTTTGACACGTTCACTTTCGAGCCAAAAGTTTTCCCTGGCAAAGAGGGCCAAGAAACGGTTCAAGTCCTCTTCCTTTGGCTTGACTAAGTGAAGTGTGTAGGATTTCTCAACCATCCCTCTATGATGATTGGTTTGTAGGATAGCTCCACTAATTCCATCATGCTCCCATAGTTTTGTCTTGCTATTGGCAATCACGATTGATGGCGCTTCTTCTACAATCACATCAAATGGAAAAGAGGAGGTTGCTACGCCATCAATCACCAATTCATTATGTTTGATCATGCGATTCCTCCTCTAAGTTGTGTTTTTCGTTGCAGTTCATCCGCAATCTTTTGAGCGACAACGTCAGCAATGCGATTGATATCCATCTCTTCACTGATGTTGTTTCCGCTAATGCTGACATTGATAACAGGAGACATACCTCCCATTGTTTGAGCGATTCCACGACCGATAGCTCCCAAGGTTCGTTCGTTTAGTGGTAAGACAGCCTCGTTTCCAGCCTCTCCACCAACCATCAGGCTATTTCCGTTTGAACCGAAAACAGTCGGCTTGGTCAAGATGCCACCCTTGGCATACCATTCTACGCCAATGCTTGGCAACCCGTTACTCAGCCAGTCAACTGGGTTAAGAGAACCGCTAATACTAAAGTGTGGTAGAGGAATGTGAGGCCATCTAAATTCAAAATTAAAGAATCCCTTAATAGCTTCAATTGCACTGCCAACTAAATCCTTAGCCCCGTTAATAGCATTGCCGATTGTATCTTTAATGCCATTCCAGACACTACTTGCGGTTGACTTGATACCATTCCAGATGTTGCTAATCGTATCTCTTATGCCGTTAAAGACACTTGAGACTGAGCTTGAAATACCATCAAATATTCCTGAAAGAGTGGACTTGATGCCGTTCCAAACATTTGAAGCAACCGTTGAGATGGTGTTCCAGATGTTAGACAATACCTGCGCTATACCATTAAAGATAGTCCCAATGACGCTTGCAATCCCATTCCAGATTGTTTCTCCAACGCTCTTAATGGTTTCCCAAGCGCCCGACCAGTCACCAGTAAGGATTTGCATCACTGCCTTGATAATGCCCAAAACAACGTTGATAGCTGTTTCAACTACCGTTTTAATCACTTCCCAAACTGTAGAAGTGATAATCTGAATGTTGTTCCATGTCCCTTCTATGAGAGGACCTAGAACAGTCATAACAGCACTGATGATAGCGGAAATGCCAGTCCAGACTGCGTCCGTAATAGAACGGATTAGCTCTTGGTTTTCAGTCCACCAAGTTACAACCGTTCCAAAAATACTCATGATGAAATTTGAAATTTCACTGACAACTGTATTGATGACAGATGAAATAGCTTCCCAAACAGCTGTTACTGCATTGCGAAAACCTTCGTTCGTTTCCCATAAGTATTTCAAGATGACAACGATCGCTGCTACAGCGGCTGCTATTGCAGCCGCTGTAGCAATGATTGGTAACGCTGCGGTAATCATGGCTCCTATTGACACCCCAAGAGCGGTTGCCGCCGCTTGAAGCGTTAAAAATATAGGGACTAATATACCTACTACGCTCACGACAGTGCCTAAAATCACCACAAATTCTTTAATAGGACCAGGTAACCCACTGAACCACTCAGCCACTTGTTTGACAATATTCCCCAGCATTTCAAATACTGGCGCTAGTACTTCAGCGATTGCAGCACCAACTTCAGACATGGCCAAAGTAACTGAATTTTGAGCTGTCTGAAATTTATCTATTGGATCTAAGGTAGCTTCATATGTGTTTGAAACTAAACCGCCTGATTCTTGGGCTGTTTTCCCTAAATCTTCAAAACTTAAAGCTCCACGTTTGATAGCATCAACCATTTGTGGCGCTTTTTTAGCCCCAAAAATCTCCATAGCAATACTTAAGGCTTCTGTCTCACTCTTGCTGTTTTTGATGGAGTCTATTGTTTGTTTGAGGCCCTCGTTCATGCTCTTGCCTTGTTTGGCATACACTCCTGCCGCTTTCGTCAACCCTGATAAAGCAGCAGATGAATCTACACCATGTTGCTCTAATTGACCAACAAGTGTGACAGCTTCTTCAAAACTAAGTCCCAACAATTTGATTTGAGGAGCGCCATCTGTGGCTTTCTTCATCAAGTCATCAACTGAAACACCTGTTGCTTGAGCGACAAACGTAGTTGAATCTAAGACTTTTGATAAATCATCAACACTCATTCCGTACGCTTCTAATGCCTGTTTCGACTGAATGGTTGAATTTGTAACATCAGAACCATTAATTTCCGAGAATTTGATAATATCCTCTGAGGCACCCTTGAGCGCTTCGCCAGTGAGTTGAAATTGAGTGTTAACTTCTCCAACCGCATTACCTACTGTTGAGAAATCTGTTGGTAACGATGTAGCGATTTCGTTCGCAACATCCTGCATACCTTGTAGAGCTTCTCCACCAGCTCCTGTTTTAGTAACAATGATATCCATTCCTTCGTCTACTTGACGAAAGGCTTCCAGAGCATTTTTTCCAAAGTCAACTAGTTTTTGACTAATATCAGATAACTTCTCAGAAAATTGGTTTAGTAACTCAGCTTTTAAGAGGTTGTTAGTCTCGCTCAGGCTATCTCCAGCTTGTTTCCCACTGCTGGCTAATTTTTCCATTTCCTGACCAAGATTAGCGTAAGCGGTCTTAGCTTGATTCAACTCTGCTTCCATCTTGTTAGCTTCAGCAGAGTTTTCGCCATACTGTTCTTTGGTTAGACTTAACTGTTTCTCAAGGTTTTCGATTTGTCGAGCGACAATATCAGACTGTGCACCAATCTTCTTTTCGGCCAATGCCAACTTGTCTGCTTCGCTAGCGTTGGCACCCATTTGGCTTTCTTGCAGTTTAAATGAACTAACTACTTTTTCAGATTCACTAGCAAGCAATTTTTGCTCGTTCTGCAATTCTTTTAGTTGAGTTTGGTTATTCTTGGTTGCATTCCCGTTGCCTTCAAGGGCCTGATTGACACTAGCTAGTTTCCCCTCATATCCTTTCAGGACATTTTGAGTCACTTCTACTTCACGCTGGAAAGCACGATACTGATCGGCGCCAATATCTCCTTTTTTGAACTGCTCCTCAACTTGAGATTGAGCTTGTCTTAAAGTTTCTAGTTTTTCCCGAGTGGTTCCAACTTGCTTCTGTAAGACTTCTTGCTTTTGGGTTAGTAAGGTAACATTCCCAGTATCAAACTTTAAAGCACTATCAATTTGTTTCAATTCTTTCGTTGCGTTAGCAGACTCTTGATTGACACCTTTTAACGCTTTTTGTAAGGGCTGGGTATCGCCGTCGATTTCAATTTTTATCCCTTTGATATTTCCTGCCATATTTCCTCCTTTCCTTAAAAATAAGGAGCGCTGAGAGGTTCTCTATGACCAGAACACTAGCCAACTAAAGGAACTTGTCCTCACAATCGCTCTCTCAGCACTCGCTTTTTCTCTAAAATGCATCAAAATCAGCTTGGGTGGCCTTCCGACTACCCGTTTTATTTTCGCTACGCAAATTGACATAATCTGTCTGATAATCTAAAGCCATTCCAATAGAAATGTGCTTAAGATCATCTATAGATAAGCCAGTTTCCTTGCAACAAGATAGATAGGATTCTACCGTGAAGGCTTCTTCGCTTGCTGTTTCTGATGTATCTGTTTCTTTTTTGTTTGCAGTACCGTATTCAACATTTCCATCATTAGCGGACAAACTTCGTCAAGAGGAAATTCTTCCATCTCCATGAAGAAATCATCAAACGGTTTAATTTTTGGATTGCCTGATTTAGCAAACACCCAAAATAGGCGATAGAAAAAGGTAATATCAAAATCTTCTAAAAGAGATAGATCGACGCTTTCCGCTACCAAATCATTCCCTTTTTCTAATTTGTTCAATTGAGCTACCAATTGCTTATTTTTCAAAAGCCCAAGAAGGTCCTTGAAAAAATCTTGCCCAAACTCGTTCTTGTAAGCGATTGGAGTATAGGCATTTGTTGCAAGCTCATAACGCTTATTGCTGATTTTAATACTTCGACGCATTCTTTACTCCTTACCCTAAAGATGTTGGTTCATAAACGCTAGTAAACCAAGCGTCATACACTTCTTTCTTGTCAGCTGACGTAATCGAACGTTTTACGACGCTATCAAGTGGACGTGGTGAAGCTTTAAAGCTAAGTTCACGTTCATTGACAGTTGTTCCACTCTTAGTAGCAGAGCCGTTCGATGGACGACTAGCAGAGCAGTAGTAGAGAACGTAGCGAGTCTTGTTCTGATCTCCTGAAAATTCAAACATGATAGCGAATGTTTTAGTTGAAGCATCGCCTTTTTCAGTCAACACTCCTGTTTGCTCATCCTTGAGTTCTCCCAGGATTTTTGTCGCGAACTCTTCCGTGATATGCGGTACTTTCAATTTTCCTTCATACCCTTCGTTTGAGTTCATGAAGTGGTAATCCACATCGTCGGCTGGAATTGCTTTCGATTCTCCTTTTGGTTCTAGCTCCAAGTTCATCGCTCCAGGGAAACGGAAAATTTTCCCGTAAGTAATGATTTGTGTTTCACTGTTGATGCTTTCGATTGGTGCGATATGCACATTTTTCAAGCCAAAGGTTACTTTATTTTCTGTTTTTGTCATGTTCTTCTCCTTAGTACAAATAAACAGTATAAGGCTTGACAGATAGCCTTTCTGTCGGGATATAGCTTTCTTCTGATACCTCAAAAACAAGTTGATGTTTAGACAACAACTCTTCCAAGGTCTCTTCCAAATCTTCGTCTTTACGTTCAAAGATAAGCTCTACAGTCACAGATTTGATCTGGTATTTCTGTTCGTCGTCTGCTCTCTTGATATCTGGATGTGATTCAAAGTAGATAAGGTAAGGTGTTTGAGGAACGTGTCCAGTTTCAAACGCACGATAGGCTATAGGTAGATTCGCTTGACTTAGAATATCGACAAGGTCAGATAATTTCATTTTTGAATAGCCTCCTTTACTTTGCGTTCAAAGGAATTGATTAGCTTTTCTTCTACAGGTTTGATGTGAGGGATAGCACGACTGCGTCCGCCATTTCTTAAGACATGGCCATTTTCAAGTAGGTGTGTCAATTGGTAGCCTGTAGCATTATGGATCACGTATGAGCCTTTGGCGTTTTTCTTAAGACGCCATCCTCTCCCATACTTTCCTTTATTCTTTGGACTTGTTGCCTTCAAATTCGCAACGGCTTCATCACCTAACTCTTGTGCAATAGCGTCAATCTCATTTTCTAACTCACTAGAATACTCACTCAGTGCTTTAGCAATTTCTGCTGAAAGGTCACCTGTTACACTCATGGTAATTCCTCCATCAAGGTCAGCTCCAGAATTTCTAAACCAATCGGAAATGTCTTAAGAATACGATACCGTTTCCCATTAAATTCCGCTTCTTCCTCGTTGTTATACTCAAAGCTATGAATATCGAGGATAAGGCTTGGTCTAAGTCCAACCTGGCTAGCCTGATAAAATTCAGAACGAGTTATGGAACGCTTACGACACAAAATAGTCAACCGCTTTTCCTCAAATAGAGGTTGGTGCAATTTATCTAATCCTGTTTTAACCCTTGAGATCAATGTAATCTCATTGTTCCATGCCATGATTTACCTCAATTTCAAATTATGCAAGCGCCATAAAAGGTGGCGTGGCATATCCACCCCACCCTCATAGCGAAAGGCTGCAAAATCAACTACAAACATTTGGTGTTCAGCATTTTCTGATTCAAGCGAAACCCCCAAATTTTCTTCCAGTTCAGTTATGACAGCTTCGATGATTTTCTTCAAAGGCTTATCACGTAGTGTTGTTGCTATACCCAATTTTAGTTTTAGTAATTCTAATAATTGAGACTTGTCCATAACTACTCCTCATCTTCCTCTTCGGGTTCTTGAGTTTCTGGTTCTCCTTCGGAAATATCGTCATCATCGATTTTAGTCAAGAAAATAGATCCTGCACTATTTGACCCGTCTAACAACTCTTGAATGAAGGTCTTGTTGCTCCTATATCCTTTTCGAGGATAAATATCCCCGATTTGATATTCATATTGTTGAGGGTCTCTCAAATCCTTAAAAGGACGGATTACTTGATAAGCCATCAGCTCCCTCCTTACCCTGCAGCGTCAGTGTAAGTCACATAGAACCCTGCTGCTTCATCCACTTTCTTAACATCGAAACGGTTTGCAGTTCCTAAGTATTGACCGTAGATTTTATCATCTTGCCATTTGACAGTTGTCTGCGCACGGTCAAACAATGTCGCAAACTCTCCAACGTCACCGATAAAGGCTTTCATTTCACCTTTGGCATCCCCAATAATGTCATCAGGATAAACATCGATTACACGACCAGCGAACTTGTAGCCAGTTGGAGATGTGATATCTGTTTGAAGCATGTAGCGACCGTCCTTGTCCTTGATTTTATCAAGAGCAGCGAACATAGATTGGGTACATACAATAGTTGCATCGTAGTACGGTTTCAATTCCACATTAAGAATATCTTTCAAGCCGTCCAAACCAGCTGCGCTTTTAGCTGTAGCGGTCTTGAGAACTTTAGCGATTTCTTTATTCTTAGTGATGCGTTCTTGGTTCTTAGCTTGTTTAGCAACCAATCCCATCACATCGTAGTCAGCATCATCAATCAATTCTTGAGACACTGGCAAATGTCCACGACGTGTCTTGATTTCATAGTTCACTTTTGTGAAGGTTGGTTTAGCCAATTCAGGGTTTTCTTCCAACTCTTCAACCGTGTTCATTGTTTGATCAGTCAATTTTACAACTGCCCATTTACCGCTTGCGTTCTTGACATTAACGATGTTGACCAATGAAGTCAAATCTGTCTTGTCTTGTTTCGCTTCTTTAGGCGTCATCAATTCAACAGGAATGATTGCTTCCCCTTCAGCAGATTTGAGACCATCAGCACGCACTTCTTTTGTTCGAAGGTAATGGTTAAATGCTTCACGTTGTTCCAATGTTTTTCCTCCTCGTTTTTCCGTTTTACCTGGAGTTGGTGCTTTACGGTTTTGCTCCTCGATTTGTTTTTCCAACTCGTCAATTTCTTTTTCCAACTGCGCTTTTTCAGCTTCTTTTTCTTCAATTTCCTTTTGAAGATCATCTACAGTCTTTTCAACTGCTGAAACTTCTTCGTCGGTTTCAGCACGGTCCAACTTCTCTAGTTCGACAACTGAGCGTTTGTTTAATTCTTCGATAGTTTCTTCCAACTCAACTACCTTAGTTGCTTTCGCTCGCATACGAGCGCCAAAGATTAATGCCTTGTTCATAGCTTAAATTTCTCCTTAATTTCTTTCTTGCGCTTATCTAGCGCTTCACGATTAGCACGACTCTGACTTTCAAAGTCTTTTTGCCGTGCAGCAATTTCCGTTTGTGGATAGGCTGGGAAAGTACATGGACTCACTTCAAAGATTTCTAGTTCTAAGACAGTGTCCAGATACGAACCATCTTCACGTTCCTCTGTTTCGATTTTTATCGGGATAAAGCCAAAGCTACATCCGATAACATCTCCACGCTTAACACGGGCATAGGCTCCAACAGCTTGAGGATCATCCTTGTTAATGATGATGTCCCCAAAAAGACCAACATCATCAACACCAAGCGTCAGAGTTCCGTTACCTGTTCGACCAAGAACAAGACTATCATCATGGTTAAATAAAGCTCTGATATCAGCGTCTTTGATAGCTTTCTCAACTCCAGCACGCTTGATAACTTCACAGTAGCCTGGCCACAATTCCGTCTCCTCGTCAAACTTGATAAAGTAGCCACTCAAAATCAAATCACCAGAGTCTTCTTCTCTCGTTTGAAATTGAGTGGCACGATAACTATTCCGTTTCTGCATTCTCTTCCTCACCTCCTTTCAGCTTATTTTGGTCTCCTATCTTCTCTTGAGGGATATAGTTTTCAAGGACAATCAACTCTTCCATCTCAGGATCAGGAGCCATACCAAGCCAATCTCTCCACTCATTACGACGCATTGCAGTACTGTTTGTCATTTGTTGGGCCACAGCAGACAACTCTGTTATGTTGTAAGAGAAGAGTGAGCGAGGATTTAGCTTGAAGTAACGATTACTAGACAAAAGTAAGTCTCTGGTTAGTGTTTGAGTAATAGTGGTAGCGATACTCATAACAGTCGTATTTACAAAGTTGTTATACTCTGTCTTGTTGAACTCTCCCACTCCCAAAATAAAAGCAGGTACTCCTAATAGACCTGCAACTGTTCTTTTATCTAATTCCACAGACTCGTTTAAAGCGATGTCCGTTAGACTAAGCGGTTTTACCTGCTGGATGTCCAGTAATGCCTCTGGAACAATCCATGGAGCGCCAACCCTACTAGTGCTTAAATACTTCTCAGCGATACGCTCACGCCCTTGCTCCGAATCTAGTTCAGCACTAGACGAGTCAACCTTGACGATAAGACTAGGAATGTTCTTACCGTTCATGAAGCTTTTTTTAGTCTTAGTAGCCATGTTCAAACTTTGAACCACATCTGTCAACGTCACCCTAAAACCAGTACCAATGTATGGAATATCTGGATCTGGATTGATGACAAAGTGGACTACTTCATCAGGGGAATACTCTTCACCCCTAAATGAGATTACATAGGAATCCTTATCTGTTTGGAATGAAACTTCTCTCATCGGAAATGGTCTTAGATTAGAAATATAATCCGTAACAGGTTCATATTCTACATGTAAGACAGAATTTCCATCGCCGTATAGAAGCAAATCGCGCACAATCTTGAAAATCCATGACTTCCTTGTCATGTGTTCGCATGGATTGATGTCAATCTTCCTAGCCAGTCCATCACGGATTCTGATATCACCTTTATCTGTATTCTCCATCAGGTGGATGGTCATATTAGAGACCAAATCAGCAATCTTATTAACCGCTGTCACCACATCTGGATTTCTGGCCAAAGGTACATAGGAATCCATCAAATTTGATAGTCCTAAATCTGAATGGCTCAGCATATTGATTGGCTTACTTGGCTTGTTTCGTTTCCAAATCTTATCAAAAATACCCATGTTTCCTCACCTCCTTTCTCTCTAATCAAAGAATCTCATCACGTCGCCACCCTTACCAAGATTAGCAAGAGCCTGAATACAAGCAAAAACGCTGGCATCGAACAAGTCAATTCTTGCAGTACCACCGTCACCGTCTAATTTTTCATATTGCACAGCATCATCCACCTTTTCAATCGCTCTAACATTGCTCACACAGTATTCATAAGCGTCAGAATGAAGATAGTAAAATTCCTTGTTCTTGACTTTGAACTCAATCCTTCTGAATCCCTCAGATTTCAGATAGAATAGCTGAGGCTGGTCAATCATCTTGAACTTAGCCTTTTTCATCTTAGCCAAAAACTCACGGCCAAACTTCCTATCCATTCCCACAGCTTGGATTTTAAATCCACGCTCACGCATACTGATGAACCATTTGACAATATCATCATAGAGAACCGTTGGAGTGTTGCTCATCGTCAGCCATCCATCAGACTGCCAGCCAAAAAGTGGAATCCCATCATCATTAGCCTTCTTCTGAGCATTAATCCGAGGAAAGAAAGCATGTGTGATACAGATATCAACGTCTTTCTCACCGTCATGATAGACACCATAAAGAGCAGCTGCTGTTAAGTCATGTAATCTTGACAAATCCGCACCGCCATACCAACGAATCGGCAAGCGTGCCAACTCTTCTAGACTCCAATCGTAGCAACTATCCGACGCTATAAATTCATCAGGATTGAAATAAGCGTTCATAGAGTTCGTAAAGATATTCAACGTCTTATTGAAAAACTCGTTCCTAGTCTGAGGATCATTCATAGCCTGCTCTGCCTCTTCCTTGAGAGCCTTGAGCGAAACAGTGACACCCCACGACGGATTAGCCATCTTGAGAATATTCTCATCCAGATAGTCTACTACATCACCATCAGCAGATTGATTAGCCTTGCAGATGAAGATAAAGAATGAATCATCAGTGACTAATTGCTTAAGTACCTTTTGACAGTACTTCAAACGATTAGCAAGGAACCCCGTAGGAATATCCCCAGCCGTAGAGATAACAAAAAGCATACTGTTCCGGTATGCTGACATTGTTTTTTTCATAAGACCATGCTTCTTACTATTTCGCATGGTATGAGCCTCGTCCAAGATGATAACATTCCCGTTCAGAGAGTCCAATCGGCTCTCATCATTAGCCAGTGCCTGGATAAAGAAAGAACCTTCATCACCAAAATTAGCAGTGATAGAATGCTCTTGGTTATTATCCTTGATACGAATGTTCTTATCGTTCCAGCGTTCAACATTGAATCTTAAAAATCCAAAAGCTTCCATCGCTTGCTTGACTGAGTTAGCAACGATATAACATTTTGAACCGCTATCCGTGTCCAGAATCTGATAAGCAAGTGCAATTGCAGCAGTAAACGAAGTCTTTCCATTCTTCCGAGCAAGCATGATAAGCGCTTCTTTGAATCTGCGCTCATTCGTCCCCTTGTAGTAAAAACCAAACAGGTTCACAACTACAAAGTGTTGCCAAGGTTGCAAGAGTAATGGCTTGTTACGGATAGAAACAGCAAACATATCATCGCCCTGCTGATGAACTATCACGTTCTCAATAAAGTGAATAACAAAATCCACCATCTCCTCATCCATCTCAAAAGCAGGATTTTCTAAATCACGGAAAAAACGTTCAGCAGCAAGAATGTTCTCCTCGCAATGTTCTTCTTGATGAGTTAAGACGTGTTGAGCGTATTCTTTCGCTTTATCAAGATTACCCATTGCCAGTCACTCGCTTCTTCTTGATTTCGTTCTTAAACTTCAGAACCTCAGTAAGAACTGACTCACCCTCTTGTTCTACTACCTCACCGAGCGACTTAGGATTCATCATCAACTGATTAGAGTAGCTGAGGATGTCTTTCCTCAAAATTTCCATCGCTGTCAAGATTGGAACTTTGCGCTCATTTTCAGCACCAGCCTTATTGACGTAGGTGTCTGTTACTGGATAACCCATGTCAGCATAATCTTGAGCAAGTTTCTGATACTGATATAGCATACCTGCAAAGATGTCAATGATCATTTCGAACTCTTTACGATAAGTGCCCAAGTCTTTCATTTGCTTGACCACTTTTGACTTAATCGACTTTGCTGTAATTGGTTTAGCCAAAAACTACCTCCTTCCGTCAAAATCGCTTAGTTTTTACCCCCTTTTTGTTTGAAGGCCCCCGACTTGGAAAAAGTTCCCTTCACCGGTTCCCAGAGGCTTCGAAAAAATTTTTTTGAAGTGGGGGGGGTAAAAAAATTTTTTTCATTTTTCATTTTTGTTTTTGAAAAAATTTAAAAATTCTTTTTTTCTTTTCTTCTGCCAATAAATACCATTTCCGATTATCTTGTCGTTGTTGCGGTCATGAAACGTATTATGTTTGCGGTTGGTCAGCGGCAAACAATTCCAAGATACATACTCCAGCTCTGGATACTCAGATACTGGGTAAATATGATGAACCATTTCAGCTGGAACTGACTGACCATATCTCAGACTTTCTTGGCAAAGGTAATCGTGTTGTCTCATGATCTTATCACGGAACTTGTACCACTTCCTTGTCTTCAAGCTCTGTCTGACTGGTTTGTTGTACATGATATATACTCCTTTGTAAAACAAAAGGACAGGCTCTTGACCTATCCCATCTCATACAAGAAATCTATGCTACCATAATAAACCTTTTTTTGTGAGACTTCAAGATGTCTTTTGTCTCATCTTGCTTTCTTTATAAAATCATAGACTAATACAAAAAGAAAAACGAACGGTAAGAAAATAAATAGCAGCCCTTTTTCAAAGTGTTCTGATACATCGCTTTTTGTCCAGTCAAAAATAACGACTAAAATAATTAGGGTCAAAAAATAAACAACTAGATATCCTAGAAATAATCCCAATGTTCCATCCTCCAACTATACCAATTTTATCCCTCACTTTCACATATCTTATATTTTGTTAAACTCATTCTAAATCTCAAACCCTTACTAATTATGGTTTTTAAAGCGTTTTGTTTTTTCAGTTTATGCTTAACTCATTATGTGAAAGTAATATCTAAAAAAATTAAATGACAAAGTTCCGTAGTGCGTCATCAAGCTCTGCTTGCTCTATCCCTATGTATCTCAGGGTGATTGCAGGCGACGAGTGATTGAACATTTTTTGTAATGTTCCTACATCCTTTGTCTTGTTGTAATATTTATAGCCGAACGTCTTGCGCATTGTATGTGTGCCAACATTATCAATGCCAAGTTCCTCAGCTGCTTCATGTATGATTTGATAGGCTCGCTCACGAGTGATTGCTTTATTCTGACCTTGCCTACTCTTGAATAAGAAATGATGAAATGGTTTGCCCTCGACATATCTCCTCATTTCTTTCTTGAGTTCTTTTGTCATCCGTCTTGTTATCTGCTTGCCAGTCTTCCGTTCTCTTAGTTTGATGTGCCAGCCTTGAACATCTTTAACTTTCAATGTAAGGATATCTCCAACTCTCAATCCAGTATTCAGACCTGTGATGAATAGCATATAATACATCTCGTTCCACTCTCTAAGATAATCTTTCATAGCTTGAATGTCATCGTTATCTTTTATCGGTGATACAAATTCCATGTTCTACCTCCTTTCTGCAAAACAAAAAGCCAGCTGATTGCTGACTCATGATGTTCCTCTGTTAAACAACTTTTCTGGAAAAAATAGGATGACTCCAACATGTGATTTGTGTTTTTGTTTCAGAAGTTCATGCTATCATAATAGACCTTTTTTTGTGAGACTTCAAGATGTCTTTTGTCTCAATCTTATTTACAACTCACCTTTCAGTATAGCGTACTGTTCTAAGATAATCCTTCTACGTCGATATATTGTAGCTTTGCTCATGAATTTCTGTTCTGCTATTTCTTCCCATCGCAGTTGAGGGTATCTCCAGCGTAGATTAAATATCTCCATATCCTCATCCACTAGATTACTCAAGAGTTTGTTAATAATCCCTTTAAATCCTTCAAGAAATTTTAAAGTCGGATCATCCGCGATTCTGATTGCGATAGTTTCGGTAGGTTTGCTTATTCCTACAGTAGGTCCACTTTGAGCATCTGGATTTCTGGTTTCTAATTCTAGCCTTCTTAAATCTATTGTGCGTTGAATGTTTTGAAATTTGAAAAGTTCTCTGTCTAACGTTTTGAGTTCTTCGTCGCTCAATTTTTTCAATTTCCACCTCCAAGTTTTTAAAAAATGTAAACAAGTTATCAAATATCTGAGAGAAAGCCTTGTGAATATTAGAAAATGCCTGGTTAATCATTTTAGCTATAGCTTCAATTTCTTCAGGACTTAACTTCCGTAGTTGTTTGGGTAATTCTTCTTGCTTTTCTTGTATCTGCCGTTTAGCTATCTTCTTCTTAATTCTTTTGTTCATTGACTTTTAATTCCTTTCTTGTTTCCCATTTCTTTGCTGATTTCAGCAAGAGTGCCCAATGTTATGAATGCATCACCTTGATACAAAGCGTATTCACTCATGCTCCATCTCCTCGATAAGCCAGTCAAGATTCTTTCTGGCTTTCTTCAGGTCTTCAAGACCGTTTTTCTTTTGGAAACGAAGCATATACTTGATTGCGTTGCCTCAAAAGAAAGCAGACGCTCCGGAAAGGTTCCCAACGAAGTTATGCACAACATCGATAGCCTCAAGACCGTTTGCACCTTGGTAGTGGCTTGGTTTGTTTATGTTGTCTGTCATGTTAACTCCTCCAAAAGTTCAGGGGTTTCGTAGATGTTTCCGATGATTTCGTTTTCGTCAGTTTCTGACCACAATTTGCTAGCTAACTGCTCACAATCGTTCATAATCAACCAAGTTCCCTCAATCATGGTTACAACACCTATAATTATTTCATTTTCCGTTGTTGGTTGGGTTCGTACTTGTCTAACTACATCCCCCTCAAAGATTTCCTTGTCGTTTTTATCTTTGAGTCCTGTTGATTGCATGAATTCGACATCTCTAAAATCTCTCCAATACTCTCCAAAATCATCATATAAGCGAACTCCTTTGGTGTCTATATAAATCCTATCGACTACCGACATTCTCTTACGCCAGTTATCCCACGCTCTAAATTTCGGTATCATGCCAAATCCTCCTTAAATAAATAAACTAGCTAACCATATCAAGAATGCACATGTAATGATTTTCGAAATACTGCTCTTTACCGCATACGAATAATCCTCTTCAGATTCTTTTTTGCTAGACAATACAGGCCAGATAAAAGACAGTAGTGCATCCATCCCTAGTGCTTGCCAGACTGTAATTTTACCAACTGGAACAATCGTTGTGATAATTTCATTCCATCCATACTGAACCACAAATGGCGATACAACGATTACAAATACTGCTCCTAAAATAATTCCTAGTTTTTTCATTTTATAAATCCTCCTCTTTGACGAAAGTACCATCAATCCAACGACCCTTTCGGTCTTTGATTTCTTGATAGGCTAGTTCAAAACATTCCTCGAAGCTATAACCAAGGGCATTGCTGATTGATTTTAGATATTCAACCGCGAATACTAAATCATAACGAAATATTCCATTGTATCTTCTATCGCTATATGATAGAATTGCACAAATGTTTAAATTTAAGCCTTTAAAACAGTTCATTACATCTACTTCTTCAACGTGATTTAATCCCTCAAAAATCTTATGCACATCCTCTTTTATCAACAAGGCCAGACCGACAATCACGACTGCACAGTCTCCAATGCTGTCCTTGGTCAGTTTCTCATTCTTCTTGAGATAGCCTGCACATAACTCACCGAACTCTTCGCTTAATTTCAAAGACTGCTTATCCAGTCGTCCACCGTTTTCAAGGTCACGGTCAATAAACCATTGTTTTACATTGTCTAGTGTGTTCATTCTTTTTCTCCTAAAAAATCAAAAATTGTAGTCTGATATAGTGGTCTAGAATAGACTGGTTTGAAAGGTTGAGAGCATCTGCTCCTGCGCTTTCTTGTAAAAATCCTTTTTTATTTCAAAACCATAGGCTGACCGTCCCATTTCGATTGCAGCTCTCAAAGTTGAGCCACTTCCAGCTACTGGGTCAATAACAACATCGTCTGGATCAGTAAATATTTCAATCAATCGTTTTAAAACTGGTATAGGTTTCTGCGTCGGATGAATCGTGGGATAGTTACTATCTTTCTCCCAAGGAGCATGATTCAATACCATTGACCCACTATTGTTGAATTTCGGTAACTTGTCACGGTATAAAACAGTCGCTTCTTCAACAGCGCCAACAATCTTCATGTTTGCTTTTAAAACTTGTGGACTTGATTTCTTTGTAAAATAAAGTGGATAAGCGTTATTAAAGCCATGTTTTTTACCACATTCAATAACCATTTCTCGCTGTTGCCAAGCGTGGAATACAATCATAGCTGGCGCTTTCCCCTTTTCTTTAGGTTCTTTTTTTAGTAACCGAGAACAGAAATCGAAAAAATTATTAATCTTGAAATCATTGTCCGTATCGAAAAATGATTTTCCTGCCAGTTTGCTCTCGCCGTTTTTATTGTCTCCATCCTTGTACCAACGGGGATCTGAAGCATACGCATTATTACCTAAATTATAAGGAATATCAGCGATAATTAACTGCGCCCTTGGAATCTGATACCTTTTAGCATTTTCAAAATGATCGTTGTATAACTCGCATTTCATTTTAAATCATCACCTCATCCCCAACTTTCACTTTATCCCACTGCTCTCTAGTGACTACGAAAATCCCATAATCTCTGATAGTCACTGTGTATAGCTTCCCATGTCGTCCTTTCTCAACGACCTTGCCGAATATCTCAGCGCCTGCGTTATCGGCTTTGTAGACAATCATCGGCTTCTTCTCTTCCAAATCTCGAATCCTGTCCATCTGCCAGATATTCAATCCAGCAGATAGCAGAATCCATATTGCGATAAATCGTTTCAATTTATGACCTCCTGCTTTGGTTCAAAAGGTAATTCTTTTCTTGCTTCACTCATAATATAAGGATTGCCTGTTGGCAATGTTGCGAAGTATGTTCTCGATACTGCCGCTTGACAAAAAATCATTTCGTCAAAAACTAGCTGACATAACTCTACCAAACACTCTTCAATATCAAACACTTCGTCATAGTCTTCACTATCCATTTGCTCTTCATAAAACTCTGCAATTTCACAAGCTTTTCTGTACAATTTACCTGCAAATTCTCTTTTCATTTCTTCCATCACTCCAACTCCTCATTTTTCTAACGTTTTGATTACACTTTCAATCTGTTCTTTCTTCTTCTGCAATTCTTCCAAACTTTTGACTTCTAATGCTTTTTTAATAATTTCAAGTTGTTCAATTTCTTTTTTAA
Organism: bacterium; assembly: GCA_905221375.1. GTDB lineage: Bacteria > Bacillota > Bacilli > Lactobacillales > Streptococcaceae > Streptococcus. Next base: position 199,307 of record CAJNCY010000003.1, read on the forward strand.
ACTTTATAAGTTCTTCAACTTTACGAGCATAATCCCTAAAATTATTTGCCCAGTCATATTCATCCCAACCAAAAACTCTTAGAAGTTCTTGTTTTAAGTCATAGTATTTTCTTACCAAATCTCTATTGACCATCGCTTGAGAGTGCATAATATAAAATGTCATAGCCGAAATCAGCAAACAAGCAATAAACATTCCCCAGAACATTAAATTTTCCATTTATTCCACCTCCTCAAAATAACTGCTAAATTTACTTAAATTGACAATAGCGACCTCTTCAACAAAATGCTTTTCAATGTCAAAGTCTGGGTCATCTTTACTAAACTCTTTCTTAATGGCTTTTTCAGCCAGCGAAGGTAAATCGAATATGCTTGCTCCATTTTTTAAGGCAAGCGGATTTCCATGTTGATTCACTATTCGATACCCTATATCAAACGGTCTGATTTCCCTTGGGACTTTTATGCATTCACTTTGATTCTTCATTCCTTCTTCAAGCGTTTGTATCATCCCTCCACCTCCTCAATCTCAATCCCTGGACAATCGAATACCCAGCCGAACCCAGCTTCTTCTAGTCCTTTGCGAGTAAATTTAGATCTTAATCTACTTTGTAAAAATCCTAAGAAATTCTCATCTTCAACTCTTACAAGATACTGTTCTGCAGCTGTAATCTTCACAAAATACCGCTTCTCTTTCTTGACCTCGTAGCCAAACTGATGCATGTTGACGAGGGTTTGAAATGATTTTGTGCTAGCGAGTAGAAACCACCTATCAAATTCATTAAGTTTAGCACCGTCAAAAATCGATGAAATATTAATGATATATCTAAATAAATTCCCTTCAAAATCATCCTTATTCTCTTCATACCAATCCGCCACAAACTGCTTTACTTTGACTTTCTCTGGTTCGTTTAGTTCAGAAATAAGTTCTATTACCGTATCTATTTCGACATATTCAGGTTTATTCCCGAAAAGATTTTTTAAACCTTCCATACGTTCAATCAATTCCTGCTTATTCATCTTCAAGTTCCTCCTCGTAATCATAAACCAAACTATCCAACCATGCCCTAGGGTCACAATCTCCAATTGGTTCAACATCCCTTTCTTGCAACCAAGCTGAGAAATCAACCAAATTGCCAACATTAATTGTGAAGTAATCGCCCCATGACCAGCAAGTTAGATAGATGTCAGTAGCTTCTCCTGTTTCATCTTCAACAGTCACATAACCATTCTCGACCATAGCTGTTCCGTAGCAAAGATCACATGTTCCTGTCAACTCTTCTTGGACATCGGAATTAAATGCAATTACTTTATATTTCATCTTCCAACTCCTTTATTCTCTTCTTCCAGTTTTTCACTTTCTTTTTAAGCAAGTCACGTTCCTCAGACCTGCTAAAAGCAAGCGATTTGACACACGGTTCAGATAGTTCTGCTATCCTTGCCTCCGTCTGCTCGATTGTGCGTTTCAGTCCTTCAATGACTGTCTATTTGCTATATTCCATGTTTTATCCTGTTTATAAAAATCCAGCTCTTGCCCCTCATGGCTCAAAGACACAAGAGCTAGCAAATTCTTTATACGTCATTCGTCCAAGTCTGACGCATATTCTAGCTCGCTTTTAACGTGGTTCGCGGCACGTTGATTTTGTTGCTAAGTAATAGCAATCTACAGCACCATAATCAAAACGCACTTCGTATTTTCCGATATATTTTTTAAATCTTGGTCTAGTAATACCAGAGAAAGCCCACTGATGATCTTTCATCTGTTCGATAAGTTCATCCACGTTGTTAAAACTTCCAAGAAAAAACTTGCAGTGCCCATTGTAGACGAAGTAGAGATTTAACATCACTCCACCTCGATAGGGTAAAAGTTCCCAAAGGAACCCCTCAATGCCTTACCAACCTGTACGGCTGCCCCACGAGAAACAAACCGCATGGCTTTCTTCTCCTCTGAACATGAAATGTCCAAGCCAGTCTCACCGATAACTGCGGACCTCAGAAAGGGCTTGTCCTCCCTTGTCCCATGCTTTAAAATAAACATCAGCCACCTCCGTTCTAAAAATATTGCTTCCGCTTGTTTGTCAAATCATTAAAAATCATCAAATGGTCTTTATCCACTCCCTTCATCAGTCTAGACATGAAGGGCCTGCCATATCTTTTCTGAATTTCAGCAGAAATCAAATTCGTGGTAATAATTGTATTTGAACGCTTGTTCAGGATATTGTAGAGAATAGTAAACGACCACTCGCTATCCTTCTCCATACCCAAATCATCCAAGACCAAAAACTTAGCGCTCGCAATTTTATTGACCAGAAACTCTTCCTGACTAAAATCAGCTTTAATCTTCATCAACAAGTCAGTCACGTTGATGAAAATAGCAATCTCTTTCGTGTACTCAGATAAAGCCTTCACCATAGCAAAGGCCAAATGGCTCTTGCCTGTCCCAGGTTCTCCTTGTAACACGATGTTGTTCCTTGCTCCCTCAGACCACTCACGACAAATCCGCTTCGCAAAAGCTAGCTTTTCCGCTTCTTTTTCGGTTGGGGTCTCAAAATTGTCCAAAGTCGCATTTTTCAAAACCTCATCATAAAGAGAGAACTTCTCAAGATAGTATTTCCTTTCACGCTCATTCTCAGCGTTAGCCAATTCATTAACCCTTGCTTGATTCTCCTCATGGATCCGTTCAGATTCACACATACGGCACACAACACTCTCAGTCCTCAATATCTTTATCAAAGGAATATTGTGCTTTTCGCAAAGCTCTTTCTGTTGTTCTGTATTCCTGTGATAAGATAAGGCAATCTCCTCAAATACATTCTCTACCATGAAAGACGACCTCCGCATTCCTGCCAGCTGGCCATTTCAGACAAGCAGGCAATCACTTGATGAATTGGCTGATTCGCTAAAAGAGTCTTCTTCTCATAGCTTAACGGATAAAATTCCTCTTCAAATTGCTCAATCAGTTCTAATACCCCCATTCGTCCTTAGCCTCCTGTTCCGATGTTTTATCCTTGTTTTTCTTTTCGGATTGACGAACCTGCTCCACAGTCGTGACATTGTTCATCTGCCAATTTCTTAAAATGCCACCAACATATTTGATGTTTGGTTTTCCTGAGTTAATAGCAGTCTTCAACGCTTCTTTTACTAAATCCACATCATTCTCATTTAGGAGATGGTTGATTTCTTCAATCTCAAATCCAGATAAGAGTCTGCGAAATTCAGATTGAAAAAGTTCTAAGATATTTTCTTCGCTACCACTACTATTATTAGTAGTAGTTATTCTTTTCTTATTCTTATCTTTATCTAATCTATTCTTATTCTTATCTTCTTCTAGTGCGTTACCGTCCGTTACTGTAACGTTACCTGTAACGTTACCAAGAGCAAGATTTTTCTGTTTTTTACGGTATTTGGCTACACGGTTACGTGTCTGTTCCTTGATTTTCTCCATTCCGTCAACGTTTTGATGTTTTTCCCAATTTGGCAAGCTAATGATTCCATCGATAATCTCAATCATCCCGAACTGTTCAAAAACTCCAATAGCCATTCTTACTGTATTCAATGGTCTACGAAAAATAGTAGCTAACATTTCATCTGTATAGTGAACCTTATCCGTCATCATCAGCAAACCATTACTGTTATGTTTTCCAGCAAGTGTCAAAATCTTGAACCATATCACTAAGATGGCATCAGGATCAGGTAAGGCATCAATCAGGCAAATCTTTTCATCGTCAAAAATATCTGTTGTGATTTTTATCCACTTAATTTCAGGCATACCGAGCCCCCCACTTCCTACGGTTTGCACGATATTTCATCCGCATATCCTCATAGATGTACCTACCCTCTAGCGCCATCTTCTCAACCTTTAACAGCTTATTTTCAGAGACCACATCACGATAGTCCTTAGCTAGTTTTTCATAGTCAGCCAGGTATTCTTTGATAAGTGATATTTTACTATTCTCGTCCTCTAAATATATTTCAAAATCAGACTTTTCTTCATCAGACGATATCATTTCAATATTCACTCTCTCATGCCACGACAGCCATTCAATCAATTCTTCCATTTCCTGACCTCCTCACTTCAAGATGTGCATTTTAGGTTCTGGTAATGCCAGAGGTTCTGGGCATAAACCTACAGGCGGTTCATTGTCATAGGTGAAACCTTTAAACTCTCGGCGAATATTCTTGCGAATTTCTTGCCATTTGTCCTCTCTACCACGTTCGTATGCATGGTTATAGCCTTGGATAATCATAGACGCAAATTCTTGCTCTTCCCGTCTCTCTTCTTCCTCTCGTTGTTCTTGCATTTTGATATGACGATAAGCTCCCACAAAGCCAAGCAGCAGAGCTCCTGCTCCCATCAGCTGGTCTAAAATCGGTGGTTCAAACATTTCTTCTCTCCTCTAAATCTTTAATTTTTTCTCTTTTTCAATCAACACTTGATGTAAGTCTAACGCAACAACTTTCCAGTCGGTGTTGAGTTCTTTAAATAACCAGTTTTTGATTTTTGTTAATAGGTTCATTTTCCCCTCACTTCGTTAGATTCATCCAGTTTGCGTTGTACCATTCACGGACTGCATCTCGTGGCCAACGCTTGTCATTTATATTTGGAAATCCTTTCTGGTAGCGAAAACGGTCATCGAACGTATCTACAGAAACCCCAAGCATTTTAGCCACATCTTTTCTCTTGAGTTCCAGAGGGAACGCTTCTTCAATATTTGCTGATTGTAAGACGGTAAACTTGATCTGGCTTGCAATCGCTTGAATAAGGTCTTCCATTTTTACTCCTTTCGTGTTATAATTCAGTTAGTTATTTTAGTAAGCGCCTGACTTCGTTAGGTGCTTTTTTGTGTTGTTGTCAAACTGTCTTACTTTCCATCGCCCTGAGTTCTATCTCATGGCTGACTTGTCTCAATAGCTTCTCACACGCTATCTTAGCTTCTCTGTACGTTGTAGATTCGCTGATGAAATAATCAGCAAGTTCGATAATTTTATCTTCCATGCCTACCCCTACGCTTGGCTAAAAGCGTTCAGTTCCATAATTTTCATCTTAGTGTTTGTGCTTGGCTCCCATGTCATCCAGTAGGCCAATGCGGCTTCTGCAAACTTTTTCGGTAGCAAATCATAGCGACTAATATTGAAGTGGTCTTTAAAGTCAATCTCAGCTTGTCTAAATACCGACTGAGCGAAAATCTTATCCGCATAAGCCGGACTATCAATGCCACCTAAGCAAGCCACGACACGAGCCTTGCGTTTCTTCAGTAGCGACTGAGCATAGCTTGGGTGAATTGGCTGTTCGTTTTTTAGATAGTCGATGTCTTCAATCATGCTAGCCTGTTGCTCACGCAATTTCTTCTGTCCAGTAAATAGAGCGATGAAGGCATCCTCATCCAAGTCCTCACGGATAAATCCCCCCTGCTTGCGAATAGCTGGTAAAACCTCTGATGTCACCCAGCGCTTAAACTCTTTCGCTTGAGATAATTTACTGGATAAAATGAGAGAGTAGAGGCCAGATTCGTTGATGATGATAGTTTCTTGAACCCTTCCTAAATTATCTGTGAGGCCCTGTTTTAGGGCGTCATCTTCATCAACATGAAGAGCAATCGCATTTCTAGCCTTGCTATATCCTAGGATGTCTGCAACATCTTTCCCAACGAACCAAGGTTCGTCATCAATGATCAAAGTACGGACTTCCTGTCCGTGAAAATTAAAAATTTCGTTCATAATGTTCCTCTTCTTACTTTTCCTAGTGTTAAAATAGTTTCCCAAACATCTAGCCCCTCAAGACTATCGATCATCAGCTGATTAAGTTGGTGATTTTTCTTCTGCCAATTCAGTATTATTTTCGCTTGCATATATGGACCTCTCAGTGATTTCTCCAAGGGTTCTCAATCCCTAAAACATCTGCAACTTTTTCCTTAACAGACTCACTACCTTTTCCATATTTCAGTAGCTCTGAAATAACTGATGATGTTACAGGTACTTGTTTTGCTAACTCAGTTTGAGTCATATCCATCTCAATCAAACGAGCTTTGATTTTAGCCTTGATTATCTTTAGTTCTTTACTCATATTCTTCCTTTCTAAATTTGATATAATGTAAATAAAACTCGCCACAACTATTTAAGTAAAGTATTTTGAAACGACTGTTTGACAGATACTATATGAGGCGCTTCACGGTTATTTATATAATCAACCTGAATAAGTGTCTCTGGGACTTCATCTTTCTTTGTTTCCCAAATGATATTAATACCTCGAAGACCAATATCTTCTGCTTGAAAATCAATCCCGTTCAAAATAACCCGTGGAATACTAGAGTCGCTATCTATCTTAATTTCTAAATTTTGAATTGGTAGTGATTTTTTTGATGGTTTACTCATATCCCTCTCCTTTCTTTTTAAAAAATTATCTAAAAAGTTAGCGAACTTCTTGACATCTCTAGTCAAATGTTTTAAAATAAAAACATAGAGAAAAGACCTACTAAAAGTAAGTTTTACCTATAGAAAACAGACGCCAATCAGTTTTATAAGGCTTTATTTTTTAGTTGTCTAGTTCGCTAACTCTTTAGCTTACGAATATTATTTTAAAACATTTGACTAAATAAGTCAACATTTTTCTACAAATATTTTAAAATTATTTTTCGTTTGCTTAGAAAGGTTGAAAAATTAATGTTTGTAGCATTCGATAAAATAAAAGAATTAGCTGATAAACAGGGGATTTCTATCAATATTTTAGAAGAAAAACTTGGTTATGGAACTAATACTTTATATCGATTAAAAAGAAGTAATCCTAGTTCAAAAGTTTTAAAAGAAATAGCTGATTATTTTAATGTAAGTGCCGACTACCTACTCGGACGTACAGATAACCCTGCTATCGCTGGTGATTCAAAAGAGTATATCTGGCAAGGGAAGACCCTGAACGTAGAAGAAATGGCGTCTAACGTCATGATGTTTGGTGGCCGAGAATTAACAGATGAAAAGAAGAAAATCATCCAGTCTATCATTGAAGGTTACCTCAAAGAAGCTGGTGATTAGAGGTACTGCTTAGTGACCGAAAAAGAAATTATAAGTCATTTTCAGGTTCGCATTGTTGATTTTGACGGTGAGCTAATACCTGATGAACTTGGATTTTACGAAAAAGAAACCAACACAGCTTTCCTGTCTAACAAACTCAGCAAAAAAGAGAGGGTTAAGGTCCTACTTCATGAACTAGGACACAAGGATCACACACGATCAGAATACCAGAACGCTCGCCTACGCTGTGAAAACGAAGCTGATAGGAATATGATCCATCATCTCGTGAAAGACGCACTAGAAAGCTTAGACGACCCCACAGAATTTGATTACCTTAAATTCATGTCTTATTACAATCTAAAAACCGTGACAAATGAAATCATGGTTAAGGAGGAATATCTAGCATTGGTTAATTAAATGATATTGTGGGTATTTGGCTAGAGGAGGAAATTGTGCAAAAGACTGTTGAGAAAATCGTGTTTAGAGTTGCTGGTGTAACCAAATATAAAAAAGCGGTTAAAGAAGCCTGTAATCTAATTGCCGAAGATAACGGAATCCCAGAATATGCAAAGTACTATAGCAATTTATCAACTAAGGAACTTAGAGAAGAACTTGAAGAATATGGCATGAAAGTTTTCAAATATCAAGATTTAGACTTTTTCAATATTGAGCTTGTTCCAGAAGTAGATAATAAGTATGATCCTAATGCTATAAAAGTTTTGATATTTAATAATCATGTAGGATATGTTCCTGCGACTGTTGCTAAAACAATACGAAAATATTTTGATAACAAAAAATATAACTTTGTAATAGAGGGAGAAATAAAAGGTGGACCATACAAAGAGTGGGATGATTTAAACGATAAGGTTATTACTAATAACGACTTAGATATTGGTTTTGAAATATATCTATCAGTTATTGATTCTACGCTAGAAGAAAGTAATGAAGTCTCACCGACGACTCCAATCGAAAATGTGGTACATAAAAAGACTGAAAAAGAAAGCTCTGAATTGGCATTAGATGTTCATGAAATAGATTTGCGAGAAAAAGAAGAGCAAAGAAATGTTGAATCTGTGCTAAGGTCAGATGTTGATTCTATACCACAAGAAAGTAACGAAATCATACCGACTCCAATCGAAAATGTGGTACATGAAAAGACTGAGGAAGAAAGCTCTGAATTGGTATTAGGTGTCCATGAAGTGGATTTACGAGAAAAAGAAAAACAAAAAAATGTTGAGCCTGTGCTAACATCCGATGCATTAGAATTGAAAAAAGAATCAGATTTAGTACAATTATCAAAACCGACTATCCCTATTGAAGAAAACGCATTAAATGTTACTGATTCTACTCAATTTACTACTTCAGTTGAAACAACACTAAAAAAAGAAAGTCCTACAATTAAATCCATTATATTATCTATTGTCGGTCTACTCTTCTTACTTGCTTCCCTATCTCTACTGTTTGAAGGAAAAATTGGGCCATTCTTTATTGGACTAATAATATCTTATATCTTAATAAGACCAATAATTAAATATCTAAAAAAATAAACGGAGGAAATATTATGGCGTTATTTGGTGGAAAAGATAAAATTTCAAAAAAAGACACTCAAAAACAAAAGTATTATGCGGATGCTATCCCATATTTTGAAGAAAATGACATGATTCATATTCTTGAAAAATATCCTGAGCAAGCTGCATACATAGGAAATATACTAAGTAGCAAAACTATCGCTTTAGCAAATGCAAGCGGTCCTGGTGCGTTTGAAAAAGTTCAAATACAACAAAATCAGATTATCATTCAACAGAATGAAGAAATCATCTCTTTATTGAAAGAACTTAAAAAATAACAAAAAATCCCCACACTCTCCGACGGCAATCTTGAGTGTGAGGATATCCAGTATAGTAAAAGGCATTAAAAAGCCCTTTTTACTATACCCATTTTATCAAGAAATGAGGTGAAAATCAAATGGCATCATACAGAAAAAGAGAGAACGGGAAATGGGAATATCGCATTTCTTATAAATCTCACAACGGAAAATACAAGAAAGCTGAAAAAGGGGGGTTCCCAACAAAAAAGGCTGCACAGATAGCTGCTGCTGAAAGAGAGAAAGAACTACTTCTTCCCTCTTATGTTTCGGACGACATTACCCTTTACGACTACTTCACCCAGTGGTCTACCATTCATAAGAAACCTAATATTTCTCCTGTTACTTGGCAAGTTTATCAAGTTACCAGTCGCAACATTGAAAAACTGTTTCCTGGAGTGAAACTTAAAAACATCACCAGTTCAATCTATCAACAAGCATTAAATACATTTGCTGAAACACATTCACAGGCAACAGTTGAAAGATTAAATATCCATATCAAGCAATGCGTAGCTATGGCAGTTCACGAGGAAATCATTCAAAAGGATTTCACAACCTTTGCCAAAGCGGTTTCTCAAAATAAAGGTATAGAAAAAGAAACCAAGTTTCTTGAGGTTGAAGAGTACAAGATAGTTATAGCCGTTTCAAAGCGTAAAATGAGCGTTCAATCTTATGCAGTGATCTATCTTATAGCTGTTACTGGAATGCGTTTTGCTGAATGTCTGGGACTTACCTGGGATAGTGTAGACTACGAAAATAAGGTCCTTGTGGTAGATAAAACATGGAACTATAAAACCAATCTTGATTTTGCAAGTACAAAAACAAAAAGCAGTATCCGAAAGATACCACTTGACGATGAAACACTTACATTGCTAAAAAACTACCAGAAAGAACATTGGATCCATAACAAAGAAAATCGTATTTTCTCTAATATATCAAACAATGCAGTTAATAAGACACTAAGAAGAATTGTCGGTAGGAATGTCCATGCTCACTCTCTCAGACACACATACGCTTCCTTCTTAATTTCAAAACACATTGAACTACTCTCTATTTCAAAAATCCTTGGCCATGAGAATATGAACATCACTATTGAGGTGTACGCTCACCAGTTAAAAGAACTAGAAGAAGCAAGCAACTCAGAAGTAAGAGAGATATTTAGAAATTTAGGGGCGAATTTGGGGCAGAACACCTCAACCACCCAGTAAAATCAATAGTTTATATGCCCCCTGCAGGAATCGAACCTGCAACTACTCCTTAGGAGGGAGTTGTTATATCCATTGAACTAAGGGAGCTAGATAAAAACTCTGCTGAAAAGCAGAGTTTTTTAGTCGAATTAACGACGGATTTCTTTGATACGAGCTGCTTTACCTTGAAGAGCACGCAAGTAATACAATTTCGCACGACGTACTTTACCGTAACGAACAACTTCGATTTTTTCAACACGTGGAGTGTGGATTGGGAAGATACGCTCAACACCTACACCGTTAGAGATTTTACGAACTGTGTAGTTTTCTGAGATACCAGCACCTTTACGTGCGATAACAACACCTTCAAAAATCTGGATACGTTCACGGTTACCTTCGACAACTTTCGCGTGTACACGAACAGTGTCACCAGGACGGAATGATGGGATATCTGTACGAAGTTGACCTTCAGTCAAGCTTTGGATTAATGGATTCATTTTATTCTCCTATCTTTGTCAATCTTGAGGAACCTTCCTCAGCGGATAAACTGTATTTTTGTGCGTCCATTACACACAAGATACAGTTTACCAAATTTCTACAAAAAAGTAAAGAAATTTATAGCAAAATTCCTAAAAAAATCGCAACTAAACCACCTAAGTAGGTCAAAGTCAGGTAAGAATAAAAGACCTTCTTATCACTTAGCAATCTTTGCAGTTCGTCATTAAAGGTCGAAAAAGTCGTCAAACCTCCACAAAATCCTGTCGCTAGAATAGCATAGACTTCCTTAGACTCCACATGATTGTAGAATAAACCAATCAAAAAGCACCCTAAAAGATTGGCTATGAGAGTTCCAACTGGCAATTTAGAGACTTGATTGTAGCGGGAAAAGAAATATCGCACTAAAGCTCCGAAACCACAAGCAATTGCAAGATAGATGATTACCATTTCTTCCTCCCTAAACAATAAGCCAAGAACAGGCCTCCTCCGATGCTCAAAAGTAAATACAGAACCAAACTAAGATAACGCCCTGTATCAAGCAGTTTTACAGCATCAAGCATTAGGCTAGAAAAGGTTGTTAAACCTCCACAAAAACCCGTCCCCAGTGCTAGAACCAAGCCCTTACTAGTTCCCTTATAGACCAGATATCCCTTGACAAGATAAACCAAGCAGAAAATTCCCAGATAGTTGACAAAGAGAGTGCCCCAAGGAAAGTCTGGACTGGCTGGTAACCAAGTAGAAACTAGATAGCGGACAAGTCCACCCACCATGGCAGCTAGAAAAATTCCTAGCGGATAAAATTGTTCTTTTTTCATTTGATGTTTTGATCCTGATAATCACGCGAACGTTTGAGTATGTCAGAAAAAGTCGCGACAATAGTCTCCTGATAGCGCTTATCCTCTACACGACTTCTAACCTTTTCAAAAATAACTTCTTCTCTCTTGGTATCTAAAATCGGTTTACCTGATGCTTTCTTATAAGCAACTACACCCTCAACCAAATGCATTCGTTCTTCTAATAGTTTGACAATTTGGTCGTCGATTTGATCAATTTCTTGACGAATAATATCTAAATCCATACAGTCTCCTTCTTTATTTGAATTATTGTACCAAAAAGTCAGTAAATAGGCTAGTAAAATCCCAAGTAACGATAAGAAAAATGCACTGATTGATTACATCAGCGCACTTTTATGCTTATCCTACTTTAGCAGCCAATTCTTCTGCGAATTGTTCCAAGCGTTCGATATCTTCTTCCTCAGCAGAAAGATCAACTTTGACACACTCTGAACCTTTTTCCGCTCCTGTTGAAACAAAGACACGATCAAAGTCATCAACAGCCTTACAGAATTCATCGTAGAAGGTATCTCCTGAGCCAACCACTCCGTAGATTTTACCATTCAAATTGAGATCAGCTAAATCTTCGTAGAAGTCCATCATCTCATCTGGCAATTCTCCATCACCATAAGTATAGGTCGCAACGATAGCGATGTCTGCTTCCAAGAAGTCTGAAGCGTCAACAGTTGTACATTCATCAACATCGACATCCAAGCCCAAGTCACGTAATTTGTCTGCTACAATATCTGCAATTTCTTCGGTATTACCGGTCATACTGGCAAATACAATTTTTGCTAATGCCATATCGTCCTCCTCAATTTATCTTTCTCCATTATATCACATCTTTTTCATTTTAAAAATAAAAATTCTTGTGCTACAATGAAATGAGAAAGAATTGAGGTTATTTATGGACATTTGCCATCAAATTTTAGAAAAAATTAAAGAATACGACACGGTTATCATTCACCGTCATATGAAACCAGACCCTGATGCCTTGGGAAGTCAGGTGGGATTGAAAGCCTTGCTGGAACATCATTTCCCAGAAAAAACCATCAAAGCCGTTGGTTTTAATGAACCAACTCTCACTTGGATGGCTGAAATGGATTCTGTTGAAGATAGTGCCTACCAAGGCGCCCTTGTCATCGTCTGTGATACGGCCAATACTGCTCGTATCGATGATAAGCGCTATAATCAAGGTGATTTTCTCATTAAGATTGACCACCATCCAAATGATGATGTATATGGTGATTTATCTTGGGTAGACACTAGTTCAAGCAGCGCTAGCGAGATGATTACCCTATTTGCCCAAACAACCCAACTGGCCCTGTCAGATCGTGCTGCGGAGTTGCTCTTTGCAGGAATCGTTGGTGATACAGGTCGTTTCCTCTACCCTTCTACCACTGCACGGACCCTCCGCCTTGCTGCTTATTTGAGAGAACATAACTTTGACTTTGCGGCTCTCACTCGAAAAATGGACACTATGAGCTACAAAATTGCTAAACTTCAAGGCTACATCTACGACCATCTGGAAGTGGATGAAAACGGCGCGGCGCGCGTTATCCTGAGTCAAGAAATCTTGAAACAATTCAATGTGACCGATGCTGAAACTGCAGCTATTGTGGGTGCACCTGGACGCATTGACAGTGTTAGTCTCTGGGGAATTTTTGTAGAACAGGCTGATGGCCACTACCGCGTTCGCTTACGCAGTAAAATCCATCCTATCAATGAAATTGCCAAAGAACATGATGGTGGAGGCCACCCTCTAGCAAGTGGTGCTAATTCCTACAGTCTAGAAGAAAACGAAATCATCTATCAAAAGTTAAAAAACTTGCTTAAAAACTGATAAAATACTTGCCAAACTTTTCAGAATCTGATAGACTAGTATGGTAACAATCTATGGCTCGCAAAGAGACCATGGCAGAAAGGAAATATTGCAAAATGAAAAAAGATATCCATCCAGAATATCGCCCAGTTGTCTTCATGGACACAACTACTGGTTACCAATTCCTTAGCGGTTCAACAAAACGCTCTAACGAAACAGTTGAGTTCGAAGGCGAAACTTACCCATTGATCCGTGTGGAAATTTCATCAGACTCACACCCATTCTACACTGGACGTCAAAAGTTCACTCAAGCAGATGGACGCGTGGATCGTTTCAACAAAAAATACGGTCTCAAATAATGGTAAAAAGACAGCTTCGGCTGTTCTTTTTTTGTTTCTTGAAATTAACTGCTGTTTTCATGTTCCAGACTCAAAAGTATAGAGTTTTTTCTTGCCTAAAAAATATAAAAGATATATACTAGCTATATATCGTATAGATTGGAGATATGCCATGACTACATCACTTACTAAGCAATACAATTTTAAAATCAATGAGTCATCAATGGAACAAGCTAGGGCTATCATCAAGGAAAAAGGAATGACTATGACGGATGCTATTAGTCTTTTTATCGAGCAGATTGTTCTCGAACAGGATTTGCCAATAAAAACTGCAGAAGATTTACACCGTGAACGATTGATTCAGGAACTACAAGCCCAATCTGAACGCGCCTTAAGAGAATATGAATCCGGACAAGGAACTTCCCTAGACGATATGAGGCTACGATATGGCTTATAAAGTAATTCTATCTACTGAAGTGAGTCAGGCAATTGACAGTATTCATGATTACATTACTACTGTTCTTTTATCACCCCAGTCTGCTAAAAATACTGTGGCCAAAATTTTAGATGGGTTAAAAAGTTTAGAAACCTTTCCTGAAGCTGGCTTTGATGCAGATGAAAAAATCGGACTTAAAATCAATAGTAAGTACCCCACACGAGGAAAAATTATCGGTCAATATATCTTGCTTTACTTTATCGATCATACTCAAAGAACTGTTTTTCTTTCCCACTTATTCCACACAAAAAGCGACTATGTTACCTTGCTACAAAGCAAAAATAATAAAAACTCAAAATCATCATTTTAATGTCCACTGCTCCCTTAATAACCTTGTACTTATAAGAAACACAATCTTCATTTTCATAAAAAATTCAAAAAAACTTTGCACTCTCGATAGTCACACGATGGTTTCTAGAGTACAAAGTTTTTTTATTAGTGCAGATTTACTCTTCCTTATCTTGATTTTCAGTTCCTTACCAATAAAAAACTAAGCCTAGGACAATCTCCAAAGCTTAGTTTGATGTAGTTTCTTAATTTCCAGCGTAATATTTTTGAATTCCTTTAATAATACCTTCAACTAACTTATCTTGGTATTGGTCACTACGGATTCGTTGGTTTTCTTCTGGATTATCCATATAACCCAACTCTAATAACACAGCGGGTTTCGCAGTCTCACGAAGAACAGCGAAGGTGGCTTGCAAAAGCCCAGCATCTCTAGCTCCTGTCTCGGTCAAGAGAGATGAATGAAGGTCAGCGGCCAAACGATTACTTTCACTCATTCGGTCTGGATTATTGTGCCAGTATTGGTTAATCTTGCTTGGGTAACCTGCATCTTCCTTATAAGAATAAGTCTGTATTCCCAGATTCAGCGTTGTGTCATTCCCAGTAGCGTTAAAGTGAATACTAATAAAGAAGTCTGCATTCGTTTTATTTACCATACGAGAACGCTCCGTCACAAAGTCAACATCCACATCACTATCACGAGATGTTAAAACTGTATAGCCAAGTTCTTCTAAACGTTTCCGTAATTTACGAGAGACCTGTAGATTCAAATCTTTTTCAGCTATTCCATAATAGTAAGCACCCGAATCACGTCCACCATGCCCTGGATCTAGGAAAATAGTCTTACTATAGTACCCCTTTTCAAATCCTTTTGGAAGTTCTTGCACCCATTTACCATTATCTTTGAAAAAATGGCTGCTTCCATTAATAGTATAAGTTCCAGTGACATAAACGCCATCTTCTTTAAGATAATACCAAGCTTTGTAATCTTGATCATAAATCCACTCTTTGTGAGCCATGTAGCCACCAGATTTTAGATAGTAAGAGCCAACCCATTGCTGTTCAGCATAGTGCCCACCTGACTTGAGATAAAACCAGCTAGAGTAGTTAGGATCGTACACCCATTCTTTATCTGCCATAGACCCACTGGACTTCAGGTAATAATTTCCCTTCCAGGTATTAGCCATCATGGTACCATTTTGATCAAATGCATACCACTTACCATTGATTTGACTCCATTGATTGGACAGATATTTCCCTGAACCATTGGCGTAGTACCACTTGTTAGCCATCTGATACCAGCTATTTTCAAGTAAGTAACCATTCTTATCAAATAGGTAACCCTCATAAAGAGTATCTGTAAATTTGACACCCGTTTGACTATAATAAGTCCACTTCCCGTCTTCTTTTACCCAACCAGTTTGTAGCTTAGACTCAGTAGGAAGAGTTGGCTTTGTCTCCTGCTTACTCGAACTAGGAGTCGTTGGCTGGATTTCTGTAGTTGCTTGAGAAGCATTTGCAGAGCTAGTAGCTGAACTACCGGTAGAGTTATTCGTAGAATGACTAGCATCATTAGCTAGAACTGTTTGGCTAGTAAATCCAAGAAGAGCCAGAGCAAGAATCGTAAATTTCTTATATGATTTCATTTATAACCTTTCTAGGGGAATGGAATCCCTGTGTTATTGAGTTCTTTAACTTCCTTGATGAAGGAATTTTTTAAGGATAAAATTTCATTTTCTGGAAATAAGACTTTCATGGTATCAAGATGTTGGATAATCTGATGTCCTAGTTTTATCCCCTCTGTTTTATTTTGTCTAAGAAGATTATACACCTCATACATCTTGATAGTCATAAAAGGATATAGAGGTAAATAGTAACCAGTATGGACAAAAATCCTGCAATACTTTATACGATACAATTCAATTTTATCTATCAATTGTTGTGCCAAATCATAATAAGCATTTTCAGAATAGTATTTAACAATTGTTCGAAGTACATCCACCAACATATGGGTTTGATTTGTAGCTAAAGGAAGGCTACTTGTAAGAATTTCAAAAACTTCTTTTTCTTTTTGTTGATACATTTGAAGGGGAAAATCAAATAAAGTACCTAAGCGCTGAAATACATGAAAATCAAAAGGTAACCAGTAATCCATAGAAAACAACTGCTCTTTTAGTTGTTCAAGAATTTCCCAATCCTCTTCAGTTAGCATTTTTTCAGTAGATATGAGAGTTAGTAGATGAAGGAAATTTCTAACATAAGGATTTTCATCATCTTTGACTGTATCTTTGGCATCATCAGACTCCAAAGTTCGATCATTTCTATGTTCGACTAATTTGGTTGTCTCTTCATTTTGCATGGAAACCACAAGGATGATGTCTTCATTAGAAACAATATTCAGATTTTCAAAGATTTTAAAGAAAGTATCTGCTTTAATCATAGCTTCGCCCTTTTCAAACTTACTTAGATTATTAGGGCTGATTGCTGTACCAGCTACTTGTTTTAAGGTAAATCCTCTCTCTTCTCTCATCTTTTTAAGCGCGGGGCCGAAATTTGTAGACATAACTTTCTCCCTTATTTTATTTTAACTTCACTTTTACATTATACACTAATCATAAGCAAATAGGAGAAAAACTACGAAAACGTTCTATTTCACCTTGATTTTGGGGTGTTGATATAGAAAAACGTATTTTTTCGTAGTTTTTTTAAATTTAATAAAGTTTCTTAGTATACTAGATGTAAATTATTATAAAGGAGATGGTAGAACTCGCTTATCATAAAAACATTTATAAGAAAAATCAAGAGGAGACAAAATGAACAAACAAACCAAAAAATTCACACTTACTACAGTACTAGCACTTTCATTGTTAGGAGCTGGAACGCTTGCACCACAATCAGTAGCCGCTAATGATAGACTGGTTTCCACTCAAGAAATCAATGGTCAATCTTATCATATCATGAACTCTGAAGTAAATATCAATTCTGCTGGTACTAGCTTAGTTGGAATTGAAGGAAATTTCTTGACGCCAGATAAACAAGCTATTTTAGACCGTATAAATGCTATCAGAAAAGAAGCTGTTACGGAAGGAATAGTCAGTAGCTACGTTCCCATCAAATGGTCAACTGCACTAGAGAAAACAGCCTTTTCTCGTGCAGCAGAAGCTTCTGTAACTATGAATCATAAACGTTTATCTAATAAAGATATTTGGAGTGCCTGGCCTTCAGGAAATTTTTCACTAGCCGAAAATTTAGCTTGGAACTATGATGGATTTATGACGGCTATTAATCAATGGTATGAAGAAAAAGCAGATTACGTCAAATCTCTTAATGGAGCAAGTGTCTCTGCTCAAACTGGACATTATGAATCCTTAATCAATCCAGAATTAACTGATATGGGGCTTGCAGCCTTTGATAATCCTAAAAATAGTTGGATTACCATTGCTCAAAGTTTTGGAACAGCATCTGGTGGCTCTGAAGAATTAGCTGGTGGTTATGGAAAAGCCATTCAATACACAGAAGTAAACTCTTCTCAGACTCAAACATTTGCGACTAAAGCGAATCTTTTTGACAAAGACTTGAAGGCTATCGGAACTCATACCAGTAAGCAAACAAAACAAGGTAAGTCTAACGGGACTAATAAACCAGGTTTCTTTTTTCAAATGCAAGATATTGGTAGGGGTATGGGGTTTTGGCGACAATCTGGCTCTCGTTGGTGGTTTATGCAACTTGATGGGTCTTACCCTTACAATCAGTGGGCACAATTAGATAATATCTGGTATCACTTCGATAGTTCAGGATGGATGCAGACAGGTTGGTTGAAAGACGGTGGGAATTGGTACTACCTCGACGCCTCAGGCGCTATGAAGACTGGCTGGCTCAAAGATAACGGTAGCTGGTATTATCTTGATAGCTCAGGTGCTATGAAAACAGGCTGGATGAAGGTATCTGGCAAATGGTACTATGCCTATAGCTCTGGAGCGCTCGCAATCAATACGACGACCCCAGACGGCTATCGTGTCAATGCCAACGGTGAGTGGATATAGAATAAAATTATTAAAAAATAAATAAAAAAAGGAAAACAAATATTATGAAAAAAATCGTTTTAACTACTACAGCAGTTTTATCACTTGTAGCAACAGGAGCTACGATTTCAAGTGTCAATGCCGCAAGTGTTCCAATGGTCAAAGTATGGTCTCCAGCAGCCAATACTTATGTTGAAGTCCCTGCTATTGGTTATCGTGATACAGATTTAGTCGCAACAGATGTGACGCTTGTAGAAAAAAGAAAAGCACAACTCGGAGCATTTTCTAAAGGTAATAGTGAATTTATAACGGTTGATTATGTAGACAAAGCTTATAGACAAGAATTTTCTAAGCAATTTGCAAGTTTTGAATCCAATGGTATCGCCACATTCAACGGTAAAACGATTGCCTTTAAAGCAACAGACTATGGTATCTATACCATGAAGTTTGAACTAAATGGTACTCGCTATAAGTTAACTGCTGATGTCAGAGAAAATCTGGGAAAAGGTGGTCCTTTTTACACTTATGTAACCAAACTAGAAGTCTTATCAACTAATCAAGCAAATACTATCTCGAATACGAGTACTGAAAAACAAATAGAAGCAACAATTACAAAGGTTGAAATTCATCATTTTGGATTTAATTTTGAAGGTGTACTCTCAGAGCCACTACAGCACGGAGGAGATAATGCAGCTAGAGGAAATGTTACTCTAATTGATAAGGCTACCGGAAAGATTGTGTACCAACATAATAATGATGTCATCTTTAGTGGTCTAACTAATGACGTCAACGACCAATTTCTTTTGCCTTTAATTTATAGTAATAAATTTAAAGGGGATGTTTTCGATATCAGACAGTTTCCTGCCAGAACATACATCTTGGAGATGTCTGGAGAAGCTGGCTCTCCGCACGATCACTCAGTTGATAATAGAAAACGTGTCTTTAAAGTTAGAAAAGAGGTGACTATCGGAAATCCTTCAACAAATTCAAATACTAACACAACAACTCAATCTGATTCTAATTCTAATTTCTCAGGCAGTTGGGTGCAATCTGGTTCTCGATGGTGGTATAAGCACGCCGACGGCTCTTACAAAACTAACGGCTGGGAAAAAATCAATGGTGTCTGGTACCGTTTTGACAACTCTGGCTGGATGCAAACAGGTTGGGTAAAAGACGGTAGTTGGTACTACCTTGACGGCTCAGGTGCAATGAAGACTGGTTGGCTCAAAGATAACGGTAGCTGGTACTACCTTCAAGACTCAGGAGCTATGAAAACAGGCTGGATGAAAGTATCTGGTAAATGGTACTATGCCTATAGCTCTGGTGCACTCGCAATCAATACAACTACACCAGACGGTTACCGTGTCAATTACAACGGTGAGTGGGTTTAACATACAATAGGAATAGATTAAGAAGACAATTATATGAACAAAGTTATAAAAATTGAAGATGAAACAGTTTATGTTGGAAAAGGTGATAATGGCCAATTTACTGCAATTTCAAGAAAAAGTTTTGGTTTTGAACCACAAGTAGGTGATTACGTAGAATTTTATCAAAACGGTGATGAGTATATTGTTTCAAAAATAGATAACACATCTCCAGCCGCCTCTAGTCAACATTCAAATGGAGTAAGTGATAAATCTAAACTGGCCGCAGCCTTATTTGCCCTATTTTTAGGGGCGTTTGGTGCCTACGATTTTTACATTGGAAATTCTAAACAAGGATACAAGCGTATCGTTCTAACTCTGCTAGTTATCATTCCTATTTTAATGCCATTTGTTTTACTGGCAAATGCTATTTGGAATATTATGATTACTATTCAAGTTTTAACGTCTAAAACTGGTAGTAAATGGCACCAAGATGCCCAAGGCTTAGAATTACAAGATTAAATATATGAAAAAATTATTTCTATTCAGTATTAGTATTTTAGCTATCTCTATTTTAACGGCTTGCCAACATCAGAGTGAAAACACTTCTGCAACAAGTTCTGAAGCAATTGCTTCAAGTACTAGTTCAACTTCTTCTACATCGGAAGAGAAGAAACCTGATTACACCCTATATAATCCTGTCCTTAAAGAATATGCCAAAGTACTAGATGGTTCATCAACTTCACATACAGAGGTCAATTCAAAAGCAAACTTAAAAAATGGTTATCCTAACGAATATTCTGGATTACAGTATAGCTTGTATGATTTAGACCAAGACGGTACGGACGAACTTTTGATTGCCCTAAAAACGTATTCTAACTATTACGATTTATTAGATATTCGAACTCTTAAAAATGGTGAAGTTATTCGACTGACCAATGCAGAAAACAATCTGGATTTTATTGGAGAGCGAGTACATTTTAATCCTTTAGAAAATGGTTATTTTCAATTATCTACCCGAGTATCTATTAATCAAATCCAACTTAAACTATACAAGTTAAATCAGAATGGAACACGATTAGACTTAGTTATCGAATCAGATACAGAAGAGGGACTGGGGACAAAACCACCTTCCCTTGACATAAGATATTTCTCTTGGAAATCTGTGACAAGTCTCATAAATGGAGAAATAACCCTTCCGTCAGAAAGTAAAGGAATGGATATTTCTGCAATTCAAAATGGAGATTTTTCTAGTGTCGCAGGCACTTGGAGGAATCGTTCAGGTATTGAATTTACTTTCGACAAAAATGGTTTAGTAAGTGATAAGTCCAAAATTTCAATTGAACATGCTAAAGAAATTGACCACTATCTTAAGGCAAATTCTGTTTCTAAAGATGGAGGTGCTGGTGCAGCTATTGCCTTTTTACCAGCAGGAATCCCTATAACCATGTCTGTCACCTCTTCTACAGATGATAGCTATACCGACTCATCTGATATCACACAAGACCGCTTATGGTTTGGACACCAACTTATCAATGGTAGTACTGAGGGATTTTTCTACAAGGTAGAATAATGACGGTAACCCCTTAAAGTTGCCATAGAATATCTAGTATCTATATAGGATAAATATTCTTATTCTCTTAGAATATCTATCCTATATTTTTATTTCCTCTACATTCCTTTCGCTACTAGATGAATTCACTCAAAAAAGATTAGACTTTTAACCTCAAAATTGATAAAATAAGAAGAAAAATAAGATAAAAGGAAACTATAAATCACCATGATGAACATGCAAAACATGATGCGCCAAGCACAAAAACTTCAAAAACAAATGGAACAAAGTCAAGCTGAACTTGCAGCTATGCAATTTGTTGGCAAATCTGCTCAAGATCTTGTCCAAGCGACCTTAACTGGCGATAAGAAAGTTGTCAGCATTGACTTCAATCCAGCTGTCGTTGACCCAGAAGACCTCGAAACCCTTTCTGATATGACTGTTCAAGCCATCAACTCTGCTCTTGAACAAATCGATGAAACGACCAAGAAAAAATTAGGTGCTTTCGCCGGGAAATTGCCATTCTAAAAAAAGGCTCTGTAATATTTATAGTGGGTAAATCCCATATAGATATTATGGAGCCTATTTTGATGTAGAAAAAGTCCCATAAAATCTATAATGAAAAGCGATCAAACAATCATTAGAAAGAATCCTATGGAACAATTACATTTTATTACAACTGCTTGATATTGAAAACTTTTTTCTCATACTAAGTCCTAAACGCTAAAATCATTCTTAATCTTTTTTACCATTTGTTATTATATTCCTAAATTCCGGCTAAAATAGTCCACCAGACTGTTCTATTTCAATACTTAAGGCAAGTTGTAAGTCATGGCAAACCATGAAGCAATTTAATCAAAGATTTCATGAGTACATGGTCATCAAACCCTACTAACAGCATAGTAGTAAAGATACTTTTCGTGTGTGCTTAACTACTAAAGAGATTGTGGAGGCACTCTTGAGTTGCTAAGAAGAATGAAAGCACCACTATAATCTCTTACATTTTTACTTTTTAAGTAAGGTTTTGCGTACTCATTGAGAAGAATCTAGAGCCAGTTCATCCTCGCTTTCAGGCTTTCTTTAGAATCTTTCTAAAGAAAGCCTCACCGCCCTTCAATTATCTTATTTCAACATAAAATTAGGAGAGAATAATAATCTTATCCAATGCAATACCTTTGCTTTTCGGAACTTTGAAAACTTCAAAAAACAGATTTCCACGATTCGCAATATCAAAAAAGAAAGGACAAAATTTGCCCTTTCTAGATTTTAGCTTTTCTTCAACCCACTACAGTTGACAAAGAGCCTTTTATTTTAAAGATTTTTTCCAGCCTCTTTTATATATCTGTCAATGGTGTTGCGGTATCTGGTGAGGTATCATAAACCTTAAAGTCTACTCCAACTCCTAGATCAGCTTGCGCTAGCTGATTGACCATGGTCATGTGAGCTAGTTCCTTGATATTGTTCTCCTTGGACAAGTGACCAAGGTAGATTTTCTTAGTGCGATTTCCTAGCGTCCGAATCATAGCTTCAGCACCATCTTCATTAGAAAGGTGACCCAGATCCGATAAGATTCGTTGTTTGAGCCGCCAAGCGTAAGAACCTGCTCGCAAAATCTCTACATCATGGTTGGACTCGATAAGATAGCCGTCCGCATTTTCAACAATTCCCGCCATACGGTCACTAACATAACCTGTATCTGTCAAAAGGACAAAACTTTTATCATCTTTCATAAAGCGATAAAACTGCGGTGCGACTGCATCATGGCTTACGCCAAAACTCTCGATGTCGATATCGCCAAAGGTTTTGGTTTTACCCATTTCAAAAATATGCTTTTGCGAAGAGTCTACCTTGCCAAGATACTTGCTATTTTCCATAGCCTGCCAGGTCTTTTCATTGGCATAAAGATCCATACCATACTTGCGAGCCAAAACGCCTACTCCATGGATATGATCTGAATGCTCATGGGTAATCAAGATAGCATCCAAGTCTTCTGGTTTGCGATTAATTTCAGCAAGTAGGCTAGTAATCTTTTTACCAGACAAGCCTGCATCCACTAAAAGCTTCTTTTTTGGAGTTTCCAGATAAAAGGAATTTCCACTGGAACCCGATGCTAAAATACTGTATTTAAAGCCTGTTTCACTCATTCTAGTCTTCTACTTCGTCCTCCCATACTTCTTCTTTCACTGCATCCTTATCATAAGGAAGCACAATTGTGAAAGTTGATCCCTTACCGTATTCACTCTTGGCCCAAATAAAGCCATTATGCTGTTTGATAATTTCTTTGGCAATAGACAGTCCCAGACCTGTTCCACCTTGGGCACGACTTCTAGCACGATCCACTCGGTAGAAACGGTCAAAGATACGTGGTAAATCTTGCTTTGGTATCCCCAATCCTTGGTCTGAGATGGATAAAATCATCTGATCATCAGTCGTCTTCATGGTCACTGTGATTTTCCCACCATCTGGAGAATACTTGATGGCATTGTTAAGAATATTATCAATCACCTGTGTCATCTTATCTGTATCAATCTCTATCCAAACTGAAGTAATTGGGTAATCTCTCACCAGTTCGTATTTCTTCTCTTCATCCTGCCCTCTTATCTGATCAAAACGGTTGAGGATAAAAGTAATAAAGGCAGTGAAATTAATCAGTTCCACATCTAAGTGACTCGTTGCATTATCAATACGTGAAAGATGGAGAAGGTCAGTTACCATGCGCATCATACGATTGGTTTCGTCTAGAGATACCTTAATAAAGTCTGGTGCTACAGTTTCACACAAAGCCCCCTCATCCAAGGCTTCAAGATAAGATTTAACACTGGTTAAGGGTGTCCGTAACTCATGGCTAACATTGGAAACAAAGAGTCTCCGCTCACGTTCTTCCTTCTCCTGCTCAGTCGTATCGTGCAAAACAGCCACCAAACCTGAAATAAAGCCAGACTCCCGACGAATCAGGGCAAAGCGAACACGGAGACTCAGATACTCACCATTAGCATCCTGAGAATCAATAATAAGCTCAGGAATTTGGGTAATCAAATCACGAAGTTCATACTCATCTTCAATCTTAAGCAATTCTAGAATACTTTTGTTTAGAACATCTTCTTTCTGAACACCTAGCTTTTTCTTAGCCATGTCATTAATCATGGTAATCTTGCCACGACGATTGGTCGCGAGGACACCATCTGTCATGTAAGAGAGGATACTGTGCAATCGTTTACTCTCTTGTTCCAGATTTTCTTGGGTTAAACGAATTACTTCTGATAAATCATTGAGATTATTAGTAATATTGGTAATTTCAGAGCTTCCCTGCATATCCAATACCTGAGAATAATCTCCTGCAATCAGGTCTTTTACCTTTTGATTGATTTGCTTCAATCGAATATTATCCCGACGATTTTCTAGCAAAAGTAAGGTCACGACTAAAATAAAGCCAAGTAGAATGAGGATAAAGATAAAATCACTGGTTAAAACTGTATCTTTAATTAGTTTAATCATTATTTCTCATATAATAACCCACACCGCGACGTGTTAGGATATATTCAGGACGACTTGGTGTATCTTCAATCTTCTCACGCAAACGTCTGATGGTTACGTCAACTGTTCGAACATCTCCGAAATAATCATAACCCCAGACAGTTTCAAGCAAGTGTTCACGCGTAATTACTTGACCGATATGGGAAGCCAGGTGATACAAAAGCTCAAATTCACGGTGGGTCAAGTCTAGTTCTTCACCGTATTTCTTCGCAACATAGGCATCTGGAACAATCTCCAAGTCCCCAATTTGCAAGGGTTGAGTTTTATTTTCATCTGATTCTTGATTATCTACAGAAGCCAAGTCCGTGCGACGAAGGAGAGCTTTGACACGCGCCTGCAGTTCACGATTTGAGAAGGGTTTGGTTACATAGTCATCCGCCCCAAGCTCTAAACCGATAACCTTATCAAATTCGCTATCCTTAGCTGACAGCATGATAATAGGCACACTACTAGTCTTGCGAATAGTCTTCGCAACTTCTAAACCATCAATTTCTGGAAGCATCAAATCCAGAATAATAATATCTGGTTGCTCTGCTTCAAATTGTTCTAACGCTTCACGACCATTAAAAGCAGTTACAACCTCGTAACCTTCCTTGGTCATATTAAACTTGATAATATCCGAGATTGGTTTCTCATCATCTACAATTAATATTTTTTTCATATGTTCACCTTTTTCTCTACTATTATACCAAAAAAATAACAAGAAGACACAATAGCTAGTCTTTGCTCCTGTCTAAGTTGGCTTGTGCATAAGCCTGCCAGATTTTTTGTTGAGGTTTGGCAAGTGGGTAATTTTTAAAATCTTCTGGTGAAAGCCAGCGAACTTCCCTATTTGAAAAATCATGGAAATCAGTCACCTGACCTGCTACAATTTGAACATGCCATTTACGATGGCTAAAGACATGCTTGACAGTCTCAAAATAACCATCAAGCCAATCAACATCTAAGTCATAGTCCTGCTGGAAACCCTCCTCTGGACTGGGGCCAAAATTCACACTTTCTTCTGCAACCTGATGGAAGAGGTCAAACTGCTCTTCTTGCGAAAACTCATCTACTTCTATCAAGGGAAAATGCCAAAATCCTGCCAACAACTTTTCACTCTCATTTTTTTCAAGCAAAAATTGTCCCTGACTATTTTTTACCACCAAGGCTTTAAGATAAATGGGAACTGGCTTTTTCTTTGGAGCCTTAATTGGATAACGGTTCATGGTTCCATTCTGATATGCCGCACTAAAGTCCTTCACTGGACTCTCTTCTGGCCTAGGATTAACTGGCGCCTCAATATCTGAGCCTAAGTCCATCAAAGCTTGGTTAAAGTCGCCAGGACGTTCTGGGTCAATCAAGATTTCCATCATCGCCTGAAAAATTTTGCGATTACTTGGAATGCCAATATCGTGATTGACTTCAAACAGACGTGCCAAAACACGCATAACATTACCATCTACAGCCGGCTCAGGCAAGTTAAAAGCAATACTAGAAATGGCTCCTGCAGTGTAAGGACCAATTCCTTTCAAACTGGAAATTCCTTCATAGGTATCTGGAAATTGACCACCAAAATCAGTCATAATCTGCTGGGCTGCAGCCTGCATATTGCGTACTCGAGAATAATAGCCTAAACCTTCCCAAGCCTTCAACAAACGCTCTTCAGGAGCATTCGCCAAACTTTCTACTGTCGGAAACCAGTCCAAGAATCGTTCGTAGTAAGGAATAACTGTATCCACTCTAGTCTGCTGAAGCATGATTTCAGATACCCAGATATGATATGGATTTTTACTTCTACGCCAAGGTAAATCTCGTTTATTTTCATCATACCAAGTGAGAAGTTTCTTACGGAAAGAAATGATCTTCTCCTCCGGCCACATGACGATACCGTATTCTTTCAAATCTAACATATCTCTAGTATAACACAGAAGGTTTCACCTGTCTTTTTATCTGATTTATAATATTTTCAATAGATAGTATATAACTTTTCTATCTACTTAAATATTTGATATGTCTTCAACTGAAAATTAATAAAATATCATAGAATGCGATTATCCATCTTCATGGTTTGATCTTGAGACAAATAATACTCAATGAAAATCAAAGAGAAAACTAGGAAGCTAGCCGCAGGTTGCTCAAAGCACTGCTTTGAGGTTGTAGATAAGACTGACGAAGTCAGTCACATATATAATCCAAGGTGAAGCTAACGTGGTTTAAAGAGATTTTAGAAGAGTATAAAAACTCAGCACTATTAGAAAATAATGAAAATGCTGGTTGACATCATCCTAAAACAAGTGAAAAAAGGAAAAATAATATTTTGCCCCAAAAATGCCCCAAAAGCAAAAGAAAAGCCTGTCACACAAGCTCAAATGCTTGATATGACAGGCTTTTTAAAGACTAATTATTTAACAGCGTCTTTAAGAGCTTTACCAGCTTTGAATGCTGGAACTTTAGAAGCTGCAATTGTGATTTCTTTACCAGTTTGTGGGTTGCGACCTTTACGTGCAGCACGCTCACGAACTTCAAAGTTACCAAAACCGATCAATTGAACTTTTTCACCAGCTGCAAGGTAGTCAGCTACTGCTGAAAATACAGCTTCAACTGCTGCTGCTGAGTCTTTCTTAGTCAATTCTGTAGCTTCTGCTACTTTAGCGATCAAATCTTGTTTGTTTGCCATGTTAATGATTCCTCCAATTTAATTTCTAATTAACAAATATAATCATATCCTAAAATCCCTTATAGGTCAAGTTAAAAACGCTGTTTATTCGCATTTTCTTTATTTTTTTAGGAATGGTAACGTACCAAAATAGCCCACGCATTCTCACCTGTATGAGTCTGAATGATAGAACCGGTTTCTAAAACAGAAATTGGTTTTTCAACATAGGCTTGTAAACTTTCTTTCATCTCTTTTGCCCAGTCAGCATTACCAGAATATGAAATTCCAATCTCTGCTACAGAACGTTCAGAGAGAGATGTTGTCAACTCATCTAACCATTTTTTAAAGGTTTTAGCACCGCGACCTTTAACTATTGGCTGCAATTCATGGTCTTTCATTTGCATGACAACACGGATATTGAGAAGTGAGCTCAACAATCCAGTTACACGGCCAATTCGTCCACCTTTTACTAGATTTTCTAGAGTAGAAACGCCAATATAAAGTTCTGTGTTGTTTTTAACCTCTTCTACATGAGCTAAAATCGTCTCCATATCTTTGCCTTCTTGTGCTAATTTCGCAGCCTCAACAACTTGGAATTTCAAGGCTTGGTCAGTAAAGGAACTATCGATAACTGTCACGTCGGCAGTAGATAGGCTGGCACCTTGACGTGCTGCTTCTACAGTCCCCGAAAGAGCATGGGACATATGAATAGCAAGAATCTGGCTACCATCTTTGCATAGGTCCTCAAAAACTTCAGCGAAGACACCTACAGGTGGTTGACTTGTTTTAGGAAGATTCTTACTTGCTTGCATCAACTGAAGAAATTTACCTTCTTCTTTCAAATCCGCATCAGAATAAACAACATTATCAATCATTACAGATAATGGAACAATTGTAATATCTAATTGTTTTACTAGTGCTGGTTCAATAGTAACAGATGAATCGGTTACAATCTTAATTTTTGTCATAGTATCAATCTTTCTATTTTAGGATTCAGATTGGTTTTCTTACTTCTAATTATATCAAAAAAAGATTAAAAATCCTAATGGAGTCAATCAAATTTTCCGTAAAAATTTGATATAATCATCTTATAAGAAAAGAGGTGTCCTATGATTAAAAAAATTTACCCCATTTTTACCATTTTACTAGGTGCTGCTATTTATGCTTTTGGACTGACTTATTTTGTAGTTCCTCATCATCTCTTTGAAGGAGGGGCGACAGGTATTACCCTTATCACCTTTTATCTTTTTAAAATCCCTGTTTCGCTCATGAACTTGCTGATTAACATTCCCCTTTTCATCCTAGCTTGGAAAATATTTGGAGCAAAATCTCTCTATTCTAGTTTGCTTGGAACCTTAGCTTTGTCAGCTTGGTTGGCTTTTTTTGAGCGTATTCCCCTTCATATTGATCTTCAAGGTGATTTACTGATTACTGCACTTATAGCGGGAATTCTATTGGGAATTGGCCTCGGAATTATCTTTAATGCTGGAGGTACGACGGGCGGAACTGATATTCTAGCTCGTATTCTCAATAAATACACTCATATATCCATGGGGAAACTGCTCTTTATCTTAGATTTTTGTATTCTCATGCTTATTCTCCTAATCTTCAAGGATTTACGATTGGTCTCCTACACACTCTTATTTGATTTTATCGTTTCGCGTGTCATTGATTTGATTGGAGAAGGTGGCTACGCAGGTAAAGGCTTTATGATTATTACAAAACGTCCTGACCAACTTGCTAAAGCGATTAATGATGACCTTGGGAGAGGAGTTACTTTCATCTCAGGTCAAGGCTACTATAGTAAAAAAGATTTGAAAATCATCTACTGTATTGTCGGTAGAAATGAAATTGTGAAAATGAAGGAAATGATTCATCGAATCGATCCTCAAGCCTTTATAACTATTACAGAAGCCCATGAAATCCTTGGAGAAGGCTTCACCTTTGAAAAAGAATAAAAAGAGGTCTTGTAGTTACCTCTTTTTTGTTTTATTTACTCAAACTTTTAAGACCAATTCCGAGCTACTTCTTCATCTGCCTTTAACTGATCCACTAATTGATCAACTGATTCAAATTTGGTCATATCACGAATGCGGTCAAGCCAATAAACCATGACGGTTTCCCCATAAATATCTTGATTAAAATCAAAAATATTGACTTCAAAACGTGCTTCTTCTCCATCAAAGGTCACATTTTTCCCGACACTAGCCATAGCACGATACTTCTGTCTTTGAATCTCAACATCAACGACATAAACGCCATCTGCTGGCATATAAGTACGATCTAAAAGCACCAAATTAGCTGTTGGATAACCAATCGTACGACCACGAGCATTGCCATGAACCACCATACCCCTGGATGGAAGCGGTGCCCCCAAAAGTTCTCCTGCTTCTTTCACATTTCCGTCTAAAATAGCTTGACGGATACGAGTTGAACTAATCTTTCCTTTCTCATCTTCTACAGGTGGAACGATAATGACTTCTCCATCAAAGTAATCTTTTAAGTCTTCTGCCGTTTTTTGGTCAGAACCAAATGTATAATCAAAACCTGCAACAATAATTTTGGCATTCATAGCCTTGATATAAGTTGCAAAAAATTCTTCTGCCGTGAGACTAGCGAATTGACTACTAAAATCAAGGAGATATAATTCTTCTACGCCTTCACGCTTTAATTTCCTCTCACGTTCAGCAGGGTTCAAAATATGTAAAAACAGATCAGGATGATAAGGCTCTAAAGCGATCTTTGGAGATTCATTAAAGGTCATAACGACGATAGGCAATAAATCCTTTCTCGCAGCCTTATTGGCAACACGAAATAATTCTTGATGCCCCTTGTGTATACCATCAAAATAACCGAGAACAACGACTGAATCAGATGGTGTACCAATATCTTTTTGGTTTTTTATAGGAATAGTAATAATCATAAAATAATTATATCATAGCGATAGCTATTTCTGGAACAGAAAATCTGAAATGTCGTTTTTTTCACCTGAAATAGCCATTTTTGCAAAAGGAGTAGCATGCAAATATATATTGACTCTGATATACTAGAATTACAAAAAAGGTGAACGATTAACATCATAAGCCATTCCCAATTTATTCTTATCGTATCACAATTCATCATCATCCTTGAGTGAAGAACTGATAGTTGAATAGCCTGCACTAATATCGCAAAAGCCAGCGTTTTCTGACGCTGGCTTTTAAACTGTGAAAAACTTTTCTAAACTAGATTGCTTCTGTAACAAAACTACGACTTTCAAGTACCTTAAGCATGGCATTAGCTGTATCTAGGGCTGTAAAGAGTGGTACACCATGTTCAATGGCTGAACGGCGAATCTGCTCACCATCTTCGTCAGCAGTTCGTTTTGTTCCTACTGTGTTAATGATAGCTTGAATTCTTCCTTTGCGTACAAAGCTTGGAATATCCTTATCGTCATCACCAATCTTACCAACAGGTTGAGCTTGTAATCCATGACTAGCAAAGAAGGCTGCTGTCCCTTCTGTCGCGAGGATTCCATAGCCAATATTTTGGAAACGACGAGCTAAGTCCAAGGCTTCTTCTTTTGCATCATCAGCAATGGTGAAGACTACATTTCCAAAAGTTGGCAAGTGGAGGTAAGAAGCTTCAAAGGCTTTATAGAGAGCTTTTTCCAAAGTCGTATCAGAACCCATAACTTCCCCTGTTGACTTCATTTCAGGACCAAGTAAGCTGTCTACCTTAGCTAGTTTCGTGAAGGAGAAGACTGGTGCTTTAATATGAACGCGAGTGCTTTCAGGGTAAAGTCCATCTTGGTAGCCAAGTTCTTCAAGGTTTTGACCAAGAATGAGCTTAGTAGCTACCTGAGCCATAGGAATATTAGTTACTTTTGAAAGGAAAGGTACCGTACGGCTGGCACGTGGATTGACCTCAATAACGTAGACTTTTTCATCCTTGATAACAAACTGGATGTTCATCATACCAAGACAGTTAAGACCGATTGCTAGGCGTTTCGTATAGTCTGCGATTGTTTCTTGCACCTTTTGCGACAAGGTTTGTGGTGGGTAAACGGCCATTGAGTCACCTGAGTGAACACCAGCTCGTTCGATGTGCTCCATGATACCAGGGATGAGAACATTTTCTCCGTCTGAAATGGCATCAACTTCACACTCTTGTCCAACGATATAAGAGTCTACAAGGACTGGATGGTCAGGACTAGCCTTAACCGCTGTACGCATGTAAGAACGAAGATCTTCTTCATTTTCTACGATTTCCATAGCACGTCCACCTAAAACATAAGATGGGCGAACTAAGACTGGGAAGCCAATCTTGCGAGCTGCAAGCACTGCTTCCTCTTCATTTGTAGCCGTTTGTCCTGGTGGCTGTGGAATATCCAAATCTTTAAGAGCTTGCTCAAAGAGGTCGCGGTCTTCGGCACGGTCTAGGTCAGCAACCTGTGTACCAAGGATGGTCACACCTGCTTTTGCCAATGGCTCCGCAAGGTTGATGGCTGTTTGACCACCGAACTGAACGATAACACCTTTTGGTTGCTCCAAGTCAATGACGTTCATAACATCTTCGAATGTCAATGGCTCAAAATAAAGCTTATCTGATACAGAGAAGTCTGTAGAAACGGTCTCTGGGTTTGAGTTCATGATGATGGCTTCGTAGCCAGCAGCCTGAATAGCCTTAACCGAGTGAACAGTTGCGTAGTCAAACTCAACCCCTTGACCGATACGGATTGGACCAGAACCTAGAACTAGAACAGATTCCTTATCAGACTTGATAGATTCATTTTCCCATCCATAGGTTGAATAGAAGTATGGTGTTTCAGAGTCAAATTCTGCCGCACAAGTATCGACCATCTTATAAACTGGAACAATCTTGTTTTCCAAGCGAAGTTGACGAACTTGATCAGCAGTCGTTTCCCATAGTTCAGCAATCTTACAGTCTGAGAAACCATTTAGTTTTGCTGTTTTCAAGACTTCTATATCTTGTGGATTGGCACCTAATTCTTGCTCAATTTCAAAGATATGCAAGAGTTTATCAAGATAAAAGATATCGATTTTTGTAAGCTCTGCAATTTCTTCTGGTGTGTAGCCACGACGAATGGCTTCTGATACGTAGAAGAGACGGTCATCCTGGGCTTTGACTACTTTTTCAATCAAGGAATCATCAGAAACTGCTGCAAGTTCAGGCATTTCATTGTGGTGCACCCCAATTTCAAGGGAGCGACAGGCCTTAAGGAGAGATTCTTCGATGTTTCGACCGATAGCCATGACTTCTCCAGTGGCCTTCATCTGTGTCCCAAGACGGCGCTCACCTTTTTCAAACTTGTCAAATGGGAAACGTGGAATCTTGGCAACCACGTAGTCGAGAGCTGGCTCAAACATGGCATAGGTTGAACCTGTAACTGGGTTGATGACCTCATCCAAGGTCAAACCGACGGCAATCTTAGCAGCCAATTTAGCGATTGGATACCCTGTCGCCTTAGAAGCAAGGGCTGACGAACGCGATACACGAGGGTTTACTTCGATGACATAGTACTTGAAGCTATGGGGATCAAGGGCCAACTGAACGTTACATCCCCCTTCAATCTTAAGGGCACGAATAATGCTCAAGCTTGCGTCACGTAGCATTTGGTTTTCATAGTCTGACATGGTTTGCGCAGGGGCAAATACGATGGAATCCCCTGTGTGAATCCCAACTGGGTCAAAGTTTTCCATGTTACAAACAACCAAAGCATTGTCAGCTGAGTCACGCATCACTTCGTATTCGATTTCCTTGAATCCTGCGATTGAACGCTCAATCAAACATTGGGTAACAGGTGACAACTTCAGACCATTTTCAGCGATCTCGCGCAATTCTTCCTCATTGGCACACATACCACCACCAGTACCACCAAGTGTAAAGGCTGGACGGACGATGACTGGGTAGCCAATTGTTGCTGCAAAGGCAACAGCTTCTTCTACTGTGTTAACAATTTCTGATTCTGGAATTGGTTGGTTGAGCTCTTCCATCAATTGTTTAAAGAGGTCACGATCCTCCGCTTGGTCAATGGCCGATAATTTAGTACCCAGAAGTTCAACACCAAGCTCATCCAAAATACCATTCTTAGACAATTCCATGGCCATATTAAGACCAGTTTGCCCACCAAGTGTTGGTAGCAAGGCATCTGGACGCTCCTTACGAAGAATACGATTCACAAACTCAAGTGTAATTGGTTCAATATAAACCTTGTCCGCAATTTCCTTGTCCGTCATGATAGTTGCAGGGTTTGAGTTAACCAAAACAACCTCATAACCTTCCTCTTTCAACGACAAGCAAGCCTGGGTCCCAGCGTAGTCAAACTCAGCAGCCTGACCAATAATAATCGGACCAGAACCAATCACCATAATTTTTTGAATATCAGTACGTTTAGGCATAGTTTATGATACAAAGCCCGTAAAGAACACAGTGAAAATAGGAAACTAGGTGCAGACGCCTTTAGCGTCAAGACGATGTTTATCTTTTTCACACAGTTCTTAGGGCGTGTTCACTTCCGCGAACAATGTATCTTCTCCTTTCTATTCGGCAACTCTCAGGTTGCCATTAAATAAATTCTCCGACGAGCTTTTACTCGTTCTTAGTTTGATTGTTTAAAAGCTTCCATCATCTCGATAAACTCGTCGAATAGGTAGCTTGCGTCGTGTGGACCAGGGGCTGCATCTGGGTGGTATTGGACAGAGAAAGCCGGTTGGTATCTGTGTCGCACACCTTCAACTGACTTGTCATTGATTTCTTCGTGGGTAATGATCAAGTGCTCTGGCAAATCCTCACGGCTAACTGCATAACCATGGTTTTGACTTGTAAAATCCACACGTCCTGTAGCAATTTCGCGTACCGCATGGTTAAAGCCACGGTGACCAAACTTCATCTTGTAAGTCTTAGCTCCGTTTGCCATAGCAAAGAGTTGGTGTCCCATACAAATACCAAAGATTGGAATTTTTCCTTGCACACCGCGAATCATATCCAGTGCCTGTGGAACGTCTTCTGGGTTACCTGGACCATTTGACAACATAACTCCGTCCGGATTGAGATGGAGAATTTCTTCTGCCGTTGTCGAATAAGGAACAACTGTCACGTTACAATTTCGCTTAGAAAGCTCACGTAGAATTGAGTGCTTGAGACCAAAATCCACTAGCACCACGCTCAAACCAACTCCTGGAGCTGGATAGGATGTTTTAGTAGAAACCTGCTTGATATTGTCTGTCGGCAAGACTGTTGCTTGAAGCTGGTCCGTCACATGATCCATGCTGTCCCCAACATGGGTCAAGGTTGCTCGCATGGTACCATGCTTACGAATAATCTTGGTAAGAGCACGTGTATCAATTCCTGAAATACCCGGAATTTTCTTGGCTTTCAAAAATTCATCCAGCGTCATTTGGTTACGCCAGTTGCTTGCTCTACGCGCTTCTTCAAAAACAACGACTCCCTTACAAGTTGGAATAATGGATTCGTAGTCATCACGGTTAATACCATAATTTCCCACCAAAGGATAGGTAAAGGTCAAGATTTGTCCATTATAAGACTGGTCTGTAATGGATTCTTGGTAGCCTGTCATCCCTGTATTAAAGACGATTTCGCCTGTTACATCAATATCTGCTCCGAAGGCCTTGCCTTCAAAAACTGTGCCATCTTCTAATACTAGAAGTCTTTTTGTCATATTTTCACCTCTCGTGGACGCTCACTGGCGTCTTTTAACGTCTTGTGTTTTAGTTGGCGTTTCTACTCGCCAGTACGGATTCTAAGATTGCCATGCGAACAAAGACACCATTGGTCATTTGTTGGACAATCCGTGATTTTGGTGCTTCAACCAAGTGATCTGCGATTTCTACATCACGATTGACTGGAGCTGGGTGCATGAGGATTGCTGTTTCTTTCAAGCGTTCGTAACGTTCTTGTGTTAAGCCATGTTGCGCATGGTAGTCTTCTTTTGAAAAGACTGCTCCACTATCATGACGTTCATGTTGCACACGGAGAAACATCATGACATCCACCTGATCAATGATTTCATCAATAGTTACAAACTTTCCATAATCTGCAAATTCTTGACTTCTCCATTCCTCAGGTCCTGCAAAGAACAGTTCAGCTCCCAAGCGTTTCAAAATCTGCATATTGGATTTGGCAACACGTGAGTGATCCAAGTCACCTGCAATAGCAACCTTGAGACCCTCAAAGTGACCAAATTCCTCGTAAATGGTCATCAAATCAAGCAAGCTCTGGCTAGGGTGTTGGCCCGAACCATCTCCACCATTGATGATGGAAGTCGTAATCGTTGGACTTGCAATTAACTCTCTGTAGTAGTCAACCTCTGGGTGGCGAATCACACAGACATCCACTCCTAGAGCAGATAGGGTTAAAATGGTATCATAAAGTGTCTCACCTTTATTAACCGAACTAGTCTTCACATCAAAGTCCAGTCGCTCCAGCCCCAGTTTAATCTCTGCCACTTCAAAGGACTTATGCGTCCGTGTAGAATCTTCAAAGAAAAGATTGGAAACAATCGGGTGGTCTTCATAAGGAAGCTGGGCTCCGTTTTTAAACTCAATCCCTCGCTTGATCAATTTCATCACTTCATCAACAGTGAGGTCTTCCATGGACACCACATGGTTCAATGCTTGTTGATTTTCTGACATGGCTACTCCTTTAGCTTTCTAAGCTTCTTCAGTAATCAGAACTCTATCTTGGCCATCAAGTTCTGCCATCTCTACGATGATTTCTTCAGAACGACTGGTTGGGATATTTTTCCCCACGTAATCTGGACGGATTGGCAATTCTCTATGTCCACGATCAACTAGAACTGCTAAACTCACGCGCGCAGGACGACCATGACCGACAATATTATCAATAGCAGCGCGGATGGTACGGCCTGTATAAAGCACATCATCCACCAAGATAACTTCACGGTCTGTCACATCAACAGAAACCAAAGAAGTATCTTCTCCACTTTTAACATCGTCACGGAAGGGTTTAGTATCCAATTCTACAACCGGAACTGAAAGGTTTTCTAGCTGCTCCAAACGTTCTTGGATACGGTGGGCGATAAAGACACCGCGAGTTTTAATACCAGCCAAGACGATTTTATTCAAATCTTTGTTGCGTTCGATAATTTCATAAGTAATACGCGTAATCGCTCGTTTGACGGTCAATTCGTCTACAACTTCTTTTGTCTTCATGACAAACCTCCAAAAAGAAAAGTCTCCTTAAACAAGGAGACTTGAAATGTATAGCCAAGCGAGCCCTACTGCAAACAGTATAGACTTCACCCTTCTACTTTATCGCGCTCCTTGCCTGCCTCACGGGACAGGTTTAAAGGAATATTTAGTTATCAATTACTATAGCACAAAGCATGCTTAAAATCAAGCAAAAACTTTTGAAACCCCATCTTATAAATTGCTAAAATCATACAACTGTGGGTACTGGTCACACTCTGGATTTTTAGGATGACAAATGGCTCTTCCAAAATAAATCATAGCCTGATGGGCTGCTAACCACTGCTCAGGTGGTAAGATATCCATGACCCGCTTTTCCACCTCAAGTGGTGTCGCTGACTTTTTAACGATATCGTGGTGCTTACAAATACGCTCCACATGAGTATCCACTGCAAAAGCTGGAATCCCAAATCCCACACTCATGACAACATTGGCCGTCTTGCGACCAACACCTGCTAAACTTTCTAATTCTTCACGTGTCTGAGGGACTTGACCATCAAAATCATCTAGTAACTGTTGGGCACATTTTTTAAGGAATTTAGCCTTATTTCGATACAGTCCCAAACGAGAAATGTGTGAGGCAATCTCACTCTCTGTCGCTACAGACATGGCTTGTGGAGTTGGAAAGGCAGCAAAGAGACCCGGTGTGGCCTTATTTACCGCTGCATCCGTTGTCTGGGCTGACAACATGACCGCAACCAAGAGTTCAAAATGATTGGTGAAATCAAGACTGGGCTTAGCATCTGGAAAAAGAGCAATGATTTCTTCTAGCACCTTTCGTGCTCGTTTTTTTGACAAGATCATTATTCGTCTCCGTCAAATAGTCCTTGTAAGCCAGCAAAAGGACTGTTTTCTTCTTTCTTGACTGCTTGTTGATCTTGGTATTCTTCCTCTGTCATGATTTGCCAGTCATTTCCTGACACAAATCCTTGACCAGCCTCTTCTTCAGCCGTCAAGACCTTGATAGGGATATTGAGCAGGATATTGTCTGATACGCTCTCAGCAAGGTCTAGTTCTCCATTTTCGATAGGCAAGACCAAATCATCATCTAAAACTTCTTGATCTAGCTGATTAGTTGCCCCTTCCATGAAAACTTCCGTTACTGGATAGGATTCAACTAACTCAACTGGCTCCATACTGCGACTTGAAGCAAGAATAATGTTATAAGACAACTGATAATCTAGGAAATACATACGGTCTTCGTACTGTACTTTCCCAACAGCAAGGATATCTTTTACATCTAAAATTTCTTGATTGCGTGCACGCAGGTCTGCGGCTAGGTCTAAGGTTTGTTCAAAATGCAAGCCTTCAGACTGCTTACGAATTTCTTGAATATTTA
The DNA here is from genome assembly GCA_905221375.1 of bacterium. Lineage (GTDB taxonomy): Bacteria > Bacillota > Bacilli > Lactobacillales > Streptococcaceae > Streptococcus. Next base: position 237,311 of record CAJNCY010000003.1, read on the forward strand.
ATTTCATACTTCCTCCATAAAGATTTACTCTCTTGATTATACCATGAAAAGGCTACAAATCATCCCACCAAACTTTGTAATTAACATTCAAGTTTTTAATATATTTAATATGGCATCTTTGTTTTTTAGTGCTATCTATAGGCAAGAATACATCAGAGCAAGGAGGATGCTAACATGGAAGACAAAGAACTCATTACTAATGCAACCCAACTCCTATCCGAGTTAAATAAAAGTTTCCAAAGCTGCAAACAGGGTACGGCAGATGATATTCGACTACAAGAGCTGCTAAATACTACTCTGCAAGAGCTCAAAAAAGCGGAAAAGTTGAACAACAGTATCTTAATCGACCTTGAGAAATTTTACCAACTCACCAGTCTTCTGATTGGATTAGGTAGCCTAAAACTAAACGATCAAGCACGTACCGCTTGGCGCAACTATGACAAGTTCCATTACGATCATATCAAACACGTACTAACTCTCTATGGACCTGTTTTTGGATTTTAGAGCTTGGAATTTCCAGCTTTCTGTTGACAAAATTTCCTGAAAGGTATAGGATAGAGGTATCAATACTCGGAGGTAAGGGAGACATGAACAACTAAGTCTATCAAATAAAGAAACTTTATTTAGTAGATCTTGTTTTTGTCTCTTTTTGTATGCTCTTTTATGCTCTTTTTCTAGCATTTTATACTCAATGAAAATCAAAAAGCAAACTAGGAAGCTAGCCGTAAGTTGCTCAAAGCACTGCTTTGAGCTTGTAGATAAGACTGACGAAGTCAGTTACATATATCTACGGTAAGGCGACGCTGACGTGGTTTGAAGAGATTTTCGAAGAGTATTAAATAGAGTTTTTTTGACATAAACTTTGGCTCTACTAGGTAAAGTAGAGCTTTTTGTTATGCACTATTGACATTCTAGAAAGGGCAACAATATGATAAACATCAATCATCTAACCATCACACAAAACAAAGATTTACGGGACCTTGTATCAGACTTAAACATGATTATCCAAGACGGGGAAAAGGTAGCTATTATTGGTGAAGAAGGAAATGGCAAATCAACCTTGCTTAAAACTTTAATGGAGGAAGATTTACCTGATTTCACTATCAAGGGAGACATCCAGTCTGACTATCAGTCACTGGCCTACATTCCTCAAAAACTCCCAGAGTACCTGAAAAATAGAACCCTACACGACTACTTCTTCTTAGATCCTGCCGATTTAGATTACAGTGTCCTCTATCGTTTGGCTGAGGAATTGCATTTTGATAGCAATCGATTTGCTAGCGACCAAAAGATTGGCAGTCTATCAGGGGGCGAAGCTTTGAAAATTCAGCTCATCCATGAGTTAGCCAACCCCTTTGAAATCCTATTTTTAGATGAACCTTCAAATGACCTGGACCTTGAAACAGTTGATTGGCTAAAAGGTCAGATTCGCAAGATTCGGCAAACTGTTATTTTCATTTCCCATGATGAAGACTTTCTTTCTCAAACGGCAGACACTATTGTCCACTTGCGACTGGTCAAGCACCGTAAAGAAGCAGAAACGTTAGTAGAGCATTTAGACTATGATCGCTATAGCGAGCAGAGAAAGGCTAATTTTGCCAGACAAAGTCAGCAAGCTGCTAACGACCAAAGAACCTATGACAAAACCATGGAAAAACATCGTCGAGTCAAGCAAAATGTAGAAAATGCACTTCGAGCTACCAAAGACAGTACTGCCGGTCGTCTATTGGCTAAAAAGATGAGAACCGTCCTCTCACAAGAAAAACGCTACGAAAGGGCAGCTCAGTCCATGACTCAAAAGCCACTTGAAGAGGAACAAATTCAACTTTTCTTTTCAGAGATCCGACCATTACCGGCTTCTAAAGTCTTAATCCAACTGGAAAAGGAAAATTTGTCCATTGGCGACCGAGTTTTGGCTCAAGGACTTCAACTAACTGTCCGTGGTCAAGAAAAAATTGGTATCATCGGCCCAAATGGTGTTGGGAAATCAACTCTGTTAGCCAAGTTGCAACAACTACTAAGCGCCAAAAGAGAGGTTTCTCTTGGTTTCATGCCACAAGATTACCACAAAAAACTGCAATTAAGTCTATCTCCAGTAGACTATCTCAGCCAAACTGGACAAAAAGAAGAACTACAGAAAATCCAATCCCACCTAGCCAGTCTCAATTTCAGTTATCCAGAAATGCGTCATCAAATCCGCTCCTTATCCGGCGGGCAACAGGGTAAACTCCTGCTTTTGGATTTAGTCCTGCGCAAACCAAACTTTCTCCTTCTGGATGAACCCACACGAAACTTTTCTCCAACTTCTCAACCCGAAATCAGAAAACTCTTTGCCACTTATCCAGGCGGTCTCATCACTGTTTCGCATGACAGACGTTTCTTAAAAGAGGTCTGTTCAATCATCTATCGCTTGACAGAACATGGTTTGGAGGTAGTTAATTTATAAGATTCATACTCATGAGGATAATTCTTTGCTTTGGAGCGCTATTTAAACATTATAATCAATGAATAAATCTTATATCCACATTCAAGTCAATAATTTCTTTCAAGATCATTTGTAATCAACTCTAAATAAACGGATAAAAACTACTTCTAACTATCAAAAAACGAGCACCTCCTCAGTTGGAAATGCTCGTTTTCTTATCTTGCCATGATTTATAATTACAATGAGAAATAGGAAACAGCCTTGAATGGGAAAATCTCCTAGATCTACGACTACAAACTTTTTTATTCTACTGGTTTTTCTTGATTTCCAGTACTTGTTGGAGATTCTGTTGTTTCCTTTTCTGGAACTGATTCAGCAGGTTTAGAATCTGTTGTATTGCTTGGTTTGTTTTCGTCGCTTGCAGTTTCACTGTTAGATTCTGCAGTTGCTGATGTTTCAGTTTCGGGACTTGTCTTATCACCATTTGCTTCAGCATTTGTCGCTGGAGTTGCTTCTTCACTCGCGCTTGATTTTGACTTGATTTCTTGATTCAAGATCAGAATAGCTTTTGTCAATTCAAGTAAAGCAGCTTTATCTTTACTCTTAGCAGAAAGTTGATCTAGTAGAGCATCCACCTTATCAAAGTCCTCATCAGAACCCTTATTGTTTTCTAAGTAAGCGTGAAGTGACATGAGTATATCGTAAAGTTTTTGATAGAGTACAAGTGTCTGAGGATCTTGCTCAGAATTTTCCTTCTCTTGTTGAAGAGCGCTGGCGATGCGAGTCAAGACATCTTTCACCTGACTGTTTACTTCATCCAAGTCTGCATCAGCCTTGTTTGTAGCAGCTTTGAGATTTTCTACTTCTTCTGCCAAGGATTGTCTGATGCCTTCTTCTTGGATTTGCTCTAAGAGTTGAGTTGCCTTACTCAAAAGACTTTCTACTTGTTCCTTGCTGACATGATTGACATGTTCTTCAGGCATAAAGTCTCCATACAATTCTTTCAAGAAGCCATAAATAGCTGTCTTGGCACTTTGATTATCTACTTTTTCAGTATCTAGAACTGTCTGACTTGATTTCGCAGTAGTTGGCTGAGCTTTCAAAGCTTCTTCCACTTCTTGTTTTGCCTGATAGATGCTTGGGAATAATTTGTTCAATTCTGCTGCCTTAAGGAAGGATTGAGATTGATACAAGGTCCAAGTCAACTGAGCTACTTTGTTTCGCAGTTCATCACTCAAACGACCGTCATTTACGTGTTCGTAGAAATACTTGATATATTCCACTGTTGTAACACCTGTTCGATCATTAAAGTCTTGCAAGGCTTGAAGTTGTGATTCAACTGCTGATAAACTAGCTTCATCTTTAGCCAACTTAGCTTCTTGGAGGCGAACGAGAAGGTCTTTCTTAGGAAGGCCATAAGAGTCAGTATCTAGTGTATTGATTTTATCAATTAAGGCCTGATATTTCTTATCTAGAGCGCTTGTTTTAACAGGCTTAACACTTTCATCAATATGGATATATTGCTTATCAAAGAGATCCAGTGTTGCAAGATAACCTGCTGTAGAGTTAGTTGCCAATTTCTTCATGTTTTCAGTAAACTGACCTAAAGCTAACTCAATCTGTCTTTGTTCGATAGGCTTATCTTTATAGATGTTTCTGCTATCAGCTAGAAGCTGATCTACTTTTGCCAAGACCGCCTTCTCGTCAAAGGCTCCAGGTTGATAGTTGGATTGCAGGGCTGGAATTTTATTTTTCAAAGCTACTTCATAGCCCTTCGTTTGAACCTTGATGTAGTGATTGTGGTCGCCATGAGGAATCACAAAACTACCATTTTCTACCTGTAAGCTATAAGGAGACACCCCGTCTCGCAAAGCAGTGGTATAGAGTTCATTTAGGAAATCAAGTTCTGGATTTCCAGTTTGGAGTGGAAGTCGAACGTGTTCCTTACGAACAGCATAGGGATGGATATGAGTTGGATCGTAGGCTTGGTCTGGATTTCCAAAAACAAAGAATCCGTTTGAAATTCTAATAGCTTCAAGTGGAACACCATAGGTCTTAGAAATGTAAGCTATTTTTTCTTCATCACTAGCATCTCTTGAGAAAGACTCTACCGTTTTAGCAAGAGGTTTTACAGGCTCTGCATCGTGATGTGTTTTCAGATGATCCTGTGCTGCCTTAATTTGCTCTGCTTTCAAATCCTTCTTGAAGAAGTAATGATTGTGGTCTCCGTGACTCATGACAAAGCCTTGTTCATCCTCACTGATGACACGATTGGCATCAAAACCGTGATCATGGTCTTCATCATGATGGTGTCCATGATGATCTTCATCGTGATCGTCATCATGAACTGGATTTGGTGTTGCTGTATTTGCCCCTTTCAAGTGGTCTTGCGCTGCCTTGATTTGATCAGCAGTCAAGTCCTTCTTGAAGAAGTAATGATTGTGGTCGCCGTGACTCATGATAAATCCTGCTTCATCTTCCGCAATAATACGATTGGCATCAAAGCCGTGTCCACCTTCTTCATGTTCCTCATGTGAAATTCCTGGATTGATTGGAAGAGATGGAGAAGGTGTTGCTAGACCATTGTTTGGAATAGTCGGTTGTCCAATTTGATTTGATTTTGGAATGTAATGGAAATGATCACCATGTCTGACAATATAAGCTGTAGCTGTTTCTTCGACAATATCTTTAGGATTAAAGATATAACCATCAGATGTTGAAGAAATTTCCTTATTTAACGTTGAAGAAGCATTATTCAATATAGATGGATTACTTGGAAAACTTCCTAGACTAGACGCTACTTCATTAGGTTTTTCATTTGTAGAAATCGTAGAACCAGTACCACCGATAGGCACCATTCTAGCAATCTTTTCTTCTAAAGGAGAGAGCTTGCTGTAAGGAATAAAATGATAATGGTCGCCATGCGGAATCGCAACTCCATTTGGTGTACGACTGATAATCTTAGCAGGGTCAAAAACCAGACCGTCTGATTCACTGTAACGTTGGTCACTAGGTGAATCATAGAGTTCTTTCAAAAGACTTTGGAGATTGTCAGCTTTATTTGCTGGCTTGCTAGTTGATTCTTTCTCTATAGCTTGATTAGTATTGTCACTAGCTGTTGAAGAATAGCTTAACTGACTCGGTTGCGTATTTTTACCAGCCAGATGAGCTTTTGCTGCTGCTAACTCACTAGAAGACAAATCACTTTTTGGAATATAGTGGTAGTGACCTCCGTGAGGAACGATATAAGCATCACCCGTATCTTCGATAATATCAGCTGGATTAAAGACATAACCATCATCTGTCGTATAGCGCCCCTGAGATCTTGCTACAGCAACATCAGCGCTGACCTTCTCATTATCTTTGACATGTTCTTGTTTTTGACGATTGATTTCATCTTTGGTTCTAACATTATCAGCATGAGCTGCATCTTTCAGGTAGACATAATATTTTCCATCGATCTTAATGATATAACCACCTTTGATCTCATTGACAATATCTCCATCCTTAAGTTGGTAGTTTGGATCCTTCATCAAAAGTTCTTCACTAAAGAGGGCATCATAAGGAACTTTCCCATTATAGTAATGATAGTGGTCACCGTGTGACGTCACATAGCCTTGATCTGTAATCTTAATAACAATTTGCTCGGCCTGAATTCCTTCTTTTTGGCTAACCTGGTCTGGTGTCAGGTTTTCACTTTTCTGACTTGACTGGCTGCCATCCACATAAGAAACACGATTATTGTCCTTATTTTCCTGCGAGCGATGCTGATTTAGTGCGTAGGCGCAAAGACTCAAGGATACGATAACAGCTGATCCGGCTGCTATATACTTTTTACTGAATTTCATAAATCCCTCATTTCAATAAATGATGAAGTTTTTTCTTAACTTCCTTTACTTGATTAAATAGTTTTCTAAATTGGTTATTTAACCAATTAATTAACCAGTAAATAGTTTACATTTTTTAAGTTTATCTGTCAAGATTTTTATGTTATTTTAATCATAATAACCCCTAAAACGGGTGGTTTGCCTGTCTCACACCTGACTTAGCGAAACGGACTGAAAGTCACGGCTCTATAATATTTGTAGTGGGTAAATCCCCTATAGATCTTATGGAGCCTATTTTTGTGTAGAAAAAAGTCCCATA
>CAJNCY010000004.1 GCA_905221375.1 bacterium
TATCAAAAAAGAAAGGACGAAATGTGTCCTTTCTCGAGCTTAGCTTTTCTTCAACCCACTACAGTTGACAAAGAGCCAAAGTCACGTAATCCAAAATATCGCCCCGTCTGGAGCGATATTTTTATTTTTTCTTTTTAGATGGTGTGTGGATAGCAATCTTCACTTCAAAGATTGTTCCCTTTGGTTTATTATCTTTAACAGTAATGGTTCCTTTTAGGGCATCTACAATTTGCTTGGCTAGGGATAATCCTAAACCAAAACCACCTTTTTGACGGGTTCTAGCCTTATCCACTCGATAAAAACGATCAAAAATTTTCTTCTTATCTTCTGCTGAAATACCGACTCCATTATCAGAAACCAGTAAATACAGATTGCGATCGGTCGCCGAGATAAGAAAATCAATTTCACCATCCTCTTCAGTATACTTGACAGCATTATCAAATAAGATAGTCATCAACTGCTTCAAGAGAAGCTGATCTGTGACAATCGTGCGATGAATCCGATTTTCAAAACGGAAGACACGGTCATTTTCCGAGGCAATCATCTCATAGTTTGTGAAAGTCGTATTGAAAAAACTGGTTGGAACTTCTGCAAGTTCCGGTTTAATCCCATCATCTCTACGAGCTAAGTTCAGCAAGTTTGTCGTCAAAAAACGCATATTTCGGACTTCTTCCAAACTAGAGGCAATGCTTTCGCTCACATCCATAATGGTTGCTTCTGGCTTACGAAAAAGGGTCTCTAAGCGATTTTGCAAAACTGCGAGTGGAGTTCGTAACTCATGACTAGCATTTTCCACAAAGGACTGTTGCTTCTGCATGCTCTCAAGCAGGGGCCTAACACTGACCCTAGCTAGATAGAGACTTGCAAGTAAAGATAAAATCCAGAAACTTGCCATCACAATCACAATCAATTTCTCGTGCTTTTGACTGGCCTGCTCCAACTGACTGGTATTAATCAAGATAGCTGCATACTTGATATTGGTTGAAACCGAACTGATATTCGTTTCCATCAAGATCATGCGATAGATTTCTTCTTGTCCATAGCTATTAAAAACCTGAATCTGATAGATATGGCCTAGTTCTTTTTTCTCTAACTTAATCTTATCCAATCCCAAAAATCGATTTCCAGAAAGGAGCTGGGTAAAATTCTTATCAAAAAGGATAACCTCTGTATTGGAACTGACATTGGGTTTTATCTCCGTCTTGCTGGTATCTGTAGCAGCATTCTCTAAATCTTTAATCTCTTCTGTTGCCCTATTTACTGCAAGCTGAATAACCGCCTGAGGATTGTTACTCAAGCCATGGAGCGTATCATCCACCGAAGTATAAAGGCTCGAATGTATGACCTGCAAAATAATCAGAGTCATGGTAGAGAAAATCAGAGTGAAGACACCGAAGTTGCGGATAAAATAACTAAAGTCATCCGCATACCATGTTTTTTTTAGTTTACTGAACATCTTTCAAAATATACCCAACACTGCGCAAGGTTTGCAAATTCTCTGCAAAAGTGGTTCCTTTTAATTTCTTACGGACTTTTGAAACATAGACTTCGACGACCGAAATCGTTGTATCACTATCAAATCCCCATAGACGATCAAAAATCTGAGTCTTCGGCAAAATAACATTTTGATTCTGAAGGAAATAAACCAGTAAATCGAACTCTTTCCCCAGTAATTCGACTGGAGTATCTTCAACCTTAACGGTATTGGTTGACAAATTAACTACAATATTTCCATAAGTCAAGGTGTTTTCATTAAACTTGCCTGAACGTTTGAGAAGGGCTTGAATCCGCATTTTGAGTTCTTCGAGGTAGAAAGGTTTAGTCAGATAATCATCCGCTCCCAGTTCGAATCCATGTCCCTTATCATCCAAACTTTCCTTGGCAGTCATGATCAGAACTGGAGTCGTAATCCCCTTTTCACGCAATTCTTTCAAAACTTGGAAGCCATTTTTTTCAGGTAACATCAAATCGAGCAAAATCAAATCATAGACGCCACTTTCAGCTTCATAGAGACCTTCTTCTCCATCAAATACCTGCATGACATCCGCAAAATCGTCTAAAAAGTCAAATACTGAATTTGACAGGCCTAGGTCATCCTCAACCAATAAGATTTTTATCATGAGAAACTCCTCCTTATTAAAACCATTATACCAAATTTGCCTTAAAAAAAACTCAACTCTCTGCATTTTACATGAGATAGCTGAGTTTTCTTTTTATTTTAGGCTTAATTATGCATTTCCGTATTGAAGAACGACTGCTTCCACTGCAGCTTTTTCACGGTTAATCAAGTCAACACGCGCTGCAATTTCCTTGATTCCCATACCGATGTTACGGCTAAGAGCAAGGTCAGAAAGTTGTGGCTCAAAGAATTCCTTGTACTCTGCCAAACGTTGCTGAGTCTTAAATACGTGTGCAGGAAGGATAACAAAGCTATCAAAGCTCATATCTCCACCAAGAGCTGCCTTAATCCAAGCCCAGTTTTCACGCGCCCAAGACCATGCTGTTTCCTGAGTTGCTTGGTGAGCTAGGAATTGGTAATACCAAGCAGACAAGTCCTGCGGTTTGACCACAAATTTGTCCTTCCAAGAAGCAATCAAGGTTTGGATATTGTCCGCATCTTTACTATAGGCAAGAGCAGCTGCCAACTGACGTTTAAAGACAGCATCTGTTGCGTGAGTATAAGTATCAAGATAAAGTGCTAACAAGTCTTTAGTCTCATGATGTTTCATCTCATTGATAAGGACTTGTGAGCGAATAGCTGCTGGAAGTCCTGCTAGATTCTCCTTGTGAGCCGCGAAGATTTGGCTAGCGACTTGACTAGCTTCTGCATCATTTGAGCGAATCATCATAGAAACAGCCAACTGACGAACCAATTCATCCTCATCTGATTCTCCGTCTTTAGCTTCAAAACCAAGACGGTCATAATTATGACGAGCCAATTTAGCAACCAAGGCTTTGAAGGCTCTTTCAGCTTCTGTTCCTTCATCGATAAAGCGCTCAAGAGCAGAAATTACTTCAGAAACAGCTGAAACGACAAGGTAAGATTCTTCCTTAGCAAGTTTATCAAGAACTGGGAGCAAGTCAGCATAAGAAATGTGCCCTGCTTCAGCAAGCAAGCGACGTTCTTGGACAATTTGCAGTTTGCTTGTGTTATCAAGCTCAACTAGGTCAGCAAGAACAGCATCTAGCAAGTCTCCTTGATAGTCTGTAATGTAGTGGGCTGTATTTTCAGTATTGAGACGAAGAGCTCCTTCATTTTCAGCAAGAAGAGCTGCGTAGCCAGGAATTTCGATACTTTCAGTTTCAAGTGTATCTGGTAAACCTTTCCAGTTGCTGTTGAGAGGCACAACCCAGAGACGGTTCTTGTCTTCGTGCTCACCGATGAAGAATTGTTTTTGTGAAATCTTCAAGACATCATTTTCAACTTTAACAGTAAGTACTGGGTAACCAGGTTGTTCCAACCAAGAATCCATGAAGGCTGCGACATCACGTCCTGACGCTTGACCAAGGGCATCCCAAAGGTCACGGCCAATCGTGTTGCTGTATTGGTGTTTTTCAAAGTAAGCGTGCAAACCTTTAGCAAAATCAGCATCTCCTAGCCAACGACGAAGCATGTGCATGAGGCGACTTCCTTTGGCATAGACGATAGCACCATCAAAGAGGGTATTGATTTCGTCTGGATGTTTGACTTCGACGTGAACAGACTGCACGCCATCAGTTGCATCACGTTCAAGAGCAAGAGGTACTCCACCTGTTTGGAAATCTTCAAAGATATTCCAGCTTGGCTCGATGGCATCCACACAGACATATTCCATCATATTAGCAAAACTTTCATTGAGCCAAAGATCATCCCACCATTTCATAGTAACGAGGTTACCAAACCATTGGTGAGCCAACTCATGTGCCACAACAAGGGCAACTTGTTGACGGCTGGCAAAGGTTGAGTTCTCATCCACAACCAAGTAAACTTCACGATAGGTCACAAGACCCCAGTTTTCCATAGCACCTGCTGAGAAGTCAGGAAGGGCGATATGGAGAGATTGAGGGATTGGGTACTTGACTCCGTAGTAATCTTCGTAAAACTCGATGGAGCGAACGGCGATGTCCAGTGAGAAATCAAGATTAGATAGTGGGTGAGCTTTGGTTGAGTAGACACCTACAAGGGTACCGTTTTTAGTTTTAGCTGTCACACCTTGCAAATCACCAGCAACAAAGGCCAATAAGTAAGAAGACATGCGAGGTGTTGTCTCAAACTTCCAGATACCTGTTTCTTTACGGTTTTCAATATCAATCTCAGGCATGTTTGACAAGGCCAATTCACCTTCTGCTTGGTCAAAACGTAGAGAAAGGTCAAAAGTTGCTTTGGCTTCTGGCTCATCCACACATGGGAAGGCTTCACGCGCAAAATGGCTCTCGAACTGAGTAGACAAGACTTCCTTCTTCACTCCATCAACTGTGTAGTATGAAGGGTAAATCCCTGTCATGTTATCTGTGATTTTTCCTGAGAAAGCGACAACCACTTCAACTTGACCAGCCTCAGCTAATTCAATATGAAGAGCTTCATTGTCATGATCAACTGTGAATGGGCGAGCTTCCCCTGCAACTTCTACAGAAGCGATTTCCAAGTCTTTTTGATGAAGGGAAATGCGGTCACTCTGTGCTTGACCACTAATAGTCACCTCTCCTGAAAAAGTCTTGGTCTCACGACTCAAGTCTAAAAATAAATCATAATGTTCAGGAACAAATTGCTTAATAAAATGTTCAACTGCTTGCATAGTTTTCTCCTATCTAAGTTTAAGAGCTAGAGCTCTTCTTCAAACAAACTTATTATAACATGTTTTGCCTAAGAAAAAAGGATTGGACAGCGATTTCCAAAACTTTCTTCCTTCTAGCAGTCTACAGGGGGTAGACCTTGCGAAATTCTTCTAAAACAACCTTGCTTTCAGGTGTAAAAGTCAGTCCTGCTTCACCCAAACAGTCTGTGAAAAAATCCTCATGAACCTGACGCCAATAGGTAAGTGATTTGTCTCCCTCACCTTCCTTAAAGGCATGTTGAGCAGAAACTTGATTGAAGGGCTGGACAGAAACCTTTGTAATTTCGACAATACAGACAGCCTGATTTTGACTGTCTAAAATGACGTCAAAGGTGCCTTCTTGCGGAAGGGGTTCATCTTCTAGTGCGTAAAGATCGTAGGCTGAAGCTGTTGCTGTCTTTTCGCCTTTAAACACCAAATCCGCTAAAAGGTCTGGTTCCACTCCAAAAGCCCATGCATCTATCTCATCTCCTATAGAGGGGTTAATTTTCTTGTATGCATTCCACATTTCTTGCGGTGTCATGGGTGCTCCTTTGTAATTTTTTACTTTCTTCTTTTATATGTTTGAGATGGTCTGGATGGTCAATCTCTAAATTAAAAATCTCTGGAATAGAACTATAATGGATAATACATTTGATATCCATCTGATTCATTTTTTGTATGAAAGAATCATTCAGATAGCCTGCTACAGCAAAGTCAATCTTTTTCATCCTTGCTTTATCCTGCATATCTCTTAGCATATCTAACATTATTTGACTTTCCATATCATGCCATTGACTGTTTCTCACAGTCGCAAAAACAAAAGAAGTCAAATCATTCATTCCAACTACAATCTTTGAAATGCCCGTTTCCAGTATCCTATCCAAGTCAAAATAAGCTGATGGTAATTCAATCATCGTGGCAATTTTCCCAGTAAAGCCATACTGACGCAATACTGTAATAGCTTGCTTTAACTGCTCAGCATCATTGACAAAAGGAAAAATAAGAGACAGATTGGGATTAGTTTGATAGGCTTCTATAACAACATTTGCTTCAGCCTGAAATTCATTCGGACACGCCAGTAAACGCCTAGTTCCTCTATAACCAAACAAGGGATGCCCTTCGTCAAAATACTCTTTAGTCCCCTTTAGACAATTAGATTCTGTATTCGTTAATTCAGAAAAACGATACCAAACTTCTTCATCTGAGTACAGGGAGCAGATAGTCTCTAGATAATCTTTTACAAATTGCTGACAACTAGGTAACAGTATGTTTTGGTTGAGCTCTCTCAACAAGTATTCCCCACGAATCATTCCAATGTGGTGAAATAGTTGAGGATAAATTTTTTCAAGAATTTTTTCGCCACTAAGGGCAAGTTGGTTTTTCATCATTCACCTTCCAATTCATGTAAGAAGTATTGCCCAGTTCTGGAAATCCTAATAATTCAGACTTAACCTTCAAGATTAGTGGCGATGCATTTTCTTCTGTGATCTCTTGAATATCCATCCAACTCCTCCTACTTCAAAGACCAGCCACCATCTATTGTCAAAATTTGTCCCTGCATGGCAGATGTCTTTCCACTGGCCAAAAAGAGACTAACTTCTGCCACTTCCTCTGGTTCAATCCAGCGCTTGATTGGGGTTTCACTCGCTACCCAGTCAGACAAACCACCTGGTTCAAAGTCGGCAGCAGTCATAGCTGTCTTGACTGCTCCTGGAGCAATCCCAAAGACCTGAATCCCAGCTCCAGCATAGTCTATAGCCAACTGCTTGGTGAAGCCAGCCAAGGCATGCTTCGAAGAAGTATAGGCGTGTCCACCGCCACCTGCTAGGCTCGAAGCAATAGAGCACATATTGATGATAATTCCCTTTTTATTTTCCAGCATTTGTGTCAAATAATACCGAGTCAACTCAACAGGAGTCAGATAGTTAATTTCAAAAATCTCTTGAATTTCCTGGGCTGATTGTTCCAAAAGTGGTTTATAATCATCCAAAACTCCAGCAGTATTGCACAAAACATCAACCTGAGGACACCAGCCAAAAATTGGCTCCAAGTCCAAGGTCAAATCTCTCTGTAAAAAATGGAAATCCTCCTCTAAGAGTGGATTTTCACCTTGGTCCACTCCATAAACTTGATAGCCCTTCTCTAAAAAAAGGCGAGCCTGAGCCAATCCAATACCTGAACTCACTCCTGTAATGAGTACACGTTTAGTCATGCGCTTCTACCCAATCCGTCGCCAAAACATCACAAGGTGTCGGGCTCCACATAGAAAATCCTTCTCCTTCGCCAGAAACGTTAATCAAAAAATAAGGAGTTACCTCTAGAGCCACACCATTTTGCTCGATGGTATCAAAGAGTTGGACATAGTTTTCAGCACCTCCCCAACCAGTACGTACATATTTTTTCTTAGCCTTTAACCCAGGCAGTATTTCTTCGAAAGTCATGTTATTCTCCTTTTATTCTACATTCTTCATTTAATTATAACAAAAAACCGTTGTGCAACGGCTTTTTGACTCATTTTAAATCAAAATCAATAAGCATTTTATAATTATAGTCATTTAGTTTTAAAAAAGCGCCCCAAACATTCAAAAATATTTGGAACTTCCCTTAATAAATCAGTCACTTTCTTTTTCAAGATAGCCCAAGCTTGCTCAATAGGATTCAAATCTGGTAAATAAGGTGGTAAAGGTAAGAAAAGTGTCTATTTTGGATGCAGAGTTTATCCAAGAGGTTCTTGGGATGAAAACTAGCATTGTCCATAACAATAACATGAGGTGTCTTCAAATCAGGCAAGAGCTGCGTTTTGAACCACTCCACAAAGAAATCACTCGTCATACTTTCCTTGTAAATCATGGGAGCTATAAACTCTCCGTCTACTTGTCCTGAAACAATTGAAGTCCGCTCAAAACGCCGTCCGCTAATCTTTTCATAGACTTTCTTCCCTCTAGGAGCCCGTGCATAGGGACGATAGAGGTAGCGGTCGATTCCCGTTTCGCCAATATATACGACTGATAAATCTTTTAGGTTATCCAAAATATCAAGAAATTCAGCGACTTTCTCAGAATCTTGTTCCTTAAAGCTAGTCATCTTTTTTAAAGTGATATGAATTTGCTTTAAAGCTCCCCATACTGAAGGAACAGCACAATCAAAATGTGCCGCAATTTCCCGTAAAAAAGCATCTGGATGAGCCTCTACAAAGGCTTTTAATTCCTCTAAAGGAATTTTCCACTTTTTGACGACTCACTTTTTCCGCTCTAAGTGTCCTTGCTCACGTCTTTCTTTTCCCACGTGAAGAGAGTTCTGCCGCCAACATCAAAAACTTTGTATGTCTCGACATGTCTGTGTCCCTCTTTGATGTAATCTAATGCTCCTTGTTTAAAATCTGTACTATATGCCATAGCTTTATTATAAGATGCTTATTTTAAATTAAGCAACTATATCGTGGCTTGAACTGACTATTTTATATATTGTCTTACTTCGTCCTCACAAAACTATATCAAAAATCAAAAGCGCTTAGGAAAAACTCTATTTCATGAGAGAATACAATAAATCTTCCCACAATAAAATGCATAATATCAAGTTTTTTGGCTCCTGATATCATGCATTTTCTGTTCTTAAAACCTTTTTCTCAGTCTCTTGTTGTTACAAGTTCATCTTCAAGATCCTTGATTGGGGGTAAATCTAAAAACAAATTTTACCCAACTGATCCTTCCATTTCATAGCTAATCAAGCGATTCAGCTCAACTGCATATTCCATTGGAAGTTCTTTTGTGAAGGGCTCCACAAATCCCATAACAATCATCTCAGTTGCCTCAGATTCTGACAATCCACGGCTCATAAGGTAATAGAGTTGCTCTTCTGAAATCTTAGATACCTTAGCTTCGTGTTCCAAAGCTACTTGCGAGTTGTGAATTTCATTAAATGGAATGGTATCTGATGCTGACAAGTCATCCATGATAATGGTATCACATTCGATGTGAGAGACAGATTTCTTAGAGTTTTTGTTAAAGGTTACTTGTCCACGGTAGTCAACCTTCCCTCCGCCTTTAGCAATGGATTTAGACACGATAGACGAGCTTGTATGTGGAGCATTATGGATCATCTTGGCACCCGTGTCTTGGTGTTGTCCAGCATTGGCAAAGGCAATAGAAAGCATAGTACCACGCGCCCCTTCTCCATCTAGATAAACAGATGGGTATTTCATGGTTGTTTTGGCACCCAAGTTTCCATCAATCCACTCAACTGTCGCATCTTTCAAGGCTTTAGCACGTTTTGTTACCAAGTTATAGACGTTATCAGACCAGTTTTGGATGGTTGTATAACGCATATAAGCACCATCTAAGGCAAAAATTTCTACGATGGCAGCATGCAAACTGTTACTTGAATAAGTTGGTGCTGTACATCCTTCTACGTAATGGACACTTGCTCCCTCATCAACGATAATCAAGGTACGTTCAAACTGACCAGTATTTTCGTTGTTGATACGGAAGTAAGTTTGAAGTGGAATATCTACCTTTACACCTTTTGGTACGTAGATAAAGGTTCCACCAGACCATACTGCTGAGTTGAGGGCAGCCAATTTGTTATCTGTTGGCGGTACCAACTTGGCAAAGTATTGTTTAAACAAGTCTGGGTATTCCTTGAGGGCAGAATCTGTATCTGTAAAGATAATCCCTAATTTCTGGAACTCTTCCTTCATGTTGTGGTAAACCACTTCTGACTCGTACTGGGCAGAGGCACCTGCTAAATAAGCACGCTCAGCTTCCGGAATCCCGATACGTTCAAAGGTTTCTTTAATTTTTTCAGGAACTTCGTCCCATGAACGCGCTGGTTTGTCAGATGGTTTTTGATAGTAGATCAAGTCATCAAAATCAATCTCTGACAAGTCTGCTCCCCAAGTTTGCATAGGCATTTTTTTGAAGGTTTCATAAGACTTCAAACGGAATTCTAGCATCCACTCAGGTTCTCCCTTAGCAGCTGATAGTTCACGAATGACATCTTCATTCAATCCTTTTCCTGTCGATAGGACAGGCTCTACATCATCATGGAAACCAAATTTATATTCACCAAGGTCAATTGGTTTTGGTTCTACTCTTTCTTCAGCCATAATATCCTTTCTTTCATTCTTCATTCCTACTGATTCATAAGACAAATAAACTTGCCTTACTTGTTTTCTTGATTTTCAATTGTTTTCTTCAGGGCATTCCAAGCTAGAGTTGCACACTTGATTCGTTGAGGGAATTTGGCAACACCTGACAAGAAAGCAGCATCGCCAAGACTATCTTGTCTGTCATCTTTTTGCCCTTGAACCATTTCAGAAAAAATAGTTGCAAGTTCTAAAATTTCTTGTTTGGTTTTTCCTAAAACTGCATCTGTCATCATGCTAGCAGAGGCAGTCGAGATGGTACAACCTGAGTTTAGAAAAGCGATATCTTCCAAACGGTCTTCTGCATTAAACTTAACAGAGAGATTGATGACATCCCCACATGTTGGATTATTGAGACTAATTTGCTCAGCATCTTCTAGCTTCCCTTGGTGATGTGGATTTTTCGAATGGTCCGCTACCACTGCCATATAGAGGCTATCTAGTTTAGAAAGTGCCATTGAAAAACTCCTTTGTCTTTTGTAAGGCATCGATTAGCTTGTCGCAGTCTGCCTTGGTATTGTAGATATAAAAACTTGCACGAGCTGTTGCTGGGACATCCAAATACTGAAGCAAGGGTTGCGCACAATGGTGACCTGCTCGAACAGCCACTCCTTCATAATCCAAAGCAGTCGCAAGGTCGTGCGGATGAAGGTCACCTAGGTTAAAGGCAATGACACCTGAACGTTGAGCCAAGTCCTGTGAACCATAAATGGTCAGTCCTTCAATCGCCTGCAATTCGGGATAGACATACGAGATTAATTCCTGTTCATGGGCTTCAATGGCATCCATACCAATCTTTTCTAGATAATCCACTGCTGCTGCTAGTCCGATTGCACCTGCCATATTGGGTGTTCCAGCCTCAAATTTCCAAGGCAATTCCTTCCAACTAGCAGATTGCTCATAGACAAAATCAATCATTTCGCCACCAAATTCAACTGGTGACATTTGCTCCAGATACTTTTCTTTACCGTAAAGAACACCAATACCAGTTGGGCCAGCCATCTTGTGACCTGAAAAGGCAAAGAAGTCCACATCCAAGTCCTGAACATCAATCTTCATATGAGGAGTAGATTGAGCACCATCCACCACCATGATAGCTCCAACTTGGTGGGCCATTTTCGTGATTTCTTTGATCGGATTGACTACACCAAGAACATTTGAGGCGTGAGCTAGCGAAACAAACTTGACCTTGTCAGTCAATTTAGTTCGCAAATCATCCATATCCAGAGCTCCGTCCTTGAGATAGACATAAACAAGCTCCGCTCCAGTCTTGCGGCAGGCTTCCTGCCAAGGAATGATGTTGGAATGGTGTTCCATGACAGAAATCAAGACCTGGTCTCCCTCAGTCAGGACTTCCTCAGCAAAGCGTGCCACCCAGTTAAGGCTGGTTGTCGTTCCTCTAGTAAAGAGAACTTCCTTTGTTAAGCCTGCATTGATAAACTTACGAATGGTTTCACGAGCCGCCTCATAGGAAGCTGTCGCCCGCTCAGCCAAGGTATGAATACCACGGTGAACATTGGCATTGTCCTTCTCATAATAGCGGTTGATTGTTTCCAGTACTGCTAGTGGTTTTTGTGTCGTCGCGGCATTGTCCAGATAGACCAGAGGTTCATCATTAACAATCTGGTCTAAAATTGGAAAATCCTTGCGAATCGCTTCTACATCTAACATAGGCTTCCCCTTAGCGTTTTGACAATTTTTCTTCGATCGTTGCAATCATTTCATCACGAACTTCTTTGACTGGAATCTCAACGATAACGGATCCAAGGAAACCGCGAACAACTAAACGTTCTGCAGTTGCCTTGTCCAAGCCACGACTCATGAGGTAGTACATGTCTTCTGGATCTACTTGTCCGATAGAAGCCGCGTGTCCTGCAGTAACGTCATTTTCATCAATCAAAAGGATTGGATTGGCATCTGAACGTGCTTGGTCTGAAAGCATAAGAACACGACTCTCTTGTTGCGCATCCGCTCCCTTAGCACCCTTGATAATGTGACCGATACCGTTGAAAGTTAAAGTTGCTTTTTCAAGAATAACCCCATGTTGAAGGATATTTCCGATTGAGTTGCAACCATAGTTGGTTACACGAGTATCAATTCCTTGCACTTGACGGCCACTTGAAAGAGCTACGACTTTAAGATCCGCATGGCTACCGTTACCAATCAAGTCACTATCAAAATCCGCAACGACGTTTCCTTCGTTCATGACACCGATTGCCCAGTCAATGCTTGCATCGTTGCCTAATTTACCACGACGGCTAATGTAAGCAGTGACGTTTTCACCTAGACGGTCAATCGCAGCAAACTTGACTTGCGCACCAGAACGTGCAATTACTTCTACTGTGATATTAGCAGTTGCTTTGGCACTTCCTTCACCGCGTGATTCTAAACGTTCCAGATAACTAATCTTAGAGTTTTTACCAGCGATAATCATAATATGCTTGTTAAACGGCACATCACTATCGCTGTCTTGATAGAAAATTCCTTCGATTGGTTCTTTAATCTCAACATTATCAGGAATGTAGAGAACAGCACCACTGTTGAAATAAGCTGTATGGTAGGCTGCCAACTTATCATCGTCATACTTAACAGATGACATGAAGAATTCTTCGATCAGCTCTGGAATTTCTTCTAAAGCTGAATGGAAATCTGTGAAGACAACACCCTGTTCAGCTAACTCAACTGGTGTTTGTTCAAAAACTGTTTGAGTTCCTACTTGCACCAATTTCAAGTGATTATCTAGAGCTGTGAAATCTGGAACATTTGCTGATGGCTCACTTTCTGTAATCGTTCCATCACCCAGATTCCAACGGTGAAATTTGACACGCTCAATAACTGGTAATTCTAGACTCTCAATCTTATCAAAAGCTTTTTGACGAAGGTCAGCCAACCAGCTTGGTTCAGCATGCATTTCTGAAAAAAGTTTAATATTTTCTTTAGTCATTTACTTCTCCTAAAAGATACGAGGGAATTACAATTCTTCCTTGTAGTCATAGCCAAGTTCTTCAGCTAGTTTTGCGTATCCTTCACGTTCCAAACGCGCAGCCAATTCTGGACCACCAGAAAGGACGACACGACCTTCCATCATCACGTGTACCACGTCTGGTGTGATATAGTTCAAAAGACGTTGGTAGTGAGTGATAATCATAGCACCAAAACCTTCACCACGCATGGCATTCACACCTTTAGATACAACTTTAAGAGCGTCAATATCAAGACCTGAGTCAATCTCATCAAGAAGGGCAAAAGTTGGTTCCAACATCAAAAGCTGAAGAATTTCATTACGTTTTTTCTCACCACCAGAGAAACCTTCGTTTAGATAACGCTCTGCCATTTCTTCTTTCATGTTGAGCAATTCCATCTTCTCGTCCAATTTAGTAATGAACTCACGAACTGAGATCTTTTCATCATCTTCCTTACCAGCATTCATAGCTGCACGAAGAAACTCAGCATTGGTAATTCCAGGAATTTCAGATGGGTATTGCATTGCAAGGAAAAGTCCCATACGCGCACGCTCGTCCACTTCCAACTCAAGGATATTTACACCGTCAAACAAGACTTCACCTTTGGTAACTTCATAGTTAGGGTTCCCCATGATAGCTGCAGAAAGAGTCGATTTACCAGTACCATTTGGTCCCATGATAGCGGCGATTTCTCCTGTTTTCAGGGTCAGGTTAACCCCTTTTAAAATTTCTTTTCCTTCAATCTCAACGTGAAGATCTTTGATCTCTAATACTGACATGATAGTTCCTTTCTTTTTCAAGGCCTTTACAGTACTTACTGGAAACATACTTGATTTCCCTAGAAAATACGGTAAAAGGTCAATAAATATACTTTTATAGTATAACAAAAAAAAGCCTAAAAGGCTTTGATTTTGTCTAGAAGCTGAAGACTAGTCTTTCCCTTTTAAATGCTGGTCAATGACATCTACTATTTTGCCCATCAAGTAACTCACTCGAAAATTTCTAAAGAGTAAAATGGCCCAAAAGGCTGCCATAATATAGCGACCAGTCATCCAGGCTTCATTGAAAAAATAGGTCTCAGCAGCTGTAAACAGCGCGATGATAATAAATTGTTGTCTATTCATAAACTTATTGTATCATGAAATCTTTCTTTAGTCTTCCTCTACCTTCACTTTATCAACCAAAAATTCAAATCCTTCCGGAATCAGGTTTTCCTCTGCTTCTTTTTCAACTTGAGAAGATTTAGCTTTGGCTGAAAAGGCTGCGCGCACTTCTTTCCATTCCTCCATGGAAATAGCTAAAATCTCGGGTGAAAAACCTGCTGCTTGACTTAGAATATTGCCAAACATGGTGTTGAGATTGTCCCGTTTCATGGTTTGACCAGCATTGAAGTTAGATTCAAAAGCAAGAATGGCATGGTGTTCATTGGCCGCAACTGGTTGAGATCCAACTAGCAGAGCCTTATCAGGACCTCCAAGGCTTTCAATTACCTCTCCCCAGGCATTCTGCAAGCGAATTAAATTTTGACGTGCTAAATCAGGATTTTCGATGGCCTCTTGTAAGATAGATTGTACTTTATTGCGATCCACACGATAGACTGTTTTGCCCGTAGCTGGTCGACTAGGAGCTGGACTTGTTGGCTTGGGCACAGTTCCTACATTGGCGAGTTCTTGTTTGAGACGGGCAACTTCCTGTCTCAGCGCAGAAATTTCATGTTCAACCGCCCCTGAAAGAGCTGGCTCAGGCTTGATTTCCGCTAAACGAATAGTCATCATCTCAGCATAAATCTTAGGTTGCAAACTAGACTTAATATCTGCCAAACTCACTGTTGCTAAGCGAATCATTTCAAACAAATTTTCTTGAGGAAGTGCCAAATTCTCTACAAAGACTGGACTATGATGTGTGTTTTCTCCACCTGTTTGAACAATTAACAAGTCTCTTAAATAGTGCAAAAGATCCGTCACAAAACGAGTCATACTCTTACCATTGTCAAAAAGAAGATTTAAGCAAGACAAGGCCTTGGGAACATCCTGTTGAGACAAGGCAGCCACATAATCATCCAAAGCTGACAGACTAATGGTTCCTGTAATTTCTTCAGAGATTGCAGTCGTCAGCTCATTTCCCTGTGTCAAACTCAGGGCTTGATCCAAAATTGACAAGGCATCTCGCATTCCACCTTCAGCTCGTCTGGCAATGATTTCCACAGCCTCTGGTTCAGAACTGATATTTTCTTTTTCTAAGATATAGCGGATATGTTCCTTAATATCTTGTGTCTTAATTGATTTAAACTCAAAACGTTGGACACGGGATAGAATAGTGGCAGGAATCTTGTGCAATTCAGTGGTAGCTAAAATAAAGACCACATTCTGTGTTGGCTCTTCCAGCGTCTTTAGGAGGGCATTAAAGGCCCCTGTAGACAGCATATGAACCTCGTCTATGATATAAACCTTATAACGGGCAAGGCTCGGTGCGTAGGTGGATTTATCACGGATTTCACGAATTTCATCAACCCCATTATTAGAGGCCGCATCCATTTCGATGACATCTTCTAAACTACCGTCCGTCACTGCCTGACAAATATAGCAGTTATTACATGGTTCACCACCCACTTGATTGGGACAGTTCATAGCCTTGGCAAAAATCTTAGCCACACTGGTTTTTCCCGTTCCACGAGGACCAGAAAAAAGATAAGCGTGACTTATTTTCTCTTGCTCCACCGCTTGTTTAAGAGTCTTAGCCACAACTTCTTGACCAACCAACTGAGAGAAGTTTTGACTTCTATATTTTCGATAAAGTGCTTGATACATTAGGCTTTCTCCCCAAACATTGTAAAGTCCCATTCTGTCTTTTCAAGCAAAATAGCGACAAATTGTTCCAAATAATCTCGATCCATAGCATCATAATCATCAATCTCTGAAGAATCAAGATCCAGAACTCCAAGTAATTGACCATTCTTCATCATTGGCACAACAATTTCACTTTTAGCTCGACTATCACAAGAAATATAGTTGGGATAAGTCCTTACATCACCAACCAGAACAGTTTCCTGAAAATGAGCCGCCTCCCCACAAACACCCTTGCCCAGTGCAATACGGATGCAGGAAACACCTCCTTGGAAAGGACCTAAAACCAATTCCTTTCCATCGAACAGATAAAAGCCTGCAAATACGGTATTAGGAAAGCGTGATTTTAGAAGAGCACTGGCGTTGGAAAGATTAGCCAAAACATTGGTTTCACCATCCAATAAAAAAGAGAACTCCTCATTTAACATTTGGTAACGTGATTGTTTTTCTGATTCTAACATAGAACTATTATATCAAAAAAGGCTTACAGACAAAAGAAAAATCCCTTGTTTAGAAAACAAAGGATTTTGTGAATTTTCAATTTGATTAAAGTTCGATATCACCGAACAAGTCAGCCATTGAGAATCCTGTTTGTGTTTCTGGAAGTTCGAAATCACGTTTTTCTTGACGTTTTGGACGACGTGGACGAGCAGCACGTTTTTCTTCTTTTTGTCCTTCTTCTTGAGCTGGACGCTCTTCAAGAGCTTTGATAGAAAGTGATACGCGCTCTGCATCTGCGTTAACTTCAAGAACTTTAACTTTAACTTCTTGACCAACTTTAAGAGCTTCTTTAGGATTTTCAATACGTTTGTGTGAGATTTGTGATACGTGAACAAGTCCATCAATACCTGGCAATACTTCAACAAATGCACCGAAGTCAGTCAAACGTTTAACTGTTCCTTCAACTACATCACCTTTAGCCAATTTTTGCTCAACGCCATCCCATGGTCCAGGTGTTGTTGCTTTAAGTGAAAGTGATACGCGTCCTTCTTCTTCGTTAAGATCAAGGATTTTCACTTCAATTTCTTCACCAACAGTTACAACTGATTTTGGTGATACGTTACGTTCATGTGACAATTCAGTCAAGTGAACCAATCCGTCAACACCACCAAGGTCGATGAAAGCACCGAAGCTTGTGATACGAGCAACTTTACCAGTTACAACATCACCAACAGCCAATTTACCGAATACTTCAGCGCGAGCTGCTGCTGTAGCTGCTTCAACAACTTCACGACGTGAAAGGATGAAGCGGTTTTCTTTAGCGTCAACTTCTTTGATTTTAGCATCAAATTCTTGACCTACAAAACGCTCAGTGTTACGTACGAAACGAGTATCCAACATTGAAGCTGGGATAAATCCACGAACACCTTCAAATTCTACTGAAAGTCCACCTTTAACGGCACGAGTTCCTTTAACAGTAACAACTTCTTCTTCGCGACCAACAAGTTTGTCCCATGCTTTGCGAGCTTCAAGGCGTTTTTTAGATACAAGGTATGTAACTGTATCAGTATCTTTACCAACTACTTGACGAAGTACAAGAACATCCAATACTTCTCCTACTTTCACAAAGTCATTGATATCTGCATCGCGATCGTTTGTCAATTCGCGAAGAGTCAAGACACCTTCAACACCAGTCCCAGAGATTGCAACGTTAGCTTGAGTCGCATCAACTGTCAATACTTCAGCACTAACAACATCACCAGGCTCAACTTGGCTAACGCTATTTAGCAAATCTTCAAATTCGTTCATCTAAAAAATCCTCCAACAATCAAGTTTTTCTTAAACTTGACATACTTATAATTTTTTTCCTAAGCACCCGCAAGGACATGTTCATATCGTTCACGTCTTTCAATTATAAAAATAAAATACCCTAAGATATTTTGCTTTTTATCTTGATTATTACCTAAGAACTGGGGTAGCTGGATTCGAACCAACGCATGAGGGAGTCAAAGTCCCTTGCCTTACCGCTTGGCTATACCCCATTGATGAAATGGAGAGAGAGGGATTCGAACCCCCGAACCCGAAGGAGCGGATTTACAGTCCGCCGCGTTTAGCCTCTTCGCTATCTCTCCTACAATCAACATGGACTATTATATCATGAAAATTTCAAAAAAACAAGACTTATTTTGCTAAATTATAATTTTCAATCAAAATTTCCACAGCTTTTTCCAATTTTTTATAAAAACTATCGACATTCCCATTCTTTATGATGGCAAATTGTCCGTCTAATTCGGCAATTTCTCCGATAACTTTTTTACCAATGGTCAAGGTATAACCTTCAAAACTGTCTTTTCCTACATTAACTTTAGCATCTGCTACTTGAATTTCAATTTTTTTATCTTTCTTGCTCATTTCATACCTCTCTTCACTTTTTCTATTTTACAAGAAAATCCTAAAACTAGCAAGAAAAAACTCTATATCATTCTGAGTCTGATATAGAGTTTTCTGCTTTATTTAATGTGTTTTTCTAGTTCTTTTTGGTACTTACCGTTTGATTCCAATTTTTCTTTTTGCCATTTTTTCAGTGCTTCTTCATATTCTTTTGTGGTAACGATATCTTTTTGCAATTTCATTCCTTTAAAGATATATGGGTCACCCTTAATACCAACTTGTGAGTATGGTTTTGAGAATGGCACGACATTACTTACAACTGGAGAACCACCAGATGAGGCTGTTGGCATCAATAATGAACTATCTGTCAACCAAGCTTGAGCCTTGGCATATTTTTCATAGCGTTCTTCAAGATTTGTAGTCTCTGAATCTGCATCATCCAATAATTTCTTATATTGGTCCAAACCAAGTTTAACTACAACATCCTTATCTTTTCCTTTAGTGATACCAAGGTGTTTCATAGCAGAACCTGATTTAGGATCCATGATATTCAAGTAAGATGCTGGGTCTTGATAACTTGGAGCCCATCCTGTACTGTTCAAATCATAGTCTTTTTGAGAAGGAACACGCGCTTGAGAAGTGATTGTTTCCTTTTCATTATCTGTCATTTGAAGAACATCAATGACAACATTTTCAGCACCAAGAGTTGATTCGATAGACTGTTTGAAAGAGTTGCTTTGTTGAACGGCGATGGTATCTGTTTGTTCAACTGGGACATCCAGGTGAATTGGGAAGGTTACCCCTTTAGATTCCAAGTCTTTCTTAGCTTTTTCAAAGGCTGCTTTAGCCTTGTCAGGGTTGTAGATAGAATCCTTACCATCGACTAGCTCAACACCTTTCCATTGGTCGCCATAGTTCACTA
This sequence comes from bacterium, assembly GCA_905221375.1. Taxonomy (GTDB): domain Bacteria; phylum Bacillota; class Bacilli; order Lactobacillales; family Streptococcaceae; genus Streptococcus. The sequence goes on from CAJNCY010000004.1 coordinate 18,999, forward strand.
ACTCAGCTTGAGCGATGTGGCCAAAGTTCTTACCACCTGCTTGTACAAAGTTGTCAGGAACGAGACTGTTACGAATAATCTTGTCCGCACCGTCTTCACCATTTAGCTGGGCAGCATAAGAATGGCGGTTGAAGGCAAAGTTGATAGCCTGACGGAAGTCCTTATTAAGCATAGCTTCTTTTGTAGAAGTCTTTTGTTCTTCACTTGTTTTCGCAGTTTTATTGTATGATTGACGATTTACGTTAAAGGTAAAGTAATAGCTACTTGAGTCCTGTGGGCTATAAGTAATTTTATCTCCGTATTGTTCCAAAGTTGAAGCAAAGTTTGAGCTACTTGGGAAGAGACGGGCTGTCGTATAAGCACCAGAAGAGAAGCTACGAATCAAGGATTCCTGATCAGAACCATCGTAGTAAGTCAATTTAATCTTCTCAATTTTTACCTTTTCTTTATCCCAGTAGTTTGGATTTTTCTCGTATTCAATCAACGATTTAGACGTCAAGGTCTTTAAGATATAAGGACCATTGTAAAGAATCCCAGCTGGAGTAACTGCTCCATAATCTTTACCTGATGCCTTCAAAAACTCTTCATTTACAGGCAACATCGTCGCTGTTGTAACTTTAGAGTTCCAGAAGCTTTCTGGTTTGTTTAGGGTATATTCGACTGTGTAATCGTCCAAGGCCTTAACACCAACTGTAGAGAAATCGTTCGTCTCACCAGTCATGTAGGCATCCAATCCCTTGATTGAATTTTGAATGAGAGAGACACCGTCTGACTTACCGTCAGCTACGTGTTTTAGTCCTGTCACAAAGTCATGGGCTGTTACTTCTGCGTATTCTTCACCTTCTGAAGTGTACCATTTAACCCCTTTACGAAGTTTGTAGGTATAAGTCAAACCATCTTTTGACACAGACCAATCTTCAGCCAAGGAAGGAATAACATTTCCGTATTGGTCGTTTTCCATCAAACCATCAACCACGTTCCCAATGACATCTGTTGTCGATGTACGAGTTGCTATACTATAGTCCAAAGATGCTGGATCTACTGCATAGACATATGAAAATGTTGTCGGTGCATCTGCTTCTTTATCAGCTTTTCCACAAGCCACTAAAAGAGCTGTTGTGCTCAGGACCACTCCTGCTGTTAAGAGCCACTTTTTCGATTTCATCAAAAATCTCCTTTTGTTTATTTTAATCTACTTTTACAATCCAACCTTCTGGCGCTTCAATATCACCAAACTGAATACCTGTCAATTCATCATAGAGTTTACGAGTCACAGGACCAACTTCTGTTTCACTATAGAATACATGGAAATCATCACCGTGTTGAATACCTCCAATTGGCGAAATAACTGCTGCCGTACCACAAGCACCTGCCTCTACAAAACGATCCAGCTTATCAATTGGAACATCACCCTCAATAGGTGTCAAGCCCAAGCGGTGTTCTGCCAAATAAAGCAAAGAATACTTAGTAATAGATGGCAAGATAGATGGACTCAATGGTGTTACAAATTCATTATCAGCTGTAATCCCAAAAAAGTTAGCTGAACCGACTTCTTCAATCTTTGTATGGGTTGAAGGGTCTAGGTAGATAACATCTGAGAAATGACGTGATTTCGCCAATTTCCCTGGCAAGAGACTGGCAGCATAGTTCCCACCAACCTTAGCGGCACCTGTACCATTTGGGGCGGCACGGTCGTATTCATCCTGAATCAAGAAGTTGGTTGGAACCAAACCACCCTTAAAGTAATTTCCAACTGGCATAGCAAAGATAGTGAAAATGTATTCCTCCGCTGGTTTTACCCCGATAATATCTCCAACACCAATCAAAAGGGGACGAAGATAAAGGGTTCCACCTGTTCCATATGGTGGTACGTATTCTTCATTCGCGCGGACAACTGCCTTACAAGCTTCTACAAACATATCTGTCGGAACTTGTGGCATCAAGAGACGATCACAAGTACGTTGCAGGCGTTTGGCATTTTCGTCCGGACGGAAAAGTTGAACACTACCATCCTTAGTACGATAAGCTTTCAAACCCTCAAATGCTTGTTGGCCATAGTGAAGACTTGGAGAAGACTCTGAAATATGCAAAGTTGCATCCTCTGTAAGCTCTCCTTGATTCCATTGTCCATTTTTAAAATGAGCAATATAGCGATAAGGTAATTTCATATAGGAGAAACCAAGGTTTTCCCAATCAATCGTTACTGTCATATTCCACTCCTTATTCTAAAAACTTATTTCTTTTATTCTACACTATTTTTCTAAAATAGCAAGCATATTTTGTAATTTTCAGAAAATTTCTTCAATAAAAAGAATCTAAGGTATCTGTCGTAATGAATCCTATATGGAGATTGCATAAAGAACTCAAATTATTCTTCTATATCGTTTAGTAAAATCTATTCAATAACTGAACTTATTTTTGACATACATAGAGCCCGTACATTAATATTGGTAACCTGTTTCGACAGAGATATGACAAAATGAACTAAAGATAGTACACAATGTGGTGCAGTCATCTTATGCCATATTCAATAGATTTACGTAAAAAAAGTTCTCGCCTATTGTAAGCGAACAGGTAGTATAATAGAATCATCACACGTTTTCCAAATCTCACGTAATCCCATTATCTAAAAGAGAAAATAGGTGTTCTAAACCATCAAGTAAAAGGAACAAAACCAAGAAAAGTTGATAGAGATAGACTTAAAAACTATCTTACTGACAATCCAGACGCTTATTTGACTAAAATAGCTTCTGAATTTGGCTGTCATCCAACAATAGCGTATTGAATCTAGAGTAGTACATTACGGTTGCTAAAACATTTCTAGAAAAAATTGACTTTCTCAATCACTTTGTTCACATCTTATTTCAATCTACTATACTATCCACTATGCTCTCAAAGCTATGGGCTACACTCGAAAAAAAGAATCACACCTACTATGAATAAGCACCAGAAAAAGTAGCTTTATTTCTTATTCCTCCCCACTCACCTGAGTACAATCTTATTGAGAAAACCTGGGTTCATATCAAAAAGCACCTCAAAAAGACTTTTGTCCCAGATTCTTTTACGAGGCTTTTTTGTCCTACTCTTGTTTCAATCCGCTGTGTTTCTCATAAAAAAACAAAAGGATTAAGAAAGTCATTTTCCTTAATCCGATAGTTCTTATTCTTGACGTTGTCCGAAATCTGCAATCATCTGCTCCATTTCTTGTCGGCTCGGAGTTGTCAGCATATAAAGGTAATCCCCTTGAAGTTCCGCAAAGGCCGCTGGCATGATCTTTTTAACCTTGAACTGCTGACTGTATTTGGCAAGCAAATCCTCTTCTGAATAAACATAGTGGGCATTGGCACGGCGAGAAGTAGCCAAACAATACTGAGGTTCAAACTCTGACACTGGGAACTCTTCTCCTGCGACTATAGCTGCGTAGCCACGATAGAGGTCCAAGGAATGAGCAAAATTATAAACATCGATAGTAAAACCACCTGCAGGGCGGTTATTGTACTCAATGGCAATATAATCATCCCCTTCACGGAAGAACTCAATATGGAAAAAACGTTCTTTCATACCAAATTCTTTGACAATTGCCTCACCATATTTACGTAATTTAGGATCCATATCCTTGAGAACGTAATAAGAATTGTCCATCTTGTAAATCATGAGATCAAGCGGTGTATAGGCGTAGTCAAAGGTTGTTGAGAAAACAATTTTACCATCCTTGTCCACAAGACCATCAAAGGTACAAATTTCGCTAGAGGTGACAAATTTCTCAAAGAAATAAACAGTTGAATGATCCCATTCTTGCTTGAAATGATTGATATCGTCTTCTGTCTCAAGCTTAAAGGTCGCGGCTGCTCCCACTCCATTGTCAGGTTTGGCAATCATTGGAAGGCCGATTTCTTTCACTGCTTGATCAACATCTGCTTCCGTCTCGATAACAGCTCCAGGGACCACAGGGACACCTGCTTTTTTGAAAAGCTTCTTCATTTCAGACTTAAATTTCGTCTTTTTGAGATCCTCTGGTTTGGCACCAAAAACATTGAATTGTTCTCTGAGTGTTGCATCCAACTCAAGCCAGTATTCATTATGAGACTCGATGCGGTCAATCGGGCCATGTTTATAAAAGAGAAAAGCAACTGCTCTCTTGACTTCATCTATATTTTCAAGATTGTCCACACGGAAATACTCGGTCAGGCTATTGCGTAAAGGCTCATCCAATTGCTCGTAAGGTTCCTGACCAATTCCCAATACGGTGATGCCTTTATTGGCTAGCTCAATAGTAAACTGTTGAAAGTTTTGTGGATAGTAGGGAGAAATAACAAGGTAATTCATAGGTAACTCCTTTTATAAATAGAGATTGCCGAGGAAATAAGGCATTTGTTTGCGCCACCATTCCCAGTCGTGGGCGACATCATGTCCCCATTCAGCAAACCAGGCTGGAATTTGTTTCTGGTCAAAGGCTTCTTTGAGCTTGTAGAAGGATGGTAAACCATCTTGTTCCCAGGCTCCAAGACCCGTACACAGCACAATCTCTGCCTGACGGTAACGGTCAATAAACCAGCCGTCGTTTTGATTCCAGATATAATCTACTGGCGAGTTTTGGTAAATAGCATCGTCGTTGTAGTAATCGCCGACAAAGAAACGTGCATCATAAACACCACTAAGAGCAATCACCTTGGTAAAGACATCTGGATGCTGGAGAAAAAAGTTGACTGCATGGTAGGCGCCCATCGAACAACCTGTTGTCATCATGCCATCAAACCAACCTGTCTTATGCTTGATAAAAGGAATGGCCTCCTCAATCACATAGCGTTCGTAGGCACGGTGCATCTCCGCTTGGTCATGACCGTTTTTCCAAGTGGCCAACCAGCTCTCACTGTCTACACTGGAGAGGGTAAAGAACTGGACACGGCCTTCCTCGATAAAGGAAGCACAGGCATCAATCATGCCAAAATCATAGTATTCGTTATGACTACCACCTGATGAAGCAAAGACCACAACTGGAATCCCAGCATGACCATAACTGTTAAGGTACATTTCACGGTTAAGATTGCCACTCCAGTGGCCAAGATGTTCAATATGCATATTTTCTCCTTTCTTACTTTACCAGTTTTCTGCAAAAAATCTCAGACAGTCTGGTAAATTTTCCGACCAAGGGATTTCACTATGGATGGCACCAGACTGAACTTTTAAGACAAGATTGCCCAAGTGAACTCCCCCTGCTATCAAATCATGGTAATAGCGAAGCGAAGAGTCGATATAGGCTTGTTTGATATTACCAGCCATCAAGGTCTTGTCTGTATCATCCGCTTCTTCCGTTCCCACATAGATGAAGATACGCTGATCAGGTGATAGTTTTTTGCGCTCGATATAGCGGTTAAAGGCTTCTTGGTGGAGCCAGTTGGCAGATGAAAAGACGCCCAAGCAACCAATTTGGTCTTGGTATTCCAAACCGATAAACTGGGTAATATTGCCTCCTAGTGAGGAACCAATCATAGCCGTATGCTGGCGGTCTGCTTTTGTACGGTAGTTCTCATCGATAAAAGGTTTGACCACCTCCATGACAAACTCGGCATACTCCACACCCTTGCCACCAAATTGCTGCCCTGGGATAGGAGATTCTTGGAACTTCCAAGCTGCATACTCATTCATCCGCCCCATACCATCATTATCAATGGCTACGACAATCATGCGACTGATATCAGGATTACGCTTAATAGCGGGGATAATCTTCCATGAATGACCAATGAAAGACTCCTTGCTATAAAAAACATTTTGCCCGTCATGAAAGTAAACAACAGGATAGGAACGATCCGTGTCTTTCTCATAATCTTTAGGTAGAAGAACACGCACACGGCGCTCCTTACCTGTATAAGGAACCTTGAGTTTGTGTTCTTTCATTTTTAGATAAAAGTAGGATTGATTCATTGTCAGAAAACTCTCTATATTCAAAATTTATTCTTATTATATCACAGTTTAAGAAAAAAAGTCAGTTTTTCTTCCATTTTTGGATTAAAAACTAACTTTTTCATTTAATTTTCTAAATTCTTTTGGATTTTCTGATTAGAGGAGATTCTCAATCAAGTCATCGACTTCATCTTTTTCAGCCTGCGGTGTGATCTCAGTAATCATGATTCCAGCCACTGCGCGCTCAACCAAACCTTCAACATCCATGCGTGCTTCATACTGCTCTGCATTCTTAATCTTAGGATTGGTCTTAGGACGGTCTGGTGCAAAAATAGTACAGCAGTCTTCAAACGGTTGGATAGAGATTTCAAAGGTATCGATTTCCTGGGCGATGTCAATGATTTCCAACTTGTCCATAGTAACCACAGGGCGGATGATAGGGGTGTTGGTTACAGCATTAATCGCCTGCATACTTTCAAGAGTTTGGCTGGCTACTTGACCAAGGCTTTCCCCATTAATAATAACCAAACCATTTCGTACCTCACGGATACGATCAGTAATCCGCATCATAAAACGACGAGTCAAGGTCATGAGATAGGCTTCTGGCGCCTTGGCCTTAATTTCCTCTTGGATCTCTGTAAAAGGCACTTCGATAAACTGGATATTGCCACCAAACTTGGTCAATTTACGGGTCAAATCTTGGGCTTTTTTGAGAGCACCTGGACTGGTGTAAGGTGGGCTAGCAAAGTGAACGGCCTCAATATCTACCCCACGTTTAAGGGCTAGATAGCCAGCTACAGGTGAGTCAATTCCCCCTGACAACATAAGCATGCCCTTACCAGAAGTTCCCACTGGCAAGCCACCTGCCCCTCGAATGGTTTCATAGGAAAGATAAGCCGCCTCTTCACGAATCTCCACCTGAAGATTGATGTCAGGATTTTTCATCTGAGCTTGCACATTTGGAATTGCTTCAAAAACAGCTCCTCCAAGCGTTTGGTTGAGTTCACGACTATCAAGTTCAAAGTTGTGGTCGCTACGCTTGCTAGAAATCTTAAAGGTCATCCCTTCCTTGTAGATGTCCTGCATAATCTCTTGAACAGAAGACTTCAGGACTTCTACAGATTTTTCAACCTTATACACTGGAGAAAAATTCTGAATTCCAAAGACTTGCTTAAGTGATTCTGCTACTGCTGTGTAATCCGCCCCATTGAGGTAAGCGTGGGCACGGTCGCGATCTGCGGTTACCTTAACTTGGGGATAGATGGACAAAACGTCCGAAATATTATTGCGAAGTTTATTGATGAAACGCATACGGTTCTTACCCTTGGTTGACAATTCTCCGTAACGAATCATAATTTCTGAATACTGCATGAATGCTCCTATCTTACTTTTCTAGTTTGATTGTAAATTAATTTTAGCTTGGTCAAGAACTGCTCGACCTGACTCATATCATTTTCAAGGTCTAGGCTAAGACGCACAGCTGACTGGGCCTTATCCTTGTCCACTTCCATAGCAATCAAGGTTCCAGCTGGTTTTCCTGCCTTGGACGAACAAGCCGAAGTTGTGGAAATGAAAATATCATAGTCTTCAAAGGCGTGAACAATGACCTCACCACGAACACCCTTAATTCCAAAAGTCAGGATATGAGGGGCAAAATCTTCCTCATCAGAAAAGACAAATATATCTGGATAGTCCAAAAGGGCTTGACGAATCACTGCCTTCATCTGCCCAGTCTTGCTAGTAAAGATATCTAGCTTTTCCATAGACAAACGGAGAGCCTTGGCTGTCGCAGCAATCCCTGCCACATTTTCAGTTGTCGAACGATAATCGCGCTCCTGGCCACCACCTGTTAAAAGAGGCGTAATCTTCTTGCCAGACTTGATATAGACAAAGCCAACACCTCGGACACCATGAAACTTATGACTAGAGAAGGTCGCAAAATCCACTCTATCAGTTAGATACTTTTCAGTCGGAATTTTAGCAAGTGCCTGAACTGCATCAACATGAAAGGAAATAGTTGGCTTGTCTGCCAAGAGTTCTGAAATAGCCTCAATAGGTTGGATAGAACCGATTTCATTGTTTACTGCCATGACAGAAATTAGGATTGTATCAGGTCGTATCAAACCTGCTAGCGCCTCTACATCCACAAATCCTTTGTTATCAACTGGAGCAAAATCCACTTCAAAACCTTGAGATTTCAACCAGATGGCTGACTCTTTAACTGCTGGATGTTCAATGGCAGATACGATGATGTGCTTGCCAAACTGGGCTTTTTCAAAGGCCACACCCTTGATAACCCAGTTATCCCCTTCTGTTCCACCAGAGGTAAAGAAGATTTCCTCACTTTTCTTACCAATCAAATCCGCAATTTGCTTCCGGGAAGCATCTAAGATTCGTGTTGCCTGGTCTCCCAAACGATGGAGACTAGATGGGTTTCCTAAAATTTTTGAAGCGACCTGCATATAGGTTTCAAGTGCTTCAGGATAAGGCTTGGTCGTCGCCGAATTATCAAAGTAAATCATGTTTCTCACGCTTTCTAAAATCACTTCTTCTATTGTATCATGAAACGGAGCTTGCGACAAGAAAGGGCAATTCCTCTTTTTTTAAGATTTTTTTAAAGAAATGCGGTATAATAAATTTTAATCAAAGGAGAGAATGTATGTCTAATTATCGTAGAACTTCAAAACCAAAAACAGAACACATCAAAAAAGGCTTCACGGTCTTTCAAAAAATCGTTGCTACAATCGCTAGTATCCTTGGCTTGATTACCGCAAGTATCACTATCATGAACGCCTTGGATAATAACAAAAATACTAAAAAAGAACCTACGACAAGCCAGACGACAACTATTGTCAAAGAAATTCAAAAAGAATCCCCTAAGGAAAATACTAGTCCCAATAAGGAAAATCACACCACTCAAGAAAAAACACAACAAGAAGAAACGCCAAAATCTAGCGTCAAGGAAGAGAAAAAAGAAGAGCAGAAAACATCAACTCAGGATTCTTCTACTCCTGCTCCTACTCCAAGTAAACCTGCTACTGAAAACGAAAAACAGGTCAATCCGCCAACTTCAGAAAATAAAAGCAATCCTCAGTAAGCACATGATCTAAGAAAAAATCAACTCAAAAAATAAAACTGCGCAGTAACTTCTGTCTTGACCACAATCAAGCTAAAGAGAGACTGTGTTTTTGTATAATTGATGTTTTAGATGCTAGATTCTTGACCAATTTTGTGAGATTCATACTCATAAAGATAAATCCTAGCTATGTTATGACAGCTTATTTATTTCTAACATAAACTCTGCACATGCCAAAAATACTCTCTCATCTGCCCCAAAAGGGAAAACATCCATTTTCTGTTTGACATAAATTCAAAAGCCTTCTTCACGCAGAAGTTAGTAACCCTTTTACATCTGACATAAATAACCTAGTTCAACCACTTCATAGGCATTACTTCCTGTTTTATTCTTATTTCATACTCTTCGAAAATCTCTTCAAACCACGTCAGCATCACCTTACCGTAGATATGGTTACTGACTTCGTCAGTTCTATCCACAACCTCAAAACAGTGTTTTGAGCTGACTTCGTCAGTTTTATCTGCAACCTCAAAGTTGTACTTTGAGCAACCTGTGGCTAGCTTCCTAGTTTGCTCTTTGATTTTCATTGGGTATCAATTATAAACCATGGCATAATAAAACGAGCATATCCAACTGATACATCGCTCGTTTTTTTGATATTTTAGAGGTGATTTTTTGCTCAACCTCTTTTTGCTTACTAAAAATTAAAGAATTCCATGGCCTGTTTGAAAAGCAATTCAGTATACTCTGGGTCTTCTTGGGCAATGGTAACTTGATCTTGAATCATTTCCAAATCATCCGTTATCATGCCATCAGCTCCTAGCTGAACAGATTTATCAAAAGACTCTGAACTATTGATGGTCCACACGTACAATTTTTGATCGGTATTCCAAAGCTTGTTGACAAAATTTTCATCTAAAGTTGAATACTCCATGGTGTAACCTGTAGCTTTCGTTCTTGGGAAAATACTATTATAAGGAAGGATGAAATAGACTGGAATTTGTGAGTCATAGACCAACACCTGGTCAATCACATGGTAGTCTAAGGACTGCATTTGGTGACCATTCTGCTTAAGAACAGGTCCATATTTTTCCATAAAGCGTTTCATCATATCTGGGCTATCTTTTCGACTGGTTTTAATCTCAATAAGAAGTTTCTGATGCAATTCATTGGCTTTATTAAGGTAGTCATCAAAACTAGATACCTTGGCATGATAGCCATTTTCAGAAATATCAAGTTTGGTTAATTCATCCAAAGTTAGATCCTGAGGATTGGCATTAACTCCTGTCAGATTCTTGATATTGGCATCATGCATCATGACAAACTGGCCATCTTTTGTTTCCTGAACATCCGTCTCAACGAAATCTGGAGATAACTGAGCCGTCTTTTCTAAAGATTGGACTGTATTTTGCACACCATTCTTATTAGATACTCCCCTGTGAGAGATAATTAAAGGTTTATTGGCAACTGGAGCTTCTAAATAAACATAACCCTCAAGAGCGAAAAAGATACCAGCACATCCCATCACTCCCCATCTCATCCAGTGGTCTTTCTTTCTCCTTGGTGTGATTTCTAGTTCCTCCCCTGTCAAAAAGGAAACAAACTTAATGAGAAAGTAAGTCAAGGCCATATAGTGGAAATTCTTAATCAAGACAAAGTTGATAATTCCCAGCACAAGAGATTCCCTATGGGTCAAACCATCCATCAGTGTCTGACTTGCCAAGATTGGAATCAATAAAAGAATGAAAAATAGGTACGTTTTGACGATAATCCAAAGCAAGTTCCAGATATAAAACCAGGAGTGCTTTCTTGTCTTCTCTAGACTGTATTTGACTGCTTCTTTGACTGTTTTTTTCTCAAATAAAAGCTGGGGTAGGGCAAACATCAAACGTATTGAAATGTAGAACAGCAACAAGGCTAGAACAGTGATTACCAAACCGACCAACCAGTACTTATCTTCTACATAGGCTACTATGAATTCCGGAATGACAATTTTATTGAGGTAATAAATCTTTAAAATCTTTCGAATCAATGGAAAGAGCATCATGACATAAAAGAAGATAAAGGCCATTTTGGAAATCGTCACTTGTCTCATAAATAAGAAACTTTGGCGAAAGACCTTGCGACTGTACTCCAGCAAGGTCCTCCTTTCGTGATAGAGGAGGTGTCTAGCTCCAATAAAGAGAAGTCCTATTTGGTAATAGGCAATCAGTAAATTAACAATTACCAAAACAAATAAAGCAAGACTAACAAAGGGAGAACCCTTTATAATAGCGAAAATATTGTTGTAGGAAAGAAAGAGATAACCTGTCTGACGGAGTAAAAGTCCAGCAATCCAAGAATTAAGTGGTAACCAGACAAACTCAATCATCATGAATATCAAGAAAAAGAGAAAGAGAATTTTATCTAGATTAAAGTAGATTTTCCTAAAACCTAGATTTTTAGGTTTTTCAGGTTTCATAGGCACTCCTAGTCAAATAATTGAGACAAGTCCAAGCCTCCAAAAGGATTGTTTGATAGGCTACTTTCTGTTTCTAACAATTCTCTAGCTTGATCTGACTCTAGGAAGGACTCGTAAACACGCGCCGTCATACGAGCATCCTCTAAGCTATTATGAGACTGACCTTGAAATCCAAGAAATGAGGCAACAGTTTGCAATTTGAGATTGGCAATACCATGTAAATCCGAACTACGGCGTTCAAAAGCTTCATCATACAAATCCACCTTATACTGCTGGCTATAATCTAAATCATGCTCTGCTAGAATAGGCAAATCACTTTTAGCAGCATTGTATCCAACCATCGGCAAAGAACCCACAAACTCTTGGAAATCTTTGATAACTTTTTCCACTGGTGGAGCATCTTTTAAGGTCTCAGCTGTAATCCCTGTCAAACCATTGATAAAACTCTTTAGAGGCACACTAGTATGGACATAGGAATCATAGGTATCGATTTCCTGACCATCTCTAAAACGCACTGCCGATACTTGAATCAAGTGTGTTTGTCCTTCATGCTGATTAAATTCTAAGTCAAAAGCAATGTAATCTTCTAATCGTTCCATTTTCTACCTCTCCTATACTGTTATTTTACTTGAGCAACTATACTATTTAGAAACAAAAGAAGCCATCAGGTTAGCATTTAACCTAAACAGCTCCTTGATTATCCTCCAAATAAACGAGCAAAAAAGCCTTTCTTAGTGGATTGGACTTCTTCTTTTGCTTGGTCCAGCTCTAGCTTAAGATTTTCCTGATCCTTCATTGCTTGAAGAGTCAATTGTTGCTGCTGATCTAGTTGTTTGTCTTTCTCAGCAATCTGACGGTCTTTGATACGCATCTGCTCGTCTTTTTCTGATAACTGACGATCCTTGGCTTTTAATTGTTCATAGAGACGAAGAATTTCTGCATTCTTCTCATCAACCAGAATCTCCATCAGTTCACGTTGCTTGACATCTTCACTGACAGGCTCATCTTCAAAAATCGTTTTTTTATAGATTTCTTCTAGCTTAATCAAGCCACTTCTGGTAACGACTGTTACCCCTTTGTCATTTTTATCTGTGTCTTCTTCTGGTAATTCTTTGACACGGTTATTGATTGCTTGGCGTGATAATCCTAAGACCTCTGCAATCTCACTGACGGTCATTTCAATACTCATAATATCCTCTGAAACGTTTTCTAGCTTTTCTTTACTTAAATCTTATCATAAGCTAGAAAAACTGTCAAATTTTCGCTTAATCTAAGGCCTTCAAAAAGGTTAGTAAGACTTGGGCAGAGCGACGTCCAGCTTCGATAATAAACTCATCAAAAGAGATGTTTGCTTCATGATTGGCATTGTCACTCATAGCTCGGATGACTAAGACTGGAAGATTAAGGGCATGCGCTGCCTGAGCAATAGCTGCTCCCTCCATCTCAACGGCTAAAACTTCTGGGAAATGGGACTTAATCGCTTCTATCTTGTCATTTCCTGCAACAAAACTATCTCCGGTAGCAATCAAACCAAGATGCCAATTTTGATCCAATTGAGATAAACTCTCTTGGATTTTGGCGACAAAGGTTTTATCTGATTCAAAATAAAGCGGTTGTTGCGCCATTTGTCCATAAGCATAGCCAAAAGCTGTAACATCCACGTCATGATAGGCTAATTTGTCAGCAATCACAACATCCCCGACAGCAATACCTTCTGCTACTGCTCCAGCAGATCCCGTATTAATAAGAGCATCCACCTGGAAATGATCAGCCAAAATCGCCACACTCATAGCAGACATGACCTTCCCTATTCCACTTTCTACAAGAACGACTTCATGAGAGGCAATACTTCCTGTGTGATAGGTATTTCCTAAAACAACTTGCTCCTGGGCATTTTCTAAATGCTGGACCAGATACGCCAGTTCTTCTGGCATAGCCGCAATAATTCCTATTTTCATTTCAATTCCTTTTCTATTACAAAAGTTTCATTGCTAAGACAAGCAAAATCAAGAGAAAGATGACAGCAAATAATATTTTATTTAACTTAGAATTGAAGACATTTCTCTTAGTATTTTCAATGCGACGGCTTTTATGAATAGACGGTTCGACTTGAATCTTCAAGGTTTCCTGGCTAAAACCATGTTCCTTAGGATTGGCATAACCAAAACAGGAAGAAGAAGTTGGTAAAATCTTTGTCTCCTCATCATCTAGCAAAGGAGGACCTGAAATTTTTTCGCCTCTATTAGCTCTTTCAATCATTTCATCCGTTAATAAAGGTTTACCCATACTGACCTCCTCTATTTTTTGTGCAATTCCCAATACTGAACAGCCATAATTGTCTTGGCATCACAAATATGACCTGATTGTATCAATTCCTTAGCTTCTTCTAGACTCACTTCAAGGACTTCCAAGGTTTCGTCTTCATCCTGCGGACGCGGATTTTCCACCTTTGTCAAATCGCTTGCTAGGTATAGTTTTAACTTTTCATTACAGAAGCCAATAGCTGAGTAAAAATCATACAAGAGTTCTAACTTCCCTGTATAGGCTGTTTCTTCCTCTAATTCACGAAGGGCTGCTGCTACAGGGTCTGTATTTTCTCCTACTTCCAATTTTCCAGCTGGAATTTCGTAAGAGACAGCCTCAATAGCTTTGCGGTACTGCTTGACCAAGATGAGTTTTTGCTCATCCGTTACAGCTAAAACACAGACAGCTCCATTGTGGAAAATCAAATCACGTTGGGCAGTTCCCTTACCTTCTGGTAATTCAACCTGATCTTGGACCAGTTTAAAAATTGGTCCTTGATAGATTTCTTTTCGGCTAAGCGTTTTTTCTTCAAATTCCATGATAGGCTCCTACTGATTATTAGGATGATGAGGGAGGCGTGTCGCATATTCGTCTTTGTTGACCTGACGACCACGACCAATTGCAATCGCATCCGCTGGCACGTCTTTGGTAATAGTTGAACCTGCACCAACAAGAGAATTGTCACCTAACTCAACTGGCGCAATAATGGTTGAATTTGAACCAACAAAGACATTGTTGCCAATGACTGTCTTGTATTTGTTTTTACCATCGTAGTTGACTGTAATAGTTCCTGCACCAAAATTAACATGGCTACCCACTTCACAGTTTCCGATATAGGTCAAATGACCAGCCTTGGTATTCTCACCGATTGAAGAACCTTTAACTTCAACAAAGTTTCCAATATGGACTTGGGCAGCTAGATTTGAACCTGGACGAATGTGGGCATAAGGTCCGACAGTCACACCATCAGCAACACTGCTTTCCTCAATCATAGAATTGGTAATGATAGCTCCTGCTCCAATAGTGCTGTCCACTACATAAGTACCATTTGTCAAAACAGTCTCAGCACCAATTTTCGTTTGACCTTTCAAGGTAACATTGGCTTCGATTTGAACTTCAGGGGCAATCTCAACATCAATATCAATATAAGTTGCTTCTGGGTTGACAAAGCTAACCCCATTGACCATATGTTGGTGATTGATGCGACGACGCATAACCGACTCAGCTGTCGCAAGCGCCACACGGTCATTTACCCCAAGACTTTCATCAAAATCTTTCAAAGTATAAGCACCAACTTTTTCACCAGCTTCACGGAAAATGCCAATGACATCTGTAATATAGTATTCACCTTGAGCATTGTTGGTGTTGATATTTTTCAAAGCCTCAAACAAACGCTCGTTGTCAAAAACGTAAGTTCCAGTGTTGATTTCCTTGATTTGTTTTTCAAAATCTGTAGCATCCTTCTGCTCAACAATGCGAAGAACCTCAGCATTGTCATTACGAACAATTCGTCCATAGCCGAAAGGATTATCTGTTTCAGCAGTCAAGATAGTCGCTACATTCTTATGATTGATGTGGAAATCAATCAAGTTTTTCAAGCTTTCACCTGTGATTAAAGGAGTATCCCCTGCAATGACCAAGGTGTGACCTGACAAACCTTCTAAAATAGGCTCTGTCATCATAACTGCATGGCCAGTCCCTAACTGTTCAGATTGAGTCACAAATTCTGTCTGTCCAGCCAAGACCTGCTCAACCAATTCTGCCTTGTGTCCGACAACTGTTACTGTCTTTTCAGGTTGGATAGCTCCCACACTACGGAAAACATGTTCCAGCATTGAAATACCCGCAACCTTGTGCAACACTTTTGGCAAATCAGATTTCATGCGAGTCCCTTTACCTGCTGCTAAAATAATGGCATAATTTGACATAATCTTCTCTTTTCTCTAGAAATTCCCTTTTATTATACCATATTTCAAATCATTCTGCGCCCTTGAATGAGAAAATGCTCTAAAGTCCTTTCCTTAACCCATTTTTTGAGTATTTTTTTTGATTTTTTTTCATTTTTAAGGTAAAATTATGAGATATGAGAAAGAAAATTAATCCGCTTATTTTATTTGGTTTTTTTGGGATTATGATTTTCATTTTAATCCTGAATCGCCCTCGTTTTGAGGACCATCCTGTAAAAACAAAGTCAAATATAGCGCAAGTAGAAACACAAGCGCTACACAATATAGATAAACCAGTAATTGATGTTTCTGGTTGGCAGCGTCCTGAGGAAATTAATTATGATACTCTGTCCCAAAACATTTCTGGAGCTATTGTTCGCGTCCATAGTGGCGCTCAAACGTCCAAAGAGAACGATGCTGCCTTTGTTAATGGGGTAGATAAAGCCTTTAAAACCCATATCACGGAGTTTCAAAAACGAAATGTCCCAGTTGGTGTCTATGCTTATTTAGCTGGAAAAAGTGTCCAAGAAATGGAAAAAGCCGCTGAAGTTTTTTATAACGCCTCTTCACCATACAGCCCTAGTTATTATTGGCTAGACGTAGAAGAAAAAACCATGTCCAATATGAACGAGGGTGTTGAAGCCTTTCGAGCAAAGCTAGAATCACTTGGTGCAAAAAATATCGGCATCTACGTTGGGGTCTACTTCATGGAAGAACACAGTATTGATACAGACAAGTTTACCTCTGTTTGGATTCCTTCATACGGTTCAAATACTGGATTTTTCGAAAGCAAACCTAATACGGACTTAGATTACGACATCCACCAGTACACTTCTAAAGGAAAAATTGCTGGCTTTGACCACGATTTAGATATCAATGTCATTTCTTCCTTAAAAAACAAAGAAGAAACCTTTAGAAAACTCTTTTTAAAACCTTAAAAGCATTTGTTTAGCATTTGCTTTTTCTTTTTGTGTTTGATTGTGATACAATATAGTAAGGATTTTTTGAAATAGAAATAGTTGGAGGAAACATATGCTCTCATGGTTAGCACGCCTTATTAAAGGGATTGTGATTGCTCTTGGATTTATCCTACCGGGAATTTCCGGAGGGGTTCTAGCAGCAATCTTAGGAATTTATGAACGGATGATTGGCTTTCTGGCCCATCCCTTTAAAGACTTTAAAGAAAATGTTTTATACTTTATTCCAGTTGCGATTGGTATGCTTCTGGGAATCGGCTTATTTTCTTATCCGATTGAATACCTGCTTGAAAATTATCAAGTCTTTGTCTTATGGAGCTTTGCGGGTGCCATCATTGGTACTGTTCCTAGCCTCCTCAAAGAATCAACTCGAGAATCTGACCGAGACAAGATTGATTTAGCTTGGTTCTGGACGACCTTTATCATTTCTGGACTAGGTCTCTATGCCTTAAATTTTGTTGTTGGAACCTTAAGTGCCAGCTTTCTTAATTTCGTCTTAGCAGGTGCACTGCTAGCTCTTGGCGTATTGGTGCCTGGTCTCAGTCCATCAAATCTACTTTTGATTTTGGGCCTCTATGCTCCTATGTTGACTGGTTTTAAAACCTTTGACCTCTTGGGCACCTTCTTCCCAATTGGAATTGGTGCAGGTGCAACTCTCATCGTTTTTTCAAAAATGATGGATTATGCCTTAAACAACTACCACTCACGCGTCTATCATTTCATCATCGGAATCGTCCTATCAAGTACTCTTTTGATCTTGATTCCAAATGCAGGGAACGCTGAAAGCATCCAATATACAGGCCTTTCACTTGTTGGCTATGTCATTATCGCCTTCTTCTTTGCGCTGGGAATCTGGCTTGGTATTTGGATGAGCCAATTGGAGGATAAGTATAAATAATGGCAAAAAAAGTAAAAATCAAAAAAACATTGGTGGAACAAATTCTGTCCAAAGCAGGTATCCCACATCAGGGGATTCAAATCAATGCCCTGGAAGGAGAGCTTCCTCAAGGTTATGAACGAAATCAGATTTTCAAAACCTTGGCGCTTTTGGGAGATAAAACAGGACCGATTATCGGAATTGTGCCTATCACTCAACACTTGTCTGAAAAGAAACTAGCCAAAATTTCTGGTAATAAAAAAGTGAGCATGATTCCACAAAAAGATTTGGAAAAAACAACTGGTTACATTCATGGAGCAAATAATCCTGTCGGAATTCGTCAGAAACACAATTATCCCATTTTTATCGATAAAATTGCTCTAGACTTGGATCAAATGATTGTCTCTGCTGGGGAAGTTGGTCACAGCATTATCGTTGCTCCCCAAGACTTGGCTAGCTTTGTAAAGGCTGACTTTGTAGATATCTTGGAGGACAGCAAGTAATGAAACTCTACTTTGTCCGCCACGGTCGCACCGTCTGGAACCAAGAAGGACGCTTTCAAGGTGCTAGTGGCGATTCTCCCCTTCTTCCTGAATCCATTGACACCCTCAAAAAACTTGGCCAATATCTCAAGGAAATTCCTTTTGATCAGATTTATGCAAGTGATTTACCTCGAGCAGTCAAATCTGCCGAGATTATCCAAAGTCAACTCCAGACGCCCTGTCCTTTAGAAAGTGTTCCGAATCTCCGTGAGTGGCAGCTGGGAAAGTTGGAAGGTTTGAAAATCGCAACTCTAGAAGCTATTTACCCGCAGCAAATCCAAGCCTTTCGTTCAAATCTTGCCAAGTTTGATACTAAAATGTTCGGAGCTGAATCCCTCTATAGCACAACACAACGGACTATCCAATTTATCAAATCACTCAAAGATAGTCCGGCTGAGCATATTCTAATTGTCGGGCATGGCGCTAATCTTACTGCTAGTCTTCGTACTCTTCTAGGTTATAAAGAACCTCTTCTTCGTAAAGATGGCGGTCTAGCAAATGCCAGCCTGACCATCCTAGAAACCCATGATTTTGAAACATTTACTCTCGATACATGGAATGATACTTCCTATCAATAACAGAACTTGATTTTATACTCAATGAAAATCAAAGAGAAAACTAGGAAACTAGCCGCAGGCTGCTCAAAGCACTGCCTTGAGGTTGTAGATAGAATTGACGAAGTCAGCTCAAAACATGTTTTTGAGGTTGTAGATAAGACTGACGAAGTCAGTAACCATACATACGGCAAGGCGACGTTGGCGTGGTTTGAAGAAATTTTAGAAGAGTATTAGCGTCAAGTTCTTTTTAGTTTTGAAAGATTATCCGTGAATTTCTTGGCTATTTATGATAAAATGGGAGTATCGCAAAAAATGACTCATCGTATTCAATTTTGAGTAAAACTAGGAGGATCCCATGTCAACAGAACATATGGAAGAACTAAATGACCAGCAGATCGTTCGCCGTGAAAAAATGGCTGCGCTCCGTGAACAAGGAATCGATCCCTTTGGAAAACGCTTTGAACGTACTGCAAATTCACAAGAATTAAAAGATAAATTTGCTGACCTCGATAAAGAACAATTACACGATAAAAACGAAACAGCTACTATCGCAGGACGCTTGGTAACCAAACGTGGTAAAGGTAAAGTTGGATTTGCCCACCTTCAAGACCGCGAAGGTCAAATCCAGATCTACGTTCGTAAGGATGCTGTCGGTGAAGAAAACTACGAAATCTTCAAAAAAGCAGACCTTGGTGACTTCCTTGGTGTCGAAGGTGAAGTGATGCGTACAGATATGGGAGAACTCTCTATCAAGGCGACTCACATTACACACTTGTCTAAGGCACTTCGTCCACTTCCAGAGAAATTCCACGGTTTGACTGACGTTGAAACAATTTACCGTAAACGTTACCTTGACTTGATTTCTAACCGTGAAAGCTTTGAACGCTTTGTCACTCGTTCAAAAATCATTTCTGAAATCCGTCGTTACCTTGACCAAAAAGGCTTCCTTGAAGTAGAAACACCTGTTCTTCACAACGAGGCTGGTGGTGCTGCTGCCCGTCCATTTATCACTCACCACAATGCCCAAAACATTGATATGGTGCTTCGTATTGCGACTGAGCTTCACTTGAAACGCCTAATCGTAGGTGGTATGGAACGTGTCTATGAAATTGGCCGTATCTTCCGTAACGAAGGAATGGATGCTACTCACAACCCTGAGTTCACTTCTATCGAAGTTTACCAAGCTTATGCTGACTTCCAAGACATCATGGACTTGACTGAAGGCATTATCCAACATGCTGCTAAAGCTGTCAAAGGCGATGGTCCAGTCAACTATCAAGGTACTGAAATCAAGATTAACGAACCATTTAAACGTGTTCACATGGTGGATGCTATTAAAGACATTACTGGTGTCGATTTCTGGCAAGACATGACTTTGGAAGAAGCTAAAGCTATTGCTGCTGAGAAGAAAGTTCCAGTTGAGAAACACTACACTGAAGTTGGCCACATCATCAATGCTTTCTTTGAAGAGTTTGTTGAAGAAACCTTGATCCAACCAACCT
Source organism: bacterium (assembly GCA_905221375.1). Taxonomy (GTDB): domain Bacteria; phylum Bacillota; class Bacilli; order Lactobacillales; family Streptococcaceae; genus Streptococcus. Next base: position 39,142 of record CAJNCY010000004.1, read on the forward strand.
TTGTCTATGGCCATCCAGTAGCTGTATCTCCGCTCGCTAAGAAAAATCCTGAAGACGAACGCTTTACAGACCGTTTCGAGCTCTTCATCATGACTAAAGAGTACGGTAATGCCTTTACTGAGTTGAACGACCCAATCGACCAGCTTAGCCGTTTCGAAGCCCAAGCCAAAGCCAAAGAACTTGGTGATGATGAAGCAACAGGCATCGACTATGACTACATCGAGGCCCTTGAATACGGTATGCCTCCTACAGGTGGTTTGGGAATCGGTATCGACCGTCTCTGCATGCTCCTCACTGATACAACCACTATCCGAGATGTATTGCTCTTCCCAACAATGAAATAAATTCTTATCCTCTGGCTCTTGTCAGAGGATTTTTTGATGCAAAAAGAGACTGAGTAAAAACTCAATCTCTACTTTTCACTTCTTTGGTTGCTACATCTTCTCCAAACCATTTATGGCTAATCTCTTGGAACTTTCCTTCTTGGTATAGTTCAATAAAGGCTTGGTTTAAAGCTTGTAGTAATCTTTTGTCAGCTGGTCTAACTCCGACTGCAAAAGATTCACTTTCAAATCCAGCTGAAAAGACATTATAGTCATTTAATATCCCTTCAGACTGAAGATAGTAATTAGCATACACTCGGTCAATCAACAAGGCATCAATTCGATCATTCTTCAAATCAATCAAGGCTTCATTGAAACTCTGATATTGATTGGCCTTCTGCTCTTTAACACGATTTTTCAGTAAATCTGGCTGGGCTTCAAAGTCTAGATAACCAGAGGATCCGGCTTGGGCTCCCAAGGTCTTATCCTTCATATCCTCTACTGAATGAATTTGATGGCTTTTCTTAGCAACCAGAACCTGCTGATTTTCCATATATGGAATGCTAAAGGCAACCTTTTCTCGGCGTTCATCAGTGGCAGAATAGCCATTCCAGATGGCATCAATGGTCCCATTTTGCAGTTCCGTCTCCTTCATATCCCAGTCAATTGGCTGAAATTGAATCTTAAAACCTAATTTTTCAGAGACTGCTTGTGCTAAGTCAATATCAAAGCCCGTATATTGGCCATTCTTTTCCTCAAATCCCATGGGTACAAAGGTATTATCAAAACCAATGGTTATACTGCCTTGCTCTTGATACTTATTCCAGTTATCCTGCTTTGGATCGCTAGCCTTCTGAGTACAAGCAGTTAAAAAGAGAGTCAGGAGCGAAACCAACACTAAAGCAATTTTCTTATTAGTCATTGGCACCTCCTACTTAGGCTCAACCTTGAGAATCTGATCTGCGATATTTTCAGCAAATTGTAAATCGTGGGTAACCACAATCTGCGTCATCCCAAGTTCCCTATTTTGCAAGATCAATTTTTCCACTTCCAAGCGCAATTCTGGATCTAGGGCAGAAGTTGGTTCATCGTAGCCAATGATTTCTGGATCAATCATCATAGCACGCGCCAAGGCCACCCGCTGCTTTTGCCCACCAGATAGTGAGAAAGGATAGGCATCTGCATGACCAGCCAGTCCTAACTGTTCCAAAAGCCCTCGCGCCTTCTTCTCAGCCTCTTCCTGCTTCATTCCCATAGTTTTCACAGGCGATAAGGTCAAATTGTCTATAACTGATAAATGAGGGAAAAGTTGAAAATCTTGGAATACAAATCCCAGTAGATTTCGCTTCTCCAGTTCATCCAATTCTAAAGGTTCTCCATTATAAAAGATTTGTCCTGAATCAATGGTTTCAAGACCCGCAAGCATACGTAAGAGAGTTGTCTTACCTCCACCAGAAGGTCCAACGATAGCCAGGATTTGCTTTTCAGGAATTTTTAGACTGAAATTAGATAAAATTTGCTTTCCAGCAAATCCCTTATTAATATTTCGTAATTCTAACATAGCAGTCTCCTATCTATAGTAACTGTACTTCTTCTCAACTTTTTTGGCAAGAATGGTCACAATCCCAATCAAAATCAAGTAAATAGCACCTGCCAAGAACATCGGAACCAGGCTAGCATCACGGTTGGCAGCTGTTCGACTAGCCAAGATAAGATCTGAAATTCCTAGAGCATAGACCAGAGAAGTATCCTTGACCAAACTCATAACCTCATTAAAGACACTAGGAAGAACAATCTTGGTCACTTGAGGCAAAATAATATAGCGAACTGTGGCAAAGGGACTGAACTTCAAAACCTTAGCAGCCTCATACTGACCTTTAGGAATGGTATCAATCCCCCCACGGAAAATTTCAGCAAAGTAAGCCGCATAGTTAAGAACAAAGGCAATAATGGCCGCAGGAAGGCGATCCAAACGAATCCCAATACTTGGCAGCACATAATAGATAAAGATTAATTGCAAGAGCAAGGGTGTGCCTCGCATGATCCAGATATAAATGTTAATCAGATGATGGAGGAGCTTCCAATGGACTTGCAAGGCAAAGGCAATCAAAACGCCCAAGGGAATAGAAAAAATCAAGACCAGTGCAAAAACCTGTAAAGTCATGCTTGCACCGCTCAATAAACTCGGTAATATCTCAAACAAATAAGACATACTGACACCTCCTAAAAATAATTGCTCCTATTATAGCATAAATAAACTAAATAACAAACCATTTTTGTAAAAAAATTCTTTTTTAACAAAAAAGTGTAGTTTTTTGAATCTAGAATAGAACAACACAACTTCTAAAGCCTTGTTAGTCATTTGATTTGAATTTCCTAGTCTATTTGTTTATATTCCATTTCAATATATTATAATTTATAAGTGAAAAGAAAGGACAAATTTTGCCCTTTCTCGATCTTAGCTTCTATTTGTTATAGTTAACTTGACTGATAATTGGAGTTTTATCTTACGTATTTAAGATGGATTTTCCTTTTTAGTTCGTGCTAATCTCAGAGCACGATTTGGATTGAGACGATTAAACAGTTCTTCCAATTTCTTTTCATTCCAAACGTCTGCGGCGGAAACAAAATTGCCATCCGCATCTCGGAAAGATATCGGTTTATCTCCCATATCAGTCTCCTAGTCTACAAATTCAAACTCAAATTTACCAATGCGGACCAAATCCCCATCCTTAGCACCACGCGCACGAAGAGATTCATCAACTCCCATACCACGAAGCTGACGGGCAAATTTCATGACTGATTCGTCACGATCAAAGTTGGTCATATTAAAGAGTTTCATCAGTTTTTCACCAGAAAGTACCCATGTAGCATCGTCATCACGACTAATTTCAAAAGCTTTTTCTTCCTCGTCAAATCCGTAGTAAGCTTCTTCTTCCATATCTGACTCGTCGTAGAGCAAGAATTCTGGTGTCTTGTCTAACAATTCAGCTGTAGCATCCAAAAGCGTTGCCAGACCTTGCTTGGTCAAACCGGAAATTGGGAAGATAGCTGGTAACTCTTCAAATTCATCATAGTTTTCAGCCAATTTTTTCTTAAATTCTTCAAGATTTTCTTGACTCTCAGGCATATCCATTTTGTTGGCTACTATAATCTGTGGACGCTCCATGAGACGGAGGTTATAAGACTCTAACTCCTTATTGATAGCTATATAGTCCTCATATGGATCACGGCCTTCGCTAGCTGACATATCAATGATGTGAAGGATGACACGTGTACGCTCGATGTGACGGAGGAACTGGGTTCCCAAACCAACACCCTGACTAGCACCTTCAATCAAACCTGGCAGGTCGGCTACTGCAAAGGATTCACCCGATTGGGTACGAACCATACCTAAATTTGGCACAATAGTGGTAAAGTGGTAGGCACCAATTTTAGGTTTAGCAGATGTGATAACACTTAAAAGTGTTGATTTCCCTACAGATGGGAATCCAACTAAACCAACATCAGCCAAGATTTTTAGTTCCAATTGTAACTCACGTTCCTGACCTGGTTCCCCATTTTCAGAGATTTCCGGTGCAGGATTTTTGGGAGTCGCAAAACGAATATTTCCACGTCCACCACGACCACCGTGGGCAACGATAAATTCTTGACCATGTTCAATCAAATCTGTCAAAACCTTGCCAGTCTCTGCATCACGAACAGTCGTACCTTGTGGTACTCGAACTCTAAGGTCCTCAGCACCACGACCATGCATCCCTTTGGTCATTCCTTTCTCACCAGAATCAGCCTTGAAATGGCGATTATAGCGGAAATCCATGAGGGTACGTAGACCTTCATCTACAACGAAGACGACATTGCCTCCACGACCACCATCACCACCCCAAGGACCACCATTAGGGACATATTTTTCACGGCGAAAGGCAACCATGCCATCACCACCATTACCAGCCTTGACCTTGATCTTAGCTGTATCTAAAAACATACTCATTTTTTCTTCTCACTTTAAAAAAGGGCTGGGAAATCCCAGTCACTAAATTTTCTTGAATCTATTTTATAGATTACTGAGGGCACCAATTGCAGTTGCAAAAATTCCCAATAAACTTGCTACTAGCATGATAATCACGATAAACAAGGTTATTTTCTCAAACATAGTTTTTTTACGATTTCCATTATCTCCAAATGCCATTTTTATCTCCTTCATTACATTCTATTTTCTATTATCTTAGCATGAATTCAGCTAGTTTTCAATAGTCACTTGCTACTGGCGCAATAATCCATAAAATGATATAAGCTACAACTCCTGCTCCATAACAAAAAGCAAGAACACCCCATATTACGCGAACAATAGTAGGATCCATATCAAAATAATGGGCTACCCCAGCACAAACACCAGCAATCTTTTTATCACGACCGCTTCTCATTAATTGTTTTTTCATACTGTTCCTCTTTCTATTCTTCATGGTCTTTCCAATAATCTCTTATGCTGATCAACTGTGTTTTTGAAGCCTTCAGCATGCGTCTAGAGCCTTTTACGGGTACAGCAACCACCTGTTGAGGTAGATACAAAACTGTTTTAAAAATACGCTGACTGACCGTGTCATCTTTTGCTAAATCTTTCTGGAAGTTATTTGAAATAATGGCATCCAGATAAAACTCATGCACTCGTTTCCCAAAGTTCTCAGCTGAAATCTCGTACAACTTCTCTGATAAAGTATGCTCATTCATGTCTGGTGTTGCAATCAGGGCTTCCAAAATAGCACCAGCCAAATCATGTTCTCCATAGTACAAGGTTCCAAACATTTTATCACTGATAAGATTGTCCAGATAAGGATTTCCGTGAGCAATGACAGGTGTTCCACTGGCTAAGCTTTCCAAGTATGTCAAACCTTGAGTTTCACTTGTCGATGCTGAAATAAAGAAATCTGCTGCCTTATAGTAAAGAGCGGTCTCACTAGGAGCAATCATCCCTGTAAAGACAACGGAGTCTTGAATCTCTAGTTTCTGGGCTTGCTTTTTGAGATCATCCAGATAAGGACCGTCCCCAGCTACCACCAGTTTAACCTTGTCTTCTTCTTTCAAAACTTCTGCAAAGGCTGCAAGTACTGCTTGAATATTTTTTTCATAGGAAATTCTGGAAAGACTAAGCAACATCTGTTCATCATCTTGAATCTCTAGTTTACTACGCAGTTCTTTCAGATTTTCTTGCTTTATTTCCGGACGCTCAAACTTAGCTAACTCAATACCAGTTGGAATAACCCGCTTTTCAACCTTGACTTTATAGTCAGATAGCAAGTCTCGGACAATCTCGCTCGGGCAAATCACCCCATCCACATCATGCAAAAAACCTCTAACCAGATACTTGACCATACTAGGACGAATCAACATCCCCTTCGCAATATAATGCACGTAGTCTTCGTATTGGGTGTGATAGGTATGGATGACTGGAATCTTTAATTCACGCGCAATCCAAATCCCCAACAAGCCAAGAGAAAATTCTGTCTGAGTATGTATAATATCTAGTTGATATTGTTTAGCAATTTCAAGCGCCTTGCTGAATCCTCGATAGGCAAAGCGACGATCCTTAAAAGCAAAGAAAGGAACGCTTGGAATGCGGATAATTTGCCAATCTTCGTAGCGATTGACATCCTTATCTGTCGTCGTAAAGATAAAAACAGCATGTCCCTGCTTTTCAAGTTCGGTTTTCAAGGTTCGAATACTGGTCGCAACACCTGAAACCTGAGGAAAATAGGTATCTGTAAATAAACCAATTCGCATAGATTACCTCACTTTTTACTTTCTCCCTAAAGCGGCTTGTTTTTCATAAAAGTCCAACCAGATTTGTAACAGATGCTCTTCAGAATACTCTCTAGAAATATTCTTAGCCTTTTCTTTAAGGTCTTTTAAGGCAGCAGGATTTGCTTGATATTCCAGAATAGCCTCTTTCATCTCTTCTCTACCTGCTGTCGCCCGATAATTTCCCTCTAAAATCACCTTATAAAGATCCAAATCACGTAACATAATAGGAGCTTCACAACTAGCAGCCTCTAAAATCGTCATCGGAAAGAGCTCATTATAACTAGGCAACAAGAAAAGATCCGCTAGGGCATACAACTCGCGCATCCGCTCTGGCGATACAATACCTGGAAACATCAAATTTTTAGGAGGATTTTCCATCATTTTCTTGTAGCGTTCATAACCATCTGTCATACCACCAAAAGAGAAACCACCAGCCCAGATAAAGGTAATCTGCGGCAATTCCTCAGCCAGACGGATAAAGTCATCAATCCCTTTACGTTTCTGAACTTGACCAGCACCTACTACGATAAACTGATTATCACTAAGACCTAGCTCTGTTCGCAGTCTGACTATCTCTTCTTGCGGAAGAGGATGCCATTTTTCCTTGTTGACAAAGTTAGGAATATAGGTCACTTTTTCACGTGGAATACCAGCTGCCACCAAATCCTCAATAAACATCGGGTTTACCACAACCAAGTGCTCCATCCGGTTGTAAAAAGAAAATACATAGTGTTTCACAATTCCCTTTAAGAAAAATGGAATTTTCAAACTTCCCTCAAGTGTATCAGGTAAGAAATGCACATAGCCAATTTTCCTTCCTGAGCGTTTCTTTTGAAATGTTGATAAATAATAGGGGAAATCAATTGTATGAAAGTGAGTCACATCTGCCTCTATTGGAAGATTTTCTGTAACAATCAATTGATCCTTTGCATCTCGGTGAAGAAGACGAACTAATTCACGGTAGGCACCTGAAACTCCTTGTCCTGCTACTTTCTCACTTGAACTCAACATATTGATGCGTAATTTCTTTTTTTCCATAACTACTATTATATCATTTTCTTTGAATAAAATCAGCAAAAGAAAGGAGAGACTAGAGGAAAAGAGGGGGAAATTTCCTCGCTTTTCCAACGGTCTCTCACATGCTTTTATATGTTTATTTAATTCCTAGGGCAATGCGTGCATAGCGACTCATTTTTTCAACTGTCCAGGCTGGATACCAGACTAATTTGACCTCAGTATCCGTTACTTCTGGTACCTCTGTCATAGCATCATAAATCTGGTCCGTCAAAAGGTCTGCCAAGGGACAACCCATGGTTGTCAACGTCATATCAATCTCTGTTTGCCCTGTGTCGCCGTCAAAACGAATCTCATAAATCAAACCAAGATTAACAATATCGATTCCCAACTCAGGGTCGATGACTTCTTCCAAGGCTGTTAAAATCCGTGTTTTGATATTTTCAATTTGCTCTTCTGTATAAGCCATATTCATCCTCACTCTTAGTCTTCAATAAAATCACGAAGCGGTTTGCTGCGACTTGGTTGGCGTAATTTTCTCAAAGCTTTAGCTTCAATCTGACGGATACGCTCGCGAGTCACGTTAAAGACTTTACCCACATCTTCAAGGGTGCGCATTTTCCCATCATCAAGCCCAAAACGTAGACGCAGAACATTTTCTTCACGGTCTGTAAGAGTATCTAAGACTTCATCCAACTGCTCACGCAAGACGATACGAGTCGTATAATCCACTGGATTTTCAATCACTTCATCTTCGATAAAGTCCCCAAGATGGCTATCATCCTCTTCACCGATTGGTGTTTCAAGGGATACCGGTTCTTGGGCAATCTTCAAGATTTCACGAACCTTATCAGGTGTCATATCCATACGTTCTGCAATTTGCTCTGGCGTTGGATCTTGCCCCAATTCTTGAAGAAGGTTACGCTGTTCACGAACAAGCTTGTTAATCGTTTCAACCATGTGAACTGGGATACGGATGGTACGAGCTTGATCCGCAATAGCACGAGTGATAGCCTGACGAATCCACCAAGTTGCATAAGTTGAGAACTTGAACCCTTTAGAATAGTCAAACTTGTCAACTGCCTTCATCAAGCCCATATTTCCTTCTTGAATCAAGTCAAGAAACTGCATACCACGACCAACATAGCGTTTAGCAATAGAAACAACCAAACGAAGGTTGGCTTCCGCAAGACGTTGTTTGGCTTCGATATCGCCAGCTTCAACAGCTAGTGCCAATTCTTTTTCCTCTTCATTGGTCAAGAGAGGAACGACCCCAATCTCTTTCAGGTACATTCGAACAGGGTCATTAACCTTAGCAGAAGTTGAACCAATTAAGTCCTCATCGCTGAGTTCTGGCTCTTCTTCTGCACTAAGCACACGCGCACTTGGGTTTCCTTCGTTATCTGTGATTGAAATTCCTGCATCCTGGATTCGTTGCAAGAGGTCTTCAATCCCATCAGCATCCAAGGTAAAAGGAACAACTAGACTAGCATTGATTTCATCGTCTGTTGCTGTCCCTTTTTGTTTATGATTACGGATAAATTCTGCTACTTGTACGTCAAATGTTGTTACTTCTTTTTGTTTTGTTGCCATTATTACTCCATTCTTCTCTTTTGGGAAATTAAACGTTCCAATTCTTCTAGGGCTGTGTCTGTATCTCCTACATGGCTAGCTTCCTGCACCTTCTTTTTAATTCTCATATTGTCCTGATTCAAGAGAGCCTTGTTTCGAGTCGTCTCTACTTCACTAAGTTCCTGCGGTGACATCTCGGCAGGTAAATCCTGAGCTAAGACTTGGTACCAGGCTCTTTCAACTTCCTCTGTCTGTTCTGCTAAAACTTCTGGAGGAAGATTACCATACTGGCCAAGCAAGTCATATAAAACCTGAAATTCAGGTGTGTCAAATGCAAAATCTTCTCGCAAACGGTAATCATTCAAAATAAGAGGAGATTCCATCATTCGATAAAGTAGATGGGCTTCTGCCCTCATAATAGCCGATAACTGCTTGGTGACAGGCATAGTGATTGGCGTCGGTCTGGAAATTCCTTCCATGCGATTCTGCCTTTGTGTCTGACGACTCTCATTCACAATCTGCTCAATCTGGGCATAATCAAAGGACGCCAGACTGTCAGCTAAAATATGAATATAGCTGTTTTGAGCAGTGATAGACTTTTCTTGAACAATCAAGGGAGCTATTTTTTCAATAAACTCAATCTGAGCCTGCAGATTTTCACTATTTTCAGGTTTGTACTGGTGAATGTAAAACTCAATCGGACTAATACGAGTTTTCGTTAATAGATAGGCCAAGTCTTCTGGTCCATTTTTTTGTAGATACTCATCTGGATCCAAGTTATCAGGCATACTAACGATTTGCACAGGCATATCGCCAATTTCATCTAAGGCTTTCAATGTCGCAGCTTGCCCAGCCTTATCGCCATCGTAAACAAGAACCAACTTCTTGGTTAACCTTTTCAGATGCTCAACATGCTCACGACTCAAGGCCGTTCCCATAGACGCCACAGCATTTTCGATTCCAGCTCGATAGGCTGCAATGACATCCATGAACCCTTCCATGAGGTAAATCTCACTGGCTTTACCAGAAGATTTTTTTGCCCTATCCATATGATATAATTCGTAACTTTTGTTAAAAATTGCAGTCGATCGGCTATTTTTATACTTAGAAGTTTGTGAATCCGTTTTCTGCCAGATACGACCTGAGAAGGCAATGACCTTTCCCTGATCATTGGTCAAGGGAAACATAATCCGATTATGAAAGGTGTCTACAAATTGATTAGCATCTGAGAGGTAAAACAATCCTGAATCCAGAAAATCCTCATCACGATACTGACCAGACAAGCGTTGATAGAGATAGTTTCGTTCTGGAGGTGCTAAACCAATCCGAAAATGCTTGAGCACTTCATCTGTCAAACCACGCTGATAAAGGTAGTTTCTGGCCTCTTCACCCATGGTCGTTGTCATGAGAATAGCGTGATAAAATTTGGCAGTATCTTCGTGCATATCATAAAGAGCTTGGTGAGGCGAAACTGGCTTCTGTTCACTATAAAGCGGGGTTTCAACCTCAATCCCAACACGCTGGCCTAAGATTTGGACAGCCTCCATAAAGGGAACCCCTTGGTACTCCTCTATGAACTTAAAGACATCACCTGAGCGCCCACAACCAAAACAGTGGTAAAACTGCTTGTCCTCTACAACGTTGAAAGAAGGTGTTTTTTCACCATGAAAAGGACAGAGCCCTAGATAGTTCCGTCCTGCCTTTTGTAAAGAAATCACATCTCCTATGACTTCCACAATGTTGGCATTGTTTTTGATTTCTTCAATGACTTGTTTGTCAACCATACACAATACCTCCATGTTATCATAGTTTACTTTATATAGTATACTTTATTTCAGAAAAAAAGTAAACCATTTCACTCATTTTCCCTACTTTATTCAAAGAGTTGATAATAATCAGAGATTTTCATTTTTGCTTTTTCTTCTTGGTTCAAATCTTGGATAATCCGTCCTTCTTTCATGACAATCAGACGATTACCATATTTGAGAGCATCTTCCATATGGTGGGTAATCATAAGCGCTGTCAGCTGATCTTTCTTGACAAACTCATCCGTCAATTCCATGAGTGCGACACTGGTCTTTGGATCCAGGGCTGCAGTATGCTCATCTAGCAAGAGTAATTCAGGACGCTTCAAGGTTGCCATCAAGAGACTCAAGGCCTGTCTTTGTCCACCTGATAAGAACTCAATTGGCGTATTCAAGTGTTTCTCAAGACCATTTCCTACTTTTTCAATGGTCGCTTGAAATCCATCCTTATAACTAGTCAAGCGTCGTGGTAACAATCCACGCTTTTCACCACGAAATTTGGCAATCAAGAGATTCTCTGCCACTGTCATACGAGGAGCTGTCCCCATCTTTGGATCTTGGAAAACTCGAGACAAATACTTAGCTCGCTTCTCTGGTGAAAATTTGGTAACATCTTCACCTAAAATACGGATGGTTCCACTGGTTAAGGATAAGGTTCCTGCAATAGTGTTAAAGAGGGTCGATTTCCCAGCACCATTTCCACCTAAAATCGTGATAAAGTCCTGTTCAAAAATTTCTAAGGAAACATCATTTAAAATAATCTTTTCTTCATCAAAGCCATTTTTAACGACTTTGGTTGCATTTTTTAATTCTACAATTGCTGTCATTTGCTTAGTTTGGCTCCTTTCAAGATTGTTTGCTTAAATGTTGGAATCATGAGACAGACTGCTAAAATCACGGCGCTGTACAAACGAAGGTAACTTGTATTAAATCCAAGCGCGATAACTGCCCATACTAAGAATTGATAGGCAATAGAACCGACAACGATGGTAATCAAACGTTCTGCCAAGCTCAAACTCTTGAAAATAACTTCCCCAATAATCAAACTTGCAAGCCCCACAACGATAACCCCGATTCCTCGAGAAACATCAGCATAGCCTTCTTGCTGGGCAATGAGGGCACCTGCAAGGGCAATCACCCCATTTGATAAAACCAAGCCCATGAGTTCCATGCGTCCAGTATGAATCCCGAAGCTTCTAGCCATATCAGGATTGTCACCTGTAGCAATATAGGCCTGTCCTAGTTTAGTGTCCAAGAAAAAAAGCATGAGAGCAATGACAAGACTGACAAAGATAAGACCTGTCAAGAGTTGGTTCAAGTCTGAATCAAAAGGTAAGACATCCTGGATTTGCTTAGTTCCAAGCAAGCCTAAATTTGCACGTCCCATAATCAAGAGCATGATAGAGTGACAAGAAGTCATCACCAAAATCCCTGAAAGTAAAGTCGGAATCTTCCCTTTTGTATAAAGAAGCCCTGCTGCCATTCCAGCCAAACAACCTGCTCCTACAGCAACAAGTGTCGCTAAAAAGGGATTTACACCCTTGGTTATCAAAGTGACAGCAACAGCTCCCCCAAGAGGGAAGGAACCTTCTGTCGTCATATCTGGAAAGTTTAAAATCCTAAATGTCATAAAGATTCCCAGACCTAAAATAGCCCAGACAAATCCTTGAGAAATAATAGATAATATCATCTGTTTCTTAACCTTTTCTATACGATTTCTTTTGTAAAAAATTGGAGGAGATGTCCCCAACTCCTCCATTGTAGATTATTCAATCACTTGTCCTGCTTCTTTTAGAACAGATTCAGGAATCGTAACACCTAGCTCTTGTGCCAATTTTTTATTGATTACTGACTTACCAGTTGAAAAGACATTGACTGGTGTATCAGCTGGTTTTGCACCTTTCAGAACTTGCGCAATCATTTTACCTGTTGCCACACCAAGGTCGTGTTGGTCAACTACAACTGATGCCAAGCCACCTGCTTCTACCATGGCAGTCGCGCTTGGATAAATTGGTTTCTTAGCTGATTGGTTACTTGATACAACTGTTGAGAAGGCTGAAGCAATGGTGTTATCGATTGGAACCCAGATAGCATCGACCTTGCTAGTCATAACATTAACTGTTGAAGCAATTTCATTTGTTGAAGGAACTGCAAATGTTTCCACTGTCAAACCTGCTTTTTCAGCATAAGCCTTAAATTCTTCGACTTGAGTTTTTGAATTGTCTTCGCTGCTTGAGTAAAGGGCTCCTATTGTTTTCACATTTGGTGTCAAAGCTTTGATGAGTTCAACTTGTTGTTGAGCTGGGTTGTGGTCAGATACCCCTGTAATGTTGCCACCTGGTTTTTTCAAATCTTTAACCAAGTTAGCGCCGATTGGGTCAGTAATAGCGGCCATGATAACCGGTAGATCTTTTGTGGCACTAGCCAAGCCTTGAGCAGCTGGTGTTGCGATCCCAACAACCAAGTCATTGCCATTTGCAACCAATTGTTTACTCATTGTCGCAACCTTACTTTGGTCGCCTTCTGAGTTCATAAAGTCAATTTTCAACTGATCATCTTTATAGCCTTCCTCAGCAAGTCCATCTTGAATCCCTTTATAAATCAAGTCAAGAGATGGATGGCTCACAAACTGAAGGACACCAACTTTGGCAACTTTCTTTTCATTTTTAGCTTCTGGTTTATTCATTGAAGAGTAAATCAAGCTTCCTGCTACTAAAACTGCTAATGCAGCGATAATTCCAATTAAACGTTTATTTTTCATTCTATTTCTCCTTTTTAATTCCTTTAAACTACTTCGCTTTTCTAAACAAGCGACGCCATCGTTTTCTTTCCATACTAACCTCCATCAAAAAAGTCCTCACACAAAAAACTTGTGTGAGGACGTCGATGCGCGGTACCACCTCAATTATAGGGAATTTCCCTATCACTCTGTCTCGCAATAACGAGACGCACTGTAAGGTGTGCTCACCGAATTTTTATGATTTCAAATTCTAAATAACATTCAGCCCAATTTTCATCATCACCACTTATCTGTTTTCAGCTACCACAGACTCTCTAAAAAGTTTGTATGACTACTTTTCTGAATGGTTAAATTATATCATTTTTCAACTACTTGTCAAGACTCTTTGAGATTTTTTTAAAAATAATCAAAAACTTCCCCTATAGAAAAGAGGAAGCTTGATAGGTATCAGCCCGAATTACGCAATCCTGTCGCAATTCCGTTGATGGTTGTATGGATTAATTTTTCTTGGTCGCTAGATAATTCTCCTCGGCGTTGACGTTTAATCAACTCCAACTGGATATAGTTTAGGATATTAAAGTAAGGCATACGGTAATCCAAACTTGCTTTTAGATATGGATTTTCAGCCAAGAGTTCATCGTAACCTTCGATAGCCAAGATGACTTCCTTGGTAACTTGCCATTCATTTAAAATAGTCTCATAAATTGCTTTTACTTGATCATCTTCGCAAAGTTTGGCATATTCGAAAGCAATATTCATATTTGATTTCGACAAGACCATATCAACATTTGAAAGAAGTGACTGGAAGAAAGGCCAATTTTGGTACATATCTCGTAGAATAGCGATGTTCTCTGGATTTTTATCAATAAATTCTTTGAAGCTTGATCCAACCCCATACCATCCAGGGAACATGACACGGCTTTGTGACCATGAGAAGACCCAAGGGATAGCACGCAAACCACCGATTTCAGTAATGGTCTTACGAGCAGCTGGACGAGAACCAATATTAAAGCTTGAAATAGCCTTGATTGGACTTGACTCAAAGAAATAATCATAGAAATGGTCATTACCAAAGACCAAATCACGGTAGATATCGTAACTACGGTCCACTACCTGATCCATAATAGCTTCATAACGATTGGATGTATTGGTATCGCTCTTCTTCTGCGTAATCATACGGTTAATGGCTGCAGATACCAGCATTTCAAGGTTATAGTAGGCGGCATCTTTGTTACCGTATTTATTGCCAATTACTTCACCCTGCTCCGTCAAACGGATACGATCCTTGATTGACTTGAGTGGTTGAGAGGTGATAGCTTCATAAGTTGGCCCACCACCACGACCAACAGTACCACCACGGCCATGGAAGAAGGTAACCTTAACACCAAATTCATCTCCAATTGCAGTCAATTGTTGTTGAGCCTTGTAGAGGGTCCAACATGATGATAAATAGCCACCATCTTTATTACTGTCAGAATAACCAAGCATGATTTCTTGGTAGTTATTGCGCGAAGCAATCCATTTCTTAGCAAGAGGAAGAGAGAGGTACTCTCTCATAGTTTCTTCTGAGTGGTCCAAGTCCTCAATTGTTTCAAAGAGAGGAACGATTTGGACACGGGCTCTTTCTTTATCAACTAACCCTACTTCTTTTAGCAAGATAGCCAATTCCAGCATGTCTGATACGCTGGTTGCATGTGAAATGATGGTCTGACGAATAACATCGTCACCCAATTTATCTTTCAAATTACGAGCAGCCTTAAAGATAGCCAATTCTTTTTCAAGTAACTCTGATTTTTCAACATGAGTAGCAGAAAGAATACGTGGATCTTCTTCTAATTCTTTCAAGAGAAGCTGGCATTTTTCTTCTTCACTTAGTTCGCTATAATGAGAATGAATACCTGCTGATTTCAAGAGTTCAGCTACACAGGCCTCATGAACACTTGAATCTTGGCGCATATCAATAGAAGCTAAATAGAAACCAAAAATTTCAACTGCTTGAATCAGCTCAACAAAATCACCAGAAATTAGTGCTTCTCCCTTATTTTCCAAGAGGGAATCACGGATAGTAACTAAGTCCTTATAAAAGTCATTGGCTGTTTCATAGCGAGCTCCAACTTCCTTATCCTCAATCAGATAAGCTTTTGTTGCTTGGATTTTTGATTGAATATCAAACAGTGCACGACGGTAAAGCTCTTTTTCACGGTAAATCGAGTTATCCTTGGATTGACGAGCCATTTCTCTGACTTGCTTGCTGACATTGACAATACTGGTTGAGAGAGAAAACTCACGATAAAGTTGATAAATCTTTTCATCATAGTAGTTCATGATGACTTCACACTGGGTCATGGCAGATTTCTTTAAGGTATCTGCTGTAACAAAGGGATTCCCATCACGGTCTCCACCAATCCACATTCCCATGGTAATCGGTTTAGGATGTTTCAACTCTAAGCCATGTTTTTTAGCCAGACGCTTGTACTCAGCAGTCAAATGAGGAACAGCTTTCAGGAATGAACTATTGTAGTATTCCATAACATTCGTGATTTCATTAGTAACTTTCAATTTCTTTTCACGAATCATATCTGTCTGCATGATAATCTCGATGTAACGACGGAGATCATTATGCCATTTTTCTTTATTAATCAAGCCTAATTTCACATCACGATACTTACGCAAGAGGGTATGGATATGGTTAGTCAAATCCAACATACTCTTACGTTGAACTTGTGTTGGATGGGCTGTCAAAACAGGGACAACATTCAAGTGTTCAAGAATTTCAACCGCATTTTCTTTTTCAGCAACCATTTTGATCGTTGCTGATAATTTTCCAAGATAATCTTGATCAATATTATTTTGGTGGTTGATTTCATAAGCCAAATCCACGTCTTCTGAAATATTAATCAAGAGAGGCAAAATTGAGAAATAGCGTGAAATATAAGCCATTTCATCATTCGACAGACTAGTAACCAATTGGTTCAAGCCTTGATAATCTTCTTGAGTTGACAATTCTTTCAACTGCATGATTTTTTCAAAAGTCTCTGGGGCAAGCATATTTTTAGTGATATCTTCTAACAATTCTGTTAAAATCAATACTTCTTCTTGCACGACAGCTTTATTACTATAGTTTTCTAATTTTTGAAGAGACATAGGTAATCCTTTCCACTATCAGCTCTACATATAGTTTGAGGAGTGAGCTTCTAACTCCTCATACAATTGAGCACGCTTTTCACTTGCATCAATATTTAAGACAAAGGCGATGGCTACAGACAAGACCAGAAGACTATTCCCTCCTTGCGATAAGAAAGGAAAGGTTACTCCTGTCGAAGGAATAATACCAGAAATTCCACCGATATTGACAAACACCTGGATCAACATCATCCCCCCAACCCCAATCGCCATCATGGAATTAAAGGGATTCTTAGCACGAATTCCGACTAGGATGATTCGTAAAATAAGGAAAAAAACAAGTGCTAAAATCAAGCTGGCCCCTACAAATCCAAATTCTTCGATGACAATTGAAAATACAAAATCTGTATGGGCCTCTGGTAAATAACCCCGTTTTTCGATTGAATTTCCTAAACCTAGACCAAACCAACCACCATTTACCATGGCAAAGTAGGAATTTGCGAGTTGGTGTCCTGCTCCTGCCAAATCAGCAAAGGGATTAAAGTAGGCACTGAAACGCTTGGCCACATAACCAAATACTGGAATTTTTGAAAATTTATCAACCCCAATCATAGAGATAGCTGATAGGGATAGGGCTGAAATCCCCACCAAAATTCCCAAAAAGGCAATAAACCATCTATAAGCGATACCACTAGTCGTATACATAATCAAGGCAACCAAAGCCAAAATAGAAGCATTCCCCAAATCTGGGAAAATAGCAAGGCTCCCAATCAGTACAAAGAGAACAAAGCGCCAGTCATTAAACGCACGAGGAAGCCACTGATTCTGTGTCAAAACTTGAAAATCATAAATAGCTATATCCTCTTGTTGTTTGGAAAATCTGTTTGCTAAATACCAAATAATAATAATTTTCAAATATTCGGCTGGCTGAATGGTCAAAGGTCCTACTGAAATCCAGCCATAGGCTCCATTAACAGGAATACCAATCAAACGAGCCAAAGCTAATAGAATCAGCTCAACAAACATAACGATAAATAAAAGACGTTCATTTCTTAAAAAATTCAGTCTCAACTTATATATCAAGGCAATCAGTATCAAACTAAATATCCAAAATAGTCCCTGACTTCGGACCAATTGCAGTGCACTTTGGCCTTCTTGAATTAAAATAGCACTGGTTGTCGAATAAACCACAATCAAGCCCAGAATAGATAAAAGTAAGTAAGGAACTAGAATAGAATAATTTAATAGGTGCCTTTTACTAATCTTCATAGTATCACCAATCTAATGAGAACAACACAATTGCTTCCCAAATTCCGTTTGTTTTCTAGTTTTGATTGCTATTATACCATTTTTTCCGAAAGAAAAAAACTCTTATCCATCAGATAAACCATTTTTGTCATAAGAAAAAGAGCACTTGGCCCTTTTCTGTTTTATTCTTTTGATGAACTACTTGAGCTTGAATCTCCACCACCAATATATTGGGTAAAGATATTTTGGAAGGCTTGATCTTTAACCTTGATATTAGCTGCTTGTAATTCTTTTCCGATAATGCTTTGAACAAATGTTGAATCATTTTGTTTTTGAGTCAAGATAACAGTTTTTAATTTTTCTTTGTAGTCATCAATATTAGATGATTTTTCTGTTTTCTTAGTGAGTTTTACAATGTAATATTGGCTGCTGTAGGCTTGTGTACCAGCGGCTGTAATCACATCAGAAACGCCGTTTACATCTAGAGCAAATGCCGCTTTCTTAACTTGTTCTGGCACTTCTGTTGAAGCGGAATCAAAGGTGATTTCTCCACCATTCGCTTTGGTTTTCTCATCAGTTGAGTTATCTTTAGCTAATTGAGCAAAGTCTGCATCACTAGCCTTAGCTTTTTCGAGGACTTCTTTCGCTTTATCCTCATTATCAAGACGAATGATTTGAGCCGTTACATCTGGAGTGTACTCATCAAAAGCCTTCTTATAAGCATCATCTGTCAATTCAGCTTCTGCTGCTTTCTTAACTGCCAACTCAACTAATTTACTTGTACGAATTTGAGCTTTACGTGTTTCAAGAGTCATCCCTGCTTGTGACAAGACACGTTGATAGTTCTCACCATATTGTTTTTCTTCTTCTGCAATCGTGTCATTGACTTCTTTGTCATCTACTTCTGAACCGTATTGTTTCTCAAATACTTTTTGGATAGTCAAGTTCAACAACACTTGTTGAGCTGAAGGGTTGCTTTTCACTTGCTCATAAAATTGATGTTCTGTGATGACATCCCCTTTCATGCTGATAAGGTCTGCTCCTTCTGAACCTTTCGAACAAGCTGCTAAAGTTGCTACTGATAATAGTGTAATGGCACCTGCCAATAATTTTTTCTTCATGTCTACTCCTTTGAGATAAGTGTTACCCTATCTATTTTACTATATTTTCTTAAATTTTTCTGAAAATCATTCGCTGTCAGGCAATTGAACATCTGCTACATTTTTACGAAGCATGAGAATACCATCCCCCAGAGGGACTAATGTTGCGGTGAGGCCTGGATTATCTAAGGTTGCGTCAAATAGCCTTTGAAGTCCTCTGTAAATGGTTCGCTGACCTCGACGGACTTCCATTATATCCCTGGCAACATCACCACCTTGGAAAATATCATCCAAGACAACCACACCTCCAACTTCCAAATGTTTGAGGATTTCTGGTAGAAAGACGATGTATTTAGACTTGGCAGAATCCATAAAGACAAAATCATAGGACTCTGTCAGCGTTGATAAGACATCTACCGCATCTCCCTCTAGGAGTGTAATTTGCTTGCGACTGTCAAACTGGGCAAAATTTTCCTTGGCAAAACCAATCATTTCTGGATTGCGGTCAATAGTTGTAATCTTAGCATTTGGCGCATGTTCTGCCATTAAAAGAGCTGAAAAACCGATAGCTGTCCCAATTTCCAAAATATTTTTAGGCTGCATGGTCTCCATGAGAAAACGGAAATAAGCAACCGTTTCATGGGGAATGATGGGAATATTTTCCTTGCGAGCAAAATCTTCCAATTCTTTCAAGGAACCTGTGACTTGCTTTTGACGCTGGCGCATCAAGTCCACAATTTCTTCTTTGACAACGGGACGACGCATGTTATGGTTGGCATTCTTACTATACGATTCAACCATCTTATGCCAATCCCAATTTTTCAACAAGGGCTTCAAACTCATTCAAACGGCGTTCAAAGACTGCAAAGGCATCGTTGAGGTAGTCTTCCTTCTCCATATCAACACCAGCTTTTCTCATGACATTGAGTGGATAGTCAGACTTACCTGCCTTGAGGTAGTCGATATAGCGGTCACGGTCTTCTTGACTACCATGAACAATCTTTTCAGCCAAGGCTGAGGCTGCTGCAAAGCCTGTTGAATATTGGTATACATAGTAGTTGTAGTAGAAGTGTGGAATGCGTGCCCATTCGTATTGGATTTCAGGATTGTCTTCCTTGCTCAATCCATAATACTCTTGGTTCAAGTCTGCGTAGAGTTTATTTAGGAAATCGCTTGTCAAGACTTCTCCATTTTGATCCGCTTGGTGGATAGCGTGTTCAAACTCAGCAAATTGAGTTTGGCGGAAGACTGTTCCACGGAAACCATCTAGGAAGTTATTGAGAATAGCAAAGCGCGTTGCATCGTCTTCCACTTCTTCCAATAATTTCTCCGTCAAGATATTTTCATTGGTAGTTGAAGCGATCTCAGCCAAGAAAATAGAGTAATCTCCGTAAACATAAGGCTGCGTTTCACGAGTATAACTTGAGTGCATACTGTGACCAGTTTCATGGACTAAGGTAAAGAGATTGTCTAGATTGTCCTGCCAGTTAAGGAGCATAAAGGCATTGGTATCGTAAGAACCGCCAGAGTAGGCACCTGAACGCTTGCCTTGATTTTCGTAAACATCAATCCAACGCTCACTGAAGGCACGTTTAACACGGCTCAAATAATCCTCACCCAAGACTGCCAAGGCCTCTTCTGCCTTTTTCAAGGCTTCTTGGTAGGTAAAACTGTATTCAACAGACGAAAGCGGTGTGTAGACATCGTACATCTTGAGGTCTGAAATTCCCAAGATTTTTGAACGAAGCTCAAGGTAACGATGCAAGAGTGGCAAGTGCTTGCGAACTGCTGCTACCAAATTGTCATAAACACTCTCTGGAACAAAATTGGCCGCTAGGGCTGCATGACGAGCACTCTGGTAGTTGCGAACCTTGGCACGATAGTTTTGCACCTTAACATTGGTTTGCAAGGTTTTGGCATAGGTGTGTTGGAATTGTTCGTAAGTCGCATAAAGGGCTTGATAGGCACCACGGCGCACCTCACGATTTTTAGACTCCATCAAACGTGTATAAGTTCCATGAGAGAGCTGAACTTCCTTACCATCATCGTCGAGAACATAAGGGAACACAATATCCGCATTGTCCAAGATAGCGAAGGTTTCACTTGCCGAACCAAAGATTTCTCCAGCTCCAGCCAATAATTCTTCTTCACGTTGTGATAAAACGTGGTCTTTTCCTTGTAAAAGTTTGTCAAAATAGTGTTGATAAACCTGCAATTTTGGTTGAGCCTCTAAAAAGTCAGCATACTGCTTTTCACTAATTTCCATAAATTCAGGCTCATAGAATGAAAAGGCTTGATCCAGCTGGCTGTAAAGAGTCATTGCCTTGGCATAGTACTCTTGATACTTGGCTTCACGTGTATCTTGGTCATTTTTCATATGAGCATAAACGTAAAGCTTCTCCATTTGGCGTTCCATCTCAAGAGAAAATTCAGTAATTTCGAGTAGGCTATCCGCACTATCCAAGAGATGGCCTTCATACTGAGCTACTGTCTCCAATTGTTCTGTTAAATCTTTTAAGGCTTCTTCCCAAGCCTGGTCAGTTGGGTAAATCGTTGATAGATCCCATGTATCTTTTTCATTTATTTCATGTCTTTGTAATACCATTAGATTCCTCCATCCTTTCTATTCTACCATATTTTTTAAGAAATATTGCTGATAAAAGGCTGGTGGATAAAGCTTTTGCCAATCATTTTGAGGATTTTCTTGATAATAGGTGTAAAAGTGCCGATAATAGCTGGTCAAATCTTGCTCAATCTGGAAAAATTTGCCTACTAGTGGCCGAATTTGTGGATACCATTCTTTTAGTCCATAAGTCAGGAGATTTTCCCCCTTTTGATAGGCTTCTGCTTGCTCTTTCATCCAAAAGGGATTTTGATAATACAGTTGTTGCCGAATATAGCGACAGATGTCCTTGTCCTGAGAAACTGTAAAATGAGATATTTTTTGTTTCTTATAGGGAAAACGCAATATTTCCAGTAAAATAGCTTGACCATAGGGAAATTCCTTGATTTGATAATGGAGTTTACCACGTAGGTCTTGATGAATCAGGTATTTAAGCCTTAAAACCTGTTTTTCTTTGTCTACTTCCCAAACATAAAAGCCCATATTTTGACTGAAATAGAGAAAACCTTGTTGTAGACGAGTCAAGCGACCTTTGAGCCACAGTTTTTGACCCAGCAACCACAATACTTGGTAACCTTGACTACGATAGCCCTCACTTCGCTCTTTAAGAACTTTTTGAGGCAAGGGGCTACACTGAACTTCTAAAGCCAGATTGCCATTTACAAATACATCCGCAATCTGTTTAATCTCTGGAAGAGGGTATTCTAATTGTACCTCTGCCTCTTTTTTCAACCAGTGGTATAAGAATTCCTTATTGTCTAAGTGTTCTGGACTTTCATTTTCAAATGAAAAACCACAGTCTTTTAAAGATTTATGGGCAAAATGGGTCCGTACACATAGTCCTTGACGCAAACGGAGCTGACCTCCACAAACGGGGCAGGTATATGCTTGTTTCTCGAGCCTATCCTCTAACACATTTACCAACTGTCCCCTAGCATCTCTCGCAACAAACATGATTTCCCTCCTTTTTCTATATTATTCGTAAAAAAGAAAAAAGATCAGGAAAATTCCTAATCTTCATGTGTGTTTACTTGATTTTCTTAGCTAGCATGGTCGCAAAGCGTAGTTGAATGCGATTGCCATTCTCATCGCGACGGTGCAAATGGCCTGGATTTTCATTGTACTTAACCATTTCCCAGTCCTTGTAATAGTCTGCCAATTCCCCTTCTTTAAAGGTAAATGGGAAGTTCACAGAGCAAGGATAATCCTCCGTGTCCATGGCACAAACGATAAGATTATAGCCACCAATACTAGTTTTCTCCTGCATATTTTTGATAATTGCAGGAATGCGGTCTGCTTGCAAAAACATCAGAACAACTGTCGATACGATGAAATCATACTCTTTCCCAATGCTGGCTGAATTGATATCGTAAAGACCAACAGGCATATCCAAATCTTCCTGCTCAACAATGCTTTGCAAGATTTCAAGGGACAGTTCATTTTGATCGACAGCTGTCACATCAAAACCTTGTTGGGCTAAAAAGAGAGAATTACGGCCCTGACCACAGCCCAAATCCAAGGCTTTCCCTGGTTTTACTGTCTGCATAGCCTCTAGGACCTCTGAATGAACCGGATTAGTATTGTATTTTTTAGGGAAATAATCCTCAGGTTTACAATAAAACTCCAAATACCATTCCACATCGTCTGTGTCAGCTTCCACTCGGTGCCAGGCTTGTGGTTGTGCCATGGGATTGTCGGCTCCTGCTTCAAAGATGTGCTCAGCTAAAACCTCACCATCTTCTGTCAATTCAATAAACTTGAGAGCTCCCTTCAAGACAGTAATCTTGCCCCAAGTCCCAACCTTGGTATTGTGTTTCTGCTGAACAGCCTCTGGCATGGTTTCTTTAGTCCACAAAGGCATACGTTTATAGGCAACTAGTCTTTCCATTTTCATTTCCTCTTTTTATCGCTGATTAACAGCTTTCATAACACGCGCGATGTCGCGGTTTTGCTCACGTCGTTTGATAGACTCCCGTTTGTCGTAGTCATGCTTCCCTTTAGCTAGACCTAAAAGGAGTTTAGCGTAACCATCTTTGATATAGACTTTAAGGGGAATCAGTGTCATTCCTGTTCCTTTAGTCTCTTGTTCCAATTTTTGAATTTGTTTCTTATGGAGCAGGAGTTTGCGACGGCGTTCTGGTTCTTGATTCCAGATATTACCCTCTTCGTAAGGTGCGATATGAACGTTGCTCAACCAGACCTCCCCATTTTTTACTTGTGCAAAGCCATCCTTGAGATTGATTCGAGCTGCTCGTACACTCTTGATTTCAGTTCCTGTCAGGACCATCCCTGCCTCTAGCGTATCTACGATTGTATAGTCGTGACGCGCCTTTTTATTTTGTGCGACGACCTTTCCCTCGCCCTTTGCCATATTTGGCTCCTTTCTTAGCTACTTCCTTGTAAAAAGGTTTCTTGCCCTTTTTCTTCTTGTCTTTTTGTGAATGCTTGCGCTTATCATTTGAGCGTCCTGATTTTCTCTTATCTTCCTTCTTATCTGAACGACGATTTGAACCACGCCCTCTGTCATTTCGACTAGACTGTTTCAAGCCTTTTTCAATCACATCAAACTCACTTGGGATATATGAGAAATCAATTTCGCCCGTCATCTTGTCAGCTCTTTCAACTCGGATACGGATTTGCTGACCTACACGGAAGGTTGTTCCTGATTTCTCTCCACGAAGAGTCAAATCACGTTCATTGAAATGATAAAATTCAGGTAGATTAGTGATGTGAATCAAGCCCTCAACTGTATTCGGCAATTCAACAAAGAGACCGAATTTAACAATGCTAGACACAACCGCATCGTACTCTTCGCCCACGTATTCTTCCATGTACTCAGCCTTTTTCATGGCTTCGACTTCACGCTCAGCTTCTATGGCACGACGCTCACGGTTGGAAGACTGGGTCGCAATCTCTGGAATCACTTGTTCAAAATGCTCGGCTATTTCCTTAGAACGGCCGTAATCCCGAATCATACGGTGAACAAGAAGGTCTGGATAACGACGAATCGGACTGGTAAAGTGAGTATAATAGTCAGCCGCTAGACCATAATGCCCGTGATTGTGCTCCGAATAGCGAGCCTGCTGCATAGAGCGAAGAAGCATCATGGACAATACATCCGCATAAGGTTCTCCCTCAACAGCACGCATGATGTCTTGGAGGGCCTCCTGGCTAATCTCGCTAGCAGTCCCATAAATGCGTAAGCCAAAGCTCGAAGCATAATCAATAAACTTCTGAACCTTTTCAGCCTTAGGCTCCTCGTGAATCCGATAGATAAAAGGCAAATCCAACTTGCTAAAGTGCTCAGCGACTGTTTCGTTGGCCATTAGCATAAAGGACTCAATCATGCGCTCGGCAACACCACGCTGACGAAGGACGATATCAACAGGCTTGCCTTGTTTATCCACTAAAATCTTGGCTTCATTGGTATCGAAATTGAGGGCTCCACGTTTCACACGCATGTTTTCCAGAGTTTCATGGAGCTTAGCCATAAGTTCAATACTTGGAACAATTTTCTGATATTCTTGTCTCTTTTCCTTGTCTCCAGCTAGGATATCATTGACATCACTATAGGTCATCCGATAGCTTGTCTTGATAACCGTTTGTGTAATGGTGTAATTGACCACACGACCATGTTTATCAATCTCCATAATGGCAGACTGGGTCAGACGGTCAACTTGGGGATTGAGAGAGCAGATACCATTTGACAAACGCTCTGGAAGCATTGGCACCACACGGTCTGTCACATAGACAGAAGTCGCACGGTTAAGAGCTTCCTTGTCAAGTGCTGATCCCTCAGTCACATAGTAGGAAACATCTGCGATGTGAACACCAAGCTCCAGATTGCCATTTTTCAAGGCCTTGATATGCACCGCATCGTCCAAGTCCTTGGCATCAGCACCGTCAATGGTAAAGGTAATCTCATCTCTTAGATCCAGACGACCTTCCATATCCTTTTGAGACGGAGCATCAGGCACACTTTCTGCTTCCTTGACAACAGCTTCTGGAAACTCGGATACAATGTCCATGGACTCCAAAACCTCAAGGACATCAATCCCAACATCCGTCGAGTGCCCCACCACATCAAGGACACTAGCGACAAAGAAATCATGTTTCTTGCTTGGGTATTTGTCGATAAAGACCTTGAGAACTTCTGTTCCTTCTAGTTTAAGGGCAGGTTTCTTAACATAAATTGGTTGGCCGATTTTCTGGTTTTTCGAACGAATGTAACCTGCATACTTAGGCTTTTCCTGATCTAGTACGATTTGACCGACAACGGTTGTTAAGCTGTGTTCTAGGATATCGATAATTTTGGCTTCCGCTGCTGTTCCCTTGTTTCGGTCAGCGACTTTCTTGATCACGACCTCAACGGTATCGCCATCAATAGCATAGTTGACATCGTTTTTTCCTACGAAAAGGTCGTCCTCTTCCCCTTCCAGACTGACAAAACCAAAGCCATTTTTATGAGCATGAAAAATCCCCTTGAGAGTAATCTCATGTTTTTTCTTGACTTCCAAAGTCAAAGTTCCATCTTCTTCAAAGCGAATCTGGTGCTTTCTTTCCATCAGAGACAAAGTTTTAATCAACTCACGAAAATCCTTGGACCCATCTTTTCCCAAAGCTTGAGCCAAGTCATTGACAGTTACCTTTCCCTTGTCTTGTAAATATTCTTTTATTCTATCTTTCATATTTTCTTTCTAGATTTTTTAATTTTCTTTTACTGTAAAACCTTCTCAAACGTCCTTTAAAAATAAAAAGAGGCAAAGACCTAGTCCTGCCCATTATTTTCTTATCTACTTGATAATACCGTCAATGCTAAGGCAATGGCTAGCCAGAAAAAGACTAAAATCCCTGTCAAACGCTGCATTACAGCTTCAAAACCGCGTGCTTTACTGCGTTCAAACAAATCACCTGAGCTGGCATCAAATACATTGCTGGATTGGTTTTTGGTTGGTTGCATGAAAATCGCAATCACAATCACAACAGATAATACTAATAAAATGGTTAATAATAGGTTATACATATCAAACTCCTTAAAATCCCTATTATTTTACCATAAAATCTACTTAGATTCAAGATGTAGGGTTACTTTTCTTTCCTTGGGACAGTACTTTAAAACCTCAATCTTGTCTGGATGGGTTTTTGAGTTTTTACTGGTTAGGTAATTGATACTGCCACAAGAGGAGCATTTGAGATTAATTTTTACTCGCACTAGATTTCCTTTACTTTTAATAATGTTCGAAATTGAAGCAGGTTAAAGAGACAACTAAAGGCAACACAAAGGCTTGTCGCATAAAAGACTGCATGGTAGCCAAATTGACCTGCTACTGCAGAACCTGCCATGGGACCAACGACACCGCCCAGATAAAAGAATACCTGATTAAAGGCAAAGACCCTCGAAATACCAGCTTTGGGCGTCATCTTGCTGAGAAGGGCATTAACTCCGGGAATCAAGGCACCGGTTCCCAATCCAAAGAGGAAACGATAGAGGCCTAGTTGAAGGGGGCTAGAAGCATTGGCACAGAGAAGATAGATGATGACTGAATAAAACTGGGCTACAACCAAGAGACGATGATTGCCCACCTTGTCACCTAGCTTGCCCATGACTCCTGCACTCATCATGCTGGAAAAGCCCATACTGGACACAATCAAACCAGATACAAAGAGAAGATTCTCTGTCTGGCCTAAGTCGCGCACATACAGAGCTAAGATAGGGCCGATTGATTGGGCTGAAAATTGGATGACAAAACTAGTCAGAAAGAGGTTGACCAAGAGATAGGGATATTTAACTGATGTAAATAATTCCTTTGTTGGGATGGCCTTTTCCTTAGCTACTGGTTGAAAATCTTCCTTGATAAAGCAAATAGTTAAAACAGCAGCTAAGAATAGAAAACTACCAACCAGTAAGAAAACAGTACGAATGCCAAATAATTCTGCAATAAAGCCCCCGATAAAGGGACCAGTTAGAGTACCTGCAACTACGCCTGTAGACAAAGTACCTAAGGCAGTTCCTGATTTCTCCTTGGGAACCTGACTGGCTATCAAGGCCGTTGCATTGGGAACAAAACCTGCAAATACACCATTCAGTAAGCGAAGAAAGATTAGCCAATAGATATTTGGGACAAAGGCCAAGCCTCCCATAGTGATAGTCATAGCCAGACCAGCCCGAATCATCATGGGCTTTCGACCGTATTTGTCAGCAAGGATGCCCCAGATAGGAGAGAAAAGCGCCGCAGAAATAGCAGAGACAGAAATAGCTAAGCCTGCATAAAAAGCAACTTGCTCTCCCCCTACACCCAGACTTTCCACAAAGATAGGCATAAAAGGCACAACTAAGGAAATACTGGCTCCTGTCAGAAAATTACCAAACCAGGCAATGCGCAGATTATCCTTCCAGTTAATCTCTGTCATCTTGTTTACCTCCCTCAAGCAGGGAGAACACCTGAGTAAGAAGCTGGTCCTGATTCCCATTATTATCAAGAATTTGGCTGGCCAAATCTTTCTTTTTTTCTAAAGGCCACTGGGCTGCCAGACGCGACTCAGCTTCATCCTTGGATAGCTGATCCCTTTTCATTAAACGTTCCACTTGGACATCTCGGTCCACATAGACCAACCAAGTCTCATCAAACCAAGAGACGTAGTCCTGCTCAAAAAGTAGGGGAATATCCATGAAGAAAATCTCTTCTGTCTGAGCCAATTGGTCTCTTAACGTAGCTAGTTCCTCACGGATAATCTCCCCTTGAATTTGCTTAGACCATTCTTGCTCTTCAGGATTTGAAAAGATGAGACTAGCTAGGAGAGGGCGATTGAGTTCTCCGTTTGCAAGGATGATTTCTTGCCCAAAGTGCTGGACTAGAGCCTCAAACAGACGACCACCAGGTTTTTGTAGTTGGTGGACGACTACGTCAGCATCGACCACTTGAAAATCTTGCTTTCTTAGAAAATTTGTCACGGTTGACTTACCAGAGGCAATTCCTCCTGTGATCCCGATAATTTTTCCCATCAGCCCCTCCTTTGACACTGAGGACAAAAATGAGTTCCACGTCCACCGAGCTGGAATTTCTCAATCACTGTCCCACAGCGAGAACATGCTTGTCCAGCCTTGTCATAGACTTGATGAAAATCCTGCATGGTTCCATCTTCCCCAAAGGCATTGGTATAGGTCCGAATGGTCGAGCCTCCTTTTTCAACAGCCTGACTCAAAACAGCAATGGTCTGGTCATGAATGGCTGACGCTTCTTCTGCTGTCAAAGTTTGGGAAGGTCTTGCTGGATGAACCTGAGCTCGCCAGAGAACCTCATCCACATAGATATTGCCAAGGCCAGCTACCAAGGTTTGGTCTAGGAGGTGGGATTTGATAGGCTTTTTAGACTTGGCTAAGGCAGCTTGAAAGACCTGCAAATCAAAGTCTTGTTCGCTTGGCTCAGGCCCTAATTTTTTAGAAATAAAGTAGGCTTCCAAAAGGTCAGGTGCCAAGAGTTCCATAGTACCAAACTTGCGTACATCCTCATAAACAAGCGTTCCACCGTCCTCAAACTGGAAGAAAACATGGGCATGTTTGCGTTCAGGTGCTTGGTCTGGATAGTAAAAATACTTGCCCTCCATCCGCAAATGGGAAATCAAGACCTTGTCTGTCAGGTAAAAAAGCAAGTATTTGCCACGCCGTCCCATTGACTCAACAGCTTGACCAGGCACTTCCTTTCGAAATTGGTCCAAATCCGTTTTAATCATCTTGGGATAACGAATTTCTATACTCGAAATCCTCTTACCCAGAATCAATTTTTCCAAGCCACGACGAACAGTTTCAACCTCAGGTAATTCAGGCATAAATCCTCCTTCTGTAAAAACAAGAAGCAGGCATGAGCCCACCTCTACTTAATATTCTTTTTCATTATAGCCAAAGTCAGCTAAATCTAGCTTTTTATCACGCCAGTTTTTCTTAACCTTGACCCAGGTTTCTAGGAAGACCTTGTCTCCTAGCATGAGTTCAATATCACGACGGGCCATACTACCAATTTTCTTAAGCATAGCACCACCTTTACCGATGATAATCCCTTTCTGACTATCGCGCTCGACCATGATGGTTGCACGGATGTGGACCTTGTCTGTCTCTTCATCTCGTTTCATAGAGTCAACCACTACAGCAACTGAGTGAGGAATCTCTTCACGAGTTAGGTGCAAGACTTTCTCACGAACCATTTCTGAAACCAAGAAACGTTCTGGATGGTCTGTGATTTGATCAGACGGGAAATACTGGAAACCTTCGTCCAGATTTTCACTCAAAATATCCACTAGACGAGACACGTTATTGCCCTGAAGGGCTGAGATAGGAACGATTTCCTTGAAGTCCATCTGATTACGGAAGTCATCAATCTGAGACAAAAGCTGGTCTGGATGAACCTTATCAATCTTGTTCACCACTAGAATAACAGGAACCTTGGCAGCCTTGAGACGCTCGATAATCATGTCGTCCCCCTTACCACGCGCTTCATCAGCAGGCACCATGAAAAGAACGGTGTCCACTTCACGAAGGGTGCTGTAGGCAGATTCGACCATGAAATCTCCAAGAGCCGTTTTAGGCTTGTGAATCCCTGGCGTGTCGATAAAGACAATTTGCTCCTTATCGGTAGTATAAATTCCCATGATTTTGTTGCGCGTTGTCTGCGCCTTGTCACTCATGATGGCAATCTTTTGCCCCATAACGTGATTTAAAAAAGTTGACTTCCCAACGTTGGGACGTCCTAAAATGGCCACAAAGCCTGATTTAAAAGTCATAATTTCCTCTTACTGTTTAAAATAATAAATCCCAGATTCGTGGGAGAAAAATCAATGCGCCTGTTAAGGCTGCGAAAAGAGAGACCACTAATACCGCGCCAGCCGCCATATCCTTGGCATTTTTAGCCAGCATGGAAAAGTGATAGTGACTGGCCAAATCCACCACATTTTCAATAGCAGAATTGATAATTTCAAAAGCTACTACCAAGAAAATGCTCAATAGGAGAAAGAGCCATTCGATTCTTGACACCTGAAAAACAAAACCTGCAAGAATGACTACAAGAGCCGTCACTGCATGTTTTTGCATATTGCGTTCTTCCTTGATAGCAGTAAAAATTCCTGTGATGGCAAATTCTAAACTGGATATCAGGTCACGATTTTTCCATTTTCGTTTATTGTCTTGTGAGTCCATAGGCTGTCAAAATTTCTTCTTGTAAACCGAACATCTCCGCTTCTTCTTCTGGAGTGTAGTGATCATAGCCGTTGATATGTAAAAAGCCGTGTACTGCCAAGAAGCCCATCTCACGCTCAAAGCTGTGGCCATATTCCTCAGCCTGCTCATGAGCCTTATCGACAGAGATGAACAGTTCTCCAATATAGGCATCAAACTCAGACATCATCTCTGCTAATTCTGGATTTTCAAGCAAGTCCTCTTCGTCAAAGGCAATTTCCAACTCTGGTTTATACTCAAGGCTGATGACGTCTGTCGGACGGTCCGTGTCACGGTACTCCAGATTGAGTTCATGACTACGCTCATTGGTCACAAAAGTAACTGCCATCTCCTTGTCTTCTTTGCCTAATTTTTTGGCTGCATATTCCAAAATTTCTTGGGTTTGTTGCAACATTTCTTTTGAAACTTGACCAGTTTCATCTACCATTTCAATATACATGTGCTTCTCGTTTCTCTTTACTTGGCTTTATTATACCACATTTCCATGATTTTATTCTACCTTTTTGATATAATACTATGGAATACAATCACAAGGAGAGAACGATGTCATTTGACGGATTTTTTTTACACCACATGGTTGAGGAATTGCGAAGAGAGTTAGTGAACGGTCGCATTCAGAAAATCAATCAGCCTTTTGAACAAGAGTTGGTCTTGCAAATCCGCAGCAATCGCCAAAGCCATCGCCTGCTCCTTTCTGCCCATCCAGTTTTTGGACGTATTCAGCTGACCCAAACGACTTTTGAAAATCCAGCCCAACCTTCTACCTTTATCATGGTTTTGAGAAAGTATTTGCAGGGGGCCCTGATTGAGTCTATTGAGCAAGTGGAAAATGACCGTATTGTGGAAATCACGGTTTCCAATAAAAACGAGATTGGAGACCATATTCAGGCTACCTTGATTATCGAGATTATGGGGAAACACAGTAATATTCTACTGGTCGATAAAAGCAGTCATAAAATCCTCGAAGTCATTAAACACGTCGGCTTTTCACAAAATAGCTACCGCACCTTGTTGCCTGGATCAACCTATATCGCTCCGCCCAGCACGGAATCTCTCAATCCTTTTACTATCAAGGACGAGAAACTCTTTGAAATCCTACAAACACAGGAAACGACAGCTAAACATCTTCAAAGCCTCTTTCAAGGTCTGGGACGCGATACGGCAAATGAATTGGAAAGGATACTGGTTAGTGAAAAACTTTCCACTTTCCGAAACTTTTTCAATCAAGAAACCAAGCCATGCTTGACTGAGACTTCCTTCAGTCCAGTTCCTTTTGCAAATCAGGTTGGAGAGCCTTTTGCCAGTCTTTCTGATTTGTTGGACACCTACTATAAGGATAAGGCTGAGCGCGACCGCGTCAAACAGCAAGCCAGTGAACTCATTCGTCGTGTTGAAAATGAACTTCAGAAAAACCGCCACAAACTCAAAAAACAAGAAAAAGAGTTACTGGCGACAGACAATGCGGAGGAATTTCGCCAAAAAGGCGAATTGCTAACAACTTTCCTCCATCAAGTTCCTAACGACCAAGATCAGGTTATCCTAGACAACTACTACACCAACCAACCTATCACGATTGCGCTTGATAAGGCTCTGACTCCCAACCAGAATGCCCAACGCTACTTTAAACGGTATCAGAAACTCAAAGAAGCTGTCAAATACTTGACTGATCTGATTGAGGAAACCAAGGCAACCATTCTCTATCTGGAAAGTGTGGAAACTGTTCTCAATCAAGCTGGGCTGGAAGAAATCGCTGAAATCCGTGAAGAATTGATTCAAACAGGTTTTATCCGCAGAAGACAACGGGAGAAAATCCAGAAACGCAAAAAACCAGAACAATATCTAGCAAGCGATGGCAAAACCATCATCTATGTCGGCCGAAACAACCTACAAAACGAGGAGCTAACCTTTAAAATGGCCCGCAAGGAGGAACTTTGGTTCCATGCCAAGGACATTCCTGGAAGCCACGTTGTCATCTCAGGCAACCTAGACCCATCTGATGAAGTCAAGACTGACGCAGCAGAGCTGGCCGCCTACTTCTCTCAAGGTCGCCTGTCAAATCTGGTGCAGGTGGATATGATTGAAGTCAAAAAACTCAATAAACCAACTGGTGGAAAACCCGGATTTGTCACTTACACAGGACAAAAGACCCTCCGCGTTACACCAGATCCCGAAAAAATCGCATCTATGAAAAAATCCTGATTTTACTTGTAATCAGGATTTTTAGCTTATACTCAAATCATATTCAATTATAGGACTAATCTTTGCCACCTAGTTTCTCGTTGATTTTCATCATCACACTAGCAATTTTTTCACCCCAATAAGGGTCTGAGGCATATTCCACATTCATACCAGACGCCTTGTTCCCAAGGAAAGTTCTGCCCCTATCGATATAATTTTCCTTAATCCACTTGGTTGCTCCTAAAATTCCCTTATCCACATCATCAAATGTCTTGGCAGAAAGGTAAGGGGTCGTATCATAGGCTGTAATTCCAAAGAAATTATTCTTATCTTTGGCAATCTTACTTCGTCCCCAATCACTTTCTAAGGCACTATGAGCAAGGAGATAGAGGGCATTGATATGGTAATGTTCTTCGGCTTCCTTAAAGGTAGCTCCCTTATTTTCCAAGAGACTATTGTCAATATTTAACAGACTAAATACCTTATCCAAATCTTCAGCACTATAGTTTGTAGCCTCTGTCAAATCTTTGAAAAGGAAGGGATTTTCAAGGTTAAAACCATCAAAATGCAGCCCATCTGCCGAATAATATTTCTTGCCTACTTCCATATCAGAAAGATGAGAAGCTACTGGGATACTAGCATTTTGAGCCACATAGTGATAAAAACGATGTCCATCACTCTCATAATAAGGGATAAAATCCTTGCTGGCGTCTAGTGCTTGTAAATCTTCTGTTTTCATATATCCTGACAAACCAGAGACAGTAATAGCCAGGCGTTTGTCATCACTCTTTCTGTCCTTATCAAGCCAGACGACACTACCTTGCGATATATAGGATAGCTTTTCACCATCTGCATTATAAACATTTGCTGTGATAGGCACTACTTGATAGTAATCTGCATTTTCATTTGTAGTTTTTTCTCCAAGCAATTTACCATCGTTTCCAAGCTGATAACCATCTACTGTCTCATTTTTCGCCATGTAGCCACCAGATTTGAAGTAATACCAGGCTTGACTTTTAGAATCGTATAACCATTCTTTCTCAGTCATTTTGCCATCAGACTTGAGGTAAAACCATGACTCTTTATCCCAAATCCATTCATTTGCTGCCATATAGCCACCAGATTTGAGATAATAATAGTGAGCATTTTCGAAAATCCATTCTTTATCAGCATGATTTCCATTTTCTTTAATATAAAACCAAGATTGGTATTGTTTGTCAAAAAGCCAACCTTGCTGTACTTTGGCACCACTAGCATTCACATAAGCCTGGTCAATCCACTGACTTGTCAGTAGATAACCACCGGATTTGAAATAATAGTCCTTCCCTTTGATTTGGAGCCATTCTTTCTCTGCGTGTTGTCCATCTGCTTTGATATAAAACCAAGCGTCGTATTGAGAATCAAATACCCAGTCTTCTATTACTTTGGCCCCTGTTGCACCAACATAGGAAGTTCCTACCCAAGCATTTCTTTTCATCTTTCCATTTTGGTCAAGATAATAGAAGGCTCCCTTGTCTTCTATCCATTCTGACTTGGCCATATAGCCACCAGATTTGAGGTAAAAATAGTCGTCACCTTGCTTCAGCCATTCATTTTCAGCATAGTTAGCATCTGCTTTGATATAAAACCAAGATTGATACTGAGCATCAAAAACCCATTCATTAGCTGCTTGACTACCATCTGCTTTCAGATACTGTTTACCTTGCCAAGTGCCATCGCTAGCCATTGCACTCTCTGGTCTGGCTAAGAAAAATAGCAGGGCTAAAAAAATAAATTTCAATTTCTTCATTAATTTACTTCCTCTGTTCTTACTCATTTCATTATATCAAAATTCTCTATAATCAACATTACAAACTAATAAAAATCAAGAACAGATTGATTGCAGTTTACTTCAGAGACTCTTTTACTTCCTTGCGTAGATTTTCTAGACTGCTGATGCCATATTTATCCATAACCTTTGGCAGATTTTCGATGATGTCAGGGCAGGCATAAGGATTGGTAAAGTTGGCTGTTCCAACTCCGATGGCAGATGCCCCAGCCAGATACATTTCTAGGGCAGCTTCTGCCGAATCCACTCCCCCCATTCCAATAATGGGCAGGTCTGTTGTTTGAGCTACTTGGCGGATGAGTTTAAGGGCTACTGGAAAGACTGCTGGACCTGACATTCCACCCGTTCCATTAGCCAAGATTGGTTTTCTGGTTTTGAGGTCAAAGCGCATTCCAACTAGAGTATTAATCATGGTCAAGCCACTTGCTCCCGCATCTTCTGCAGCTTTTGCGACAGTAACGATATCCGTCACACTAGGGGTCAGTTTGACATAAACTGGCACATCTGAGGATTCGACAGCTACTTTCACAACATCATAAGCTAAATCTGGATCTTGACCAATCAAGAGTCCATGATTACAGTGATCTACGTTGGGACAAGAAATATTGAGCTCAATAGCCTTCACATTAGCTGCCTTGGAAATACCGCTAGAAACAGCCGCATACTCTTGTTTTGAAAAGCCAGCTACATTGGCGATAATAGGAAGATTTGGATATTCTCTTTCCAGCCAAGGAAGTTTTTCAGCTAAAACAGCTTCTAAACCCGGATTTTGCAGGCCGATTGCATTGAGCATACCTGCAGGCGTTTCTGCCACTCTGGGAGTTGGATTCCCAAAACGGGGTTCAAGTGTTGTTGCCTTGATCATAATGGAGCCCAAAAGGTCTAAATCATAGTACTTGGCATACTCTTGGCCAAAACCAAAACAGCCTGATGCTGGAATGATGGGATTTTTCAAATCCAAACCAGGGAGAGAAACTTGTAAACGATTTTTAGTCATGATTTTCTCCTTATAATACAACTGTTCCTGTGCGGAAAACAGGGCCATCTTCACAGACACGTTGACTGACGGTTTCACTATCTGGGACTTTTAGGACGCAGGCATAGCAAGCCCCCATCCCACAAGCCATACGGGATTCCAAAGATAGATAAGCTCTTGGATGATCATAAAATCTTTGATTGATATACTTCATCATTCCAGGAGCCCCACATGAGTAAACAGCATCAAACTGACTGTCTAAATCATTGATGACTACAGAGACATTTCCCTTAATGCCATAAGAACCATCATCTGTCGTTACAAAGACCTGCCCATATCGAGACAATTCGGTTTCGAGAATAACAGCATCCTTGTTGGCAAAACCGAGGACAGTCACTACTTTCACCCCACGCGCATGTAATTCCTTGGCAACCTCAAGCAAGGGTGGAACACCAATCCCACCACCAACTAGAAGAACTTGATTCTGCTCATCAAGGTCAGACAAGTCAAAACCATTTCCCTGAGGCCCCATCACATCAAGAGTATCTCCCTGACTTAAGGTTGAGAAAATGGCTGTCCCAGCACCTTCAATCCGATAAATAAGATGACACTGCTTCTTAACCTTATCAATAGACGAAATTGAAATAGGGCGGCGCAAGAGATGGGCATCATCAGGTACACGTAGATGAAGAAATTGGCCTGCTCGCATGGCTTCAACCATTTCTCCTTCTAGGACTAATTCAAAGATTGCTGGCGCGATTTCCTCTTGTGCCACCACCTTCATGGTTTCCAAACGAATGGCACCCAAGCGTTTCTTACATGTGGGATTCATGACTTTTCCTCCTTAAATTTTAAGGGGACCAGATAAATAAAAGACCTTGCGATTGCAAGGCCTCAGTTAAAATCGTACAAGACAAGAGAGCACGCTCAAAAAGTCTCCCCTAGAAAATTGTACTATTCTTTTATCTGACACCTTGTGAGTCTCTCTGGACTCCCCTTAAAGGTTAAATTTTTATTAGTATACTCTTTCAGCTAAAAAAAGTCAAGTAGAAAACGAACATTCTACTTGACCTCACGAGATTATTTTTCACGAATGACTTCGACCTTGTAGCCATCAGGGTCTTTGACAAAGTAATAGTTAGGTGCAGTTCCTGGTAAGCCATTTGGCTCAGTCACTTCATAGCCTTTTGCACTGTGCTCTTGATGAAGAGCCTCAAGATCAGGTGTACTTAGAGCAATATGGGCAAACCCATCACCGACCACATAAGGACCATGATCGTAATTATAAGTCAACTCCAACTCATAGTCGTCACCTTCAAGTCCTAGATAAACAATGGTAAAAGCATGATCTGGAAAATCTCTGCGACGCAATTCTTTAAAACCAAAAGCATCTTGATAAAATGCGATTGATTTTTCAAGATTTTCTACTCGCAAGCAAGTGTGTAGCATTTTTGAAGCCATATTTTTCTCCTTTATTTTCAAAAAGACTGGGACAATCCTGTTCCAGTCTCATCAGTTATTATTTACCAAGTTTTGCTTTAGCTGCATCTGCAAGAGCTGTGAAAGCTGCTGCATCGTTAACAGCCAAGTCAGCAAGCATTTTACGGTTAACTTCGATCTCAGCCAATTTCAAACCATGCATCAATTGTGAGTATGAAAGTCCGTTCATACGAGCTGCCGCGTTGATACGAGTGATCCACAATTTGCGGAAGTCACGTTTTTTCTGACGACGGTCACGGTATGCATAGTAGTAAGAGTTCATTACTTGTTCTTTTGCAGTACGGAACAAGATGTGTTTAGCTCCATAGTAACCTTTTGCTAATTTAAGAATACGTTTACGACGTTTGCGTGATACAACGCCACCTTTAACACGTGCCATGTTTTATTTCCTCCAAATATTTCCTAAAATTGTTTACTTACAGTCAAGCTATTATTTCAAGCGAGTAAGCATTGCTTTGATACGTTTGTAATCTCCTGAATGCACCATAGATGCTTTACGAAGATGACGACGTTGTTTCTTAGTTTTTCCGTGGAAACGGTGAGAAGTGTAAGCACGGAAACGTTTAAGTCCACCAGAACCTGTACGTTTGAAACGTTTAGCTGATGCGCGGTGTGTTTTTTGTTTTGGCATGATTTTTTCTCCTTTATTTAACTTTCTGACAATTACTTTTTGTCAGTCGCTGGCGCCAATTGCATGAACATTTGACGTCCATCCATTTTAGCACGTTGTTCGATGATGGCAATATCTTGAGTTGCTTCAGCAAACTCGGCTAAAACTTTTGCACCAATCTCTTTATGGGTAATCATACGACCCTTAAAGCGAATAGATACCTTAACTTTATTTCCTTTTTCAAGGAATTTGCGTGCATTGCGAAGTTTTGTATCAAAGTCACCCTTGTCAATCGTTGGACTTAGACGAACTTCTTTCACAGTAACAACACTTTGTTTTTTACGTTGTTCTTTTTGCTTCTTCTGGTACTCAAATTTGAACTTACCGTAGTCCATAATTTTTGCAACAGGCGGTTTGGCTTGGGGTTGAATCAATACTAGGTCAACATTGGCGTTATCAGCCAAAGCTTGCGCTTCACTGAGTGGCTTGATGCCTAGCTGTTCTCCTTCAAGACCAATCAAGCGAACTTCACGTACACGAATCTCATCATTGATGAATAAGTCTTGCTTTGCTATGGTTTTCACCTCTTTTGTTTTATTAGAGAAAAACAATAGCGGACTCGTAAATATACAAGCCCGCACGTTATGATAGCGTTTCTTAGAAACTTTTCATCCGTAGGGCCAGGCAACTTAATGTCACAAGGCGAGAAGCTCTCACTTCTGCTTTTCTCAACTTTTATATGATACCAAGTTTTCGAGTCCTTGTCAAGATAAAAAGTTATTTTTTTGAAAAGTTTGTGTTTGTATTTTGCATTGATTTCCTAATCAAAAAGAGAGAATCAAGGTGATTCCCTCTCTATGTTATTTTTTACTTATTTTCCCTATAGGAAAGCTAGAATCTATTAAAAAATTCTTTTTTCTGTGAACTTCCCCATCTTTCAATAAATAGAATCCCCACTAACAAAAGG
Organism: bacterium; assembly: GCA_905221375.1. GTDB lineage: Bacteria > Bacillota > Bacilli > Lactobacillales > Streptococcaceae > Streptococcus. The sequence continues at coordinate 77,774 of CAJNCY010000004.1, forward strand.
ATAATCAGGCAAGGAAGTAAGACTAGCCCCATACCCCAATTTAGATTGACATTATCAATTTGCTTAGGTAATCTTCCAGACAAAATCTCCACTGAACGTAAGTAAGTAAAGGGAATCAGATGTGCAATCCTCTGAAGAGGCTGAATTGTTTGGATGCCAAACAATAAGCCAACAATCCCAATGAGTGAAAGAAAGAGGACAGGCATTTTTTGCTTGAAAAAGTAAGCAATCAAGTAGACGACTTCCACAATAACGATAAAAGCTAAGAAAGTTAAGAGCAAGCTAGGAAATAACACATCCTGTATTTTCCCAATAGTTACTTCTTGATTCGTTAAGCTATAGATCGGGTAGGGATAATCTAACTGTCCAAAACCACTTATCAGACTTCCCACTAGAAAAGAAAATCCGCTGATTCCGATAAACAGCACAGTTACATAATCCACCCCAACTCCAAGAGAAGACATTGCAAATGTCACTTTTGAAAAAGGATATAATTGAGCTGTATCCAGATGATTTTGATATCTTTCTGCAAATAGTTGCGTTAGCATAAAAATAATAGCAATCACAAATAAGCTTGGGATGATAACTCCTAAAATCCAGACAATCTGATCAATCCCGTGGGTCGGATAATCTAAATTGTGGGCTTTTATGTTCAAGGGATATAAGGCTTGGTAAATCTTTCGCTCGCGGTCAGCCCCCATTTTTAGTTCAGAGCTAGAAGTCGGGGTATTTGATATCCTTTCATAATTCTTCTCTTCATCTTGCCACTGCAAATAGTAGGCTTCTTTCCATCGCCCTTCTTTTAATAAAGTCAGAATTTCTGTCTTTTGAGTCAAATGATTTTTTTGCACGTCTAAAGTATTTTTAGCAACTTGGTATTCCTCCGAGCTGGTGTCAGATATTTGGGAGAGTTTCTCTTCATATTCATTGATGATTCTCTCTTGTTTTACAAGACGGGTTTCCAACTCGCTCTCCAAGCTGTGTGAGTTTGCAGTCCGACTATTTAAATAAAAGGTAACACCGAGTCCAGATACAAATAAAGCTAAGATAATCCAGTTTAAGCGACTTTTGAAAACTTTTTTCAATAAAAATAGACTAACATCTTTCATAAACTAAACCTCTTCTATTTGCCCCTGATGAATGGTTACTACTCTATCACAGACATCAACCAACTCTTCCTTATAGTGGGAACTTAAAAGAACCAACTGTTCTTGTCTATCGATTTGTGCTAGCCTATCAAAAAACTTCTGTCGATAATACTCATCTAAGCCATTTGTAATCTCATCCATAAGCCAGCATTTGGCCTGACTGAGGAAATACATGGCAATCACCAAGCGTTGCTTCATGCCTAAGGAATACTTGCGAATGGGAAGACTGATATAGTCCGACATTTCCCAGTAATCAATTTCATCCCCCAAGTTCAGCCCTGACTTCCAGATGTTTTTGATAAGACGAAGGTAGTCCATCCCACTTAAGTTTTCATCCAGCCATTCAATACTCTCATAATAAAATAAAGAAGGAGGGGCTACGATATTTCCGCTACTTATAGGAATTAAATTGCTAATGGCGCGGAACAGTGTCGTCTTTCCAGAACCATTGATAGCAAGAATACCATAAATCCTACCCTTTTCAAATGTGAAATCAACATCTTGTAAGATGACTTGTCGCGTTTTTAAGGTCACATGAGTAAGCTGCAACATATCTAGCCCTCCTTTTTATCACTCTTTAAGGATTAACAACCACCGTTGTAATAATTTATGTCTCTAAAAAATCGTAATTTCAACTACCATCAACTTTATACTCATCATATCTATCATAACGAGACTATGATAGTTCGTACTATATTTTCTATCATACCGATAACTTTTAAGAACGCTTATAATAGATACACTGAACTGAAAAAGACCAACAATAAATTAACTAATTAAACGACTTTTGAAAATTTTTAATGCTTTCATTGCATTTATATAATCGATATTGTAAACGCTTTTATTATATCGTTTTTATCATTATTATGCAACAGATTTTTAGTTTATTTTACTAATATATAATATTTGTCCTTCCTATCGAACGCTTTCGATTTTCCAACTATTCCACCCTTTAAATCTGATAGCTCCCTGCTGGTCAGTTCGGTAAACTTTGCTATTGATATCTTCCAGTCGGGTCAGGGTTTCCTGATGGGGGAGTTTGATTCGATTGTTCTTTCCAACTGAGATGAGAGTAATCTCTGGTTTGAGCTGTTCTAGAAAGGCTGAACTTGATGAGTTTTTAGAACCATGTTGGTCTGCTTTCAAAACATCCACCTCTAGGTCAGGATAGTGCTTCAGCAAGTCCTTCTCTCCGTTCTCCTCCAAATTTCCTGTAAAGAGGAAGTGCTTATCCAAGAGTTTCCCATACAGAACCAGGGAATCATCATAACCTCCGTCTCCTATTTTCCTTGGAGATAGGACTTCTAACTGACTTCCAAAAATTGGCAAGTTATCTCCTACTATCACACTACGCACCTTGGTTTGAGTCGCTTGTAGTTCTGCCACAAATTCCTTCTGTTTTAGACTGCCTTTTGACACTAAAATCTCCCCTACATGGAAAGCCTTGGTTACCTCCAACAAATCCCCAACATGTTCTTTGTCTGTATTGGTCAAAATAAGCTGGTCAATCTTGGCTACCCCACGACTTTTAAGATAGGGAATCAAGGTTCGCTGGGCATTACTGGTCGTCGCCTTTTCTTGCCATTTTTCGATTTTCTTATAAGATTCTGCCTTGCCACCTACATCTATGAGAATGGTCTTACCGGTTACATCCCGTAGGAAAATACTCTCACCTTGTCCCACATCCAGCATGGTGATTTCATTTCCCAGTGGATGCTTGGTCAAGCAAAAGAGACCTGCAATCAATAAGCTCAATACTGCTAGACTTTTAATGTTTTTCCTCAAATCATAGACCAAAGCCAAAGAAATCAACAGTAGTATCAACAGCCATGCATTGGGTTGTCCAAAGACCAGAGGCCTACTTGCCAGCTGCGATACTAGGCGAATAATGCTTTCCAACCACTCAAAGAGAAAATTAAGCTGAATGAATGGATAGAGAAAGGAAAGGGCAAATAAGATGGACAAGAGCGGTAAGAAGACCAAGTCAAAAAGAAAGGAAAAGACAAAGGTCAAAAGGATGGACCAAGGCTGAAATTCCGCAAAATAGAAGGATAGAATGGGTAATATTCCCAAAGAAATAACCAGACTTTCTCTGGCAATAGCCTTGAGTCCCTCCCCTTCTTTGCTGGTCATGGTCAAGATAAAAGCATAAGCACATGACAAGACTCCTCCTGCAGTCAGGAAAAAGTTAGGCATGATGATAAAGAGGATAAGGACCGTCAAGGCAAAATTATCTAAGCCATTAACCCCATGTTGAGCCAGTAGCTTCTGCAAGAGACTGCGAATGACCGAAGCTGAAAATCCTGTCAGACCTGCATAGATAAGGGAAAAGGGATAAGTCATCCATTTCAACTTTTCTTGGGTCAAACCCAATCGCAAGAGAAGTTTCTTAAATCCGTCCATGAAGAACCCTACCTGCATACCCGACAAGGCAAAAAGATGGATAATTCCTAGACTAGAATAAAGTTCATTCATCTCCTCAAAGTCAGTGTCCAGATGTCCTAATAGAAGCCCCGTCATGTAATTGCGCATAGGGTCTGGAAAGTGCATCTTAATCCAAACCACAGCCTTTCGACGTAAACTGGACAGGTTTTCACCTATATCCCAACTGCCAACCTTTTGAAGTGACTGGATTTTTTTGATATTGAGAGTCTGGTAAATTCCCTGAGTCTTCAGATAGGCTTGATAGTCAAAACCACCAAAATTTCTCTGCCCCTCTGGCTCCGAAAGCTTCCCTTCAAGTTCTATCTCATGAAGGTCTGTCAAGTCTTGAAAGGCTTCTTTCTCCTCCTCGGACTGGAGTTTATAGTAGACTTGAAAAATGCGTCCATCAGACTTGCCACGAAAAGATAGGCTATCACCATTGACCTTAATAGTGTCGGGCAAAATCCGTACCCTTTCAACAAAATCCGCTAGGTTTTGACTCGCTTGGCTCTGTTGCCAAGTTTGAAAAACAAACCAGAAACCAAAGATTCCGCAAAGCACTAGAACTTTGCTAGCAGATTTCCACGGAAATTGGATAAAGAGACAGACTAGCAAAAAAAGGAAGCCCAACAAAGCAAGATAGGACGCTGAAAAAATAGCGTAGTAAAGCCAGAGCAATAGAAAACTCAGATAGATTAGGGGAATTGGGAAATTCTTAGTCCACTGTAACATAGTCTTTTAGCTTTTCTATCGTTTTAGCACCAATACCAGAAACCTTCTTGAGTTCATCAACCGACTTGAACTTCCCATTTGCCTCACGATGGTCGATAATATCCTGAGCTCGTTTGCCACCCAGACCCTTGACCTGCTTGAGCTCTTCTAGACTGGCTTTGTTGAGATTGACCTTCTTTTCCTTGCTCGTTGAAGAAGCTGTCCCAGAACCAGTCTGTTGACTAGCTGCTTCTTCTCCCTTAGTTGGGACGTAAACCAGAGCCTCGTCACTAACTTTCTGAGCTAGATTGAGCGACTTGCTGTCTGCTTGCTCTGTCAAGCCACCAGCCTTCTGAACGGCATCATTGACCCGACTACCTACCGGCAAATCATAAATTCCAGGTGCTTTAACAGCGCCTTTTACATCTACTGTGATTAGATCTTGTTCAAGGGGTTCTTCCTTTTCTTCCTTCTTCACATCCTTTTCGGTCGATGAATCCTTAGAAACAGCTGCAACTTCTGCCTGTAAATTCGTTTCTTTTACAGGTGTTTGTGGAGTTGGCTTTAGCAGGAAAAATCCTCCTACAAGCAAGCCCAGACCAGTACAGATGACAATGATTTTATACTCTTTGATTTTCTCGATAATTGCTTCCATATTTTCTCCTCTCTTAGATTATTCGTAAGAGGAAGAAAAAACAGTTGAAAATTTCTTCTCAACTGCTTATTTATTTGCAAAATAGTCTTCCTTGGTCAAGACATAATGAACTCTTGTCACGATTCGGCCTTCTTCATGCTGGTCCATACAAGCATATGGTTCTGCATGTGAAAAACGCATGCCTGATTTCTCCATGACCTTTCCAGATGCAGGATTGTCCTTATCGTGAAGGGCGGTCAACTTGTTCATTCCGATTTTCTCAAAAGCTAGCTCAATTACGGCACGATTGGCTTCTGTCGTCAACCCTTGATTCCTATATTTTTTATTGATAATGTAACCAATAGCTGCCTTCTTAAGAACAGGATCAATCTTGTGTAAGTCAATAGTTCCGATAAACTTGCCATTATCTTTTAATTCGATCCCCCAACGTCCCAAGGGATTAGCCAAGTAGAACTGAGCAATATTATTTTTGGTTTCTTCTAAATTTTGATTGGTTAGAAAAGTGTAACGTGTATTATCCTTGTCCGAGGCATAGTCAAACATTGCTTCCGCATCATCCAAAGTTACAGGTCTAAGCAATAAACGCTCTGTCTCGACTATGGGATACTGGGCTAGTTTTAAAAAGATTGATTCCATAGGATTCCACCACTTGAAACCTTTCTAATCTAATATAAGGATATTGAATAAAACATTTAAAAAGCAAATTTATACTTAGTATTGAGATAACTTTAAATACAAAAGAACTATCCTTCAGATAGAGGTTGAGGATCTAATTCTTCGCTCTCTTCTTTTTTAACTGGTGCTGGTTCATAGGCTCGGATAATCTGAGCGACAACAGGATGGCGAACCACATCCTTGGCTGAAAAATGAACAAAGTCAATCTGATGGATGTTCTTGAGTTTTTCTTGAGCATCAATCAGACCAGACTTGACGTTACGCGGAAGGTCAATCTGACTGATATCTCCATTGACAATCATCTTAGAATTAAAACCTAAACGAGTCAAGAACATCTTCATCTGCATGATGATCGTATTTTGCGCCTCATCGAGAATGACAAAGGCATCATCCAAGGTCCGTCCACGCATATAGGCAAGGGGCGCGATTTCTATAATTTCACGTTCCATGAGTCGAGTCGTTTGGTCTTTCCCCAGAATCTGATACAAGGCATCATAAACAGGTCTAAGGTAAGGATCCACCTTCTCCTTAAGATCACCCGGAAGAAAACCTAGACTCTCTCCTGCTTCGACTGCTGGTCGAGTAAGGATAATCCGCTTGACTTGCCCACGTTTAAGGGCAGTCACTGCCAAGGTCACTGCAAGAAAAGTCTTCCCTGTCCCTGCGGGCCCAATTCCAAAGGTCACATCATGTTGTTTGACACTATCCACATAAAGTTTTTGACCCAAGGTTTTGACACGGATCGGCTTACCTGTATTATCCTTGATAATTTCTTCTTCGTAAAGGGCAACAAACTTGTCGATTTCATCGTTTTTGACCATGCTAATCGCAGTCACCACATCTGGCGTACCGACAGTCATCCCACGATTCACCAAGACCATCAAAGCCTGAATAACCTGACGGGCTTCCTCACAGGCAGCCTCTTCTCCCAAAACCTGGACAATCTCCGTACGGGCATGGATCACCACATCAAGCTCTTCTTCCATCAAACGAAGATGGCGTTCATTGGAACCAAAAAGATGAAACAGGTCATCTGGATGACTCAGTTGAATGTCAATTGAATGTTCCTTCAAATAAAGAACCTCTCTAATCCGTTTATTTCTTTTTATTATAGCAAAGGGATCGATAAATTACTAGCCCAAACCCAATGAATCATGCTAGTGTTCTAAGTATTCTTGCCAGATAGCGTCAAAGTCTCCTAGATTGAAAGAGAAACTGGCATGTTCCTCTAAAAAGCGACTCACCTCATCAAAATCATCGGTGTGTTTTGGGAAGGAAGACTCTTCAAAAGCTAGGTCGGCCAAGATAGCTTTAGGACTATTACTTTTAGGATTGCGCTCAGTCATGAGCCAAGTGTAAAATGATTTTCTCATAAGCTACCCTAAATCAACTCTGTCCCAAACTGGTCTTGCTTGATTTTACCAGCCTTCATCAAGCCACCAAGTGCTTTCTTGAACTGACCTTTAGAAATGCCAAAGGTTGCCTTGATGTCGTCTGGAGATGACTTATCATTTAAGGTCATGAAACCGCCATTACTTTCTAAGTAAGTCAAAATCATCTGAGCATCGTTTTCCAACATCTCAAAAGAACGTGGTTTGAGGGAGAGGTTCAGAGTGCGGTCCACTTCACGGAAACCAATGACACGCGCATCTAAAACTTGACCCAAACGTGGCTCTGCGTAACGCTCGCTAGGATGGATAAAACCAAGCATGTTATTTTCTGGTAGGTAAACAAAAGTTCCTGACAGCTTGAGGCGGTATACAATGGCTGGCCAGTTTTGGTTCTGCATGTTGTTATAGGCAGGACGAGCCAGACGTTGGAAGTCTTCTTGATAGGCCAAGAGTCCCCAGATTCGGTCTTTCTTGTCCACTTCTAGACGGATGTAGAGTTGGTCGCCCTTCTTAGGCCAGAGTTCCTTGAGCTCAGGGAGAATATCAAGTGACACTACGATTTCCTTATCAGGTAGGCCTGTATCCACAAAGACACCCAAGTCCTTACGAACTTCTGTGACACGTCCCCAACCAAATTGTTCCTGCGTAGCAGTGACTTCTAGAGTTGTCAAGCGGAGCTTTTGCTTCATATCTGTATAGGCGAAACCTTTAACCGTATCACCTACCGTATGCTGACCTTCTTCCTTGGCAAGCGCATAGGTCTGGCCATCCTTTTGCACAAAGTAAAAACGGTCATTTTCATCGATGATGAGTCCAACGATAAAACTTGCAAGATTTGTATTCATATTTCCTTCTTTCGAATAAAACTCAGCCAGCAATGCCAACTGAGTTTTTCTGTTTATTTTTAGACTTCCAAAAGTTCTTTTTCTTTGTTGGCAGTCATGTCGTCGATGTGTTTGACAGCATCGTCTGTTACTTTTTGAATATCTTTTTCAAGAGTCTTCAATTCGTCTTCAGTGATTTCTTTTGCTTTTTCTTGTTTCTTAGCTTCGTCCATAGCATCGCGACGGATATTGCGGACAGCCACTTTAGCATTTTCGCCGACCTTCTTCACTTCTTTAGCAAGGTCACGACGAGTTTCTTCTGTAAGAGCTGGGATAACCAAGCGAATCACAGAACCGTCATTAGCTGGTGTGATACCAAGATCAGAAGCGTTCAAGGCACGTTCGATGTCTTTCAATGAAGACTTGTCAAATGGTGTTACCAACAAAACACGCGCTTCTGGAATCGTAATTGAAGCGATTTGGTTAAGAGGAGTTTCGACTCCATAGTATTCTACATGTACACGGTCCAGCAAGCTTGCATTGGCACGGCCAGCACGGATACCACCAAATTCACGGGCAAGTGATTGGTGAGACTGGGTCATTCTCTCTTTAGCTTTTTCAATAATTGCGTTAGCCATAATCTTTCTTATTCCTTTTCTTAGATATTATTTGAAACTGTTGTTCCGATATTTTCGCCAAATACGACACGTTTGATGTTGCCTGGTTGGTTCATGTTAAAGACAACCAAGTCAATGTCGTTATCCATTGAGAGGGTTGAAGCTGTTGAGTCCATGATACGAAGACCTTTATTGATAACGTCACGGTGAGTCAATTCTTCAAATTTAACAGCTGTCTTGTCCTTCTTAGGATCGGCATTGTAAACACCATCTACGCCATTTTTAGCCATAAGGATAGCATCCGCTTCGATTTCAGCTGCACGAAGGGCTGCTGTTGTATCAGTTGAGAAGTAAGGTGAACCAATTCCTGCACCAAAGATAACGATACGGCCTTTTTCAAGGTGACGAAGGGCACGTCCACGGACATAAGGCTCTGCCACTTGTTGCATGGCAATAGCTGTTTGTACTCGAGTATCGACACCAACTTGTTGCAATGAATCTGCCATCACAAGAGCATTCATAACAGTCCCAAGCATTCCTGTGTAATCTGCCTGAACGCGATCCATACCTGCTTCTGCAGCAGGTTCACCACGCCAGAGATTTCCTCCACCAATAACAAGGGCAATTTCGATACCTAAGCTATGAACTTCTTGAATCTCTTTTGCGATTGTTTGAACTGTTTGGATATCAATCCCTACGCCACGTTCACCGGCAAGGGCTTCACCTGATAACTTGATTAAAATACGTTTATACTTGGGATTCGCCATTTTCACTCTCCTTTTTTTATCCTACCTATTTTATCACAATTTCTAAGATTTTTATAGTATCATGAGCAATTCTTTCAAAAAAATTAGACTGTTAAAAATTCCTCTAAGTCGCTAAGAGCACGCTCTGCAATTTTTTCATAACGAGCCTTCTTATCACGGATACGTTCGCCTTCCAACTCCTTGATAATCCCAAAGTTGACATTCATTGGTTGGAAATGTTTGCTGTCAGCATGGGTGATGTAATGAGCTAAGCTTCCGATAGCCGTCGTCTCTGGGAAAATAGCTTGGCTTTCTCCCTTGAAAAGACGAGCCGCGTTAATTCCCGCAACTAATCCTGACGCTGCGGACTCAACATAGCCTTCCACACCCGTCATTTGACCAGCAAAGAAGAGATTTGGTTGTTTCTTAGAACGGTAAGTCTGTTCAAGAAGATTTGGTGAATCCATGTAAGAATTGCGGTGCATAACACCATAACGAACAAACTCAGCATTTTCAAGACCTGGAATCATTTGGAAGACACGCTTTTGTTCTCCCCATTTAAGGTGGGTCTGGAAACCAACAATATTGTATAGGCTACCGGCTGCATTATCCTGACGAAGTTGCACAACCGCATAAGGTGTTTTAAATTCTCCATCACGAGGTCCTGTGTAGTCGTCTGGATACTCAAGACCGACTGGTTTCATAGGACCATAAAGCATGGTTTTAATGCCACGTTTTGCCATGACTTCAATCGGCATGCATCCTTCAAAATACTTTTCTTTTTCAAAAGAATTAAGCGGTGCTTCCTCCGCATTGACCAAAGCTTCATGGAAATCCATAAACTCTTGCTTAGTCATGGGAGCGTTGAGGTAGGCAGCTTCTCCCTTATCGTATCGAGACTTGAGGTAGACCTTGCTCATATCGATGGTGTTGACGTCGATAATAGGCGCTGCCGCATCGTAGAAATAGAAACCATCGCCGTCATTAAGAGCATGAATCTTTTCAGCCAGAGTATCGCTGGTCAAAGGACCAGTAGCGACAACCGTAATAACATCTGTCGGCAATTCTGTAATTTCATCACGCACCACTTCAATCAAGGGGTGGTTAGCCACTTTTTCGGTCACCGTTTGAGAGAAACCATCACGGTCCACCGCAAGGGCACCACCCGCAGGAACACGTGTAGCCTCAGCAGATTCCAAAATAACAGAACCCAAGCGACGCATTTCTTCCTTGAGAAGCCCGACAGCATTTGTCAAAGCATCCCCACGAAGGGAATTGGAACAAACTAACTCAGCAAAATTATCTGTTTTGTGTTGAGGTGTTGACTTGACACCACGCATTTCATAAAGTTTAACTGGAATACCACGTTCTGCAATTTGGTAGGCTGCTTCAGAACCTGCCAAACCAGCACCGATAACATTGATATAAGATTGAGACACGACACTAATACCTCTTTGGGTGGGACGTAAGTCCATATCAAAACACCCCACTGGACTGTTTGACACCCACAAATCTTTCTAATTTTTTCTTCTACTAGTATAACAAAAAAAGGGAAGAAGGCAAACTTCCCTGTTTAGTCATTTTCTTGATTTTCTTCCCAGTCGTGGTAGGCTGCGTAGAGTTGACTTTTATTCCACTGGTAGTATTTTGCAACTTCCTTAATGGCTTGATTTTTCTTCATACCTTGCTGGATGCGGGCTTGGATTTCTAAGAACAAGACTTCCTCGTCTTTTTCCCCCACATCCTGACTGGCACCTTCAACGATGAGAAGGCATTCTCCCTTAAGTGGCGTTTCAGAGATGCTTTCTAATAACTCTGAAATGGTACCGCGTTGGTATTCTTCATAGATTTTGGTCAATTCCCTAACCAAAACAACCGAGCGGTCACCATAGACTTCTAACATATTTTCCAAAGTATCTGCCACACGATGAGGCGATTCATAGAAAATTTGAGTTTCAGGATAGTCTTTTTTCAAGTCGAAAAATTGCTTTTGCTGGCCTGATTTTCTCGGTAAAAAGCCATAAAAGATATGTGGCTGTGGCGCTAAACCACTGGCAATCAAGGCAGAAATTCCTGCAGAAGCACCTGGAACTGTGACAACGGCAATATCTTCCTCAATCGCTACTTTGACCAAATCATGTCCAGGGTCTGAGATGCTAGGCAGACCCGCGTCGGATACCTGAGCAATACTTTGTCCTGCTTTCAGAAAACTAATCAAATCAGGAATTTTTTCCTTGGCATTGTGCTCATGAAAACTGATTTGCTTAGTAGAAATGTCAAAATGCTTGAGCAAAAGACCTGTATTGCGCGTGTCCTCAGCTGCAATCCAATCCACTTCTTTCAGGGTTTGGATAGCACGAAAGGTCATATCATCTAGATTGCCAATCGGCGTTGCCACTAGATACAGCTTGCCATAAGGAGACTGCCCCTTAAAACTTTTTTGAATCTGCATGGTTACTCCCTGTATAACAACTCGTCACAGAACATGCATTCCTCGTCCTGCTCTCGACGTTGTCCATAAAAATCATTACATACGTGAAATCCGTCTTTATAAATCCGACGGACACTTTCTCGAACATGCTTAGCCTTGACGGGAGCATCTGCTTCAACCTCACCTAAGCGTTCGCGCAACTTAGAATTTTCTAAACGAAGAGCTGTATTTTCCTCTACCAGGCTCTTGAGATTTTTCTTGATGGCTTCCACATCGGCCAAGGTCACCAATAACTGTTGGGAAAAATCATCCAGCGCGTCAAATAATTCTTTTTTGTCCATAAAACAGCCCTTTCCTTTCTTTATCGTTCATTTTTGAATTTACATTTCTTTCAAGACCAGATATTCCATGGCATTTTGAAAACTAACATTAGCCTGCCACATTTTTCTAGCTTCTAACAAATCTTGTAGAATCACCCTTACTCTTGCTTGCAGAAGGTCCTGCCCACAGAGGACTTCGAGAATCCGTAAGACCTGATCCTGTTTTTCCTTGTCATCTGCCAAGTTGGCTAATTTAGCAACCTGCAGATAACTTTCTTTTTTCTTAGCTATTAACCAGGTGAGCAGGCGTTCACTTTCATCGACCAAGGTCCAAAAACTTGCCTGATTCGCCAACTTTTCTGCTTCAGCTCGTGACTGACAAAACTGGGCTAAGAGAGTTGCTTTTTTCTTAACCAGTCCCATTTGCTCTAAGAGTAAGATGAGTTTTTCTTCTTGCTTTTTAAAGTGGAAAATCTGGGTACGACTACGGATGGTCGGTAACATCTTTTCCTCATCTCTGGTCAAGAAGAAAATGTAAACCTCACTCTGGGGTTCTTCGATGACCTTGAGCAGAGAATTAGCTGCGTTAGGATGCATTTTCTCAGCTTGCTCGATAATAAAAACCTGCTGCTGGCTTTCAATCCCTGCTTGAGAAAACTGTCCCACCAATTCCCGAATACGTTCTGTCTTGATGACCTGATTGACTGGCTTAATCAAGCTAACATCTGGAAACTCTTCCTGTTCAATCAGCTTGCAATTTCGGCATTTCTCACATGGTAAAACGCCTACCTTATACGTACAAAAGAGACTCTTAGCTAAAAATTGCGCCATTTCCAAGCTTCCAAAGAAACCTGAAAAAAGGTAGGCATGATTGAGCTGGTCTTGTTCTAGGATACGGACAAAGCGGTCAAACTGGTCTGGTTGCCAAGCCTTTAGTTGATCTTGTTTCATTTAGCCAAGCCCATTCTGTCAAACAAGAGAGACTTGGTTGTTTCCACAACTTGCTCCAAAGGAAGACTAGCATCAATCTTGACAATGCGATTTCCTTCTTTGTCCAGAAGAGAAAGGTAACCTTGACGAACTTTTTTATGCAAGTCCAAACCTTCCAAGTCCAAACGATTGACCTCACGGTCACTATTAGCAGCAATGCGAGCCAGTCCTTCTTCCACCTCAATGTCAAAATAGAGGGTCAAATCAGGTTTGAGGCCATCTGTCGCAAACTGATTGAGCCAGTCAATGGCTTCAATGTCCAAACCACGACCAAATCCCTGATAAGCAACGGAACTATCGATGAAGCGGTCCATAATGACCAACTTGCCAGCTTCAAGGGCAGGGAGAACTTTTTCCACCAAGTGCTGTCTGCGACTGGCGATATAAAGAAGCAACTCTGTCTTCGCATCCATCTGAGTATGACTTGGATCCAAAATCACTTCACGAATCTTCTCCCCAATCAAGACTCCGCCTGGCTCACGGGTCGTCAGCACCTCGACTCCTTTTTCCTCTAAAATTGGGAGCAGAGCCTCTAAAACACTAGTCTTGCCTGCTCCCTCTGGTCCCTCAAGAGAGACTAAAAATCCTTTTGACATGTCTAACTCATTTCTTTTTTACTACTTCTATTCTATCAAAAAAATAGGGGTTTGTGACAATCTTTTTGTCTTCTCATTTCATACTCAATGAAAATCAAAGAGCAAACTAGTCGCAGGTTGCTCAAAACACTGTTTTGAGGTTGCAGATGGAAGCTGACGCAGTTTGAATTTGATTTTCGGGATTTTCGAAGAGTATCAACCACCATAAAAGAGGCAGACAAATCCACCTCTTATTTACCTAGTTCTTGTGTTCGTTTATAGGCTTGACCAACTGCATCCATGACCGTTCCTCGAAAAGCATGCGCTTCTAGGCTTGCTACACCAGCGATAGTCGAACCACCTGGGCTACAAACTTGGTCTTTCAAGACCCCAGGATGCTCTTGGGTTTCTAGGACTAATTGTCCAGCTCCTACCACAGTTTGAGCCGCCATTTTCAAGGCCGTTTCTCGTGGCAATCCAGTCTGAACACCTGCATCTGCCAAGGCCTCAATAAAAAGATAGACAAAGGCTGGCCCACAACCTGCAAGACCTGTCGCTGCGTCAATTAAGACTTCTCCTAGTTCAACCAAGAGACCTGCCTTGGCTAATAGCTGACAAAAGAGCTCACTGTCCTCAGCCCTGCAATTAGGAGACAAGGCATAACTAATCACTCCTTGTCCGATAGAAGCAGGGGTATTTGGCATCATACGAATAATTCGGTGTTGACTTGGAATAAGACTCGCTAGTTTTTCTAAAGTCAATCCAGCTGCCATAGAAATCAAAAGAAGATTTTCTCTTTTTTCAAGGATGGTCTGGTATTGAGAAAGTAGTTCAGAAAACTGAGCAGGCTTAACTCCTAGAAAAATCACATCTGCTTCTGCAAAGATTTCGTCATTGCTGGAAGCCTGACCACCAAAGTCTGCAATGAAAGCATCTACCTTGGCTTGGCTACGATTAGCAAGGAGAAGGTCATCACCCGTATTAGCCTGCAAAACAGACTTGGCCAAGCTAGCACCCATATTCCCCAAACCGATAAATCCAATCTTCATCTCTTACTCCCTTATCTGTCCATCACCAGTAACCACATACTTGTAGCTGGTCAATTCCTTCAAGCCCATGGGACCACGCGCATGCAATTTCTGAGTAGAAATCCCCATTTCACATCCAAGTCCAAATTGGCCACCATCTGTAAAACGAGTTGAAGCATTGACATAGACTGCTGCAGAGTCCACTTGATCTGTAAAGTAAGCTGCAGCCTCAGCATTTTCCGTCACAATGGCATCCGAATGATGGGTACTGTGAGCCTCAACATGGGCAACTGCTTCTTCTAAACTGCTCACGACCTTAACAGCTAGGACATAGTCCAAAAATTCGGTGTCAAAGTCTTGTGCTTCAGCTGCGTGACCTGAAACAAACTGACTTGCTTTACTATCCAAGCGGAATTGAATTGGTTCCAACCCAGCTTCTTTACGCTCTGCAACTAGAACTTGCTCCAAGCGAGGAAGGAAGCTTGCTGCCTTGTCTTCATGAACCAGCAAGACCTCCATGGCATTACATACAGAAGGACGACTGGTTTTGGCATTGTTGATGATAGACAGAGCCTTGTCTTCATCTGCATCCTTATCCACATAGACATGGACAATCCCAGTTCCTGTCTCGATAACTGGTACAATAGCATTTTCAAGCACTGCATTGATCAAACCAGCTCCTCCACGAGGAATAAGAAGATCTAGATAGCCCTTGGCCTTCATCATAGCATAGCTACTTTCACGGCTAGTATCTTCCACCAGTTGAATCACATCTGGATGAATGGTAGTCGTCTCCAAGCCCTTCTTCAAGGCTGTGACAATAGCATGGGCAGTTTGATAGGCATCCTTACCGCTACGAAGAACAACTGCATTTCCACTCTTGAGAGCCAAAGCAGCCGCGTCAGACGTCACATTTGGACGACTTTCATAGATAATACCGATAACACCCATAGCCACCCGTTTCTTGGTAATAACCAAGCCATTTTCAAGCTGACTCGTTTCTAAAACTTCACCAATTGGATCTGGTAAAGCAACCACTTCACGAATCCCAGTTGCCATTGCTTCTATACGTCCTGCATCCAAATAAAGACGATCCAGCATCACATCTGAGATTTTACCCTTAGCAGATTCCATATCAAGGGCATTGGCTGCTAAAATTTCCTCAGTAGCTGCTAATAAATGATCAGCCATGGCTAGCAAGGCTTGGTTTTTCACCTCTTCACTAGCTGTGTTGATCGATTTTTTAACAGCCTGTACCTGTTCAAATTGTTCTTGTGTACTTACCATAGTTTACCTCTAAAATTCTGTAAAGAGTAGTTGGATTTCAGGCGTAATAGAAATCCAGTCGTCACGGTGAATCAAGACCCCCTTGGCTTTTTGAGAACGCAACATATCCTCCAAAGCAGATGCTCCAAATTGCACGCGTCCTTTTCCAAGTGATTTTCCACTTTCCTTGTCAAATACTGTCACGATATCACCGTAAGAAAAGGCCCCTTCTGCGTCAACTACACCAGATAAGAGAAGACTCTTCCCATGTTGAGAGAGAGCTTCTGCAGCCCCTTTATCAACCCAAATAGAACCTTGACTCTGAGCATAGAAGGCCAGCCATTGTTTTTGGGTACGAAGTCCCTTCTCTTGCGCAACAAAGTAGGAACCATCCTTAGTCTCCTCAGCCGCTTCAATCATGGCATCTGCCTTCAATGATGAACAGATATAAACAGGAACTCCTGATTCTGTCGAAATAGTCGCTGCTTTGATTTTTGTCAGCATTCCTCCAGTTCCGTTTGAAGAACCAGCTCCACCAGCCATATCAATAATCTCACGATTGATGGTCTCGATTTTCTCCAAGCGTTTGGCTTTTGGATCTGAATTAGGATTCCCAGTATAGAGACCGTCCACATCTGTCAAGAGAACCAAAAGGTCCGCTTGGACCATGGCCGCTACCTGGGCACTAAGAGTGTCATTGTCCCCAACCTTGAGTTCATCAATGACGACACTATCATTCTCATTGATGATAGGAATCGCACCACGGCTAAGTAGAACTGACAAAGCCTGATGGGCATTTTTATAACGGCGCTTATCCACAAAATCATCCTGAGTCAGCAAGATTTGCGCAGAAACGATTTGGCGCAAGAGAAGATTGGTCGTGTATTCTTCCAACAAAAGCCCCTGTCCTACCGCTGCTGAAGCCTGTTTATCAGCAATCTTAGTCGGACGTTTTTTAAATCCTAAGGCTCCAAAACCAGCCGCAATGGCACCTGATGACACCAAAATCAATTCATGACCAGCCTCGTGCAACATAGCCAACTGCTGGGTAATAGCCTTTACCTTACTACGTGATAAACTTCCATCCTCATTTGTCAAAGAAGAAGTCCCCACCTTAAAGACAATCCGTTTGTATTTCATAGTCTCACTCCGATTCTTCATATTTATCCATTATAACATGAATGGCAGGAAATAGAAAAGAGTTGATAGGAAAAAGAAGGCCCTAAAACCTTCTTTTTACTACTGTCCTGATTCCGATTTGTTTGCACTCGTTTCAGAGCTTTGTGAAGTTGATGAAGTCAAATCTTGACTAGATGAAGAACTTGCAACACTTTCATAGTGACTCGTTTCTTTATTTTCAAGATCTTTTTTCACTACCTCATTCGATTCTTTTATTTCTGAATGACTTGTAGTTTTAATTGTAGCAGATTTTTCGACTGGAACATCCACTAACCAGGCACCACTTGAATCAACAGTATAGCCTTCTGGTGTCTTACCATTCACAAGTAATTGACCATTTTCTTTCAAGAAGTACCATTTATCCTTGTCCTTGATCCAACCCACAGCTCGTGAACCGTCTTCCTTGTAGAAATACCAATCGTTTGCCTTTTTAAGCCAACCTTGCTTCATAGTTCCTGATTCTTCTAGATAGTAATGATGACCAGCAACTTCTATCTCGCCCGTCTTCATGATACCAGTAGAATCCATATAGTACCAGGTTTCTTTATCTTTTACCCAGCCCGTTTTCATTTCCCCTGATTGAGCAAAGTAATACCATTGCCCCTTATATTGAAGCCAACCTGTCTTCATAGAGCCATCAACATCCAAATAATACCACTGTTCTTTATCTTGAATCCAACCAATTTCCATCTGGTTTTCTTTGTTAAAATAATACCAAATCCCACCAATTTTCTTCCAATTTTTAGCAGCAGCACCAGAGTCTGTCAAATAAAACCAACGATTATTCCATTTTTTCCATTGATTCTGTAACAAGATACCCGTTTGGTTAAAGTAATACCAGTCACCTTCGATTTCATTCCAACCGACAGCATATTCTCCTGTAGAATCAGGCGCTTGATACCACCAGTTTCCATATGCACTCTTATGCCAACCAGCTTGAAAACTTGGAATATGCTTGTAAGAAGTTGAAATGTTTACTAAACCGTCTTGTCGAATATCAAAAACCGTTGCATCATAGTCTTTGCTGGCTGCGTTTATATGTTGAATTCCCATTGATTCAATCCAGCTAATATATTCCCTATTTATTTCTTGACCGCTATCATACGAACCAATTGGCGAGGAGGAAGTTTGAACAATTATCTCAGGAGACAAATTTCTTATAAAATTTTTTGTATTAGAATTTTTTGTATCTAAATGATGGTTAAACTTCATCAAATCAACTTTTCCAATGAGAGAACCGTACTTGTCTTCTGCTCCATGAACATTATCTAAGTCGCCCCCAAGGTAAATTTTCTTGCCATTGACTTTCACCACGCTAATCAAGGAATTGGAATTGTCATCCCAAACAGGTTTAAGATTTCCATTCTCATCATATTCATTTTCATAATTATAGAGCTGAATATCCATGTCCCCAAACTGAAAATGAGCATCTCCTTGTGTAATGTTTTGAATCACTGAAACACCTTTTTCTGCGGCAGTCTGTAAAACCTTATCATAGCCATACAGATTATCCCAAAGACGTTCAGGCTTAGTAATACGATTATCACTATATTTTTTAAGATAGACTCGGTCAACTGGATAGGTAGACAGTAATTCATCAACATTTCCAATATGGTCACTGTGGGTATGGGTTACCAAAATAAAATCAAGTTTTTGGGCACCCAATTCCTTCAAATGACGAAAGACACGGTCTGTTAGAACATGCTTATAAGTTGTATTGATACCCTGTCTCCATGGATAACGAGAATCACTTCCATCTGGGAAATCATAATCTTCTCCTGTATCCACCATGGCAAAATGTCCATTGCTTTCAAGAATAATCGCATCACTGCCACCTTCATGAACATTTATAAAGTGAATTTTATTTCCTGAACTTTCTTGAGCTTGAACATTTCCATACCATGACAAACCTAAAAAAGCGCCTGCAAGTGCTAAACTAGTTAATTTCTTTTTCATTCTTACTTCCTCAATCTCTCCAAAGTTTCCTTAAAAATTTCTGGGATATCTGCTGTAAATTCCAAGATCTCACCTGTTCGTGGATGCGTAAAGCCTAGGGTCTTGGCATGAAGAAATTGTCCATGTCCTTTCAAAGTCTTGCGTGGACCATAGACTTCATCCCCAGCGACTGGATGGCCGATATAAGCCATGTGAACACGGATTTGATGGGTACGCCCTGTCTCCAGTTGTAACTCCACTAAGCTATAATCTCCAAAGCGTTCCAAGACGTGGAAACGGGTCACTGCAGGCTTGCCTTTAGCAGTCACAGCCTGTTTCTTACGGTCTTTTTCACTCCGGCCAATCGGTGCTTCAATGACACCGCGATCATTGGGCAGATTTCCATGAACAATCGCCCAATATTTACGGAGAGACTTTTTATCCTTGAGTTCTTGGGCAAGTGCTAGATGTGCCTCATCGTTTTTAGCAATCATGAGAAGGCCTGACGTATCCTTATCAATACGGTGAACAATTCCTGGACGCAGAACCCCATTGATACCAGACAAATCCTTAATATGATACATAAGGGCATTGACCAAGGTTCCGCTAGTATGACCGGCACTCGGATGCACCACCATCCCCTGAGGTTTGTTTACGACGGCCACATCCTCATCTTGGTAGATGATATCTAGCGGAAGATTCTCAGCCACATACTCTAAGACCTCTGGTTCTGGCACATGATAAGTGACCACATCGCCCTCTTGGACCGTGTACTTAGCTTTCTTGACTTGCCCATTGACCAATACCTGGCCTGATTTAATTTGTTCATTCGCGAGACTACGTGATAATTCTGTCAAATCCGACAAAGCCTTATCCAAACGCAGGCCACCAGTTTCAATTTTAATTTCCATTTGTTTCCTCTTTTAGCATTGCAATCAATAAAATAATCACTCCAACCGTCAGATAGCTATCTGCCACATTGAAAATTGCAAAATTGATAAAGTCAAGGTGGAACATATCCACAACAAATCCCTGACTGATCCTGTCAATAAAGTTTCCAAGACCACCTGCGATGATCAAGGTCAAACCCAAGACCATCCAGAGTGAGTCCTCCATGTGTTTATGTAGATACCAAATAGCACCTACCACGACGACCAGGGTAATGATAGCAAATAACCACTGCTGGTCTTGTAACATGGAGAAGGCTGCCCCTCGATTTTGCAGGTAGGTCAAGCTAACGAGATTGGGAATCCAAGAGCGAACTTCACCCAGTGGAATCTGCCATACGATATAGGATTTGACTAACTGATCCAGCGCAATCAAAAGCAGTACAATGACTGCCACTATTCCTCTTTTTTTCATGATTTCCTCTTCTGATCAAAATATTCTTGCATGACTTCTACGAAAAGAGTTCCAGCCTGACTAAGCTCCACTTCCTCACGTTTAACATAGACCATACGATTATCTAGGTTATCCTTGAGACGAATAACTGTGATGCCATTGACACTGTCACTATCTAAAAATCCAGAACCTGTCGCATAGGCGTCCGTCCGCTCCAAAATACCATTCAAAGTAGCACGGTCTGTCACATTGAACATCTGCGAGCTAGCGCTGGTATCGACAAAGTTCTCTGAATAATAAAGGTACTCGTCTTTCTCTTGAGTGAAACGAACCGTTGGTAGATCCGCTAAATCCTCCATGACCAATTCATCTTTCTGGGCTAAAGGATGCCCCTCACGAAGATAAATGTGGGTATGGAAGGGAATCAATTCAATTACCTCAAGGCCCAGCTTTTCAACGCGTTGCATGATACCTTTTTTATTTTGATTATTGAGGTAGATAATCCCAATCTCACTATGTCCTTGCGCTACTTCATCTAAGATTTGAACAGTAGTCGATTCAAAAATACGAAAGTTCTTATAATCAGGATAACGCTCTGAAAATGCCGTAATGGTTGGTGGCAAGAAGTCATAGTGTTGGCTAGCAATGGAAAATTCATCTTTTTCTTCCTCAGGATTGGCATACTGATTTTGAAAAATATCAAAGCCCTTGACCAATTCTTGCGCTTTTTCATAAAATTCCATACCACGACGGGTCAAGAAAGTTCCTGAGCTGGTCCTACGGAAAATCTTAAAGCCCAACTCTTTTTCCAAATCACGCACAGAAATAGACAGACTCGGCTGGCTTACATACATCTTTTCAGCAGCTTCACGGAAAGTACCACTATTGGCAATGGCAACAACATAGCGTAATTGTTGAATATTCATCTTCTACCCCCAACTTCTTTATCTTTTCATTATACCATATTTTAGAAGTTTTCCATCGAAGAAAAATAATGTTACTCATAAAATTCATCTACACTAAGAACGAAAAATCATGGGTACCAAAACAAAAAAAACAGGCTCTCCGAAAACTCGGAAAGCCTTATTTAATGCTACTTCTAGCTTCCTCGCCTTTAGATTTCAAGGCTCGGGATAAAAAGGTTCACTGGACCTTTTTATTTAGCGATTGGGTAAACAGAAACTTGTTTTTTATCGCGTCCTTTACGTTCAAAGCGTACTACGCCTTCAACTTTAGCGAACAAAGTATCGTCTCCACCACGTCCAACGTTTACACCTGGATAGATGTGTGTACCACGTTGACGGTAAAGGATTGATCCACCTGTTACAGTTTGTCCGTCAGCTGCTTTAGCTCCAAGACGTTTCGCTTGTGAATCACGTCCGTTTGATGTAGAACCTCCACCTTTTTTGTGGGCGAAAAGTTGCAAGTTGTTAAGAGTCATTTTTAACATAATGTTTTCCTCCGTATTAGTTTTCTGTGATAACTCTGGTTTGGACGAACTCAGAAGAGTTCTCCGATAAGTTTGCCATACCTAAGAAAAATGATTCAAAGAATAACTGGGTCATTTCTCTCTGGTGTGAAGGAAGATCTTTTGGAATTTCAACCATCAGATAGCCACCTTCATCTTCGTTTAATTCTAGGATTGGTTCATAGCCTGCAAATTTCTCAATTGAATTGATAAAGTTAATGGCAAGCGTAGAAACCGATGCACACACGACATCTAAGCCGTATTCGCCACTCTCGGCGTGTCCAGTAATTTCCGCACTCCTCAGCTCGCCATCTTCGGCTCTCTCAAAGACTGCCTGTATCATGTGTTCTCCTTAAAATTAAGCGTTGATTGCGTTGATGACAACTTTTGTATATGGTTGACGGTGACCTTGTTTACGGTGGCTACCTTTTTTAGGTTTGTACTTGTAAGTAACAACTTTCTTTTGTTTTCCTTGTTTTTCAACAGTTCCAACTACAGTAGCTCCAGCAACAAGTGGAGTTCCGACAACAGTGTTTTCACCACCAACAAGAACAACTTCGTTAAAAGTAACTTCTTGACCAGCTTCAACGTTCAATTTTTCAACGTAAACTGCTTGACCAACTTCAACTTTAACTTGTTTTCCGCCAGTTTTGATAATTGCGTATGTGCTCATTATGCACCTCCTATGATTTTTATGGGTTTCCCCGATTTTTTTGTGAAGACTCGCCTAGCATCGTGGGACAAACCACTTAAACTTGAATAATCAAGCAACGATGTTCGTGCGGTTGCACAGGATCGTGCATAGTCAACTCTTCAAGTATAGCATATCTCCTATTTTCTTACAAGTAATAACACCTAAAATGAAGCTTTTTCTTTTTCTTTTACTTTTTTCCGCCACTTGACAAAAAGCATGCTGAGGTAAAAAATGCTCATCATAATGGGAACACCAAGAATAGTCTTTTCATGATAGAAAATCGTCAAATAAGCTGAAAAGACAACACCAAGGACAAAACTACTAAGCAGGCTTACAAAGATAATCCCTTCACGTAAAAAAGGAGTGTGCTTGGTTCGGAAATAATCTCCAAAAGCTAGCATTGTTCGTTTGATATTCCCTGTCATAAAGGCATTATTGTAGGCAATACCCGAAACCTCACCAAAAGCAGTTGTCACCAAGCCCATACAAAAGGCTAAGGGCGGTACTAGATAGATATTCTCTACAGTTTGTGGTACAAATCCAATAATGATTGATAGTATTGCTAAAGGAATCAAGGACAGAATCGGTTTTTTTACAATTCTCAATTTTTCCTTATAAATCGTTAATAAAAAGACCCCCATCATAAAAGCTAGCAAGGTCATTACTTTGGCACTGGCATCTGACACATTGTGTTGAATGAGTCCCACTGATAGAAAGACGACATTCCCAGTTTGTCCAGCCACAAGAGTGTTCCCTCGCACAATAAACGTATAGGCATCTACATATCCTGCACAAAAAGTCAAAAAAAGCGCTAGTCTCTTAGACTGACGTGATATTTTTCTTATAGGTAATAGCCTCATTTTTCCTCCCATTTCATTTACTCATCTCATTATTGTACCACTTTCTTTGGGAAAGTCCTAGTAGCTTATTTTAAAATTTTTACCCTCTGTTGGATAGTCTCGTCTATCTATGTTATAATGAAAGAAGGATTTAAAATCGGAAAAGGAGTATCTATGCTTAAATTAGGTATCATTGGTACTGGCGCTATCAGCCATCACTTCATAGAGGCAGCCCATGCTAGTGGAAAATACCAGTTGGTCGCAGTCTATTCTAGAAAACTAGAAACTGCAGCAACCTTTGCTTCTCGCTATCAGGATATCCAACTCTTTGATCAAGTAGAGGACTTCTTCAAGAGTTCCTTTGATCTGGTCTATATTGCTAGCCCAAACTCCATGCATTTTGCTCAGGCAAAAGCTGCATTGTCTGCAGGTAAACATGTCATTCTTGAAAAGCCAGCTGTCACTCAGCCACAAGAATGGCTGGATTTGATTCAAACAGCTAAGAAAAATCACTGTTTTATCTTTGAAGCAGCTCGTAATTACCATGAGAAAGCTTTCACTATCATCAAAAACTTTTTAGCAGATAAGCAAGTGTTAGGAGCAGATCTCAACTATGCCAAGTATTCTTCTAAGATGCCTGACTTGTTGGCTGGGGAGACACCAAATGTCTTTTCAGACCGTTTTGCTGGTGGAGCTCTTATGGATTTGGGGATTTATCCTCTCTACGCTGCCATTCGTCTCTTTGGAAAAGCTAAGGATGCAACCTATCAGGCTCAACAGCTTGACAATAACATTGACCTAAATGGTGACGGAATCCTCTTCTACCCCGACTATCAAGTTCATATCAAGGCTGGGAAAAACATTACTTCCAATCTTCCTTGCGAGATTTATACGACAGATGGAACCTTGACCCTCAACACTATCGAACATGTCAGCTCGGCTATTTTTACCGACCATCAAGGCAATCAAATCCAACTCCCTATCCAACAGGCTCCTCATACGATGACTGAGGAAGTCGGTGCATTTGCACACATGATCCAGAAACCAGATCTGAATCTCTACCAAACTTGGCTAGAAGATGCAAGTTCAGTTCATGAGCTACTATATACTATGCGCCAGTCTGCTGGCATTAGATTTGAGGCAGAAAAATGAAAAACAAACTACCGACTGAATGGCAAGAACTGAGTGATCAGCTCGGTTTCCAAGAATTCACCCCCATTCAAACTCAACTATTTGAGCCTATCCTTGCAGGAGAAAACCTACTGGGAGTTAGCCCAACAGGAACTGGTAAGACCCTAGCTTACCTCCTACCAAGTCTTCTCCGACTTCAAAAGAAAAAAGCGCAACAACTCTTGATTCTAGCACCAAATACGGAGCTTGCTGGACAGATTTTTGACGTATGTAAAACGTGGGCAGAAGCTATTGGCTTGACAGCCCAGCTCTTCCTATCAGGTTCAAGTCAGAAACGCCAGATTGAACGACTCAAAAAAGGACCAGAAATTCTGATTGGAACCCCTGGCCGTATCTTTGAGTTGATTAAATTGAAAAAAATCAAGATGATGAATGTAGAAACCATCATCCTGGATGAATTTGATCAATTGCTAGATGATTCTCAGATTCACTTTGTCGAGAAAATCACCCACTACGCACCTCGTGACCACCAACTCATCTACATGAGTGCGACAACCAAGTTTGACCAAGAAAAGATTGCATCTAATACGCGAACCATTGATCTCTCTGACCAAAAACTGGACAATATCCAGCACTTCTACATGCAGGTAGACCAACGTCACCGCGTTGATATGCTACGAAAACTGGCTCACGTTGAGGATTTCCGTGGTCTTGTCTTCTTTAACAGCCTATCAGACCTTGGAAGTGCAGAAGAAAAATTACAGTATCGTGATATCTTGGCTGTTTCCCTCGCTAGTGATGTTAATATTAAATTTAGAAAAGTCATCTTAGAAAAGTTTAAAGATAAGCAACTAACCCTGCTTCTTGCAACTGACCTTCTGGCTCGTGGAATTGATATCGATAGCCTCGAATGTGTTGTAAACTTTGATGTCCCTAGAGATATCGAAACATATACTCACCGTGCTGGCCGTACAGGTCGTATGGGCAAGGAAGGTTATGTTATCACTCTCGTCACTCATCCAGAAGAACTTAAAAAACTCAAGAAGTTTGCAAGCGTACGAGAAATTGTCCTAAAAAATCAAGAACTCTATATCAAATAATCTCCATTGCTCTATGCACATCAGGTGTATGGAGCTTTTTTATAAGCAATTCTTTAATTTTAGTTCAATATTCGAAAAAAAGAACCTTGCAAAGCAAGATTCTTTTAGTGTCTGACTTAAATAATTGTTCTTCTGGGAACTAAATCGAATTAAGCTTCGATTTCTGTAACCATACCTGAACCAACAGTACGTCCACCCTCACGGATAGAGAATGTAGTACCTTGTTCTACGGCGATTGGGTGGATCAACTCAACGTCGATTGTCACGTTATCACCAGGCATTACCATTTCAGTACCTGCTGGAAGTTCGATTGAACCTGTAACGTCAGTAGTACGGAAGTAGAATTGTGGACGGTAGTTGTTGAAGAATGGAGTGTGACGTCCACCTTCTTCTTTAGTAAGGATGTAAACTTCACCTTTGAATTTAGTGTGTGGGTTGATTGAACCTGGTTTAGCGATAACTTGTCCACGTTCGATTTCATCACGTTGAACACCACGAAGAAGGACACCTACGTTATCTCCGGCAAGACCTTCGTCAAGTTGTTTACGGAACATTTCAACACCAGTAACAACTGCTTTTTGAGTTTCTTCTTTGATACCAACGATTTCGATTTCGTCGTTGACTTTAACGATACCACGGTCGATACGTCCTGAAGCAACTGTACCACGTCCAGTGATTGAGAATACGTCTTCGACTGGAAGAAGCAATGGTTTGTCAGTGTCACGTTCTGGTTCTGGGATGTACTCATCAACTGTGTTCATCAATTCCATAACGATATCTTCGTATTTAGTGTCACCTTCAAGAGCTTTAAGAGCTGAACCTTGGATAACTGGAAGATCGTCACCTGGAAAGTCGTATTCTGACAATAGGTCACGGATTTCCATTTCAACCAATTCAAGCAATTCTTCGTCGTCAACCAAGTCAACTTTGTTCATGAAGACGATAAGGTGTTTAACACCAACCTGACGTGAAAGAAGGATGTGCTCACGAGTTTGTGGCATTGGTCCGTCAGTTGAAGCTACTACAAGGATAGCTCCGTCCATTTGAGCGGCACCAGTGATCATGTTTTTAACGTAGTCCGCGTGTCCTGGAGCGTCGATGTGAGCGTAGTGACGTTTTTCAGTTTCGTACTCAACGTGCGCAGTGTTGATTGTGATACCGCGTTCGCGTTCTTCTGGAGCAGCATCGATAGACGCATAGTCTTTAGGTTGGTTAACTGATGAAGGCAAGCGACGTGCCAAAACAGTTGTGATAGCTGCAGTTAGGGTAGTTTTACCGTGGTCAACGTGTCCGATAGTACCAATGTTAACGTGTGGTTTACTACGATCGTATTTTTCTTTTGCCATTTGAGTAAAAGCCTCCAATAAAATATATTTTATAGATAGACAGTAGGCAATACAGTCTAACTTTCCTTACTATTTTATCAAATTTCAGCTAAATTGCAAGTGTTTTACAAAGTTTTTGTGAATTATTCTTAATCGGCTAATCTAAATGGCACTTCTACTCCTATAATTTACCTAAAGAAAAAGAAAAATCAGGAATTTCCTGACTTTTACTTAGCTAATTCTCTTTCTCGTTCTTTCATTATTTTATGATTTTCATACAAGCGAGATAAGAACTTAGAAATCTCTTTTAAGATAGAATAAGTTGGTACTGCGACAATCATGCCAATGACCCCATAGATATTACTTGATAACAAAAGTAATACTAAAATCGTAATTGGATGAACCTTCATTACCCCACCTACGATGCGAGGGTAGAGGATGTTTCCATCCACTTGTTGAATGATTAGCATGTAAACAACTGCAATCAGCATTCTATGAGGATCAGTAAAGACGTTAGCAACAATCATCGGAATCAAGCCAATACTTGGTCCCACATAAGGAATGAGATTGGCCAATCCTGAAAAGATGGCGAAAACCAAAGCATATTTCAGACCAATAACGCTATATCCGATAAAGGCCAAACATCCGATAATAATAGCATCAATGGCGACTCCACTAATATAGCGAGCAATTGTCGCATTCAAATTCTTTAAGAGACCTGCAATATGCAACTTATCTCTCTTTAAAACAGTGCGCTCAAGCATCGGTAAAAATTTGTTACCATCTAACAAAAAATAAACCAAAAACACGGGGGTCATAATAATAATCAAAACGGTACTAAAGAGAGCGGATATAACACTTCCGACACTATTGGTCACACTATTTAGGATGTTTTGTAGAATATCTACATAGGATAGGTTTAACTGTTGAATAGTCGCTTGAATATCCAAATTTTGAAAGGCTGGATAAGTAGATAAATCCACAATCAAATCTTGTAAACGACTATAGATAGTCTGGCTAGTCGCAATCAAGCTGGTCAACTGATTGACCAAAATCGGTAACAGATAGACTACCCCAATGACAAGCCCCCAAAGCAAAGCACATAAGGTTAGTAGAATACCAATGATACGATTAATTTTGAAATACTTTTGTAAAAAAATTACAATAGGATTGGTCAAATAATATAAAAAACCACCTAGAAGAAAAGGAATCATGATGGTGTTTGCGACGCTTACAAAAGGCGTGATAATCGCCCCCATCTCTCTCCACAGATAAAAAATGATTGTTAATAATAAAATCTCACTGGTCCAAAAAAATAATTTATTCTTACGAAACATGAGCTACCTCCATTCATCTATTTTACCATACTTTCAAAAAAGCTTCTTTCTTCTATCATGAAACTGGGAATATTTTTTTCTTTATGTTAGAATAAACTTACTATGAAAAAAATTATTTTAACTCTATTAAGCCTATCCTTTATTGGCTCAGCATCTACTGTTGCTGCTCAAGATTTTAATATTGCTGCTAAACATGCCATTGCTGTTGAGGCAAATACTGGTAAAATTCTCTATGAGAAAGATGCAACTCAACCTGTCGAAATTGCTTCTATTACAAAACTACTTACAGTTTATCTTGTCTACGAGGCTCTAGAAAATGGAAGTATCACACTATCCACCCCAGTAGATATTTCTGATTATCCTTATCAATTAACGACAAATTCCGAAGCCAGTAATGTTCCTATGGAGGCCCGTAATTATACCGTCGAAGAGTTACTTGAAGCAACTCTGGTATCTAGTGCCAACAGCGCCGCTATTGCCCTAGCTGAGAAAATTGCTGGCTCTGAAAAAAACTTCGTTGATATGATGCGGGCCAAACTCTTGGAATGGGGAATCAAAGATGCCACCCTTGTCAATACAACTGGTCTGAACAACGAAACTCTCGGAGATAACATTTACCCAGGGTCTAATAAAGATGATGAAAATAAGCTCAGTGCTTATGATGTCGCTATCGTTGCCCGCAACCTCATCAAAAAATACCCACAAGTCTTGGAAATCACCAAAAAACCTTCTTCTACTTTTGCTGGAATGACAATTACTTCAACCAACTACATGTTAGAAGGTATGCCTGCTTACCGTGGTGGTTTTGATGGGCTAAAAACAGGAACAACAGATAAGGCTGGAGAGTCTTTTGTTGGTACTACTGTCGAAAAAGGCATGAGGGTTATCACTGTTATTTTGAATGCAGATCATCAAGATAATAATCCTTATGCTCGTTTTACAGCTACATCTTCCCTAATGGATTATATTTCTTCTACATTTACACTTCGCAAAATCGTTCAGCAAGGCGATGCCTATCAAGATAGTAAAGTCCCCGTACAAGATGGAAAAGAAGATACGGTCACTGCAGTGGCCCCAGAGGATATCTATCTAATTGAACGTGTTGGGGGTCAATCTTCCCAATCTATTCAATTCACACCTGATTCTAAAGCAATCCTCGCACCACTTGAAGCTGGAACAGTGGTTGGCCATTTGACTTACGAAGACAAGGATTTGATTGGTCAAGGTTACATTACCACAGAACGTCCTAGTTTCGAAATGGTAGCAGAAAAGAAAGTTGAAAAAGCCTTCTTCTTAAAAGTTTGGTGGAATCAGTTTATCCGATTTATCAACGAGAAATTATAAAACATACTGAGCAAAAGATTGCTCCAAAATAGAAACAGACCAAAAAGTCTTTAAAGTCAAAAACGCATAGTATCAGGTATTAAAAAATTTGATATTATGCGTTTTATGGTGGTAATATTTACTTCGTTTTCTCCTAAAATTGAATTTTATCCCAGTCTTTTTTGAGATATTTTATTCATTACTTTAGGAAGACAATTACTAATTTCCGTTGGCAAGACCACATAATGTTCTTGAGCTAATTCTTGGGCTGTCGCTGAATGAAGATGAGTCGCTACGGTTACACGCTCGTAGAGACTGGCCTGTCGGAATTGGCCTGCAAATCCTGCAATCATCCCAGCCAGAGTATCTCCCATTCCCCCAGTCGCCTGATAGGGACCGCCAACCTGTAACTGGTAATAATCAGATTGGCCAGCTTGCCAAATACGAGTAGCTGGACCTTTCTCTACCAAAATTGTTCCTTGAGAGAAGGAAGTTAGGGCACTAGCCGTTGCATCTTCGTTTTGCTTTTCAATAGCAATACCAGACAGCTTTTCCCACTCCTTTTGGTGGGGAGTTAGGATAAGCTGACTGGAAGGAAATGACAAACTTGTCCTAGCAAGAATGGTCAGGGCACCTCCGTCTACAATCAAAATCTGATTCTGTTTTAAGCCAGCAAAGACCTGTTTAACTAAATCTTCTCCAAAAGCATCGTCTCGTAAACCAGGCCCCAGCAAGACAACTTCTGCCTTCTCCAATTGCTCTTTTAAAAACTGCTGGTCTTGAAGAGAAAAGGCCATAGCCTCAGGTAAATGGCTGTGCAGAGCTGGGATATTTTCCCTGTCCGTTCCAACTGTCACCAAACCAGCTCCGCTTTTAACAGCTGCCAAAGCAGCCATGATGATAGCACCACCATAAGGATAAGTCCCACCCAGCAACAGCAGACGACCGTAGTCTCCTTTATGACTTGTACAAGAACGTTCAATAATGACTTTTTCTAGTAAGGCTTGATCAATCACTTTCATCTTTTTTCCTCTCGCATTTATTATACAACAAAAAGGAGGCGCAGACCTCCTTTTGTAATCTTATATCTAAAATTTAATATTCATTTCTGTCATTTTAGATATAGCTATAGAGAATACACTCTCTTCAGCGAATTTTCTCTTATTTTCTATCCAATGTCCGAAGTGCTGCTTGATAAGTTTGCTCCATCAGCATAGTAATGGTCATAGGACCGACACCTCCAGGGACTGGCGTAATGTGGCTAGCAAGTGGGGCAACCGCCTCATAATCAACATCCCCACAGAGCTTACCATTTTCATCGCGGTTCATCCCAACGTCAATGACTACCGCATCTGGTTTGACAAAGTCAGCAGTCACAAACTTAGCACGACCGATTGCGACCACAAGAATATCTGCTTTTGCAGCCACCTTGGCAAGATTATGAGTCCGTGAGTGGGTCAAGGTCACTGTAGCATTCTTTGCCAAAAGAAGCTGGGCCATGGGTTTTCCAACGATATTGGAACGACCGATGACGACCGCATTTTTACCTTCCAAGTCAATCCCATATTCATGAAACATTTCCATAATTCCTGCAGGTGTCGAAGGAATCATGACTGGATGACCAGACCAAAGGCGTCCCATATTTAGAGGATGGAAACCATCCACATCCTTTTCTGGGTCAATAGCCAATAGAACCGCCTCTTCATCAATGTGTTTTGGTAATGGCAACTGGACCAAAATCCCATGCCAAGCTGGATCCTGATTATATTTAGCAATCAGATCTAACAATTCCTCTTGAGTAATGGTCTCTGGAACTCGCACTACTTCGCTACGGAAACCAGCCGCAAGAGCTGACCTCTCCTTGTTGCGAACGTAAACTTGGCTGGCTGGATTGTCCCCAACCAAAATCACTACCAAACCAGGCACTAGACCTGTTTCTTCCTTTAATTTTTCAGTCTTTTCAGCCAACTGCCCCTGCAATTTGGCCGCTAAAGCTTTCCCATCAATAATCTGTGTCATATCACTTCTCTTTTCTTTCAAATATCTTCCATTATACCAAAAACTACTAGTACCCTCTAACACT
Source organism: bacterium (assembly GCA_905221375.1). Lineage (GTDB taxonomy): Bacteria > Bacillota > Bacilli > Lactobacillales > Streptococcaceae > Streptococcus. Next base: position 109,330 of record CAJNCY010000004.1, read on the forward strand.
TCTTTCCTAGGCTATCCTATAGTTTCAAACTATAAGAAAAAGCTCTGGTTGAGCTTTTCACTAATCTTGTCTTGAAATTTTAAAATAGATTATAAAACCTTACTCAAGAAGTCTTTAGTCCGTTGTTCTTGGGTTTGTTCAAAAATCTGTTCAGGTGTTCCATCTTCAACAACCACACCGTCTGCCATAAAGATAACACGGTCTGCCACCTCACGCGCAAATCCCATCTCATGTGTTACGATAACCATAGTCATCCCTGACTTGGCAAGGTCTTGCATAACAGCCAATACCTCACCTACCATTTCAGGATCCAAGGCTGAAGTTGGCTCGTCAAAGAGCAAAACATCTGGTTCCATGGCCAACCCACGCGCGATGGCAATCCGTTGTTGCTGGCCACCTGACAAACTCTGTGGATAAGCATCTGCCTTATCTGGCAAACCAACTTTTTCCAACAGCTCTTGGGCTCTCTTCTCAGCAACAGCCTTGCTCTCACCTTTGGTCTTGATAGGTGACAAGGTGATATTTTCCATCACAGTCATATTAGGAAAGAGGTTAAATTGTTGGAAAACCATGCCCATCTTCTCACGCATGGCAAAGAGGTCATTCTTCTTGTCCGTAATATCGACTCCCTCAAAGATAACCTTCCCTTTAGTTGCTTCTTCCAACAAATTCATAGAGCGAAGCAAGGTAGATTTCCCGCTCCCCGAAGGACCGATGATAACGACAACTTCTCCTCTTTTAATCTCGAGGTTGATGCCCTTCAATACTTCATTCTTTCCAAATGATTTATGTAAATTTTCAATTTTTATCAAGGTTTCTGTCATTATTTCCTATCTCCTTGTCCCATACGTTTTTCAAAAGCTTTCAAGGCTACGGTCAAAATAGAGGTCATAATCAAGTAGTAAAAGGCTGCAAATAAAAGTGGTGTTAAAGGTAGATAGGTTGTTGTAGAAACTGTTGTAGCCCCGTTCCACAACTCCATAACACCGATAGCTGATAAGAGGGAGCTGTCCTTTATAATGGTGATAAATTCGTTCCCCAATGCTGGCAAGATATTTTTGATTGCTTGTGGCAAAATCACATATCTCATAGCATTTTTAGGACGAATCCCTAGCGAATAAGCCGCTTCTAGCTGACCTTTTGGAACCGCATTAATCCCAGCACGAACAGTCTCAGAAACATAAGCACCACTGTTCATAGAAATAATCAAAATCCCTGGAATCAGGCGAGACAAATCAACACCCAAAATCCCAACCTGAATAGTCGGAGCATTGATGTGCATAAGGGCAAAAGCAATCATAATCTGAACCATCATCGGTGTCCCACGGAAAATCCAAACGTACAAGTTGGCAAGCCAAACAAGCGGTTTAAACTTTGAACGTTGCCCAAAAGCCAAGACAACACCTAAAATGGTTCCCAAAAAGACAACACAGATAGAAATGAGAATCGTCACAACAGCCCCATAGTTAAAATAAGGTAAATACTTAGGTAAAAAAGAAAAATTCATAGTCACTCTGCTTTCTAAAATAGAATACTGTATGATTATAACATGTATTGAATTAAAATTCAAACCTTTTATCCAATTTATTCAAAAAAACTTTAAACTAGTAGAATTAGCGAGAAATCTTAGTTTTTCCTAGTCAAGTTGCCCTCCTTTATGGTAAAATAGTAACGATAAGAAATGAAGGAGAATCAAAATGGAATCACATTTGGTTAGAATCATCTACCGCCTTGAAGCAATGGCAAAAGACGGCGGAAATTTAAAACGTAATTTTGAACGCGAAGGAGTTGTTGTTGCAGAAGTTGCATACAGCCACGACGAAGAAAACGGATCAATTTTTACCCTTCGTGATGTCGAAGCTCGCGAAACTTATACGTTTGACAGCATTGACTTGATTGCAATGGAGATTTACGAACTCCTTTACTAATACAAAACAAGCTGGGATTACACCCTGCATGTCTAACCAAAATCCTTTTTGTCTCACAAATAGGATTTTTTTTATAGTCCAAATTCACAAAAATTTTCATTGTAACAACTTCTCAAAGCTGCAATCTTTTTACTTGCTTTACGGTCCAATCCTGTTATAATGAGAGTATAGAAATTTGACTATTTTTGACCTTTAAACAGGTCAGGCTAAAGAAAGAAATGAGGTAGATGTATGCTTTGTCAAAACTGTAAAATCAACGACTCAACAATTCATCTTTACACCAATCTCAATGGAAAACAAAAACAAATTGACCTCTGTCAAAACTGTTACAAGATTATCAAGACTGACCCTAACAACAGTCTCTTTAAAGGTATGACAGATTTGAACAATCGTGACTTTGATCCCTTTGGTGATTTCTTCAATGATCTAAACAATTTCAGACCTTCTAGCAATACTCCTCCTACTCCCCCTACTCAATCAGGTGGAGGTTACGGTGGAAATGGCGGTTATGGTTCCCAAAATCGTGGACCTGCTCAAACTCCGCCACCAAGCCAAGAAAAAGGCCTGCTAGAAGAATTTGGTATCAATGTAACTGAGATTGCTCGTCGTGGTGATATCGACCCCGTTATTGGACGCGATGATGAGATTATTCGTGTCATCGAAATTCTCAATCGCAGAACTAAGAATAATCCTGTTCTTATCGGTGAACCAGGTGTCGGAAAAACAGCCGTTGTCGAAGGTCTAGCTCAGAAAATCGTTGATGGCGACGTTCCACATAAACTACAAGGCAAACAAGTCATCCGTCTGGATGTGGTTAGCTTGGTTCAAGGAACGGGTATCCGTGGACAATTTGAAGAACGCATGCAAAAACTCATGGAAGAAATTCGCAAACGTGAGGACATCATCCTCTTTATCGATGAAATCCATGAAATTGTCGGTGCTGGTTCTGCAGGCGATGGCAATATGGATGCAGGAAATATCCTCAAGCCAGCCCTTGCTCGTGGAGAACTGCAACTGGTCGGTGCAACTACCCTCAATGAATACCGTATCATTGAAAAGGATGCTGCCTTAGAGCGTCGTATGCAGCCTGTCAAAGTCGATGAACCAACAGTGGAGGAAACAATTACTATCCTCAAAGGCATTCAAAAGAAATACGAAGACTACCACCACGTTCAGTATACCGATGCTGCAATTGAAGCAGCTGCAACTCTTTCCAATCGTTACATCCAAGATCGTTTCTTGCCTGATAAGGCCATTGACCTCCTAGATGAAGCTGGTTCTAAGATGAACTTGACCTTGAATTTTGTAGATCCTAAAGTAATTGATCAGCGCTTGATTGAGGCTGAAAATCTCAAATCTCAAGCTACACGAGAAGAAGATTTTGAGAAGGCCGCCTACTTCCGCGACCAGATTGCCAAGTATAAGGAAATGCAAAAGAAAAAGGTTACGGACCAAGATACTCCTATCATCAGTGAGAAAACCATTGAGCACATTATCGAGCAGAAAACCAACATTCCTGTTGGGGATTTGAAAGAGAAAGAACAATCTCAACTCATCCATCTAGCTGAAGACCTCAAGTCTCATGTTATTGGGCAAGACGATGCTGTCGATAAGATTGCAAAAGCTATTCGCCGTAATCGTGTCGGTCTCGGTACGCCTAACCGCCCAATTGGAAGCTTCTTATTTGTCGGCCCAACCGGTGTCGGTAAGACAGAACTTTCCAAACAACTAGCTATCGAACTCTTTGGTTCTGCTGATAGCATGATTCGCTTTGACATGAGTGAATACATGGAAAAACACAGCGTTGCTAAGTTAGTCGGTGCCCCTCCAGGTTATGTCGGCTACGATGAAGCTGGACAATTAACTGAAAAAGTCCGCCGTAATCCCTATTCTCTTATTCTCTTAGATGAAGTAGAAAAAGCCCATCCAGATGTCATGCATATGTTCCTGCAAGTCTTGGACGATGGGCGTTTGACAGATGGGCAAGGACGTACCGTCAGCTTTAAGGATGCCATTATTATCATGACCTCAAATGCAGGTACAGGTAAGGCCGAAGCCAGCGTTGGTTTCGGGGCAGCTCGCGAAGGACGTACCAACTCTGTTCTTGGTGAACTCGGTAACTTCTTTAGCCCAGAGTTCATGAACCGTTTTGACGGCATCATCGAGTTCAAAGCTCTCAGCAAGGATAATCTCCTTCAGATTGTCGAGCTCATGCTAGCTGATGTTAACAAGCGACTCTCCAGCAACAACATTCATTTAGATGTGACAGATAAGGTTAAGGAGAAACTCGTAGACCTTGGCTATGATCCAAAAATGGGGGCACGCCCACTCCGTCGCACTATTCAAGACTATATTGAGGACGCAATCACTGACTACTACCTTGAAAACCCAAGCGAAAAAGACCTCAAGGCAGTTATGACCAGCAAGGGCAAGATTCAAATTAAGTCTGCCAAAAAAGCTGAAAAAATCAAAGAGAATACTTCTGAAATAGAAGATTAGAGCTCATGAAAAGAACAGGAAACAAGATCTCCTGTTCTTTTTAATTCTCTTCTTGAACTTGATAGCGAAGAATTGTTTTCAATTTGCTTGGCTCCGTTCGATGAAGGTTATTGAGATAGATTTCTCGGTGGTACTCCGTAATTCTTTTGAGTTTATGAAGTTGACAAAAAAGCTCCATCTCTGCAAAAGTCTCATTTTCGGTATCAAAAGATCCCACATGAAGCATAGCAAGACTTTGTTCTTTTTCTATTTTTTCAAAACGAATAGCTTCATAGAGAAGACTTGGCTTCTTGATTTCCACTTCGTTCAGAGCTTCCTCAAATAGTTCTCGCGTAATAAAATCGGGTTGCCCAATCATAATGCTATAAGAAAGCTCACTTTTTACCAGTTCTCCTTCCTTCTCCTTTTTCCATACACCTTCTAAAGGAAAGACTGTAAAATCAGTGTAGACTGGATCCAGAGGAGCTTTTTTATACTTCATCTTTATCGCATAAGCTAAGGCATACAAAACTCCTACACGTTCTGAAAAATCTTCTTGATTTGGATCGCCTTTACCATCAATCACGATATAGTATTGACCTGGTACCTGCAAAATAGTCGGCCTAGCCTTAACTTGATAAAGAGCTTTCGCTTCTTTTCTCCATTCATATTTCATTTGAATTTTCTCCTTTCTATCTCTAGTATAGCACTAAAACCCTGACATCTTTTGTCAAGGTTTATAAAATTTTTGGATTTTTTCTACTCTAGAAAGCAGTTCCTTCTTCAGATAATCAGGGTCGAGTATTTCCACTCCATCTAAATAAGACAGGAGGTAAGTATACAGACTTTCATGCTCTGGTAGGACTGTCTTGACATAATAACATCCATCTTTGCCAAAGCTAATCTCATCTTCTAAAAAATCTTCATAAACCCGGAAAGCAAGCTTGGGACTAAACTTCAAGGAAACTTCGATTTGATGATTTGCCACTTGATCTAAACTATCAACGGAATCCATTATGTTTTTCTGCTTCACTATTTCTTTTGTTAGGTGACAATTCCTAATTCTAGATAACTTGAAAAAACGCCAATCTTCCTTCAAACAACAGTAAGCGTGAAGGTACCAATCTCTCTTTTTAAATACGAGTTTAAAAGGTTCAACTGTACGAATCATTTTCTGACCACTCCCACCTAGATAAGTGATGACCAATCGCCTCTTCTCTAGAATAGCATGTTTGATGTTATCAAATAATTCTTTTTGACCTTCTCGCTTTCTCCAGTCACTCAAATCTACTTCTATCCAAGGGCTGGTAAAAACTTGAAAAATAGATTCCAATTTTTCAAGTAACAGGTCTTGCCTATCATCGGTTAGGGATTGAATCCATTGCAAAGCAGACACCAGTTCTATTTTTTCCTTCTCCGACACAAGGGTACGATCCAAAACAAAGTCTTTCATTAAAAAGATACCACCTTCCTTTCCAGGAATAGAATAAAGGGGAATCCCTGCCATACTTAACCGCTCAATATCACGATAAATCGTTCGTACAGACACTTCAAATAATCGGGCTAATTCAGGAGCTGTTGTACTACCTTTTTCTAAAAGTAGATATAGAATACGAAATAATCTTGATTCTGCCATAAAATCACCTCCCTTTTATTATACCAGTTAAAGAAGTTCATTTGGAGAGTTTACCCCAACAAATATTGATAAAGTCAAAGTAGATTTTCTTCACAAGTTCGCTAGTTTCTTCTTGACAGCTTGCCCTTTGTCCATTATGATAATAATAATGATACTAGATAATGAGGAAAATGCAATGGTGAACCCAACTTTCGGAGAAAAAAAAGCGAATACAGACTATATTTCACGTTACGGTGTATATGCAGTTATCCCTGACGCTGAACAGAAACAAATAGTTCTTGTTCAAGCACCTAATGGCGCTTGGTTCTTACCAGGTGGCGAAATTGAAGCAGGTGAAAATCATCAGGAAGCCCTAAAACGTGAGTTGATTGAAGAACTGGGTTTCACAGCTGAAATTGGTACCTATTACGGACAAGCTGATGAATATTTCTACTCTCGTCACCGTGATACCTACTACTACAATCCTGCCTACCTCTATGAAGCGACTTCTTTCAAGGAAGTTCAAAAACCACTAGAAGACTTTAATCATATTGCCTGGTTCCCTATTGACGAGGCAATTGAAAATCTCAAACGTGGTAGCCATAAATGGGCCATTCAATCTTGGAAAAAACAGCATAAGATTGACTAATACTCTTCGAAAATCAAATTCAAACCACGTCAGCTTCGCCTTGCCGTACTCAAGTACAGCCTGCGGCTAGCTTCCTAGTTTGCTCTTTGATTTTCATTGAGTATAAATCAAGCTACTTTATTTAAAAAGTGCTATAATAGAATTAGAAAATCGGAGGAAATGTTATGAAGCTTATCAATACGACAAACTCACACTCGCAACTTGTAAAAAGCCAGCTAGAAAGTACAGATGCAACCCTTGTTGAGGTCTATTCTGCAGGGAATACTGATGTTATTTTTACTCAAGCTCCGCTTCACTATGAAGTCCTCATTTCAAATAAACACCGTGCTATTCGCGAAACCGAAATCGAAGCCATCCAAGAGTTTTTCTTGAAACGTAAAATTGATAAAGACTCTATTGATGAGACCAATATCAAAACCCTCTACTCAGAAAAATTAATTGGGATTTCGATTCCAATCAAATAAAATTTTGGAGAGATTAGAAAGCTATTGAACCTTATAGACCAGACATAGGTTCTGACTTGCTTTTTAAATCGTCTCCAATTTTTTATCTTGAGATCTTATCATACAAGATTTTATAGACAAATAATAAAAAAGATTTGATTCTGCTTCTCACACAATCAAATCTTTTTTATTATTTTAGAAACGAATTGTTTCACGTGTTTTCTCATATGAGGTAACAAAGCGGTTGGTTACACCAGGCTCTGCCACTTCCAATGCTTGAGAAATCTTGTCAAACGAAGCATGATAATCAAATTCTTTCTCAAAAATATCTAAAGCTTCATTGAAGGCTTCTTGAATACGTTCATCAAATGAGCGGTAGCGGTTAGAATATTGCAAGAGTTGTTCTGTCAAGGTTGCATATTGTACAATATTATAAGTTTCCGCCTCAAGCTCTTCCATATCCTTCGTTGCAATTTCAAGAATACGGTTAACTGATTCTATATTAACTAAGTTTTGTTCTAATTCAGCTATTAAGTCTTCCGTATTATTACTTGCTGTAAAGAATAACTTCAAGAAAGTTTGTGGAATACCAGGTAAGTTCCGTTTCTCCATATATCTCTTGATGGTATGGAGACGATTAACATATACATTTGCCTTTTGACGTGCATTGATATCATCTTTTTCAATCTGAGCAAGACGTTGACTAAGTTCAACTTGTTCATCCTCAATTTCTTTCAAAGTCGCTTGTAAGTTTTCCAAACGTTCTTCAAGTAATGAATATGGCTCAGAATGTTCCTCTTGTTCTGAAGTTAATTCTAATACAGATTCTTCCAAAGACTCTAACTCAGCTTGCAATCTATGAACATGACTTGCATCCGATTCAGAAAGTAAATAACTTTTACTCAAACGCTCAATGTCTTCTATCAATAAAGCATTATTTTCCTTCATGTGTTGAAGATAAGTAGGAAGTGTTGCTACTAAACCTTCTACCACTTTCTGTGCCGCAATTTCTCTTGTAAAGATATCATAAAGTGCATTAATCTCTTCTTGGATTTGAGTATTTTCGTACTCTGCATTATCCAATTCTAGTTTCGCAATATTCTCATGATTTTTCTTGAGAGCTTCATGAAGCAATTGGAAACGAGCTTCGATATCCGTTTCAGCAAAATGATAATTAGCATCTAAAAGCTTACGGTAGCCATCTTCTAAATCTTCCAACTGATCAGGTAGCTCTTTAGATAATGTTGTTACAACTGCTGGTATACGATCAACAATATGTGTCAAAGCCAAGATATGATTTTCAGCATTATCCAAAATCACAGCAGCTTCTACTGGGTCACCAGACGAGTTTAAAGTTACAAACTGAGAAAACTCTGATTGGATATTTTCCAATTGTTTTTCGATTTCAGACAAACCTTGGCCATATTCTTCAGAATGATCAGCAACTCGGTGTTGCAACTCTTCAAACAAGTCCAAGGTATGAAGAACACGTCCACTATTTTTAGACTCTTGTTTCTCCAAATCTGCCAAGGCGTTGCGAATTGCCGCAATATCTTCTTCAATCAAGGTAATTTGACTCTCGATTTGATCAATTTGATGACTGGCCTTGAAAAAACGGAATGAGTTATTGTAACCTTCTGCCTCGAAAAGATTATTTTCGATATCGGCAAAAGAATTAAGAGATAAATCAACCCATTTTTGATTCCATTCACGGAAAGTCACCTGACTTTGTCCAATCAAGTGCATATTTTTTACAGCTTCAACTTCATCATTAACTGGCAGATTGTACAGTTCTTCTTTTTTCTCTTCTAAAATTGCTAATTTACTTTCATTGCGCTTCCTTACATAGATTGCGATAGCATAGGCAATGACCAATAAAACTGCAACTGCAATTATTAAATAAATTACTAGTGTAGCAGACATATTAAACTCCTTTTTTACTTGAAACAATCGTAACGATTATATCATATTTTTTAGACCAAGGGAACTACTTCTCCCTATTTTTTAGACATCAAGTGTACTATAGACAGCATTTTCTTCGATAAACTCACGACGAGGTTCTACTCGATCCCCCATCAACATATCAAAGATTTTATCTGCTTCTGCAGCATCATCCACAGAAACTCTAGCCATTAAGCGATGTTCGGGATCCATGGTTGTTTCCCACAACTGGTGGTCATCCATCTCACCCAAACCTTTATAACGCTGAATTGTTGGTTTGGCACGTCCTTCACTATGGCGGGCCAAGGCTTCTTGGAGTTTAATTTCTTGATCTGCTCCTGGCTGAATATATTCTTTAATATCGCTTCCAACCTTGACACCATAGATTGGAGGTTGGGCAATATAAACATAACCAGCTTCTAGGATTGGTTTCATATAACGATAAATCAAGGTCAAAAGGAGGGTACGAATGTGAGCTCCATCGACATCAGCATCGGTCATCAAAACGAGTTTTTGGTAACGGGCTTTTGAAACATCAAATTCTGCGCCAAATCCTGTTCCCATAGCTGTGAAAAGACTACGAATTTCTTCGTTGGCTAGAATCTTATCCATGCTAGCTTTTTCAACGTTCAAGATTTTACCACGAATTGGCAAGATAGCTTGGAATTCACGGTTACGACCAGATTTGGCTGACCCACCAGCTGAGTCTCCTTCGACGATGAAGAGTTCTGTTTCAGCAGGATTGTTAGAAGAACAGTCTGCTAGTTTACCTGGAAGGTTGGAAATTTCCAAACCAGATTTTTTACGAGTAACTTCACGCGCACGCTTAGCAGCCACACGAGCCTTAGCAGCTAAAATCCCTTTTTCCACGATGCGCTTGGCGATCTGTGGATTTTCCATAAGGAAATCAGAGAAAGCATCACTGAAGAGGCGATTGGTAATCTTGACCACTTCACTATTGCCCAATTTGGTCTTGGTTTGTCCTTCAAACTGTGGATTTGGGTGTTTAACTGAGATAACTGCAGTTAATCCTTCGCGAACATCTTCCCCTGTTAGGTTGTCTTCATTGTCTTTCAGTAACTTATTTTTACGAGCATAATCGTTGATAACGCGAGTTAGTGCTGTACGGAAACCTTGCTCATGCGTTCCACCTTCATGGGTATGAATATTGTTGGCGAAACTCATGACGTTTTCGTGGTAACCCGTTGTGTACTGCATGGCTACTTCGACTGTGATATCATCCATTTCACCATCTGTGTAGATTGGTGTATCAAAGATCACATCCTTGTTCTCGTTGATATATTCAACGTAGCTAGCAATCCCACCTTCATAGTGGTAATGCTTAGTTTGTTCCAGACCTTCACGCTTATCTGTGATGGAGATTTGAAGACCGCGATTTAGAAAGGCTAACTCTTGAATCCGTTTATTTAATTTATCAAAATCAAAGGTTGTTGTTTCAGTGAAAATTTCTGGGTCTGGTGTGAAGTGAACCGTTGTTCCAGTTCTATCTGTATCCCCAACCACCTCAAGGTCTGCAACAACATGACCACGACGGTATTCTTGGTAATGAATTTTACCGTTTTTGTGGACATGAACATCTAATTGAGTGGAAAGGGCATTAACTACTGATGACCCCACTCCGTGAAGACCACCTGAAACCTTGTATCCGCCACCGCCAAACTTTCCTCCAGCGTGAAGGACAGTAAAGACAGTCTCAACGGCAGGTCGACCTGTTTTTTCCTGAATATCGACTGGGATACCACGCCCATCATCGACAACAGTAATCGAATTATCTGGCTCAATAAAGACTTGAATATGGCTGGCAAATCCTGCCAAAGCTTCGTCAATTGAGTTATCAACAATTTCCCAGACTAGATGGTGAAGACCTTCTTTTGAGGTCGATCCGATATACATCCCTGGACGCATACGGACAGCCTCTAAGCCCTCTAAAACTTGAATTTGACTGGCATCATAATCTTGTGCCTGCAGATTTTTGATTTCTTCTGTCATCTTATTCCTTTTTCTTACATGTCTAATACTTGTCTTAAATTCACGATACTGGTAAACAAGTGGGTATCCAGTCCAGCAGCTTGCCCTGCTTCAATATCAATCGGTCGATCACCAATGACAAGACCAGAGCTGATCTGATACTTTTCTCTTAAATAAATCATAGACTCAGGATTTGGCTTTCTCTTAAAGCCTGAACTAGAAGTGACCACTTCTGTAAAGTAGGTCGCTATAGAGGTTTTCTCTAAAATTTCCAAAACCTGATCATTTCGGTGAGAAACCAAGAAATGACGCCCACCTTGATTTGAAATGTCCTCCAATAATTCGGAAACTCCTTCAAATAAAATCGGGTGTTCAAGCTCTCTGGCTTCATTTTCCTTGTACTTTTCTAAAAAATTCTCTAAGTTGGGAGCGAATGTCTCAATCGCAAAATCAGTAGAAACCTTTAAAGCATGATAGACACTGTCATGGTCTTGTGTGATGCCATACAATGCCAATGTTTCAACAAATGCAGCTGTTGAAGTTTCGTAATTATCCAGTAAAGTTCCACCTAAATCCCAGATATAATCGTGATATTTCATACCCTTCATTATAGCATTTTTTTATGAAAAAAGCGATGATTTCCCTGAGTTTTCCACATAAAAAAACGAGAGGTTGACTCCCGTTTTATTGATTTTTACCAAAGACATCTCGATAGAGCATTCCTGTTCGTAAACTCTCTGCGTCTCCTCCTAGTTGGTCCACCAACTCGTAGGCAAAGGCAAGGGCTGTAGAGGGACCTCGACTGGTTGTCAAATGACCATCTACCACTACTGTTTCCTTGACATATTGACCATCAAGGATTTGCTCTTGAACGCCATCATAGCAAGTGTACTGCTTATTTTTCAATATCCCTGCTTGATTGAGGGCAATTGGCGCCGCACAAATAGCTGCCAGTTTCTTCCCTTCTTGCTCGAAATTTTGCAATTCTTGAATCAAGGCCTGATTGTCACGCAAATGTGCAGAACCAGGCATCCCTCCAGGAAGGACAATCATGTCATAGTCTGATAAATCACCATCAAAAACACGATCTGCACTTACTTGGATTGCATGCGACCCCGTCACTTGCTCTTCAAAACCAACCATATCACAAGTAATATTTGCACGACGCAAGACATCTACAACTGTCAAAGCTTCAATTTCTTCAAAGCCCTGAGCTAACATAACTGCTACTTTTACCATGATTTTCTCCTTATTTGATTTGTTTTAATACAACCTTTTTCCGCTTGAATCGGACTTTTCCACTCTTTTCTTCAGCTAGGTTTGTCTGGTAACTCATCGATAAAAGCAAGCCAACACCGATCAAATTACTGATAATAGCCGATCCTCCTTGCGAAATAAAAGGCAAGGGAATCCCAGTCAAAGGAAGCAAGCCCGTCACAGCACCGATATTCTCAAAGATGTGGAAGAGCAACATCATAATCAAACCTGTAGAAATATAGGTGTAGAACTGGTTATTTGATTTAAGAGTAATCTTCAACATACGGTAAATCAGCATGAGATAAAGGGCGATAACAAGGACAGAGCCAATAAAGCCAAAATCTTCTGCGATAACCGTGAAAATCATATCCGACTCACGAACTGGAATAAGCAGATTCGAAGCATTAAACCCTTGACCAAATAAGCCACCGCTCCCAATGGCGATTTGTCCTTGAGCCTGCTGGTAAGTGGTTGTTTGGGCAAAGTCGAATGGATTGAGCCAAGCCAAGATACGATTGATTTGGTAGGTCGGCATCCCCAATTGATGGAGAAAAGCCCGACCACCCTTACTGATAAAAATGGCTAAGAATCCAGCAACTCCTGTTACAGCAGTCACAAATACTGGAATAATAATTTTCCAAGAAACTCCTGATAGTAAGACGATTCCTGAGAAAATGGCTACAAAAACCAAAGCCGTCCCCAAGTCACTTTGAAGTGCCAAAAGAACTAGGACTGGAATGGTAAAGACAATCATCCAAAAAATTAATAAAAAGTCCAAAGGTACTGTACGTTGCCATTCCTTATGTTTCTTTGTAAATTGGACAATCACACGAGCCAACATGAGGATATAGGATATCTTCATAAATTCTGACGGTTGGAAGAGGGTAATTCCATTTATTGATACCCAGTTTTTGGCACCCGTTGATGCAACTAGGCTTGGATTATAAAAGACGATCGGCAAGACCATGAGTCCCAAGCCTAAAATATACAGAAAGGGGGTCACTTTCCAAAGAAATTCTGTATTAAAGAGCATGACGATAAAACCAATCACAAGCCCCAAGGCGATCCAGGCGACCTGCTGCCCTAAAATGGGCAGAATATTGTTTGGATAATCATGACTAACAGCTATATAGATAGCCACCACGCCAATAACCAGTAGAAAAAATACTGGCAATAGCAAACTATAATCGACTCTAGAGTCGAGAGAACGTTTCATATACACTAACCTTATACTTTCATACAATACTATTTATCAAAGTTCATTTAAAAATTTATCAACAGCCTCATCAACTTCGGATCGAGAGACGGTTTTAACAGTCGCTTCTTTTGCTAGAGATGCTACTATCTGTTTTCCATATCGCTTTCCGACGATTCTTCTATCCAGAATGAGGGTTAAAGAACGTTGGTGTTCACGTCTCATACTTCTTCCCAAAGCCTGTTTTAAACGAATAATAGCCATCGGCAATTGATAATCATAAAAGGCATTTTTTCCTTCCTGATTCAGTTCCTGATTGATCTTTTTCGTCAAGGGTTCTTGAGGATTTTGGAAAGGAAGTCTTGGTACAACTTGAATCACAAAAGGATGACTTGAAAAATCAACTCCCTCCCAGAAACTTGCTGCACCAAGCAAGATTTGTTGTTCTCCTTTTTCAAAGCGTTTCTTCAGTTGATGAACATCGCCATTTTTATACTGGGCTAAATGACTTACAGGGAGTAAATTTGATACTGCTAGAAGCATGTCTTTGGCAGTAAAGAGAACTAAAATCGGTTGCTGAAAATCTTGAACATCCATCAGCAAACCAGCTACCTCTTGGGCATAGACTTCTAAGGAGGTTTCTGTTACTAGAGGAAAATCTTTGACCAAGACCACCTCTTGATCCTGTTTTTTACCAGCTTCAATCTTAACAAATTTAGCTTCGGAATAGCCTAACAGGTCTGCCAAAGAAACCCTCTGACTAATCTCAAGAGTAGCCGACACTCCCAAGACTTGACATGAATCAGGCACTAAAGAAGATAGAAGGATTCGGCCTGATTTTGTAGAAGAAATCTGAATTTTCTTTTGACTCGTTTCAGTTGCTTCAATCCAGTAATCACCTTCAGCCGTAAAATAGCGAACCAGTTCCTCAAAGCCTTCTACCTCTAATTCTGAAAAATACTGGTGAAGATTCGCCAGAGAATCCAAGATATTTTTTCGAGATTTCCCAGACTGAAATTGTTCTATCAAGTAGAGACACTCAAAGCGAATACTTTCTAGTATTCGTTGTTGAATCCTATTTTCTTCCCCTACTAAAGCCTTATCAACTAAATCAATAATAGACTGGATATCGTAGGTCTCTTGAAGCAGATTTTCTAGAGCCAACAAAACTTTTTGGACTTCATCAATAATCAATAAACGGTCACTGACAAATTCAGGATTATCTTCCAGTCTGGTTACAAGATAGGCATGATTGGTCACTAAAAGCTTGCAAGCCTCTGCTCTTTCCTGACTACGTTTCCAGAAATCTTCCGTCACAAATAAGCTCTTGGATGATAAATTCCCATCATGACGAAAGTCTCTTAGAAAATGTTGGTAACGGTATAGTTGTCCGATTTCATCCAAATCCCCAGTTTCTGTCTCTGTCAGCCAAACCAAGAGTTGCATTTTAAAGCGTCTAAATAAGCGATTTTCATCATTTTCCTGCAAGGAACGATAAAAGGCATCCAACTTTAGGTAATTTTGTGGTCCCTTTAAAGAATGAATATCTGTATTGAATACTTCCTTGAGACGTTTACCTTCTTCTTCCATGATTTGATTTTGAAGAATCTTTGTCGGAACGCTAAGGACAATCTGACGATTTTCCACTTGGGACAAAGCAGGTAAGAGATAGCCATAAGTTTTCCCAATCCCTGTCGGTGCTTGAATTAATGAGACAGGTTCATCTTTCAATAGCAAGCCAACCTCTTTAGCAAAACTTTCTTGCTCCTCCCTCACTTCAAGGTTCAATAGAGAAATATTTTTAGAAAAGTCTTGAGATAGTTTTCGTGGCTCCAGAGAAGCTGCAGTTTTCTTGAAATATAGCCCTTGAACTTCGACCAAGTCTAGAGAACTCAGGATAGATTGGCTGCGATAAATTTCTTCAATAATCAGGTAGGACTCATATAGGAGGGCATCAGCCATTTCCAGCAAGCGTTCCAAGAGACCTTTAGGAAGTTGGGCCATCTTTTCCCGTAAAAACAAGAGTAATTCTGCTGTAGCTTGAGCATCTGAAAGGGCTGTGTGAGCATGTTTTAGAGGAATTCCTAATTCTCGGCACAAAATAGGCAAGCTATATTTTTCCAGTTCAGGGAAAAAGACCTGGGCTAATTCGACCGTGTCAACACGAGGATTTCTTAGTTCATAGCCTTCAAAAAATAAATTTTCCGCCAAGAGATTGGCATCAAACTGAACATTGTGGGCTACAAAAATCCCATCCTCCACCAAGTCAAAGATTTTTCTAGCAACTTGCGAAAAATCAGGTGCTTGCGCCAGACGTTGGTCTGTCAATCCTGTCAGTTCTTTGATATGAGCATCTAAGGGTTCATGTGGATTGACATCCGTCGTATAGTGATCGACGATTTTTCCGTCCTCAATCACGACAATTCCCACTTGGATAATTTTAGCCTTACTACCTGTGCTAGTTGCCTCTAAATCCACCACAACATAGCGATTACCAATCGTTTTCATTATAAAAAATTATACCAAAAAAAGGGCCATTTGGCACCTGCAAACATGGGATAATTTTCAAACTCAAGAAGGTTACTTGTATTAAAATTCCCAGTAAACAGAGGATCCTAGCCTACTAATTCTTTGAAAATATTGGAGAATAAGAAAAAATTGAGAGAAGAAATGATTGTCTCTTCCTTCTCTCAACTATTGATTTACTTTATTTAACCATATCAGGATCGTAGTCATAAAATCCTGTATCAAGGAAACGGTTTTTAGGATGTAACTTGCGCACTTCTTCATCCAGCAAGAAGGCTTGGTCATGACTAAAGTTGCCCACTTGAATCAAACTACGCGCTTGGATAAAGAGTTTTGCAATCTCAACAAAGTTCTGACCAGGTGTATAAAGACCTTCTAATTTCCAGTGAGTAAAGCCATGCTCGACCAATTCTGTCAATTTAGTCATCAAATCAAGGTCATTGTTGGCAAAAATGTGGGTTCCATGATTGTCTTCAAAAATGGAATAATGGCTCTCAGGGTCACTTGGCTCTGCCAAGAAAAGGTCACGCTTGCGAGTTTTTTCATCATCGATATGCGTGAAGTTATAGTAGTTTTGCAAGAGCGGACGTTTAGAATGGTGAATAACACTAGCACCATACACCAAAACTTCAGCAGGAATTTCCAAAATCTCTGGCATTTTGAAGAGTTCAGCAGATGGAATTTCACGTGCCAAAACAGCCTCAGATGCGCCAGCCTTTTGTCCCCAGAAGTTAATCTGGCGACTGCTTGTTACCATAGTTGAAGCATCATAGATGGTCTTAAATGAATAGCCATCGCGGTTGACCACATAAAAGACACCTGCATCCCCAATCGTAATGTAGTCTGTCTGGATTTCTTCCAAGAAATCGAGGAAAGGCTTGATACGATCCATCATATCTTGGTGCATGAGGGCATTGACTGCAACAATCAATTCCTTACCAGCATCATGAACCAGCTTAGCGATTTCACGCAATTGGTCATAACTAAAGGTCGTTGGCAGACGAAGGCCAAAATCTTTCTCACCGACATAGATACGGTCTACGCCAGCTTCGAGCAGTTGTTTAACTTGTTCAATACTTTCAGCAGTTGCTGTAATGATAATCTTTTCCATAAGAAAAATTATACCACATTTCTGGAAAATCAGCCAAGACTTATCAGAGTTTTACAAATAGGAATTATTTCAGGCTAATTTCTCAAAGTGACTTCCACTTGACTTACCAAAGTGGAAATTAGTCTAATACTCTTCAAACCACGTCAGCTTTATCTGCAACCCCAAAGCGGTGCTTTGAGCAACCTGAGGCTAGCTTCCTAGTTTGCTCTTTGTTTTTCATTGAGTATAAAACGGACTTTTATAAGAATAACTAAATGAAAACTAGATGAAAGGCAGACCCAGAAGCATAAGAGAGCTCGCCAGTAACAATGATTTTGTATTCTATCCATAAATAGCAAACATCTCAAGCTCCATTAATTTTCAAAACAGCATAGATAAGATCTAGTCCCAAATTTAAGCAATTGATGCTGTAGGATTTATACATTGTTATAAATTTCTAGTCGTTTTGTTTTTATGATAACAAAAATGACCTAGAAAAACGAGTATCTCCATCTACGGAAATACTCGTTTTTTGATAGTTAGAAGTGGTTTTTTGCTCAGCTTCATTTCTTTTTATAAAATGTATCAAGCAAGCGACCAACTATCTCATCTTTTTTCTATTTCTGTCAATATGCGTGATAGATAATAATAATAGCCAAAAATAGCAAGAGCAAGTAAGAGGATAAGAACTCCTACTCCAAAGCTGATGGCAAGGACAGGGGAGAGAGACCGAACCAAGAATATGCTCCCTATTACAAGGGCCATTAAGATTGCACTATAAACCAAAATCAAAACAATTGCTACTATACGATTTGAACGGTTCACCAAGTCCGTAATGCTACTCCAATTGGTTGACAGATTTTTCACGTCCTTAAGGTAATGGTGGCAAGAAAGGATGACACTGGCAAGGATCCAGACTACAAGAAGGTAAATCATCGAAAGGATGGGCAAGCCTAGATATAGAGAAAGTCCAAGTAAAGTCAGAACTGGTAAAAAGGACTGGACAGCAAATATAATCCAAAATTTCACTTTCACATAACGAGCAAAGTCAAAGGGTAAACTCTTAAGAAAATCAACATTTTCCCTCTCCAAGGACAAGGCAATTGAATGCAGGCTGGTGATATTGTTATTGACAACTGCTATAAAGATAGCTATAAAAAACAAGGGTAACCAGTATGAAGGATGAATGTCTGGAACTATCTGAGAATCTCGAATTTTGGAAATCAGACCGATCATCATGAGATAGGGAAGGAAAGCACTTGTAAAAAGCACTGTAATCACGCCAGTTCCCTGTCCCAAGAGGGTGAGGTGGTAGCGTAAAACCATACGGAAAAAGCCCTTTTTATTAGTAGTTGAAATTCTCTCCTTATTGCGACGTTCTTTCTTGACCTTCTCCTCACTGTTAAGCAGAATCACGTCATAAAAATGAGGAAAAACCTTCTTTTTGGTCAGGTAAAGCAAGAAAACAGTTAAAGCTATCCAAGCGAGTAGACCCAGTATGGCTTCTGTCGAAAAAGGCTCCACTGCTATTTTGTAAAAGATATGAAGAGGATAAAGGAGAAATGGAATGTCTCTAACTTTGTCAACAATACTTCCAAAAGTCGACTGTAGAAAGAGGACAAATATTAAAGGTATGAGAACTCCTATTCCAATCATCACATTCGAAAAAATAGACTGATACTTTCTGAAGACCGTAGTCTGAGCCAAGAAATGTACTGCTACTACCATCACTAAAGTAACAGAGACAAATAACAAGGCCAAGGACAGCAGCATCAAAGGCAAGCCCAGCCAAAGAGAAGGAGCTAGCCTAATATAGAGGACTAGAAAATAAGCTAGGATTGGTACAATTCCAGCTAGAGCTGGCAAGAGAACAGACAGTCCTTTAGCAATTATAATCTCTGATTCTTTAAAGGCATAGGGCCTATACGATGCCAAGTCCTTACTCTCATAAAAGACATTGTAAAATGCAGTGAAAGAAGTTGAAAAGGCAAGCACCAGTAAAATAGCAACCATGGTACTAAAAAAACTTGGCATTTCCTCAAAAGGAAAACGAAAGGCTATATTTATAAACATTAATAGCATCAAGAGACTAGAAAAAATGTAAGAACTTAGGACTCTAGCGGAAACATTTACTTTTTTCCCAGGATTCTTAGCCTGCTTCTTTCGTAGGTTAGCCAGATTCGCTTCTTGAGATGAATAGAGGATATTGATATCAACTAATTTTTTAATGACCTTGAGACGCATCTAAAACCTCCTCTTTTCTACCAGCAAGGCTAAGGTAGATACTTTCCAAAGACTGGTCTGGGTGGTCTTTTCTCAAGTTCTCTACCTTACCACAATAAATCAAATGCCCCTTTTTCAAAATAGCAATCCGATCACAGACTTGCTCAGCTACCTCTAGCACATGGGTTGAAAACAAGACCGTCTTGCCTTTTTGTGCATGTTCCTTCATCATTTGCTTCAAATCAAAGGCAGCCTGGGGATCCAAACCAGTCAAGGGTTCGTCCAAGACCCAAATATCAGGATCAGACAAGAGTGCTCCGATGACAAAGACTTTCTGACGCATTCCGTGAGAAAGGGTTTCAATAACCTGATAGCGATTTTCAGCAAAATCAAAAACACTCAATAGCCTAGCTAGACTAGCCTCCAAGTCAGAGCTAGTCAGATCATAGGATGAGGCGATCAATTCCCAAAATTCATTGGCCGTTAAGCGCAAAAATAAGTCAGGCGAGTCTGCTACGTAGCCAATCTTTCGTTTGATAGCTAAACGATTTTCCGATAAATCCTGACCATCTACCAAAATACGACCACTGCTGGGCGAAATGATACTGACTAGGGATTTTATGGTGGTCGATTTTCCAGCCCCATTATGGCCAATCAAGCCCATAATCTCCCCATTTTCAATCTGCAAATTGAGATTGCTCAAAGCCTCTTTATCACCATACAACTTACTAACATTTTGAAATTCAATCATGGGATGACTCCTATCTTTATCTATATTACATACTATTATACTAGCACTTTGATACAAAAAAATCAATACTTTATTTTAAGTAGTTAAAATAGTTTCCTTCTATCTTATGCAAACGTTGGCGCTAACCAATACTTTATGATAGAATAAAGAACAAGATTGACAAGTAAGAGGAAACATCATGCAAAATCAAACACTCATGCAATACTTTGAATGGTATCTGCCCCACGACGGTCAGCACTGGACGCGTCTAGCTGAAGATGCTCCACACCTAGCTGATCTGGGGATTAGCCACGTCTGGATGCCACCAGCTTTTAAGGCAACCAATGAAAAAGATGTCGGCTATGGGGTCTATGACTTATTCGACCTAGGAGAGTTTAACCAAAAAGGTACTATCCGCACCAAGTATGGTTTCAAAGAAGACTATCTTCAAGCTATTCAAACCCTAAAAGCACAGGGAATCCAGCCTATGGCCGATGTGGTACTCAATCACAAGGCTGCAGCCGATCACATGGAAGCCTTTCAGGTTATTGAAGTGGATCCTGTAGACCGTACAGTTGAACTTGGAGAACCCTTCACCATCAATGGCTGGACTAGCTTTACCTTCGATGGTCGCCAAGATACCTACAATGACTTCCACTGGCACTGGTACCACTTCACAGGTACAGACTACGATGCCAAACGCCGTAAGTCTGGGATTTATCTGATCCAAGGGGACAATAAGGGCTGGGCCAACGAGGAATTGGTCGATAACGAAAACGGTAACTATGACTACCTCATGTATGCCGACCTAGACTTTAAACATCCTGAAGTTATCAAAAATATCTACGACTGGGCAGACTGGTTCATGGAGACGACTGGTATTGCTGGTTTCCGTTTGGATGCCGTTAAGCACATTGACTCTTTCTTCATGCGCAATTTTATCCGCGATATGAAGGAAAAATACGGTGAGGATTTCTATGTTTTTGGTGAATTTTGGAATCCCGATAAGGAAGCCAATCTAGACTATCTTGAAAAAACGGAAGAACGCTTTGACCTTGTCGATGTTCGTCTCCACCAGAATCTCTTTGATGCTAGCCGAGCAGGTTCCAACTATGACCTTCGTGGTATTTTCACAGATAGCTTGGTTGAACTCAAACCTGACAAGGCGGTGACTTTTGTCGACAACCACGATACCCAACGAGGACAGGCTCTTGAGTCTACTGTTGAAGAATGGTTCAAACCAGCAGCCTATGCCCTCATTCTGTTACGCCAAAATGGCCTTCCATGTGTCTTTTACGGCGACTATTATGGGATTTCCGGGCAATATGCTCAACAAGATTTCAAAGAAGTCCTTGACCGCCTCTTAACCATCCGAAAAGATTTGGCCTATGGAGATCAAACTGACTACTTTGATGATGCTAACTGTATCGGTTGGGTACGTTCAGGTGCTGAAAATCAATCCCCAATCGCAGTCCTTATCTCAAATGACCAAGAAAACAGCAAGTCTATGTTTGTCGGCCAAGAATGGGCTAACCAAACCTTCGTAGATTTACTTGGAAACCACCAAGGTCAAATTACAATTGATGAGGAAGGTTATGGACAATTCCCAGTCTCAGCTGCTTCGGTAAGTGTCTGGGTAGCCAATACTATCTAATAGCTCATAATAACCAAGCCAGATCCAAGCGGATTTGGCTTTTTTGTATTCACAAAAAGACCTACCCAAATGGATAGATCTTTGTTTGTTTACAATTTACCTGCTACTGCATCCAACAATTCTTGAATTTTAGCTTGGTTGCTTCCTCCTGCCATGGCCATGTCTGGTTTACCACCACCACGTCCATCGACGATTGGTGCCAATTCTTTGACAAGGTTTCCTGCATGGAGGTCTTTTGTCTTGCTTGCTACAAGGACATTGACTTTGTCACCGATAGCGGCAACTAGGACAAGAAGATCAGAGTAGTCTTTCTGCTTCCAGTTATCTGCAAAGGTACGAAGGGCACCAGCGTCTGATACAGATACTTGGCTAGCGATATAACGGTGACCATTGACTTCCTTCACATCCTTGAAGATATCACCCGCGGCTGCAGCTGCGGCTTTTTCTTTCAACTCGGCATTTTCTTTTTGCAATTGACGAAGTTGTTCTTGAAGTCCTTCTACCTTGTGAGGTACTTCTTTAAGTTGAGGTGCTTTCAAGGTTGTTGCGACAGCTTTAAGAGCGTCTTCTTGTTCGCGGTAGGCTTCAAAGGCTTCCTTACCAGTCACTGCCAAGATACGGCGAGTTCCTGATCCAATCCCTTCTTCTTTGACAATCTTGAAGAGACCAATTTCAGAAGTGTTGCCAACGTGGGTACCACCACAAAGCTCGATAGAGTAGTCACCGATAGTAACAACACGAACTTCTTTACCATATTTCTCACCAAAGAGGGCCATCGCTCCCATTTCCTTGGCAGTGTCAATATCTGTTTCAACTGTCTTAACTTCAAGAGCTTCCCAGATTTTCTCGTTAACTTGCTGTTCAATCGCACGCAATTCTTCAGCGGTTACCGCTTGGAAATGAGTAAAGTCAAAGCGAAGGAATTCTACTTCGTTAAGAGAACCTGCTTGTGTTGCGTGATTTCCAAGGATATTGTGAAGGGCAGCGTGAAGCAAGTGAGTCGCAGTGTGGTTTTTCATGACACGGTGACGACGATTTGTATCGATTGCCAAGGTATATTCTTGGTTCAAGGCAAGCGGTGCAAGAACATCAACAGTGTGAAGAGCTTGTCCGTTCGGAGCTTTTTGAACATTTGTCACAGTAGCCACGACCTTACCTGACTCATCCAAGATTTGTCCGTGGTCAGCTACCTGTCCACCCATTTCAGCGTAGAATGGCGTTTCCGCAAAAATAAGTGAGGCAGTTCCTTCAGACACAGCTTCTACTTCTGCATTGTCAGCCACGATAGCCACCAATTTAGAAGACAATTGTGATGCTTCATAGTTAAAACGGCTTTCCACTGTGATGTTTTGAAGGGTTTCATTTTGCATACCCATTGAACCACCCTTGACAGCTGACGCACGCGCGCGTTCTTGCTGTTCTTTCATGGCTGCTTCAAAACCTTCACGGTCTACAGTCATACCAGCTTCTTCAGCGATTTCTTCAGTCAATTCAACTGGGAATCCATAAGTATCGTAAAGTTTGAATACATCTGAACCAGCAATGACAGATTGACCTTTTTCTTTCAAGTCAGCTACGATGCCTTGAGCAAAGTGTTGACCTGAGTGAAGGGTACGGGCAAATGATTCTTCTTCGCTCTTAACGATTTTTTCGATAAAATCACGTTTTTCAAGCACTTCTGGGTAGTAGCTTTCCATGATTTTACCAACAGTTGGAACCAGTTTATAAAGGAAAGGCTCGTTGATGCCCAATTTTTGACCATGCATAGAAGCACGACGGAGAAGACGGCGAAGGACATAACCACGTCCTTCGTTTCCAGGAAGAGCACCATCACCGATGGCAAATGAAAGTGAACGGATGTGGTCAGCGATGACCTTAAAGCTCATGTTGTCGCCATCTTGGTCATAGACCTTACCAGACAATTTCTCCACTTCACGAATGATAGGCATGAAGAGGTCTGTTTCAAAGTTGGTCTTAGCACCTTGGATAACCGCCACCAAACGCTCCAAACCAGCGCCCGTATCAATGTTCTTGTGTGGCAATTCCTTGTATTCGCTACGAGGAACAGCAGGGTCTGCGTTAAATTGTGACAAAACGATGTTCCAGATTTCAATATAACGGTCGTTTTCGATATCTTCTGCAAGAAGGCGTAGACCGATATTTTCTGGGTCAAAGGCTTCTCCACGGTCAAAGAAAATTTCTGTATCTGGTCCAGAAGGTCCTGCACCGATCTCCCAGAAGTTGTCCTCGATCGGAATCAAGTGACTTGGATCCACTCCCACTTCAATCCATCGGTTGTAAGAATCTTTATCGTCTGGATAGTAGGTCATGTAAAGTTTCTCAGCGGGGAAGTCAAACCATTCTGGGCTTGTCAAAAGCTCATAAGCCCAAGTGATAGCTTCGTCACGGAAGTAATCTCCGATAGAGAAATTCCCCAACATTTCAAACATGGTATGGTGACGTGCAGTCTTCCCTACGTTTTCAATGTCGTTGGTACGGATGGCTTTTTGGGCATTGGTAATACGTGGATTTTCAGGGATAATAGTCCCATCAAAGTATTTCTTAAGGGTTGCTACCCCAGAGTTGATCCACAAAAGTGTTGGATCATTTACAGGAACTAAACTTACTGATGGTTCTACTGAGTGACCTTTGGTCGCCCAGAAATCAAGCCACATTTGGCGTACTTGTGCACTAGATAGTTGTTTCATATTGTCTCCTTATTTACTTGTTTAATGTGATTGGCTTTCCAGCATTTCCACATAGTCAATCGCGACACAGAGGGAAATGACTAGATCTGCATAAGCGTCCTCAAGAACAGTTACATTATAGGTAGAGGTCAGATGGAAGAGTTCCTTCTTAATTTCCGCAATCAGCTGATCACGATCATCCAGCAATTTGAAATTCAAATCCCAGATATTGCCCTCGATACGAAGACCTAGATTATCAAACTCATACTTATCTCGCCAGAAGGTCAACTTCTTGCGAATGACAAAACTCGAGCCATCCCGAAGCTGAATCTCAAAACGAGGAAGCAAGGTCAAGATTTCTTTACTGATCTGACTGACCTGTTCACCATTAGCGTCATAAATAGTAAAAGTTTTAGGAATCTTAAAAAATGATCCCTCCACCTGATAGGCGATTTCTCCCCTGTCATCCTTGATAGCGAAGCGTTCGCCTCCAAGACGAAACTTTTGTTTGACAAGAAATGTTTTCATCAACACCTCCAAAAACCAAAAGACAAGCTCACATCACGAAGGGCGAAAAACCGCGGTACCACCTTCATTCAATGAACTTGTCATTCTCTTGTTCTTATGCAATTGTTAAATTGAGTAGCATGACTTCCTAGCTTAGATGGCTCGCAGCACCGCCATTTCTCTGGACTAAGACAAGAGAAAATCAATTCTCAACTTTCTTATTATAACGTTTTTTTAAGCTTGCGTCAACTGGAAATCATCTCCGTTGAATCAGAGCAATTTCCTGTATCTTTGATTGCTCTTTCAGGAGAACAAAATTAGCCAATATAATTGTTGATATTAAACAAATCCAAAATAACATATCACTCTCTCGCTTTAATATTATCTAGACTGTCAATTGCATATCTACATTCTTTAAGATAAAGCAAACTAATAACAAAATCTAAATGTAAAATCATTCATTAATCAATTCCTCAATTTCCTTTATCCCTTCAAATTCTCCAACACTTTCGAAAAGTTCTATAGCTCGTTTGAAATGTGTGTTGGATAATTCCGTATCTTCCAAGGCTAAATAGATTTCACCTAACCCTCTATAGCTACAAGCTTGAGAAATTACATCATCAGTCTCTAAAGATTGTTCCAATGACAGATTCATGAATGTAAGAGCCTCATCAAGATTGTTTAATTTAAATCTCACATAGCCCTGTTCATAATTATTCACAGCTTTCTTTAGATTATCATTTGGAAAATGCTCTTCAACTATCTTCTCTTCATCTTCAATAAGTTTTAAAGCCTTATGAAAATCCCCCTGATCTCTGTAGATCATAGCTAATTGATGTAAGCCAATGTGTTCATTTTCTTTATCTTCATTTTGTTGAGCCAATAAAATGTATTTCTCAAAGATATGGGTACATGAAGCATAGTCTTTTTCTGCCAATAATAAATACCCCATCAGATTTAATAGGCTAAAATCTGTACAGGTATCAATGGAAAAATCTTGTTCAACCAACTTTTTAGCTTCTGATGTTTTTCCCTCCAGAAACAAGTCCCAAGCTGTATCAATTTTAGAGTCCATCTATTTCCCCCTTCAACTACAAACAACCTTCATAAAATAGAATCACTCAACAAGAATATACTATTCTCTATCTATTGAGGCTTAATCTTATAAACCATTAATCTGCATTAAAATAATCATAAACCTCTTTAAAGAGTGTCGGCAATATTCCTTGCTCTTCTTTGTCTAAATTATATTCAGAAACTAGCTCATCCATATAGTTAAATACAGTGAAATGTTTTTTTATCCCATTCATAACAAGCACAAATTTCAAATCATTAAGTTCAGTTTTATTAAACTCTTTTAACTTCTTCATATCAATTCTAGTGATTGGATGAGAAATACCATCTAGAGTACTATAAATCGTTTTTCCTAGTAAATAATCTGTCGTGGTATCAAATAATTTTGCTAATTTGACAACGGCATCTAAATTAGGCTCTAAATTTCCATTCTCCCAACGAAAATAAGTACCTTGTTATACACCAATCATCTCAGAAATTTGTATCTGAGTCAACTTCTTGACTTTTCTCAGTTCCTTAAGATGATCTTCAAAAGAATCATTATTAAACATTGTATCCTCTAAAATATTCTAAACGGTATAAAACGGAATTATTCCATAAGGAATATTTATTTGAAGATTAAAGATTCTATTGAGAATATTATAGCATAAAAGGAGGTAAAAGCGTATGTAGCTAGTAGTCAATTTAAAAAATTTTAATGAAGGAGATAGAATTCAACAAATAAAAAAAATCTTGAAACAAATGCGCCGTTATTTCACTTATCACTATTTTTATCCTCAATTTTCATATTACTAAACACAGCAACTAAAATAGAAAAAGATATGGCTGTAAAAACTGACTTCTATTAAAAAACGAACCAGCTTGACTGATTCGTTTCGTGACTGCTAACTCCTACTTCCGATACATTTTAAATTGTAGGAAGAGGTCGCTATATTTTCCTGTCCATTTATGGTCAAATTTCTCATAAACTTCTAGGTGTTTCATAGTTTCAGCGTCTGGATAGAAGGCCTTGTCTTCTTTTTTCTCCTCTGGGAGCAGTTCCTTAGCTGGTATGTTTGGTGTTGAATAGCCGACATACTCTGCATTTTTGAGAGCATTTTCAGGTTTCAACATAAAGTTGATAAAGGCATAGGCTGCATCTTGGTTTTTGACTGTTTTGGGAATGACCATATTGTCAAACCAAAGGTTGCTAGCCTCAGTCGGAACCACATAGCGTAGATTTTCATTTTTTTCTAGCATTTGGCTGGCTTCACCAGAGAAGGTCACTCCGATAGCAGCGTTGTTCTGAATCATGTAACCTTTCATCTCGTCCGCCACAATAGCCTTGATATTTGGAGTCAGCTTGTAGAGTTTGTCCACTGTCTCTTCCAACTGCTGGGGATCCTTGGAGTTGAGGCTGTAGCCGAGGGAATTGAGTCCTAGTCCCAATACCTCACGCGCCCCATCAAAGAGCATGATAGAGTTCTTATACTCTGGTTTCCAAAGGTCATCCCAATGCTCAGGAGCCTCATCTACCATGGTTTCATTGTAGACAATTCCTAAGGTACCCCAGAAGTAAGGGATGGAGAATTTATTGCCTGGGTCAAAGGACTGGTTGAGAAACTCAGGACCGATATTTTCAAGACCTTCGATTTTTGAATAATCAAGCGGAACTAAGAGGTCTTCGTCCTTCATCTTGTTGATCATGTATTCACTAGGGATAGCAATGTCGTAGGTCGTTCCGCCTTGCTTAATCTTGGTATACATGGCTTCGTTAGAATCAAAGGTCTCATACTGGACTTGGATGCCTGTTTCCTCTGTGAATTGCTCCAAAAGTTCTGGATCGATATAGTCTCCCCAGTTGTAGATAACCAGTTTTTGACTATCTCGGCTATTGATTTTACTGTCTAGATGAGTCGCAATTCCCCACAAGACTAGGATAATCGCTACAATTCCTGCTAAAAATGAATAGAGTTTTTTCATGCTTGCTCCTCCTTCTCACGCGAGATAAAGTAATATCCAACCACTAGGATAATACTAAAGAGAAAAACAAGGGCAGACAGGGCATTGATTTCTAGGGAAATCCCCTTACGAGCACGAGAGTAAATCTCGACGGACAGGGTTGAAAAGCCATTTCCCGTTACAAAGAAGGTCACAGCAAAATCATCTAACGAATAGGTAAAAGCCATGAAGTAGCCTGCAATGATAGACGGAGTCAGGTAAGGAAGCATGATTTCCTTGAACATCTGAAATTGACTGGCTCCCAAGTCATAGGCCGCATGAATCATGTCTCCGTTCATTTCCTTGAGTCGAGGCAAAACCATCAAGACCACGATAGGAATGGAGAAGGCTACGTGACTAGATAGAACGGTCAAAAAGCCAAGTGAAAACTTGAGTTGGGTAAAGAGAATCAAGAAGCTGGCACCAATCATAACGTCAGGCGCAACCATGAGGATATTATTGAGTGAAAGAAAGGCTTCTTGGTATTTCTTACGAGACTGGTAGATATAAATAGCACCAAAAGTCCCGATAATGGTCGCTATCAAGGCTGAGAGAAAGGCCAAGAAAAAGGTCTGAGTCACAATCAACATGAGACGACCATCGCCAAACATGGTTTTAAAATGGCTCAAACTAAAGCCTGTAAAGCTGTTCATGTCGTTGCCTGCGTTAAAGGCATAGCCAATCAAGTAAAAAATAGGCAGGTAGAGGACAAGAAAGACCAGTCCTAGATAAAGGTTGGCAAATTTTTTCATCGTTCTCTCCTTTCCTTGGTCACCCACATGGTGATGAACATGGTCAGGATGAGAATCACACCGATGGTTGAACCCATACCGTAGTTGTCATTGGTCAGGAAGTTCTGCTCAATGGCAGTCCCCAAGGTAATAACACGATTCCCACCAATCAAACGGGTCAGCATGAAGAGACTCAAACTTGGGATAAAGACGGATTGAACCCCACTTCTCACTCCGTTCATAGACAGAGGGAAGATGATATGACGGAAGGTCTCCCACTTGGTCGCACCTAGGTCATAGCTGGCATTGATGAGATTGTTATCCATATCGTCCAAGACATTGAAAATCGGCAAAATCATAAATGGAAGCTCGATGTAGCTTGCGACAAAAATAAAGGAGAAATCGGTAAAGAGCAACTGCTGTGAACCGATTCCGATGAATTCCAAGAATTGGTTAATAGAGCCATTTTGACCAAAAATTCCGATAAAGGCATAGGCCTTGAGGAGCAAATTAATCCAAGTTGGCAAAATAATCAGCATAAGCCAGAGTTGACGGTGCTTGAGACGGGTCAAAAAGAGGGCTGTCGGATAGCTGATAAACAGAGTCACAAAGGTCACAATTCCTGCATAGAGTACAGAGTTAAAGCTCATTTTGAGGTAGGTTAAGTTTTGTGACGCAAAGTAGGACTTATAATTTTCTAAACTGAACTGGCCTTCGATATTGAAAAAGGATTGACCGAAAATCAAGACCAAGGGTGCCAACACAAAGAGGGCAATCCAGAGCATGTAGGGCACTACAAAGAGTTTAGAGCTTGTTTTCTTCATCTCTTTCCTCCTCGATTGCATTGATCAGACCTGCTTCTTGTTCTTCGATTTCTACGTATTCTTCGATACGAGCATCGAACTCTTCTTCGGTTTCGTTGAGACGCATGATGTGGATGTCTTCTGGTTCAAAGTCCAGACCGATTTCCTCACCCACGATGGCCTTACGAGTCGAGTGAATCATCCATTCATTTCCTAGTTCGTCATAGGCGATAATCTCATAGTGAACCCCACGGAAGAGCTGAGTATCAACCTTAACTTGGAGCTTGCCTTCTTCAGGAAGAGTAATGCGCAAGTCTTCTGGACGAATAACGACCTCAACAGGTTCATTTGGCTTCATCCCCCCATCGACTGCTTCGAAGCGTTTGCCGTTAAACTCAACCAAGTAGTCCTCAATCATGGTTCCTGGCAAGATATTTGACTCACCGATAAAGGTGGCAACAAAGTGGTTAATCGGCTCATCGTAGATGTCCACAGGTGTTCCAGACTGGACAATCTCGCCATCATTCATAACAAAAATCCAGTCACTCATGGCAAGGGCTTCTTCCTGATCGTGAGTAACAAAGACAAAGGTAATGCCTAATCGTTGTTGCAGTTCACGCAGTTCATACTGCATGTCTGTTCTTAATTTCAAGTCCAGCGCTGACAAGGGTTCATCCAGCAAGACCACACGGGGTTGGTTGATGATGGCACGGGCAATAGCCACACGCTGACGTTGTCCTCCAGAAAGTTTACGGATGGAACGCTTCTCATAACCTTCCAACTGAACCATCTTGAGAACTTCCGCTACACGCTGCTCGATTTCTTTCTTATCAATTTTACGCAAGCGGAGCGGAAAGGCAACATTTTCAAACACATTCATATGTGGAAACAAGGCATAGGATTGGAAGACCGTATGGACGTCTCGCTTGTTGGTTGGGATGTCATTGATACGGACACCGTCTAGCATGATATCTCCTGTCGTCGCATCCAGTAAACCTGCAATAATGTTTAGGATAGTTGATTTCCCTGAACCAGATGCGCCTAGAAGGGTGTAAAATTTCCCTTCTTCCAACTCAAAGTTGATGTCTTTGAGAACCTTGGTGTTGCTGTCTTCAAAAACTTTAGAGACGTTTTTGAATTCGATAATTGGTTTTTTCAATTGGCATAAATTCCTTCTTTTTCATAGATTAACAGATCAGGGCTCTGTCAGGCCGCTACTACCTCTTGCAGGGAGTAAAACCACCTGCATACATCTTCGCTACCGATAGGCTTTCACCCCCTTTCCATGACATAGCAGCAGCTTTTCAACTACAGCTTCCTACTTGCTTTCACCTAAGATACGAACTTCTCTCTCAAGTGTAACACCTGAGTGCTCCTTGACTTTTTCGATTACAGACTCAATCAAGTCCTCGTAGTCTTTGGCTGTTCCATCTGCGACATTGATCATAAATCCTGCGTGCTTTTCAGACACTTCTACGCCACCGATACGATAGCCTTTCAAGCCAGCCTCAGAAATTAATTGACCTGCAAAATGCCCTACTGGACGTTTAAAAACCGAACCACAAGATGGATATTCTAAAGGTTGTTTGAGCTCACGTAGGTGCGTCAAGCGGTCCATTTCTTGCTTGATAACCTGATGGGTTCCTGGAGCAAGGGCAAATTTAGCTGACAAGACAACCGCGCCTGACTCCTGAATGGCTGAATGACGGTAACCAAAAGCCAAATCTTTGGCAGACAGAGTCTCGATTTCTCCATCCTTGGTCAAAACCTTACAAGACTGCAAGATGTGGGCAATCTCGCCACCATAGGCACCGGCATTCATAAAGACAGCACCACCAACACTTCCAGGAATACCACAAGCAAACTCAAAACCAGTCAAACTATGACGAAGGGCAATGCGAGTTGTTTCAATCAAGTTAGCACCAGCTTCTGCTTCGATGGTATAGCCATCAACTGAAACATTATTGAGCTTGTCACACAAGATGACAAATCCACGAATCCCACCATCACGAACGATAATGTTGCTAGCATTTCCAAGAACCATCCAAGAGATATTTTCTTGGTTGGCAAATTTAACAACGCGCGCCAACTCAAAACGATTTCGTGGAAAGACCAGATAATCAGCCTCTCCACCTACTTTTGTATAACTATAGCTATGCAAGGGTTCCTTAAAACGGATATCAATTCCTTCTAAGATTTCAAGCATTTTTTCTCTTACAGACATGTCACTCTTCCTTTTACAAAATTCATCCCATTATACCATTTTTAGAGACATTTGACGACCATAAAAATACCTTGTTTGGATTTTGCACAAAAAAAGAGGTTTCCCTCTTTTCTTATGATTTTTTACAAAAGATTGCCTTGGTTCCATAGGCAACCAAAACGAGCTCAAGTGCTAGGACAACTTCCACCAAGACTGGATTTGTTAACCAGCCGACTTGGGCTAGAGATGGAGCCAGGTCAAAGAAGGCATGTAGCCCATAGGCTGCTAGGAGATAAATCCATTTCTTCTGGCGAACAGCTTGGTAAACCCAAACTGTCAAGAGTAATTGGAAACCTAGGGCCAAAATCCGTTCAAATCCAAGCAAATAAATCTGCCACACAGAAAGCGACTGAATGGTTTTCAACATATTTTCAGACAGCAATTGCATGACCTGTGGATTCTGAGTTTGAACTGCCGAAAGAACGATGTAGAGATTAATCAAACTAGTAAGACCTAGGAAAATCAATTCCAAGCCACCATGCCCCAAGCCATAGGCCAAGGCATCTGCCTTTTCCAAACTTCTCTTTTTCTCCAACCATTTGAAGAAAACAAGGCGAGCTGTTTCCTCAAAAAATGCTGCCATGGCTAGTCCATAGATGATATAGACAAGCGGATGGTCTTGCAAGAGGGCAATACTACCGTCTTTTTGAGGATGCAAAACTAAGATATGCACCAGTTTTTCCAAAATCTGTGAAGAAACAAAGAAGGCTACAGCCCCCAAGCCCAAAACAGCTAGATTGATATGGTATTTCTTTCTGGCATACCAAATGCTTCCTATCAAGAAAGCCAGTAACAGCAACATGGTAATGATAATATGAATGGTCATTTTCTTCTCCTATTCCGCCTTTTCAATATCTTTTTTCATCTCGTCAACATTAAACTTAGCAAACAAGTATTGACGGTCTTGTACCGGGAAACGTTGGTCCAACTGGTCAACCGCTCCCACCTCGATAATCCCTTCCTTGATGACAAAGTCCATGACATGCCCACCGAAGGTCAAATCATCTGAGATGAAGTGCAGATGGTAGCCTGCCACACTGACTCCATGGAAAATCTCTGGTGTCCAGAAACCAACGATGGTTCCTGCCACATTGTCTCGACTATACTCAGGCTGATGGGTTGCGACCTCAGCAAACTTGGTATCTGGTGTCGACTTGGGAATCATGCGCACATGCATATGTGAAAATTCCCCACGAATCTTGATAGAGCGGAAAAGATTTTCCCCGTCATAATATGACTCGATTCGTTCTTCCAATTCCTTGTCTGTCATCTCAAAGCGCTGGCGGAAAATGACTTCTGCCTGATGCGGTACTACTGCAGCGTAAGGAATAAGGGCATCTGGTGACACTTCTACAATTTCTGGTTGCTCTCCTGAACCTTTGGCCTGATAAGCCTTGCCATCCAAGACAATCAATTCTCCATCAATGGAATCCAAGGTTCCCAAACCAAGATCACCATGCTCTAGTAATTCTCCTACTGTCATGGTCCCACCATAAAGGCCAGCCATCAAGGCTCCAAGGGTATTGTATTGAAATAATTTCACTGGTTCCTGCACGTTCTTATCCATTCTCTTTCTTGTCTGTTATACTCAATGAAAATCAAAGAGCAAACTAGGAAGCGAGCCGCAGGTTGCTCAAAGCACTGCTTTAAGGTTGTAGATAAGACTGACGAAGTCAGTAACCATATCTACGGCAAGGCGAAGCTGATGTGCTTTGAAGAGATTTTCGAAGAGTATTATTCTATAAATGTTACTCCTAAGTATACCACATTTGCCCCTAGATGTGAACGAGAGAAACACCCTAGACATTGCCAAGAAGGAAAAAAAAGGGTACAATGTAACAAAATCAAGGGAGGTCTGGAATGAAGAAACAAAGCAAGTACCAAGAGGTCGTTTCCTATCTGAAAAATGGTATCGAGTCTGGACGATTTCCGACGGGAAGCCGCCTGCCTTCTATTCGCCAACTGAGCCTTGACTTTCACTGTAGCAAGGACACCATTCAACGCGCCCTGCTGGAATTACGGCACGAACAATACCTCTATGCCAAGCCCCAGAGTGGCTACTATGTCCTAGAACAAGGGCAACACCAAGACCTAGAGATTGAGGTTACGGACGAACATGCCAGCGCCTATGACGATTTCCGACTCTGTGTCAATGAAACTTTGATTGGCCGAGAAAACTACCTCTTCAACTACTATGAGAATCAAGAAGGTTTAGAAGACTTAAGACAATCCATTCATAAACTCCTCTTTGACCAAGCTCTCTACTGCAAGGCAGACCAGTTGGTATTGACTTCTGGGACCCAACAAGCCTTGTTTATCCTCTCTCAAATATCCTTTCCTAGCCAATCAAAGGAAATCTTGGTGGAACAGCCGACCTACCATCGGATGAATCGTCTCTTGATTGCTCAAGGTCTGGACTATCAAACGATTGAACGAGGCATTGATGGGATTGACTTGGAGGAGCTAGAAGGCCATTTCAAAACAGGAAAGATTAAGTTTTTCTATACCATTCCTCGCTTTCACTATCCTCTGGGGCATTCCTATTCAGAGCAGGACAAACGGGCTATTCTTGACTTAGCTGCCAAGTATGGTGTCTATATCGTAGAGGACGACTATTTGGGGGATTTGGACTCCAAGAAGGGCCAGACCTTCCACTATCTGGATACAGAGAAGCGCGTCATTTACATCAAGTCCTTTTCAACCAGCCTCTTTCCAGCCCTGCGGATAACAGCACTCATCCTTCCAAATGCTATCAAAGAAGCCTTTGTGGCCTACAAAAATATCCTAGACTACGATAGCAACCTTATCATGCAAAAGGCCCTGTCACTCTATATTGACAGTCAATTATTTGAGAAAAATCGGCTGGCTCGCTTGTCCAATCAGGAAAACTACCAAAAACAACTCGAGGAAAGACTAGCTAACACTCCTTGTCCCCTTCCTCATTTCCCTCTACATGATGGTTTATTGCTTGATCTCAGACAGTACCCTAAAATCGCCAGTCTCAAACACAGTCAACTGGGCTTGGATTTCTTTGAAGAGGCATACTTGGGTGCCTGTCCTTATCAATTTGCCAAGGTGTCCCTAGACAATCTAGAAAATGTTTTAGACTATTTAAAAGCAGAATTGGAATGATCTCCAACTCTGCTTTTTTCTTATACTCTTCGAAAATCTCTTCAAACCACGTCAGCGTCGCCTTACCGTACTCAAGTACAGCTTGCGGCTAGCTTCCTAGTTTGCTCTTTGATTTTCATTGAGTATTATTCTTCAACCTCAGTTAGGCTTGCTGCTTTTTCAAGATAGCTTTGGTAAGTTCCTTCATCCTTGAGTTTTTGGATGACCTTGTCCACCACTTCTTTCAAATCTGCACTATTTTTTCTAAGGGCAACTGCATTGGCTTCGCCGTCCTTCATCTTCAAGCTGACAGTTGCAACAGCTAGGTCTGCATTTTTAGCAGCATAGCTAAGAGCAACAGGCTCATCCATGTGAACAGCATCTACTTTTCCAGCCTGCAATTCATTGACAGCTTCACCCATATTGGTTAGGGAAGTCAATTGAGCTTTTGGCAATTGTTCCTTGACCATAGACTCTGGAACAGTCCCTTTTTGGGCTGCAATATTAGCACTTTCCAGGCTAGTTAGATCCTTGTATTTTCCTACATCAGCCTTACGAACCAAGAAACTAATCTTGTTTTCATAGTAAGGGATTGAAAAGTCAAAGACTTCTTTTCTCTCGTCAGTAGCGCTAATTCCTGCAACTGCTAGATCAGCCTTCCCAGTTTGAAGACTAGTCAAGACATTGTCAAAACTCATGCTTGAGATTTCCAACTTAACCCCAAGTTCATCAGCGATAGCTTGGGCCATATCAATATCCGCACCGACTACCTGATTTTTCCCGTCAACCAAAGACTGAAATTCAAAAGGTGCATAGTCAGGACTGGTCGCCACAACCAATTTCCCTTTTTGCTTAATGGCCTCAACAGCTGACTGAGAACCATTCGAACCTGACTGGCAAGCTACTAAGAAGAAACTTGCAAGAAAGCTACATAAAACAAATATCCATTTTTTTGATTTCATAAATAAACAACCTCTCTGTTAATTTTGTATAATTATAACGCTATCCAAGTTACTTGTCAAGTGTTTTTTGAATTTTTATCTTAAAAATATTTTTTTCATTCAAGAAAAGGAGCTATCGGTTGATTTCAAGCTCCTTTTTATACAGAATGAACCTATTTTATAGTTCGACAATCTTACCTGTTTCAAAGTAAACAACCCATTCACAGATATTCTTGGCATAGTCTCCAATGCGTTCCAAGAAGGCAATCACTTGGAAATAATCTCGACCTGTAACAATGGCATCAGGATTTTTCTTGATTTCTTCTGTAGCCAAGTCACGAATGCTATCAAAATAATGGTTGATTTTTTCGTCCATGGCTGCTACTTCATAGGCCTGATCCACTGAACCATTGAGATAGAGTTCAAGGGCTGCTTCGACGAAGTTCTTGACATCGCGCCCCATTCTCTTGATTTCTTCTTCAACAGCTGGGATGCGTTGCTCCCCTTTCATACGAATTGCCGCCTTGGCAATGGAAACGGCATGATCACCCATACGTTCCAAGTCAGATACAGCCTTCAAGACTGTTAGAACTGTACGCAAGTCTTGAGAAACGGGTTGTTGAAGGGCAATCATTTCAAATGATTTCTTCTCCAATTTCACTTCGTATTCATTTACTTCTGCATCGTCTTCGATGACTTCCTTGGCCAAATCACGGTCATGCGTAACAAAGGCACGCACTGTACGATTGATTTGGGAAAGCACTTCTTGTCCCATGGCATAGAACTGGTTATGCAATTTCTCTAAATCTTCTTCAAATTGAGAACGTAACATCATTTATCTCCTTATCCAAATTTTCCTGAAATATAATCTTCTGTTTCCTTGTGTTGTGGGTTGAGGAACATCTTCTTGGTATCGTTAAACTCAATCAAATCCCCATCAAGGAAAAATCCTGTTTTGTCAGAGATACGAGAGGCTTGTTGCATAGAACGTGTAACCAAGAGCATGGTGTATTTATCTTTTAGCCCATACAAGGTCTCCTCAATCTTCCCAGCAGAGATAGGGTCCAAGGCTGAAGTCGGTTCATCCAAGAGAATGATTTTAGGGCTGGTTGCCAAGACACGGGCAACACAGACACGTTGCTGTTGTCCACCTGAAAGCCCGATAGCTGAATCATGCAGGCGGTCCTTGACCTCATCCCAGATAGAAGCTCGTTGCAAGGCTTTTTCTACCGCTTCATCCAAAACTTGCTTGTCCTTCACTCCATTGATACGAAGTCCGTAGACAACATTTTCGTAGATGGACATAGGGAAAGGGTTGGGCTGTTGGAAAACCATACCGATTTCCTTACGCAATTCAACTGTATCTGTACGTGGGCTGTAGATATTGTGGCCGTTGTAAACCACTGAACCAGTTGTAGTTACCTCTGGATTGAGGTCCCCCATGCGGTTGATAGCCTTGAGGAGGGTTGATTTCCCTGATCCAGATGGACCAATCAAGGCTGTAATTTCCTTGGGTTGGAAAGATAGGGAAACACTATTCAAGGCCTTCTTTTGATTGTAGTAAACGGACAGGTCTGACACCTGTAAAATCGCTTCTGTCATACTGTTTCCTTTCTATCCAAAGTGTCCTGTTACGTAGTCATTGGTTGACTGTAGTTTGGCATTTTGGAAAATATTAGACGTCTTATCATACTCGATCAAGTCACCCAAGTAGAAAAATCCTGTGTAGTCACTAGCACGCGCAGCCTGCTGCATACTGTGGGTCACGATGATGATGGTAAAGTCCTTCTTCAATTCCAACATGGTTTCTTCCAGCTGGGCTGTCGCAATGGGGTCCAAAGCTGACGCTGGCTCATCCATTAAGAGGATATCTGGTTTAACAGAGATAGCACGAGCAATACAGAGACGTTGCTGCTGACCACCTGATAAAGTCAAGGCTGACTTGTGCAAATCGTCTTTGACTTGGTCCCAAAGGGCAGCCTGACGGAGAGAGGTTTCCACAATTTCATCCAAGACTTGCTTGTCCTTAACCCCTGCACGTTCATGAGCAAAAGTGATATTGCGGTAGATAGACTTGGCAAAGGGATTTGGTCGTTGGAAGACCATTCCGATATGCTTACGCATCTCATAAACGTTAATTTCTGGACGGTTGACATCAATCCCTTGGTAGAGAATTTGACCTGTTACCTTGGCAATATCAATCGTATCATTCATACGGTTAAGACTGCGGAGGTAGGTTGATTTCCCTGATCCAGATGGGCCAATTAAGGCTGTGATTTTATTTTTTTCAAATTGCATATCGATGCCCTTGATGGATTCTTTTTTACCGTAGTAAACATGTAAATCCTTAGTAGAGAGGGCCACTTTCTCTTCAGGAAAGGTGATGATATGCTTTTCATCCCAATTATATTTTGACATGGCTTCTCCTTTAGGCAGCGGTTAATTTCTTATGTAGGTAACTTCCGAGTTTACGGGCTCCAAAGTTAAAGATGAGGATAAAGATGAGGAGCACGGCCGCAGAACCTGCTGATACGATGGTTCCATCTGGAATGGTTCCTTCACTATTGACTTTCCAGATATGGACAGCCAAGGTTTCTGCTTGACGGAAGATAGAGATTGGGCTGGTCACACTGAGAATATTCCAGTTAGACCAGTCAAGTGCTGGAGCGGATTGTCCTGCTGTATAGATAAGTGCAGCCGCCTCACCAAAGATACGACCAGAGGCCAAGACGACCCCAGTCACAATACCTGGAAGGGCTTCTGGAATGACCACATGGACCACAGTCTCCCAACGAGAAATCCCAAGAGCCAAACCAGCCTCACGTTGCGTATGGTGAACGTGTTTCAAACTATCTTCAACATTACGAGTCATCTGAGGTAGGTTAAAGACCGTCAAGGCCAAGGCACCTGAAATGATTGAAAATCCATACTCAAACTGAACTACAAAAATCAAGTAACCAAAGAGACCTACAACCACTGATGGAAGTGAAGATAAGATTTCAATACAGGTTCTGACAAAGTTTGTCACAGGACCTTTTTTAGCATATTCGGCTAGGAAAATCCCAGCTCCCATAGACAAGGGAACAGAGATAATCAAAGTAATAACCAGAAGGAAGAAGGAATTATAGAGCTGAATTCCAATCCCTCCGCCTGCTTGGTAAGAAGATGATTTGCCAGTCAAGAAAGACCAAGAGATGTGGGGCAAACCACGAACCAAGATATAAAGAATCAAGGATGCCAAGATGGCAACGATAATCCCTGCAATCGAGTAGAGGACAGCTGTTGCAATTTTATCTAATTTCTTAGCGTGCATAGTTTTTCTTTCCTCTTTCTTTCGTAATCAATTTAATCACACTGTTGAAGGCCAAACTCATCAAAAGCAAGACTAAGGCCAGTGACCAGAGAACGTTATTGTCAACTGTTCCCATAACGGTATTTCCGATACCCATGGTCAAAACAGAGGTCAAGGTCGCAGCAGGTGTTGTTAGTGAAGTTGGGACAACGGCTGAGTTTCCGACCACCATCTGAATGGCCAAGGCCTCACCAAAGGCACGCGCCATCCCAAAGACCACTGCGGTGAAAATCCCTGAACGCGCTGCCTTCAAGGTCACGCGCCAGATGGTTTGCCAACGAGTGGCTCCCATAGCCAAACTAGCTTCACGATAGTGACGAGGCACCGCACGCAAACTATCCGTTGTCATAAAGGTTACCGTCGGTAAAATCATGACAAAGAGAACGAAAATCCCTGACAAAATCCCAAAACCAGTTCCACCAAAGACACTGCGGACAAAGGGAACTACGACCTGCAAACCGATAAATCCATACACGACTGAAGGAATCCCGACCAGCAATTCAATGGCTGGTTGCAAGATTCTAGCACCTTTTGGTGAAACTTCGGTCATAAAGACTGCCGCTCCAATAGCAAAAGGAGTTGCGATAAGGGCTGATAGGATTGTGACAATAAAGGAACCCAAAATCATGGGAAGGGCACCAAATTGTTTACCTGAAGGATTCCAAGTTTGGCCAAAGAGGAAATCAAAGATATTAACCCCATTTACAAAGAAGGTCGACAAACCTTTTTGGGCTACGAAGATTAAAATCATGGCCACAATGATGACGATCAAAGACAGGCAGGCAAAGGTCAAGCCTTTTCCTAATTTCTCTAGACGAGAGTTCTTTGAGGGAGAAAGTAATTTTTTAGCTAATTCTTCTTGATTCATTAGTGACTCCCTTCTAGTGCTGTCACCGTTCCTACAGCATCTTTTTCAACCTTCATTTCCTTAACAGAAATATAGCCCATCCCCTTAACGATTCCGCTTTGCGCTTCATCTGAGAGAACAAAGTTGAGGAATTCTGCCACCAATTCATTTGGTTGACCTAAGGTGTACATGTGTTCGTAAGACCACAAAGGCCAGTTATTGCTTGTAACATTTTCTGCAATCGGCTCATAGCCATTCAACTTCATGCGTTTAACCGAGTCATCCACATAGGCAAAGGCTAGGTAAGAAATGGCTCCTGGTGTCTGGGAAACAATGTTTTTGACCATCCCATTTGAATCCTGTTCTTGACTCTGCACGGCAGATTGACCATCCATGACAACACTATCAAAGGTTGCACGCGAACCAGAACTTGCCGCGCGGTTGATAATGGAAATGGCTAGGTCTTTCCCACCGACTTCTT
This sequence comes from bacterium, assembly GCA_905221375.1. GTDB lineage: Bacteria > Bacillota > Bacilli > Lactobacillales > Streptococcaceae > Streptococcus. The sequence continues at coordinate 149,825 of CAJNCY010000004.1, forward strand.
TCCAGTTGGTCACTTGACCTGTGAAGATGCTACGGAGTTGTTCAGTTGTCAGATTTTCAACATCAACTTCCTTGTTCACAATCACTGCCAAGCCCGCTACGGCTACCTTATGGTCCACTAGAGCAGATGCGTTGATACCGTCTTTTTCCTCGGCAAATACATCTGAATTTCCTACATCAACGGCTCCAGACTGAACCTGAGACAGACCTGTACCAGATCCTCCACCTTGGACGTTGACTGTTTTTCCAACGTGCATAGAACCAAATTCATCTGCTGCTGCTTCGACCAAAGGCTGAAGAGCCGTTGAGCCAACAGCTGTCATGGATTCCCCACGATCAATCCAGCTAGCACATCCCGCCAAAGAACCTGCTAGCAAAAGAGCTGCAAGGGATAGAGCGAGTTTTTTCCTTTTTTTCACTGTTTTTCTCCTTGAAAATAATGGTGAATGCTGTGAATTTTTTCAACTATTTATTTATGTTTTTCTTTTGAAAATTAGGAGGCAACTGAAGTTGCTAGCTTGGTTTTACTAGAAATTTGCTCAGTTACCATCTCCACCAATTTTGACTTAAAATGAAAGACAATTTGAAAAAAATCCATACTTCCACTATAACATAGACAAGCTACTTTGACTAGCATTTTCACTTGAATCTGAGGCCTTTTGGAAAATAATTTTTCAAAACATTTCCAGTCACCTTAGCAAAGCCCAAGCCATTTCCTTGAACCAAAACTTGGTACCAACCATTTGGCAGACTTTCTGCCAGCTGAACGGTTTCTCCAGCGGCATACTTTACAAACGCTTCTTGAGCAATTTCAACCGACTGTTTGACCTGACTCGGTTTCAAGGCTAGACCAAGAGCAAAACTAGGCTCAAAGCGTTTCTTCTTAAAAGTACCCAAATGCAGACCATTCCGAGCAATCTTGAGTTTTCCTAAATCTGGCAAGAGTTCTGGCAAGAGATAAAGCTGGTCTCCAAAAGTCTGCAAGATACCCGGTAGATTGACCTTCAAATGTTTTTGGGCAAATTCCTGCCACAAGGCAACTTGTTCTCGGCTGAGATTACTCTTACTTGCCTTAAATTTAGTAGCTGGATTGTCACCTTTAAATTGCAAATGGGCTACAAACTGACCCTCTCCCTTAAAATGATTTGGGTACATACGAGCCGTTTCTGGCAGGTCAATTCCAGCTACCATTCCATTGATACGCTCTACTGGTAGCAAGTCAAAATCATACTCTTCCAGCAACCACTTGACAATCTCTTCATTTTCCTCAGGTGCCCAGGTACAGGTTGAATAAACCAGACGACCACCTTCTGCAAGCATAGTCACTGCATCTGCTAGAATTTCTCTTTGCAAACTAGCACATTGACTTGGATAATCTAAGCTCCAATAGTCCATAGCATCTGGTTGCTTACGGAACATCCCTTCCCCTGAGCAAGGAGCATCAAGAACAATGAGGTCAAAATAGCCTTTAAAGACCTTGGCCAAGCGGTCAGCAGATTCATTGGTCACCACGACATTTGTCGCTCCAAAGCGCTCCATATTTTCTACTAAAATCTTAGCCCGTTTGCTTGAGATTTCGTTGGAAACAAGGAGACCCTCCCCTGCTAGATAGGCTGCTAGCTGAGTTGATTTACCCCCTGGAGCAGCGGCTAAATCCAAGACCTTCATTCCAGGACTGGGTTGGGCTACCTGAGCCACCATCTGGGCAGCGGGTTCTTGCGAATAAACCAAACCTGTAGCATGCTCAGGCGATTTTCCTGAAACCTTCCCATAGTGGCCCCAAGGGGTTTGAGGAATGGAATCAGGAAAGGAAACTGGCGCTTCTTTTAAAGGATTGACCCGAAAGGCCGAAACCGCTTCCTCCTCAAAAGAGGCAAGAAAATCTCTTGCCTCATCTCCTAGTATCTCTTCATATTTTTCAACAAATCCTTCTGGAAATTGCATTTAAGTTCTTTTCCTTTCGTAAATATAGGACTGAATTTCCTCCTGCATCTCAAGAGGGACCATCATGACCGGCTGTCTGGTTTGAAAATCAAGAGCTTCACCAGTAAGAGTCACCACCCGATACCCCAGACTTTCCCCTAAAATACTAGCGGCAGCATAATCCCATGGTTGCAGATAGGTGACATAGGTCAATAAATGCCCTGACAAAATCTTGGCAAAACTAATGGCCGCACTCCCATAGACACGAACACCAAGTACAGCCCGACTCAAATCAGCCAAGCCCCATTCATTGGTTTCCAGCATACCACTATTTCCTGCAATGAGAAAATCTCCAAGTGGTTTTGGTTTAAAAGGAGCTAGGGGCTTATCATTTAGACAAACTGGAAATTCCCCACCACCATGGTAACAATCCCCCTTGACCACATCATAAATCAGACCAAACTGTCCCTGACCATTTTCAAAATAAGCCATCATAACAGCAAAATCTTCCTGCTGGGCGACAAAATTATTGGTACCATCAATCGGATCAATGACCCAAACCTTGCCCTCTTGAGCCGAAGCTCGCAGACAACCTTCTTCAGCACAGATCTTATCCTCAGGATAACGGGATAAAATCTCACCAACCAAGAGTTCCTGAACTTCCTTGTCCAGTCTGGTCACCAAATCTGTTGGAGAGGACTTGGTTTCAACACACAAGTCTTCCTGCATGTGGTCAAGGATGTACTGGCCTGCTTTCTTAATTAGCTCTTTAGCAAATTCAAACTTACTTTCCAAGAGAAATCTTTCCTTCCCCTTTTTCCTTGGCAGCCTGAACTGCTCGGTAAAGCGAATAGCCACTAACTGTTTCAAATTCTCGTCCCAAACGTTTCTCTTCGCTCTTGCTTGGCACGACCGCCTTGAATCCCTTATAGGAGTCCAGTAACTTTTGAGCCTCTACCTTGCTTTCATAGGCAGCTTCAACATCATTAAAAAAAGAAAGCACTGAAGCAAGTTCTTCAGTGCTCCACGACAAATCTAGTGGGTAACTATACTGTTTGTTCATTAACTAATACCAGCTCTCATTCTTGCTTCTTTTAGTTCTTGCTTACGGTAACTACGAGGGAGAAAAGCACGAATCTCATCTTCATTAAAACCAATTTGCATACGTTTGGCATCGATAATAATTGGGCGACGCAAAAGACTAGGGTACTGCTCAATCAAATGAAGCAATTCCGATACCGAGATACTCTCTACATCAATATTCAATTTTTGAAAAATTTTTGAACGAGTTGAAATGATGTCATCAGTACCATTTTCGGTCAAGGAAAGAATGTGTTGCAATTCTTTTCTTGTTAAAGGACTGGTCATAATATTGTGTTCCTCAAAGGGCACCTTATGTTTTTCTAACCAGGCCTTAGCCTTACGACATGATGTACAGCTCGGTGATAGAAATAGTGTAATCATGCTTTTCTCTTCTTATCTATACTTTGCTACTTCTATTATACAAAAAAATAAAGCGCTTGACTAGGGATTTTTAGAAAAAAAGCCTATTTTTTCAAGAAAAATAGACTGTTCGCGAACGATTAACTCTTTTTGGATTTGATTAATTCACTCTTGACAATAGTTTCGAATCACATACCTAATTGATTGATGCAAAATAAGAATATCTTTAGTATTATTTCCTACGACTTTTCAGATAAAGATAGCCAAAGAAGCTTTCATAGAGGACAAAAAAGAGGAGGAAGGCATGAAGGAAGAAAGTCTCTGGCAAAATCAGAATCACTGGATCCTTGGCTGGATCAAAAAGCCAGGTATCATCTCCCACAAAGAGAATTTGATGAAAAAGGGTAAAGAATTGATCAAAACCAATCAAAACTCCCCCAAGACCAATCAGCAAAGGCAAAACCACTAGGGCCAGAAGCCCTTTACTAAATAAAGATAAAAAGCCCTTTTTCACAATCTTATTGACAAAGAAATAGAAACTTGGCAGTGTCACTAGAGCTACTAGCTGAACCAAGTGAAAGAGATTCTTGACCACTGCGAAATGGTGCAGACCAGCTGCTGACGAACGAAAATCAAGCATCTGCAAGACCTGACTAAAAGGATTGGTCAGGTAATTCATCAAAATATGAAAGTTGTACTGAATGGTTTCTGGTTTTAGATAGACCCGATCTGTTAAATTCAGCCACTGAATTTCAAAAGGATAGAAAATCCAAGCTAGATAAATTGTCAGAAGGATTGAAAGAGAGAAGAGAAAGAGCATAGAGCCCCAAAAGGTCAGTTTAGTTTTCATCAAAGTTCCACTCCGCAAGGCTAGAAACCACATGAGTCGGTGCGATTGGTAGGGTTGCTACTTCTTCTGCCTTGGTAAAACCTGTCGTCACCAAGAGCGTTGGAATGCCATTGTCAATCCCTGCTCGAATATCAGTTAAATAATTGTCCCCAACCATAATCAACTCTTCACGTTCCAAGCCTAAGTGCTCAACTGCCTTGTCCATGATGATAGCATTTGGCTTCCCGATATAAACAGGCTTCACTCGTGTTGCTACTTCAAGCAGCGTAATCAGTGAACCAGCACCCGGCAAAAGACCGCGTTCTGTCGGAATGTTGAGGTCAGGATTGGTTCCAATAAAATGGGCACCCTTTTGGATAGCAAGTGTTGCTATCGCAAATTTTTCATAGTCAACTTGCCAATCCAGTCCTACTACCACATAGGCTGGATTTTCCTTGTCTTCCACATAACCAGCCGCCTTGATGGCTTCCTTGAGGCCTGATTCTCCGATGACATAGACGGTCTTTTCAAGACCCAAGTCATTCATATAGTCGATGGTTGCCAAAGTCGCTGTGTAGACAGTTGATAGGGGCGTATCGATATTAAAATTCTGAGCCAGCATCTCCTGAACACTCTCTGGAGTGCGGGTTGTATTGTTGGTTACAAAGAGATAGGGAATGTCCCGCTTTTGCAATTCATGAACAAAAGCCTCTCCTGCCGGGATTCGATCTTTCCCCTTATAAATAGTACCGTCTAAATCAATTAAATAGCCTTTATATTTCATACTTTTTCCTAATCTTTTTTTATTTCTTGCCATGTGATGATTGCTTGGGCATTGGTCGCACCATCGCTTGTAATCTCATGCTTGCTTTCCAGTCCAGTCCTTTCAACAGCCGATGTAATCACCCCACCTGGTCGCACTTCCTTGACATACTTGAGGTTGATTTTCTTGGGAATATATTGGGTCAAAAAATCCGCTCCCATGACCTCAAAAATCCAGTCCAAGTATTTACTGTTATTGACATGGCCATTCATATCTAAATCGTAAAAACGAACATGGTAATCCTTGCTGACTGGCTCGTCCAAGGACTCATACTTTGGTCCACGGATAAGTTTTTTATCAAAATCAGACTGGTAAGGAGCCACAATCTCAGGTTCTACAGCATGGACTTTTCGACTGTCTCGGTCCATCAGAACAAAGGTCGCCATCATGTGGATGAGCTCCTCCCCTGCTTCATCATAAATGGTAAAGCGACGGTAGCAAAAAAGTCGATTGTAACTCAGGGCTTCCGTTTCGATAGTGATTTCTTCTGCAAAACGAGGCAAACGAACCACCTCAATATCGTATTCTGTGATAATCCAGACCAGATTATGCTCTTCCAAAATAGTCTTATCACTAACTCCCAGTTCAATCGACTGCATCCCTGAAACTTGTAGGGACAATAAAATCACATCTGGCAGCTTGATATGACCGTTCATATCAGCCATATCAAAAGGAATTTTCATTTTCATTTGATAAGTTAAGCCCATCATCCTACTCCAAAATAAATCGTTCTGCTACAGTGTCTCCCAAAAAGAGACCTCTCTTTGTCATACGAACTCGGTCACCCTCTATTTGCATGAGACCTTGTTGAACCAAGTCCTTGACAATTTCTCCATAAAGTCCATCGAAAGACCGTCCAAATTTTTCCTCAAATCGCGCCATGGAGACTCCTGATTTCTTGCGGAGGCCCAAGAACATTTCCTCTTCCATTTGCTCTTTTTGACTCAGGTGCTCTTCTGTGATACGAGCATTGCCTTCCTCAACCGCACTGAGATAATGACGAATGGGACCATGGTTTTTATAGCGTACTCCATTTACATAACCAGATGCCCCAGCACCGATGCCATAGTATTCAGCATTGTCCCAGTACATGAGATTGTGACGACTTTCAAAACCGGATTTGGAGAAATTGGAAATCTCATAATGTTCAAAACCAGCTCGCTCTAGCTCTGCGATGATGTACTCAAACATCTCAGCTTCCAGTTCCTCTTTAGGCAGAGGCAATTTCCCTCGTCTCATACGGTTCATAAAGACCGTATGATTTTCCAAAATCAAGCTATAGAGACTCATGTGGGGAATATCAAGTCCAATGGCCTTAGCTACATTTTCCTTGACCTGCTCCATGGTCTGACCAGGAAGTGCATAAATCAAATCAATAGAGATATTGTCAAAACCAGACAGTTTCAGACGGTCGATATTTTCATAAATATCCTTCTCCAAATGACTACGCCCAATCTTTTTCAGCATCTTATCATCAAAGGTCTGCACACCTAGCGAAACACGATTGACAGCCGAGTTCTTCAAAACAGCTATCTTATCCGCGTCCAAGTCGCCTGGATTGGCCTCAATGGTCAACTCCTCTAAGACAGACAAGTCCAAGTTTTTAGTCAAGCCATCCAATAACACCTCCAGTTGCGGAGCTGACAAAGCTGTCGGTGTACCACCACCGATATAAAGAGTTCGCAACTTTTGAATATCATAAGAACGAAACTCTTCCAGCAGATGCTCCAAATAGCTATCTACCGGCTGATTCTTGATAAAAACTTTTGAAAAGTCACAATAATAACAAATCTGGGTACAAAACGGGATGTGCACATAGGCTGACGTTGGTTTTTTCTGCATAGTAATTATTATACCACAAAAGCGAACAATACTTAGAATTCCGTTTAACAAAATCCTAGCATTGTTCGCTTTCTTTATCTAAACATTCTTTTTGTTTTATGACGAACACGATTCCCAGAACCAATCTAGTTTGTCTTTACAATACAAAAGAATGAATGTTCATCTGACTAAATTTTTAGTCTTCTTTTTTCTTGCGAGCTACAAGTCCAAATCCACTCAATAGTCCAAGAAGTCCTAGAGATGCAAGAGCAGCATTTGATTCTGTTCCTGTATTTGGCAATACATTTTGAGAATCATTTGACTTAGCTCCATTATCAATAGTAGTCTTAGTATCTACCTGATCTGCATTCGGAGTAACTGCATTTGGAGTTGGAGTAGCTGGTGCTGGTGTATCTTGACCAGAACCTCCATTAGTGTCAGGTTTGACTGGCGTATCAGGTGTCACTGGTGCAACTGGAATTGTATCTGTTGGTGTTGCTGGTGTTACCTTAGCTGGAGTTTCTACTGGAACTTCTACAGCTGGTTGACCTGGTTCGGTAATCTTACCTGTACCTGGAACTTTACCGTCTGGTAATTCACTGTTTGGTACTTTACCTTTACCTTCTTTATCGATTGTAACGATAATTGGGTTTCCATCTTTACCTGGGATTTCTACCGTAGTTCCTGGTGGGTATGTTGAGCCATCTGGTTTCTTAGGTGTTACTGTAACGTCACCTGTCTTAGGATCTTGATCCAACTCTATTGTTGGTGTCTTACGAGCTGGTGTTGTTACATCCACTGGTTGTGATGGTTTCTTGTTAGGTTCTGTTACTGTTCCTGTACCTGGGACATTTGTCTTAGGAAGGTTGTCATTTGGTACTTCACCTGACCCATTGTCACCAATTGTTACTGTGATTGTTGTTCCATTTTCTCCTGGAATTTCTACCCTGCTACCTGATGGGTAAGTTGTTCCATCTGGTTTCTTAGGCGTTACAATCGCATTTCCATTTGGTTGTTGAGTAATTTCAATCTTACCTGGTTTTTCAGTTACTGGTGTTTCTGGTGTGAATTTAGCTGGTGTTGTTACATTAGGAACTTCAACAGCTGGTTTACCTGGTTCTGTAATCTTACCTGTACCTGGTGTTTCTACATCTGGTAGATCACTGTTTGGTACTTTACCTTTACCGTCTTCACCGATTGTGACTGTGATTGGCTTGCCACCTTTACCTGGAATTTCTACCGTAGTTCCTGGTGGGTAGGTTGAGCCGTCTGGTTTCTTCGGTGTTACTGTAACGTCACCTGTTTCAGGATCTCGTTTCACATCTAGTGTTGGTGTCTTACGAGCTGGTGTTGTTACATCCACTGGTTGTGATGGTTTCTTGTTAGGTTCTGTTACTGTTCCTGTACCTGGGACATTTGTCTTAGGAAGGTTGTCATTTGGTACTTCACCTGAACCATTGTCACCAATTGTTACTGTGATTGTTGTTCCATTTTCTCCTGGAATTTCTACCCTGCTACCTGATGGGTAAGTTGTTCCATCTGGTTTCTTAGGCGTTACAATCGCATTTCCATTTGGTTGTTGAGTAATTTCAATCTTACCTGGTTTTTCAGTTACTGGTGTTTCTGGTGTGAATTTAGCTGGTGTTGTTACATTAGGAACTTCAACAGCTGGTTTACCTGGTTCGGTAATCTTACCTGTACCTGGTGTTTCTACATCTGGTAGATCACTGTTTGGTACTTTACCTTTACCGTCTTCACCGATTGTGACTGTGATTGGCTTGCCATCTTTACCTGGGATTTCTACCGTAGTTCCTGGTGGATATGTTGTTCCATCTGGTCTCTTCGGTGTTAATGTAACGTCACCTGTCTCAGGATCTCGTTTCACATCTAGTGTTGGTGTCTTATGAGCTGGTGTTGTTACATTAGGAACTTCAACAGCTGGTTTACCTGGTTCGGTAATCTTACCTGTTCCTGGTGCTTTACCTTCTGGTAGATCACTGTTTGGTACTTTACCTTTACCGTCTTCACCGATTGTAACTGTGATTGGGTGATCCTTATCTTTACCTGGAATTTCTACTACTGTTCCTGGTGGGTATGTTGACCCATCTGGTCTCTTAGGTGTAACTGTAACATCACCAGTCTTAGGATCTTGTTCCAAGTCTACGGTTGGAGTTACTTTAGCTGGGGTTGTTACCTCAGGAACTTCAACAGCTGGTTTACCTGGTTCGGTAATCTTACCTGGTTTTGTAACCTTACCATCTGGTAATTCACTGTTTGGTACTTTACCTTTACCATCTTCTCCGATTGTTACTGTGATTGGCTTGTCACCTTTACCTGGAATTTCTACTACTGTTCCTGGTGGGTATGTTGAGCCATCTGGTCTCTTAGGTGTCACTGTAACATCACCAGTCTTAGGATCTTGTTCCAAGTCTACGGTTGGAGTTACTTTAGCTGGGGTTGTGACCTCAGGAACTTCAACAGATGGTTTGCCTGGTTCGGTAATCTTACCTGGTTTTGTAACCTCACCGTCTGGTAATTCACTGTTTGGTACTTTACCTTTACCATCTTCTCCAATTGTTACTCTGATTGGCTTGTCACCTTTACCTGGAATTTCTACTACTGTTCCTGGTGGGTAGATTGAGCCATCTGGTTGCTTCGGTGTAACTGTAACATCACCAGTTTTAGGATCTTGTTCAACATCTAATGTTGGTGTCTTACGTGCTGGTGTTTTTACTGGAACTGGTTGTGATGGTCTCTTATTGGGTTCTGTTACTGTACCTGTACCTGGGACATCTTGTTTTGGAAGACTATCATTCGGTACTATTCCTGAACCGTCTTCTCCAATGATAACCTCGATTGGAGTATCATTATCACCCGGAATAACTACCTTCGTTCCTGGTGGATATGTTCCTCCCACTCCAGGTTTCTTAGGTGTTACAATCGCATCTCCATTTGGTTTTCTAGTAATATCAATTGAGACTGGTTGCTCTGTTTGTGGTTCATTTGGATCTAATTTTTTAGGTGTCTTCACTTGAACTTCTTCAGGTGTTTTCCCTTTTTCAATAATCTTACCTGTTCCCGGAATATCTCCTTCTGGCAGAACACTGTTTGGTACTGTTCCTTTTCCATCTTCACCGATTGTTACTGTGATTGGGTTCCCGTCTTTACCTGGAATTTCTACTACTGTTCCTGGTGGGTAGATTGAGCCATCTGGTTTCTTCGGTGTCACTGTAACATCACCAGTCTTAGGATCTTGTTCAATTTTGATTGTCGGGTTCTTACGAGCTGGTGTTGTTACTGGCACTGGTTGTGATGGTTCTTTATTCGGTTCTGTTACTGTACCTTTTCCTGGTAAATCACCTTTAGGTAACTTGTCATTTGGAACTATTCCTGAACCATCTTCACCGATTGTAACGACAATTGGATTACCATCCTTACCTGGAATTTCTACTACTGTTCCTGGTGGGTAGGTTGAGCCATCTGGTTTCTTAGGTGTTATTACTGCATCACCATTTGGTTTGCGTGTGATATCGATTGTAGGAGTTTGAGTTGTTGGTGTCTTAGGATCTGTTCCATTTTTCTCTTCATCCTTGTCTGGAATTCCATCGTTGTCATCATCTGGATCGGTCACATCTGGAATGCCGTCGCCATCTGTATCACGTTGAATTGTAACTGGAACATCCACAGTAATTTCTTCATCACCATTCTTCACTTTAACTGGGATTGTAACTTTACGTTCTTCTTCTTTTGGTCCCCAATCTGTGACGCTTGGTGTTCCAGTTAAGTTACCATCACCATCTACTGTTAAACCATTGACTGGTGTTTCTGTAGTGATTGTTGAACCTGGTTTATTTGGTGTCACAACTTTTGTTGGCGGTACTGGTGCTTTTTCTTTCACTTTTCCTGGATCTGTGACTGTACCTGTTAATTTATCCGCTACTTTTGGAGTTGCATCTTCTGTATCTGGAATACCATCGTTATCATCATCTGGATCGGTCACATCTGGGATACCGTCGCCATCTGTATCACGTTGAATTGTAACTGGAACATCCACAGTAACTTCTTCATCACCATTCTTCACTTTAACTGGGATTGTAACTTTACGTTCTTCTTCTTTTGGTCCCCAATCTGTTACGGTTGGTGTTCCAGTCAAGTTACCATCGCCATCTACTGTTAAACCGTTGACTGGTGTTTCTGTAGTGATTGTTGAACCTGGTTTATTTGGTGTCACAACTTTTGTTGGCGGTACTGGTGCTTTTTCTTTCACTTTTCCTGGATCTGTGACTGTACCTGTTAATTTATCAGCTACTTTTGGATTTGCATCATCCTTGTCTGGAATACCATCGTTGTCATCATCTGGATCGGTCACATCTGGAATACCGTCGCCATCTGTATCACGTTGGATTGTAACTGGAACATCCACAACGACTTCTTCATCACCATTCTTAACTTTAACTGGGATTGTAACTTTACGTTCTTCTTCTTTTGGTCCCCAATCTGTTACGGTTGGTGTTCCAGTTAAGTTACCATCACCATCTACTGTTAAACCATTTACTGGTGTTTCTGTAGTGATTGTTGAACCTGGTTTATTTGGTGTCACAACTTTTGTTGGCGGTACTGGTACTTTCTCTTTCACTTTTCCTGGATCTGTGACTGTACCTGTTAATTTATCAGCTACTTTTGGATTTGCATCATCCTTGTCTGGAATACCATCGTTGTCATCATCTGGATCGGTCACATCTGGAATACCGTCGCCATCTGTATCACGTTGGATTGTAACTGGAACATCCACAACGACTTCTTCATCACCATTCTTAACTTTAACTGGGATTGTAACTTTACGTTCTTCTTCTTTTGGTCCCCAATCTGTTACGGTTGGTGTTCCAGTTAAGTTACCATCACCATCTACTGTTAAACCATTTACTGGTGTTTCTGTAGTGATTGTTGAACCTGGTTTATTTGGTGTCACAACTTTTGTTGGCGGTACTGGTACTTTCTCTTTCACTTTTCCTGGATCTGTGACTGTACCTGTTAATTTATCAGCTACTTTTGGATTTGCATCATCCTTGTCTGGAATTCCATCGTTGTCATCGTCTGGATCAGTCACATCTGGAATACCGTCTCCATCTGTATCGCGTTGAATAGTTACAGGGATTTTTACAACAGTCTCTTCTGTTCCACGTTTCAGTTTAACTGGAATTTCTACTGTACGTTCTTCTTCTTTTGGTCCCCAATCTGTGACAGTTGGTGTACCTACTAGATTTCCACCGTTATCCACTGTTAAACCATTTACTGGACTATCTACTGTAATCGTTGTGCCTGGTTTGTTTGGTGTTACTACCTTAGTATTTGCTGGGACAGGTGTTTTTTCTTTTACAGTTTTTCCTGTTTTTTCTCCTGTTAATTTATCAGCTACTTTTGGATTTGCATCTTCTGTATCTGGAATTCCATCGTTATCATCATCTGGATCGGTCACATCTGGAATACCGTCACCATCTGTATCGCGTTGGATAGTTACAGGGATTTTTACAACAGTCTCTTCTGTTCCACGTTTCAGTTTAACTGGAATTTCTACTGTACGTTCTTCTTCTTTTTGTCCCCAATCTGTGATGCTTGGTGTGCCTACTAGATTTCCACCGTTATCCACTGTCAAACCATTTACTGGACCATCTACTGTAATCGTTGTGCCTGGTTTATTTGGTGTCACTACCTTAGTATTTGCTGGGACAGGTGTTTTTTCTTTTACAGTTTTTCCTGTTGTGTCTCCTGTTAATCCATCTGCTACTTTTGGATTTGCATCATCCTTGTCTGGAATTCCATCGTTATCATCATCTGGATCTACTTTATCTGGGATTCCATCGCCATCTGTATCGCGTTGGATAGTTACAGGAATTTTTACAACAGTCTCTTCCGTTCCACGTTTCAGTTTAACTGGAATCTCTACTGTACGTTCTTCTTCTTTTGGTCCCCAATCTGTGATGCTTGGTGTTCCCACTAGATTTCCGCCGTTATCCACTGTTAAACCATTTACTGGACCATCTACTGTAATTGTTGTGCCTGGTTTATTTGGTGTCACTACCTTAGTATTTGCTGGGACAGGTGTTTTTTCTTTTACGGTTTTTCCTGTTGTGTCTCCTGTTAATTTATCAGCTACTTTTGGATTTGCATCATCCTTGTCTGGAATTCCATCGTTGTCATCATCTGTGTCTACTTTATCTGGAATACCGTCTCCATCTGTATCGCGTTGGATAGTAACTGGAACATTTACAGGAACTACCTCGTCACCATTCTTAACTTTAACTGGGATTGTAACTTTACGTTCTTCTTCTTTTGGTCCCCAATCTGTGACAGTTGGTGTACCAGTTAAGTTACCATCGCCATCTACTGTCAATCCATTGACTGGTGTTTCTGTGGTGATTGTTGAACCTGGTTTGTTTGGTGTTACTACTGTAACTGGCGTAGTTTTTTCTTTTTCCAGAACTGGTACTGGTGGAGTAACTTCAGCTCCCAAACTACCATTTGCTGTTCCTCTAGCTACTGGACTCTCAAGAACTACATTATCAATTCTCTTAGAAACTTTTGCAGTTATTTCTGTTTTATCTGCAACCTCAGCATCAGAAATTGTCACAACGCCTGCAGGGGTTACTGACACTTTATCAGCTGTCTTACCATTTACAGTCCAAGTATTTCCTGATTTTGTAACTGTTACAGTTTCTGGTGTAGTCTTACCTGTTGGTACATAAGTAAGGGTGATAGTATCAATATCTTGTGGATTAGTACTATTAGGGCGTGTTGGTGGGGTAATTGTCACACTACCATTCTCATGTCCAACTACGCTAGGCACTGTTGGCGTTACTGCTAACACTACTTGACGCTTAATTTCTGCAGGTGCAAATGTTGTTCTAGTTGTACTATTTACATCCGTAATAGAATTTTTGCTAGTATCCGGGAATACTGCTGTTGCGTTTCGAGTATATTTCCCTGAGTTATCTAGTGTTGTTCCTGAATCTAATTTATCTCCAGCTTTCCATGTCCACGTCATACCACTTGGTAAATAGTTGTTTCCACGATCTGCTTTATCTTCACTATCTACAACCTTAAGATATCTATGAGCATCAATATTTTTACCACTATTAGCTACATTCAACGTTGAAGCTACTGGTACTTTTGCGATACCATTTTCAAGGTTTCTAGTCTCAATATCAACCACTCGATATTTGAATTTCAAATCACGGCTATCAGTAGTACTGCTTCCTTCAACATGTAGAGTAGCTTCATGTTCTCCTAAAGTTTCAGTATTCAATACAGTACCTGAAGACAAGCGAGTTGCATATGGATTTGCTTCAGTTTTTCCTGTTTGAGATGTAAATGTAGAAGCGGTTACTCCTTTTGGAAGTCCTCCCTTAACTTCTACTTTAGAAATCACACCTGAGTTATCCCATACCTTCAATTCAGGGTTAAATGTAGCGCCACGATAGACTGTAAAGATTGGTGAATTAGCTGTTTCTGTTAATGGAATACCATTTAAAGTAGCTTGTGGTTTTTGCACATCTTTTGCAGTTACTTTTGCTGGATCTGAATCAGCACCATTTCCATTTTTGGTAACTACTGTTACTTCTGTGTTATCTTTCACCTTATCTGCCGGAATAGTGATTTCCCCTGTATTGGAATCAATTCTAACTTCCGGATTATTCACAGTCCATTTGCCATTTGTTCCTTTAGTTCCAACAGCTGTTTTTGGTTGATTATCTTCTCCTGTATAGCTTACAGTAATCTTATCTGCTTTTGCTGGATTTTGTGGTTTACCTGTAACATCACCATTGTCTTTTGCTGTTGCTACTGGTTTAGCTGGCTTAGAAAATTTCGCTGTTGCTTTTGCTGGATCTGAATCAGTACCATTTCCATTTTTCGTAACTACTGTTACTTCTGTTCCGTCTTTTACTTTATTTTCCGGAATCGTGATTTCTCCAGTATTTGGATTGATTTGTACTTCTGGAGTATTTACTGTCCATTTTCCTTTCGGATCTTTAGTTCCAACAGCTGTTTTTGGTTGATTATCTTCTCCTGTATAGCTTACAGTAATTTTATCTGCTTTTGCTGGATCTTGTGGTTTACCTGTAACATCACCATTGTCTTTTGCTGTTGCTACTGGTTTAGCTGGTTTAGAAGATTTTGATGTTACTTTAGCTACTGGACTTTCAAGAACTACATTATTATCAATTCTCTTAGAAACTTTTGCAGTTACTTCTTTACCATCCGCAACTTCAAGATCAGAAATTGTTACAACACCTGCTGGAGTTACTGATACTTTATCTGTTGTCTTACCATTGACTGTCCAGTTATTTCCTGATTTTGCAACTGTTACAGTTTCTGGTGTAGTCTTACCTGTTGGTGTATAAGTAAGTGTAATTGTATCAATATCTTGCGGTGTAGTACCATTAGGACGTGTTGGTGGGGTAACTGTTACACTACCATTTTCATTGGCTACTACGCTAGGCGCTGTCGGTATTACCGCAAGAACTACTGGACGCTTGATTTCTGTCGGTGCAAATGTTGTTCTAGTTGTACTATTGTTATCTGTTACAGAACTTGGGAATTGCGCTGTAGCATTTCGAGTGTATTTACCTGAATTATCTAATGTAGTACCTGGATCTAAGTTGTCTCCAGCTTTCCACGTCCAAGTCATACCTTGAGGCAAGTGGCTATTTCCACGATCACTTTGATCTTGGCTATCTACAACTTTAAGATAATTATGAGCATCAACATTTGTACGGCTATTTGGTACATTTAAAGTTGAACCTACTGGTACTTTCGCGACACCATTTTCAAGATTTTTTGTTGTAATATCCACAACACGGTACTTGAATTTCAAGTCACGGCTGTCAGTAGCACTACTTCCTTCTACGTGAAGAGTAGCAGTATGTTCTCCTAATGTCTGAGTATCGATTACTCTACCCGAAGATAAACGAGTTTTATACTTCTTATCTTCTGAACTTCCATCTTTACCAGTTTGGGCTGTAAAGTTAGAAGCACTTACTCCGCCAGGAAGATTTCCAACTGTTACTTTTGAGATTTTTCCTGAGTTATCCCATACCTTAAGTTCAGGGTTAAAGTCAGCACCACGATAGACTGTAAAGATTGGTGTATTGGCTGTCTCTGTTAGCGTAATGCCATTTAAAGTAGCTTGTGGTTTTTGAACATCTTTTGCTCTTGCTTTAGCTGGATCCGAATCCGCACCATTTCCATTCTTCGTAACTGCTGTTACTTCTGTTAAATCTTTTACTTTATTAGCTGGGATTGTAATTTCCCCAGTATTTGGATCAATTCGAACATCTGGATTATTTACAGTCCATTTACCGTTTGTTCCTTTAGTTCCTTCAGCTGTTTTTTGCTTGTTATCTTCCCCTGTAAAGCTTACTTTGATTTTATCTACTTTTGTTGCATCTTGTGGTTTTGCAGTTACATCCCCATTATCCTTAGCTGTGGCTACTGGTGTTTGAGCTTTGGTATCTACAACATGAACTGGTGCATCCACAATATAGGTTCCACGTTGAGGTATTACTACTTCTACCTTACCATAAACTGGTTTCCCTGTTTCTGTAACTTTGGACACATCTGGATCTTTAAACCAACGATAGGTTGTTCCAGCTGGCATTTCTGACTTATTCTTAATGCTATCAATCGCTGGAGGAATAACTCCCACTTTTGTAGTTTGCTCTTTAGATACTGGTTTGAAATTGAAGTTAGTTGCTTCTTCTGGTCTCAAAGGCAACGTACCGATAATGGCGTTTTCACCCGTTCTATAACGAATGTAGCCTGTCGTTGTATACCCTCCATAGGCAATATACGGATCATTTGCTAAACGTTTTTTAATATCAGCCAGCATCGGATTACTTTTATCTTTATTCACCCAATCCGACATAATACTTTGATCCAATTCATCACCTTCTAAAACTTTCGTTTTAAAAGTGATAATCGTACGTTGCCCAGCAACTACGTTCATTTTATCTTCTATAACACCTCTAACAAGGTTGTATTCAAGACCATTTTTATAAACACCTAACATATCAATAACACGTGGAAATGCATCAGCGTTAGGCTCTGTCCCATCTCCACTATTTTTACGGTAAATATTCGATCTCCAACCATTAGATGGGTTAATGTAGTCCAGCCACCCGTCTACATTTTCTGTATAAGATGCCCCCGAACGTCGGACACCATCTTTTACATATGCTCGATAAGCTGAGTTCTCATATTCCCATGCTGAAGCACTAGAATATTCTTTATGAGATGTCTGATGCCCATCTTTATATTTTGTATAAGTAAAGTCATACGGATCTCCAACTGTACGTGGTATAGCAAGTGAGATTTTCTTAGAAGAACCCGCAAGAGCATTTGCTGCTGGACCTGAGTCTAATATCCAATAGTAATACTTGTTGCCATTGTCTTCAACTCGCATCTCACGATACACACGAATGTTATCATAAGCTTGATCAGCTGTTCCTTTACTTACGAAAGCATACTGCTTGGTATCTGGTGAATATACATCACGGTGTGAGTAGTCAATCATAGGATTTTTATTCCAACCAACACCGAAGTCTGTGACTTTCGTCTCACGAACATTACTTGTCCCACGACCGATTTCTTTTCCATTTTTAGTAACTACAGCTGTAACAACTGCATCTTTCACCATCAGTTTAGGATCGACGTTAACACTAAAGTACCCATTAGATTGTGACTTCGTCTTATATTTTTGTCCTCCTACTGTAACTTCTACATCAGATTCCGACGCTGTATATCCATCAACTTGAGAAACGTAGGCCAAATTGTCATTGAAGGACACCGTATCAACTTTGCTTACAACTACAGTATCGACAGTTTTCCCATTCACTACCAATGTAACTGTGTTTCCAACTTCAATCCCAGGAGCATTTAACTTGAATGCACCTGAATCATCAAGTGTTGAAGTTACCAATGTTGTGCCATTTTTCTTAATTTGAATTGTTGAAGATGGTGTTGCATAACCTGTAACAAATCCAGAATTTGCTACAACAATACCTAGTTTTCCTCGACTAGTTGTTTTATCTATTGGTACAGATCTTACACCTGTTCCTTGTCCCATACTTTGACCATTACGTGGATCATGAGAACCTGAAGTCAAACGCATGGTAGCAATTTTAACAGAGTTAAACATTCTCTTCACAAGTTTATTCATTTCTTCAACTTCGTTCAGAGAAACTGTTGTGTTTTCAAGAACTCCTTGCGCCAATCCCAATAGTTCATTGGCTTTTTCCAGAACTTCTTTGCTTGTCTCATGCTCAGGCAATTCCAGAACCGCTGCCTGCAATTGATCAACAGATACTTTCAAAGAATCTTTTTTAGCTGATACAGTTTGGTTCTCTTCGCTTGCGCTTACTTCAGGAGAAGATGCGCTCGCTAGGTTGTCAGCCGGCTTCTCAGCTTTATCTACTTGTTTATCTACTTGAACCTCACTTGATTCTTTCGCAGCAGCTGATACGACTGTCACATCTTTAGACAAGAGTTCTACAAGCTCATCAATATCCTTTTGAGCTAGGTCAGAACTTTCTAGGGCTTCTTTCCCTTTTTGAAGTCTGTCTTTAACAGGTGAGACTACTGAGTCTGCAAGGTTTAATTTAGTTGAAAGAAGAGAATTTAATTCTTCAACTACTTTTCTCAACTTAGTTTTATCAACTGTAGGGACTTGATTTTCCAAGGATTTATTTACTTCATCTACTTTGTTTCCAGTAGGTTCTGCAATACCTTGAGGCGACTTGGCCTCATCTCTAGGACTTACTACACCCGCCGTAGATTGTGAACTGCTTCCGCTTACGGTATCCGCACTAGCAACGCGCGCACCCAAAAACATCAGCGCTGCAACAGCAACTGAAGCGGCACCGAAACTATATTTACGAATAGAAAAGCGCAAGACTTTTTCACGTTGTTGTCTATTTACTTTGTATGCATTCGATTTGTGTTCCATTTCTCCTCCTAAGGACAATATAATTAAAAAAGCAATCTTTATAACTTCAACTCCCTAAAAAGAGTTAAGCTATAAAAATCACTATGATGATTGCTATCAGCAAATAACATCACAGCTATCACAGCTATCACAGCTATCACAGCTATCACAGCTATCACAGCTCAATTATACCATTTTTTACATAATTAAACAACTATAAACCCGTTTATCTCATCAAATAAAAATAAAAATTTTTGATATGCATAATATGTTATTATATTAGTGAATCAAGAACAAAAAAGCAATTCCTCCTCTACCTATAAAATAAATCCATCATCTCCTATCACATCAGTTGATTTATATTCATTGTAGCTCCTGGAATTTTTCTCGAGAATATCGAGTAAATATCAGGTGAAACGTATACATCCACCACAAAAGAAAAAAACTTGATCTGAAAAGGGATCTAATTCCAATTAGCTTTTAACTAAATAGACTAAGGAGTCTATTCTCTGCCACCTATATGTCTCGCCACAAACAAGGTAAACTTGACCTAAATCGCTTAGTTGAATCATCATAGTATAATACCTTTCCTCCGATAATTATTTTTATCTAATTTACCGGTAGTTTGGGAATTGTGATATATTCCTTGTTATGACTTGACTGCACTTATTTTATAGCAAATAGTATATTAGGCAAAAAACTCAATTTCAGGAGAAAATGAAGTAAATCTTCCAACAATAAAACGCATAATATCAAGGTTCAACACCTGATACTATGCGTTCTTCTGATTTCCAAGACTTTTTCCCCAGCATCTTCATTGACTCTATACAATCTGCAAAGGTAAAACCTCACCAAATTGTATGAAAGATATGGATTTTATAAAAGATGAGAAAAGTTAAAATCTATAGGCAATTTAATGCCAATTAACACCGATTCTATCCTTGGGCATCTATAAATTCATGTAATTTATCTTGCAATAATTTTCCTCTATCTTTTATAAAGATATCATATATAGATTTATTTATTTCCTTCTCTCGCTCACATATATCTTTTTTTGAAATATGCACCTTATCTATTTTAAAGATATCATTAATTTTTAAATATTTTTCCTCACAAGTTAAACTTTCCTTCTTTTTAGCAAATGATCCATTACTAATCTCTTGATTTGTTTTTTTGGTTAACAAAGTCAGATTACCGATTCTATTTTTCAGCTTAGAATTTTTTTTATTAAATTGATTAAAGTACGGATTTTGAGGAACAATATGTTCGATTTCCCATATCGAATCTTCATTAAATTTATATTTTTTTAAAAGAGTATTGATATCACTTTCAGAATCAAACAAAGAAAGACATATAAAAATGAATCTTGTAAACTTTCTATGCTTACTATAAAAATTGGAGATATTTGGGGAAACATAGTATTCATAGATAGTATAATGCCTTCTCACATAATTTATAAGATAATCAGCTAATTCATCAACATTTTTTAAACTAGGATTCTCTTCTTGATTTTTTCCTTTTAAATCTGCAATTATGCCTTTATCAAACATTAAGTTTAAATAATCATCATAATTATTTTTCATACTTACAGTGTCTCCCTTTCAAATTCTCTTTTACTTTTAGTGTATCAGCTCGGAAATGTTAACTAATAAATCCTATGATCTTGTATCTAAATAAATTTTCCAACCGCTATCTCTGATAATAATCGTATCATTTTCGAAATCCACAACTATTCTATCACTAAAACTTAATGGAGGATTATCTCCAAATCGCACTCTAAGGCTTTCTTCATCCCATCTTATCAATAAGGCACCATTGTAATATCTCACATTAACATGTCCTGTAGTCCTCCTATTATCACGTTCAAGCCTATAAATCCAATACCAATTTGTTCCGTTTATTTCACTCAAAATATCTCTTAATCTATATTTAACCATATCAAACCTTCTCCTTTACGCATCTTATTAAAACGTTTACATTTATTCTAAAGAAAGACGGATAGAAAGTAGCTTTTAAACTTCTTTCTATCCGTTACTTCCTCTAAGAATTAACACAACCCATTTTCAGTTCAATTTAATGACTCATCTTAATTGTTTCGTGTTTCTTCTTCATCGTCTTTCTTCTTTTTAGCAAATAGCAAACCAAATGCTCCAAGAAGAGAGAGAGCTCCTAATGCACCTGTAGCACGATCTGCTTTCGTACCAGTATTTGGCAATACTGCTTGATTTTGAGAAGGAGCTACCTGAGCATCAACTGTTTGAGTTGATTGTTCAGCCTGTTTGGTATCTGGCACAGTAGGTTTTTCTGTTTCAGGTTTACGTTCTGTGTTATCAGTTGGTACTTCAGGTGTTGGTTGTGGTGTGTTATCTCCACCTTGTTGTTCCCCATTACCTTCTGGTTTAGTTGGAGTAACTTTTCTGAAGACATGAGTTACAACATCACCTTCTTCATTAACATCTGTTCTTACAAATACGTAACCTTCAATTTCACCATGTTCAAATGCTTCATTCGCTTCACCTAATACTGCTGGAGCTTTCGCATCTGCTGGCTTCAATTCATTACCTTGTTCATCAATCCATTTAGTGATGATTAACTTAACTTTTGGCATTTCTACTGGATCTGGAAGTTCTCCATTTACTCCACCGTTGAATTCTGGTAACTCAACTGTTGGCGCTTTGGTTGGGCCATACGTTCTAGTCTCTGTAGGAGTGACCGTTCCTGTCTTAGGATCTACTTTGTACGTTGTCGTAGTAGTGACAGTTCGACCTTCAGAATCTGTAGTTGTTTCAACTTTTGGTTTTGTTCCTACTTTGATAACTGTGTCTGTTGGTTGTTTCGTACGAACTGGATCACCTACTGTTGGAGTAATCGCTCCTGTATTAGGATCCACTGTGTACGTTGTCGTGATCGTGTCTTCTCCAGGAGTTCCTTCTTCTCTAACTGGATCTGAATCTTTGTCACGACTTGTGTCACCTTCGTAACGGACTGGAGATGGGACTTCTTTGGTCTCAACTGTTGGCGCTTTGGTTGGGCCATACGTT
>CAJNCY010000005.1 GCA_905221375.1 bacterium
TATGGGACTTTTTTCTACACAAAAATAGGCTCCATAAGATCTATAGGGGATTTACCCACTACAAATATTATAGAGCCAGAAAAAACAGCCGAGGGTAATCCTTTCGGCTGTTTTTGATGGGGAAAACTAAAGTGTAATGCTATTGCTTTTAGAGATTTTCATAAACAAGAGCAAGGAACCTACTGTTAGAACAGTGAGGATAGTTGACAAGGCTGCGGCCACACCGTAATTCCCTCTGAGAACCTCCGTATAAATGGCTACAGTCATTGTTCTTGTTTTGACATTGTAGAGGAGGATAGAAGTAGAGAGTTCTGAAATCATTGTGACCCAAGATAAGATGGCTCCAGAGATAATACCAGATAGCATCATTGGAGTTGTAATCTTGGCAAAGGTATTGAGACGGCTACTTCCTAAGCTTTCCGCGGCTTCTTCAATACTTGGTGCTATTTGTTGCAAGCTAGCAACAGATGAGCGAATAGTATAAGGCAATCTTCTGACAGATAGGGACATAATCAAGATGAAAGCTGTTCCTGTAATCATAAGAAATCCACTTCCAAATAGACCGGTATTGAAGGAAGAAATGAAGGCAATCCCTAGAACGGTTCCTGGTACAATATAAGGTACCATACTGAGGCTGTCAATTAAGTTTGTAAACAAATTCCGTTTTCTAACGGCTAGGTAGGAGATAAATGTTGCGAATAGTACAACTAGAACTAAGGCAATCAAAGGGATACGAATAGTATTGAAAATAGCAGATCCCATACGATTGAAAGCTACCTTGTAACTGTTTAGAGAATAACCTTTGACAAATACCATACCTGATGTTTTTAGGAAAGAAGTATAAATCAAGTAGACTTGAGGTAGAACAGAGAACAAGATAATTCCGTAGACTGTTGCATAAATGGCAGCCATTTTTCCTTTTGTAGTTTTTTTAGGCTCGATTGGATGGAGCGAATTCATACTGAAACTGTAGCGGTTTGAAATGTATTTTTGGATAAGGAAAATTGCCAAGGCAATGATAATCGCCATAATTGCTAAAGCAGATGCAAAAGCAGAATTTCCTCCAACCTCGCTAATGAATTGGGTATAAATCAAGACGGGGAAAGTCCGATATCCTTCACCAATTAACATAGGTGTTCCAAAATCTGAGAATGCTCTCATAAATACAAGCAGGGCAGCAGCTAGTAAGGTTGGAACGAGGAGAGGTAAAACAACCGTTACGATACGCTTAAATCCGAAGGATCCCATGCTTTCAGCGGCTTCAAGTAGAGAATTGTCAATACTTTTCATTGTTCCAGCAACGTATAGAAATACGAGTGGGAATAATTGTAGTGTAAAGACAAGTACAATTCCTTTGAATCCATAAATATCAATAGCTGGAAGATGAAGGGCATTTGTCAGGAATTTAGTGATGACCCCATTTCGTCCCAGCAAGAGAATCCAGGAGTAGGCTCCCACAAAAGGAGCTGACATGGAAGCAATGATAATCAATATTTGTAGAAATTTCTTTCCCTTGAAGTCATACATGGAAAAGAGGTAAGCTAATAAGGTTCCTACAACCAAGGAGGTGACAGTAGCGGTAATGGAAACCTTGAAACTATTGACGAGTGTCTCAGAGTAGTAGGCTTTACTAAAGAAAGTGACAAAATTAGCTAGTGAGAATTGTCCTTCATGTATGAGTGCTTGCTTGAGCACGGTAACGATAGGATAAACGAGAAAGACAAGATAGGTAAGAAAGATGAAGAAAGAGGAGGCTGTCCAAATATTTAGTTTTTTACGTTCCATGGTTGACTCCTTTTATCAGGTTTTGAGAACCATCTGCAGAAAAGACGTTTAATTTTTGAGTATTGATTCGTAGACGAATACGATCGCCTTTTTGTAGATCTTCTTCAAAAGTTGATTCTTCGCTAACTTGAATTTTTGAGGCAAAGCCTGTCTCGATGAAGTATTCAGTATTCAGTCCAAGATAGACACTATCGCTAATAGTTCCTTCAATATCTCCAGATTCATCTTTGATAAACTCTTCAGGACGAATACTTACATGAATGGCTTGTTCCTCAGCCTGATCAAGGGCTGGCATTCGAAGGGCATAGCCATCTGAAAAGACGATATAAGCGCCGTCGCTCCGTTTTTCGAGATTGGCAGGGATGATATTTGTGCGTCCGATAAAGGTGGCCACAAACTCATTAGCTGGTTTATGATAGAGTTCTTTTGGTCGGCCGATTTGTTGGATCACCCCATCTTTCATAACAGCAATTTGGTCTGAAATAGCCATTGCTTCTTCTTGGTCGTGGGTTACATAGACAGTTGTAATTCCTACTTCGTGTTGGATTTCTCGAATGGCTTGACGCATATCCAAGCGAAGTTTGGCATCCAGATTACTAAGTGGCTCGTCCATGAGGAGAACACTTGGATTAACCGCTAAGGCGCGTGCCAAGGCGACACGTTGTTGTTGTCCACCACTGAGTTTATCAGGTTTTCGATCCGCATATTGAGCAATTTGCATGAGTTCAAGATACTTGTTGGTCTGTTGGACCAATTCTTCTTTTGGAACCTTCTTTTGCTTGAGACCAAAAGCAACATTATCTCGAACAGTCAAATGTGGGAAAATAGCGTAGTTTTGGAAAACCATCCCGATATTGCGTTTGCTGGGTTCCATATTATTGATTTTTGTATCATCGAAGTAAAATTCTCCACCTTCGATACTGTTGAAACCTGCAATCATACGAAGAAGGGTCGTTTTCCCACATCCTGAAGGCCCAAGAAGGGTAAAGAGACTTCCTTTTGGAATTGTAATGTTCAAATTCTCAATAACAGGGACATCGTGGTAGATTTTTTTGGCGTTAATAATTTTGATCTCACTCATAGTGAACCTCTTTTACTGTTTAGATTGGATATCTGTAAAGACTTCGTTGTATTTTTTAACGATATCTGATTTATTCTTGATGACATAATCATAATCTTCAGTGAGTGTTTTGATTTTGTCAATTGGTTTCATATTTTCGCTTGTTTTAGCATTTTTACGAACAGGACGGTTAGTAGTGGTTGTACCAAGTGTATCTTGTACTTCTTGAGAGATAATAAAATCGATAAATTTCTTGGCATTTTCCATATTTTTCGCTTTTTTAACGATAGCAGCACTAGCAGGTAGGAAGACGGTTCCTTCTTTTGGATAGACTACCTTAATGTTAGCTCCGTCATTTAAGAGTTTAACTGCTGGATCTTCATAAGAGAGACCAACAGCCATTTCTCCGTCAGCGACTGCTTTATAGACACCAGATGAGCTTGAACCGATTTTACCATCAATAAGTGTGAAGAGATCTTTTACATAAGACCAAGCTTTATCGTCTTTGTAACCACCTTGAGCTTGTAGCATATTTGTTAATTGAGCAAAGGCGCTAGAAGAGTTTGCTGGGTCAGCAGTTGCAATTTTTCCTTTTAGTTCAGGCTTGAGAAGGTCGCTATATCCTTCAATGTTCATGCCTTTCGTTAAATCAGGATTGACGATTAAAACACTACCATCTAGTGTATAAGGCGTAGAGTAGCCAGTTGTGTTTTGATATTCTTTGATAACATTATCATTTTCTTTTGAAGTATAGTTTTCAAAGAGTTCTCCGTGGGTAGCATATTGTGTATAAGAACCACCAAAGATGACATCGGCTACAGGAGCTTCTTTTTCTGACTCTAGTTTTTTGAAAAGTTCTCCAGTACCAGCTTGAATCAGTTCTACTTTGATACCATATTTTTCTTCAAAGGCAGGAATAGTTGCTCCGATTAAGCCCTCTGAGTTTGGTGAATAAACGACTAGCGAACCGCCGTCTCCTTT
Source organism: bacterium (assembly GCA_905221375.1). GTDB lineage: Bacteria > Bacillota > Bacilli > Lactobacillales > Streptococcaceae > Streptococcus. The sequence goes on from CAJNCY010000005.1 coordinate 3,827, forward strand.
ATCAGATGAACCGCCATCGGCAGATTCATTAGAAGAACAAGCAGCAAGACCAAAAAGAGCTAGTCCGCAAGCAGCATAATACATCCATTTCTTTTTCATGATGGATACCTCCGTTATGTTATTTAAGTTTATTTTAAAACAATGTAAGCGTTTTTAAAACCGATAATTCTATTCTATTAGAGTAAAATTCTCTACAAAAACGGAAGTAATCTTTTGATTTTTATAGTAGGGTTTGACAGTTAATCATTGGAAAGTCAAATGTTATTTTTTAGATTGGATATCTGTAAAAATATCATTGTACTTTTTAAGAATGGTAGATTTATTTTTAATGACATAATCTGAATCTTCAGTGGCAATATTGATTTCTGTCATAGCCTTCATATTTTTATTGGTTTTAGCATTTTTACGAATGGGTCTAATTGTTGTTTCAGTTCCTAGCTTATCTTGGATTTCTTGAGAAAGGAGGAAGTCGATAAATTTCTTGGCATTTTCCATGTGTTTGGCATTTTTGACGATAGCCGCGTTACCAGGTAAAAAGACGGTTCCTTCTTTTGGATAGATGACTTTTACATCAACCCCATCATTTAAAAGTTTTAAGGCAGGATCTTCATAGGTGAGCCCTACAGCCATTTCTCCATCGGCGACAGCTTTGTAAACATTTGAAGAGCTAGATGCAATCTTTCCATCTACTAGGGTAAATAGATTTTTCACATAGTTCCAAGCTTGTTCATTTTCGTATCCACCTTGATCGACAAGCATGTTTGTCAATTGAGCAAAGGCGCTAGAAGCATTACTTGGATCAGCAGTAGCGATTTTACCTTTTAATTTAGGATTGAGTAGATCATTGTAACCTTCAATTTTAATATCTTTTGTAAGAGCTGAATTGGCAATGATGACACTGACATCAAGTGTATAAGGCGTGTAGAATCCAGTTTTATTTTGATATTCAGAGATTATCTGGTCGTTCTCTTGAGAAATATAAGGTTCAAAAAGATTTTCGTTAGAAGAGAAGAGGGCGTAGGAGCCTCCGAAAATGACATCGGCTACAGGTGATTCTTTTTCAGCCTCAGCTTTTTTGAACAATTCACCAGTGCTGGCTTGTACTAAATCAACCTTAATACCATATTTTTCTTCGAAGGCAGGGATTGTCTCTTCGATAAGATCTTCAGGGTTAGGCGAGTAGACAACCAAAGTGTTATCTGAATCTTTTTCAGCGCTAGTTTCCGCTTCTATAGGTGAAGAACATCCTGATAAAGAAAGGAATATCCAGCTACAAGAGAGAAAGAATAGTATTTTTTTCATAAGTATCTCCTTTTTTTTACGAACATTTTCTCTACCTAGATTGTTAATGTTTTTAAATTGTAGAGTTCTACAGGATATAATAAAAACCTTAAAGAAATCTAAAACGAGAAATAGGAAATGGGTGTCTCGAGCAAGAATGGGTGAACTTTGGATAGGATTTCGATGGGAAGTACAAAATAAAAAGATTGCCTGAGGTGAGCAATCCTTTTACATCAATGGTTTTTATCCATGAGTTTTAATTCTTTTGGAGAAATATGGAGATACTTTTTAAAAACTTTGGCAAAATATTTATAGTCTGAAAATCCAACTTGTTCAGAGATATCGCTTAAGGGAGAATTAGGGGATTCAGCCATTTTATCTATAGCTTGCTTGAGGCGGTAGCGTAAGATATATTCATTTAGAGTCATTGGGAAGTCTTCTTTGATAACCTTATATAGATAACTTTCGCTATACCCTAGATTCTCTGCAATGGTAGAAATGGTAAAGTGCATGCAGTAGTGTTGATGAACAAATTCAAGAATTTGCTGAATAATTTGGTTTTGTGTATCGACTTGTTGGATAGAGGTGAGTAAAGTTTGATATTCTTCTAAAAAAGGAGTTTCTTGATAAGTGCTAACTCGTAATCGCAAAACAATTTTTTGAAGACATTCTGTCAATTCCTTGGTATCAATTGGTTTGGATAGAAAATCAACTGCCCCATATTGCATGGCTTTTTTGGCATTTTGAAAATCGTTATAACCTGATAAGATAACTTTTTCATAGGAGAGAGTACGAGTGGCTTCAAACATCATAAAAGCATCCATAATTGGCATGGTAATGTCTGTTAAGACAATATGAGGTTCTTTTTCTTGGATGAGTTTCATTCCCTCTTGACCGTGACTGGCAGTTCCTATGACTTGGATACCTAAGGCAGAGTAGTCTACGGCAATCTCTAGCCATTTTCGGATGAGGTGTTCATCCTCTACGATAATGAGCTTAAACATGAGTTAGTCCTTTCGTTACAAATTTGACCCAAGTTTCTCCTTGGCGATTGACTCCTAAATCTAGCTGGACATCAGAAAAGAAATTGCTCAATCGTTTGTAGCTGTTAACGATACCATGCTGGGTATGAGGGCTTTCTAAAGAATCTAAAATAGCGAGTCGCTCTTGTTTTGTGAGCCCTCCGGCATTATCCTTGACTAAAAAAGTCAGAGAATCTTCTTCCAAGGTAATTTGGATATCAATATGAAGATCAATACGGTATTGCATCCCATATTTTATAGCATTTTCTACTAGAGGAAGCAAGAAAAGCTTAGGGATAGGCTGATTATCGACAGTTTCTGGACAGACAATATCATAAGAAAAGTGCTCAAAACGAATCTTATGAATCATAAGGTAATCCTCTATAATCTTTAAATCCTGACAAATGGTTGTTTCTTTTTCTAAATCGGTGATACTGTAGCGAAGAATGCGTGTGAGGTTTTGAATCAGGTCTTGTGTGAGAGCGGCATCCATTAAAGAAGTGATTTTAATCGTCTCAAGTGTATTGTAGAGAAAATGAGGATTGAACTGAGCTTCCAGCATTTTTCTTTCAAAAATCCACTTTTCTTTTTCTATGGTCAACATTTTCTGGTGAAGTTGATCTAATTCGTACAACATATTGTTGATTTTTTCTGCCATAAACTCAAACTCATCACCTGTTTGTAGAGAAAGCCTTTTTTCTGCTTGTTTAGGAATTTCTTGAAGTTGGTAAACCAAACTTTCAATAGGAACAGCATTGTGTGTGGCAATTTTATGAGCAATTCGTCTCGCTTGCCAGAAGTAGAGGAAGAATATACATAAGGTGAGAATGGAGGCTAGACCGAGTAAGCTAGGAATGGGAAAGAAGGATTGAAAAGTATAGATTGAAAAAATAGCACCGACTTTTTCTTTTTGAACAATAAGCGGTTCGTTCGCATACCAGTGGGTGCGAGAGTGTAGGAGTTTTTCATCAAATTTTTCAAGAGTGGAACGAGTAAACTGATTTGTATTGTTGGAAAACATATTTCCAAAGCTATCGGTAATGATGTATTTGGAATTGATCATTGGAAAACTTGAGATGAAATCATTCTCATTTACGAATGCAATAGTATAGGCCTTAATTCGTTGGTTTTGAAGTAGTGGTTTGATAAAGAGTGTGTAGTGTTGCTTGTCTGAAGAGAGTGCAATTTTTTCTGTCACTTTTTCTTGAGAAGGATTTTGAATGAGTAGTTTTAAGTAGTAGGGAGGTAAAATACTTTCTTGATGATTTCGATTGGTACTAAATAGTAATTCACCTGTATCACTTAGGATAATGAGGTCAGAACTAAGTTTTAATTTAGCTTTTGTCTCGTAAAATAAGCTAAAGACTTCTCGCTCTGTGTGTTTGCCATCCAAAAATCCCGGAATCATTTTATGGTTCATAGTAGTCAGGAGCTCATTATTTGCTTCTTTCATTTCTTGAACCTGTTTGACAATCTGTCTCGTATCTTTGGAGAGTTGTTGCTTTTGTAAAAAATAGGAAAAACCAAAAAGTAAAATGAGTAGTAAAAGAGAGGTCACAAAGGCTGCGATAGAGCTTCTATGAAGAATTTCTTTTTGGAGAGATTTTTTAAAGGAATGAGACATCCGCTACCTCCTTGGAAGGGTTTTCTGTTATAAGTATAGCAGTTTAAAAATTCTAGAGCAAGGTAAAATAGAAAAGTATAGAATAGAACGAGACCAAATTCCCTCAAAAATGGTATAATAGTAACATCACAAAATTGGAGAGAGACATGAGTTTTTACAATCATAAAGAAATTGAGCCTAAGTGGCAGGGCTACTGGGCAGAACATCATACATTTAAGACTGGAACAGATGCATCAAAACCGAAGTTTTATGCTCTCGATATGTTCCCTTATCCGTCTGGAGCGGGTCTGCACGTAGGGCACCCAGAAGGTTATACTGCAACCGATATCCTCAGCCGTTACAAACGTGCGCAAGGCTACAATGTCCTTCACCCAATGGGTTGGGATGCTTTTGGTTTACCTGCTGAGCAATACGCTATGGATACGGGGAATGACCCAGCAGAATTTACAGCTGAAAACATTGCTAACTTCAAACGTCAAATCAACGCGCTTGGATTTTCTTATGACTGGGACCGTGAAGTTAACACAACAGATCCAAACTACTACAAATGGACACAATGGATCTTCACCAAGCTTTACGAAAAGGGCTTGGCCTATGAAGCGGAAGTGCCAGTAAACTGGGTTGAGGAATTGGGAACAGCCATTGCCAATGAAGAAGTTCTTCCTGATGGAACTTCTGAGCGTGGTGGCTATCCCGTTATCCGTAAACCGATGCGCCAATGGATGCTTAAAATCACGGCCTATGCAGAGCGCTTGCTTAATGACTTGGATGAGTTGGATTGGCCAGAGTCTATTAAGGACATGCAACGCAACTGGATTGGTAAATCAACTGGTGCCAATGTAACATTCAAAGTTAAGGGAACAGACAAGGAATTCACAGTCTTTACCACTCGTCCGGATACCCTTTTTGGAGCGACTTTCACCGTTTTGGCTCCTGAGCATGAACTAGTAGATGCCATCACAAGCACAGAGCAAGCAGAGGCAGTAGCAGACTATAAATACCAAGCTAGTCTGAAATCAGACTTGGCTCGTACCGACCTTGCTAAGGAAAAAACTGGTGTGTGGACAGGCGCCTATGCCATCAACCCTGTCAATGGAAAGGAAATACCAATCTGGATTGCGGACTATGTTCTTGCTAGTTATGGGACAGGTGCGGTAATGGCTGTTCCTGCCCACGACCAACGTGACTGGGAATTTGCCAAACAATTTGACCTTCCAATCGTAGAAGTACTTGAAGGTGGAAAGGTTGAAGAAGCTGCCTACACAGAAGATGGGCTTCATGTCAATTCAGACTTCCTAGATGGATTGAATAAAGAAGACGCAATTGCTAAGATTGTGGCTTGGTTGGAAGAAAACGGCTGTGGGCAAGAGAAGGTTACCTATCGTCTCCGCGACTGGCTCTTTAGCCGTCAACGTTACTGGGGTGAACCAATTCCAATCATTCATTGGGAAGATGGAACTTCAACAGCTGTTCCTGAAAGTGAATTGCCACTTGTCTTGCCTGTAACCAAGGATATTCGCCCTTCAGGTACAGGGGAGAGTCCATTGGCTAACTTGACAGACTGGCTTGAAGTGACTCGTGAAGATGGTGTCAAGGGTCGTCGTGAAACAAACACTATGCCACAGTGGGCTGGTTCAAGCTGGTACTACCTTCGCTATATTGATCCACACAATACTGAGAAATTGGCTGATGAGGACCTCCTCAAACAATGGTTGCCAGTAGATATTTACGTGGGTGGTGCAGAGCATGCTGTACTTCACTTGCTTTATGCTCGCTTCTGGCACAAATTCCTCTATGACCTCGGTGTCGTTCCAACTAAGGAACCATTCCAAAAACTCTTTAACCAAGGGATGATTTTGGGAACTAGCTACCGTGACCACCGTGGGGCTCTTGTGGCGACTGATAAGGTTGAAAAACGTGACGGTTCTTTCTTCCATGTGGAAACAGGAGAAGAATTGGAGCAAGCACCAGCCAAGATGTCTAAATCGCTCAAGAACGTTGTTAACCCAGACGACGTAGTGGAACAATACGGTGCTGATACCCTTCGTGTTTATGAAATGTTCATGGGGCCACTTGATGCTTCTATCGCTTGGTCAGAAGAAGGTCTGGAAGGAAGCCGTAAATTCCTTGACCGTGTTTACCGTTTGATTACAAGTAAAGAAATCGTCGAGGAAAACAATGGTGCTCTTGACAAGGTCTACAACGAAACAGTCAAAGCTGTCACTGAGCAAATCGAATCTATGAAATTCAACACAGCCATTGCCCAACTTATGGTCTTTGTCAACGCTGCTAACAAGGAAGACAAACTCCATGTGGATTATGCCAAAGGCTTTATCCAATTGATTGCCCCATTTGCACCTCACTTGGCAGAAGAACTCTGGCAAACAGTTGCAGCAACAGGTGAATCAATCTCTTACGTGGCTTGGCCAACATGGGACGAAAGCAAACTAGTTGAAGATGAAATCGAAATCGTCGTCCAAATTAAAGGAAAAGTCCGCGCTAAACTCATGGTCGCTAAAGATCTATCACGCGAAGAATTGCAAGAAATTGCTCTAGCGGATGAAAAAGTCAAAGCAGAGATTGACGGTAAGGAAATTGTGAAAGTGATTGCAGTGCCTAACAAACTCGTTAATATCGTCGTTAAATAACGAGTTTATTAGCTCTATCTGCCACCTTCAATAGTCCACTGGACTATTGAAGCCAACTAAATTGGTTAATATTGTTGTGAAATAAGATAGGAATCCTTCAGAGTAGAATCTGGAGGATTTTTTGAATCTTCTTATGAAAGTATGATATACTATGGGCAACTATAAAGTTTGAAAAGCGAAACAAGGAGAAAGTTATGCCAGTAAATGAATATGGTCAGATGATTGGGGAGTCAATGGAAGGTTATACACCGGGCGAATTGCCTTCGATTGATTTCTTAGAAGGGCGTTATGCTAGGGTAGAGGCTCTTTCGGTGGAAAAGCATGTGGAGGATTTATTAGCTGTTTATGGCCCTAATACGCCTCGGGAGATGTGGACCTACCTCTTTCAGGAACCAGTGGCAGACAGAGAGGAACTGGTTACTCTTTTAAATCAGATGTTGGCTCGTAAGGACCGTTTTTACTATGCAATCATAGACAGGTCAACTGGTAAGGCTTTGGGAACTTTTTCTCTTATGCGCATTGACCAGAATAACCGAGTAATAGAAGTGGGAGCAGTCACTTTTTCTCCAAAACTCAGGGGGACACGGATAGGGACAGAAGCTCAGTATCTCCTGGCTCGCTATGTCTTTGAAGAGCTTAACTATCGTCGCTATGAGTGGAAATGTGATTCTCTTAATCTGCCATCCAGACGAGCTGCGGAGCGTTTGGGATTTGTTTATGAAGGAACCTTCCGCCAGGCAGTCGTTTATAAGGGGCGTACTAGGGATACGGATTGGTTGTCTATGATTGATAAGGACTGGCCTCAAGTCAAAGCTCGTTTAGAAATATGGTTGGCTTCTGAAAATTTTGATAAAAATGGACGACAGTACAAGAGCTTGAGAGAACTTTAAGAGGTGTTGACATGATCACTATTAAAAAGCAAGAAATTGTCAAGTTAGAGGATGTTTTGCATCTCTATCAGGCTGTCGGTTGGACAAATTATACCCATCAACCAGAAATGCTGGAGCAGGCCTTATCTCATTCATTAGCGATTTATGTGGCGCTTGATGGTGATACTGTGGTGGGCTTGGTCCGTTTAGTCGGAGATGGTTTCTCATCAGTATTGGTTCAGGATTTAATCGTTTTACCTATCTATCAGCGTCAAGGGATTGGTAGTGCCCTAATGAAAGAGGCTTTAGAGGATTACAAAGATGTCTATCAAGTTCAGCTGGTGACAGAACAGACAGAAAGAACCTTTGGATTCTATCGTTCTATGGGCTTTGAAATCTTATCCACCTATAATTGTATAGGGATGACTTGGGTGAATAGAGAAAAATAACAAAACTTGTTTTTCTTAAGCAAAGTTTAAGGATGGTCTAGTATTATATGGTCATTAAATAAAGACCTCCTAACTTTATTTAATGAAATCCTAAAACTTTTTTCATCATAATCTCCTAATGAAGTCACCCAATCAGGTGGCTTTTTTGTGGGGTGAGGTTATGGTAATAAAAAGTTTTTGAAAAATGGTAGAATTTGAGAAAAGTTAAGCTAGTTTTAAGCTTCGTCTTGTATCATATAGTTATTAAATAAAGACCTCCTAACTTTATTTAATAAAATCCTAAACTTTTCTTTTTCATAATAATCTCCCTTAACTCCACCCAATCAGGTGGAGTTTTTTGGCTCTATTTCAGGCTTTTCGGGAGTTTTCTAAACATCATTTTCCGATAGCTTTCGCTTAATCTTGAACGTCTTGTAGTACAGAGGTTCAAGAGGATATAAAGGATATAAACCTTTGACAAATTTTGTGAACTATGGGATAATAAAAGGGAATTAAGTATTGTGTCTATATCATAGGCTAGAAAAGACCCCAAGCTCACGTCCAAATAAGCTTGGGGTCTTTTTGACACTATTTGTCCTTGTTTAGCCATTTATCGACTAATCGAAGAACGACACCGACCACAATTGGTCCGATGATAGTTTTAAGTATTGTATCCATCATGGGCTAATTCACCTCCTTTCGTAGGCGGTGTAGCAGTGCCGAACAATATTATACCACATAAGTGCTAAACTCGGGAGTCACCCAATCAGGTGGAGTTTTTTGTGGAGTTTTTTGGCTCTATTTCAGGCTTTTGGGGACTATTCTAAAAATCATTTTCCGATATTTTTCGGATTTTGGTCGGGGAATTGGCGGGGATCTTTTTAGCGAATATGAGTAAGAAATAGGTCTGTTGTCGCTTCAGCAAGTTCAACCTCAATTTGAATTTAAGTGACTGTTAATTGAAGGACTAGAACTACTGTAATAATGTTCTTGGTTGTCAAGGAGTGAGTCATCATATTGTTAGCCAGCGGTTAAAGCTTGAAAAGCCGAGGATATAAACCTTTGACAAAATTTGTGAACTGTGGGATAATAAAAAGGAATTGAGTACTAGTTCTATATCATAGGCTAGAAAAGACCCCAAGCTCACGACCAAATAGGCTTGGGGTCTTTTTTGACACTATTTGTCCTTGTTTAGCCATTTATCGACTAATCGAAGAACGACACCGACCACAATTGGTCCGATGATAGTTTTGAGTACTAATTCCATCATAGGCTATCTCACCTCCTTTCGTAGGCGGTGTAGAAGTGCCGTAGAATATTATTCCACATAAGTGTTAAACTCGGGAGGCACCAATCCAGTGGCTTTTTTGTTTGTGGCTTTGTTTTTTGATATAATAGAGCCATGAGTAGAATTTTAGATAATGAGATAATGGGGGATGAGGAGTTAGTAGAACGCACGCTCCGTCCTCAGTACTTACGTGAATATATTGGGCAGGACAAGGTCAAGGACCAGCTCCAAATTTTTATCGAGGCTGCCAAAATGCGGGATGAAGCGCTGGATCATGTCCTCTTATTTGGGCCTCCAGGTTTGGGAAAAACGACCATGGCTTTTGTTATTGCCAACGAACTAGGTGTCAATCTCAAGCAGACTTCGGGGCCAGTCATTGAAAAAGCTGGTGATCTAGTAGCGATTTTGAATGATTTAGAGCCTGGGGATGTCCTTTTTATTGATGAGATTCATCGCTTGCCTATGTCGGTGGAAGAGGTGCTTTATAGTGCCATGGAGGACTTTTACATTGATATCATGATTGGTGCTGGTGAAGGTAGTCGCAGTGTTCATTTGGAGTTGCCACCTTTTACCTTGATTGGTGCGACGACTCGGGCTGGTATGCTCTCAAATCCGCTACGGGCACGTTTTGGAATTACAGGTCATATGGAGTATTATGCTCATGCTGATTTGACGGAAATTGTTGAGCGGACGGCAGATATTTTTGAGATGGAAATCACCCATGAGGCAGCGTCTGAGTTGGCTCTACGTAGCCGTGGAACCCCTCGTATTGCCAATCGTCTCCTCAAGCGCGTGCGCGATTTTGCCCAGATTATGGGGGATGGGGTTATCGATGATGTTATTACGGATAAGGCTTTGACTATGCTGGATGTTGACCATGAAGGTTTGGACTATGTGGACCAAAAAATTCTCCGGACCATGATTGAGATGTATGGTGGTGGTCCTGTCGGACTAGGAACACTTTCTGTTAATATTGCTGAGGAGCGTGAGACGGTGGAAGACATGTATGAGCCTTACTTGATTCAAAAAGGTTTTATCATGCGAACACGGTCTGGACGGGTTGCAACGGCTAAGGCATATGAACATTTAGGGTATGAATACAGTGAAAAATGAGCAAGAAATCCTAAAAGCTTTCAGAGAAGATTCGGATATAATGACCATTCTGACTATCATCCGAGATCTTGATTTACAAGACTCGTGGTTGGCAGCGGGTTCGGTACGAAATTTCATCTGGAATCTCTTGTCAGACAGACCAGCTTTTGATCGTGAAACAGATATAGATGTGATTTTCTTTGATCCAGATATTTCTTATGAGGAAACTTTGTCCCTAGAGAAAAAGCTGAGAGAGGACTTTCCTCAGTACCAGTGGGAATTGAAAAATCAGGTCTATATGCACCAGCACAGTCCTCATACTGTGCCCTATACTAGCTCTTGTGATGCTATGAGTAAGTACCCAGAACGGTGTACGGCGATTGGGCTTCGCTTGTATGAAGAATCCGCTTTGGAACTTTTTACTCCCTATGGACTTGAGGATATTTTGAATTTTCAAGTTCGCCCAACTCCTCATTTTTTAGAAAATGAAGACCGAATGAAACTCTATCAAACACGGCTGTCCAAGAAAAATTGGCAGGAGAAATGGAAAAATTTGATTTTTAAAAATACTTAAGGAAACTTTAAGCTAAGAAGTGTATACTAAGTTCATAAGTTAAGAAGACCTTAACTTAAACTCCTAAAACTTTTTCATAATAATCTCCCTATAAAAAATAGAGTCGCCCAATCAGGCGACTTATTTTTTTGAAAAATGGGCTTGGTGCCTGAGAATAAATAGCTTAGTGATAGAAGAAAATAGGGAAATATGGTATAATGAAACGATAGATTTTTGAATAGGAATAAGATCATGTTTGGATTTTTTAAGAAAGATAAGGCTGTGGAAGTAGAAGTTCCGACACAGGTTCCTGCTCATATCGGCATCATCATGGATGGGAATGGTCGTTGGGCTAAAAAACGTATGCAACCGCGAGTTTTTGGACACAAGGCGGGTATGGAGGCATTACAAACTGTGACCAAGGCAGCAAACAAACTGGGCGTTAAGGTTATTACGGTCTATGCTTTTTCTACAGAAAACTGGACCCGTCCAGATCAGGAAGTCAAGTTTATCATGAACTTGCCCGTAGAGTTTTATGACAATTATGTCCCGGAATTGCATGCGAATAATGTTAAGATTCAAATGATTGGGGAGACAGATCGCCTGCCTAAGCAAACCTTTGAAGCTTTAACAAAGGCTGAGGAATTGACTAAGAACAATACAGGTTTGATACTTAACTTTGCCCTCAACTATGGTGGGCGTGCTGAGATTACACAGGCGCTTAAGTTGATTTCCCAGGATGTTTTAGATGCCAAAATCAACCCAGGTGACATCACAGAGGAATTGATTGGCAACTATCTCTTTACCCAGCATTTGCCTAAGGACTTACGAGACCCAGACTTGATTATCCGTACTAGTGGAGAATTGCGTTTGAGTAATTTCCTTCCATGGCAGGGAGCCTATAGTGAGCTCTATTTTACGGATACCTTGTGGCCTGATTTTGACGAGGTAGCCTTGCAGGAAGCCATTCTTGCCTACAATCGTCGTCACCGCCGATTTGGAGGAGTTTAGGAGGAAATATGACACAGGATTTACAGAAAAGAACCTTGTTTGCAGGGATTGCCCTGGCTATTTTCCTACCAATTTTAATGATTGGGGGACTCTTGCTGCAGATAGCAATTGGAATCATAGCCATGCTAGCCATGCATGAACTTTTGAAGATGAGAGGTCTAGAGACCATGACGATGGAGGGCCTCTTGACCCTCTTTGCCACCTTTGCCTTGACCATTCCCTTGGAGAATTACCTGACTTTTTTGCCAGTTGATGGGAATGTGGTTGCATATAGTGTGTTGATTTCAATCATGTTAGGAACGACTGTTTTTAGCAAGTCCTATACGATTGAGGATGCTGTTTTCCCTCTGGCTATGAGCTTTTATGTAGGCTTTGGATTTAATGCTTTACTAGATGCTCGCGTTGCAGGTTTGGATAAGGCTCTCTTGGCCTTGTGTATCGTCTGGGCGACTGACAGTGGTGCCTATCTTGCTGGGATGAACTATGGGAAACGAAAATTAGCTCCGACGGTTTCTCCTAATAAAACCCTTGAGGGTGCCTTTGGTGGTATTTTAGGAGCAATTTTAGTAACCATTATCTTTATGATAGTTGACAGTACAGTTGCTCTTCCGTATGGAATTTACAAGATGTCAGTCTTTGCTATTTTCTTTAGCATTGCTGGACAATTTGGTGATTTACTAGAAAGTTCGATTAAGCGTCACTTTGGTGTCAAGGATTCTGGGAAATTTATCCCTGGACATGGTGGTGTTTTGGATCGTTTCGATAGTATGCTACTTGTATTTCCAATCATGCACTTATTTGGACTCTTTTAATCAAAAGACGGAGGAAATACTATGCTCGGAATTTTAACCTTTATTCTGGTTTTCGGGATTATTGTAGTGGTGCACGAGTTCGGGCACTTCTACTTTGCCAAGAAATCAGGAATTCTAGTGCGTGAATTTGCTATCGGTATGGGGCCTAAAATCTTTGCTCATATTGGCAAGGACGGGACGGCCTATACCATTCGGATCTTGCCTCTTGGGGGCTATGTTCGCATGGCCGGTTGGGGTGATGATACAACTGAAATCAAGACAGGAACTCCTGTCAGTTTGACTCTTACTGATGATGGTAAGGTTAAACGCATCAATCTCTCAGGTAAAAAATTAGATCAAACAGCCCTCCCTATGCAGGTGACCCAGTTTGACTTTGAAGACAAGCTTTTTATCAAAGGATTGGTTCTGGAAGAAGAAAAAACATTTGCAGTGGATCACGATGCAACGGTTGTGGAAGCAGATGGTACTGAGGTTCGGATTGCTCCCTTAGATGTTCAATATCAAAATGCGACTATATGGGGGAAACTCATTACTAACTTTGCAGGTCCTATGAACAACTTTATCTTAGGTGTCGTTGTTTTTTGGATTTTAATCTTTATGCAGGGTGGAGTCAGAGATGTTGAGACAAACAAGTTCCATGTTATGCCCCAAGGTGCCTTGGCCAAGGTAGGAGTGCCAGAGACGGCTCAGATTACCAAGATTGGTTCACATGAGATTAGCAACTGGGAAAGTTTGATCCAGGCTGTTGAAACAGAAACTAAAGGTAAGACGGCCCCAACCTTGGATGTGACTATTTCTGAAAAAGGGAGTGAAAAACAAGTCACTGTTACCCCAGAAGAAAATCAAGGTCGCTACCTTCTAGGTGTTCAACCGGGAATTAAGTCAGATTTTCTATCTATGTTTGTGGGTGGTTTTACAACCGCTGCTGATTCAGCTCTCAGAATTCTATCGGCTCTGAAAAATCTGATTTTCCAGCCGGATTTGAACAAGCTAGGTGGACCTGTTGCCATCTTTAAGGCAAGTAGTGATGCTGCTAAAAATGGAATTGAGAACGTCTTGTACTTTTTGGCAATGATTTCCATCAATATTGGGATTTTTAATCTTATTCCGATTCCAGCTCTGGATGGTGGTAAGATTGTGCTCAACATCCTGGAAGCTATTCGCCGCAAACCATTGAAACAAGAAATTGAAACCTATGTCACCTTGGCCGGAGTGGTCATCATGGTTGTCTTGATGATTGCTGTGACCTGGAATGACATTATGCGACTCTTTTTTAGATAATCGAGGAATATTATGAAACAAAGTAAAATGCCTATCCCAACGCTTCGCGAAATGCCAAGCGATGCTCAAGTTATCAGCCATGCTCTTATGTTGCGAGCTGGTTATGTTCGTCAAGTCTCAGCAGGTGTTTATTCTTACTTACCACTTGCCAACCGTGTGATTGAAAAAGCCAAAAACATTATGCGCCAAGAGTTTGATAAGATTGGTGCGGTTGAGATGTTGGCTCCTGCCCTTCTCAGTGCAGAGTTGTGGCGCGAATCAGGTCGTTATGAAACTTATGGTGAAGACCTTTACAAGCTAAAAAACCGTGAAAAATCAGACTTTATCCTAGGCCCAACTCACGAAGAAACCTTTACAGCTATTGTTCGTGATTCTGTTAAGTCTTACAAGCAATTACCACTCAACCTTTACCAAATCCAACCTAAGTATCGTGATGAAAAACGACCACGTAATGGCCTTCTTCGTACACGTGAGTTCATCATGAAAGATGCTTACAGCTTCCACGCTAACTATGATAGTTTGGACAGTGTTTATGACGAGTACAAAGCTGCCTATGAGCGTATTTTCACTCGTAGTGGCTTAGACTTCAAGGCTATCATCGGTGACGGTGGAGCCATGGGTGGTAAGGACAGCCAAGAATTTATGGCGATTACACCTGCTCGTACAGACCTTGACCGCTGGGTTGTCTTGGACAAGTCAGTTGCCTCATTTGACGAAATTCCTGCAGAAGTGCAAGAAGAAATCAAGGCAGAATTGCTCAAATGGATGGTTTCTGGTGAAGATACTATTGCTTACTCAAGTGAGTCTAGCTATGCGGCTAACTTGGAAATGGCAACAAACGAGTACAAACCAAGCAACCGTGTTGTCGCTGAAGAGGAAGTGACTCGTGTTGCAACGCCAGATGTTAAATCAATTGATGAAGTTGCAGCCTTCCTCAAGGTTCCAGAAGAACAAACGATCAAAACCCTCTTCTACATGGCAGATGGGGAGCTTGTTGCAGCCCTTCTAGTTGGAAATGATCAACTCAACGAAGTCAAGTTGAAAAACCACTTGGGAGTAGATTTCTTTGACGTTGCTAGCGAAGAAGAAGTGGCAAGTGTTGTTCAAGCAGGATTCGGTTCACTTGGCCCAGTTGGTTTGCCAGAGAATATCAAAATCATTGCAGACCGTAAGGTGCAAGATGTTCGTAATGCAGTTGTAGGTGCTAACGAGGATGGCTACCACTTGACTGGTGTGAACCCAGGTCGTGATTTTACTGCAGAATATGTGGATATCCGTGAAGTTCGTGAGGGTGAAATTTCTCCAGACGGCCAAGGTGTTCTTAACTTTGCGCGTGGTATCGAAATTGGTCACATCTTCAAACTCGGCACTCGCTATTCAGCAAGCATGGGAGCAGATGTCTTGGATGAAAATGGCCGTGCTGTGCCAATTATCATGGGATGTTACGGTATCGGTGTTAGCCGTCTCCTTTCAGCCGTTATGGAGCAACACGCTCGCCTCTTTGTTAATAAAACGCCAAAAGGTGAATACCGTTACGCTTGGGGAATTAATTTCCCTAAAGAATTGGCGCCATTTGATGTTCACTTGATCACTGTTAATGTCAAGGACGAAGAAGCGCAAGCCTTGACAGAAAAACTTGAAGCAAGCTTGATGGGAGCTGGTTACGAAGTCTTGACAGATGACCGTAACGAACGTGTCGGAGTCAAATTCAGCGATAGCGATTTGATTGGGTTGCCAATCCGCATCACTGTTGGTAAAAAAGCAGCCGATGGTATCGTAGAAGTTAAGATTAAAGCGACTGGTGACACTATCGAAGTTCATGCAGATAACGTGCTTGAAACGCTTGAAATCCTCAGCAAGAAATAAAAACTATAATCAGAAGAAAAACAAGGAAAAAATGTAACTAGTTTTTGCCTTGTTTTTTCTGTATAATGGGAAAAATGACTAGATAAAGAGGTAAATGTATGCTAAGATTTCCAAAGGATTTTGTCTGGGGATCCTCCACTTCTGGACCACAAACAGAAGGGCGTGTAGCTGGTGACGGCAAGGGAGATAATCTCTGGGATTACTGGTACCAAGTGGAGCCAAATCGTTACTATAATGGGATTGGTCCAGATAAGACATCGACTTTTTATGAAAATTGGGAACAGGATATTGAGCTTTTGTTAGAGACTGGTCACACAGCCTTTCGGACTTCTATTCAGTGGTCACGGATTTTTCCACAAGGCTGTGGAAAAGTCAACCCTCAAGGTGTGGATTTTTATCGTAAGGTTTTTGAGGCTATTAAGGCTAAGGGGATTCGTCTGTTAGTCAATCTCTACCACTTTGATTTGCCTTTTGCTCTTCAAGAAGCTGGTGATGGTTGGGAAAATAAGGCGACTGTCTCAGCCTATGAAGACTATGCTCGTTTTTGTTTTGAGACTTATGGAGATTTAGTGGACCAATGGATTACCTTTAACGAGCCCATCGTTCCTGTAGAATTTGGTTATTTTTACGATGCCCATTATCCACATAAGGTGGATGCAGAGGCGGCCGTTAAAGTAGCTTATCATACACAATTGGCTAGCAGTCGGGCGGTTAAGGCCTGTCATGAACTCTTGCCTGAAGCTAAGATTGGGATTGTCTTAAACTTGACACCGGCTTATCCACGTAGCCAGCATCCTGCTGATGTCAAGGCAGCTCGCATTGCGGACCTTTTTCAGGCCCAATCTTTCTTAGATCCGTCTGTTTTGGGGACTTATCCACAGGAGTTGGTAGAAATCTTGCATGAACACGGTCTCTTGCCTGATGCCACAGAGGAAGAGTTGGAGCTCATTCGTGACAATACGGTGGATTTCCTTGGTGTTAACTACTATCAGCCTTTGCGTGTTATGGCGCCTCGATTTGCTAAGCATCCAGAGAGTCCACTCTTGCCCGAACATTTTTACGAGACTTATGTTATGCCTGGACGTAAAATCAATCCTCACCGTGGCTGGGAAATTTATGAGCAAGGGATTTATGACATCGCCCAAAATATCAAGGAAAACTATGGCAATATCGAGTGGATGTTGACAGAGAATGGTATGGGTGTTGAAGGGGAAGAAAAATTCCGTCAAGATGGGATGATTAAAGATGATTACCGTATTGACTTTGTAAAAGGTCATCTGCGTGAACTTCACCGTGCCATTGAAGACGGAGCCAACTGTAAAGGATACTTAATCTGGACCTTTATCGATTGCTGGTCATGGCTCAATAGTTATAAAAATCGCTATGGTTTGATTGAATTAGACCTGAAAACGCAAGAACGTCGTCTGAAAAAATCAGGGCACTGGTTCAAGGAACTAAGCGATAATAATGGATTTTAAAAAAGACTCTGACTAATTGTCCTAATTGGTCAGAGTTTTTTACTTACAGGAGCTTAATTTGAACTATACCAATTTTTACTCTTGACAAGTGAGAGAAACAAGTATATACTGTTTTTGCTGGTTCTATAAAAGAGGAATCAGACTATACCAATTTTAAGGAGAAAGCACAGCTGGTCTGTGTCGTATATACTATGTGTGGAATTGTTGGTGTTGTTGGAAACACAAATGCAACTGATATTTTGATTCAAGGGCTTGAAAAACTCGAATACCGTGGCTATGATTCTGCGGGGATTTTTGTCCTAGGTGGTGCTGAAAATCACCTGGTTAAGGCGGTTGGCCGTATTGCAGAATTGTCTGCTAAGACAGCTGGTGTTGAGGGAACAACTGGTATTGGACATACTCGTTGGGCAACTCACGGAAAACCAACTGAAGACAATGCTCACCCACATCGCTCTGAGACAGAACGTTTTGTCTTGGTTCACAATGGGGTGATTGAGAACTACCTTGAAATCAAGGAAGAATACCTTGCAGGTCACCACTTCAAAGGGCAAACAGATACGGAAATTGCCGTTCACTTGATTGGAAAATTTGCAGAAGAAGATGGCTTGTCAGTTCTTGAAGCCTTCAAAAAAGCCCTTCACATCATCCGTGGTTCTTATGCCTTTGCCTTGGTTGACTCACAAACTCCGGAAGTCATCTACGTGGCTAAAAATAAATCACCACTCTTGATTGGTCTTGGGGAAGGTTATAACATGGTCTGCTCAGATGCTATGGCTATGATTCGTGAAACCAACCAATACATGGAAATTCATGACCAAGAGTTGGTAATCGTCAAGGCTGATAGTGTGGAAGTTCAAGACTATGATGGCAATAGTCGTGAGCGTGCTAGCTACACTGCTGAACTTGACTTGTCAGATATCGGTAAGGGAACTTATCCTTACTACATGCTCAAGGAAATCGATGAGCAACCAACGGTGATGCGTAAACTTATCCAAGCCTACACAGATGAGGCTGGTCAAGTTGTTGTAGACCCAGCTATTATCAAGGCCGTTCAAGACGCAGACCGCATCTACATTCTTGCAGCTGGAACATCTTACCACGCAGGATTTGCTTCTAAGAAGATGCTGGAAGAATTGACAGATACACCAGTTGAACTTGGAATCTCATCTGAGTGGGGCTACGGTATGCCACTTCTCAGCAAGAAACCACTTTTCATCTTTATCAGCCAGTCTGGTGAAACAGCGGATAGCCGTCAAGTTTTGGTCAAGGCTAATGAAATGGGAATCCCAAGCTTGACAGTGACAAACGTACCAGGTTCAACCCTTTCACGTGAAGCCAACCATACCATGCTTCTTCACGCAGGTCCTGAAATTGCTGTGGCATCAACTAAAGCCTATACAGCACAAATCGCAGCCCTTGCCTTCCTGGCAAAAGCAGTCGGAGAAGCAAATGGCAATGCTAAAGCGCAAGCCTTTGACCTGGTGCATGAGTTGTCAATCGTAGCTCAGTCTATCGAATCAACTCTTTCAGAGAAAGAAACCATCGAAGCCAAGGTTCGTGAGCTTCTTGAAACAACTCGCAACGCCTTTTACATCGGACGTGGTCAAGATTACTACGTAGCTATGGAAGCAAGTCTCAAACTTAAAGAGATTTCTTATATCCAGTGTGAAGGCTTTGCGGCAGGAGAACTCAAGCACGGTACCATTGCCTTGATTGAAGAAGGAACGCCTGTTTTGGCCCTCTTGTCAGATCCAGTCCTTGCCAACCACACTCGTGGAAATATCCAAGAGGTGGCAGCCCGTGGTGCCAAAGTCCTCACTATCGCAGAAGAAAATGTTGCCAAAGAGACAGACGATATCGTTCTTACGACCGTCCACCCTTACCTCTCACCAATTTCAATGGTCGTACCAACACAATTGGTCGCTTACTTTGCAACCCTTCACCGTGGTCTTGATGTGGATAAACCACGTAACCTTGCTAAGTCAGTAACGGTAGAATAAGCTAAAAAAAGTCTAGTTATCTAGGCTTTTTCTTGTGAGCAAATTGGTTGCTTGTACTCAAGATTCGTGTTAGAATAATTTTTCAAATTGAAGGACAGAGGTAGACAGGGAGAATCATAATGGTAGAATTGGGAATTTCAACATTTGGGGAAACAACGGAGCTTGAAGGGACTGGACAGACTTACAGTCATGCCGAACGTATTCGCCAGTTGGTGGCAGAAATTGAACTGGCTGACAAGGTTGGTTTGGATGTATATGGGATTGGTGAGCATCATCGAGCGGATTTTGCGGTATCTGCGCCAGAGATTGTCCTGGCAGCTGGGGCAGTCAATACCAAGAAAATCCGTTTGACCAGCGCAGTTAGCATCCTCTCAAGTATGGATCCGATTCGCTTGTTCCAACAGTATGCCACTATTGATGCTTTGTCAAATGGACGAGCGGAGATTATGGCTGGAAGGGGTTCTTTCACGGAATCTTTTCCCTTGTTTGGATATGATTTGAAAGACTACGAAGCCCTCTTTGATGAGAAATTAGACTTGCTTCAGTTAGTCAATGAAAAGACCAAGTTAGACTGGCAAGGTCGCTTGACCCAAACAATTTCTGGAAAAGAAGTTTATCCTCGTCCAGTTCAGGACAAATTACCCTTGTGGATAGCGACAGGTGGTCATGTCGAATCAACAGTGAAGATTGCTCAGGCAGGCCTACCGATTGTCTATGCCATTATTGGTGGCAATCCTAGTTATTTTAAAAAGTTGATTCAGGCTTATCGTGAGATTGGGAGCGAAGCGGGTTATGCTAGTCAGGAACTAAAGGTTGGGGCCCATTCTTGGGGTTGGATTGCTGAAGATGGCGAGCAGGCTGTAAAAGATTATTTCCATCCGACCAAGCAAGTGGTGGATGCTATTTCCAAAGACCGTCCGCACTGGCAGGAATTGAGTTATGAGCAATATTTGGAGCAAGTTGGGCCAAATGGTGCTATGTTTGTGGGCAATCCAGATCAGGTGGCCGAAAAATTGATTCGCATGATAGATGATCTAGGTTTGGACCGCTTCATGCTCCATCTACCGCTTGGTTCTATGCCTCATGACCAGGTTCTGAGAGCTATTGAACTCTTCGGAACACAAGTTGCATCCAAAGTCCGGGCTTATTTTGCCATGAAAGAGGCTTAATAAAAAATACTAATCAAATGTATTATAACCACAAATATTGTACAAAAATTAATCCCCCGAGCTATAATGCTTGGGGGATTTTTCTATAGGAGGGCTAGTTTAGTTCTCTTTTTTGTTTTTTAGCAAGAAACCGAGACCTAGGAGTGCAAGGAGGCTGATTCCTGCAAACAGGAGTTTGTTATCGTTTTTGGTTCCTGTATTTGGAAGTTCAGCTTGTTTAGCTGGAGTTGCAGGTATATTTTCCTTGTTAGAGTTATCTACCGATTCGTTTCGAACAGCTTCACTTACAGATGATGCTTGTGCTTCTTGTGCTGGTTGTTCAGCTTGTGAATCAGTTGTAGCTTGGCTAGGTTTATTTTCTGCATCAGCTACTTTTGTATCTGGTTTAGTAGAATCAGGTTTAGCTTGTGGAGCTGGATCTGTATTTTGATGTTCAGGTTTGTTTAATCGATTTGGAATATCGCTTGTACTGTGCTCTTGACCTTGACCTTGACCTTGTTCTTGTCTAGAATTTGAAAGGTCAAATTCTGGTTTATCTTTCATAGCTGGACGGCTTTGAGAGACTCGAAGAACAGTAGCTGTAAGGGCATTCAATTTCAAGCCTTTTTCAGTCCATTCAAGTCCTTGAGGGTTGGCAATTCCGACTGGCCCTGCTTGGTTTTCATCTGCTAAAACTTCAGCATTTCTGAGGTGGGCAAAGGCAGTTCCCAAATTAAATTCGCGAGCTTTTTCATCCGCATTGACAAAGACTGCGTAGATATCACCGTTTGGAGCAGTAATTTGGTAGCCAATTACTACATCCTCTTTTTCTACACCATTTTGACCTGGGACAGTGATGAGGTGGACACGGTCTTTGATATCTTGAAGACTCTTAAGTCGGAAGGCATCTGTAGATTGACGAAGGGCAATCAACCCTTTCATATAGTCACGGCTCTTGACATTTTCAGGATATGCTTTTCCATCTGTAGCCTTAGTCCAGTCAAACTTGTTAATAGCATCACTCGAATCGTAAGAGTCATGGATGAAGTAAGGATAGTCAAACGGATTGCCGTCCTTATCACGCAACAAGTGAGATTTGTTTGGTTGTTTGTCCTCTGCTACTGGAGTCTTGTAGGCTGGGTCACGGAATTGTTTGGTGCGACCATATTCCTGACCAGAGTGGATAAATGGAGTTCCTTGAGCTGTCAAGACCATGAGATTTCCAAGTCGCAAACGACGGTGGATTTCAGCATAGTTCTCGGCCTTGCTTGGGTCTTTTTTAATAGACTGAGCGATGATGTCAAAGAGGGTCAAGTTATCATGGGCTGCGATGTATTGGATGACATCTCCAGGGCTGTCAGCTTCAAAGTTGGTTGGTTGAGCAATGAGATTTTTGAAGATAGTGTTGATATCACGCTTGCCACCTGTGATAAAGGCAGGTTGACCTTCGTTTGGATAACCAGACTTGAGGTTGTTACGGATGTCATCTGAGAAGACAGCGACAGTATCGGTATGTTTCATCCAATCTTGGTCAGCAGCTTTAGTAGGCATATTTTCATCACCAGCATAGGTTCTCCAACCTTCACCCAGCATGATGAGGTTTGGATTGAGGGCGCGTGCAGCCTTGTAAGCTTCTTCGATAGAAGCGGCATCATGGTCTCCCATCATATCGAAGCGGAATCCATCTACTTTGTAGGTATCAACTAGGTATTTGATAGAGTCAACTAGGAGCCGTTTGGTCATATGGTGGGTTGTCCCCAAACGTCCACCACCAAAGCTAGTTCGAGGTGTCCCATCAGCATCCATAAAGTGATAGTAGTTTGGTTCCAAATCTTCAAAGATATCGACCTTGGCTGTATGGTTATAAACGACATCTAGGATAGCTCCCATGCCACGTTTGTGGATCTCGTTGATGAGGTTTTTAAACTCTGCGATTCGTTTTTCTGGATTTTTAGGATCGCTTGAGTACATACCAGTCAATGAGAAGTAGTTTTGAGGATCATATCCCCAGTTATAGTTGCTGTTGCTTGAAGCATAGTCAGACAAGCGTTCATGGTTCTTCAATTCATTGACAAAGTAGTAAGACAAGACTGGAAGGAGCTGGATGTGGGTTACACCCAAGTCTTTGAGGTAGTCTAGTTTTTCGATAAAGGCTTCAAAGGTACCAAATGGTTTGGTCAAGTCTTTTGCAATGGCAGGATCTGAAGTGAAGTCACGAACATGTGCTTCGTAGATAACGGCGTCTTCACGAGTCTTGAAGTTGTGAATCTTACCATAAGTCAAGTCTTGAGGTCCTAGTTTAGCTGGATTTACAAAGGCGGCTTTAGCCACTTTATGGGCATCGTCGATCTTGGCATCATCACTATTCCAAGCAGCGAGGGATTTAGCGTAAGGATCGAGTGCAAGAACAGTTTTACCCTGACGCTCGATTTGGTATTGATAATAGTATCCGGTGAAATCTGTGATTCCTAATTTATTTGTGCTATCTAGAGTTTGTTTCCAAGTTCCTCTTTCCCCTTTTTCAAGAGCGACAGTTCCAACTACTTTGTCAGGGTCATTCTTGTCGTAGACAACAACAGAAACCTTATCAGCGCTTGGCGACCAAAGGGTTAAATCAACTTGTTTTCCTTCTTCTTTTAGGTCAGCTCCAAGTTTGCCATCATAGCTGTATGTTTCATCTTTAAGGCGCCAGCTTGTTTTGGTAGTGAATTGGTCGGAATTGTAGCTAACAGTATATGGATGTTTTGTGTCAGAGAAATCTCCGCTGTAAGTCACTTTCTTACCAGCTTCGTCGATTGCAACATCGGTAATAGTTATCTTGTTTCCTAGGTGATTAGTGATGTTGGAGTGCTTGAGGATATCTTCTTTTTTAGCACCGACCAGTGTTGAAAAGCTACTTTCAATGCTAGAAGTTCCTACGTGCTGAGCCCCTGTCATGCGGATATCATGGACATAGTATGGATTTGTGTAAATCGTTTCATCATCATCTTTTAGGAAAATTTGGCTATGATTTTTCAAATCTGTGAACTTATAATCTTCTTTACGGATTTTCACATCGTCTCCTTGTTTCTTTCTGTCTAGTAATAAAAATCCAAGATCTTTAGCTGCATCTTTGAGTGGAATATCGATATAGCGACCATATTTGCCTGTAGCCGTAAAGTCTGTTCCGTTAGGCCATTCGCCACTGCTTGGATTTTTCACATCTCCCCAGTACCAGAGAGATTTCTTGTCATAGTTGCCATCTGTACGGTAGTAGTTGACGCGAATAGTTCCTGCAGGTTGTGGCTCGTAAGAGAAAACCTTGTGATCTTGGTCTAACCAAGCCTCATTCATCTTTGGTGCCAGTTTTTCTACCGATTTATCGCCGGTTAGATTTTTTCCAGCTGTATTATTGATGAGGAAGCTAATTTTTTTGGCTTGTTCTCCCTTTAATTTGACATCTAGGTAGTAGCCGTAGTCATCTTTTTTGGCATCCTTAAAGGACAGGGCTCCGTTTGGCCAATTTTCAGAAGGTTTTTCAACATCATCCCAAGTCCATAGTCCTTGACTATCCTTGTTTTCTTCAGGAAGTTTTTTGACATGGATACGGAAGTAGTTGTCTTCGATTGGCTCTTCTGCCTTAGTTTCAGTTGTTACTGGATTCGTAGAAGTAGTTGGTTCACTTGAACGATCTTGCCCGGTTTGTGGTGCTGAATCGGCTGGGCCTGCAACAGGAGTAGTTGGCTCTGTTGCAGGTTTTTCTTCTTTTTTCTCTAGGGAAGCGTTTGCATTGTTAGGTGAAGAAAAATCGCTTTCGTTCTTGCCAGCGATGTTTGTTGCATCAGTAAGAGGTTGGGCAAGGGCAGTAGTAGTTTCACTATTACTTGCGTTAGTGGTTGGTGTATTTTCGTTGGCTGAGATAGTTGGTGTAGCCATGGCAAGTAGGACAAGGCTTGCTCCAATAAGGACAGAACCAGTTCCATTTTTGAGGGAACGGATGCTGTAGACCATTTTTTTCTCAGTTTGAGATGGTGTTTTTCTCATAATGATTCTCCAATCAATAAATTTCTATATCAGTATAGCATGTAGTAAAACAATATGCAAGCGTTTTCTTGAAATTAAAACAAAAGAAAATCGCAACAGGTTTTGCTACGATTTACCCAGTATTTCTTATAGGAAAAGATTTTGTCAAAAAATCGTTAATCCCCTTGAAAAATCTAGCTAAATAGGGTATAATATGAGTAATCATTTGTCGTAGGTTTTGTCTGAAATATTGTCCAGACAAGGCTCACAGCAGTTAAATCTTCTGAAAAAGTCAGATTTAGCTGCTCTTTTTGTGCTTTTTTTCAGGATTTTGTGTGTTTGTAACAGAGACTTAAAGATTCTGAAAATTTGTCAAGAGGACACGGTGATAGGGGTTTTACAACCATATGACGATTAGAAAGCCTGATTGACAAGGCTTGGAACTTATTTACAAAGGAGAATCATCTTGGCAGGACATGACGTTCAATACGGGAAACATCGTACCCGTCGTAGTTTTTCAAGAATCAAAGAAGTTCTTGACTTACCAAATTTGATTGAAATTCAAACTGATTCATTCAAAGCTTTCCTAGACCACGGTCTTAAGGAAGTGTTTGAAGATGTATTGCCAATTTCAAACTTCACAGACACAATGGAGTTGGAATTTGTTGGATATGAAATCAAGGAACCAAAATATACGCTAGAAGAAGCTCGTATCCACGATGCTAGCTACTCAGCACCAATTTTTGTAACCTTCCGCTTGATCAATAAAGAAACAGGCGAAATCAAGACCCAAGAAGTTTTCTTTGGTGATTTCCCAATCATGACAGAAATGGGTACTTTCATCATCAATGGTGGTGAACGTATCATCGTATCTCAGTTGGTCCGCTCACCAGGTGTTTACTTTAACGATAAAGTTGATAAAAACGGTAAAGTGGGCTACGGTTCAACTGTTATCCCTAACCGTGGAGCTTGGTTGGAACTTGAAAGCGACTCAAAAGACATCGCCTACACTCGTATCGACCGTACTCGTAAGATTCCATTTACAACCTTGGTTCGTGCGCTTGGTTTCTCAGGTGATGATGAAATCTTTGATATCTTTGGTGATAGTGAATTGGTTCGCAACACTGTTGAAAAAGATATCCACAAGAACCCAATGGACTCTCGTACCGACGAAGCTTTGAAAGAAATTTACGAACGTCTTCGTCCAGGTGAGCCTAAGACAGCTGAAAGCTCACGTAGCTTGCTTGTAGCTCGTTTCTTTGACCCACGTCGCTATGACCTGGCAGCAGTTGGCCGTTATAAAATCAATAAAAAACTCAATGTAAAAACACGCTTGCTTAACCAAACTATTGCTGAGCCATTGGTAGACCCTGAAACAGGAGAAATCTTGGTAGAAGCTGGTACAATCATGACTCGTAGCGTGATTGAAAGCATTGAAAGCCATTTGGATGGCGACTTGAACAAGATTGTCTACATTCCAAATGATGCAGCCGTTGTGACTGAGCCAGTTGTTCTTCAAAAATTCAAGGTTGTTGCACCAACTGATCCAGATCGCGTTGTAACCATCATTGGTAATGCCAATCCAGATGACAAGGTTCGTATCGTCACTCCTGCAGATATCCTTGCTGAGATGAGCTACTTCCTCAACTTGGCTGAAGGACTTGGCCGTGTAGATGATATCGACCACCTTGGAAACCGTCGTATCCGTGCGGTTGGTGAATTGCTTGCCAACCAAGTACGTCTTGGACTTTCTCGTATGGAACGTAATGTCCGTGAACGGATGTCTGTTCAGGACAACGAAGTCTTGACACCACAACAAATTATCAATATCCGTCCGGTAACAGCTGCGGTTAAAGAATTCTTTGGTTCATCACAGTTGTCACAGTTCATGGACCAACACAACCCGCTTTCTGAGTTGTCTCACAAACGTCGTTTGTCAGCCTTAGGACCTGGTGGTTTGACACGTGACCGTGCTGGATATGAAGTACGTGACGTGCATTACACTCACTACGGTCGTATGTGTCCAATCGAGACACCTGAAGGACCTAACATCGGTTTGATTAACAACTTGTCATCATACGGACACTTGAACAAATATGGTTTTGTTCAAACACCATACCGTAAGGTTGACCGTGAAACTGGTGTTGTTACGAACGAAATCGTTTGGTTGACAGCCGATGAAGAAGATGAATATACTGTAGCGCAGGCTAACTCACGTCTTAACGAAGATGGAACTTTTGCTGAGAAAGTTGTCATGGGACGTCATCAAGGGGTTAACCAAGAGTATCCAGCTAATGTTGTTGACTACATGGACGTATCACCAAAACAGGTAGTTGCCGTTGCGACAGCATGTATTCCTTTCTTGGAAAACGATGACTCCAACCGTGCCCTCATGGGAGCCAACATGCAACGTCAGGCTGTGCCATTGATCAATCCTCAGGCACCTTATGTTGGTACTGGTATGGAATACCAAGCAGCCCACGACTCTGGAGCGGCTGTGATTGCTCAGTATGATGGTAAAGTTACTTACGCAGATGCTGACAAGGTAGAAGTTCGTCGTGAAGATGGTTCATTGGACGTTTACCACATCCAAAAATTCCGTCGTTCAAACTCAGGTACTGCCTACAACCAACGCACGCTCGTAAAAGTTGGCGATGTCGTTGAAAAAGGCGATTTCATCGCTGATGGACCTTCTATGGAAAATGGAGAAATGGCGCTTGGACAAAACCCAATCGTTGCTTACATGACTTGGGAAGGTTACAACTTCGAGGATGCCGTTATCATGAGCGAACGCTTGGTGAAAGACGATGTCTACACATCTGTCCACCTTGAAGAATATGAATCAGAAACACGCGATACAAAGCTTGGGCCTGAAGAAATCACTCGCGAAATTCCAAACGTTGGTGAAGATGCCCTTAAAGACCTTGACGAAATGGGGATTATCCGTATCGGTGCTGAGGTTAAAGAAGGCGATATCCTTGTAGGTAAAGTAACGCCTAAGGGTGAGAAGGACCTTTCAGCTGAAGAACGTCTCTTGCACGCTATCTTCGGAGATAAATCTCGTGAAGTGCGTGATACTTCTCTTCGTGTACCACACGGTGCCGATGGTGTCGTTCGTGATGTTAAAATCTTTACACGTGCAAATGGAGATGAGTTGCAATCAGGTGTTAATATGCTGGTTCGCGTCTACATCGCTCAAAAACGTAAGATCAAGGTCGGAGATAAGATGGCCGGACGCCACGGAAATAAAGGGGTTGTCTCTCGTATCGTTCCTGTAGAAGACATGCCTTACCTTCCAGATGGAACTCCAGTCGATATCATGTTGAACCCACTTGGGGTGCCATCACGTATGAATATCGGTCAGGTTATGGAGCTTCACCTTGGTATGGCGGCTCGTACTCTTGGTATTCACATCGCGACACCAGTCTTTGACGGAGCAAGTTCTGAAGACCTTTGGTCAACTGTTAAAGAAGCTGGTATGGATAGCGATGCTAAAACAATCCTTTACGATGGACGTACTGGGGAACCGTTTGATAACCGTGTTTCTGTCGGAGTCATGTACATGATCAAACTCCACCACATGGTTGACGATAAATTGCACGCTCGTTCAGTCGGACCATACTCAACCGTTACCCAACAACCACTCGGAGGTAAAGCTCAGTTTGGTGGACAACGTTTCGGTGAGATGGAGGTTTGGGCTCTTGAAGCCTATGGTGCCTCAAATGTCCTTCAAGAAATCTTGACTTACAAGTCTGACGATATCAACGGACGTTTGAAAGCTTATGAAGCCATTACAAAAGGAAAACCAATTCCAAAACCAGGTGTTCCAGAATCATTCCGAGTTCTTGTCAAAGAATTGCAATCTCTTGGTCTTGATATGCGTGTCCTTGACGAAGATGACCAAGAAGTGGAACTTCGCGACTTGGATGAAGGAATGGACGAAGATGTCATCCACGTAGATGACCTTGAAAAAGCCCGCGAAAAAGCAGCCCAAGAGGCTAAAGCAGCCTTTGAAGCTGAAGAAGCTGAAAAAGCAACAAAAGCGGAAGCAACAGAAGAAGCTGCTGAACAAGAATAAGTAGCTCACTTAGAATAGAAAGGGAAGAAATAGTGGTTGATGTAAATCGTTTTAAAAGTATGCAAATCACCCTAGCTTCTCCAAGCAAAGTCCGTTCATGGTCTTATGGAGAAGTCAAAAAACCTGAAACAATCAATTACCGTACCTTGAAACCAGAACGTGAAGGACTCTTTGATGAAGTTATCTTTGGTCCTACAAAAGACTGGGAATGTGCTTGTGGTAAGTACAAACGCATTCGTTACAGAGGAATTGTTTGTGACCGTTGTGGGGTTGAAGTAACGCGTACAAAAGTTCGTCGTGAGCGTATGGGGCACATCGAGTTGAAAGCTCCTGTATCTCATATTTGGTACTTCAAGGGGATTCCAAGCCGTATGGGCTTGACCCTTGATATGAGCCCTCGTGCCCTCGAGGAAGTTATCTACTTTGCGGCTTATGTGGTGATTGATCCTAAGGATACACCACTTGAGCACAAGTCTATCATGACAGAGCGCGAATACCGTGAGCGCTTGCGTGAATATGGTTATGGATCATTCGTTGCCAAGATGGGTGCCGAAGCTATCCAAGACCTCTTGAAACAAGTAGATCTTGAAAAAGAAATTGCTGAACTCAAAGAAGAGTTGAAAACAGCTACTGGACAAAAACGTGTCAAAGCCATCCGTCGTTTGGATGTTTTGGATGCCTTTTACAAGTCTGGAAACAAACCTGAATGGATGATTCTCAACATCCTTCCAGTTATTCCACCAGATCTTCGTCCAATGTTACAGTTGGATGGTGGCCGTTTTGCTTCATCTGACTTGAATGACCTTTACCGCCGTGTTATCAACCGTAACAACCGTTTGGCTCGTTTGCTTGAGTTGAATGCACCAGGTATCATCGTTCAAAATGAGAAGCGTATGCTTCAAGAAGCAGTTGACGCTTTGATTGACAACGGTCGTCGTGGTCGTCCAATTACAGGCCCTGGTAGCCGTCCGCTGAAATCATTGAGCCACATGCTGAAAGGTAAACAAGGACGCTTCCGTCAAAACTTGCTCGGTAAACGTGTTGACTTCTCAGGACGTTCCGTTATCGCCGTTGGTCCAACGCTTAAGATGTACCAATGTGGTGTGCCACGGGAAATGGCGATCGAGCTCTTTAAACCATTCGTCATGCGTGAAATCGTTGCGCGTGATATCGTGCAAAACGTCAAAGCAGCTAAACGCTTGGTGGAACGCGGAGATGAGCGTATCTGGGATATCCTTGAAGAAGTAATCAAAGAACACCCAGTACTTTTGAACCGCGCACCGACCCTTCACCGTTTGGGTATCCAAGCCTTTGAGCCTGTCTTGATTGATGGTAAGGCCCTTCGCTTGCACCCACTTGTCTGTGAAGCCTATAATGCCGACTTTGACGGGGACCAAATGGCCATCCACGTACCACTTTCAGAAGAAGCCCAAGCAGAAGCTCGTATCCTCATGCTTGCTGCTGAGCACATCTTGAACCCGAAAGATGGTAAACCAGTTGTTACTCCATCACAGGATATGGTTTTGGGTAACTACTACTTGACCATGGAAGAAGCTGGTCGTGAAGGTGAAGGAATGGTCTTCAAAGACCGTGACGAAGCTGTTATGGCTTACCGTAATGGTTATGTTCACCTCCACTCACGTGTTGGTATCGCGACAGACAGCCTCAACAAACCATGGACAGAAGAGCAAAAACATAAGGTCTTGCTTACAACAGTTGGTAAAATCCTCTTCAACGACATCATGCCAGAGGGTCTACCATACTTGCAAGAACCAAACAATGCCAACTTGACAGAAGGCGTTCCAGCTAAATACTTCTTGCCACTTGGTGGAGATATCAAGGAAGCAATCGGCAAACTTGAACTCAACCCTCCATTCAAGAAGAAAAACCTTGGAAATATCATCGCTGAAATCTTCAAACGTTTCCGTACGACAGAAACTTCTGCCCTACTTGACCGCATGAAGAACCTCGGTTACCACCACTCAACTCTTGCGGGATTGACAGTGGGGATTGCCGATATCCCAGTCGTTGATGACAAGGCTGAAATTATTGAAGAATCACACAAACGTGTAGAACAAATCACAAAACAATTCCGTCGTGGTATGATTACAGACGACGAGCGTTACAATGCTGTTACAGCTGAATGGCGTGCTGCCCGTGAAAAACTAGAGAAACGTTTGATTGCCAACCAAGATCCTAAGAACCCAATCGTTATGATGATGGACTCTGGAGCCCGTGGTAATATCTCAAACTTCTCACAGCTTGCCGGTATGCGTGGTCTGATGGCTGCTCCGAACGGACGTATCATGGAATTGCCAATCCTTTCAAACTTCCGCGAAGGTTTGTCAGTACTCGAAATGTTCTTCTCAACTCACGGTGCCCGTAAAGGTATGACCGATACGGCCCTTAAGACAGCCGACTCAGGTTACTTGACTCGTCGTTTGGTTGACGTTGCCCAAGACGTTATCATCCGTGAGGACGACTGTGGAACTGACCGTGGTCTCTTGATCCGCTCTATCGCAGAAGGAAAAGAGATGATCGAGTCACTCGAAGAGCGTCTCAATGGTCGTTACACTAAGAAAACTGTTAAACATCCAGAAACTGGTGCAGTGATTATCGGTCCAAATGAGTTGATTACAGAAGACAAGGCGCGTGAAATTGTTAATGCTGGTGTGGAAGAAGTGACTATCCGCTCTGTATTTACATGTAACACTCGTCATGGTGTTTGCCGTCACTGTTATGGTATTAACTTGGCGACTGGTGATGCGGTTGAAGTTGGTGAAGCAGTCGGTACAATCGCTGCCCAATCTATCGGGGAACCTGGTACACAGCTTACAATGCGTACCTTCCACACGGGTGGGGTTGCCTCAAATACCGATATCACTCAGGGTCTTCCTCGTGTCCAAGAAATCTTTGAAGCCCGTAATCCTAAAGGGGAAGCGGTTATCACAGAGGTTAAAGGACAAGTTACTGCTATCGAAGAAGATGCATCAACTCGTACTAAGAAAGTCTTTGTTAAGGGTGAAACTGGTGAAGGTGAGTACGTCGTTCCATTTACCGCTCGTATGCGTGTTGAAGTTGGGGACCAAGTAGCGCGTGGTGCTGCTCTTACGGAAGGTTCTATCCAACCAAAACGTCTCCTTGCAGTTCGCGATGTCTTGTCAGTTGAAACTTACCTTCTCGGTGAAGTACAAAAAGTTTACCGTAGCCAAGGGGTAGAAATCGGTGACAAACACATCGAGGTAATGGTTCGTCAAATGATCCGTAAAGTCCGTGTCATGGATCCAGGTGACACAGATCTTCTCATGGGTACCCTCATGGATATCAATGACTTTACAGATGCTAACAAAGATGTCCTTATTGCAGGTGGAGTTCCAGCGACAGGTCGCCCAGTTCTTATGGGAATTACCAAAGCCTCACTTGAAACCAACAGTTTCTTGTCAGCGGCTTCCTTCCAGGAAACAACTCGTGTCCTTACAGATGCAGCCATCCGTGGTAAGAAAGACCATCTCCTTGGACTTAAAGAAAATGTTATCATCGGTAAAATCATCCCAGCAGGTACTGGTATGGCACGTTACCGTAACCTTGAACCACATGCTATCAACGAAGAAGAATACCTTAATCCTCCAGTAGAGGAAGAAGAAAATGAAGAAACAACAGAAGTAGTTGTGGATACTGCCGTTGAAACTGTGGAAGAAACAGTAGAATAAAAGAGAATGAGAGAGCCTTCGGGTTCTCTTTCTCTTTTCTGAAAACTTTCTCTATTTTTCCATGAAATGTGGTAAAATAAAAGAAAGAAGCTGACAAAGGAGACGGGTATGGAACAAACATTCTTTATCATTAAACCAGATGGTGTAAAAAGAGGACTAGTGGGTGAAGTGTTGAAACGGATCGAACAACGTGGATTTACAATCGAAAAATTAGAGTTGCGTTCACAAGTTTCAGAAGTGTTGATTGACCAGCACTATCAGGACTTGGTTGGCCAAAGTTTTTACCCACCGATTCGTGAATTCATGACTTCAGGACCGGTTCTTGTGGGTATCATTTCTGGTCCTAAAGTAATCGAAACTTGGCGGACCATGATGGGGGCAACTCGTCCAGAAGAAGCTTTACCAGGAACTATTCGAGGTGATTTTGCAAAAGCTGCTGGAGAAAATCAGGTTATCCAAAATGTTGTACATGGTTCAGATTCAGAAGAGTCAGCTAAGCGAGAAATAGCACTTTGGTTTTAAGAGTTGATTGACTAAATAGATTGGTTAAAAGCTCATTTGAATAGAAAGTATAGTCAATTAGTTTAAGATATGACGCATGATATCAAACTTTTTAGTTTTTGATATGGTGCGTTTTTTGATTAAGTGACTATTAGTTCGTCTCGCTCCGTTAGGTGCGAGACAAAAAAACACCCGCTATGCGGGTGCGCGTCGAAGGCTATACCAAAAAAAACTCCAAACGCGATACAATAAAGGTGTTCAAGCCAATTGTAAAGCGAAAGGAGAAAAATATGGCACAAAAGGTTCTTTTGTCCTATTCTTGTTTCAATTGACTATATTTCTATACTTTTTCTTCCTTTCTCTGTGAGAATCGCAAGTTTTTCCCACTTTTTCTCAATACTGAAACAACATCTTTGCAGAACTTCAATAATTTCTTTTTGTGTTAAATCATTATTTAACTAAATCTTTGGAGGCAATACGTTTTCAAAGCTACTTTTTTATCATAGGTTTTGAGCCTTCAACACAGATCACTAAGCCAAAAATGCTCTAAATTTTTGAAATTCTAACAAATTCCACTCAACTTTATCATCATCTTTGACTTTCACAATATATTCCTCAAAATAACATGGAATAAAGATAGTTTTCTTTTGAAACGGTTGTAGGAGGAAAATCTCTCCTACACTATTATTGATTCTGAGAGAAAATTGCAAAATATCATCTACCAAACTTTCAATTATTAAGATTTTTTACAGTTTATCTGAATTAGAATCGCAAGGCTTCTCAATAATATAATTGTCGAATTTTTTCAATCTAACTTCCTCTCCACTATTTCTTCCTTTATCAAGAAAAAGTTACCTCAATATTAATAAAGTACAATTCTAAATTAACTCCAATTATTGATTCCTGATAATATTTCAGTAACTCATCGTGCAATTAAAAACAAGGATTTTTTATTTCAGACGATCCATCGTGAACACTTCATCAGCCATCTCCCAAATTGCCGGATTATGTGTTGCGATAATGATTAGCCTATTATCATCTCGAAGAGATAGCAAAATCTCCATAATCAACTGAGAGGTTGCTGGGTCTATTGAAGCTGTTGGCTCATCTGCCAGAATAAGGGGTGGATTCTTTAAGATAACTTTTGCCAAGGCAATCCGTTGCGATTCTCCGCCCGATAACTCAAAGATGCGCTTATCTAGGTCAAGATAAGCCAGGCCGACCTGTTCTAAAGCCTGCTTTTGCCTCAACCGCTGTTCCGACCGACTCAACTTTTGACCAATGAGACCTAGCTTAAGGTTTTCTTCAATACTTTGGTTTTCAATTAAGCCAAAGTTCTGGAAGAGGTAGCCCAATTCGTGACGGAAAAAATCACTCGATTTATAATTGGCCAAGTCTTTACCTCGGTAAAAAATCGTCCCATCATAAGATTCTAATTTCCCAATCATGTTCATCAAGGTTGTTTTTCCGCTACCACTTGAACCAATTAAGGCATAGACTTTTCCAGTCTCAAATGTCATTGAAAGATTCGAAAATAACTCTCGTTCTCCAAAAGATTTACTCACCTGTTTAAGTTCAATCATATTAACCTCCCTTCAAAACAAGCATGGACATCTTGTTTTCTTTCTGCATTTGGACATGTAACTGTAAAAGAGATAGACTAGTAAAGAGTAACGAGACTAAGAAAGCAACTACTATCTCTACCATAAGAAATACACTCGCAACAAGTCCCAGTAAAAACACACCCAGTTGAGCAAAGAGATAAGTGCGATGGATTTCTAAGAACCTGAGACCTGCAATGCGTTTGATAAAAATGGCACGTCTAAATTCTTCAAAGTAGAGCCTATTCATAGTGTTAAACAACAAGATTGAAGTTGCAATCCCAAGCACAGCTCCTGCTAGCATTACCCAACGTTCCCTCTGGATATTATCCAATAATGTGATGTAGTTGTGGTAACCTGTTTGCATTTCTGAGACCCAATTTTCAATGCCTTGTCTCTGGATAAGCTCCTGGGCATCAGACAATTGATTAAAGAGAACGTAGTTCTGTACTGCGTCTACCCAAAACAAAACGGACTGTGGACCAGTTGATTGGGGTGTTATAACAATGATGATTGGATCTTTCAAAAACTGCTGGTAAGAAATAGGGGTCGTATTATACACAAAACGATCCTGACCTGATTCCAAATAACCTACCGTAGCAGTCATTTGCTGTCGTTCATCTCGACTAGATATGCGACTGGTTAAGTCGTCTTCAAAAACAGATTTATAATGTTCTTCCTCTGAACGGAGGTGTTCAGGCAGCAATAAGACAAACTCCCCTACATCAAGGTGATTCATCTTTTGCTCAATAGTTGTATCTACAGGAATGTTTTGACGCTCCAAGTATTGCGGTGTGACGATAAGGACATTGCCATTCGGGCTGTAATCGTGCCATTCTGTAGAGGTTGTCAAGTTTTTGGAGGAAGCCATGCCATTTTGCAAAGTACGGTCAATTAACTGGTGTCTAGATAAGAAAGCCTTTTGTTCTGAAACAGCCAGATCCATCAATTGATACCAAGTTCAGAATTTCCTTTGAGCTTGTTCATCAAAACCAGGACTCGTTCCTTCACGGCTGATTGATAGGGTAATCAGATGCCTTTCCTGGCTCCAAGCCTCTTGTCCAATCCGATGCTGTTGCCAGGCTTGGGTATACTTTAAGCTACTCCCTATTCCCAGCGTTACAATAATAATCGCTAATAGTTGACCGATTAAAATCAAACTAATGATTCCTCTGACAGGCACTTGCCCTTTTATAATCTGCATCAGGTGTATCTTTTTTATCCCAACTGCGAAGAGTTGAGCGAAAAACAGGGAGATCGACAACAAGATGAGATTATAACAGAGCAAGCCTGCTCCTATGGTCATTAGGGATTGCGTTGGAAGCGACAGAATTTTTTGCATAAGAATGGCGAGTACGCCAGCTAAACTGAAACCAACAGCTATCCCTTTCAAATCCTCACCAACTGGTCTAAGGAAAATGGACCACCGTTTCTCTCCTGAAATGAGGCGAATGCCCGACGACCGTAATTGGCTAATTTGACTAATTAAAGTCAGTGCTCCAAAGGTTAAGATGAAAATCAATAGACTGATTAACTGAAATCCGTTACTAAAGATAGCCATTAACGTAGATAGTTTAGATGGAATTGTCAGGTGCATGTTAGTCAAGCCAAGTTGACTTAGCTCCTCCCTTAGCAAGTGAATATCTAGGTTTCCATCGAATACAAAATAGTTTGTTTCAACACTACTACTTTGAGCATCTTCTAGATTTTTTTCCTGTAGCCCATCAGGCAACTTTCCGTTCCCAAAGGTCGTATAAGAAAACACTGGAGTACCTTCTGAGTTAGGATCTTGGTGTTGAATCGCAATAAAGCTATCCGTTTCTTCTGCTAGTTTTTCCAAGCGTGTAGCAACATGCTGAAAAGTTGTTTCAGGGGAAGAATCACGTACAACAACGTTGGGGTAATAATGGGAGACATATGTATCATTCCAAATGGTAAATACCCAAACAAAGAACAAACTAGCAAGCAGGTTGGATATGAGTATAAATAATTTTTTCATAGTGCATTCCTTATTCTAAAACAGAGGGGAGAAATACCCCTGCCCTCTATAAACTAACAAGCTTACTAAACTATTGATAAAAGAATCTTCTTCATCATATACTAACAGTGGTGTCTTAAGATTATTTTCATTAACTAGATTAGTAAAATCAATACTAGAATTTTTATAAAACATTTTTATTTCTCTATTCTTTTACTCAAAAAGTATTCTTTATGCCCATCTGGAGAGTCATTAAGAATTCCAAAAACTTCAAAACCTTGACTTAAGTAGAAATCTAAACCTTGAAAGTCAAAGGTGCTTAAATGAACAATACTACATCCGTAATTTTTGGCACTTTCTAAAACATTATTTAACAATGCAGTTGCTATCCCTTGACGTCTATAAGTGTTTTTAACCCAAAGTGTATCAATATATAATATTTTCCAAATAACCGAATAAGCTACGATGCCACCTACTATCTCTTGATTATTCTCAACAATAAAAGCAATCTGTTTATAGTCCTCATCCTGACATGAAGGTAAACATTTCTTATTGTGTTCCAATAGCATTTCTTCTATGTAGTCAATATTTTCATTATTTGCATCAGTAATCTTCATTCTTGCACCTACAATTTTTAATGAATAATAAAAGAGAATATACTAGAGACTAATTCTATTCCATTATTCTTTAATCTGCCTTTCCAACATCAAGTCCATTCGATTTTTTTTTGTGATTGTACTCGAACTTCCATTTGTCTATTCTTCTGAACAAACTGTTGATAGGGAATTGTATTACCAAATGCAAGAACACTTAGTAATACAAATGTAACTAATTTTTTAATTCCACGTTTTTTTCTCATGCAATGAAACCCCTTTCTGTTTCCTTGTTTTTATTCTAACATATATATATTATTCGATCAATTATTTTTATTGTATTTTGAACTTTTTTTTGCGTTTATTACCATAAAGAATTATTTATTCCTTTAACTTGCTATTTTGAACTAAAAATTTTATAATGAAATTAAGCAAATAGGAAGGATTATTATCTTTAATGAATATACTCGCTGAGAAATTCAGAGTAAAGAGAAAAGAGTTAGGTCTCTCCCAACAAACTCTTGCAGAAGGAATTTGTGAACAAAGCCAGATTAGTAAAATTGAGAGAGGGCATTTCATTCCCTCCGCAGACCTTTTGTTCAAACTCTCACAACGACTCGAAGTGCCATTAGATTATTTTTTTAATGAACAAATTGAAATTAAATCTAACCTCTCTAATTTCAAGCAATTATCTGCTCGTCTATTAGATGATAGAAATTATGACGATTTGGAATATATTTATAGAATAGAGATTGAACGAAGTACTTTTCTAACACTAGAAGACCGAACTTACCTTGAATGGATTAAAGCTATTATTGACTTCTATCAATATGACAGTAAGCGTGAGGCTATTTCTTCATTGGAAAATATATTATTAAAAGTCTCCTCAAATACTCTGATTTATTTAAAGGCGTTGAATACTCTATCTAATTTCTATTCCTTAGTGGGTCGTGAACAAGAATATGAGGCAAACTACTCTCATTTGATGGAGTTATATCAGACAAAAAATTTTGAGCATCAAGAGTTTTTATTTGGCTACATCAGAGTTCGTTACAACTACGCTCACTACCTAGTGTCAAAGGAAAAATATAACGAAGCCATCCAAGAAGCTCTTGAGACGATTGAACTCTGTAAACAAAGACAGACAAGCTACCAACTGGCTCCCCTACTTATTCTTGTAGGAAATGCTGGAGCCAAATTTCTAGACAAAGAACAAGTCACAAATTATTATATAGAAGCAAGAGAGTTATGTAAGATTTATAACAATCCTTTAATGTTGATGAAGATAGAAAATTATTTGAAGGAATTAGATACTGTTTAGTTAATCTTGACATTATAGTTTTTCTGAAACGTTAAATAATCTGTAAGGCTGATAGTGAAATTAATACTATCAGTCTTATTTCAAGTTTATATTCTTCTAAAATCTCTTCAAACCACGTCAGCTCTAGCCGCAGGTTGCTCTTTGATTTTCATTGAGTATTAGTCTCTGGTGTTTGTTTAGCGTCTTAAAGAGACATTTGAGAAGATTGGAAACAGTTCCCTCTTTTCTCCTAGTATAATGATTGGTAGGAAGGGAGAGAAAAGATGAAATCAATGAGAATCTTATTTTTGTTAGCTTTAATTCAAATCAGTTTGAGTAGCTGTTTCCTATGGAAGGAATGCATCTTGTCCTTTAAACAAAGTACAGCTTTTTTCATCGGAAGTATGGTCTTCGTTTCAGGAATCTGTGCTGGAGTAAATTATCTTTATACTCGTAAGCAAGAAGTCCATAGTGTCCTAGCCAGTAAGAAGTCGGTGAAGCTTCTTTACAGTATCCTGCTCTTAATTAATTTGTTCGGAGCTGTTCTTGTCTTGTCAGATAACTTGTTCATCAAAAATACGCTGCAGCAAGAATTAGTTGACTTTTTATTGCCATCCTTCTTTTTCCTATTTGGACTAGATTTGCTGATTTTTTTACCCTTGAAAAAATACATGCGCGATTTGCTTGCTATGCTAGATAGAAAAAAGACAGTTTTGGTGACTATTTTAGCAACACTTCTTTTCTTAAGAAATCCAATGACTATTGTCTCACTTCTGATTTATATTGGACTGGGTTTGTTTTTTGCAGCCTATCTTGTCCCAAATTCTGTTAAAAAGGAAGTTTCCTTTTATGGTCATATTTTCCGAGATCTTGTATTGGTCATTGCTACGCTCATTTTCTTTTAGAGCAAGCCTGTTTTTATGGATGTTATGATGGTAATACTCTTCGAAAATCTCTTCAAACTACGTCAGCGTCGCCTTGCCGTACTCAAGTACAGCCTGCGGCTAGCTTCCTAGTTTGCTCTTTGATTTTCATTGAGTATAAGTTTAGCAGGAAAATAGACACAGAAGAAAAGTTTTTGGTATAATAAGGGTATGTACACAAAAAATGAAGAAGAGCTACAAGCCTTAGGGGAACGATTGGGCCATTTATTAGAAAAGAATGATATTTTAATCTTAACTGGAGAACTGGGTGCAGGTAAAACGACCTTTACTAAGGGACTTGCTAAAGGTTTACAGATTTCTCAAATGATTAAAAGTCCGACCTATACTATCGTAAGAGAGTATGAAGGTAGACTTCCACTTTATCACCTAGATGTTTATCGTATTGAGGGAGATGCGGATTCTATCGACTTGGATGAGTTTCTCTTTGGTGGCGGGGTAACTGTTATTGAGTGGGGAAATCTCTTAGGAGATGCCTTGCCAGATACTTATTTAGAGTTGGAAATTCTAAAAGAAGAAGACGGTCGCAGATTAAATTTCCAAGCAAAGGGTTTGCGTGCAGAAAAGCTTTTAGAGGAGCTTCAACATGGAGTATGAATTGCTCATTAGGGAAGCAGAGCCTAATGATGCGGCTGAATTAGTGGCCTTTTTAAATCGTGTAAGTTTGGAGACGGATTTTACCAGCCTAGACGGAGATGGTATTCTCTTGACCAGTGAGGAGATGGAAATATTCCTCAGCAAGCAGGCTAGTTCGGACAACCAGATAACCTTACTTGCATTCTTAAATGATAAAATTGCTGGTATTGTAAATATTACAGCTGACCAGCGCAAGAGAGTCCGTCATATTGGAGATCTCTTCATTGTGATTGGAAAAAGATATTGGAATAATGGATTGGGAAGTTTTTTGCTAGAAGAAGCGATAGAGTGGGCACAAGCAAGTGGCATTCTGCGTCGTCTCCAACTGACTGTCCAAACTCGTAATCAAGCTGCAGTCCATCTTTATCAAAAGCATGGCTTTATAATTGAAGGTCGCCAAGAGCGTGGAGCATATATAGAAGAAGGGAAATTTATCGATGTTTACTTGATGGGTAAACTGATAGATTAGTAGAAATATGGTTAAAAAAATTATTGGAATGGTATTAGCTTTTCTAGCTGTGACAGTTTTGGGTGTCGGTGTTTTTGCTTATACTATTTATCAGCAAGGCACACAAACCTTATCAAAGACCTATAAAAAAATCGGAGAAGAAACCAAGGTTATTGAAGCAACTGAACCTTTGACCATTCTGTTGATGGGGGTTGATACTGGGAATGTAGAGCGTACAGATCAGTGGGCTGGAAATAGTGATTCCATGATTCTCTTGACTGTCAATCCACATACTAAGAAGACCATGATGTTGAGTTTGGAACGTGATATCCTGACTAAAATTCAACATAAAGATGGTAGTCTTGAAGAAGCGAAGCTAAACGCTGCCTATGCTGGTGGTGGAGC
Organism: bacterium; assembly: GCA_905221375.1. Taxonomy (GTDB): domain Bacteria; phylum Bacillota; class Bacilli; order Lactobacillales; family Streptococcaceae; genus Streptococcus. Next base: position 44,421 of record CAJNCY010000005.1, read on the forward strand.
AGAACTTGCTATAGAAACAATTCAAAAGATGATGAATATCCATATCGATCGCTATATTATGGTCAATATGCAAGGATTGCAACAATTGGTAGATGCAGTGGGTGGGATTACGGTTAATAATACACTAGGTTTCCCAATCTCTATCAGTGACCAAGAAGAATTTAACACCATTTCTATCGGTGTTGGAGAGCAGACAATAAATGGAGAAGAAGCGCTTGTTTATTCACGTATGCGTTATCAAGACCCAGAAGGAGACTACGGTCGTCAAAAACGTCAGCGTGAAGTCATTCAAAAAGTTGTTGAAAAAGTTCTTAGTTTGAATAGTGTCAGTCACTACCAATCTATTTTAAAAGCTCTAAGTACTAATATGCAGACTAATATTGATTTGTCTGCGAAAAGTATTCCGAGCTTGTTGGGCTATAAAGATTCATTTAAAACCATTGAATCTCAACAATTGAAGGGTGAAGGAGAGATGTTGCAAGGTATTTCTTACCAGATTGTTTCGAGAGAGCATATGTTGGAAATGCAGAATATATTGCGACGTTCTTTGGGACAAGAAGAAGTCACTCAGCTTGAAACAAATGTTGTCTTATTTGAAGATTTGTTTGGACGGGTGCCTGTTAGTGACGAAGATAATTAACTTTCTTGATACAAATAAAAAATCAATCGTGGGAAATTTCCTGCGATTTTTTCAAAAAAATACGAATAGATAGGTAGGAGGAAACATGAAAGCAGAAATCATTGCTGTTGGAACAGAGATTTTGACAGGACAGATTGTCAACACCAATGCCCAGTTTTTATCGGAAAAACTAGCAGAGATTGGGGTAGATGTTTATTTTCAGACGGCTGTAGGAGACAATGAAGCTCGTCTCTTGTCTTTGCTTGAAATTGCCAGTCAACGTAGCAGTCTGGTGATTTTGACAGGTGGTTTAGGGCCAACTGAGGACGATTTGACCAAACAAACTCTAGCCAAATTTTTAGGGAAAGAATTAGTTTTTGATCCTCAGGCGCAGGCGAAGTTGGATGTCTTTTTTGCCCAGAGACCAGACTATGCCCGAACACCGAACAATGAAAGACAAGCTCAACTTGTAGAAGGGGCGACTCCGTTGCCAAACGAAACAGGGTTGGCAGTTGGAGGAATCTTAGAAGTAGACGGAGTGACCTACGTCGTCCTTCCTGGTCCACCAAGTGAATTGAAACCCATGGTCTTAAACCAACTTCTACCCAAGTTGATGACAGGGAGCAAGCTGTATTCCCGAGTTCTTCGTTTCTTTGGGATTGGCGAAAGTCAGCTAGTGACCATTTTGGCTGATTTGATTGATAATCAAACTGATCCGACCTTGGCCCCTTATGCCAAGACAGGAGAAGTCACTCTGCGTCTGTCAACAAAAGCTAGCAGTCCAGAAGAGGCGAATCAAGCGCTGGATATCTTGGAAAATCAAATATTAGGTCGCGAAACCTTTGAAGGCCTTTCTTTACGAGAACTCTGTTATGGTTATGGGGAAGAGACTAGTTTGGCCAGCATTGTGGTAGAAGAACTGAAAAAGCAAGGGAAAACAATCACGGCAGCAGAGAGTTTGACGGCAGGACTTTTCCAAGCCACTGTAGCGGATTTTTCAGGAGCTTCAAGTATATTTAAGGGTGGTTTTGTGACCTATAGCTTGGAGGAGAAATCAAAGATGTTGGATATTCCTGCCAAGGATTTGGAAGAACATGGTGTTGTGTCTGCATTTACAGCTCAGAAGATGGCTGAGCAGGCACGAAGCAAGACCCAGTCGGATTTTGGTATTAGCTTGACTGGAGTAGCAGGGCCAGACAGTCTAGAAGGGCATCCAGCTGGGACAGTTTACATAGGCTTGGCACAGGAGCAAGGAACTGAGGTCATCAAGGTGAATATTGGAGGTAGAAGCCGAGCAGATGTACGTCACATTGCGGTTATGCATGCCTTTAACCTAGTTCGCAAGGCTTTATTAAGTGACTAACTTTTGATATAATAGTAGATAGGTCTAAGGACCATTAGAATGTAGGAGAATAGAATGGCGAAAAAACCAAAAAAATTAGATGAAATTTCAAAAAAATTCGGGGCAGAACGTGAAAAAGCCTTGAATGATGCTCTTAAATTGATCGAGAAAGACTTTGGTAAAGGATCAATCATGCGTTTGGGTGAACGTGCAGAGCAAAAGGTACAAGTGATGAGCTCAGGTTCCTTGGCTCTCGATATTGCCCTTGGTTCAGGTGGTTATCCTAAGGGACGTATCATCGAAATCTATGGGCCAGAGTCATCTGGTAAGACAACGGTTGCCCTTCATGCAGTTGCGCAAGCGCAAAAAGAAGGTGGAATTGCAGCCTTTATCGATGCAGAGCATGCCCTTGATCCAGCTTATGCTGCGGCTCTTGGGGTCAATATTGACGAATTGCTCTTGTCTCAACCAGACTCAGGAGAGCAAGGTCTTGAGATTGCAGGGAAATTGATTGACTCAGGTGCAGTTGACCTTGTCGTAGTCGACTCAGTTGCGGCCCTTGTTCCTCGTGCGGAAATTGATGGAGATATTGGAGATAGCCACGTTGGTTTGCAGGCTCGTATGATGAGCCAGGCCATGCGTAAACTTGGTGCTTCTATCAATAAAACCAAAACAATTGCCATCTTCATCAACCAATTGCGTGAAAAAGTTGGGGTCATGTTTGGAAATCCAGAAACAACTCCTGGTGGACGTGCTCTGAAATTCTACGCATCAGTCCGTTTGGATGTTCGTGGAAGTACGCAAATTAAGGGAACTGGTGACCAGAAAGACACCAATGTCGGTAAGGAAACTAAGATTAAGGTCGTGAAAAACAAGGTGGCTCCACCATTTAAGGAAGCTTTCGTTGAAATCATGTACGGAGAAGGGATTTCTAAGACCGGTGAGCTTTTGAAGATTGCAAGCGATTTGGATATCATCAAAAAAGCAGGAGCTTGGTACTCTTACAAGGATGAGAAAATCGGGCAAGGTTCTGAAAATGCTAAGAAATACTTGGCAGATCACCCAGAAATCTTTGATGAAATTGACCATCAAGTCCGTGTTCAATTTGGTTTGGTTGATGGAGAAGAGGCTTCTGTAGAAGGTGTTGAAACTAAAAAAGATGAAGCAGTTCAAGCAGATTCTGTGAATGAAGAAGTGACTCTTGACCTAGGCGATGAACTTGAAATCGAAATTGAAGAATAAGTTGTTAAAGTAGTGGAGAAATCCACTGCTTTTTCGTTGCCTTGTTCTGGTTCTCAGCTCGCGCATAGTTTGCTGTTTCTTGTCGCTCCTCTAGAAAGCTGATATAATAGCCTTATGAATAAAAAACGAACAGTGGACCTGATTCATGGTCCTATTCTTCCCTCGCTTTTGAGTTTTGTCTTTCCAATCTTGCTGTCCAATATCTTTCAACAGCTCTATAACACTGCTGATGTCTTGATTGTTGGGCGTTTTCTTGGTCAAGATTCCTTGGCGGCGGTGGGGGCTACAACTGCCATTTTTGACTTGATTATAGGCTTTACACTTGGTGTGGGCAATGGAATGGGAATTGTCATTGCCCGTTATTACGGGGCTCGGAATTTCACTAAAATCAAGGAAGCAGTAGCAGCCACTTGGATTTTAGGCGCTCTTTTGAGTGTTGTAATGATGCTGCTGGGCTTTCTTGGTTTGTATCCTCTCTTGCAATACTTAGATACTCCTGCAGAAATCCTTCCTCAGTCCTATCAATATATATCTATGATTGTGACCTGTGTCGGTGTCAGTTTTGCCTATAACCTCTTTGCAGGCTTGTTGCGGTCTATTGGGGACAGTCTAGCGGCTCTTGGTTTTCTGATTTTCTCTGCTTTGGTTAATGTGTTTCTGGATTTGTATTTTATTACGCAACTGCATCTTGGAGTTCAATCTGCGGGCCTTGCTACCATCATTTCGCAAGGCTTATCAGCAATTCTCTGCTTTTACTATATTCGTAAGAGTGTGCCAGAACTTCTACCTCAACTGAAACATTTTAAATGGGACAAGGCCTTGTACGCTGATCTCTTGGAGCAAAGTTTGGCTATGGGCTTGATGAGCTCGATTGTATCTATCGGTAGTGTAATTTTACAATCTTCTGTTAATACCTTTGGAGCTGTGATCATTAGCGCCCAGACGGCGGCTAGACGCATTATGGCTTTCGCCCTTCTTCCAATGACCGCTATTTCTGCTTCTATGACGACCTTTGCTTCTCAGAATCTTGGTGCCAAGCGACCAGACCGCATTGTTCAAGGTCTTCGAATTGGCAGTCGTTTGAGTATGTCCTGGGCAGTTTTTGTTTGTGTCTTCCTCTTTTTTGCCAGTCCAGCCTTGGTTTCCTTCTTGGCCAGTTCGACGGATGGATACTTGGTAGAAAATGGTAGTCTATACTTACAGATTAGTTCAGCATTTTATCCCATTTTGAGCCTCTTGCTGATTTATCGCAATTGCTTGCAGGGCTTGGGGCAAAAAATCCTTCCGCTGGTTTCTAGCTTTATTGAACTAATCGGAAAAATCGCTTTTGTGGTCTTGATTATTCCTTGGGCGGGCTATAGGGGTGTTATCCTTTGTGAACCCCTTGTCTGGGTTGCTATGACCATTCAACTGTACTTCTCACTCTTCCGTCATCCCTTGATAAAAGAAGGCAAGGCTATCTTGGCAGCCAAAGTATCATCCTAGCTGTATTTGCTAAATAAAATCTATTTCCTCTAGTGAAAATCGAAAAAACTTGTGTTATAATAAGAAAGATTAAAATGTGAAAAAAGGAGATTCCTAATGGGACGTAAATGGGCCAATATCGTAGCTAAGAAAACGGCTAAAGATGGAGCTAACTCTAAAGTATATGCAAAATTTGGTGTAGAAATCTATGTAGCAGCTAAAAAAGGTGATCCAGACCCAGAATCAAACACTGCTTTGAAATTCGTTATCGACCGTGCCAAACAAGCCCAAGTGCCAAAACACGTTATCGATAAAGCGATTGATAAAGCAAAAGGAAACACAGACGAAACCTTTACAGAAGGACGTTACGAAGGTTTTGGACCAAATGGTTCTATGTTGATTGTTGATACCTTGACTTCTAACGTTAACCGTACCGCAGCCAATGTCCGTGCAGCCTTTGGTAAAAACGGTGGAAACATGGGCGCTTCAGGTTCTGTTTCTTACCTCTTTGACAACAAGGGTGTTATCGTATTTGCTGGAGAAGATGCTGATGCAGTCTTTGAGCAATTGTTAGAAGCAGATGTGGATGTGGATGATGTAGAGGCAGAAGAAGGAACAATCACTGTTTACACAGCTCCAACTGACCTTCACAAGGCTATCGTTGCCCTTCGTGAGTCAGGTGTCGAAGAATTCCAAGTGACTGAATTGGAAATGATTCCTCAGTCAGAAGTGGAATTGTCAGGTGATGACCTTGAAACCTTTGAAAAACTTTACAGCGTTCTTGAAGACGACGAAGACGTTCAAAAGATTTATACAAACGTAGACGGATTCTAATTTAACCTAGAAAACATGATCCTAAGTGAGAAAATCACTTGGGATTTTTTTAATTGAGAAAATAGTTCTCTTGGAAACTTCTTTCTTGACATCTCTTTTCAAAGTGGTAAAATAGTTCTCATGAAAACTTAATTAGTTCCTAGGAGAACTAAATATGATAGTTAGAAAGGAATTAGTATGGATAAACCGATGTTGGTCTTTAAGCGTTTTGGTCATCAGATCCATCTGATGGTGCAAAAGGAAGCCAAGCGTTGTGGCATTGAATTTATGGGTGGACCACAAGGTCAGGTTTTGCGTTTTTTAGATCATTGTGAACAAAAAGAGAAACTGGTCTTGATTAAAGATATCGAGCAGGAACTCAATATTACCAAGTCTGTTGCTAGTAATTTGGTCAAGCGTATGGTACAAAATAGTTTGGTAGAATTGGAGGCGAGTTCTAGCGATAAGCGGGCTAAGTTTGTTCGTCTGACGGACAAATCGCGTTCTCAAATGAAGCAGGTTAAAGCCTTCTTTGAACGCATTGACAACCAGTTGATGGCAGATATTGATGAAGATGAACTACTGATCTTTGAGAAAGTCCTCAATCAACTACAGGAAAATATCAAGAGAATAGGAGGAGATAATGAAGAAATTAGCTAAGCGAATTAGTAGAAAAGAATGGGGGATGATTTTACTAGCCATTCTCTTTACCTGCTTTTCAGTCTACCTAGAGTTGGAAGTTCCGACCTATATCTCGAAAATTACGGATTTGCTGGGGACTCAAGGAACTAGTTTAGATGAGTTATGGCAGCCAGCAGGTATGATGGTCGGAATGTCTTTTCTTGCCTTCTTGTCCGCAGTCGCAGTTGGATTTTTTGCATCCAGAGTGGCGGCTTCTTACACTAGTAGGCTTAGAAGCGACATTTTTAACCGAGTTTTAGACTACTCACAAACAGAGATTAAGAAATTCTCTATTCCCAGCCTCCTAACTCGTACCACTAATGATATTACTCAAGTTCAGATGCTGATCACCATGGGCTTGCAAGTGGTTACGCGTGGTCCGATTATGGCTATCTGGGCTATAGGGAAGATTTTAGGTCATTCAGAATACTGGCTTTGGGCTGTACTTGTGGCAGTGATTGTCAATGTTTTGATGACAACCGTTTTGATGACGCTAGCCTTTCCAAAACAGTCCTTGATTCAAAGTTTGACTGATAAACTGAACAGTATCACTCGTGAGAGTCTAACAGGTATTCGTGTCGTTCGTGCCTACAATGCTGAAAAGTACCAAGATGAGAAATTTGCAGCAGCAAATGATGAATTGACACGCTTGAATTTGTTTGTCAACCGTCTTATGGCTATTTTGAATCCCATCATGATGGGGATTTCAAGCGGTTTGAGTGTGGCGATTTACTGGATTGGTGCCTATGTAATCAACGATGCTACTCCGACAGCACGTCTGCCTCTCTTTAGTGACATGGTTGTTTTCATGTCTTATGCCATGCAGGTTGTTATGGGCTTTCTTCTCATGGGGGCGCTCTTCATCGTTCTTCCTCGAACTATGGTCTCTGCCAAGCGGATTAATCAGGTTCTAGATTTGCATTCTTCTATCCAAAATCCTGCTCAAGTGCAGCTGGCTGATGAAAATCTCAAAGGTCAGGTCGAGTTTAAGGATGTGACCTTCCGCTATGCGGCAAATTCGGAGGCGGTTATTGAGCATGTTAGCTTTAGAGCAGAAGCTGGCCAGACAGTTGCCTTTATCGGCTCAACGGGTTCTGGTAAATCAACTCTGGTCAATCTAATTCCACGTTTCTACGATGTATCAGCAGGAGAAATTCTAGTGGACGGAGTTAATGTTCAAGATTACGGTTTGGAAGATTTGCGCAACAAGGTTGGATATATTCCACAAAAAGCTGTACTCTTTTCAGGGGATGTCAAGGGCAATCTAGACTTTGGACGCAGCCAAGAAACACCACTTAGTGAGGAGGCTATGTGGCAGGCCTTGGAATTGGCCCAGTCTAAGAACTTTATCGAAGACAAGGAAGCGGGCTTGGAGTCAGAAGTAGCCCAAGGAGGAACCAACTTCTCAGGTGGACAAAGACAACGTTTGGCCATTGCGCGTGCCTTGGCTCGGAAGCCAGAAATCCTCATCTTTGATGACTCCTTCTCAGCCTTGGACTACAAAACAGATCGTGTCTTACGCCAAGAGCTAGCAGAGAAAACAAAATCTATGACTAAACTTATCGTCGCACAGCGTATTTCAACGATTATGGATGCAGATTTGATTTTGGTCTTGGATCAAGGAAAAGTCGTGGGACAAGGCACCCACAAGGAACTTCTAGCTACCAACGAAATTTACCAAGAAATTGCCTATTCACAATTATCGAAGGAGGAATTGGAACATGGAAAATAAAAAACTGTCGCTCTGGAAACAGAGTAAACCCTATCTTGCAGGTCTCCAGTTTGCCCTTCTAATCGCTTTTTTAGCAACAATCTTATCCAACATCATTACTGTATATGGTCCAACCCGTATCAAGGAAATGACCAATATCATTGCAAGTGGCCTAGAAACAAGTGTGGATGTCGCTGCTGTTGCATCCATTGGTAGTTTTTTGGCGGTCATCTATGTGATTGGACTCCTATCAAATTATTTGCAGGCCTTTCTGTTTACAACAGCCATACAACGTTTTTCAGAGCGTTTGAGAAGAGCGATTGCAGAGAAAATTAATCGCCTTCCATTAGGGTATTTTGATGGACATTCTCAGGGGGATACCTTGTCTCGTGTGACCAATGACGTTGATACTTCAGCCCAATCCCTCAATCAAAGTCTGGGAACAGTTCTTTCATCAACTTTACTGGTCGTGGCAGTCTTGGTAACCATGTTTGGGATGAACTGGATTTTAGCCTTGGTGACGGTTGTTTCAACTCTTATTGGTTTTGCTTTCGTAACCGTCTTTATGGGCAAATCGCAGGGCTTCTTTAAGAGTCAGCAACAGGATTTGGCGGCTGTCAATGGCTATGTGGAGGAAATGTACTCTGGCCATAATGTGGTGACCAGTTACAATGCTATTGAGAGCACCAAAGAAGAGTTTGCGAAATTAAACCATCGTCTATATGACAGTATCTGGAAATCTCAATTTATTTCAGGGATTATGATGCCAATCATGATGTTCATTGGGAACTTTAGCTATGCTTTAGTGATTATCGTTGGTGCAGCCTTGGCTCTGAATGGGCAGATTAGTATCGGGATTATCGTTGCCTTTATGGCCTACGTTCGTATCTTTTCTCAGCCTCTTTCACAAATTGCCCAAGGGATTACTAGTCTTCAGCAGGCTAGCGCAGCCATGGGGCGTGTCTTCGAATTCCTAGCTGAAGAGGAAATGGAAGACGAATCTCATAAAGAAAGACAATTGAGCGATATGAAAGGGCAAGTGGTCTTTGATCGAGTTTCCTTTGGTTATACACCAGAGCGAACTATTATCCATGACTTTTCTGCGACTGCTCATGCAGGTCAAAAGGTTGCCATTGTCGGACCGACAGGAGCTGGGAAGACAACTATTGTCAATCTTTTGATGAAGTTTTATGAGATTGATAAGGGAAGTATCTGCATTGATGGCGTGGATACTAAGGAGATGAAGCGTTCGGAAGTACACGATGCCTTTTCAATGGTCTTGCAGGATACTTGGCTCTTTGAAGGCACTATACGAGACAATCTCATTTATAACCAAGAGGGTATTAGTGATGAGCGTGTGATTGAAGCTAGCAAGGCTGTAGGGATTCACCACTTTATTATGACCCTACCAGATGGTTACGATACTGTCTTGGACGACACAGTGACCTTGTCTGTCGGACAAAAACAACTCTTGACCATTGCTCGTGCTTTGCTGAAAGATTCACCGCTCTTGATTTTGGATGAGGCTACCTCTTCGGTTGATACCCGCACAGAGGAATTGATCCAGAAAGCTATGGACCGATTGATGGAGGGAAGAACTTCCTTTGTCATCGCCCACCGCTTGTCTACTATCCGAAATGCTGACTTGATTCTTGTCATGAAAGATGGAAATATCATCGAGCAAGGCAATCATGATGAGTTGATGGCACAAGGAGGCTTCTACGCTGACCTTTATAACAGTCAATTTACAGAAGACGAAGCAGAAGAATAAACCCAAAGAAGGCTTGACGGCCTTCTTTTTCTGCACTATACTAGAAGACAAGTGCTTCTCTGTAAGCAAAATTTGAGTAAGTGATGAGAAAATATATGAAAAATTATCAAGAATGGTATGACCACATCGCTGGTAAAATTGGAAATAAGCCTATCTTTCTAAGCTTGTTAAGAGATTTCAATCGTTTCATGACAGTAGTTATGCCTATAGTTTATCTAACCTTGTTAGCCACTACCTATTTCCAAGAAGGATTTGGGAAGCAGGTCTTGATGTATGTGTTTGTCCCTGCGTCAGGTTTTGTGATTTTGTCCCTTCTCCGTAAGAAACTCAATGCTCCTAGGCCTTATGAAGTTTGGGAAATTGTCCCGCTACTAGACAGAGATAGTCCCGGTCAGTCAATGCCTAGTCGTCATGTCTTTTCAGCAACCATTATCTCCATGGCTTGCTTACATGCTAGTCTAACTGTAGGCTTTATCTTGTTGATTTTATCAGCCATCCTCGGTCTAGTAAGAGTCCTAGGTGGCGTCCATTATCCCAAGGATGTAGTGGTTGGTTATGCTTGCGCACTTGTGTGGGGTGTGATTTTCTTTTTATTTTGACCTGTAAGTTAAGGCGGTCCTAGAACCACTTACGTGCCTAAAGTAACCACTTGCTTTTTTGCTCTTGTTTTCTTATTTTGGCTTTGATATAGTAGAGTCAGAAAGGAGATGGAATGAAGTTACGAATCGAAATTGACAGCAATTTAGAGGAAACTGAAATTGTCATCAAAGCAGCGGCTTTGACAGATGAGATTGCGGATTTGCAGCGACTCTTGCAAGAGTCCAAGTCTCCTAGGTTGATTTTTTACAAGGGGACGGGTGAATATTATCTGGACTTGTCGGAAATTCTCTTCTTTGAGACAGAAGGGAACAAGATTTATGCCCATACCCAGAAAGATGCCTACGAAGTTCGGCTTAAACTCTATGAGTTAGAGGCTATCCTTCCTCGCTATTTTAGTCGGGTATCCAAGTCAACTATCGCAAATATCCGTCAGGTTTATTCGGTGGACAAGTCCTTTTCAGGAACAGGCACCATTTCCTTTTATCAGACTCACAAGGAGGTTCATGTCTCACGGCATTACCAATCCCTCCTAAAAGAAAATCTTAGAAACATGAGGTAAGAACATGAAAAAGAAAGCATTTGGGATTGTGTTGCTGGTTTTAGCAGCTTTAATATTATTACAAGGGAATTTTGGAATCCCTTCTCTTGGAGGGCAAATTTGGCCCTTGATTGGTATTGCTTTTTTTGCCTACCAATCAGTTGGAGCTTTGTTGCGTCGTCACTTAACTTCAGCCTCTTTTACAGCTCTAGTAGCCTTAATGATTGCTAACCACTTTTATGATATTTTACCGATTCCAAATCAGTCACTATTCTGGGCTAGTATTTTAATCGTACTGGGTGTCAACGCACTTACTCATTCTAACAGAACTTGGAATGGGAAAAAATGGTGGTATGATGGTAAAAAGACCATTCTTACAGACAAAGAGGTCGCTTTTGGGACTGGGACTTTCTACAAGCAAAACCAAGAATTGGTAGACGACCAAGTAGAAGTTGGTTTTGGTAATGCTAAGATATATTACGACAATGCAGAGATTTTAGGAGATACTGCAACCCTGAAAGTAGAAGTTGGTTTTGGCAATGCAGTTATCTATGTTCCCCAACATTGGCGAGTGGATTTGAAGGTGGAAACTTTCTGTGGTGTAGCCAAGGCAGATACTTCTCTAGCTCCAACCAGTAAAACTTTGATTATCCGTGGAGATGTGGCTTTTGGAAAGTTGGGGATTGTCTACGTCAAATAAAAAAATCTTCCAATTCCCTTGCAAAAAAGAAGAAAGTGTGATAACATAGTACGGTATGTGGTGCTAGCACATCCGCTATATTAGATCTAATAGGAGGAAAACACAATGGCTAAAGTATGTTACTTTACAGGTCGTAAGACTGTATCAGGAAACAACCGTTCACACGCGATGAACCAAACAAAACGTGCCGTAAAACCAAACCTTCAAAAAGTTACTGTTCTTATCGATGGTAAACCTAAAAAAGTTTGGGCTTCAGCTCGTGCTTTGAAATCAGGTAAAGTTGAACGCGTTTAATAATAAAAGTAAAGGAGACCTTAGGGTCTTTTTTCTTTTGTTGTGGGTATAAAATCATTTGAAAAATAGAGTAAATATCCGCTGATACAGTATTCTGCTTTTACACTTGGGCTGAAATATGATAAAATAGAGTATCAACTAGTTGAGGTAAAAAGGATGACTGTAAAAATTAATACAAAAGATGGTCAAATCGAACTAACAGATGAAGTGATTGCAACCGTCGTAGGTGGAGCAGCAACTGAGATTTTTGGTGTGGTCGGTATGGCTAGTAAAAATGCCCTCAAAGATAATTTTCAAGCCCTTCTAGGTAAGGAAAATTATTCCAAAGGTGTCGTCGTAAAGGCGGCCGAAGATGGCAGTATTGCAGTTGATGTATATACCGTGTTGAGCTACGGAACAAAGATTAGCGAAGTGTCAAAAAACATTCAAGAGCGTGTTCGTTTTAGTTTGGAAAACCAACTTGGAATTACTGCTCAGACTGTAAATGTCTACATTCAAAATATCAAAGTTGTAGGAGAATAACTGTGTCAAAAATTACTACTAGCTTATTTCAAGAAATGGTGCAGGCTGCATCAACTCGCTTGAATAAGCAAGCTGAATATGTCAATTCATTAAACGTCTTTCCAGTTCCAGATGGAGATACTGGTACAAATATGGGAATGACCATTGAAAATGGTGCTAAGGAAGTTGCAGATAAGCCAGCTTCTACTGTTGGCGAGGTAGCGAGTATTCTTGCCAAAGGGCTTTTGATGGGCGCGCGTGGGAACTCAGGAGTTATTACGTCTCAGCTTTTCCGCGGATTTTCACAAGCCATCAAGGATAAAGACGAGTTAACAGGTCAAGACTTGGCCCTTGCCTTCCAATCAGGTGTGGAAGTTGCTTATAAAGCAGTTATGAAACCAGTTGAAGGAACGATTTTGACAGTTTCTCGTGGTGCTGCTATCGGTGCTAAGAAAAAAGCTGAGCAAACAGATGACGCTGTTGAAGTAATGCGTGCAGCCTTGGAAGGTGCTAAAACAGCTCTTGCTAAAACGCCAGACATGCTTCCAGTCTTGAAGGAAGTTGGCGTTGTGGACTCAGGTGGTCAAGGACTGGTCTTCATCTACGAAGGTTTCCTTTCAGCCCTTACTGGCGAATATATTGCATCTGAGGACTTTGTAGCGACTCCTGCTAATATGAGTGAAATGATCAATGCGGAGCACCACAAGTCTGTAGCTGGTCACGTAGCGACTGAGGACATCACATTTGGTTACTGTACTGAAATCATGGTAGCTCTTAAGCAAGGTCCAACCTATGCTAAAGATTTTGACTACGATGAATTCCGTAACTACTTGAATGAACTTGGAGATTCTCTCCTTGTTGTCAACGATGATGAAATTGTCAAAGTCCATGTCCATACAGAAGATCCAGGACTTGTTATGCAAGAAGGTCTCAAATATGGTAGCTTGGTCAAGGTAAAAGTTGACAATATGCGTAACCAACACGAAGCACAGGTTGAAAAAGAAGCTGCTCAAGTTAGCAAGCCAGCTGAAGAAAAAGAGTATGCTTTGATTGCTGTAGTGGCTGGTAAAGGCCTAGCAGATATCTTCCGTTCTCAAGGTGTTGATTATGTTATCGAAGGCGGTCAAACCATGAACCCTTCAACAGAAGACTTTATCAAGGCTGTTGAACAGGTCAACGCTCGTAATATTATCTTCCTGCCAAATAACAAGAATATTTTCATGGCAGCTCAATCTGCAGCAGAAGTTTTGGAACAACCAGCAGTAGTGGTGGAAGCTCGCACTCTTCCTCAAGGTTTGACAAGTCTTCTTGCCTTTGATCCAAGCAAGTCCATCGAAGAAAACCAAGAGCGTATGACTGCTGCTCTTAGCGATGTCGTTAGTGGAAGCGTCACAACAGCTGTGCGTGATACAACGATTGATGGCTTAGAAATCCATGAAAATGACAATCTTGGTATGGTGGATGGAAAAATTCTCGTGTCAAACCCTGACATGCACCAAACCTTGACAGAAACCTTGAAACATATGTTGGATGAAGATAGTGAAATCGTAACCTTCTATATCGGTGAAGACGGGAGCGAAGAACTTGCCAATGAAATCGCTCAAGAAATCGTAGAAGAATTCGAAGACGTCGAAGTTGAGATTCACCAAGGTCAACAACCTGTTTACCCATACCTATTTAGTGTAGAATAAGATTAATAAAGGACTGAGAAATCAGTTCTTTTTTCTTTTTTAGTAAATGAAATCGGTATCTTTTTAATAAAAACAAAAATAACATTCATAAATAAACGTTAAAATAGAAAATTCAGAAAATTTCTTCTTTTGTCTTGAAAAATTTTGAAAAAGTGGTATGATAGTAACAAGTTATTTTTAAGAGAAGAGAAAGGGGAACAATGGAGAAAATCAGTTTAGAATCTCCTAAGACGGGGTCGGACCTAGTTTTGGAAACACTTCGTGATTTAGGAATTGATACCATCTTTGGTTATCCTGGTGGTGCTGTCTTGCCTTTTTATGATGCGATATATAATTTTAAAGGCATTCGCCACATTCTAGGACGCCATGAGCAAGGTTGTTTGCATGAAGCTGAAGGTTATGCCAAATCAACTGGAAAGTTGGGTGTTGCCGTCGTCACTAGCGGACCAGGAGCAACAAATGCCATTACAGGGATTGCAGATGCCATGAGCGATAGCGTTCCCCTTTTGGTCTTTACAGGTCAGGTGGCGCGAGCAGGTATTGGAAAGGATGCCTTTCAGGAGGCAGATATCGTGGGAATTACCATGCCAATCACTAAGTACAATTACCAAGTTCGTGAGACAGCTGATATCCCTCGTATCATTACGGAAGCTGTCCATATCGCAACTACAGGCCGTCCAGGGCCAGTTGTCATTGACCTACCTAAAGACGTATCTGCTTTAGAAACAGACTTTATTTATTCACCAGAAGTAAATTTACCAAGCTATCAGCCGACTCTTGAGCCAAATGATATGCAAATCAAGAAAATCTTGAAGCAATTATCCAAGGCTAAAAAGCCAGTCTTGTTAGCTGGTGGCGGAATTAGTTATGCTGAAGCTGCCGCGGAATTAAATGAATTTGCAGAACGCTATCAAATTCCAGTGGTAACCAGTCTCTTAGGGCAAGGTACGATTGCAACGACTCATCCACTCTTCCTTGGAATGGGAGGTATGCACGGATCTTTCGCAGCTAATATTGCCATGACGGAAGCTGACTTTATGATTAGTATTGGTTGTCGTTTCGATGACCGCTTGACGGGGAATCCTAAGACCTTTGCTAAGAATGCTAAGGTTGCTCACATTGATATTGACCCAGCTGAGATTGGCAAGATTATCAGTGCAGATATTCCAGTCGTTGGAGATGCTAAGAAGGCCTTACAAATGTTGTTGGCTGAGCCGACAGTTCATAACAATACTGAGAAATGGATTGAGAAAGTCACGAAAGACAAGAACCGTGTTCGTTCTTATGATAAGAAAGAGCGTGTGGTTCAACCGCAAGCCGTTATTGAACGAATTGGTGAATTGACGAATGGAGATGCCATTGTGGTAACAGACGTTGGTCAACACCAAATGTGGACAGCTCAGTATTATCCATACCAAAATGAACGTCAGTTAGTGACTTCAGGTGGTTTGGGAACCATGGGATTTGGAATTCCAGCAGCAATTGGTGCTAAAATTGCTAACCCAGATAAGGAAGTAGTCTTGTTTGTTGGGGATGGTGGTTTCCAAATGACCAACCAGGAATTGGCGATTCTGAACATTTACAAGGTGCCAATCAAGGTGGTGATGCTGAACAACCACTCACTTGGAATGGTTCGTCAGTGGCAGGAATCCTTCTATGAAGGTAGAACGTCTGAGTCGGTCTTTGATACCCTTCCTGATTTCCAATTGATGGCACAAGCTTATGGTATTAAAAACTATAAATTTGACAATCCTGAGACCTTGGCTCAAGACCTTGAAGTGATCACTGAGGATGTTCCTATGCTAATCGAAGTAGATATTTCTCGTAAGGAACAGGTGTTGCCAATGGTACCAGCTGGTAAGAGTAATCATGAAATGTTGGGGGTGAAGTTCCATGCGTAGAATGTTAACGGCAAAACTACAAAATCGTTCAGGAGTCCTCAATCGCTTTACCGGTGTCTTGTCTCGCCGTCAGGTTAATATCGAAAGTATCTCTGTTGGAGCAACAGAAGATCCGAATGTATCGCGCATCACCATTATTATTGATGTTGCTTCACATGATGAAGTGGAGCAAATCATCAAGCAACTCAATCGTCAAATTGATGTGATTCGCATTCGAGATATTACAGACAAGCCTCATTTGGAGCGCGAGGTGATTTTGGTTAAGATGTCAGCGCCAGCTGAGAAACGAGCTGAGATTCTAGCTATTATTCAACCTTTCCGTGCAACGGTGGTAGACGTAGCACCAAGCTCGATTACCATTCAAATGACAGGAAATGCTGAAAAGAGTGAAGCTCTATTGCGAGTCATTCGACCATACGGTATTCGCAATATTGCTAGAACGGGTGCAACTGGATTTACCCGCGACTAATACTCTTCGAAAATCAAATTCAAACCACGTCAGCTTCGCCTTGCCGTACTCAAGTACAGCCTGCGGCTAGCTTCCTAGTTTGCTCTTTGATTTTCATTGAGTATAAAAATCCAACTTAAATTTGTTAAACCAGCCTAAAAGGCAATAAATAATAGAAAAGAGAGAAAAAACTATGGCAGTTCAAATGGAATACGAAAAAGATGTTAAAGTAGCAGCACTTGACGGTAAAAAAATCGCCGTTATCGGTTATGGTTCACAAGGACATGCGCATGCTCAAAACTTGCGTGATTCAGGTCGCGATGTCATCATCGGTGTACGTCCAGGTAAATCTTTTGACAAAGCAAAAGAAGATGGATTTGACACTTATACAGTAGCAGAAGCTACTAAATTGGCTGACGTTATCATGATTTTGGCACCAGACGAAATCCAACAAGAATTGTACGAAGCAGAAATCGCTCCAAACTTGGAAGCTGGAAACGCAGTTGGATTTGCTCATGGTTTCAACATTCACTTTGAATTTATCAAAGTTCCTGCAGATGTAGATGTCTTCATGTGTGCTCCTAAAGGGCCAGGACACTTGGTGCGCCGTACTTATGAAGAAGGATTTGGTGTACCAGCTCTTTACGCAGTATACCAAGATGCAACAGGAAATGCGAAAAACATTGCTATGGACTGGTGTAAAGGTGTTGGAGCAGCTCGTGTAGGTCTTCTTGAAACAACTTATAAAGAAGAAACTGAAGAAGATTTGTTTGGTGAACAAGCTGTACTTTGTGGTGGTTTGACTGCCCTTATCGAAGCAGGTTTCGAAGTCTTGACAGAAGCAGGTTATGCTCCAGAATTGGCATACTTTGAAGTTCTTCACGAAATGAAATTGATCGTTGACTTGATCTACGAAGGTGGATTCAAGAAAATGCGCCAATCTATTTCAAATACTGCTGAATACGGTGACTATGTATCAGGTCCACGTGTAATCACTGAACAAGTTAAAGAAAATATGAAGGCTGTCTTGGCAGACATCCAAAATGGTAAATTTGCAAATGACTTTGTAAATGACTATAAAGCTGGACGTCCAAAATTGACTGCTTACCGTGAACAAGCAGCTAACCTTGAAATTGAAAAAGTTGGTGCAGAATTGCGTAAAGCAATGCCATTCGTTGGTAAAAACGACGATGATGCATTTAAAATCTATAACTAATTGATAGAAATTAAGGTGAAGGCGAGTTGGGGGACTAACTCGCTTTTATAATCAATTCATATCTCTTTTTAAGAGGATGGATTGCGATAGTATGAAATAGTCTAGGAGAAAAAGATGTTAAGTTCAAAAGATATCATCAAGGCTCACAAGGTCTTGAACGGTGTGGTTGTGAATACCCCACTGGATTATGACCATTATTTATCGGAGAAGTATGGTGCTAAGATTTATTTGAAAAAAGAAAATGCTCAACGTGTCCGCTCTTTTAAAATTCGTGGTGCCTATTATGCTATTTCTCAGCTCAGCAAGGAAGAGCGTGAGCGTGGGGTAGTCTGTGCTTCTGCGGGAAATCATGCGCAGGGAGTGGCCTATACTTGTAATGAAATGAAGATTCCTGCTACCATCTTTATGCCCATTACTACTCCGCAACAAAAGATTGGTCAGGTTCGCTTTTTTGGTGGTGACTTCGTAACCATTAAACTAGTTGGAGATACTTTTGATGCTTCTGCTAAGGCAGCTCAAGAATTTACAGTTTCTGAAAATCGTACATTTATTGATCCTTTTGATGATGCTCATGTTCAGGCAGGTCAAGGAACAGTTGCTTATGAGATTTTAGAAGAAGCTCGAAAAGAATCGATTGATTTTGATGCTGTCTTGGTTCCTGTTGGTGGTGGCGGTCTCATTGCTGGAGTTTCTACCTATATCAAGGAAACAAGTCCAGAAATTGAAGTCATTGGGGTAGAGGCGAATGGAGCGCGTTCCATGAAGGCTGCCTTTGAAGCTGGTGGTCCAGTCAAACTCAAGGAGATTGACAAATTTGCGGATGGGATTGCCGTGCAAAAGGTAGGTCAGTTGACCTATGAAGCAACTCGCCAACATGTTCAGACTTTGGTAGGTGTCGATGAGGGGTTGATTTCTGAAACCTTGATTGATCTCTACTCTAAACAAGGGATTGTTGCAGAACCTGCTGGAGCGGCTAGTATCGCTTCTCTAGAGGTTTTGGCTGAATATATCAAGGGGAAAACCATTTGTTGTATCATTTCTGGAGGAAATAATGATATTAACCGTATGCCAGAAATGGAAGAGCGTGCCTTGATTTATGATGGGATCAAGCATTACTTTGTAGTCAATTTTCCACAGCGTCCAGGGGCTTTGCGTGAGTTTGTAAATGATATCCTGGGACCAAATGATGATATCACACGTTTTGAGTATATCAAACGAGCTAGCAAGGGTACAGGGCCTGTATTAATTGGGATCGCTTTAGCAGATAAGCATGATTATGCAGGTTTGATTCGTAGAATGGAAGGCTTCGATCCAGCTTATATTAACTTAAATGGTAATGAAACGCTCTATAATATGCTTGTCTGAGGACTAATAAAAAAATATCATATTATTTGCACAACTGATGTATAGGTGTTATAATGAGGGTGAAGAAAGGGGGCGATTCCTATGGACTTAGGAAATCTATCGTGCTATTTCTACTACAACTCACTATAGCACCTATTATTTTTGATTCTGCTTATATTAAGGCGACAGAATTACTTACTATATATAAGGAATTTTTTTGAAATCCCCAAATGTATATACCCCTAATTTGAACTTTCACTAAATATAATAGGAATTAGAAAAAATAATCAATGTTTGTGAGATGGTTGCTAGGTGAGTCGGCTGAAAAAACTCGTGAGATAAACAATAGTGCTAGACATGAAACGGCAAGTGCTGCTGTTTTCAAATGACTAGTTGGAAAGCGGGTATGTAATCAGAAGGTGCAAGATTGGACAAAGTAAGTAGTACCGGTTGTGAAACGAATAAGATATAGATAAGGACAGGAAAGGAACCAAAGAAGGAGAAAGAAAACGGAATGGTTTAGAGATAGTGTGGAGTGAAAGACTATCTTTAGTGGACTTGTTAATTTAAAAGGAACATATAGAATGAAATAGTAAATCCTGTCTATCCTATTGAGAAACTGGCATTCAGTATACATGAATATTTTTACAAGTTTAAAGTTTAATAATGCAATTGTTTTTTAGGAGCATACTAATGGGTTATAGTAAGCAAAAACCTATATATTATCGGCTTTAAAAAGGAAGTAAGAAAATTCTGAATCATTTATTTTATTGAATATATGTTTTTTTATTGACAAAAGACATAAAAACGTATAGAATAATATAACGTAAAGAAGAAAATAGGAGAAGAACATGGCTAAGTCAAACTTTGAAAAAGTAGAATCAGTTGTTGGCTGGGTTCGTGATAAGAAAATCACAGGCTACCGTATCTCTAAAGAAACGAATGCGCGTGAAATGTCTATCATTGCTCTAGCGCAGGGTCGTGCAAAAGTAAAAAATATTTCATTTGAAACAGCTCTAGGTTTAATTGATTTCTATGAAAAAAATCATGAAAAATTTGAAGATTAATCTTTGGATAATGGCGGATTCTTGAATAGGATCTGCCTTTTCATTTTGATACTCAATGAAAATCATAAGAGCAAACTAGGAAGCTAGCCGCGGGCTGCTCAAAGCACTGCTTTGAGGTTGTAAATAAGACTGACAGAGTCAGTAACATATACCTAAGGCAAGGCGAAGCTGACGTGGTTTGAAGAGATTTTCGAAGAGTATGAGAACAGCAAAAAGACTGCACGATTGATGCAGCCTTTTCTTTTTATTTGAGATAGCGTTGAAGGAACTCTTTTGTACGGTCTTCTTTAGGATTGGTGAAGAGGTCTTCTGGTTTGCCTTCTTCAGCGATTACACCCTTATCCATGAAGATAACACGGTGAGAGACATCACGGGCGAATTCCATTTCATGGGTTACGACAATCATAGTCAAGCCTTCCTGAGCCAGATCCTGCATGATTTTGAGGACTTCTCCAACCATTTCTGGATCGAGAGCTGATGTTGGTTCATCAAAGAGAATAGCGTCAGGATTCATTGAAAGGGCACGAGCAATGGCCACACGTTGTTTTTGACCACCTGAGAGTTGTTTTGGTTTCGCTTGCCAGTAGCGTTCTCCCATGCCGACCTTTTCCAGGTTTTCTTTAGCAATTTTTTCAGCTTCTGTACGTTCGCGTTTAAGGACAGTTGTCTGAGCGACGATTGTATTTTCAAGAACGTTGAGATTTTCAAAGAGGTTAAAGGATTGGAACACCATTCCCAACTTTTCACGGTATTGCGTGAGGTCATAGCCTTTTTCGAGGACGTTTTGTCCATGATAAAGGATTTGTCCATCAGTTGGCGTTTCAAGTAGGTTAATGGAGCGTAGGAAGGTCGATTTCCCGCTTCCAGAGCTTCCAATGATAGAGATAACCTCTCCCTTGTGGACAGTGAGAGAAATGTCTTTTAGCACTTCGTTTTGGCCATAGGATTTTTTGAGGTGTTTAATTTCAAGGATTGCTTGTGTCATTATTTCAAATCCTCCGTTTGCATTTGGTTAGCACCTGTAGTATAGGTATCCATGTCCATGCGGCGTTCGATGAAGCGTAGAATACGTGTTACGGTGAAGGTGAGGACAAAGTAAATCACGGCAATGATTGTAAATGTCTGGAAGTATTGATAGGTTTGCGTTGCCACTGTATTTCCTGAGAAATAAAGTTCGACAACAGAGATAACGTTCAATACAGATGTATCTTTGATATTGATGACAAATTCATTACCAGTTGCTGGTAGGATGTTACGGACAACCTGAGGTAGGACAATCTTACGCATGGTTTGGTTATGAGTCATACCAAGAGCAGTAGCGGCTTCAAATTGTCCCTTGTCAACCGCTAGGATACCACCACGAACGATTTCGGTCATGTAGGCACCAGTGTTAATCGAAACGATGAAGATAGCAGCCAGTGTACGGTCAAGGTTGATACCGAAAGCTTGGGCAGTACCATAGTAGATAACCATTGATTGAACAATCATTGGTGTACCACGGAAAATTTCGATATAGACATTGAGAATCCAGCCGACTAGTTTTTGCAGGCCATAAATGGCTTTGTTTTCAGAGAGAGGGGCAGTACGGAAGACACCAATGGCAAGGCCAATAATGAGACCAATGATGGTTCCGACGATAGAGATTAAAAGAGTGATACCAGCACCACGCAAGAGTTGTTGCCAGTTTTCAGAAAGAATTTTAGCGACTTGGCTAAAGAAACTACTGCTAGTCTCTTCAGTTGTTGTTGCTTCGGCAGGTTGCTCCTTGATCATTCGATCCATTAGGGCAACTTGCTCATCTTTTGAAATGGTTTCAATGCTGGCATTGATTTGGCTAATACGATTGTCATCTTTACGAAGTCCAATGGCAATAGCCGTATCTTCTTCTCCGGTTTTGAAACCTGGTTCTACTTGAACCATCTTAAACTTAGAGTTAGCAGCTTCGGCAGTCAGAGCTTCTGGACGTTCAGAAACATAGGCGTCAATGACACCAGCCTCAAGAGCTTGGCGCATTTGAGCGAAGTCTCCCATGGCTGTTTCTTTTTTAGCGCCTGAGATTTGATCAATCAAGTCGTAGAGGTAGACCCCTTGTTGAGAAGTGATTTTCGCACCATTAAAGTCATCTAAAGATTTAGCATTTGCGTAGGCAGAATCTTTTTTGACAAGTAGGACAGGTTCGCTAGTGTAGTAACTGCTTGAAAAGGCAATTTCTTGTTTACGCTCGGCAGTAGGACTCATACCTGCGATAATCATGTCAATCTTACCAGAAGTGAGGGCAGGGACTAGACCTTCCCACTTGGTTTTAACAACCAAAGGTTCTTTACCTAAGTCCTTAGCGATTTTCTTGGCAATCTGGACATCGTATCCATTGGCGTACTGGTTGGTTCCATCGATTTTGACAGCTCCATTGCTATCATCATCCTGAGTCCAGTTAAAGGGAGCATATGCTGCTTCCATCCCGATGCGTAAATATTCATCGGCTTGAGCAACATTGACAAGTCCTAGCATCAGCAAGAGACTTGTGAAAATAGATAAGTATATTTTTCTCATGATTTCTCCTATTTCTAATCTATTAAAAAATAACTGTCTCCTATTTTATCGAAAAAAACTTTATTTTTCAATACAGGTAAGCCCTTACTTGAGAAAAAATGATATAATGATAGCAAAGATAAAAAGGGGGCTTGTTTGATGAAAAAAACTTTTTTCTTACTAGTGTTAGGCTTGTTTTGCCTTCTGCCACTCTCTGTTTTTGCCATTGATTTTAAGATAAACTCTTATCAAGGTGATTTGTATATTCATGCAGACAACACGGCAGAGTTTAGACAGAAGATAGTTTATCAGTTTGAGGAGGACTTTAAGGGCCAAATCGTGGGACTTGGACGTGCTGGCAAGATGCCTAGTGGATTTGACATTGATTCTCATCCAAAGGTTCAGGCTGCGAAAAATGGTGCTGAACTGACAGATGTTACGAGCGAAGTGATAGAAGAATCAGATGGTTATACTGTTAAGGTTTATAATCCAGGCCAGGAAGGCGACACAGTTGAAGTTGACCTTGTCTGGAATTTAAAGAACTTGCTTTTTCTCTATGATGATATCGCTGAATTAAATTGGCAACCTCTGACAGATAGTTCAGGGGCTATTGGAAAGTTTGAATTTCGTGTAAGGGGAGATAAGGGGGCTGAAAAACTCTTTTTCCACACAGGAAAACTTTTTAAAGAAGGAACGATTGAAAAGAGTAACCTTGATTATACTATCCGTTTAGACAATCTTCCAGCTAAGCGTGGAGTTGAATTGCATGCCTACTGGCCTCGGACCGATTTGGCTAATGCTACGGATCAAGGATTGAAAGGGAATCGTTTAGAAGAGTTTAATAAGATAGAAGACTCGATTGTTAAAGAAAAAGAGCAAAGTAAACAACTCCTTACTTGGGTCTTTCCTTCGATACTTTCTATCTCCTTGTTATTGAGTGTCTGCTTCTATTTTATTTATAGAAGAAAGATCACTCCTTCAGTCAAATATGCCAAAAATCATCGTCTCTATGAACCACCAATGGAATTAGAGCCTATGGTTTTATCAGAGGCTGTCTACTCGACCTCCTTGGAGGAAGTGAGTCCTCTAACCAAAGGAGCAGGTAAATTTACCTTTGATCAACTTATTCAAGCTACCTTGCTAGATGTGATAGACCGTGGGAATGTTTCTATTATTTCAGAAGGAGATGCTGTTGGCTTGAGGCTGGTGAAAGAAGATGGTTTGTCAAGCTTTGAGAAAGACTGTCTAAATCTGGCCTTTTCAGGCAAAAAAGAAACAACTCTTTCCAATTTGTTTGCGGATTACAAGGTATCTGAAAGCCTTTATCGCGGAGCCAAAGCTGCTGATGAAAAACGGATTCAAGCAAGAGGGATTCAGCTCAAATCTTCTTTCGAAGAAGTATTGAACCAGATGCAAGAAGGAGTGAGAAAACGAGTTTCCTTCTGGGGGCTTCCGGATTATTATCGTCCCTTGACTGGCGGAGAAAAGGCCTTGCAAGTGGGGATGGGACTTTCTACTATCTTGCCTTTATTTATCGGATTTGGCTTGTTCTTGTACAGTTTGGACGTTTATGGATATCTTTACATCCCCTTGCCAATACTTGGTTTTCTAGGTTTAGTTTTGGCTGTTTTCTATTATTGGAAGCTTCGACTAGATAATCGTGATGGTGTCCTAAATGAAGCAGGAGCAGAAGTCTACTATCTCTGGACCAGTTTTGAAAATATGTTGCGTGAGATTGCACGATTAGATCAGGCTGAATTGGAAAGTATTGTAGTCTGGAATCGCCTCTTGGTCTATGCGACCTTATTTGGCTATGCGGACAAGGTCAGCCATTTGATGAAGGTTCATCACATCCAGGTAGAAAATCCAGATATCAATCTCTATGTAGCTTATGGCTGGCACAGTATGTTTTATCATTCAAGTGCACAAATGAGCCATTATGCTAGTGTCGCAAATACAGCAAGCACCTACTCCGTATCTTCTGGAAATGGAAGCTCTGGCGGTGGCTTCTCCGGAGGTGGAGGCGGTGGCAGTATCGGTGCCTTTTAAAGAGAACTGTCACAGACTAAAAAAATATGCTATAATGGAAGATAGAAAAAGGAGTAATCTATGTATCTTATTGAAATTTTAAAATCTATCTTCTTCGGTATTGTTGAAGGAATCACGGAATGGTTGCCGATTTCCAGTACAGGTCACTTGATTTTAGCAGAGGAATTTATCCAATACCAAAATCAGAATGAAGCCTTTATGTCTATGTTTAATGTTGTAATTCAACTTGGTGCGATTTTAGCGGTTATGGTGATTTACTTTAACAAGCTCAATCCTTTCAAACCGACTAAGGATAAGCAGGAAGTTCGTAAGACTTGGAGACTGTGGTTGAAGGTCTTGGTTGCCACTTTACCTTTGCTTGCCGTCTTTAAATTTGATGATTGGTTTGATACCCACTTCCATAACATGGTTTCTGTTGCTCTCATGTTGATTATCTATGGGATTGCCTTTATCTATTTGGAAAAGCGCAATAAAGCGCGTGCTATCGAGCCAAGTGTGACAGAGTTGGACAAACTTCCTTATACGACAGCTTTCTATATCGGACTCTTCCAAGTTCTTGCCCTTTTACCAGGAACTAGCCGTTCTGGGGCCACAATTGTCGGTGGTTTGCTAAATGGAACCAGTCGTTCAGTTGTGACAGAATTTACCTTCTATCTTGGGATTCCTGTTATGTTTGGAGCCAGTGCCTTAAAGATTTTCAAATTTATAAAAGCAGGACAACTCTTGAGCTTTGGGCAATTGTTCTTGCTCTTGGTTGCGATGGGAGTGGCCTTTGCAGTCAGCATGGTCGCTATTCGCTTCTTGACAAGCTATGTGAAAAAACACGACTTTACTCTTTTTGGTAAATACCGTATTGTACTCGGTAGCGTCTTGCTACTGTATAGCTTTGTTCGTTTATTTGTATAAGAAAAACCTTGAAGGGTAAGCTCTTCAAGGTTTTATACTCTTCGAAAATCTCTGCAAACCGCGTCAGCTCTATCTGCAACCTCAAAACAGTGTTTTGAGCAACATGTGGCTAGATTTCTAGTCTGCTCTTTGATTTTCATTGAGTTTTAAAATCCAGTCACGGTAACTCCTAGCAGGCGGACACCTCTTTCTTTCTCGTCTAACTCTTCATAGAGTTGCAGGGCTATTTGGCTGATCTGACTAGCATCCTGTGTTTTTTGAGCTATACTTTTTCGTTTGGTAAGAGTTGAAAAGTCCTCGTAACGGATTTTCAAAATGACAATTTTTCCAGCTTTTTCTTGTTGACTGAGATTGAGAGCGACTCTTTCTGATAGGAGGGTCAGCTCTTTTTTGATATCTTCCTCGGCACGGAGAATCTTCCCGTAGGTTTTCTCTTTTCCGATTGATTTACGGATACGATTGGACTTGACGGGGGAATTGTGAATACCACGAGCCTTTCGATAAAGATCATAGCCTAGCCTGCCAAAACGGTCTATGAGGGTTACTTCAGGAACTTCAAGTAGATCAGCGCCGGTAAAAACACCCATTTGATGAAGTCTTTCCACTGTCTTTTTTCCTACTCCATGAAACTTGGAAATATCCATTTGTTTGAGAAAATCCTCAGCTTGGTCAGGCAGAATCACTGTCAGACCATGTGGCTTTTGATAGTCACTAGCCATTTTAGCTAAGAATTTGTTGTAAGAAACACCAGCAGAAGCAGTCAGGTGTAGTTCCTGCCAGATATCTTTTTGAATGAGGCGAGCAATTTTGACCGCTGACTTGATGCCGAGTTTGTTTTCTGTCACATCTAAATAGGCTTCGTCAATGCTCATGGGTTCAATCAAATCTGTATAACGCTTAAAGATAGCTCGAATCTGGAGGCCCACAGTCTTGTATTTTTCATAATTTCCTGAGATGAAGACGGCCTGGGGACAACGTTCATAGGCTTCTTTAGAACTCATGGCAGAATGAACACCAAAAGCTCGCGCCTCATAGCTACAAGTGGAAACGACACCACGCCCACCTGTTTGCCGAGGGTCGCTGCCGATAATGACAGGTTTTCCTCTGAGTTTAGGATTATCTCTGATTTCTACCGCAGCAAAAAAGGCATCCATGTCAATATGGATGATTTTTCTTGACAAATCATTTAACAAAGGGAAAATCAACATGCTTAGCACCTTTTTATACTCTTCGAAAATCAAATTCAAACCACGTCAGCTTCGCCTTGCCGTAGGTATATGTTACTGCCTTCGTCAGTTCTATTTACGACCTCAAAGCAGTGCTTTGAGCAGTCTGTGGCTAGCTTCCTAGTTTGCTTTTTGATTTTCATTGAGTATTACTGCTTATTTTCTTTTATTATACCCTTTTTTCTGAAAAAAGGAAAAAAGGCTTTATTTTTTTCAAAAATATAATACAGTTTGGAACGAAATACAGACTGTTTTAGAAAAGAAAGTGTAAAAATAGGGATTTTCCACTTGTTGAAAACGATTACTGTGTGGTATACTTATCTCATGAATGTAACAGATGGTTGTTACTAGAAAGAAAAAAGAGGACATTAACATGGTTGTTAAGACAGTTGTTGAAGCACAAGATATTTTTGACAAAGCTTGGGAAGGCTTCAAAGGCGTAGATTGGAAAGAAAAAGCAAGTGTATCACGCTTCGTACAAGCTAACTACACACCTTACGATGGAGACGAAAGCTTCCTTGCAGGACCAACAGAACGTTCACTTCACATCAAAAAAATTGTAGAAGAAACTAAAGCACACTACGAAGAAACTCGTTTCCCAATGGACACTCGTCCAACGTCTATCGCTGATATCCCAGCAGGATTTATCGATAAAGAAAACGAAGTTATCTTCGGTATCCAAAACGATGAACTCTTCAAATTGAACTTCATGCCAAAAGGTGGTATCCGTATGGCTGAAACTACTTTGAAAGAAAATGGATACGAACCAGACCCAGCTGTTCACGAAATCTTCACTAAATACGTAACAACAGTTAACGACGGTATCTTCCGTGCTTACACTTCAAACATCCGTCGCGCTCGTCACGCTCACACTGTAACTGGTCTTCCAGACGCATACTCACGCGGACGTATCATCGGTGTTTACGCACGTCTTGCTCTTTACGGTGCAGACTACTTGATGCAAGAAAAAGTAAACGACTGGAATGCAATCGAAGAAATCGATGAAGAAACAATCCGTCTTCGTGAAGAAATCAACCTTCAATACCAAGCATTGCAACAAGTTGTTCGCTTGGGTGACCTTTACGGAGTTGACGTTCGCAAACCAGCGATGAACGTTAAAGAAGCTATCCAATGGGTTAACATCGCCTTCATGTCTGTCTGCCGTGTTATCAACGGTGCTGCTACATCTCTAGGACGTGTACCAATCGTTTTGGACATCTTTGCAGAACGTGACCTTGCTCGTGGTACATTTACTGAATCAGAAATCCAAGAATTCGTTGATGATTTCGTTATGAAACTTCGTACAGTTAAATTTGCTCGTACAAAAGCTTACGACCAATTGTACTCAGGTGACCCAACTTTCATCACAACTTCTATGGCTGGTATGGGTAACGACGGTCGTCACCGTGTTACTAAGATGGACTACCGTTTCTTGAACACTCTTGACAACATCGGTAACTCACCAGAACCAAACTTGACAGTTCTTTGGACTGACAAATTGCCATACAACTTCCGTCGCTACTGTATGCATATGAGCCACAAACACTCTTCTATCCAATACGAAGGTGTTACAACAATGGCCAAAGACGGATACGGTGAAATGAGCTGTATCTCATGCTGTGTGTCACCACTTGACCCAGAAAATGAAGAACAACGCCACAACATCCAGTACTTCGGTGCACGTGTAAACGTATTGAAAGCTCTTCTTACTGGTTTGAACGGTGGTTACGACGATGTTCACAAAGACTACAAAGTATTTGACATCGAACCAATTCGTGACGAAGTTCTTGAATTCGAATCAGTTAAAGAAAACTTTGAAAAATCTCTTGACTGGTTGACAGACACTTACGTAGATGCTTTGAACATCATCCACTACATGACTGACAAGTACAACTACGAAGCTGTTCAAATGGCCTTCTTGCCAACTAAACAACGTGCTAACATGGGATTCGGTATCTGTGGATTTGCTAACACTGTTGATACATTGTCAGCTATCAAATACGCTACAGTTAAACCAATCCGTGATGAAAATGGCTACATCTACGATTACGAAACAATCGGTGAATATCCACGTTGGGGTGAAGATGACCCACGTTCAAACGAATTGGCAGAATGGTTAATCGAAGCTTACACAACTCGTCTACGTAGCCACAAACTTTACAAAGACGCAGAAGCTACAGTTTCACTTTTGACTATCACATCTAACGTTGCTTACTCTAAACAAACTGGTAACTCACCAGTCCACAAAGGTGTATACCTCAACGAAGATGGTTCTATCAACTTGTCTAAACTTGAATTCTTCTCACCAGGTGCTAACCCATCTAATAAAGCTAAAGGTGGATGGTTGCAAAACTTGAACTCACTTTCTAGCCTTGACTTTAGTTATGCAGCTGATGGTATCTCATTGACTACACAAGTATCACCTCGCGCTCTTGGTAAGACTCGTGACGAGCAAGTTGATAACTTGGTAACAATTCTTGATGGTTACTTCGAAAACGGTGGACAACACGTTAACTTGAACGTTATGGACTTGAACGATGTTTACGAAAAGATCATGTCAGGTGAAGATGTTATCGTACGTATCTCTGGATACTGTGTAAACACTAAATACCTCACTCCAGAACAAAAAACTGAATTGACACAACGTGTCTTCCACGAAGTTCTTTCAATGGATGATGCATTGAGCTAATCAAGTTCTTTAATAATGAAAAGGAACCCTCGGTCAAACGACTGAGGGTTTTTGGCTCTTATACTCTTCGAAAATCTCTTCAAACCACGTCAGTTTTATCTGCAAGTCCAAAGCAGTGCTTTGAGCAACCTGCAGCTAGCTTCCTAGTTTGCTCTTTGATTTTCATTAAGTATTAAATATTTTAAGTCATTCTCTGAAGTGTCTGGCTTTGTTTAAAAAGAGTTGGTTGGGTTGAGAGATTATCAGAAATAAAAACACCACACTTTGTAAGATACAAGGTGTGGTTGTATTTTATCTCTTAGACCAAGTTCTCTTCATAAAGAGAAGAAGGATAGGGTAAATCTCTAAGCGCCCTGCAATCATTGCAAAGGAGAGGAGGATTTTTGAGATAGGGCTAAAGATTGAGAAACTAGAAGTTGTTCCTAGAATAGGTCCGATGTTATTGAAACAGCTAAAGACAGCGCTGGTAACGACTAGGAAATCATTGCTATCTAGGCTGACAATAAAGATAAGTGCTAGCAAAATCATAGAATAGATGACAAAGTACTTGAGAATCTTATGCTGGGTATCTTTGTCAATCACCGTTTTATTAACATGGAGGGTCAAAACACGGTGGGGCGATAGGATTGACAAAATCTGATTTTTAGCAATTTTTGAAAGAATGAGGCCTCGAATAACCTTGAGTCCACCTGCGGTTGATCCAGCAGAACCACCAATTCCCATGAGGAAGAGAAGAATAAACTGGGAGAAGAGGGGCCAGTTGGTAATATCTCCGTAACCAAAACCAGTCGTCGTAATGATATTGGAAACCTGGAAGAAGGCCATTTCAAAACTCTTTGAAAACCCCGGGTAGAGATAGAGGGTATTAAGGCTGATCAATCCTGTAGAAACCAGTACGATGACCAAGTAAGCCCGAAGTTCTTCATCTCCAAAGAAAGCTTTGACCCGACGGAGCATGAGGTAGTAGTAGAGATTGAAGTTTACCCCAAAAACCAGAACTCCGATACTAACCAGATAGGTAATTAGTGAGCTGCCATAGTGAGCAATTCCGTCGTTATAGACGGTAAAGCCTCCTGTACCTGCTGTCCCCATAGCGATGACAAAACTATCAAATAGGGGCATGCCAGCTAGATAATAGATGATGACAAAGAGGGAGAAGAGAGCTAGATAAAGGAGATAGAGAATCTGAGCGGTGTTTTTTAACTTGGATACAACCTTACCAAAGACGGGACCAGGAACCTCAGCCTTCATCACTTCTAGGTGGCTATTCTTGGCATTGTCCATAATAGCAAGTGCAAAAACGAGCACCCCCATTCCTCCGATCAAGTGGGTAAAACTTCGCCAGAAGAGGAGGGAACGGCTGAGGACCGAAACATCGTTCAGAATAGTTGCTCCAGTAGTTGTAAAGCCAGAACTAATCTCAAAAAAGGCATCGATAACGCTGGGAATTTGCCCAGCAAAGACAAAGGGGAGACCACCAAAGAAAGACCAGAGGATCCAACAGAGGGCAACAATTAAGATTCCCTCCTTGGCATAAA
Source organism: bacterium (assembly GCA_905221375.1). Classification (GTDB taxonomy): domain Bacteria; phylum Bacillota; class Bacilli; order Lactobacillales; family Streptococcaceae; genus Streptococcus. Next base: position 75,301 of record CAJNCY010000005.1, read on the forward strand.
TTCGTTGATTTTTTGGTTTCTGCAAACTCCCTGAACCGCCTAGTAATACGAGAATCCCTATGGTTGAAAAGAGGGCTGTAAAGACTTGGCTCGATTCACGGTAATAGATAGCGACAGCTACAGGAACCAGAAGAAGAACAGCTTCAATCAAAAGTAACTTTGAAAGGAGATAACGAATCATACTTTTATTCATTTCTTACCTCGCAATCAAGTCATAAATCTTGGTGATATTCGGCAACAAGGTCGTTACTAGAAGTTTGTCGCCGACTTCAAGCATATCCTCTCCAGTTGGGAAAATTGTTTTGCCTTTTCGAATGATGGCTGCGATAAGAACCCCTTTTTTCAATTTCAGTTGAGAAAGCGGTTTGGCAGTCATTTTATTGGCTTCCTTGATATGGAATTGCAGGGTTTCAATTTGACCATTGGCTAGATGGTGCATGGCCTGAAGATCTGAATATTGGGCATTAACCCGACCACGAATAAAGTGCATGATTGTATCTACAGCAATGCTTTTAGGTGTGATAATACTTGAAAAATCAGGCGCATTGATAATCTCGAGGAGACTGGTACGATTGACCTTGGTGATATTTTTTTGTACACCTACGCTGTCAAGGAACATAGAGGTAATCAGATTTTCCTCATCGACCCCTGTTAGGGTTGCAACGGCATCATAGTTTTGAGCACTTTCTTCCAGCAGGATATCTTTTGCGGTACCATCTCCTTGAACGATGTAGAGATTTGGAAATTTCTCGCTAAAGAAGCTGGCGATTTCGGGATTGATTTCAATGACTTTAGTATCGATACGACTATCTTTGAGAATACCAAGTAGATAATAGGCAATTCTACCTGCACCGACGATGAGAAGGCTCTTCACAGCACGAGACTTGAAATAATTATGGAAGAGCATCATATCAACACGATTACCAGTGACAAAGATTCTATCTTTATCCTGTACCGTCATGTCACCACTTGGAATGATAATTTGGTGATCCCTCTCTATAGCGCAGACAATGACATTGCCAAATTTTTTCCGAAAATCAGAAATAGGCATTTGGCAAAGACCGCTGGAAGATTTAACAGTGAATTCCATCAAACTGACCCGTCCCCCAAAGAAACGTTCGACAGAGAGAGCGTTTGGGAAGTCAATGATATTGGCAATAGCGCGGGCAGCCAAGAGCTCAGGATTAACAATAAGAGAAAAACCGAGAATATTCTTTTCCTTGAAATAAGAGTTAGAATATTCAGGGTTCCGCACCCGAACGATGGTCTCTTTAGCTCCCATTTTTTTGGCTAGAACGGCTGCAATCATGTTCACTTCATCGTATTCAGTCAGGGCGATAAAGATATCACAATCCTGGACACTGGCTTGCTCAAGGATGGTAAAATCGGCCCCGTTACCAAGGATACCCATGATATCAAAGCGATTGACAATATGATTGAGGACAGCTTCGTCTTGCTCAATCAGCAAAACATCATGCTTTTCTGCAACCAAGGAGCGACAGAGGGCAGAACCAACTTTTCCCCCTCCGACAAGGATAATTTTCATAATAAAACCTACTTCTTCATTATGTAACTATCATACCTTTTTTCAAGAAAAAATGCACCTAATAGCTAATCACCAGAGTTTTTAGTAGGAAATTTGCTATAAGGTAAAACTATACCCTAATCAATTGAAATAGCTATTAGCACCTTTCTCTGAAATATGGTATGATAAAGGATATACAAGGAGATAAAATGAATAATAATTTACTGGTATTACAATCAGACTTTGGTCTGGTTGATGGTGCGGTATCTGCTATGATTGGAGTGGCTTTAGAAGAATCTCCAACCTTAAAAATTCATCACTTGACGCACGATATCACGCCTTATAATATTTTTGAGGGGAGTTACCGTCTCTTTCAGACGGTGGATTACTGGCCTGAGGGAACGACTTTTGTATCGGTGGTCGATCCAGGTGTCGGCTCGAAACGTAAGAGTGTGGTTGCCAAGACTGCAAAAAATCAATACATTGTCACGCCAGACAATGGGACGCTTTCTTTTATCAAGAAACACGTTGGCATTGTAGCTATTCGTGAAATTTCTGAAGTAGCCAATAGACGTCAAAACACAGAGCATTCTTATACCTTCCACGGTCGTGATGTCTATGCCTATACTGGTGCTAAACTAGCCAGTGGTCACATTACTTTTGAGGAAGTGGGGCCAGAGCTCAGTGTGGACCAGATTGTAGAGCTTCCGGTCGTAGAGACCATCATTGAAGATCATCTGGTCAAGGGAGCCATTGACATTCTGGATGTACGTTTTGGTTCGCTCTGGACCTCTATCACGCGAGAAGAATTTTACAAACTGGAACCAGCATTCGGTGACCGTTTTGAGGTGACTATCTATCATGCAGATATGCTGGTCTATCAAAATCAGGTTGTCTATGGCAAATCATTTGCAGATGTGAGAATTGGGCAACCAATCCTTTACATCAACTCTCTCTATCGTTTAGGTTTGGCTATCAACCAAGGTTCTTTTGCCAAGGCCTATAATGTGGGTGTCGGTTCATCTTGGACCATTGAAATAAAGAAAATAGAATCATAAAATAGGAGAATATAGATGAAAAATCAATCAATTAAACAAGTTGTTGCTGTCGGAATTGGCGCTGCCCTCTTTGTCGTCATCGGGATGATCAATATTCCGACCCCTGTTCCCAATACAAGCATCCAGCTTCAGTATGCGGTACAAGCGCTACTTTCTATTATTTTTGGACCGATTATCGGTTTGCTTGTCGGGTTGATTGGTCATGCAATCAAGGACTCTCTTGCTGGATATGGTCTGTGGTGGACTTGGATTATCGCTAGCGGACTCTTTGGTCTAGTTGTGGGACTTTTTAGAAAGTACGTTCGAGTGATCAATGGTGTCTTTGACTGGAAAGATATTCTTATTTTTAACCTCATTCAACTACTTGCAAATGCCCTTGTTTGGGGTGTCTTGGCACCACTTGGAGATGTTGTGATTTATCAAGAAGCGGCAGAAAAAGTATTTGCACAAGGAATTGTTGCGGGAATTGCTAATGGTGTATCTGTAGCTATTGCAGGAACTCTTCTCTTGCTTGCCTATGCAGGAACTCAAACTCGTGCAGGAAGTTTGAAAAAGGACTAAAATGATGGGGAAGGCTGGGCAACCAGTCTTTTTCGATGTTTATAGATTAGTTAGGCAAGTAAGCTAGGATAGGAATCTTTTGGGCGCTAAGATTTTAAGAGAAGAGACTGCAAGAAGGGTTCGATTTATGATAAAATAGAAGTCTAAGAAGCGAATGAAGAGAGTAAGATGAAAGAAGCTATAATTGAGTGGAAGGATTTCTCTTTCCGGTATGAAACACAACAAGAACCGACCTTGCAAGGGGTAGACTTGACCATTTACAAGGGAGAGAAAGTCTTGATTGTTGGACCATCTGGGTCAGGCAAGTCTACCTTGGGTCAGTGTTTGAATGGGATTATTCCCAATATTTATAAGGGTCAGACATCTGGAGAATTTTGCATCAAGGGCCAAGCAGCCTTTGATATGAGCATCTATGACAAATCTCATCTGGTCAGCACAGTTTTGCAGGATACAGATGGGCAGTTTATCGGTTTATCCGTGGCAGAAGATTTGGCTTTTGCTCTGGAAAATGATGTGACAGCTCTAGATGACATGAGAAGTCGTGTTCATAAATGGGCTGAAAAGCTGGATCTTATTTCTTTGCTGAATCAGCGTCCTCAGGATTTGTCAGGTGGACAAAAGCAGCGGGTCAGTTTGGCTGGTGTTTTGATTGATGAGAGTCCGATTCTTTTGTTTGATGAGCCACTCGCCAATCTTGATCCCAAGTCAGGTCAGGATATTATTGAATTGATTGATCAGATTCATAAGGAAGAGGGGACGACGACCCTTGTTATTGAGCACCGTTTGGAGGATGTTTTGCATCGGCCTGTGGATCGGATTGTCTTGATAAACGATGGCCGTATCCTCTTTAATGGGAGTCCTGACAAGCTATTGGCGACTGATTTATTGACTCAAAATGGAATCCGAGAACCCCTTTATCTAACCACTCTTCGTCAATTGGGTGTGGATTTAGCTAAGGAAGAACAGTTAGCAAATCTGGATAACTTGTTTATCTCAAAAGGCCAGGTTCAGTTGCAGAATGAACTGGTAAAAGAAACCCCAGAATTGCAGTCACTCTTTAAATTAGAGGACGTTTCTTTTTCTTATGATGATAGACCGATTTTGAAATCCATTCATCTGGATATTAAAAAAGGTGAAAAGATTGCCATTGTTGGGAAAAATGGAGCAGGGAAGTCAACTCTAGCCAAGGCTTTAAGTAGCTTTATCCAGACGGAAGGTTCTTACCTTTGGGAAGGACAGGATATAAAAGGAGATTCTGTTGCAGAGCGGGCGGAACGAGTAGGCTATGTACTGCAAAATCCCAATCAAATGATTTCAAGCAATATGATTTTTGATGAGGTGGCTCTGGGACTTCGTTTAAGAGGTATAGACGAGCAGGAAATTGAAACGAGAGTCTATGAAACTTTGAAAATCTGTGGTCTCTATGAATTCCGTAATTGGCCTATTTCTGCCCTGTCATTTGGTCAGAAAAAACGTGTCACTATTGCTTCGATTTTGGTCTTGGGGGCTGAAATTATCCTCTTAGATGAACCGACAGCAGGTCAAGACCAGAAGAATTATACTGAGATTATGGAATTTCTTGAAGAACTGCATCAAAAAGGTCATACCATTGTCATGATTACGCATGATATGCAATTGATGCTGGATTATTCAGATCGGGCCCTTGTCATGGTGGATGGGGAATTGATTGCCGATACTGATCCAGCTAGTCTGTTGAGTAATCCCGAGCTGTTAGTAAAAGCCAATCTAAAAGAAACTTCTATCTTCAACTTGGCCAAGAAACTAGACGTGGATCCACTTGCTTTAACGGCATTTTACAAAGAAAGGAGAGAAGGATGCAAGCTAAATTAATCGGTTACCAGCATAGAGATACTGTGATTCATCGCTTGTCAGGCGCTGGTAAACTCCTCTTTTTCATTCTCGTATCATTGGCGGCCATGATTAGCTATGATACCAGACTGCTTGTTCTGATTGCCATCTTTTCGGTCTTTCTCCTCTATTTGTCAGAAATCCGCTTTAAAGATGTTTCCTTTGTAGCCGTTTTTGCGACGGTATTTGCCGTTTTAAACGTTTTGATGGTCTATCTCTTTTCTCCCGAGTATGGAGTTGGACTTTACGGAGAGAGAAGTGTGATTTGGCAGGGAATCGGTGCCTACACTCTGACCAGTCAAGAGCTCTTTTATCTGCTAAATCTAGCTATTAAGTACCTTTGCACCATTCCTCTGGCTATTATCTTTTTGATGACAACTCATCCTAGTCAGTTTGCTTCTAGTTTAAATCAAATTGGTGTGTCTTACAAGATTGCCTATTCTGTCAGTCTGACTTTGCGCTATATTCCAGATTTGCAGGAAGAATTCTTTACTATCAAGATGTCTCAGGAAGCGCGTGGGATGGAATTATCCAAGAAAGCTTCTCTTATGCAACGAATCAAAGGCAATCTGCGCATTATTACTCCCTTGATTTTTAGCTCGTTAGAACGTATTGATACCATCGCGACCGCCATGGAACTTCGTCGCTTTGGGAAAGAGAAAAAACGCACTTGGTATAGTTATCAGGCCTTGAAAAGAGGAGACTATCTTACCTTGGTCTTGGCAGCCTTGTTTTTAGTAGCTAGTTTACTACTTATCTTGCAGAATCAGGGACGATTTTACAACCCTTGGAAATAGCTTGAAAAAATTGAAAAAATCAAGTCGTTTCTATTGACAATGATTCTGAAAGTGTTATACTAAGAAAGTAGTTTCGCTGATTTACTTCAAACCTGTTGTGAGGTAAGTTAACGATGCCTTAACCACGCTGTTTGCTGAGCTTGACTCCGGGCAGTGTGGCTATTTTTTTGCAATGGTGAAAGGAAGCAAGTCATGACAAATCACATTGTATTATTTGAACCTCAAATTCCACAAAATACAGGCAATATCGCGCGTACTTGCGCTGCGACCAATTCTCCCCTCCACATCATCAAGCCTATGGGCTTTCCTATTGATGACCGCAAGATGAAGCGAGCTGGGTTAGATTATTGGGATAAGCTAGAGATTTATTTTTACGAGAGTTTGGAGGATTTCATGTCTCAGATGAAGGGCAAACTCTATCTGATCTCAAAATTTGCTGAGAAAGTGTATTCTGATGTGGATTTATCGACTGACGAAGACCATTATTTTCTCTTTGGACGCGAAGACAAGGGCTTACCTGAGGACTTTATGCGAGAACATCCTGAGAAAGCTCTCCGTATTCCTATGAATGATGAACATGTCCGCAGTCTCAATGTGTCTAATACCGTCTGCATGATTGTCTACGAAGCCCTCCGCCAGCAGAACTTTGCAGGTCTTGAGCTCGTTCATACCTATGAAGCAGATAAATTGAAATAAAAAATGAAAATGAAAATGAACAAAATGCTTGCGCTTGCAAGCGTTTTTTGTTATGATAAAAGAGTCTTCAGGGCTGGGTGAGATTCCCGACCGGCGGTGACTTTAACTAGCTATTTTAGCTTTCTCGTCGTTGTCTTGTCTCGATATACTTTAAGTATTATCTTCGACTGCGACGCCTAGATAAATCTAAAATATCTTAGTTAAAGAAGTCCGCGAGCGCAAGCTGATGTGGTGAGATTCCACAACCGACAGTATAGTCTGGATGGGAGAAGACGAAAGACTAGCTTTGTCTGTTCTGATAGATTTATAGCTAAATTGTAACCGCTTGCTTTTGTTTTCTTTAATAGAGTGAGAGGGAACTTTTGGGATATAAAAAGATAGAATAGATAGAGGAATCCTTTCTAACTTCTTCTGATTTTATAGAAAATTGGAGGAACCTGTTATGACAAACACACGTCGACTTTCGACCATTGCGATTTTATCAGCCATCTCATTTGTGCTGATGTACTTTGACTTTCCGCTTTTGCCAGCGGCATCCTTCCTCAAGATCGAATTTAGTATCTTGCCAGTCCTTGTGGGCTTGGTGGTCATGGATTTGCCTGCTGCTCTAGGAATTCTCTTGCTCCGCTCACTCTTGAAATTGCTTCTTAATAGTCAAGGAGTGAATACTTACATTGGTTTGCCAATGAATATCGTAGCTTTGGGAGTTTTTGTCATCGTCTTTGCTTTGATTTGGAAAAAGGAACGGACAACCCTTCGTTTCCTACTAGGCTCTCTAGCTGGGACTATTGGTTTAACCGTGGCTATGTTGGTTCTCAACTATGTTTACGCTGTTCCTTTGTACGCTAAGTTTGCTAACTTTGATATTGGAAAAATTTTGGGACTTTCCAACTACCTAATGACCATGGTATTACCTTTTAACTTGATTGAAGGTGTAATCTTTTCCGTTTCATTCTGGTTGTTGTATGTTCTCTTGAAACCAACCTTAAAACATTATGAGAGATAAACAAACATTTTTAATGAAGGGCAGTTTTGCCCTTTTACTTTTCGTTATTCTTGGCTACATGGTCAAATTTTACCCTAAAACGCTGGTCGGTTTTGACCAACCGATACAGACTGCTGTTCGAGGAGACTTGCCAGATTACTTGACTATTCTTTTTAGGGCCATCACACGCTTGATTGATATTCCAGTGATTATCACTTGGGTTGTCATTACAGCTTTTGTCTTTTATCGTAAGCAGTGGAAGATAGAAAGTTTCTTCATACTAGGAAATCTGGCTTTGGCAGGACTTTTAATCGTGACCTTTAAAAATATCTACCAGCGCCCGAGACCAGCTATTTTACACTTGGTTGAGGAGAAGGGATTTTCTTTCCCAAGTGGCCATTCTCTGGCTGTGACGCTGATGGTAGGGACTTTGATTGTTATTCTTAGTCAGCGGATTAAAGATTCGGTCTGGAGAAAAATCGTACAAATCGTCCTTGGCCTTTACTTAGTCAGTGTGTTGGTATCAAGGGTCTATCTGGGAGTTCACTATCCATCAGACGTCTTTGCCAGTCTCTGTGTGGGTTTGGGAGTCCTGTTTATCGAATTTCCCTTCTATGACAAGCTCCGCTTCCAATGGCGATTTAAAGGCAAGCAGAAGTGAGTATCAAATTCCTTTGAGGAGAAAGAAATGAAAGTCAACATAGCAGATCTTCATCCGACTCAACTATACTTATCAGAAAAGAAACTAGCAGGCATCCAGACACTTTATCAGTCGGTAGAACTAAACAATGTTGATCCAATTAGTATTCTTGCATTTGGAAATTGCTTGTTGATTACAGATGGGCATCACAGGGCTTATCAGGCTTTATTGGCAGGTCGGGATACGATTTCTGCTGAGTTTGATAGAGACGGCGGTGATGAACTATATCATCTCTATGCGCAAGCTTGTGAGGAAAGAAAGATTTACTCTGTTCTGGATTTAAAAAATCATATCTTACCTCAAGATGAGTATGAAGCAAAATGGTATAACTGGTGTGCTGGTTTTAATCAAGCAGCAACTATTTTGTTGAAAAGGAAAGCAGATGAAACGGATTTTACAAATAGATAATGCACTGCGTCTTGTTCCTTATTATAAGGTCAATCATTGTGAAGAAGCTTTTGCTTGGTATCAGGATGTGAACTTGGTTCACCTCGTAGATGGTGTGAAGAGACCTTATAGTCAAGAAACTTTGGAAGCTATGTATTCCTATTTGGATCAGCATGGTGAGCTTTTTTGGATTGAAGTCAAGGAGAAGGGTGAATGGTTTCCAATTGGGGATGTTACACTATCTCAGGATAATCTCCCCATTGTGATTGGGAATTCCGCTTACCAACATCGAGGACTTGGAAAAAAGATTCTAAGTGCTTTGATTGAATTGGCTCGAGTAAAAGGATGGAAAGAATTGAGAGTCAAGGAAATCTACACCTACAATCATGCTTCTAGGAGGTGTTTCAAGTCGCTTGGATTTGTGGAAAATGGAGCAACAGAAAAAGGAATGAGTTTTGTATTGAAATTAATCTAATCTAACTTGTTTTTTAACTCAAAATCTGATAAACTAAGTAGTAATTGAATAGAAATCTGCAAGACTAGTAACTCAAGGGAAGTATATCAGGGAGGAGAGCCGTGACTGTAAGCTCTCTATATGAAAGCTGGGTGAATTCACTTGCGCATGGATTTAGAAATGAAGGTCTGACTTGTCAGATGAAAACGGATGGTACCGCGTGTCAACGCTCCGAGTGGAGTTTTTGGCATGTGGTTTTCTTTTTATCTGCGAGAGACTGATGGAGGAATTATGTCAACTATTGAAGAACAATTAAAAGCGCTTCGCGAAGAAACGCTGGCTAGCTTGAAGCAGATTACTGCTGAAAATGAAAAAGAGATGCAAGATTTGCGTGTCTCAGTCCTTGGTAAAAAGGGTTCGCTTACTGAAATTCTCAAAGGGATGAAAGATGTCTCTGCTGAGATGCGTCCAATCATTGGGAAACACGTAAATGAAGCTCGTGATGTCTTGACAGCAGCTTTTGAAGAAACTGCTAAGCTCTTGGAAGAAAAGAAAGTCGCGGCTCAACTGGCTAGCGATAGTATCGATGTGACACTTCCAGGTCGTCCAGTTGCGGCTGGTCACCGTCACGTTTTGACACAAACCAGTGAAGAAATCGAAGATATTTTCATCGGTATGGGGTACCAAGTCGTGGATGGTTTTGAAGTGGAGCAAGACTACTATAACTTTGAGCGTATGAACCTTCCCAAAGACCACCCAGCTCGTGATATGCAGGATACTTTCTACATCACAGAAGAAATCTTACTTCGTACCCACACGTCTCCTGTTCAAGCGCGTGCTATGGATGCTCATGATTTTTCTAAAGGTCCTTTAAAAATGATCTCTCCAGGGCGTGTGTTCCGTCGTGATACGGATGATGCGACCCACAGTCACCAGTTCCACCAAATCGAAGGCTTGGTTGTTGGGAAAAATATCTCTATGGCAGACCTTCAAGGAACGCTTCAGTTGATTGTCCAAAAAATGTTTGGTGAAGAGCGTCAAATTCGTTTGCGTCCATCTTACTTCCCATTCACAGAGCCATCTGTTGAGGTGGATGTTTCTTGCTTCAAGTGTGGTGGAGAAGGCTGTAACGTATGTAAGAAAACAGGTTGGATCGAAATTATGGGTGCCGGTATGGTTCACCCACGTGTCCTTGAAATGAGTGGTATCGATGCGACTGTTTACTCTGGCTTTGCCTTTGGTCTTGGTCAAGAGCGTGTAGCCATGCTCCGTTACGGAATCAATGATATCCGTGGATTCTACCAAGGAGATGTCCGTTTCTCAGAACAGTTTAAATAATGATTAGAAAAGTAGAAATGGCAGATGTTGAGGTGTTGGCTAAAATTGCCAAACAAACCTTTCGTGAAACATTTGCTTATGATAATACGGAAGAGCAGTTACAGGAATACTTTGAAGAGGCTTATAGTCTGAGAGTTTTGTCAACTGAGTTGGAAAATCCAGAATCCGAAACCTATTTCATTATGCATGAAGAGGAGATAGCTGGTTTTCTCAAAGTCAACTGGGGAAGTGCTCAGACTGAGAGAGAATTAGAGGATGCTTTTGAAATTCAACGCCTCTATGTGCTACAAAAATTTCAAGGATTTGGATTCGGTAAGCAACTGTTTGAATTTGCTCTTGAACTTGCTACAAAAAATAGTTTTTCTTGGGCTTGGCTAGGTGTTTGGGAGCATAATACAAAAGCTCAAGCGTTTTATAATCGATATGGTTTTGAAAAATTTAGCCAACATCATTTTATGGTTGGTCAAAAAGTAGATACAGATTGGTTACTGAAAAAGAAATTAAGGTAAGAAGAGGATTCTTCTATTGAAATGATAGGAAAGGAAAAGAATTAGAGTGGCAACTGTCATTCTGGAGAACTAAATTATGCTTGTATCTTATAAATGGTTAAAAGAATTGGTGGACATTGATGTGCCATCACAAGAGTTGGCTGAAAAAATGTCAACTACAGGGATCGAGGTAGAAGGTGTCGAATCACCTGCTGCTGGTCTCTCAAAAATTGTCGTCGGAGAGGTCTTGTCTTGTGAAGACGTGCCAGAAACTCACCTCCATGTTTGTCAGGTTAACGTTGGCGAAGAAGAAGCCCGTCAAATCGTTTGTGGTGCGCCGAATGTGCGTGCTGGTATCAAGGTTATGGTGGCTCTTCCAGGTGCTCGTATCGCTGACAACTACAAAATCAAAAAAGGAAAAATCCGTGGTTTAGAGTCACTTGGAATGATCTGTTCGCTTGGTGAATTGGGCATTTCTGACTCAGTTGTGCCTAAGGAATTCGCAGATGGTATTCAAATCTTGCCTGAAGAAGCCGTTCCAGGTGAGGAAGTCTTCTCATATCTAGACTTGGATGATGAAATCATCGAACTTTCAATCACCCCTAACCGTGCGGACGCCCTTTCTATGCGTGGAGTGGCTCACGAAGTAGCAGCTATCTATGACAAGGCAGTCAATTTTAAAGAATTCGGTTTAACAGAAACAAATGAAGCTGCGACAGATGCCCTTTCTGTTAGTATTGAGACAGACAAGGCACCTTACTATGCCGCTCGTATCTTGGACAATGTGACCATCGCACCAAGTCCACAATGGTTGCAAAACCTCCTCATGAATGAAGGTATCCGCCCGATCAATAACGTAGTGGACGTGACCAACTACATCTTGCTTTACTTTGGTCAACCTATGCACGCTTTTGACTTGGATACTTTTGAAGGCAATGACATCCGTGTGCGTGAAGCGCGTGCTGGTGAAAAATTGGTGACCTTGGACGGTGAAGAACGTGACTTGGACGTGAATGACTTAGTCATTACTGTCGCAGACAAGCCAGTCGCTCTTGCAGGTGTTATGGGTGGTCAAGCAACAGAAATCTCTGAAAAATCTAGTCGTGTGGTTCTTGAAGCTGCTGTTTTCAATGGCAAATCTATCCGTAAGACTAGCGGTCGCCTGAACCTTCGTTCAGAATCATCTTCTCGTTTTGAAAAAGGCACTAATGTGGTAACAGTTAATGAAGCCCTTGATGCGGCAGCTAGCATGATTGCAGAACTTGCAGGTGCGACGGTGCGTAAAGGTATCGTTTCAGTGGGTGAACTGGATACTTCTGATGTAGAGGTTTCTTCAACTCTTGCAGACGTTAACCGTGTCCTTGGTACAGAACTTTCTTATGCTGATGTAGAAGACGTTTTCCGTCGTCTTGGCTTTGGTCTTTCTGGCAATGCAGAGAGCTTTACAGTCAGTGTTCCACGTCGTCGCTGGGATATCACCATCGAGGCAGACCTCTTTGAAGAAATCGCTCGTATCTATGGATATGACCGCTTGCCAACCAGCCTTCCAAAAGACGATGGGACAGCTGGTGAATTGACTGCGACACAAAAACTTCGCCGTCAAGTTCGTACCATTGCTGAAGGAGCAGGTTTGACAGAAATCATCACCTACGCTCTGACAACTCCTGAAAAAGCAGTTGAGTTTACGGCTCAACCAAGTAACCTTACTGAACTCATGTGGCCAATGACTGTGGACCGTTCTGTCCTCCGTCAAAATATGATCTCAGGTATCCTTGATACTGTTGCCTACAACGTGGCTCGTAAGAATAAAAACTTGGCCCTTTACGAGATTGGAAAAGTCTTTGAACAAACAGGCAATCCAAAAGAAGAACTTCCAAATGAGATCAACAGCTTTGCCTTTGCCTTGACAGGCTTGGTTGCTGAAAAAGATTTCCAAACAGCAGCAGTTCCAGTTGATTTCTTCTATGCTAAAGGAATCCTTGAAGCATTATTTACTCGCTTGGGACTAGAAGTGACCTATACGGCAACATCTGAAATCGCTAGCCTCCACCCAGGACGTACAGCTATGATTTCACTCGGTGACCAAGTTCTTGGTTTCCTTGGCCAAGTGCATCCAGTCACTGCTAAGGCTTACGATATTCCAGAAACGTATGTAGCTGAGCTCAACCTTTCAGCTATCGAAACTGCGCTTCAGCCTGCTAATCCATTTGTAGAAATTACTAAATTCCCAGCAGTCAGCCGTGACGTTGCCCTTCTCCTCAAGGCAGAAGTCACTCACCAAGAAGTTGTGGACGCGATCCAAGCTGCAGGCGTAAAACGTTTGACAGATATTAAACTCTTTGACGTCTTCTCAGGTGAGAAATTGGGACTTGGTATGAAGTCAATGGCTTATAGCTTGACCTTCCAAAATCCAGAAGATAGCTTGACGGATGAAGAAGTAGCACGCTACATGGAAAAAATCCAAGCGTCTCTCGAAGAAAAAGTCAATGCAGAAGTGCGTTAACTTATCAATCCATCCTTCGGGGTGGATTTTTGCTTTTCAAATAACAATTCAGGATCAAAAATAGACAGTTGAGGAACAGAGAAGGTAAATTGGAGTTTACCAGTGTATAATGTACTCATAACTCAAAATACCCTAAGATTTTTTACTAAAATGAGGATGATAAAAATGGACATAAGCTATTGTAAAGGCTATCAAAAAGGAGTATAATGAGTGCAAGACATTTCGGAGGTGAAAGATGCTAGAAGTAAGAAGTCTAGAGAAAAGTTTTGGATCCAAGCAAGTTTTGTTTGGTATTGACTTTCAAGCGCGACCAGGTCGTATTTTGGGATTAGTCGGAAAAAACGGTGCTGGGAAAACAACGATTTTCCACAGTATTTTGAAGTTTTTAGAATACCAAGGAGAAATTAGTCTTGATAATCAGGATATTCGTCAGGAAACCTATGCTCGGATTGGCTATCTGCCTGAAGAACGCAGTCTTATGCCTAAATTGACAGTCCTTGAACAAGTTCGTTACTTGGCGACTCTAAAGGGCATGGATGCCAAGGAAGTTAAGGAAAAACTTCCTCAATGGATGAAGAGGTTGGAAGTGAAAGGAAAGCTGACTGATAAAATCAAGAGTCTGTCAAAAGGAAATCAGCAGAAGATTCAGCTCATCATTACTCTGATTCATGAACCAGACTTGATTATCTTGGATGAGCCTTTCAGTGGATTGGACCCAGTCAATACTGAATTGCTAAAGCAAGTTATTTTTCAGGAAAAAGAGCGCGGAGCAACCATTATCTTTTCTGACCATGTCATGACTAACGTCGAGGAGCTTTGTGACGATATTCTCATGATTCGAGATGGCCGTGTGGTCTTGCATGGGCCAGTTCAGGATGTCCGCAATCAATACGGGAGAACGCGTCTCTTTGTTTCAAGTGAACGAAGTAAGGAAGAATTGGAAAACCTTCCTCATGTCAAACAGGTGAGCTTGACCAAACAAGGCAGTTGGAAATTGATTTTAGAGGATGAGAGCGCTGGAAAGGAACTCTTCCCAATCTTGACTCAGGGGCAATATATAGCAACCTTTGATCAACAAGCGCCAACAATCGATGAAATCTTTAAACTAGAATCAGGGGTGGAAGTATGAGAAATATGTGGGTTGTAATGAAGGAAACCTATCTTCGACATGTCAAATCGTGGAGTTTCTTCTTTATGGTGATTTCGCCGTTCCTCTTTTTAGGAATCTCTGGAGGAATTGGCTATCTCCAAGGATCTTCTATGGCTCAGAGTGGCAAGATAGCAGTAGTCAGCACTGTTCCAGCTGTGACAGACAGTCTTAAATCTACCAATGGTCTCAATTTTGATTATCAGGATGAAGCAAGTGCTCAAGCTGCTATCAAGGATGAAAAATTAAAAGGCTATCTGACCATTGACCAAGAGGATAGTGTCTTGAAGGCAGTTTATCACGGTGAAACTTCCCTTGAGATTGCTATTAAGCTAGGAGTAACGAGCAAGTTAAATGAGCTTCAAGATCAACTCAATCGTTCGGCAGCCAATTTGTCACAAGAACAGGAAAAACGCTTGGAACAAACAGTTAACTTTACGGAGAAAATTGATGAATCCAAGGAAAATAAAAAAATGATTCAAACCTTTGCGGCCGCAGGGCTTGGTTTATTCCTTTATATGATTTTGATTACCTATGCTAGTGTCACTGCTCAGGAAGTGGCTAGCGAGAAAGGAACCAAAATTATGGAGGTGGTCTTCTCTAGTATCCGAGCTAGTCATTATTTCTACGCTCGCATGCTGGCTCTGCTTCTTGTGATTTTGACCCATATTGGCATTTACGTCGTGGGTGGACTTGCTGCCATTCTTCTCTTTAAAGACCTACCAATCTTGGCACAATCTGGTATTTTAAACCATATAGGAGAGGCTTTCTCGCTCAACACCTTATTGTTTGTCTTGGTTAGCCTCTTTATGTACGTTGTTTTAGCAGCCTTCCTAGGTTCTATGGTTTCTCGTCCTGAGGACTCAGGGAAAGCCCTGTCGCCTTTGATGATTTTGATTATGGGTGGTTTTTTTGGAGTGACAGCTCTAGGTGCAGCTGGTGACAATCTCATCTTGAAGATTGGTTCTTATATTCCTTTTATTTCGACCTTCTTTATGCCATTTAGAACCATTAATGGCTATGCAGGGGGAGTAGAAGCATGGATTTCACTTGCTATTACGATTGCTTTTGCAGTAACGGCAACAGTCTTTATCGGACGCATGTATGCCAGTCTAGTCCTTCAAACGGATGATTTAGGGATTTGGAAAACCTTTAAACGTGCCTTATCTTATAAATAGAAGAGCCTCGCGAAAGCGAGGTTTTTTAGAGATAAAAAGAGTGAAATTTAGAAAAATATTTTTCATATCTATTGACTTTTAGGGGTGAAATTTGGTATTATAGTAGGCGGTATTGTTTACCCCATTTGAAAGGCCCCGGAACCTTCCAAATACTTTTCGATGGGAAGGAACACCCATCACCGTAAACAAAAATCGAACTATATATAGGAGAAATCATGAACAAAACAACATTTATGGCTAAACCAGGCCAAGTTGAACGTAAATGGTACGTAGTTGACGCAACTGATGTACCACTTGGACGTCTTTCTGCAGTAGTTGCTAGCGTACTTCGCGGAAAAAACAAACCAACATTTACACCACACACTGATACAGGTGACTTTGTGATTGTTATCAATGCTGAAAAAGTTAAATTGACTGGTAAAAAAGCAACTGATAAAATCTACTACACTCACTCAAACCACCCAGGTGGATTGAAACAAATCTCTGCAGGTGAACTTCGTTCTAAAAATGCAGTACGTTTGATCGAGAAATCAGTTAAAGGTATGCTTCCACACAATACTCTTGGACGCGCTCAAGGTATGAAGTTGAAAGTATTTGTTGGAGCTGAGCACACTCACGCTGCACAACAACCAGAAGTTCTTGACATTTCAGGACTTATCTAAGGAAAGGAACAATAAAGTATGTCACAAGCACAATATGCAGGTACTGGACGTCGTAAAAACGCTGTTGCACGCGTTCGCCTTGTTCCAGGAACTGGTAAAATCACTGTTAACAAAAAAGATGTTGAAGAGTACATCCCACACGCTGACCTTCGTCTTGTAATCAACCAACCATTCGCAGTTACTTCAACTGCAGGTTCATACGACGTTTTCGTTAACGTTGTAGGTGGTGGATACGCTGGTCAATCAGGAGCTATCCGTCACGGTATCGCTCGTGCTCTTCTTCAAGTAGACCCAGACTTCCGCGATTCATTGAAACGCGCAGGACTTCTTACACGTGACTCACGTAAAGTTGAACGTAAGAAACCAGGTCTTAAGAAAGCTCGTAAAGCTAGCCAGTTCTCAAAACGTTAAGAACCAGCTACAATACAGCATTTACAACACTTCATGGTTCACACCATGGGGTGTTTTTTTGATGATTTTTAGTAAAATTCACACCATTTTTCACACCAAATTCACACCATTACTTTTTAAGATTACGATAGGCAATCTCTCCAACAGCCATTGGAATAACATTAGAAGTATTGACATAAATCTGTGTTGTACCTGTGTCGCTATGTGTTAGAGCTTCGGAAATAGCTTCTAAGCTCATTCCTGCCTGTTTAGCGAGTGTTGCTCCCGTATGACGTAGTTTGTGTGGTGTAGCGTGTGTAAGCTCTGGGTGTCGCTTTCTGATAGTTTTCATCTTATTATTGAGATAGTCAGAGTGTAAAGGTTTATTGATATTTCCTCTGGTATCTATGTAAGTGAAGATGAATTGTTCTGGATTAGTGATGATACCAAACTTTGCTAGTTCATATTTTTGTTGTTCTTTCCATAAGGTTAGAAGTTGAAGCAAGTCGCTAGAAATAGAAAAGATAGTTTTTTTATTTCCTTTGGTAGATTTTACTTGTCCATATCTATCTAAAGCCTGAATTAACTGAATCTGAGATTTTGAAAAGTCGATATGTTTCCACTGGAGAGCATATGTTTCTGATTTTCTATCTCCAAGGAAAAAAGTGAGATAGAAAAGGACGTAATCTTTGAGTGATATTTTATCGTTTTCTAAATCTTCTTTAAAAGCTGAGAACCATTCTTGGAGTTGCTCATGAGTTAAATATAAATCTTCATCACGTTTTGATTCTGCAAGTTGAATTTTTTTAACAGCCTTAATTCGTCTTAAAGTTTTTGCAACTCTATTTGCTTCAATATACTCAAGTTCTTCTGCCCAATCAAAAATAGAAATAACGTAACTTCGTAAAGTTTTGAAGTTTGCATATTCGTTAGCTTTTGAGGTCATCAAATTTAGAATAACCTGTTTATTTTGGTTTAAAAATTGAATCGTATAGTTGCCAAGAAGTGGTAATATATGCTTTTTAAAACATGTTTTGGTATTAGCAATTGTTGACCTGCTTGGTGGCTTCGAAGTAGATGTAGTTTGACCTGCTTTGTAGGATTCCCACCAAATATTATTATAGAAGTCCGAGAAAAGAATATCTTCTTTTCCTAGTCCCGAAAAGACGTTATCTTCAATTTGGTTTAGCTTCGTAAGTAGGTCTATCTCTGCTTGTCGTGCCTCCTTTCTTGTTTTAAATCTCTTATCATAATAGTTATTGTTAACGATACCAAGAGGCATTCGTGCTTCTAATGGTATATAGACTTTTAAGCGGTAAGTTCCGTTTTTTGTCTTACTGATAGTCATGATATTCTCCTTTATATCGAACCAGAAAATATCATGACCATTATAAAATAAAAATCTTGATTTTTCTAGTTGTTACTGTTTAGCCAACGGTCAATAGCATCTTTGTGGAATCGAATTGTTTTTCCAATTTTGATTGATGGAAGCCCCCTTTGAATCCATGAATCAAGAGTATTGTTGGAAATTCCCAAATAGTCACAAGTCTGTTGTTTGTTCAAATAGGGATAACTTAAAGTATTTTTTCTATTTGTTGTTCAATTTCTTTTTGGATAAGGTTTGATAGTAATAGTTGAATCTGATGAATCTGTTCATCAGGAAGAATCACTTGCATTTATTATCCTCCTTCTTATCTTGGTTTCTCATTGGATTGCATCGACGTGAATCCAAATACTTAGCAAAAAAGTAGGTACGCTCAATGATAAGTCCAAGAAGTGGTGTGTGATTAGCTCGTGCATACCAGACGAGTTCTTCAAACTCTGTGAAGTCATTCTGCTCAATAATATCCACAACTTCATGCATGAAATCATCTGAGTTATTTTCTACAAGAAATTTATCAAGATTAAAACCACATCCAACTTCAATATCATCTATATCATATTGAGTTTTCTCCTTATTTTCGGCATGAATGAAATAGTCAAAAAGTCCTTTGGGTGATTGTACGATTTCTACATGAGCAGGGCCATTCAACTTGTCCTTGATTAGCTCAGAAACTTGTTTATAACTTTTGAGAGAATCAAAGAAGAAAGCTCCGTGTTTGTGAGATTTTTTCAGTTCCCCAGTTTGTCGATTAATATCCTTATCGTGCCAAGGACTCAGGACGAAGGGGATGTGTAGTTCTTCAAGAACTTCAAGGTAGTCAGCAGGGGCACTTTCTTTGTAAAAAAGGAATGTCCACTTGCTAGAGCGTTGTTCTTTTGTCATTTTGATATGCCTTTCTGATTACTGATTATAGGATAATTGGGGGTCGTAGTAACCCCAATTATCTTGGAAATGATAGATGGGGCTATCTGGCTACTGCTTAACACAAGCCATAGCCCCTTTTTATCGTTTTTTACCAACTAACCATAGCTTATTACGAATCCGATTAGGTGCTGAAAAGTAGTAGTCAGGATGTTGACTCGAAACCTCTTCTTTCAGTTGAGAGGTCATGTCAGCTAAAATTTTTTGCCCCTGCTGGTCTCTAGGGACTTTGACAAAAACCGTCACATCATCTTTTCGTATGTCTACGACACTCTTATTTGCACACTGATTAAAACTACTATTTATGGGATTGAAGGTAGTTATATTCTGATTATCAATCGTTGTTATTTTTTCTGATTTCTCACGTTGCGTTAGAAACTGACGAAGTTTGAATGTAAAGTATACGGACTTAAAATAGTTGAATAAACTATCAAATCGAAATCGATTCAAAATTTCAATGATTACAGAAACAACTAGTGTCAGTAGAAGGAAGGACATTGCTGTATAAGAATATTTGCTTCCTAAATATAAATAACCATTGATTTGGGAGAGGTTGAAAAAACTGAGAGGATTTAGTTTAAACTGATTTGATAGAAAATCCAGAGACCATCCTATAAATCCTGCTAGAAACGAAAATAGAATCAGATTGATGTTGAGGTTGAATGTCCTCATGAAGTAAGATTTTTTCACCATTAAAGAATTCCTTTCTTTGTGTAATATGTTGGGCATAGTAGTGGAAGTACCTGATAAGGATGTTCGTTATCAATCACTTGAATTAGACCTGTTCCATGCCCAATAGGGATAACGATACCTTCTGGGTCGAGGTCGGGAAATAGAAATTGTGTCGTCTTCTTGTTAATGTTGCCAATCTGGATGAGGACATTAAGTTGTTCACGAACAGAAATGGGAATGGTAGTATGGTCGAATCTTTGGCTAACCAATAGTAAATGAATCCTTGTGGCACGTCCAAGAAGTGCGATAGAAGACAAGAGTGAGAAAAACGATTCTTTAATCGTCTTATTGACTCCTTCGGATAATGCAAGAACCTCATCAATCACAATTGTCATATGAGTGAACTCATGACGTGGATTCTCGTATAGGATTGCTTGACGTTTTTGAATCAGTTCCAGACATTGACTTAATTTCTCATTGATTTCTGATACAAAATCGGACTTAGACCGATTTTCAACAGGATGAATCACGGCAATTTGATGTTCACGAGCCCAACGACTAGGCGTGTCAAATTTTGGGTCTACGATAATTAAATCAGATTGATTTTTGAGTACACTTAGTAGATAAGTAAGAGCATAAGATTTACCCGAACCACTATTTCCACAGATTGCAATGTGATTGACCTTATCAAGATTAAGCGTAAAATTTTCCATAATTGGAATTTGATTTTTGGGCAAACTTGTTATATATCTATCAAGGTCAGGAATGACCAATCGTTTTGAAATTCCCATCTTCCACGGAAAGAAGAGTCCTCTCTGAACATGAATATCATCCGTTTTTAGAGGGACAAAGTATGTTGCATTTTGCTTCAATAATGTGTAATGTGGGTATAGGGACGCGTTGGCAATCAAGAAAATTTTATTATAAAGCTCATCGTCTAAAATATAGGCACAGGGAAGCCGTGGGATGAAGATGAAACCGCTTTCTTGAATGACGATGTTAAAGCTGTTTGTATAACTTGTTTCGCCTTGCATCAAGGCTCCAAGAGCCATATTAAGGCTCTGGAGCAAGTATGATTGCAAGACGGCATCTGTTTTAGATACCATTATTTAACCTCCTTAATGCCATCGGCTTTAAAGTAAACGTTATAGCGTACTTCAACGGCTTGAAGGTTATCGAATTGAATCAAACTCATGAAATCAGGTAGCTTAATTTTGTCTTCAAACTTAACTTGGAACGGTTCTAGTCCTTCTTGGATAAAGGTTGCCTTGTAAGCGATGATTTCGCCAGTAGGCTTTCCATCCTCAAAGAGCTGTTGTGGTTCAAGTTCTGTACTTAAGCAGTAAATGCCTTGTTTGTTATCAATGTATTCATTAGCGGTAATAGTTGAATAGACACCTTTGCGATTACGTGTTTTCATAAGAGTTACCTCGTATTCTAATTTAGAAATTATTGATAAGTATCACTCTCGCTATGATACTTAAGAGATAGCAACGAGAAGCTATATGTTTACAATGATAGTTACAGCAAAAACAAGTTATATGAAATAGACTATTTTTGATTATCTGAAAACAAAAGTATATAATATTGTTAAAACAAATCGCTTTTTTCTATTTTTTCATTACATTATTTTTGTGTTTTTAAAAATAAAAATATATAAGGAGAAATTATGGACCGTCATTTCTTTTCAACTTCGTCAGATTTTTTGAGCGAACAACTGCGGAATGATATATTTTCTTATATTAAAGAAAATGAACTTTATAGCTACGAATTGTTATATAATGCAGAATTAGATAGAGCGGAAGATAAGATGGGACTCTGGGAACCCTACTATGGTAATTCTAAGAATAGTTCGTCACAGGTTTTTAGTAGGTATAAAAACGACCCTAAAATATTAACAGATACGCAATTAAAATTTATTAGTGAGAATATGTCGAAGGATTCAATTGAATTATTTTTTGGATTTAAAAAAGTCAGAGGAATAAATAAAGAAGAATTTTTGTATATTGCTGATAATAAATTTTTATTCTTTTTTAATAAAATGCTAGAAGATGCTTTTATAATGGATTCACATTATGAAAAAATTATTGATACATTTGTAGATTATATTCCATTTTCAAAATATATCTCTAAAAAAGAGAGCTACCAATTTATAGAAACAAGCCATGAACCTAGAGAATCCTCTTGGTTGAATTATTTAAATTGTGAACTCCCTGTTAAATCCTATAGAATGTATCAAGAGATAGATATTAGTAAGCAATATAATAGGCAAAAATTACTAATGGACTCTGACTTTGCAGAAATTTTCTGGAATTCAACTATCAGATTATTGGATAAAATAAATTTACAACTCTACAGTCAATTTGGACCTATAAATAATTTTGAAAATATAACGGCGAAATTCTTTAAGGATAAAAAGCTATTACTTAATACCGATACACTGATAAGTCA
Source organism: bacterium (assembly GCA_905221375.1). Lineage (GTDB taxonomy): Bacteria > Bacillota > Bacilli > Lactobacillales > Streptococcaceae > Streptococcus. The sequence goes on from CAJNCY010000005.1 coordinate 97,467, forward strand.
GTATTTTGAGTTCATTTATGAACGAGGTTATCTTAACTGTAAATATAGTACTATCTCAGATGTGTCATATGGGGAAATAGTTCGAAGCTTATTGAAAGATTCATATAATATTGAATTCGATAAAAGTAAATCTAATTATATAGAAAATCCAAACCAAAAATTATTTGATTTGAGGTATAGATTTGGAAATGAAGTGTTGATATTTGCTGATGCATTAGAAAATATTCAAGTGGAGATTGACAAAGAGGATAAGAAGGTATTAGAAAGACTTAAAGAAAATAATATTGAGCTATTTACTAAGGGAGAAGATGAGAGTGATGAGTATGAACCTAGATTCACTTCACCTTTTCTTATCCAGTGTTCTAACTGTCGATTTTCCAATTTAATTGATGAAGAATTTTTAAATAAAAATGTTTCAGATTATTATGCCTCTGCAGATTTATTTTGTAGACATTGTGATGACAAGCTAGAAGCTACAATTGAAATTCATGAAAATTTAAAATTGCAATACAATCTATGCAAGTGCAAAATTTTAAAAGAGCCAGATATTTGTTACATTGAGAAAGCACAAGTTTATTAATTTATCTTTAAATTTATCTTTAATAAAAATATTTACTTTAATGCTATCTCTACCTTCTTAATTTAATTAAATATAGTAGCATATATTTTCACTAAAATAAGTAGTTCGTGATATAATAGTAGCGTTAATTATTTTATATGGAGATAATTGGTCTTAGATGTTAATTAGTAATTTTTAAAAAGTTATAGGAGAGTATTTTATAATAGTCGAGCAATTTAAAGAACGTTCACAAAAAAATGAAAAAGCTGAAGTAATTCAATACGTCAAAAGTCCGTTGGTAAAAGCTCATGAAGATACCAAAATGAGGATATAGAAAAATTAGTTCGATTTCTCCACATCTAAAATATGGTCTTGTTTGGGAAGGACATACTTACTTTTAATAGTGTTAAATCTACTCAAATTTCAATATAGCTAGCAATACCATGTCCAATATTATATTCACAAACGCCCCTTATAAAATTCTTATGTTCTCAATGTAATAAATTAAGTTATATAATATCCTCTCTTCCGAAAATTTATACTGATTTCTATTTTCTTAAATGTAGAATATTTTATATTTTTAGTTAGCTGGCTATAGAATATTCATAAACTATTCTTCCAAATGTACAGTATACATATTCCTCTTTTTATTAATAGAAAAAAATAGAGCATAAAACAGATTATTTTGATATAATAGAGTATGTACAAATAATAATTTAGGGAAAAATAATTGTGAGATTCAGAGATACGTTACAAAGTGCCTTAGATAATAAAATTGTAACTTTAGATGATGCTAAAATAGAATATAAATATGAAGAAATAAAAGTATATCGTGGAATAACTAGAAAAGACAAAACACCTTCTGATTTGAACGAAAATGATTTTCTTTCTCAGATGGAAAAATCTAAAAAAGCTAGAGGAATAAAAGTAGATGAACTAGAACTAAGTTCATACAGTTGTTCGGTATTTACAGATATTCAAGACTTAGAACGGGCACTTTATTTCCCAAAGCCTACTAAATTTATAGCTGAAAGTAAAATAAGTAGTGATACAAATTACTTTGGTCCAATTGGAAGAGATGACAGTAGTCATATAAATTTATGGTTAGAAGCAGATGCTAAACCATGGGAAATATTTCAATATATATTACAAGAGGAATCAAAATGAATGATAAAATATTATGCTTTAAAATAGATGGGAATGATTTGTATTTACAGATAAGTTTAGTGCACTTCAATGAAATTCCTATATTTTTTCTATGTAGAGATAAAAATGGAGTTATATACGCTGTTCAATGTACGGATACTGAGGATTTAAACTATTATGTTGTCCAAGTTAATAGAAAAAATATTCTCGAATTGTTGAACAATACACTAACAATTCGAGATTTTATGAATTCATCTAATAAAAAATGGGAAATCCAATCTGGAGAAAATATAGAAGATGATATTGTTAGACAAATTGAGATATTAAATAAAGAAGATTTGGTTGATGAGGGTGTATTTTTAAAGTTAAACAATAAGGAAATAGAAGTTTTTAAAGATAAAATTAACAAAGAAATAAACATTGAATTTACTAAACAAAAATATCAAAATGCAGTTGCAGCAAATACAAAAATATCAGAACTGACTGTATCAAGTGCTAAAAATCCCTATATTTTCAATAGAGAATTGAATAGTTTGACCAAAACGAATAGGATAATTCCATTTACTAATAAGACTGATTCGTACGAAAAAAATAGTCATTCCGAAATTTCAAATATTATGCAACAATCCATTAAAGATAGTGGATATAAAACTTCAAGTGAAAATTCAATAGTAAAAATGACACATAACGATGAATTAACTAAGATAATGGCTACAAAAAAACAAGAAACTATTCATTTTTGTAGTTAAAAAGGAAAATGTAATGAAAATTGATATTTTATTTAAAAGAATTAACAAATTAAATTATACTATAAACGAGGATAGCCTTAAAGAACCACTAGAGGAAGCTCCTGAAGATATTAAAACTAAAAATGATTTTTCTTATATTCCTGTTTTGGAAGACAACAAAATTTTAGTTACAGTTAATACTTCAACAGAATCAAGGCGAGCAGGTAAAGAGTTCAGACGACTGGATATTGAAATTGATGTTTTACTTGAATTAGTTGATTTTTCATCAAATGATGACGAAAAAGAAATAATTGATAAAGTTCATGAACAATATGAGCTTCTGAATAAGATAATAATTGAAAACATTATGAACTCTATGACTAGCTTAGATGACCTTCCTAAATTATGATATGAGAAGTCTGTTTCACGTAATGTGGCAGACTTTTTGTTTCTTCAATTTCTTTTTGTTTACGGAGGGTCTTAAATCAAGGTTTTTTCGTTTCTACTGAAACGTAATGGCCCACTATTCCACTTCTGTAAAAATTAAATAAGGTAAACTTTTGATATTCTGGTTCGATTTTATTTTATTTTATTTTATTTTATTTTTAATGAAAGTTTACCTTGTTTTAATGAAAGTGATTGAAATTAATTGAAATTTTAATTTTTAAAAACTTATGAAAATGTTGATTTTAAAGCATTTTGAAATTAGATGAAATAAGTGGTGCCCCAACCAGGTCTTAAGAAAGCTCGTAAAGCATCACAATTTAGTAAACGTTAATTCGAAAGAATTACGATACTTACAGAGAGCACCTTTCGGGGTGTTCTTTTTTATACTTTCTTACTAAATTGGTGCAATTGACATAGTTTTTGCGACTTTAGTCGCTTACAAATGTGGCTGAAATCTGACGAGGTCAGTTGCCTCAAAACGTTAATCAATACTATACTATCAACGTTTGCAGACATTCAAGAATTTACTCTTGGATGTCTTTTTTCAAATAAAAAGATTGAACCAACTAATCAGACTGACACGCTAACTAATGTAGTTTTACAGTTATTTCATCAGAAATACAGTTCAGGTGCTGTAAGGAACGTTGCCGTCAACTATTCGGGTCTAGTGGATGAATCGTTTGGACTAGTTTCTTTATTTGATGATGTTGAAAAAATAGAAAAAGAAGAAAGGCTCCAATCAGCTATTGACAGCATCCGAGATCAGTTTGGGTTCACTTCACTTTTAAAAGCCAATGCCCTTGAGTCAGCATCAAGAAGCATAGCTAGAAGTAAACTAATCGGAGGTCATTCTGCTGGTGGACTAGATGGTTTAAAATGATTGATCGTTCCTATTTGCCCTATCAGTCTGCCCGAGAATATCAAGACTCAGGTATGCAAAAGTGGATGGACTTCTTTTTATCTGAACATACCACATCACTAGGGGAAGATAAATATCGTGTAGATCTAACTAGTGACTTGAACAGAACAGAAAAATTATTGTTACTTTCTCAGCTTTATGTTGGGAATTTAAAGGGGCGCTTTATAGTCAAACAAAAAAATCAAAAAGTAATTCTGATTGGCGAAATTAGAGAAATTTCAGCAAAAGAAGTATCCCTCAAGACTTATGAAGGATATCGATTGATTCAAGTGGAAAACTTCTTGAGCATCCAGTTATTAGAAGAGGTTATCTATGAGTAGAAAAGAACTCTATGAAAATAAATTGCAGATGGATTATTTCTCAGAAGACTATATCCGCTTCGAAGAAGATTTCCAAAAATACTCAGCAATGGATGTACCACTTACATTTCTAGTTGATGATATTCTCAGAACTATGGCTATGAATCAGAAAAACTACTTCAAACTAAACAAAGAGAATGCCAAAGATGGGAGGGACCATTATTTTTACTTTAAAATAGTAAACGAAAGGAAACTTGCTATTAGAAAGTATAGATTTCATTACTCTTCTTAATGAGAAATCATACTAAATAGCTTTAGCTGTGCTAAATCTATTTTTGTTTGACAAAGAACTGTTACTCATAATCCGTAGACTTATAAGTAACAAGATGAGAAAATAAATTTATGGAGGTAGAAATATGATAACTTCTAAAATAGGAAATCGTATAAGGGAACTTAGAAAAAAAGAGGGTATCAGTCAAGAAAAGTTGGCTTTTAAAGCTGATTTAGATAGAACTTATATTGCTGGTGTAGAGAGTGGAAAAAGGAATGTTTCTGTGAAAACTCTAAAAAAGATTTTAGATGCACTAGGGATTACCTTTGAAGATTTTTTCAAAGGAACAAATTGTTGACTAAAAGTAACAAAATGTGATATGATTGGAGATATGGAATGACTTTGATGATTCAAGATCCTGCTTTTTCAAATAGTATGAAACTAGGTGAAGCATTAATTGATGCGAGTAAAATAGGAATAGAAGGTGCAGGTGCATTTGCTTTTGTAGAAGAGAATGGCATAAATTTATTTTTTGAAGATCCTGCATTTATCGCTTACATCTCTAAGCATAAATTTCAGTTAATTATAGGTACCGATTCAATTACGGATCCTAAGGCTGTAAAAAAATTGAGAGATTATTGTCAAACACATAAAAATTTAAATGTATACGCCTATATTCATGATTCAAGAAAATATTTATTCCACCCTAAAATATGTTGGTTTAAGACAAAAAACGGCGGTATATCAATAATTGGTTCTGGAAATTTAACTGAAAGAGGTTTATTTCATAATATAGAAATATACTCGGTTAACGAATTAACAAATCAAGAATTATTGGATGTTCAGAGTAGATGGAATGATTGGATAGACGAGTCTATTTCAAGTAATTATCTTTTTGATATAGATGATCCTATTGTTGATCATGCTGTTAACTTGAGTGCTACCAGAGGAGTAAAAGCTCTTGGAACAAGAACTAATAATTCGACTCAGCCACCTAAAGTTTTAACTGACCTATATAGTCATCAACCTAAAATAACGTCAATAAGAAAATCTAAAATAGTTTCTGCAAATAAGTCATCACAAGTACCTAAGAAATCATCTAAAATAATATCACAGCAAGTACCTCAAGTCTTGCCAGTCAAGATAAATCAAATTCAAAATTCTGTTTGGCAAATAAACGATTCCGATAGAATATTAGTGGCAGAAGTCCCTAAATCTGGGACAAGGTGGAAACAAGTTAACTTTGATAAAGATTCTTTCCAAAATTTTTTTGGAGCTGTACCTAATGGAATGGCAGGTACATACCTTATTTTGTTGAAAGAAGTTGATAATCAGGGCAATCTAGCTAGTACTGAGTCGAGACCAAGTGTATCTGTAGCTAGCCATAATTTTCGATTTGAAGTTAATGCAGCTACTGGACTTCCTTACCCGACTGGCAATAAAAGACCATTACTTATATTCACTGAGGTTTCAACACGTTCATTTCTTTACGAATTGATTATGCCGGGAGATAGTAGATACACAGAAGTAGCCAAATTTGTCTCAAATTGGAAAAAAACAAATAACCAGAATAAAGCAGTTACTAGAATAATAACTGATGTTAAAAATATAAAACCTTATACCCCAAACTTGGGACTTTGGAAAGTGTAGTAAAAAATGAGTAAAAGTGTTAAAACAGTTCATTATTTAGGTAGTAAGAAGCGGATGTTAAGACAAATTAAGGAGCAAGTTGATATTCTTAATCCGAATAAAGGGAAAGTGTGTGATTTATTTTGTGGATCAGGTGTGGTGTCTGAGTATTTGCACAAATACTATGATCTTCTTTCAGTAGATATCCAAAATTATTCAAAAGTATATTGTGACGCACGCTTAAGTGATAGCATTCCTAATATCAATGTTTTAAAAATTAAAAACGAAATACAGCAATCCGTGGTTCGCCAGTCCTTATTGAAAGTTTTTTCTCCTCTTCTAGAGTATGAAGAAAAAGCAATGGATAATTTAAAAAAAGGTTTTTTAGAAGCCTTGTATGAAATTATTGAGAAGGGGTCGTTTTATGCATATATAGAAAACCTTGATTATAGTAAAGAACCCTTATCCCCCGCATTGGAAAGGATATTTGAGTCGGTGAAGCTAAAATATATTGAAAGTGAGTGTTTTAGAGAATCTGCGATTTCACGATTATATGGTGGACTATATTTTTCTTATAAACAGGCAATTGATATTGATTCAATCGCTTCATATGCTTTTAGTCAACAAGAACCGCTAAGAAGTAAAATTCTAGCTTCATTAATGGGGGCAACAACGGATGTGGTAAATACAGTTGGAAAGCAATTTGCTCAACCTTTGAAAGTTACTAATAAAAACGGAAGTTTGAAAAAGAATCTAGTGAAGAAAATAATTTCAGATAGGGGGATTGATGTATTCGATAAATTTAATGATTGGATGGAATACTATCAAGATACACCGAAAAGTAAGAATACTTTTGAAGTAATATGTGATGATTATGAAAATGTACTAAAAAAATTAAAACCAGGAGAGATGGAGGTCGTATATGCGGATCCTCCATATACAAGATATCATTATAGTCGTTACTACCATATTTTGGAAACTATCTGTTTACATGATAATCCAGACATTTCAACAACTTTTCCAAATGGTAAAGGCGGAGTCAGTAGAGCGATTTATCGATCAGATAGGCATCAATCTCCGTTCTCGATAAAAAGTAAGGCTCCTTTAGCATTTGATACGCTATTTCGACTTGTTAAAGATGCAAAAGCATCTCTAGTTTTATCTTACTCACCTTTTGAAGAGCATAGTGGTGCAACACCTAGATTATTGACTATTGAAGATTTAGTTAGTCTTGCTGAGAAATATTTCACTTGTGTAAAAGTTGTATCTCCTGGTCAGTTTATGCATAGTAGATTCAATAAACAAGAAAATAATTATGAGATTAATTATGAAGCTGAAAAATTAATAGTTTGTAAGGAGTAAAATATAAGTGTCATTGTCACAAAAAACAAAAAATGATTTTAAAAAGACAGGCTCATTATTTCCCAGGTCGTTAATTTTAGGAGACAATAAAACAGTTCTTGCAGATATAGTGTCAGAATATAAAAATAAAGTTGACCTAATTTATATTGACCCGCCTTATAATAGGGGAGACGATTTTAAATTTTACCAAGATACTAAAAATCATGATGAATGGTTGATTGAAATAGAGAGCACAATATTACTCTTAAAAGATTTCCTGAAAGATAATGGGAGTATTTGGATTTCTATTGATGATTCAGAAATGGCCTACTTAAAGGTGTGTTGTGATAAAGTCTTTGGGAGAAAAAACTTTGTCTCTACAATAGTTTGGCAAAAGAGAAATACAAGAGAAAATAGGAATACATTTTCGAATAATCATGAGTATATTTTAGTGTATTCAAAAAATGATAAATTGTTTAAGAAAAAAAGGAATCTACTTCCTCCTACCAAGGAGTTACTAAAAAGATATAAAAATCCTGATAATGACCCAAGAGGGGATTGGCAATCCATAACTTTGTCAGTTCAGGCTGGACATGCTGTGGATTCACAATTCTATCCAATAATTTCTCCATCAGGTAAAGTTCACCATCCACCTCAAGGTAGGTGTTGGATCTATAATGAGGATAGGATGATGGATGAGATTAAAAAAAATAATATATGGTTTGGTGTGAATGGTGATAATGTACCAAGGAAGAAGAAATTTCTATTTGATTCGAAAGTTGGTATTGTACCTGAAACTTTATGGAATGTCGAATTTGCAGGTTCAACAAAGGATGGTAAACAAGAGCTTCTCAATTTAGATATCTATGATGAACATATTTTTGATACTCCGAAACCAGAAAAACTGATTTCAAATATTTTGAAAATTGCCACCAACGAAAATGATTTAGTGCTAGATTGTTTTCTTGGTTCAGGAACAAGCTCTGCAGTTGCTCATAAATTAGGGCGTAACTACATAGGAATTGAAATAGATGAAAATACTTTTAAATATGCTAACAAGAGGATGGAAAGTGTTTGTAAAGGAGATTCTGTAGGTATTTCTTCCGATATTGACTGGGATGGCGGGGGAGATTATCTAATTTATAATTGGAATTAAAATTTCCCAGTTTATTTTTTCAATTGACTTAGTTGATTCTCTAAAATAATCTTTATCATTGTATTTCTGGTATTCAATATTTTTAAAATAAACGCCCAGTACAAGTATTCTGAAGATTGGTATAAAAAAACATAAAATCCAATCGTACCAAGCTAGATTTTATAAATAGTGGAATCTGAACTTAAATTCATAGCAACAGAGTTTTAAAACACTTCCTCCCTATCCAAATTCGGATAGGGTTTTTCATCATTAAAAACTCTCTTTAGTATCTCGACACTTTCCTTCAGATGAAGGAGTTCGATTTTTATTTTAGGAACATCAGTATTTTTCTCTATATTCTAGCAATGTCGTTTGATGTGCCATAAGGCTTTTTGAATGTTATCTTCTTTTAAGTTTTTCATACTCCTATCTTATCAGATGACTATTCAAAAACAATGTTGATTTCCTCAAATGATCAAAATATAGCCTGAAAAGCACTAAAAAATAAATTATCCCTTTTAGAGGGACAAAAAAACGCTTCAATCTGAACTGCACCCCAAAAGTTAAATTTTTTCTGTCTAACTTTTGGGGTGCAGTTCAAAACCGTTGCTTTTTTTGGAGATAAGGGACTTTTGTCCCAGACTCACTTTGTAAATATTATTAGCAAAGGAGTATAAAACCCAAAAATGTAGTTTATTATGCTTCAAATAAAGTACATTTCAAGAGCAAAGTACATTTTGTATGGAGTGTATATTACGAAAGTTTCAACTATAACCCATATAATTGTTATCCCAGCAGTTATAAGTGTCATTATTATCAAGTAGATAAACAAACTTAAAAGTGATGGAAAATATATAAGGTTAAAAATTGTAAAACCTCTAGTCCTTATTTGCCACTTAAAATCTTGTAAAAAACTTTCTCATCTGTCAGACTATTTAATTTTGCTTTCTCTCCAAAAATCTTTCCCCTAATGTCACTAATTTGTTTTTGTACCGAAGAAATTAGAGTATTTTTTAGTTCAAGAAACGGCGTAATGAACCAACACTATCCATAGTAATATCCTTTGTAGCATTTCCTAAATTATATCGTACGAGTTCTAAAATCGTAATGCAAAACGCAACGTATTATTCGTGTGCGTAATGCTATATCCTAAAGACAAAAATGATAGGAGATTTAGCATGGCATTCTAATTAAAATCAAATCGAAAAGAAACTGAAAATAAAACAATCCGCTTCCCCCTACCACTGATTGAAGAAATTGGGAAAGCAATACAAAACAAGGATGTAACTTTTTCAAGTTTTGTCATTCAAGCATGCGAGTATGCGCTGAGAGATATGGATGAGTAGAATATAAAAAAGAAAAATACTATAATAGGTTTATGACAAAGAACCATCACCTTATGTAAGCAATATTAAGGTGCTTGGTTTTAGTAACATGTAGTAAGGGAATGGTGTATCATGAGCATAATTGATGGATATATGACTGCAGAGCTATCTAATAAAATAAAATCAATAGAAGTTGATTTTATTGAGACATTTTCAAATGGATTTCAATCAGACAATCAGTATCTATATCAAGAAGATTTTGGAGAACGTCTTTCTTTGCTATTATCAAGTATTCATTATCATGTTAATCTGCTTTTGCGTGAAATGAACTCTAGAATGAAGCAGAAAAATTTTTACTATTTGGCGGATTCAAGTAGGAAATTGCTGGCTTGTATCAACATTGTGGATAGGTTATCAAAGATTTCGGAATTAAAGAATATTGGTTTTACAGTTGATAAAGAATATGGTGAAATATTTCAAAAATGTAATCAATTCCTTATGGAGTATAATGGAAGTTCTATTCCTACAGATATGGAGCAAAATGAAATTAAATATGAACTACCTATATTTTTTATTGGAGATACTATTAATAAAAAAAGTGGGGGAGTTGAATCTGGTTTTAAATTGTTCCCTATTGGTGAAGGGTCGTATGCTCAGGTTTTTAAATACTTTGATGATTTCTATGATAAATATTTTGTTGTGAAAAGAGCTAGGACTAATTTAGATGCTAAAGAGTTGGAGAGATTTTATAAAGAGTATGAAGTTATGAAATCCATAAATTCTCCTTATGTATTAGAAGTTTATCGTTTAGATAAAAATAAAAATGAATACTTCATGGAGTTCGCAGATTTTTCATTATATGATTATATTTTGAAGAATAATCAGAAGCTCAATTTTACGATACGTAGAAAGCTCTGTTTACAAATAATTAGGGCTTTTGAAGTGTTTGACAGAATTGGGGTTTTGCATAGAGATATTAGTCCCAAAAATGTTTTACTCAAAAAATATCAAGATGAGGTTGTCGTAAAAATTGCTGACTTTGGATTAGTTAAAACAGTTGATAGCCAGCTGACATCATTAGAAACAGAAGTTCGTGGATATTTTAATGATGTATCTAGTTTAAGTACAGAAGGGTTTAAAAATTACAACAAGCAATACGAATATTACGCACTCTCGAAATTAATTTACTTTGTTTTAACTGGAAGATATAAAAATATGAATAAATTTGATTTTCCAAAACTAAAAGAGTTTATGGAAAAAGGCTTGAATTCTAATCATAATTTGAGGTACAAAGCAATAGCGGAGCTGAGGGATGCATTTTTAGAAATACAAGAAGAATGGAAATTTTAGAATCCTGAGGTAAGTGGAATGGATTATACAGGAATGATAGAGAATATTGCTAGTTTGCATAATATTCCGAATATGGATAAGGAGTATGTCTTATACTATGATGAAACCAATAATGCTAGAGTTTTTAAGTTGACAGAAGAAGGCTTTAATTTTGACGAACATGCATATTTTATTTTGGGTGGTCTAGCTTTTGAAAAAGGAAAAATCTTACAGCAAAGCATTACAGATGAACTGGTTGATAATTTAAAATTGCAGTCCAATATGAGAGAGATAAAATTTAAGCATATTCAGCAAAAGTCTAAAAATTTCATAGAATTACTTTCTAAACCGAAGTTTAAAATCTTTGTTGAGTGGTTGGAAAAAAATAACTGTTGGATACATTACACATATTTAGATAATTTTTATTTTAGTATAGTTGATATAATTGATATGTTGCCAGAATAGGCTATTGGAGGGTTAAATTTTAGTAGAGACTTAAAAAATTCACTGTATTATTATATAAAAAAGATAAAGATTGGTTTGTAAATTTCATGAAGTATTTTGAATACCCTAATGTTACCAATCAGGAGCAATTTATTAATGAATTGTTAAGTTGGATTGAGAGATTTAATCCAACTATTGAGGATTTTAATATGGAATACATAAGGCAGTCACTTAAAGCTCATAAAAAAGAAGATTTAATATTACTAACATCGAATAACGCTGGTGTTATGATTGAAAATTACCATTCTGTGTATGCAAATTCCATAGTTAGTTACTATAATTCAGAGCACATATTTGATGAAGAATATACTATTCAAGAAAAACTAGAAGAATTTCCTGTAGAATTTTCTGGGAAAAAAGCGAATTACAAATTTGTAAAGTCTGATAATGATGTTTTTATTCAATTATCGGATGTTGTTGTAAGTATATTAAGAATGTGGATGGCAATGTTAGAAGGGAATTCGTTAGAAGAGTTGCAACAACTATATCTCACATTATCAAATGACAAAAAAAGTGTTATGAAATCTATTCAATATGTAATGAAAAATTCTATGTATGAGACTTACGGTTTTAAACAAGGCATAGGTAGCGACAGATTTGAAAAAAAGATAATTCATTTTCTAGAGTTTAAATTTTAACGATATAATTTTTTGCAAGAATGCAAAAGGAACGCTTCAAAGACGGAAATGTTCCTTTTGTATATTATCTGCATACAGAACTATTCCCCTATTTAAAAAATATTGATTCATATTTTATGAAATGAATAAGTAGTTTTAGTTCTGAAAAGCCTTGATATTGCGCTGTTTTTACTTCAACTGAAACTCATGCTTTCCAAACCAGGTCTTAAGAAAGCTCGTAAAGCATCACAATTTAGTAAACGTTAATTCGAAAGAATTACTATACTTACAAAGAGCACCTTTAGGGGTGTTCTTTTTGTACTTTCTTATTAAATTGGTGCAATTGACACAGTTGTTGCGACTTTAGTCGCTTGCAAATGTGGCTGCAACCGGACAAGTCAGTTGTCTTAAAACGTTAATCAATACTATACTATCAACGTTTCAAATCACTCGAAAGTTTACCTTATTGTTTCTTTTTATATTCTTAAAAAATCAAAAGCAACATAAGTCGTCAGCTCTTTATTATAAAAACATTAATTAGCATTCTAGTATTATCTTCAGTCTAAAATCAGTATTTTGAGTTGTACGAAATCAGTTTTTGAATTTTGTCTAGTCTTACTTCATTTTCCCCTGAAGTTAAGTTTTTACTCAGCATCATTAGTTAAAAAGGAAAAAGAACTAGTTTTATATTTGGATTTGAAGTTTATAAAATTTTTAAAAGCTACAGAGAAACATGGTATAATGTAACTAAAGGAGGTAGCATATATCCTTAGATATAGATAAAGAAAAGATGATAATCATGGGAGTAGCTTTTGAAAACCGATCCGTTTTTAAGAGTGTTTGGTATGCTTTAAGTACAAATATGATTGAAGGATGGCGACCTACGGTTAGTGATATTGAAAAATTACGACATGAAGTTCTTGCTTTGGGATAGCTTAATGAAGCGTAAATGTTAGGAGTCTTATGACTATATTGATCTGGATAATTTATATACCTATCCGGGTTCTTCAGTTCTAAGCAATAAGCAGGAAGAACGAGATGAGCAAAAAGCACGCGAGATGGAATATCATATGGTAGCAAGTCATAGTTTGAAATTATTTATCAACCCTATTTTAGTTAATAGTTTAAAAGTAGTTTGTTTCACAACTACATAAGCTTAAAAAGGTTGAAAAGTGATAACTCTTTAATAAACTCTTGGTTTGTTAAAAGATATTTTGTCCACTACATTTTTTCAATTGACTATTATTTGTCATAGATATAACAGATAGAACATTGCATTCAGAATAACGAAAAACGCATCAAAAATGGTGCGTTCTGTTTTTATGCTACAATAAAAGGAGGGAAACAAAGTGAAAATTTTTAAGGGAGAGTTTTATCGAATCTCTGTATTAACAGACAAGCTAGTAAGGTTAGAATACTCTCAAACTGGAAGTTTTGAGGATAGAACGACACAACTTATCTATAATAGAGATTTTGGCGAAGTTTCGTTAGATTATATCGAGACATCAAACGTACTAGATATTATGACGGACTATTTTCATTTGCACTTTAATAAAGGAGAATTTAACGCCGAAAATTTATTTATAGAATTAAAAGGAAATTTTGCCGTATATGGTAGTCGCTGGTATTTTGGTGAATCGATTGAAACGTTAAAAGGAACAGCTCGGACTCTGGATAAGGCAGATGGCGCAATCCCGTTAGAAGATGGGATTATTAGTCGAAATGGTATTGCCTTACTGGATGATTCTAAAGGATTTATTTGGGATGAACAGTCTGGTTATATTGAGAGAGAAAATCAAATTGACCTCTATTTCTTTGCCTATGGGCATGATTATAGAGGAGCAATCAGAGACTTTTACCATTTGACTGGCTCAACACCCTTGTTGCCAAGATATGCTTTAGGTAATTGGTGGAGTAGGTATTGGCCTTATACGTCGGATGAATACTTGAATTTGATAGACAGATTTAAAGCAGAGAAAATTCCATTATCTATCGGTGTGTTAGATATGGATTGGCATATAACTGACATTCCAGCTCGTTTTGGAAGTGGCTGGACAGGCTATAGTTGGAATAGAAACTTAATACCTAATCCAGAACAGTTATTGCAACAACTTCATGATAGAAAGTTAAAACTCTCCTTAAATGTCCATCCTGCTGATGGTATACGAGCTTATGAAGAAGCTTATCCTCGAGTCGCCAAACGATTGGGGTTAAATGTAGAATTAGAGGAACCTGCCATTTTTGATTTTTTCAATCCATCCTTTAGGGAATCCTACTTTAAAGATGTTCATTATAAGCTAGAAAAGCAGGGAGTAGATTTTTGGTGGATTGACTGGCAACAAGGGACACAAGGCATGTTGGATCCACTATGGCTTTTAAACCATTATCACTATCAGGATAGTTGTAAAAATTCAGAAGGTGGCTTGATTTTATCAAGATATGCAGGTCCTGGTAGTCACCGCTACCCTGTTGGTTTTTCAGGGGATACTATTATTAGTTGGAATTCCTTAAGATTTCAACCCTATTTTACAGCGACAGCATCTAATATCGGTTATAGTTGGTGGAGTCATGATATCGGTGGACACATGCTGGGGGATTATGACGAAGAGCTACAAACTAGATGGCTACAGTTTGGGGTTTTTAGTCCGATTACTCGATTACATAGTTCTAGAAGTCCCTTCAATAGTAAAGAACCTTGGTTTTTTTCAGAAACAACATCTAAGATTATGAAGAAATACCTTCGTTTGAGACATCAGATGATTCCATATCTATACACCATGAATGTAAAGACACATGAGGAAGGCGCCCCATTAATCAGCCCAATGTACTATTTCTACCCAGAGAATGATGAGAGCTATAATGTTCCAAATCAATACTTTTTTGGAACAGAATTGATGGTGGCTCCCGTTGTAGAAAAGATGGATTTGGCATTTCAATCTGCAAAAGTAGATGTATGGTTCCCTGAAGGTGAATGGTATGACTTCTTTTCAGAGAAAAAATACACAGGTGGTATGAAGTTAGGTGTTTATAGGGACATTTCGACTATTCCTGTGTTTGCAAAAAGTGGTGCAATCATTCCCTTGGTTGGTTCTGAGATAGATATGGGGGTTGATTTGCCTGAAGTTGTAGATTGGTATGTATTCCCAGGAAAACAACATTCTTTTGAAATGGTTGAAGATCAAAATGGTCAAAGATATAAAACAAGATTATCGATTGATTGGGAAATGGGCGTGGTAGAGTTAGCATTACAAGGCGATTCTAGTATCCTTCCAAGCAATAGAAGGCATAGAATTCATTTTAAAGGAACGAATGTGTCTATCATTGAATTGCCAAATAAGAATGCTACAGCTGGATTTGAATATAAAGATAATAAAACAACATCTCTAAATGACGAAGTTTTTAGACTACTAAAGACGGCTTCTCTTCCATATGAATTAAAAGATAGATTGTTAAATCAATTCATCAATGCTAAAAATTCTCATGAGTTAATGAATATCTTGCATCATCAGGATAAGGAATTGAGAGGACGTTTGTTGGAAATGATATTTACTAGCCAAAACTAATTGAGACATTTCGTACACAATTTCTATTCTTTAAGTGCTAATTATTTATTTTTTAATGTGTAATAGTTTTACATCTCTATGCTTATTGACTTGTATTTTAGTAATTACAAGTTTGGCATAGGGATGTTTTTATGATTTTAAAGACTTTTTGCCCAGCCTCTTTTTTAAACTAAACAAGAGCAAATTTTTAAAGGTAACTTTTCAAAGTAACTTCCACTTGCCTGACCGAAGTGGAAGTTAGTCTGAAAGGGATTTTTATGGTGGAATTAATACTCTTCGAAAATCAAATTCAAACCACGTCAGCGTCGCCTTACCGTACTCAAGTACAGCTTGCGGCTAGCTTCTTAGTTTGCTTTTTGATTTTCATTGAGTATAAGTATGAGACGGTAGATTTTTTCAGAAAATTTTCTAAAACAAACAGGATTTGTTTGACATTTATTTGAAAATTCTGTAAAATGAATTATTATATCGTTCGAGGAGAATATATATGGAAAAACAGAAAACATTTTTTGGACATCCTATTGGCTTGTCCACCCTCTTCTTTACAGAGATGTGGGAGCGCTTTTCTTACTATGGGATGCGAGCTATCCTACTTTACTATATGTACTATAGTGTACAAGATGGTGGGTTGGGGATGGATAAGACCACAGCTGCATCGGTTATGGCGATTTATGGCTCGCTGGTATTTTTATCCTCGGTTGTCGGTGGTTTTGTCAGTGACCGTATTTTAGGAAGTCGTAAGACCGTCTTTTACGGTGGGATTCTGATTATGCTAGGGCATATTGCTTTGGCAACACCTTTTGGACAAGTGGCTCTCTATCTTTCTATTGCCTTGATTATCTTTGGTACTGGATTTTTAAAACCCAATATCTCAGATATGGTTGGGGGAATTTATGAGAAAGAGGATGATAGACGGGATGCAGGATTTAGTATCTTTGTCTTTGGTATTAACTTAGGTGCCTTCGTTGCCCCTTATTTAGTGGGTTATCTAGGTCAGGAAGTCAATTTCCATCTAGGTTTCTCATTAGCTGCCATTGGGATGTTCTTTGGTCTTGTGAAATATGTTTTAGATGGGAAGAAATACCTGCCTGAATCAAGTCTTTACCCCACTGATCCACTTTCACAGAAGGAGCAGCAGACCTTGATTAAACGCTTGCTGATTACACTTGTCATGGTTGTTCTGGTGGTTCTAGGTTTAGTCTTTACTCACCAATTTAACGTGGATATGATTGTTAATATCTTTACAGTGATTGCGGTAATCATTCCAATCTACTATTTCTTCAAAATTTTATCTAGTCAGAAAATAACTGCTACTGAGAGATCCCGAGTATTTGCCTACATTCCTCTATTTATCGCTGGAGTCCTCTTCTGGTCTATTGAGGAGCAGGGTTCTGTTGTTCTTGCTCTATTTGCGGATGATCAGACTCGACTTTACTTTAATGCATTTGGGAATCAAATTCATTTCCCATCTAGCTTTTTCCAAAGTATCAATCCACTTTTCATTATGATTTATGTGCCGATTTTTGCGTGGTTGTGGGGGAAAATGGGTAACAAGCAACCGTCCTCTTCTAAGAAATTTGCTTACGGTTTATTTGCGGCAGGTTTATCCTTCTTGTGGATGATGTTACCGGGGATGCTCTTTGGGGTAGATGTTAAGGTCAGTCCTTTCTGGTTGATTATGAGTTGGGCTATTGTGATTGTGGGGGAAATGTTGATTTCGCCTATTGGTCTATCAGTCACTACTAAGCTAGCACCAAAATCCTTCCAAGCACAAATGATGTCTATCTGGTTCTTGAGTAATGCTGCTGCCCAAGCTATCAATGCTCAAATTGTAAAATTTTATACAAGCGAAACTGAAGTCGCTTACTATGGAATTGTTGGAGGAATTACGATTGCATTCAGTATTATCTTATTCTTCTACGTTCCACGTATTGAAAAACTGATGTCTGGTATCAAATAGAGAAAAACTGGAATTGCCGTACGTATTTTAAAAGTTAGAGCAATTATTCATTCAAAGGATTTAGTTCTGTATTGTACAGGGCTAAGTCCTTTTAGTTTGATGAAAATTCACGATGTTTCTGATATTCCTAGTAGACATTTGTCAACTTTTTTTATTTAAGCCAAAGCCAATCAAAAAATCTCACTATTCATTAGGCTAAAGGAGACCTAATCATAGCGAGATTGTGAAATTATAGTAGGGTTTGTATGGCCTCTTCAATCTGTTTAGGATCTGTTTTTGAAGAGAAGCGTTCAAATACCTGTCCATCTCGACCGATGAGAAACTTAGCGAAATTCCATTCGATTCGTTTTCCTAGTGGGCCAGATTTCTGGTCTTTTAACCAAACATAGAGAGGGTCCGCTTCTTTGCCGTTGACTTTGACCTTGGCAAAACGAGGAAAAGTAGTCTGATAGTGTAGGCTACAGAAGTTGTTGATTTCCTCTGCATTGCCGGGTGCTTGTCCCATAAACTGATTACAAGGGAAGTCTAAAATCTCAAATCCTTGTTCTTGATAGCGGTCATAGAGTTCTTGGAGTCCTTGGTACTGGGGCGTTAAACCACATCCAGTAGCAGTGTTGACAACCAAAAGAACCTTATCACGATAGGCATCTAGGGGAGTTTCTTGATTGTCTTGATTTAAGACTGAAAAATCGTATAGTGAAGTCATTGATTGCTTTTCTCTTTCTGCTTGGTATTTTTAGGAGTTTTTTCCTCCTGTAGGGATAGAAATCCGTAGGTCAGAGTTCCAAAAATGCTACCGATAATCAGGCCATACATCAGTAAAGGAAGGCTTTTGTCGAATTGCATGAGTAACTTCACAAAATCTGGAAGTGACATCTGCTGAACGAACATTTTATGAAAGATGAGTAAGGTAAAGAAGCCAATCTGAAGACCGATAAACACAACCCAGCTTCGAAATTTGATTTGGCCTTTGCTGTAGGTCTTGAGGATGATTTCTGACTTGTCATCTTTTTCCAGATGGAGTTCTTTGACGGCTCTTTGAGTTTTTAAAGTAATGAAAAAAATGAGTCCAGAGTAAATGTAGGGCATGGCATAGCGAACCACCTCTATGAAGCGTCCAAATAACAGATAAAACAAGAAGAGGAAGAAGGAAGAATAAATGATTTGAACCATAGAACGGGCACAAGCCTTGTAGATAATCTCTTGTCGGCATTCATCAAAAGGGCCTTGAATATGAAAGAGATTTCGGAGTAGGCGAGTGGTTAAGTCTTCTTTTTTCATGCTAGTAACCTCCTAAATGAGCGGTTTTACTGACTTTCTTTTACGAATTGATAGAGATAATAAAGATAAGTAATAGAAGAAAGGCTAGCGATAGTCAGCAGTAAATAATAATTCCAATTGCCTGAGACGAGCATCAGTTGTGGTAAAGATAGAATTATAAAGTATAGTGCTAAGTTGAGTATGCGCGTTTTTGGGGAGTCAATCTTTAGATAAGTCAGTCCTTTGTTAAGTGCTAGAATAAAGACTAGCACGAGGAATGTCTCGTCGATTGGCAAGTTCCCTGAAATGATGATGAAGATGAGTAGAGAACTGAACAAAAGATGATAGGTCAGTAAAGTTACTAATGATTTCATAGGATACCTCCTAATCCTGGTCTTTTTTAGCTCTTGCAATACGAAGTGAGTCGACAATATGCATCATCACTCCGAAAAAGAAAGCTCCCAGTATAGTTTTAAAAATATGTTTTGTATTTAGAAGAGAACTGATAAAATTTGGATTTTCACTTGTTAGGGTATCAATGAGTGGAATTATAAAAAACATCCATAGACCAAAGAACAAACCTGCTTTCAGACTAGAATAACGTAACTGTTTCTTTTCTTTTTTCATGAGTTTCCTCCTAATCATTATCCTGATCTTCCTTGGCTTTTGCAATGCGACGGGAGATGAGGAACTGTATGCTTGCTCCGAAGAAGATAGAACCGAGAATGCTTGATACACCATTTCTTATAGTGAGAAGAGAATGAAAATAGTCCTGACCTTCACCTATGAGTATATGTAGAAGAGGCGTTATAAAAAACATCCATAGACCAAAGAACAAACCTGCTTTCAGACCAGGATAGTGTAGTTGCTTACTTTCTTTCTCACTCAGCATATCTGGATCAATAGCTGTAATCCCTGTTTTTTTCATTTGGTAGGTGACATAGCCAGCAGCGATGAGGGCAATCACTAAAATCAGAGGAGGATAGATTAGAGCCACTTCTTGAGGGTATTTATAGGCCAGAAGGAGTGGAATAAGATTTCCGAAAATCATCAGATAAAAGAGGACGATAAAGACTTGGTTCCCAATACTATCGGCCTCACGCCGTTTGTATTCGTCAAGGGGACCAGAAATACCGTATGTGCGCTTGATCAGTTTTTCAGTGAAGGTTTCTTTTTTCATGAGTTGGCTCCTTTTTTAAAAGTTATTATCCCAAAAGAGACTGTTGAGGTCAGTTTGGAGGCTACGGGCGAGATTGAGACAGAGTTCCAGAGTTGGATTGTACTTGTCGTTCTCAATCATGTTGATAGTTTGTCTGGAGACGCCGATATCCTGGGCGAGCTCGAGCTGGGAAATGCCCAGTTCCTTGCGAAATTCTTTCACACGATTCATCTGTTCTCCTTTCTGATTTGTGTCGTATATATTTGACTACATTATATTCTTCTATAGAGTGAATGTCAAGCATATTTGACATATTTCTTAAAGAAATCTGACTTGTTTTTGACCTATTTGTCTGACTAGTGCAAGCTAGTCGGATTTGTGGTAAAATAGATAGGATATGACAAAAGAATTTCATCATGTAACGGTCTTACTCCACGAAACGATTGATATGCTCGACGTAAAGCCTGACGGTATCTACGTTGATGCGACTTTGGGTGGAGCAGGCCATAGCGAATATTTATTAAGTAAATTAAGTGAAAAAGGCCATCTCTATGCCTTTGACCAAGACCAGAATGCCATTGACAATGCGCAAAAACGCTTGGCACCCTACATTGAAAAGGGAATGGTGACTTTTATCAAGGATAACTTCCGTCATTTACAGGCACGTTTGCTCGAAGCTGGTGTTCAGGAAATTGATGGAATTTGTTATGACTTGGGAGTGTCTAGTCCTCAGCTGGATCAGCGTGAGCGTGGTTTTTCTTATAAAAAGGATGCGCCACTGGACATGCGAATGAATCAGGATGCTAGTCTGACAGCCTATGAAGTGGTGAACCACTATGACTATCATGATTTGGTCCGAATTTTCTTCAAGTATGGCGAGGATAAATTCTCTAAACAGATTGCGCGTAAGATTGAACAAGCTCGAGAAGTCAAGCCAATCGAGACAACGACTGAGTTGGCAGAGATTATCAAGTCGGCTAAACCTGCCAAGGAGCTCAAGAAGAAGGGTCATCCTGCTAAGCAGATTTTCCAGGCTATTCGAATTGAAGTTAACGATGAACTGGGGGCGGCAGATGAATCTATCCAGCAGGCTATGGAGATGTTGGCTCTAGATGGTAGAATCTCAGTGATTACTTTCCATTCCTTAGAAGACCGCTTGACCAAGCAATTGTTCAAGGAAGCTTCAACGGTGGAAGTTCCCAAAGGTTTACCTTTCATCCCAGATGATCTCAAGCCTAAGATGGAATTGGTGTCCCGAAAGCCAATCTTGCCAAGTGCAGAAGAATTAGAAGCCAATAACCGCTCGCACTCAGCTAAGTTGCGCGTGGCTAGAAAAATTCACAAGTAAGAGGAAAAAATGGTAGATAAAAAAGAAACAACCAGTCAATTCTTGCAGAGTCGTATAAAAAAATTCTCCCGTGTGGAGAAGGCTTTTTATCTTTCCATTGCGTTTACAGCTCTCGTTTTGGCGCTTAGTATTATTTTTATGCAGACTCGACTCCTACAAGTACAAAATGATCTGACAAAAATCAATGCGCAGATAGAGGAGAAGAAGACAGAGTTGGATGATGCCAAACAAGAGGTAAATGAATTGTTGAGGGCAGAACGCTTGAAAGAAATCGCAAATTCTAAGGACTTAAAATTGAATAACGAGAATATTCGATCAGCGGAGTAAGATATGAAGTGGACAAAAAGAATAACCCGATTTGCGATTAGAAACCGTAAATCTCCAGCAGAAAACCGTAAAATAGTGGGGAAGTACATCAGCTTGTTAGCTGTCGTACTTTTCGCTGTCTTTTTGGTCAATTTTGCTGTTATTATCGGGAGTGGTAGTAAATTTGGAACGGATCTAGTAAAAGAGGCTAAGAAAGTTCACCAAATAACTCGTACAGTCCCTGCCAAACGTGGGACTATTTATGACCGAAATGGAGTCCCGATTGCTGAGGACGCAACCTCCTATAATGTCTATGCTGTTATTGATAAAAAATACAAATCAGCAACGGGTAAAATTCTTTATGTAGAAGATGCCCAGTTTAATAAGGTAGCAGAGGTCTTCCATAAGTATTTGGATATGGACGAGGCTTATGTTAAAGAACAATTGTCTCAACCGAATCTGACCCAAGTTTCTTTTGGTGCCAAAGGAAATGGAATTACCTATGCCAATATGATGGCTATTAAAAAGGATTTGAAAGACGCTAGTGTTGAAGGAATTGACTTTACAACTAGCCCAAACAGAAGTTATCCAAATGGACAATTCGCTTCTAGTTTTATTGGTTTAGCCCAACTCCATGAAAATGAGGATGGTAGCAAGAGTTTGCTGGGAACTTCTGGGATGGAGAGTTCCTTGAATAGTATTCTCGCAGGGAAAGACGGTATTATTACCTATGAAAAAGATCGTCTGGGTAATATTGTCCCCGGAACAGAACAAGTGTCCCAGCAAACGGTAGATGGCAAGGACGTTTATACGACTATTTCTAGCACCCTTCAGTCCTTCATGGAAACACAGATGAATGCCTTTCAAGAAAAAGTAAAAGGCAAGTATATGACGGCTACCTTGGTTAGTGCTAAAACGGGGGAAATTCTTGCAACAACGCAGAGACCAACCTTTGATGCCGATACTAAGGAAGGACTTACCAAGGACTTTGTTTGGCGTGACATCCTCTATCAAAGTAACTATGAGCCAGGGTCAACCATGAAGGTCATGACGCTTGCTGCTGCTATTGATAATAATACTTTCCCAGGAGGAGAAGTTTTCAATAGTAGTGAGTTAAAAGTAGCAGATGTTACTATTCGAGATTGGGACGTCAATGAAGGATTGACTGGTGGCAGAATGATGACCTTTTCTCAAGGTTTCGCGCTCTCAAGTAACGTTGGGATGACGCTTCTTGAGCAAAAGATGGGAGATGCTACCTGGCTGGATTATCTAAATCGCTTTAAATTTGGTGTTCCGACTCGATTTGGTTTGACGGATGAATATGCAGGCCAACTTCCGGCTGACAATATCGTCAATATTGCTCAGAGTTCATTTGGACAAGGGATTTCAGTGACCCAGACGCAAATGATTCGTGCCTTCACGGCTATTGCCAACGATGGAGTCATGCTAGAACCTAAATTTATCAGTGCCTTATATGACCCAAATGACCAATCTGTTCGGAAATCTCAAAAAGAGATTGTAGGAAATCCTGTTTCCAAAGATGCAGCCAGTCTAACTCGAACCAACATGGTTTTGGTAGGAACGGACCCCGTTTATGGAACCATGCATAACCACAGCACAGGCAAGCCAACTGTAACTGTTCCTGGTCAAAATGTAGCTCTTAAGTCTGGTACAGCCCAGATTGCCGATGAGAAAAATGGAGGTTACTTGGTTGGTACGACCAATTACATTTTTTCGGCTGTATCGATGAACCCTGCTGAAAATCCTGATTTTATCCTCTATGTGACGGTTCAACAGCCAGAGCATTATTCAGGTATTCAGTTGGGGGAATTTGCCAATCCTATCTTGGAAAGAGCAGTGGCCATGAAAGATTCCCTTAACCTCCAATCTACTGCTAAAACGTTAGATCAGGTAACCAATCAAAGCGCTTATGCCATGCCTAGCATCAAGGATATTTCACCCGGTGATTTGGCGGAAGCCTTACGTCGCAATATTGTGCAACCAATCGTTGTAGGAACAGGAACAAAGATTAAAGAATCATCTGTAGAAGAAGGGGCCAATCTTACACCTAACCAGCAAGTTCTCCTCTTATCTGATAAAGCAGAGGAAGTTCCAGATATGTATGGTTGGACAAAAGCAACCGCAGAAGCTTTTTCTAAGTGGTTAAATATAGAACTTGAATTTGAAGGTTCAGGCTCTACTGTGCAGAAGCAAGATGTTCGTGCTAATACAGCTATCAAGGGCATTAAAAAAATTACATTAACTTTAGGAGACTAATATGTTTATTTCCATCAGTGCTGGAATTGTGACTTTTTTACTAACTTTAGTAGGAATTCCGGCCTTTATCCAATTTTATCGAAAGGCGCAAATTACAGGCCAGCAGATGCACGAGGATGTCAAACAGCACCAGGCAAAAGCTGGCACGCCAACTATGGGGGGACTTGTTTTCCTCATTGCTGCAGTTGTGGTGAGTTTCCTTGTTGCCCTTTTTTCAAAACAATTGACCAATAATGTGGGAATGATTTTGTTCATCTTGGTCCTTTATGGACTTGTCGGATTTTTAGATGACTTTCTCAAGGTCTTTCGTAAAATCAATGAGGGGCTGAATCCTAAGCAAAAATTGGCTCTTCAGCTCCTAGGTGGGGTCGTTTTCTACCTTTTCTATGAGCGCGGTGGCGATATGCTTTCAGTCTTTGGTTACCAAGTGCATCTAGGGATTTTCTATATTCTTTTCGCTCTTTTCTGGCTAGTCGGTTTTTCAAACGCGGTCAACTTGACAGACGGAATTGATGGTCTAGCTAGTATTTCTGTAGTCATCAGCTTGTCAGCTTATGGAGTTATTGCCTATGTGCAAGGTCAGATGGATATTCTTCTGGTGATTCTTGCCATGATTGGGGGCTTGCTTGGTTTCTTCGTCTTTAACCACAAGCCTGCTAAGGTCTTTATGGGGGATGTGGGAAGTTTGGCCCTAGGTGGAATGCTGGCAGCTATCTCTATGGCCCTCCATCAAGAATGGACTCTCTTGATTATCGGAATTGTTTATGTCTTTGAAACAACTTCAGTCATGATGCAAGTCAGTTACTTCAAAATGACTGGTGGCAAACGTATTTTCCGCATGACACCTGTGCATCACCATTTTGAGCTTGGAGGATTGTCCGGTAAAGGAACTCCTTGGAGTGAGTGGAAGGTCGACTTCTTCTTTTGGGGAGTGGGGCTTCTAGCGAGTCTCCTGACCCTAGCAATTTTATATTTGATGTAAGAATGGCACCCTGACGTTTCAGGGTGTTTTTGCATTCTAAAAAATATTGGTCAATTAAAGTCAAATCTCTTGACCTTTTCTGACTAATGTAGTATATTATGAACGTAAGGTAAATGAAAGCCTTACGTTAACACTTATTTAAAGTAAAATAGAAAGAGGTGTGTCTATGTTTAATCTAGAAATCTTCAGAAGTAAAGATAGTCTACTCCTGCTTGAAAAAGAAAAACCAGAAATAGTACGTAGAGTAGCGATTTAGCTAGTCTAAATTTTTTAAAATAAAAGTCAAAGATAGTCAATATCAGTAATCATAACTAAGTAAACAAAAAGAGGTAAAGAATATGAACAACAACTTTAATAATTTTAACAACATGGATGATTTGTTTAACCAATTGATGGGTGGTATGCGAGGATACAGTTCTGAAAACCGTCGCTACTTGATTAATGGACGTGAAGTGACACCTGAGGAATTTGCTCACTATCGTGCAACTGGTCAATTGCCAGGAAATGCAGAAACTGATGGACAAATGCAACAACAGGCTTCAGGTATGAAACAAGATGGTGTCCTTGCTAAACTAGGCCGAAACTTGACCGCAGAAGCTCGTGAGGGCAAGTTGGATCCTGTTATCGGACGAAACAAGGAAATTCAAGAAACATCTGAAATCCTCTCACGTCGTACCAAAAACAATCCTGTTTTGGTCGGAGATGCAGGTGTTGGTAAGACAGCCGTTGTCGAAGGTCTAGCGCAAGCTATTGTGAACGGTGATGTTCCAGCTGCTATTAAGAACAAGGAAATTATCTCCATTGATATCTCAGGTCTTGAGGCTGGTACTCAATACCGTGGTAGCTTTGAAGAAAATGTCCAAAATCTAGTCAATGAAGTGAAAGGAGCGGGAAATATTATTCTCTTCTTTGATGAAATTCACCAAATCCTTGGTGCTGGTAGCACTGGAGGAGATAGTGGTTCTAAAGGGCTTGCGGACATTCTCAAGCCAGCTCTCTCTCGTGGTGAATTGACCGTTATTGGAGCGACAACTCAAGACGAATACCGTAACACGATCTTGAAGAATGCAGCTCTTGCTCGTCGTTTCAACGAAGTCAAGGTCAATGCTCCTTCAGCAGAGGATACCTTTAAAATCCTTCAAGGAATTCGTGACCTCTATCAACAACACCACAATGTCATCTTGCCAGATGAAGTCTTGAAAGCAGCAGTGGATTATTCTGTTCAATACATTCCACAACGTAGCTTGCCAGATAAGGCTATCGACCTTGTCGATGTAACAGCTGCTCACTTGGCAGCTCAACATCCAGTAACAGATGTTCATGCTGTTGAACGTGAAATCGAGGCAGAAAAAGACAAGCAAGAAAAAGCGGTTGAGGCAGAAGATTTTGAAGCTGCTCTAAACTATAAAACACGCATTGCAGAATTGGAAAAGAAAATCGAAAACCACACAGAAGATATGAAAGTGACTGCAAGTGTCAACGATGTGGCTGAATCTGTAGAACGAATGACGGGTATCCCGGTTTCACAAATGGGAGCATCAGACATCGAACGTTTGAAAGATATGGCTCATCGTCTGCAAGATAAGGTAATCGGTCAAGATAAGGCAGTTGAAGCTGTAGCCCGTGCTATCCGTCGTAACCGTGCTGGTTTTGATGAAGGCAATCGCCCAATCGGAAGCTTCCTCTTTGTAGGACCAACTGGTGTTGGTAAGACAGAGCTTGCTAAGCAATTGGCGCTAGATATGTTTGGAACCAAGGATGCAATTATCCGTTTGGATATGTCTGAATACAGTGACCGCACAGCCGTATCTAAATTGATCGGTACAACAGCCGGATATGTAGGATATGATGACAATAGCAATACCTTGACAGAACGTGTTCGTCGCAATCCTTACTCTATCATTCTCTTGGATGAAATTGAAAAGGCTGATCCCCAAGTGATTACTCTTCTTCTCCAAGTCTTGGATGACGGTCGTTTGACAGATGGTCAAGGAAATACAGTGAACTTTAAGAACACTGTTATTATCGCAACTTCAAATGCAGGCTTTGGTTACGAAGCTAACTTGACAGAAGATGCGGATAAACCAGAACTCATGGATCGTTTGAAACCATACTTCCGTCCAGAATTCCTTAACCGCTTTAACGCAGTTATTGAGTTCTCACACTTGACGAAGGAAGATCTTTCTAAGATTGTAGATTTGATGTTGGTAGAAGTTAACCAAACCTTGGCTAAGAAAGACATTGATTTGATAGTCAGTCAAGCGGCTAAAGACTATATCACAGAAGAAGGCTATGACGAAGTCATGGGTGTTCGTCCACTCCGTCGCGTGGTTGAACAACAAATTCGTGATAAGGTGACAGACTTCCATTTGGATCACCTAGATGCCAAACACCTAGAAGCAGATATGGAAGATGGTGGTTTAGTTATTCGTGAAAAAGCCTAAGACAGAATTTTGAGGATAAAAAAGAAGGAACCAGCTGAAAAAACTGGTTCCTTTTGTGTTTAAATCACATGACGCTCAAAGGCATCATCTGAAATCCCTTGTTCCAGGATGAGTTTCGCCCATTCTTTAGCAGAGAAGAGGCTGTGATCCTTGTAGTTTCCGCAAGATTCGATGGTTGTTCCTGGGACATCTTCCCAAGTAGTAGTTTCGGCGATTTCCTTGAGCGAATCTTTGATGACAGCTGCAATTTCAGCGCTGGTATGACGCCCCCACATAATCATGTGGAAACCTGTGCGGCAACCAAATGGTGAACAGTCAATCATGCCGTCAATGCGGGTACGGATGAGTTTTGCCAAGAGGTGTTCGATAGTGTGAAGGCCTGCAGTAGGGATAGAGTCTTCGTTTGGTTGCACCAAGCGAATATCATAATTGGAGATGATGTCTCCTTTTGGCCCTGTTTCTTCCCCAATCAAGCGAACATAAGGTGCTTTAACAATGGTGTGGTCAAGTTCAAAACTTTCAACAATAACTTCTTTTGACATGGTAAATCCTTTCAGTTTTCTTCTTTCATTATAACATAAAGCTGGCTCCTGAGACAGAGAGAAAACCTCTCCGAGGGTGGAGAGGTTGCAATCTTTACTTACGATATAAACGGTCGTATTGGTAGTAAGGGTCAAAGGTTACATTGATACCCAATTTGCGAAGGACATTCTTGTCTTCATCTGTCAAGATGATGGTTGAGTGTGCTTCGCTTCCTTTGAGGTTGCCAAGTTCTTCCATAGCGCGGGCAGCATCAGGATTTTCTGTAGCTGTGATAGCCAGTGCAATCAAGATTTCATTTGAATGCAGGCGTGGGTTGCGGCTACCTAGATGATCGATTTTAAGACCTTGGATTGGCTTGACAAGTTCAGGTTCGATTAGTTTTACTTCTTTAGCAATGTCAGCTGATTTCTTGATAGCATTAATAAGAGCAGCAGCTGTAGGGCCAAAGAGTTCTGAGTTCTTACCTGTGACGATTTCCCCATTTGGCAATTCAAGGGCTAGGGCTGGTCCGCCAGTTTCTTCTGCTTTTTGACGTGCGGCAACAGCAACCTTACGGTCTGCAGGTGTGATGCCGAGGTCATTCATGAGCAACTCAATTTTCTTAACAGCAGCTTCGCCCACTTTTTCGGCTTTAAAATCAAGAACAGTTTGATAGTAACGGCGGATGATTTCTTGTTTAGAAGCTTCGACAGCAGCCTCGTCATCAGTAATAGCGAAGCCAACCATGTTGACACCCATGTCTGTCGGTGAAGCGTATGGAGATTCACCAAGGATACGTTCTAGCATGCGTTTGAGAACTGGGAAAATTTCAATATCACGGTTGTAGTTGACAGTGGTTTCTCCGTAAGTTTGGAGATGGAAAGGGTCAATCATGTTGACATCATCAAGGTCTGCTGTGGCAGCCTCGTAGGCCAAATTGACTGGGTGATGAAGGGGAAGATTCCAAACTGGGAAGGTTTCAAATTTAGCGTAACCAGACTTGATACCATTGATTTGGTCGTGGTACATGTTTGACATACAAGTTGCCAATTTTCCAGAACCAGGTCCAGGAGCCGTTACGACAATCAAGTTGCGACTGGTTTTGATGTAGTCGTTTTTCCCCATACCTTCTGGGGAAATGATGTGATCCATATCTGTTGGATATCCTTTGATTGGATAATGAAGATAAGACTCAATCCCGTTTTTCTCAAGTTGGTTGCGGAAGGCATCTGCGGCTGGTTGGCCAGCGTACTGTGTGATGACAACAGAGCCAACAAAAATTCCCAATTCATTGAATTTATCAATCAAGCGAAGAACTTCTTGGTCATAAGAAATGCCCAAGTCACCACGTGCTTTAGAATGCTCGATGTTGCTAGCGTTAATAGCAATCACAACCTCAACTTGCTCTTTCAATTCTTGCAAGAGCTTGATTTTGTTGTCAGGCTCATAACCAGGAAGGACACGAGCAGCGTGGAAATCTTCTAACATTTTACCACCAAACTCCAAGTAGAGCTTGCCGTCAAATTGATTAATGCGCTCCAAAATGTGGTCGCGCTGTAGATTCAAATATTGTTCAGAACTAAAAGCTTGTTTTTTCATTTTTTTACCTCTGACCTCTATTATAATAAAAAATTGGAAGTTAGGAAACTACGGAGTTAAAAAAGGAATCAAAAAGATTAGGCAAACGCTTGCACAAAATTCCCAAAAGCGCTATCATATACTGTAGATTATTAAAATAATGAGGTAAGAAGATGCAAGAAAAATGGTGGCATAATGCCGTAGTCTATCAAGTCTATCCCAAGAGTTTTATGGATAGCAACGGAGATGGAATTGGTGATTTGCCAGGTATTACCAGTAAGTTGGACTATCTAGCCAAGTTAGGGATCACAGCGATTTGGCTTTCTCCTGTTTATGACAGCCCTATGGACGATAATGGCTACGATATTGCTGATTATCAAGCAATTGCAGCTATTTTTGGGACCATGGAGGACATGGACCAACTGATCGCAGAAGCTAAGAAGCGTGATATCCGAATTATCATGGACTTGGTGGTCAATCATACCTCAGATGAACATGCTTGGTTTGTCGAGGCCTGTGAAAATCCTGACAGTCCTGAACGAGACTACTATATCTGGCGTGATGAGCCAAATGATCTTGATTCTATCTTTAGTGGGTCTGCTTGGGAATACGATGAAAAGTCGGGTCAATACTATCTCCACTTTTTCAGCAAAAAACAGCCTGATCTCCACTGGGAAAATGAGAAACTGCGCCAGAAAATTTACGAGATGATGAACTTCTGGATTGATAAAGGCATTGGCGGTTTTCGTATGGATGTCATTGACATGATTGGGAAAATTCCTGACGAGAAAGTAGTCAATAATGGTCCTATGCTCCATCCATATCTCAAGGAAATGAATCAGGCAACCTTTGGAGATAAGAATCTCTTGACAGTGGGAGAGACCTGGGGTGCAACGCCAGAAATTGCCAAACTCTACTCTGATCCAAAGGGACAAGAATTGTCTATGGTCTTCCAGTTTGAACACATCGGTCTTCAGTATCAGGAAGGGCAACCTAAGTGGCACTATCAAAAAGAGCTAAACATCGCTAAGTTAAAAGAAATTTTCAACAAATGGCAGACAGAATTAGGAGTTGAGGATGGTTGGAATTCCCTCTTCTGGAATAATCATGACCTCCCTCGTATCGTCTCTATCTGGGGAAATGACCAAGAATACCGCGAAAAATCTGCCAAAGCCTTTGCGATTTTGCTTCATTTGATGAGAGGGACACCTTATATCTATCAAGGTGAGGAGATTGGGATGACCAATTATCCGTTTGAGACGCTTGACCAAGTAGAAGATATTGAATCTCTCAACTATGCGCGTGAAGCTCTTGAAAAAGGCGTTCCGATGGAAGAAATCATGGATAGTATCCGTGTCATTGGTCGCGACAATGCCCGTACTCCAATGCAATGGGATGAGAGCAAAAATGCTGGTTTCTCAACAGGTCAACCTTGGTTAGCAGTCAATCCAAACTATCAAGCAATCAACGTTCAAGAAACACTGGCAAATCCAGATTCTATTTTCTATACTTATCAGAAACTGGTTCAAATCCGCAAAGAGAATAGCTGGCTGATTCGAGCTGAATTTGAATTGCTTGAAACTGCTGATAAGGTCTTTGCCTATATCCGTAAAGATGGCGACCGTCGTTTCCTAGTTGTGGCCAACTTGTCCAATGAAGAGCAAGACTTGGCAGTAGAAGGAAAAGTTAAATCAGTCTTGATTGAAAACACCCTAGCTCAAGAAGTCTTTGAAAAACAAATCTTGGCTCCATGGGATGCTTTCTGTGTGGAATTACTATAAATATTTTTTACAGAAAAATTTAAAATTGAAATCGTATAAAAACAAGGGAGGACTGTATGAAAGGCAGAAATCCTTTGTTTTTTTATAACCAAGGTTTATAAATTTTCATTCTCAAAATTCAATTAACTTTACAAATTTCCACTATTTTGGTAAAATAAACTTATGTTACAAAAACTAACATAAAGGAGAAAGAAGATGAATACAAAAAAGCGTGTCCTTAGTGCAGGCCTGACCTTTGCGGCTGCTTTGCTTTTAGCTGCTTGCGGACAATCAGGTTCAGATACAAAAACTTACTCATCAACCTTTAGTGGAAATCCAACTACATTTAACTATTTATTAGACTACTACGCTGATAATACATCGATTATAACCAACCTAGTTGATGGTTTGCTTGAAAATGACAACCACGGAAACCTAGTTCCATCTTTGGCAGAAGACTGGTCTGTTTCAAGCGACGGTCTGACTTATACCTACAAATTGAGAAAAGATGCCAAATGGTTCACGGCTGATGGTGAAGAGTACGCTCCAGTCAAGGCACAAGATTTTGTGACAGGTATCAAGTATGCAGTGGATAATAAATCACAGGCCATTGACTTGATTCAAAACTCAATCAAGGGCTTGAATGATTATATTACAGGAGCGGATTCTGACTTTTCTAAGGTTGGGGTGAAGGCCATTGACGACCGGACTGTTGAGTATACTTTGGCACGCCCAGAACCTTACTGGAATTCAAAAACAACCAACAGTATTCTTTTCCCAGTAAACGAAGAGTTTTTAAATTCAAAAGGGAAAGATTTTGGTACCCTATCTCCAGATAGTATTCTATACAGCGGACCTTATTTGTTAAAAGATTTCACATCAAAATCATCGATTGAGTATGTGAAGAATCCGCATTACTATGATCATGACAAAGTATCGATTGAACATGTGAAATTGGCTTACTTTGATGGTTCAGACCAAGAATTGACCATCCGTAACTTTGAAAGTGGAGCCTATTCTATCGCTGGGGTTTATCCAAATAGTTCTAACTTTGCTAAGACCAAGGAAAAATATAAGGATAATATCGTCTATAGCTTGCAGGACAAGACTTCTTGGTATTTCAATTTCAACGTCAACCGTAAGGCCTACAATCACACTGCTAAAACGACAGATGCGCAGAAGAAGTCAACTGAAACAGCTGTCTTAAACAAGAACTTCCGCCAAGCAGTGAACTTTGCCTTGGACCGCACAGCCTATTCTGCCCAGTCAAATGGGGAAGAAGCAGCTAGCAAGACCCTTCGTAACACCCTAGTACCTCCTACATTTGTCCAAGTAGGAGACAAGACTTTTGGAGAAGTAGTCGCTTCTAAATTGGTCAACTATGGCACAGAATGGTCAGGTATAAACCTAGCAGATGCTCAGGATGCCTATTTCAACAAAGAAAAAGCCCAAGCAAAATTTGCGGAAGCTAAAAAAGAATTGGCCAGTCAAGGTGTGACTTTCCCAATTCACTTGGATGTGGCTGTTGATCAGACAAGTAAAAATGCTGTGACAGGTATGAACTCTGTTAAGCAGACCCTTGAGTCAGTTTTAGGTGCTGATAACATTGTCATTGATGTTCAGCAACTGTCAACAGATGATTTTAATAACGTAGCCTTCTTAGCACCGACACCAGCTGATCGAGACTACGATTTGAACTTTGATGGTTGGGTAGGTGACTACCAAGATCCGTCAACTTATCTCAATCCTTTCAATGCCGAGGATGGATTCTACCTCAAGATTTTTGGACTAGATGCCCAAGAAGATAAAGCTAAAATTGCTAGCTTGGGGCTTGATACCTACACCAAGATGCTCAAAGATGCAGACAGCGAAAACAAAGATGTAGCCAAACGCTATGAAAAATATGCTGAAGCACAGGCTTGGATGATTGACAATTCTCTGATCATGTCAGCTATGTCAAGTGGTGGAACAGCATCTGTCACCAAAGTAACGCCATTTACAAGAGGTTATTCATTGGTCGGTATCAAGGGTGATGGCAATAACTACAAGTACATGAAACTGCAAAAAGATACTGTAACAACCAAACAGTTTGAAGAAGCGAAGACTAAATGGGAGCAAGAAAGCAAAAAAGCAATCGAAAAAGCTCAAAAAGAAGCAGAAAATCATGTTAAATAATGTTGAATAATGATGAACAGTTCTATTGGATGATTTTTATAAAGTCGTCCTAATAGGGCTGTTTTTTTGCTGTACGGGCTAGTAGTTGTCTAGCTGTGTTGAATTGTAAATGAAATACTGTATTAATTTTGATGGTTTAATACTCAATGAAAATCAAAGAGCGACTGGGAAGGGATACACAGAATCTAAAAGACTTGTTTTGAGATTGTCTCCAGCAACATATAACTATGATACGGTGGTACTGGTATGCTTTGAATAGGTTTTTGGATAAGACCGGTCAAAAAGTCTTTAAAATTAGAAAACGCATAGTATCAAGTGTTGAAAAGTCTTGATATTATGCGTTTATTGTGAGAAGATTTACTTCATTTTTCCTGAAATTGAGTTTTTGCCCAGATTTTTTGGATTATTTATGTAACATTTGAGAGTTATCGCATTAATACGAAATAACATTTTTATGCTCTTTATTTTTCTATGTAATTCCAACAGATGGTATAATCCTAGTCATTGGTTTATAGCCATCAATCAGATCACTTCGAGGAGTCGTACTATCTATATAGACATTAAAATAGAATTTATTATTATTATATTGGTTTATGCAATCAAAACAGCCAATTTCCCACGCACACCATTGTCTTATTTGATTATTCCCTCCTCTCAATTTTAACTCGCTATTCAAGGTTCTAAGAAATAAAATTTGATGAGATGAGTTCAGTTCTCTAATTAAGCTATTCTTCAACTTTAGTGTTTGCATTTTGGTGTTATGCATCCAATCTACATATAGATATATATTGTTTTTATATAAATAATTAAACAATGACATTGTGACTGGTTGATCAGTGTATGCATGCGATAAAAATACTTTCGGCATGTTTTGGGGCGGATATTCATAATTCAGTTTAGATAACCATTCTGGAAAAGAGTTTTTTGAATATTTTCCATCAATGTCATTTGTCAAAGTATCGAAATTCTTTCCTAAATATTGATTGGTTTGGCTAACTATATTTTCAAATACTCTTCTAATGTCTAGTACACTATCCTTGTTTTTATTCAATACATGGTCAATAATTGCTTTTATAGCAACATAGTTATCTTGATATTCATTTATGGAGTAGTCTATATCTATTGATAAAAGGATAAGTAGTTCATCACGTGTCAGAAAGTAATTTTTAGGATTATATTTTGTATTTTCCGACGTTATATCTAGTATTTTATCCTCGAGTTTTTTTATTGTTTTAATAAATGTGTCCGTAAAGTCAATGATAGTAGGATGAAATTCAAGTTGTTTCATTAGTGGGATTCCGTATTCGTCTAATAAATATGTACGGCTTAACTTAATTGAATCAGATGTATTTTTTTCTACCATTTCTGCCTCCTTACTTCGTATTACAAATCAGAATTATTACAGTAATTACAGAAATCAGACCATACGGTAATAATACTATTTTTCTTGAAAAAGCTACGCAGAAAATACTCTCGTGAAATATTGGCGTCATTTCAAATGTTTCGATTCTATTTCTAGAAATTTTTTCCATTCTAATTTTGTCATATAATTTTCGAAATGCTCTTTCTACCATCAAATAATAAGCATCATGGAACTAAAATAATATTGTAGCGCCCAGTATTATCCATAAGAGGAAATTATTTTTATTTGTTAACCAGTATGCATACATTGCTCCAATCGATGTTACAGCCCATCCTTTCACGATGAATGAGTTTGAGGCCATTCTTGCTATGTTAGTCTGTATCATTTTTAAATGTTCAATTCTTGCAGTAAATTCATTTTTCATTGATGTATTCTCTCTTATCAAAATATTTATATAAAAAACTATATATTATACTGAAAGTATATCGAAAAAATTATTTCAAGTCAATAATTGTAGTAAATTTGTGAAAATCTACTGAATTTATTGTCTCAAAAAGATAAAAGCATCGTCCCTCTTTTGGGAAGCGGTATTAATTGGTATAGGATAAAATCGAAAGTTGATTTGATTCCACCTATATATCTAAGGGGGGGTTAAAACTTTATAAATGTAGAATTTATCGTAAAAAAGTGATATAATAGTAACATTAAATGTATAGGTGTTAATCATGAGTAGACGTTTTAAAAAATCACGCTCACAGAAAGTGAAGCGAAGTGTTAATATAGTTTTGTTGACTATTTATTTATTGTTAGTTGGTTTTTTATTGTTCTTAATCTTTAAGTACAATATACTTGCTTTCAGGCACGTTAATATAGTGGTCGCAGTTTTTGCCATGATGGTTGCTGTGATTGCTACACTATTAATAATCTATAAAAAAGCAGAAAAGTTCACGATTTTCTTTTTGACACTAGCTGTTTTAGTGAGTTCAGTTTCTTTATTTACTCTGCAGCAATTTATAGGCTTTACAAGTCATATTAATGCAACTTCAAATTATTCAGAGTATTCTCTCAGTGTCGTCGTTTTAAAGGATAGTGATATCAATAATGTCACACAATTATCCAGTGTAACGGGGCCAACAGGTACGGATAATGAGAATATTCAAAAGCTAATCGCTGATATTAAGACGAGTCAAAATAAAGAATTGATAGTTGAAGAAAGTAGCTCCTATCTTGCAGCCTATAAGAGTTTATTGGCTGGAGATACGAAAGCGATTATCTTAAACAGTGTCTTTGAAAACATTATCGAATCGGAATATCCTGACTATGCTTCAAAAATTAAGAAAATCTATACCAAAGAATTAACGAAGACGGTTGAAACTCCTAAAAATGTCAAAGGAGACAGTTTCAACGTTTATATCAGCGGAATTGATACTTACGG
The DNA here is from genome assembly GCA_905221375.1 of bacterium. GTDB lineage: Bacteria > Bacillota > Bacilli > Lactobacillales > Streptococcaceae > Streptococcus. The sequence continues at coordinate 133,848 of CAJNCY010000005.1, forward strand.
TCCAATCAGTTCAGTTTCTCGTTCGGATGTCAATATCATTATGACAGTGAATCGTGAAACGAAAAAGATTCTCTTGACAACAACACCTCGTGATTCCTATGTTCCAATTGCAGATGGAGGCAACAATCAAAAAGATAAGTTGACCCATGCGGGGATTTATGGGGTAGATGCTTCCATTCATACATTGGAAAATCTTTATGGTATTGATTTGAACTATTATGCTCGTTTGAATTTCACCTCCTTCTTGAAATTGATTGATCTCCTTGGTGGAGTTGATGTTTATAATGATCAGGAATTTACTGCTCATACAAATGGGAAGCACTATCCAGTAGGGAATGTCCATCTTGATTCGGAGCAAGCTTTAGGATTTGTGCGTGAACGCTATTCTTTGGCAGATGGGGACCGAGATCGTGGCCGTAACCAGCAGAAGGTCATTGTCGCTATTTTGCAAAAGTTGACCTCGACAGAAGCTTTGAAAAATTATGACAGTATTATAAAGGGTCTACAAGATTCAATTCAAACCAATATGCCGCTTGAAACCATGATGAATTTGGTCAATGCCCAACTTGAGAGTGGTGGAACTTATAAGATCAATTCGCAAGATCTTAAAGGAACAGGGCGTATGGATTTGCCATCCTATGCCATGCCTGAGAGTAACCTTTACATGATGGAGATAAGTGATAGCAGTTTAGAGTCAATCAAGGCTGCCATCAAAGATGTGATGGAAGGAAAATAAGACAAAATGATTGATATTCATTCGCATATTGTATTTGGTGTGGATGATGGTCCGAAATCTAAGCAAGAAAGCAAGGCGCTTTTGACAGAAGCTTATAGGCAAGGGGTAAGGACTATTGTATCGACATCGCATAGACGAAAAGGAATGTTTGAAACTCCTGAGGAGAGGATAGAGGCAAATTTCCAAGAAGTTAAGGAGTTAGCCAAGGAAGTGGCTCCAGATTTGACCATTCTCTATGGAGCAGAAATTTATTACACCCATGATGTGCTTGAGAAGTTAGAAAAACAGGTGATTCCAAGTCTTAATGGGACACGCTATGCTCTCATTGAGTTTAGTATGGCTACCCCTTACAGGGAAATTCATACTGCTTTGAGCAATCTTCTCATGCTTGGGATAACGCCTGTAGTTGCTCACATTGAACGTTATCATGAATTAGAGAATAATGAAAAGCGTGTGAAAGAATTGATTGATATGGGCTGTTATACACAAATCAATAGTTCAAGTGTTTTAAAACCAAAGTTGTTTGGGGATAAATACAAATTTATGAAGAAAAGAGCTAGGTATTTTCTTGAACGTGATTTGGTTCATTTTGTTGCTAGTGATATGCACAATTTGAACAAACGCCCCCCTTATATGAAAGAAGCCTATGAACTTATCTCAAAACAATACGGTGAAAGAAGAGCGAGAGAATTATTTATCGAAAATCCTCGTTTAATCTTATCTGATCAAATTATTTAGGAGTTGACATGAAAGAAAATAAAGAAATTACGATTGATGTTTTTCAATTGTTTAAAGTCCTTTGGAAGAAGAAAATCGCTATTATCCTAACTGCGATGGTAGCAGCTGTCATAGCTTTTTGTGTAAGTAGTTTTGTACTGACACCTGAGTATTCTAGTACGACACGTATTTATGTGGTCAATCGAAATCAATCGGAAAAAGCAGGGTTGACCAACCAGGATTTGCAGGCTGGTACCTATCTGGTAAAAGACTATAAGGAAATCATCCTCTCTCAAGATGTACTTGAGAAAGTCATTTCAAATCTTAAACTAGAGAGAACAGTTAGGGAATTAAGCAAGAAGATTCAGGTAACAGTGCCTGTGGATACTCGTATCGTATCAATTACTGTAAAAAATGCACAACCAGAAGAAGCTAGCCGTATCGCAAATGCTCTTCGTGAAGTAGCTGCTGAAAAAATCATTTCTGTAACTCGTGTATCTGATGTGACAACATTGGAAGAAGCAAGGCCGGCATTAAGTCCTTCATCACCTAATATTCGTCGTAATACTTTGCTTGCTTTCCTAGCAGGTGGAGTAGTGATGGTTGTTTCGGTTTTATTACTTGAGTTATTGGATGATCGTGTTAAACGACCAGAAGACGTGGAAGAAGTAATGCAGATTGCACTTCTAGGGATTGTTCCAGATTTGAATAAGTTAAAATAAGGGAGAAAATATGCCAACATTAGCAATAGCACAAAAACGTTTAGATTTTGCGAAAAAAGCAGAAGAGCATTACAATGCTTTGCGAACAAATATTCAATTGAGTGGTGATAATCTGAAAGTTCTTTCCATCTCGTCTGTCAAACCTGGTGAGGGGAAATCGACAACATCAATAAATATTGCTTGGGCCTTTGCGCGTGCGGGCTATAAAACTTTATTGGTGGATGCAGATATTCGTAACTCTGTCATGTCAGGAGTCTTTAAATCAAGAGAAAAAATTACTGGCCTAACGGATTTTCTGGCAGGTACTACTGACCTTTCTCATGGACTTTGTGATACCAATGTTGAAAATTTATTTGTTATTCAGGCAGGACCTGTATCTCCAAACCCAACAGCACTTCTACAGAGTGAAAACTTTGCCACTATGATTGATACCTTGCGTAAGTATTTTGACTATGTCATTGTCGATACGGCACCGATTGGAATGGTCATTGATGCTACCATCATTACGCAAAAATGTGATGCTTCTATCTTGGTAACGGCAGCTGGGGAGACAAAACGACGTGATGTTTTAAAGGCTAAAGAACAGTTAGAACAAACAGGAATTCCTTGTTTAGGTATAGTTCTAAATAAATTTAACACAGAAGTTGAAAAATATGGAGCTTATGGAGTCTATGGTTCCTATGGAGTTTATGGGAAGAAATAATTAATTAAAAATGTATTTGATTTTTAAAAATACTTTAGATAGATTTTTGGCGTTTTTCCTATTTATTACCTTGATAATCATACCGATTATTCCTATAACAATTTTGGCTATTTGGATAGAAGATCCAGGAGATGTTTTCTATTTACAAGATAGAGTTGGTTTAAATGAAAAAAAAATCAAAGTAATAAAGTTTCGGAGCATGTATAAAGATGCCGATCAGAGAATAAAGGAAAGTATTAATAGTGGTAAAACTGATCGTCTAAATTTTAAAGAACATTCTCAAAGTATGACTACAAAAGTCGGTAAAGTGATACGAAAACTTTCAATTGATGAATTACCTCAATTATTGAATATTATAAAAGGTGATATGTCTATAGTCGGACCTCGTCCATTACAACAGTTTGAAATCACTCATCATATTCTTACCTATAAAGAAATGGATATCGCTTTAAAGATGTCTAAAAGATTGTCTGTGAAACCTGGTTTGCTTTGTTATTGGCAAGTTACGCCAAATAAAAATGACATGCCTTTTGCTGACAGAATGGATCTCGATTTATTATATATTGATAATGTATCTTTCAAGACTGATTTCTTGCTTATTTTGAAGGGATTTTTTACAGTTTTAATGGGTAATAATAGTTAATATGAAGAATATAAAAATATTAGTAGCGACACATATAAAATGCCCAGTGATACAAATATGTATCTACCAATTCATGTAGGATGTGAAGGAAAGAAAAGATTAGGATTTCAAGGTGATAATTCTGGTGAAAATATTTCTGTTTCAAATCCTTACTATTGTGAACTTACTGGCCTCTATTGGGCATGGAAAAATTTAGAGTGAGACTATTTAGGTTTGGTACACTATCGTCGTTATTTTACTAAAATGACTAAAGGGTACAATGAATCAATCAATATTGATGATGTAATTTTAAATAGGTTTGAAGTGGAGAAATTGTTAGAGAACTCAGGAGTCATCGTTCCTAAAAGAAGAAAATATTATATTGAAACTCTCTATTCTCATTACGATTATACTTTCGATGGTATCCACTTGGATGAGTATGTGAAGTATGTACCTGAATAAAAATGTTATCTAAACTTTAAACCTGGAATCACAGGTCTTTGGCAGATTAGTGGTAGAAGTAATATTATAAACTTTGATGATATAGTAAAATTAGACGTTACTTATTTAGATGGCTGGACAATTTGGAAAGATATTGAGATATTTTATTGAAGACAATAAAAGTTGTAGTAATGAAAGATGGAGCGAAGTAAAAGTATTTAGCCTAATTATTATTTTTGGTGTTCAAATAAAATGATATGAGAGTTAGGTTACGTATGTAGAGAACTTAAACTCTCTTTTATGTATAGAAAAGGACAAAAGTAATGAACATTGTTTATGCAACAGATAATAACTTTGTAGATGTATTATATGCTTCTATTAAGTCACTTTACACTACTAATTCAGATTTGGATTTAAATTTATGGATTATTGCAGATAATGTATCTGATGAAAATAAAAATAAAATTAATAATTTATCACAAGAATATGAACAAAGAAAGATTTGTTGGATTGATAATGTTGAAATACCATATAAGTTACAATTAGATAGAGGTTCAGCAAGTGCATTTAGTAGACTATTATTAGGGAGTATTCTTCCGAATAATATTTCTAAAGTTTTATATTTAGATTGTGACATTATTGTAATGAATTCTTTAAAAGAATTATTTGATATTGATTTTAAAGGGAATATTGTTTTAGGTGTTGCAGATGTATTTAATAAAGAATATAAGAAGGTTTTGAAGATTCCAAAAGATAAACCTATATTTAATTCCGGTGTAATGTTTATAGATTTAGAAAGATGGCGTAAGAAACAAGTTGAAACTCAATTATTTAAGGTTATCAAGGACTTTAATGGAAAAATAATTCAAGGAGATCAGGGAGTTCTGAATGCAGTTTTATTCAATTCATTTAAACCACTATCTCCGAAATATAATTTTATGACCATATTTGAAGATATGTCTTATGAGGATATGATTACTTTTAAGCAACCTGTAAATTATTATAGCAAGGAAGATTTAGAAGAAGCAAGAAAGAATATAACAATCCGCCATTTCACAACGTGTTTTCTATCACTAAGACCTTGGCAAGAAAGTAGTGAGGTAGCGCATGTGGAAATATTTAAAAAATACTATAGAGGAGAATACAAAGAAGTATCTCCATCTAAGTTATTGAATATTTATAAAATTCTACCGAAAAAAATGTCGCTCCATCTACTAGGTTTTATTCAATCAAAAGTGCGTCCAAAACTGTATAGAATTATAAAATAGAGGTGTAAAATGATAAGTGTTAAAAGTATAGAACAAAAAACGATGACAGAAGAAAAGAAAAGAGAAGCAAAAAAAGACATTGTTGCTTTCTATGTGGGTAGACCTCTATCATACATATTGACAATTCCTTTTCTTAAAACAAAAATGACACCTAATCAGATTTCTATATTGTCTATTGTACCTTTAATTATTGGAACAGCTTTGGTAACAATAAGCTCTAATCAGTTTGTACTATTGCTAAGTTGGCTTTGTTTTTTCTTATGGAATTTACTTGACGGTGTTGATGGAAATGTTGCTCGTTTCAAGGGAATTACTTCTCCTATGGGAAGTGTTATAGATGCCATGGCAGGTTATGCTGCAATGTATTTATCATTCCTCACTATGGGAATTATTGCAAGTGATTATAGTCAAACATTGTTCTTTACACAAAAAACATATTTAATTTTAGGATCACTATCTGGTGTTTTTGTTTTGTTCCCTAGATTGATTATGCACAAGGCGATAAATACTGTAGGAAACAAAAATAGTGAACATTACAAAGGTAGAAAGAATCTTGGAATTATAGAAATGATTGCACTTAATATAACCTCTATAACAGGGTTTGCACAAATTTTTATGCTTTTTGCAATATTGTTGAAATTAAGTGATTTATTTACACTAGTTTATTTCCTTATTAATTTATTAGTTATGGTGATCTCTATTAAAAAGATAATAAAGTAAGAGCAAGGTGTGTTATGAAAAAAATCGCAATAGTAAGGTATAATTTAAGTAAAATTGGTGGAGCCGAAAAAGTTGCTATAAATATGGCTAATGAATTATCTCAAAATTATAAAACATACTTAATTTCTATTTTACTAGATGAAGACAAAAGCATAAATTATGATATATCATTTGATGTTGAAGTTAAGTCGTTTTTTTATGGTGATTTAAGAGTTCGCCGTGTTATAATTCCTGCTATGATAAAGTTGAGAAAATACTTGATAAATAATGAAATTGATATAGTGTTTTCTATTGCTCCAGCTACGAATATTATAATCTTTTTAGCAACACTAGGATTAAATATAAAAACAGTCTTTTGTGATCATCATAGTTTAGAGTTTCAAGACACGTTCAGTCGCAAGATACAAAGATATATTGGAGCAAAGTTTTTTGACAAAATTGTAACTTTGACTGAGGAAGATAAAAATAGATACAGAAGAGACTTTTCATTAAGAAATGAAAAAGTTACTTCTATTTATAATTGGATTGAAGATACTGATAATATTTTTACCTACTCTAAAAAAAGCAAGAGCATTATAACAGTTGGGAGAATGGAATATCAAAAAGGCTATGACTATTTAGCTCAAATTGCTGTTAAAGTTTTGTCAAAATTTACAGATTGGGAATGGGACATATATGGTTCGGGAAATGAGCAAATAAAACAAGATTTGATAACTGAATTGGATAAAGGTGGCGTTTTGTCACGAGTTCATTTTAAAGGTAATGTAAAAGGTACAGATAATATTTACCCTGGTCATGCTATTTATGTAATGACTTCTCGTTACGAAGGCCTTCCCTTAGTTCTTTTAGAAGCTAAACAATATGGACTACCCATTGTGAGTTTTAAATGTCCTACTGGTCCATCAGAAATTGTTTTAGATAAAGAAAACGGTTATTTAGTTGATGGTTATGACATTGATTCTATGAGTGAAAAAATTTGTATTTTGATTGAGAATGAAAATTTGAGAGAACAATTTGCTGATAAATCAATGAAGGACACCGAAAAATTCAGCAAGAAAAAAATTATAAAGCAGTGGGAAGATTTAATTGAGGAAATGACAGGAAAATAGAATGGAAAATAAATTATTAACCATAGCAATGCCATCGTATAATGCGGAACAGTATTTGCCAGATACTATACCAACAATATTATCTGCAAAAAATGCACATTTAATTGATTTGTTAATAGTAAATGACGGTTCTAGTGATAATACAGAGGAAATTGCTAAAAAATTTGAGCGAAATTACCCTGATATTGTTCGTGTCTTAAATAAACCAAATGGTGGGCATGGCTCAGCAGTAAATGCAGGTATAAAAAATGCTTATGGAACGTATTTTAAGGTTGTTGATGCAGATGATTGGGTTGATACAGATAATTTAGATGATTTGATAGAATATTTAAAAGAAACAGATGTAGATGAAATTCTTTCACCGTATTATCGAGTTTATGTTAATCAAACTGGAGATGTAGTTTCTGTTGAGAATTATAATGAATTTTCGATGATTCAAACAGATAAAGTGTACCAAGTCGATACTTTCTATGAAAAAATGGGGAGAACAGTAGGAATGCACACTATGACGTTAAAAACCAGTCTATTAAAAAAAAATCAAGTAGAATTATCTGAAAATATGTACTATGTAGATATGGAATATATCACCTATGTTCTACCATATATAGAAACGGTTTCTATTTTTGATAAACCTATTTACAAATATCGTTTAGGAACATCTACGCAAAGTGTTAGTATAGAAAGCTATATAAAAAATAGATCAATGCATAAACAAGTAATTTTTAATCTAATTGATTTTTACAGTAAAATGAAACTTGAATTTGGACGTTCAGAAGCAGTAAATAATCTAATATTAAATCTAATAAATAAGCAGTGGAGTATCTATTTCAATTTAAATAGTGCAAGTGAAGCAAAAAAAGAACTAATAGAATTTGAAAAATCGATAGCTATTAAAAATAAAAGTTTCTTGAAAAAGTCTACTGACTTAAAGATGAATATTGTCAGAAAAAGCCGTTATCACTTATTTAATATTGCCAAATATTATAGTAATTGGAGAGTTAAATTTTGCATAAAATCAAAAAAATAATAAGAGAATACAGGGAATTAAGAAAAAATTTTTCGTCCCAAATTGCAAATAATATTCTCTTGGAAAAAATAGCTGCACGACTGTCAAGATATAAATTTTTTCATAATATTGTAGTATTTATTTACTCTAAAAAGCATAAGGATATTTTAGATTTTCTTAAAAAAGATTTTAATACATTTTTATCTACCTATTCTTATGATTTCGAAAAATCTAATGAGCAAAATGGAAAAAAGATTTTTTCATTATGGCTCCAAGGATATGAAAATGCTCCAGAAATTGTTCAAAAAGCAATACAAACCCAAAAAGAATATGCCGAAAGATTTGGCTATGAATACATTCTGTTAGATGAGTTCAATTTAGAGACATTTGTTGAAATTCCTGAAAATATTGTAAGAAAATTTGAAGAAGGAAAAATAGATGCGATAAAATATTCGGATATTATTAGAACGTTCTTGCTATTTAAATATGGTGGAATCTGGTTTGATGCAACTATTTATATAAAAACAGATTCAAAACTAAATTATTTAGATAATGAGTTTTATACTATTCGTGCAAGGGGAGATGAAACTTATCCTAAGTATGTTTCTGATGGACGTTGGGCCTTGTTTTGTATAGCTGGATATCGTAATGGAATTATATTCGATTTTTTAAGAAGATTTCAAGTTGAGTATTTCTCTAAGTATGACTTACCAATAGATTACTTTTTGATAGACTATTTAATGCATTTGGGATATGAATATAATCCAATGATTCGTAAACAGATTGATAAGGTAATCACCAACAACCAAGATCTTTATTTTTTAGCAAATCATTTCTCTAATCTGTATATAGATGAAGATTGGAAAAAAGTATTAGAAACAACAAATATTTTTAAGTGTAGTTATAAAATAGATGTATGCGATAAATCGGATACATACTTTTATAAATTGAAAAATCAAACTCTGTAGTAAGGAAATATAATGATTTCGATTATTGTTCCAGTATATAATGTGCAAGACTATTTGCACTATGCAATGGAAAGTTTAATTAGACAAACATATAAGAACTTTGAAGTTATTTTAGTTAATGACGGTTCGACAGATAATTCTGGAGAATTATGTAATTGGTACGCTGAAAATCATGAGAATGTTTATGTATTTCATAAAAAAAACGGTGGACTTTCGGATGCTAGAAATTTTGGTGTTGAGAAGGCATCTTCGGATTGGATAGTTTTTTTGGATCCAGATGATTATTTTGAAGTAGATGCTTTAGAACTATTAGTTAAAATTCAGGAAAAATATAATGCAGATTTGATATCAACTAAGGTAAAATCTACTTCTACATATGGAGACTATAATTCTAATCACATAAAAGAATCTGATTATAGTAATCTTAGAGTGTTTTCTAAAGAGGAATCACTTGAACTGATGTTTCAGGATAAAATTGCAACAGTATCAGCCTGTGCGAAACTGTACCGCAAGAGTATTTTAGAAAAAGCTCCTTTTCCTACTGGAAAAATTTACGAAGATTTTTTCGTTGTAGCTAAACATTTAAGATTAGCTAAAAGGATAGTTATTTCACCTGTTGTTACTTATCATTATTATCGTCGTCCTGGTAGTATCGTTCAATCTCAGTTTACAGATAGACGATTTGATTTTTTTGATGCAGGTGAGAATAATAGGAGTCAAATAAAACAATTTTATGATGGTAATAGTGTAGAAAAGGCGTTAAATTTAAAAATTGTTAGAGGTTCTTTTCCTATATCTGAAGCAGCAGCTTCTACGGACACAAAAGCTTTAAGAAATATTGTTAAAAAAGTACGATCATTTTACTGGAGTATAATTTTTGATTCAAAAGCATCTGTAAAATTTAAATTTAAATATAGCTTATTCTTATTGTTTCCAGAATTTTATTTTAAATTTAAAAATATCGTTCGAAATAAGGGGATATAAAATTGAAAATTAATCTGAAAAGTATCCAAGATGTATTAATGTCGTTATTAATTGTTATAACGACAAATTCTATATATGTAAACACAGGTGATTCAAATAAGTTAATTCCAATATTAGCATTAGTAGTTATAATAGCAACAGTTTTAGAACTAATATCAAGCAAAATAAATTATAATTACTTTAAAATAATCTTAACGACAGTACTAATTTATTTAGTTGTATGTATTACTAACATTTTCATATCATTTAATTCTTTATCAATAAATGAAATATTATTTTATTTTGTGATAGCACCTCTTATGCTTATCTTATTAATGTTTAAGAATTTTAATGACCGATTATTTGATTTTTTAAATACCTTTGTGAAAATTATTTTAATTTTTGCAATAGTTTCTTTAATATTTTGGGCTTTTGGAAGTATTTTAAAGGTTGTTCATCCAACAAATGTCGTCATAAATAATTGGAACGGTGGACGTCCAACCCCAAGTTATTTTAATTTATATTTTGAAACTCAAGGGATTCATTTTTTTGGAACTACTATTACTAGAAATAGTGGCATATTTGCGGAGGCTCCAATGTGGAGTTTAATGTTAAGTTCAGCATTTATAATTCAGGAATTATTTTTAGAAAATAGTATTAAACGATTATCTTTATTAACTCTGACTATTTTGACAACAGTTTCTACAACAGGGATATTTGTAATAGGATTACTATTAATTTATAGAGTTTTAATGCTGAAGAAATCTTTATTTAAATATGTAAGTTTGATTACAATTCCAATAGTTATATATGCTTTGTTACAGGTTTGGGAAGAAAAATCTGACTCAATTTCAGCTAGTATTAGGTTTGATGATTATATAGCTGGATTTTTAGCCTGGAGAGCTAATTTCTTTTTTGGTTCAGGATTGACGTTAGGGTTGAAAGCAATTGAATCAAATATGAATACTCTTATTCGTACGAACTTAGGATATAGCAATAGTCTATTTGTTATTTTAGCTCAGGGTGGGGTAATCCTAGGGATATTCTATTTATATCCGGTAATTAGTGTACTAATTAAGAAGGGTGTTTCTATAGATACCAAAATGTTTGCTCTCTTATTTATAATTTTATTATTTACTGCAATTTTTATAGATACACCATTATTTATTCTTTTTATAGGAATATTTTACGCTTTAATTTTGAATAGAGAGAGTACATGAAAAAGGAATACGATATTTTAAAAGTAGTAGCAATCTTAATGGTACTTGTAAGCCATAGTACATATTATATAATTTCAACTAAATATGGAGGGATTGATTATCAACAATATCTAGAACAAAATATGTCATTAGTTTTGTATAAAATTTTTGATAAAGTGAGAGAAATTCTATATTATTTTCATATGCCAATGTTTATGGCTTTATCTGGAGCTTTCTATTACCTGCAGGTTAAACGAGATAAATGGATTAATTTTATGTTAATTCTAAAACAGAAGATTAAGCGATTGGTTATTCCATTTGTTATTTTTACTTTATTATATGTTTTTCCAATAAAATATTTCTCTAATTATTTTGAGTATACAACTTTTTCTAGAGCAGTATTGGGACAATTGTTTTTAATTGGGAATAATCATTTATGGTATTTATTTACTTTATTTATTATTTTTATTATTTCATTTTTTACCTTAAAAAGAGAAATAAAATTTGCCACAATTATTATTTTTTATGTATTACATATTTTAAGTTATAAAGTTGATCCACTTTTATTTAAAGCCCCGTTACAATTTCTATTTTATTTTAGTATGGGATTTGCATTTGAATCAAAGAGAGAAAAATACAATCAATTTATAAGTAAAAAAAGAAATTATGTTTTTATATTGTCTATGGTATTTGTTTTGATTACTTTGTTGAATTTTAATCTTAAATATACTTACACTCTAGTTAGTAAAATATTAGTTGAGTTATTAGCTATTTTAGGTTCTTTATTAACATATAGTATTTCCTACCTGATTTCTCGGAAAGAGCGCAGTGGTAGTAGTTACTTTTTTAAGCTGATTTTAATGAATGGATTAGGTATATATATTTTTTCGGATCCATTAAATTATTTAATATTATATATAAGTTATTCATTGAATTCTCAATTTATGTTTTCACCTTTTGGAATAATTTTTATGGTTGTACTACGATTCTTCATTACGTTATTTGTATCTTTAATAGTAACAGTAATATTTAAAAAATGTTTTAAGAAATATACTTGGCTAGTTAATTAGCTAGCATTAAAAAGTTATTTTAATTATGCAAAATATAGATATAATGGAGATGAGAAATAGTGAAAGTATTAAAAAACTATGCATACAATCTTTCCTATCAATTGTTAGTAATTATACTTCCGATTATTACGACTCCGTATGTAACACGGATATTTTCTTCAGATGATTTGGGGACATATGGTTATTTCAGTTCAATTGTAATCTACTTTATACTATTAGCAACTTTAGGTGTTGCTAACTACGGCACAAAAGTAATTTCAGGACATCGGAAAGACATTGATAAAAATTTTTGGGGGATATACTCCTTACAACTGGGAGCAACAATTCTTTCGATATTTTTGTATTGCATGTTGTATATTTTTCTTCAATTCATGCATAATCCAGTTGCACTTATTCTTGGTTTAAGTTTACTTTCTAAAGGTTTAGATATTTCTTGGCTATTCCAAGGTTTAGAGGATTTTCGAAAAATTACAGTCAGAAATATTACAGTGAAACTAGTTGGCGTTATTGCTATTTTTCTATTTATAAAATCAGCTAACGACCTACATTTATATGTATTTTTGCTTACTATTTTTGAATTGTTGGGACAATTAAGTATGTGGTTACCAGCAAGAGCGTTTATTGGGAAACCGCACTTTGATTGGGAGTATGCTAAGCAACATTTGAGACCAATTATTTTATTGTTTTTACCTCAAATTGCTATATCGCTCTATGTCACTTTGGATCGTACAATGCTGGGAGCTTTAGCTTCAACAAAAGATGTAGGAATCTATGATCAAGCTTTGAAACTTGTTAATATTTTATTAACTCTAGTGACTTCATTGGGAAGTGTTATGTTACCACGAGTTTCAAATCTTTTATCCTTAGGTGATCATAAAGCAATTAATAAAATGCATGAGATGTCATTTCTGATTTATAATTTGGTTATTTTTCCAATTATGGCAGGAATGTTAATTGTAAATGATGATTTTGTGAATTTTTTCCTGGGACAAGATTTTCAAGAGGCACGTTATGCGATAGCAATTATGATTTTTAGAATGTTCTTTATAGGGTGGACCAATATCATGGGTATTCAAATCTTAATACCTCATAATAAGAATAAAGAATTTATGCTGTCAACAACAATTCCTGCTATTGTTAGTGTGGGATTAAATCTTCTCTTGCTTCCAAAGTTGGGCTATATAGGTGCTGCAATTGTATCTGTCTTAACAGAGGTGCTAGTATGGTTGATACAGTTATTCTATACTCGTTCTTATTTGAGAGAGGTGCCCATTTTAGATTCATTGATCAAAATTATAATCTCATCTGGAGTTATGTATGGTATTTTGCTATTTATAAAACAATTCCTAAATATATCACCGATGATTAATGTGGGACTATACGCTGTTCTGGGAGCAATAATTTATGCTAGTATGATTTTGATTTTTAAAGTAATAAATCTAAGTGAGTTAAAGCAACAATTATTAAAAAATAAAGGAGCTTAAGATGTACGATTATCTTGTTGTCGGTGCTGGTCTCTTTGGTGCAGTCTTTGCCCATGAAGCAGCCTTAAAAGGAAAAAAAGTAAAAGTCATTGAAAAACGAAATCATATCGCGGGTAATATCTATACTCGTGAAGAGGAAGGAATTCAAGTTCATCAGTATGGTGCTCATATCTTCCATACTTCTGATAAGGAGATTTGGGATTACGTCAATCAGTTTGCAGAGTTTAACCGTTATACAAATTCTCCTGTCGCAAATTATAAGGGTGAGATTTATAACCTCCCTTTTAATATGAATACCTTCAATAAACTCTGGGGAGTTGTAACGCCAGCAGAAGCACAAGCTAAGATTGAGGAGCAACGTGCTGTTTTAAATGGCAAAACTCCTGAAAATTTGGAAGAACAGGCGATTTCTCTTGTAGGTACAGACATCTACGAAAAATTAATCAAAGATTATACAGAGAAACAGTGGGGCAAGCCAACTACGGAACTTCCAGCTTTTATCATTCGCCGTTTGCCAGTACGTCTGACCTACGATAACAACTATTTTAATGATACCTATCAAGGGATTCCAATTGGTGGCTACACTCAAATAGTTGAAAAAATGTTGGATCATGAAAATATTGATGTAGAAACAAATGTTGATTTCTTTGCCAATAAAGAGCAATATATGAAGGACTTCCCTAAGATTGTCTTTACCGGTATGATTGATGAATTCTTTGACTATAAGTTGGGTGAACTAGAGTATCGTAGTCTTCGTTTTGAAAATGAGACCTTGGATATGGAGAATTACCAAGGAAATGCAGTTGTGAACTATACGGATGCAGAAACTCCATATACACGTATTATTGAACATAAACATTTTGAGTTTGGAAATCAATCAAAGACTATCATTACTAAAGAACATTCTAAAACATGGGAAAAAGGTGATGAGCCTTATTATCCAGTAAATAATGATCGTAATAATCATTTGTATAAATCATATAAAAAATTGGCTGATGAGCAAGGGAATGTTATCTTTGGTGGTCGTTTAGGACACTATCGTTATTACGATATGCACCAAGTAATTGGAGCAGCCTTGCAGTGTGTGAGAAATGAGTTAGATTAAATAAGTAAAATTGACCACCAGTTCTTATTTATAATAGTATTAAAAATTCCTTGACTATGTAATGTAGTTGAGGTTTTTTGGTATTATTCATATTTTTACAACCTTATTGTTTAAAAAATAATTTTCAAAAATTCTGAAAATTGTATTGACAGGGCTTGAAAAAGGGTCTATAATGAATAAAAAAACGAAGGAGAAGACTATGAAAACAAGAAAAGTATTGGCTCTTGCGGGAGTGACTTTATTAGCAGCGGGTGTTTTAGCTGCTTGTTCTGGGGGCTCAGGCGCTAAAGGTGAGCAGACCTTTGCCTTTACCTATGAGACCCACCCAGATAATCTCAACTACTTAACAACTGGTAAGGCAGCGACTGCTGACATTACTAGTAATGTGATTGATGGATTGCTTGAAAATGATAAATACGGGAACCTTATTCCCTCAATGGCAGAGGACTGGTCGGTTTCTAAGGATGGCTTGACTTATACTTATAAGATTCGTCAGGATGCCAAGTGGTACACATCTGAGGGAGAAGAGTATGCTCCTGTTAAGGCTCAGGACTTTGTGACAGGTCTTAAATATGCAACAGATAAGAAAGCAGAAGCCCTTTACTTGGTACAGGATTCAATCAAAGGACTAGATGCCTATGCTAAAGGAGAAATTAAAGATTTCTCTCAAGTTGGGATTAAAGCCCTTGACGATCAAACAGTCCAATACACTTTGAACAAACCTGAAAGCTTTTGGAATTCAAAAACAACCATGGGTGTGCTTGCGCCAGTCAATGAAGAGTTTTTGAACTCAAAAGGGGATGATTTTGCCAAAGCTACGGATCCAAGTAGTATCTTGTACAATGGTCCTTATTTGTTGAAATCTATTGTGACCAAATCTTCTGTTGAATTTGCGAAAAATCCGAACTACTGGGATAAGGATAATGTGCATATTGACAAGATCAAATTGTCATTCTGGGATGGTCAAGATACTAGCAAACCAGCAGAAAACTTTAAAGACGGTAGCCTTACAGCAGCTCGTCTCTATCCAACAAGTGCAAGTTTTGCAGAACTTGAAAAAGAGCTGAAAGACAATATTGTCTATACTCAACAAGACTCTGTTACGTATCTAGTTGGTACAAATATTGACCGCCAATCTTATAAATACACATCTAAGACCAGCGAAGAACAAAAGACATCTACTAAAAAAGCTCTCTTAAACAAGGATTTCCGTCAGGCTATTGCTTTCGGATTTGACCGTACAGCCTATGCCTCTCAGTTGAATGGAGAAACTGGTGCAAGCAAAATCTTGCGTAATCTCTTTGTACCACCAACATTTGTTCAAGCAGATGGGAAGAACTTTGGCGATATGGTCAAAGAAAAATTAGTAACCTATGGGGATGAATGGAAGGATGTTAATCTGGCCGATTCACAAGATGGTCTCTACAATCCAGAAAAAGCCAAGGCAGAATTTGCTAAAGCTAAATCAGCCTTACAAGCAGAAGGAGTCCAATTCCCAATTCACCTAGATATGCCTGTTGACCAAACAGCAACTACAAAAGTTCAACGTGTCCAATCTATGAAACAATCCTTGGAAGCGACTTTAGGAACTGATAATGTCATTATTGATATCCAACAATTGCAAAAAGACGAAGTAAATAATATTACATATTTTGCTGAAAATGCTGCTGGCGAAGACTGGGATTTATCAGATAATGTCGGTTGGGGTCCAGACTTTGCCGATCCATCAACCTACCTTGATATTATCAAACCTTCTGTAGGAGAAAGTACTAAAACATATTTAGGATTTGACTCAGGGAAAGATAATGTAGCTGCTAAAAAAGTAGGTTTATATGACTACGAGAAATTGGTTACTGAAGCTGGTGATGAGGCTACAGATGTTGCTAAACGATATGATAAATACGCTGCAGCTCAAGCTTGGTTGACAGATAGTGCTTTGATTATTCCAACTACATCTCGTACAGGGCGTCCAATCTTGTCTAAGATGGTACCATTTACAATACCATTTGCATTGTCAGGAAACAAAGGGACAAGTGAACCACTCTTGTATAAATACTTGGAACTTCAAGATAAGGCAGTTACTGCAGATGAATATCAAAAAGCTCAGGAAAAATGGATGAAAGAAAAAGCAGAATCCAATAAAAAAGCGCAAGAAGAACTTGCCAAACATGTGAAATAAAGGTAAAGGAGTTGGTTTGTAGCCGACTCCTTTATATTCTTCGAAAATCTCTTCAAACCATGTCAGCTTCCATCTGCAACCTCAAAACACTGTTTTGAGCAACCTGCGGCTAGCTTCCTAGTTTGCTCTTTGATTTTCATTGAGTATTAGTTCTATCTGATGACTTCAAAGCCGTGCTTAGGGTTGCTTGTGGCTAACTTTCCTAGTTGGCTCCTTGATTTTCGTTGAGTGTTTTAGATATCTTCCTAGAAAAACATCCTGAGAATTTTTTACTCTCAGGATGTTTTTTTACTGTTGTGGTTGTTGAAATTGAGGAGTTTGAGGTGCTTGTTGTACAGGCTGTCCCTGATTTGGATCAGTTACTGGAGCACTGTTGGGTTGTTGTCCTACTGTGGTGTTTGCTTGTGTAGTTGAACTTTCAGATGTTGTAGAGGGGGTCTCTACTGACTGTGTTTGTTGTGTAGAAGGTGTAGTCCAAGTATTCTTGGCACCGTTCAAAAAGACAAACTCACCACTTCTGTATACTCCCTCAGGCATTGACCAATCTCCAGGATGGTCGTTTTGAGAGAGAGAAGTCATCATAGCACGATAGACTTTGGCAGCAACTGTGAGACCATCCCCCATAATTGGTGTGAGACGGTTTGTGTAACCTGTCCATACAGCCATTGAATATTTACGTGTATAACCTACAAACATTTCATCAGGTGCTACAAACTGACTAGTCTTGATATGGTTTTCGATTTCTTCATCTGTATAGTTAGAGGTACCTGTTTTACCAGCTTGAGGAAGCCAAGGCAGGTAGGCACCACGACCGGTTCCGTAAGTCAAGACTGTTTTCATCATTTCTGTCATCATGTAAGCAGTCGTTTCTTTCATGGCTCTTGTGCCAGGGTCAGAAAATTCTTTTTCGCTACCATCGCTAAAGACAACCTTATTGATGTACATCGGTTTGTGGTAAATACCACCATTTGCGAATGCGGCATAGGCGGTAGCCATTTTTTCACTACTTGCCCCGTACTGTTTACTAGATTCGGTAGTATTACTTGAAATAGCATTTGAGTAGTGAATACTTGGATAGTCAATTCCCAAACCATTTAGGAAGTTTTTGGCTCTATCTAAACCAACCTTGTTTAGTGTTTCAACGGCAGGTACGTTACGAGATTGTTGAAGAGCATATTGCAGAGTAATATTACCAAAATATGCTCGATCCCAGTTGTAGACAGGTGTGCTTGTTCCCGGATAGTTATAAGGAATATCATTAACCATAGTTGCAGTGGAATCATATACACCGTATTCTATGGCAGGTGCATAATCGGTGATTGGTTTCATTGTTGAACCCCAGTCACGATTGGTTTCCACAGCTTGGTTGGTACCAAATGAAACGTTACTTGCTTGGTGCCGAGCTCCAAGTTGGGCGATGACTTTACCATTGGAAACATCTACGACCGTAGATGCGACTTGCAAATCATCGTCAGGGTAAGAGACATATTGATCGGAGTTGTAAATATCCCACAGATGTTTTTGAGCCTCTTGGTCTACATTTGTGTAAACATCCATCCCAGTAGTTAGAAGGTTATAGCCAGTTTCTTGTTCTACTTGGTCGATAACCTCTTTGAGATAATTGTCCATATATGCTGGGTAGCTATTGACTGATTTCAAACTTTGGAGTCCATCAGTAATAGGGGTATTGATAGCCTTCTCATACTGTTCGGCAGAAATGTAGCCTTGACCTTTCATCTCTGAAAGTACCAAGTTACGGCGGTCAAGGGCAGCTTCTGGATGAGAATAGGGATCGTATTGATTCGGAGCCTGTGGCATTCCTGCTAGTAGGGCAAGTTGAGGTAAAGATAGATCCTTTAGATCTTTACCATAGTAATTTTGGGCTGCTGTCTGCATTCCATAATTACCATTTGACATATAGACCTTATTGATGTAGTAGGTAAGAATTTCCTGTTTGGTAGCTTTTTGTTCCAATTGGATAGCTAGCCAAGCCTCTTGTGCTTTTCGGGAGATGTTTTGATCCGAAGTTGATGTTGAGAAATAGGTCAACTTAATCAACTGCTGGGTTAGGGTTGATCCCCCCTGTAAAGAATTACTTTGTAAGTTACGTAAGAAGGCTCCCATAATCCGAATCGTATCAATCCCTCTGTGGTCAAAGAAACGATGATCTTCGATAGACACGATAGCTTTGACTAAATCAGTAGGAATTTCGTTGGCCTGAGCGTTTACTCGGCGTTCAGAGCCCAGATCGGCAATGAGTTCGTTATTATTGTCATAAATCTTGCTAGAAGTTGTTGCAACTAATTTACTATCTGATAAGGCTGGAGCTTTACTCACAAAATAGAGGAAAACACCCCCGCCCAATAGAAATAATGCGATAAAGAGAGTTAGGAAAAAGATTCCAATATACTTTAATATTCGCATAAGAATGTATTTATTCATCTTGTTTACCACCTAGTAAATGTTCTTTGATAACATCGAGATAGGGAATTTGTGGGAATGCCCCTAGTTTTATCTGGTAACCGTATTCTCGTATGTATCCAAGTGGCATTGATTTTTGCCCCTTATCTTGATGATAGAAGCGAATCAAATCATGTGCCGGTAATAAGTAGGTTTCTTGCTGAGAAGAAAAGTGAAGAAGGACAAAGCAGATTCCTTGTTGGGCAAGGACTTGTTCCATATGCTGAATCTGATGTGGATGAAAATTTTTCATCGGAATCGCTTGTTTCTGCCTAGTTTCCTTAGCCTCAAAGTCGATGTAATATCCCTTATAAACGCCAGAATAGTCTGTCGTTGAAGCTTGTCGAAAATAGGCTTCAACAATCTTGGCACGACTTCGTTGTGGATAGTCCACTCGTACGATTTGAATAGGAGTTGGTTTCTTGTGTATAACAGCCAAGCCCTGAGACAAATAGTAGTCGTTGGTAGCATTGATCATCTTTTCAAAAGACATTCCTCGATTTGCGAAATTTTTGGGTTGAGAAAGAGATGGTTGTCTTTTTTGTGATGAAATTTTATGAGGATAGTTGACCATAATTCTCCTTATTGGTACAATAACATCACTCTATTATATCATAAATTTGCACAGGAAGGGTTAAAAATGACTACAGCTTTGGTTTTAGGCTATTCTGCTTTTGATTTGGGTTTGCTTTCTGACAAGGATCCTCGTCTTAAATTGATTAAAAAAGCGATACATAGGGATTTAGAAGCTATGGCAGAAGATGGGGTGACTTGGCTTGTATTTACAGGGACTTTGGGCTTTGAATATTGGGTTTTAGAGGTTGCTCAGGAGATGAAAACCGAATACGGTTTCCAGTTGGCCACCATTTTTGCTTTTGAAACCCATGGGGAAAATTGGAATGAAGGCAATCAGATGAAACTGAGCCGTTTTAAGCAGGTAGACTTTGTCAAATATGCCTATCCTCGCTATGAACACAAGGGGCAGTTAAGAGATTATCAGCAGTTTTTACTGGAAAACACGAACAGTTCCTATCTTTTTTATGATGAAGAAAATGAAACGAAACTAGCTTATTTTTACCAAAAGATGAAAAATCAAGAGGACTATTTTATAAAGAGATTAACATTTGATCAGTTAAATGAACTTGCTGAAAATTTTTCCGAAAATTGAAGCTTTGACCTTGATTTTTGTTTGGCTTTTTTTATATAATAATACTAGCAAGCAAGAATGGAGAGAGACATGGCAAGTATTATTTTTTCAGCGAAAGATATTTTTGAACAAGAGTTTGGGCGTGAAGTCCGTGGGTATAGCAAGGTAGAAGTTGATGAGTTTTTAGACGATGTCATTAAGGATTATGAAACCTATGCTGCCTTGGTCAAGTCACTTCGTCAGGAAATTGCGGATTTGAAGGAAGAATTAGCTCGTAAACCGAAACCTTCACCAGTTCAAGCAGAGCCTATGGAAGCGGCAACTACAAGTTCTATGACGAATTTTGATATTTTGAAACGCTTGAATCGTCTTGAAAAAGAAGTGTTTGGTAAACAAATTTTAGATAACTCAGATTTCTAAGTAGTTATTTGAGATGTGCAATTTTTGGATAATCGCGTGAGGAGAGTTGCTTCTCATGAGGAAAGTCCATGCTAGCACAGGCTGTGATGCCTGTAGTGTTTGTGCTAGGCGAAACCATAAGCCTAGGGACGAGAAATCGTTACGGCAGTTGAAATGGCTAAGTCCTTGGATAGGCCAGAGTAAGCTTGAAAGTGCCACAGTGACGGAGTCTTTCTGGAAACGGAGAGAGTGGAACGCGGTAAACCCCTCAAGCTAGCAACCCAAATTTTGGTCGGGGCATGGAGTACGCGGAAACGAACGTAGTATTCTGACTGCTATCAGCTAGAGCTGTTAGTGGTAGACAGATGATTATCGAAGGAAGTGGTCCTAGTCACTTCTGGAACAAAACATGGCTTATAGAAAATTGCATATAGGTTGGGGCTGAGAAATTTTCTCAACCTCATTTTTTAAAGTGGACATATAGAAAGGTCTTGCAAGACTGTAACATGAAAAAAGAATTTAATTTAATTGCAACTGTGGCAGCAGGTCTTGAAGCTGTTGTGGGACGAGAAGTGCGAGAGTTGGGCTACGATTGTCAGGTTGAAAATGGACGTGTTCGTTTTCAAGGAGACATGAGAGCCATTATCGAAACCAACCTCTGGCTTCGAGCAGCAGATCGTATCAAAATTATCGTAGGAACTTTCCCAGCTAAGACTTTTGAAGAGCTGTTTCAGGGAGTTTTTGCTTTAGATTGGGAAAATTATTTACCACTCGGAGCTCGGTTCCCGATTTCCAAGGCCAAATGTGTTAAATCTAAACTTCACAATGAGCCGAGTGTTCAGGCTATTTCTAAGAAAGCTGTTGTCAAGAAATTGCAGAAACACTATGCCCGCCCAGAAGGTGTTCCTCTGATGGAGAATGGCCCAGAGTTTAAGATTGAGGTCTCTATTCTCAAAGATGTGGCAACTATCATGATTGATACGACCGGGTCTAGCCTCTTTAAACGTGGTTATCGTACGGAAAAGGGTGGCGCTCCTATCAAGGAAAACATGGCGGCAGCCATTTTACAACTCTCTAACTGGTATTCAGACAAGCCTTTGATTGATCCGACCTGTGGTTCGGGGACTTTCTGTATTGAGGCAGTTATGATTGCTAGAAAGATGGCTCCAGGACTTCGTCGCTCTTTTGCTTTTGAAGAATGGAACTGGGTCAGCGATCGCTTGATTCAGGAAGTGCGTACAGAAGCGGCTAAAAAAGTAGACCGTGAGCTGGAACTGGATATTATGGGCTGTGATATCGATGCACGTATGGTGGAAATTGCTAAAGCTAATGCTCAGGCAGCTGGTGTTGCAGGGGATATTACATTTAAGCAGATGCGCGTGCAGGATTTACGTTCTGATAAAATCAATGGCGTGATTATCTCCAATCCGCCTTATGGAGAACGTTTATCAGATGATGCAGGAGTTACCAAGCTCTATGCTGAGATGGGGCAAGTATTTGCACCGCTGAAAACGTGGAGTAAGTTTATCCTAACTAGTGATGAAGCCTTTGAGACCAAGTACGGTAGTCAGGCGGATAAGAAACGTAAGTTATACAACGGAACCTTGAAAGTGGATCTGTATCAATATTTTGGTCAGCGTGTTAAACGCCAAGAGGTAAAATAGAAAGGGATACTCATGAGTAAGAAAAGACGGAATCGTCATAAAAAAGAAAACCAAGAACCGCGATTTGATTTTGATGAAGCAAAAGAGTTAACAGTTGGTCAAGCTATTCGTAAAAATGAAGAAGTGGAAGCAGGAGTCTTGCCTGAAGATTCCATTTTGGATAAGTATGTCAAGCAACACAAAGATGAAATCGAAGCAGATAAGTTTGCGACTCGTCAATACAAAAAAGAGGAGTTAGTCGAAAAAGAAGAGGTAGCTGTTACCTCGACTCTTGATGATTTGCTTCAAGAGATTCGTGAGGAGACAGAAGTTGAGTCCTCAGTACAAGAAGATGACTTGAATCAGTTCGATGATTTAGAATTCATACGCGATTCAGAAGTTCCCCCTGTCGAAGAATTTGAGACTGAAGAAGTACAATTGTTTGAAGGAGAAGAGGTTCCAATGCTTTCTCGAGTTACGGATAGTGAAGATGGAGAAAGTAAGAAGAAATGGGTGATTTATGGGATTCTAGTAACCTTAGCGGTTCTTATCCTTGGGACTGCTTATTATGTTTACCGTCAAGTGAATCGCTCAACACAGGAAATCCAAACTTCTCAATCATCGTCTAGTGAGCAGAATATTCAGCCGATTTTAGAAGATTTTAATAGCCAATACGATGCCTTCTACACCGATAGCAATAAAACGGCTTTGAAAAATAGTCAGTTTGATAAACTGAGTCAACTGAAGACCTTGCTTGATAAGCTGGAAGGCAGTCGTGAACATACCCTTGCCAAATCGAAATATGATAGTCTAGCAACGCAAATCAAGGCCATTCAAGATGTTAATGCACAATTTGAAAAGCCAGCTATTGTTGATGGTGTTTTGGATACCAATGCCAAAGTCAAATCGGATGCTAAATTTACGGATGTTAAAACTGGCAATACTGAGATTGATAAAGTGCTAGATAAGGCTATCAGCCTTGGTAAGAGTCAGCAAACAAGCGCTTCTAGCTCAAGTTCAAGTCAAACTAGCAGTTCTAGTCAAGCAAGTTCAAATGCTTCTAGTGAGACAAAACCAAGTAGTTCAAATACGGCATCAAATGAGACTAGAAGTAGTCGCAGTGAAGTCAATATGGGTCTCTCGAGTGCAGGGGTTGCTGTTCAAAGAAGTGCTAGTCGTGTTGCCTATAATCAGTCTGCTATTGATGATAGTAATAATTCTGCCTGGGATTTTGCGGATGGTGTCTTGGAACAAATTTTAGCGACTTCACGTTCGCGTGGCTATATCACTGGTAACCAATACATCCTTGAACGTGTCAATATCGTTAATGGCAATGGTTATTACAACCTCTACAAGCCAGATGGAACTTATCTCTTTACCCTTAACTGTAAGACAGGATATTTTGTTGGAAATGGTTCTGGACATGCGGATGCCTTGGACTTCTAAGTAGCCGTTACAAAATTCTTTCTTTTCAAAAGTAAAAATGATAAAATAAAACAAATTAAATAAGAGGAGTGTCAAATGACAAAAGCTAACTTTGGTGTCGTAGGTATGGCCGTAATGGGTCGTAACCTTGCCCTTAATATTGAATCTCGTGGTTACACAGTTGCTATCTACAACCGTAGTAAAGAAAAAACGGAAGATGTAATTGCTTGCCATCCTGAAAAGAACTTTGTACCAAGCTATGACGTTGAAAGTTTTGTAAACTCAATCGAAAAACCTCGTCGTATTATGCTCATGGTTCAAGCTGGACCTGGTACAGATGCTACTATCCAAGCACTTCTTCCACACCTTGACAAGGGTGATATCTTGATTGACGGCGGAAACACTTTCTACAAAGATACAATCCGTCGTAATGAAGAATTGGCAAACTCAGGTATCAACTTTATCGGTACTGGGGTTTCTGGTGGTGAAAAAGGTGCCCTTGAAGGTCCTTCTATCATGCCTGGTGGACAAAAAGAGGCCTACGAATTGGTTGCGGATGTTCTTGAAGAAATCTCAGCTAAAGCACCAGAAGATGGCAAACCATGTGTGACTTACATCGGTCCTGATGGAGCTGGTCACTATGTGAAAATGGTTCACAACGGTATCGAGTATGGGGATATGCAATTGATCGCAGAAAGCTATGACTTGATGCAACACTTGTTAGGTCTTTCAGCAGAAGATATGGCTGAAATCTTTACTGAGTGGAACAAGGGTGAATTGGACAGCTACTTGATTGAAATCACAGCTGATATCTTGAGCCGTAAAGACGATGAAGGCCAAGCCGGACCAATCGTAGACTACATCCTTGATGCTGCAGGTAACAAGGGGACTGGTAAATGGACTAGCCAATCATCACTTGACCTTGGTGTGCCATTGTCACTAATTACTGAGTCAGTATTTGCACGTTACATCTCTACTTATAAAGAAGAACGTGTACATGCTAGCAAGGTTCTTCCAAAACCAGCTGCCTTCAAATTTGAAGGAGACAAGGCTGAGTTGATTGAAAAGATTCGTCAAGCCCTTTACTTCTCAAAAATCATTTCATATGCACAAGGTTTTGCTCAATTGCGTGTAGCTTCTAAAGAAAACAACTGGAACTTGCCATTTGCAGACATCGCATCTATCTGGCGTGATGGCTGTATCATCCGTTCTCGTTTCTTGCAAAAGATTACAGATGCTTACAACCGTGATGCAGATCTTGCCAACCTTCTTTTGGATGAGTACTTCTTGGATGTTACTGCTAAATACCAACAAGCAGTGCGTGACATCGTAGCTCTTGCGGTTCAAGCTGGTGTGCCAGTGCCAACTTTCTCAGCAGCTATTACTTACTTCGATAGCTACCGTTCAGCTGACCTTCCAGCTAACTTGATCCAAGCGCAACGTGACTACTTTGGTGCCCACACTTACCAACGTAAAGACAAAGAAGGAACATTCCACTACTCTTGGTATGACGAAAAATAAGTAGGTCTGCCATGGGGAAACGGATTTTATTACTTGAGAAAGAAAGAAATCTAGCTCATTTTTTAAGTTTGGAACTCCAAAAAGAGCAATACCGAGTTGATCAGGTTGAGGAGGGGCAAAAAGCCCTCTCCATGGCTCTTCAGACAGACTATGACTTGATTTTATTGAATGCTCAACTGGGGGATATGACAGCCCAGGATTTTGCAGATAAGCTGAGTCGAACTAAGCCAGCCTCAGTGATTATGGTCTTGGACCATCGCGAAGAATTGCAAGATCAGATTGAGACAATCCAACGCTTTGCCGTTTCTTACATCTATAAGCCGGTTATTATTGATAATTTGGTGGCTCGTATTTCAGCGATTTTCCGAGGTCGGGACTTTATCGACCAACACTGTAGTCAGATGAAGGTTCCAACGTCTTACCGCAATCTGCGTATGGATGTAGAACATCATACCGTTTATCGTGGCGAGGAGATGATTGCTTTGACTCGTCGTGAGTATGACCTCTTGGCTACTCTGATGGGAAGCAAGAAAGTTCTGACTCGTGAGCAGTTGTTGGAAAGTGTCTGGAAGTATGAAAGTGCGACCGAAACAAATATCGTGGATGTCTATATCCGTTATCTACGTAGCAAGCTTGATGTAAAAGGTCAAAAAAGCTACATTAAAACAGTTCGTGGTGTTGGTTACACCATGCAAGAATAGAAAAGCAGTTGCAGTTATGTAACTGCTTTTTATATGAGTTCTTTAAATGTTGACATGCGATTTTGTATTTGCTACAATCAGTTATGGAGGATAGGTCTAATGAAAATAATAAAAAAATTGATGCAAATTGCATTAGCAGTCTTTTTCTTTGGTTTGCTAGCGACAAGTGCAGTATTAGCGGATGATGCTGATTCAGAAGGTTGGCAATTTGTCAAAGAAAATGATAGAACCTACTACAAGAAGGGGGAACTCAAAGAAACCTACTGGCGAGTGATTGATGGTAAGTACTATTATTTTGATCCTTTATCTGGAGAGATGGTTGTCGGCTGGCAATATATACCTGCTCCACACGAAGGGGTTACGATTGGTTCTTCTATAAGGCAAGATATTGCTTTTAGACCAGATTGGTTTTACTTTGGTCAAGATGGGGTACTACAAGAATTTGTTGGTAAGCAAGTTTTAGAAGCAAAAACAGCTACAAATGTCAACAAGCATCATGGGGAACAATATAATAGTCCAGCAGAGAAACGAGTCTATTATTTTGAAGATCAACGTAGTTATCACACCTTAAAAACTGGTTGGATTTATGATGAGGGGCACTGGTATTATTTACTGAAGGATGGTAGCTTCGATGCTCGTATCGACAGTTTAACGGTTGGGGAGCTAGTGCGTGGTTGGACAAATGATAACTCAACTTGGTACTATCTAGATCCAACAAGTGCTGCAATGCAAACAGGTTGGAAATACCTTGGTAATAAGTGGTACTACCTCCGTTCATCAGGAGCCATGGCAACTGGCTGGTATCAGGAAGGCTCAACTTGGTATTATCTAGACCAAGTAAATGGTGATATGAAAACTGGCTGGCAATACCTCGGTAACAAGTGGTACTATCTCCGTTCATCAGGAGCTATGATCACTGGCTGGTTCCAGATCGGTAGTAAATGGTACTATACTTATAGCTCAGGTGCCTTGGCAGTGAATACGACCGTAGATGGCTATTACGTCAACTATAATGGCGAATGGGTTCAATAATGAAAGAGGCGATTGTGGAGGAAACAATCGCTTTTTTT
This sequence comes from bacterium, assembly GCA_905221375.1. Taxonomy (GTDB): domain Bacteria; phylum Bacillota; class Bacilli; order Lactobacillales; family Streptococcaceae; genus Streptococcus. The sequence goes on from CAJNCY010000005.1 coordinate 161,226, forward strand.
GTGAAAATATAATAAAATAGATAGGAGAGAATAAATACTTGTATGAAAAGATGAGACGGCTTTTTCGTCTAGTAAAAGGAAAACATGACAAAAAAAATTGGTGTCGGTCAGGCACATAGTAAGATTATTTTAATAGGGGAGCATGCGGTCGTTTATGGTTATCCTGCCATTTCCCTACCTCTTTTGGAGGTAGAGGTGACTTGTAAGGTAGTTCCTGCAGCGAGTCCTTGGCGCCTTTATGAGGAGGATACCTTGTCCATGGCGGTGTATGCTTCACTTGAACATCTAAATATCAAGGATGCTTGTATTCGCTGTGAGATTGACTCGGCTATTCCTGAAAAACGAGGAATGGGTTCATCAGCAGCTATCAGCATAGCGGCCATTCGTGCGGTATTTGACTACTATCAGGCAGAACTGCCTCATGATGTACTAGAAGTTTTGGTCAATCGGGCTGAGATGATTGCCCATATGAATCCAAGTGGCTTGGATGCTAAGACCTGTCTCAGTGACCAGCCTATTCGCTTTATCAAGAACGTAGGATTTACAGAGCTTGAGATGGATTTATCCGCCTATTTGGTGATTGCCGATACGGGTGTTTATGGCCATACTCGTGAAGCCATCCAAGTGGTTCAAAATAAGGGCAAGGATGCCCTACCGTTTTTGCATGCCTTGGGGGAATTAACCCAGCAGGCAGAAGAAGCGATTTCACGAAAAGATGCTGAAGGACTGGGGCAAATCCTCAGTCAAGCGCATTTACATCTAAAAGAAATTGGGGTCAGTAGCCCTGAGGCAGACCATCTGGTTGAAACAGCTCTTAACCATGGTGCTCTGGGTGCTAAGATGAGCGGTGGTGGGCTTGGAGGCTGTATCATAGCCTTGGCAGCTAATTTGATACAAGCACAAGAACTAGCAGAAAGATTAGAAGAGAAAGGAGCTGTTCAGACATGGATAGAGAGCCTGTAACAGTACGTTCCTACGCAAATATTGCTATTATCAAATATTGGGGAAAGAAAAAAGAAAAAGAGATGGTGCCTGCTACTAGCAGTATTTCTCTGACTTTGGAAAACATGTACACAGAGACGACCTTGTCGCCTCTACCGACGGATGCGACTGCTGATGCCTTTTATATCAATGGTCAGCTACAAAATGAGGCTGAGCATGCCAAGATGAGTAAGATTATTGACCGCTACCGTCCAGATGGTGAGGGCTTTGTTCGTATTGACACTCAAAACAATATGCCTACCGCAGCGGGCTTGTCCTCAAGTTCTAGCGGTTTGTCCGCCTTGGTCAAGGCTTGTAATGCTTATTTCAAGCTTGGTTTGGATAGAAGTCAGCTGGCGCAGGAGGCTAAGTTTGCCTCAGGCTCTTCTTCTCGGAGTTTTTATGGACCGCTAGGTGCCTGGGACAAGGATAGTGGAGAGATTTACCCGGTAGAGACAGACCTGAAACTAGCTATGATTATGTTGGTGCTAGAAGACAAGAAAAAACCAATCTCTAGTCGTGACGGGATGAAACTTTGTGTGGAAACTTCGACGACTTTTGACGACTGGGTGCGTCAGTCTGAGAAGGATTATCAGGATATGCTGGTTTATCTCAAGGAAAATGATTTTGCCAAGGTTGGGGAATTGACTGAAAAAAATGCCCTGGCTATGCACGCTACGACAAAAACTGCATCACCAGCTTTTTCTTATCTGACCGATGCATCTTATGAAGCCATGGACTTTGTCCGTCAGCTTCGCGAGCAAGGGGAAGCCTGCTACTTTACTATGGATGCTGGTCCCAATGTCAAGGTCCTCTGTCAGGAGAAAGACTTGGAGCATTTATCAGAAATCTTCGGTCAACGTTACCGCTTGATTGTGTCAAAAACAAAGGATTTGAGTCAAGATGATTGCTGTTAAAACTTGCGGGAAACTCTATTGGGCAGGTGAGTATGCTATTCTAGAGCCAGGACAGTTGGCCTTGATAAAGGCCATTCCTATCTATATGAAGGGCGAGATTGCTTTTTCTGATAGCTACCGCCTCTATTCGGATATGTTTGATTTCGCAGTGGACTTGACGCCAAATCCTGACTATAGCTTGATCCAAGAAACGATTGCTTTAGTGGAAGATTTCCTGACTTATCGAGGTCAGGATTTAAGGCCTTTTTCTCTAGAGATTCGAGGAAAAATGGAAAGAGAAGGGAAAAAGTTTGGTCTGGGTTCTAGTGGTAGCGTCGTTGTCTTAGTCATCAAGGCCCTGCTGTCTCTGTATGATATTACGGTTGATCAGGAGATCTTGTTCAAGCTAGCTAGCGCGGTCTTGCTAAAGCGAGGTGACAATGGCTCTATGGGCGACCTTGCCTGTATCGTGGCAGAGGATTTGGTTCTCTACCAGTCATTTGATCGCCAAAAGGTGGCAACTTGGTTGGAAGAAGAAAACTTGGCGACTGTTTTAGAGCGTGATTGGGGCTTTTCTATCTCACAAGTGAAACCAGCCCTAGAATGTGATTTTCTAGTGGGATGGACCAAGGAAGTGGCTGTATCGAGCCAAATGGTCCAGCAAATCAAGAAAAATATCAATCAGAATTTTTTAAATTTCTCAAAAGAAACGGTAGCTGCTTTAGTAGAAGCCTTGGAGCAGGGGGAATCAGAAAAAATTATCGAGCAAGTAGAAGTAGCCAGTAAGCTCTTAGAAGGCTTGAGCACAGATATTTACACGCCTTCGCTTAGACAGTTGAAAGAAGCCAGTCAAGATTTGCAGGCTGTTGCCAAGAGTAGTGGAGCTGGTGGTGGTGATTGTGGTATTGCCTTGAGTTTTGATGAGCAATCAACTGAAACCCTCAAAAACCGTTGGGCCGATCTGGGGATTGAGCTCTTATACCAAGAAAGGATAGGACATGACGACAAATCGTAAGGATGAGCACATCCGCTATGCCCTTGAGCAGAAAAGTTCCTATAATAGCTTTGATGAGGTGGAGTTGATCCATTCTTCCTTGCCTCTTTACGACCTGGATGAAATCGATCTGTCGACAGAGTTTGCTGGTCGAAAGTGGGACTTTCCTTTTTATATCAATGCCATGACAGGTGGGAGTGAAAAAGGTAAAGAAATCAATCAAAAACTAGCTCAGGTGGCAGAAGCCTGTGGTATTTTGTTTGTAACGGGCTCTTATAGCGCAGCCCTCAAAGATCCAACAGATGACTCTTTTTCTGTTAAGTCTAGTCATCCAAATCTCTTTCTTGGAACCAATATTGGATTGGACAAGCCTGTCGAGTTAGGACTTCAGACTGTAGAAGAAATGAATCCTCTTCTCCTACAAGTGCATGTCAATGTCATGCAGGAATTGCTCATGCCCGAGGGAGAAAGGAAGTTCAGAAGCTGGCAATCGCATCTGGCAGACTATAGTAAGCAAATCCCCGTTCCGATTGTCCTTAAGGAAGTGGGTTTTGGGATGGATGTGAAGACTATTGAAAGAGCCTATGAACTGGGTGTTCGTACAGTGGACTTATCAGGTCGTGGCGGTACAAGCTTTGCTTATATCGAAAACCGTCGCAGTGGTCAGCGTGATTACCTCAATCAATGGGGCCAGTCTACCATGCAAGCCCTTCTCAATGCCCAAGACTGGAAAGACAAGGTTGAACTCTTGGTCAGTGGTGGCGTTCGGAATCCGCTGGATATGATTAAGTGCTTGGTCTTTGGTGCTAAGGCTGTAGGATTGTCACGAACCGTTCTGGAATTGGTTGAAACCTATTCAGTTGAAGAAGTGATTGGCATTGTCCAAGGCTGGAAAGAGGATTTACGACTCATTATGTGTGCTCTTAATTGTGCCACCATAGTAGATCTGCAAAACGTAGACTATCTTCTTTATGGCAAACTAAAAGAAGCAAAGGATCAGATGAAAAAGGCGTAACCACCGCCTTTTTTCCATCTTCAGACCGAGGTGACTTTTTTGAATTGTGATAAAATAGAATAAGAGGATACATGTATGAGAAAATTTAAAATCTTTTTATTTATCGAAGCCTGTCTGTTGACGGGAGCTCTGATTTTGATGGTTTCAGAGCATTTTTCGCGTTTTCTGCTGATTTTATTCCTCTTTCTGCTTTTGATTCGTTATTACACTGGTAAAGAGGGCAATAACCTTCTGTTAGTGGTGGCAACCATTCTCTTCTTTTTCATCATCATGCTCAATCCTTTTGTGATTTTAGCTATTTTTGTTGCGGTTATATACAGCCTCTTTCTTCTTTATCCGATGATGAATCAGGAAAAAGAGCAGACCAATTTAGTTTTTGAAGAGGTGGTAACGGTTAAGAAGGAGAAAAATCGTTGGTTTGGCAATCTCCATCATTTTTCAAGCTACCAGACTTGCCAGTTTGATGATATCAATCTCTTTCGTCTCATGGGTAAGGACACTATTCATCTGGAGAGGGTGATTCTAACCAATCATGATAATGTTATTATCCTCAGAAAGATGGTAGGAACGACCAAAATCATTGTGCCTGTTGATGTAGAAGTCAGTCTCAGTGTTAACTGTCTCTATGGGGATTTGACTTTTTTCAATCAGCCCAAGCGTGCCCTCCGCAATGAACACTATCATCAGGAAACGAGAGATTATCTCAAGAGTAACAAGAGCGTCAAGATTCTCTTGACTACCATGATTGGAGATGTGGAGGTGGTCAGAGGATGAAAAAACAAGCTTATGTTATCATTGCCCTCACCTCCTTCCTCTTTGTCTTATTTCTCTCTCACAGCTTGCTGGAAATCCTTGATTTTGACTGGTCTCTTTTCTTGCATGATGTCGAAAAAACAGAAAAATTTGTCTTTTTGTTGTTGGTATTTAGCATGTCCATGACCTTTCTTTTAGCCCTGTTTTGGCGAGGTGTCGAAGAGCTTTCTCTAAGAAAAATGCAGGCCAATCTCAAGCGTTTGTTGGCAGGGCAAGAAGTGGTTCAGCTTTCAGACTCAGATTTGGATGCCAGCTTTAAGTCCTTATCTGGCAAACTTAACCTCTTGACAGAAGCACTTCAAAAGGCTGAAAATCACAGTCTTGCTCAGGAAGAGGAAATCATCGAGAAAGAACGAAAGCGGATTGCTCGGGATTTGCACGATACCGTCAGTCAGGAGTTGTTTGCTGCTCATATGATTTTGTCAGGTGTCAGCCAGCAGACTTTGAAACTGGATAGAGAAAAGATGCAGACCCAGTTGCAGAGTGTCACAGCCATCCTAGAAACAGCCCAGAAGGACTTGCGGGTCTTGCTCTTGCATTTGCGACCAGTTGAATTGGAACAGAAGAGCTTGATAGAAGGAATTCAAATCCTCTTAAAAGAGCTTGAGGACAAAAGTGATCTCAAGGTTAGTTTCAAGCAAAACGTGACGAAATTGCCTAAGAAAATCGAGGAGCATATCTTCCGTATCCTGCAAGAGTTGATCAGCAATACCCTCCGCCATGCCCAGGCCTCTTGCTTGGATGTCTATCTCTATCAGACGGATCTTGAATTGCAGCTGAAAGTTGTGGATAATGGGATTGGTTTCCAGTTAGGGAACTTAGACGACTTGAGTTATGGACTCCGCAATATCAAGGAGCGGGTTGAAGATATGGCGGGAACGGTTCAACTCTTGACAGCTCCAAAGCAAGGGCTGGCAGTTGATATCCGTATTCCCTTGTTAGATAAGGAATGATAAAGGAGTAAAGATGAAAATTTTACTGGTAGATGACCATGAAATGGTCCGATTGGGCTTGAAAAGCTACTTTGACCTCCAAGATGATGTAGAAGTTGTAGGGGAAGCGTCCAACGGGTTTCAGGGGATTGACTTAGCCTTGAAATTGCGTCCAGATGTTATTGTCATGGATATCGTCATGCCTGAAATGAATGGAATTGACGCGACTTTGGCCATCCTCAAAGAATGGCCTGAAGCCAAGATTTTGATTGTGACTTCTTACTTGGACAATGAAAAAATAATGCCGGTTTTGAATGCTGGTGCCCAAGGCTATATGCTCAAGACTTCTAGTGCAGACGAACTGCTCCATGCCGTCCGTAAGGTGGCTGCTGGCGAGCTGGCTATTGAACAAGAGGTCAGCAAGAAGGTCGAATACCATCGCAAGCACATAGAACTACATGAGGACCTGACTGCGCGTGAGCGAGATGTTCTCCAACTCATCGCCAAGGGCTACGAAAATCAGCGCATCGCAGACGAACTTTTTATCTCTCTCAAGACGGTCAAGACGCACGTGTCTAACATTCTTGCCAAACTTGAAGTCAGCGATCGCACCCAGGCAGCAGTCTATGCCTTTCAGCACCACTTGGTCGGGCATGAGGAGTTTTAGATGAGTTTAACTGATTTACTTGAGGAGCTAGAAGCAGCAAAAGATCCTAAAAAAGCAGGGCCCATGGAGGCCTATATGCGCCATCAATTTTCCTTTCTAGGCGTTGCGGCGCCAGAAATAAACTCTATAAAAAATACTTTCCAGAAGCGAAAAAAACAAAGATTATCGATTGGGATTTTGTAGATACTTGCTGGGAAAAAGAGTCTAGAGAATATCAGTATGTGGCTACAAATTATTTGAAAGTAATGCAGTCTTATCTAAAGGACAGCGATTTGCCTAAGCTAGAGCAGTTAGTTGTTACCAAGTTTTGGTGGGATACAGTGGATATCCTAGATCGCGTAGTAGGGAGTTTGGTATACAATAAGCCGAAACTGGAAAAAATAATCCTCCAATGGAGCCTGTCAGACAATATCTGGCTGAGACGAGTTGCTATTGACCACCAGTTGTTAAGAAAAGAGAAGACCAATGTTCAATTAATGGAAAAGATTCTGCTTCATAATTTGAACCAAACAGAATTCTTTATCAATAAAGCCATTGGCTGGTCTCTGAGAGACTACTCCAAAACGAATCCAGTTTGGGTAGCATGCTTCATTGAGAAAAACAAGGAAAGAATGGCTGAACTTAGTATCAAAGAAGCGAGCAAGTACCTCCCCCAGGTAAATTCCCAAACTAACTTCCACCGCTAATCAAAGTGGAAGTTAGTCTGATAAAAATCCTAAAAACCAGTGAAAATCCGTGTCAGGGTAAATTCCGCTGGTTTTAATCA